>NZ_SUMC01000220.1 GCF_005047355.1 Actinacidiphila oryziradicis
AGCCGGCACGTCGCGACTGTTCACCAACTCCCGCAACTCAGCGGTCTGTTCCACAGAGAGCTCCATGCCAGAACCAACGAGCCCCATCGATCAAAGTAACGACTGCAGGATCACGAGACACTAGGTATGGCTGCTTGAGACTGTGCCTCAGTACCTCATGCCGCAAGAGGTAGAAAGTCCGGCTGCCTTTCGGGCGGGCGGGCATATCGACGCACGTACGTACTCATCCGGCCACACGGAAGGACTGAAGGCGCACCGCGTCCATATCATTTCTCGGCCGCTCGCCGAGTATTTTCAGTCCCTTGCCGGATGGCATTGGAGACTTCTCCGTGCTCGACCGCTGCACGGTAGTGGTCATGCACTGTGAGGCGGACGGCACGCAGGTCAGTCGTGAATTGTACGAGGGCGACGTTGCGCCGTTCGTCGAATACCAGCGGATCGCGGTGACTGAGTCCGTTCCGCGATTCGGCGCTATATGTGCAGATCCGCTGGTGCTTCCGCGGGGCCGGGTGACTGTGTAGCTGAGCCATCCCGGTGTTTCCTGATCGCCGTGGTACAGGCCTGGAGACCGGCCGTACGAAGTCCTGGGACGGACGGCTCCGGCCGGGCCCCCGGCACGTCCGTGGGGGCGTCGGAGTCCGGGGTGGGCGACGTCGGGCGGCGCGGCTCTGATAAAACCATCGGGTGGTAATAAAAGCGGAGGCCCCGAGGAACCGGCTTGGCGAGCGTCTGGGTAAAGTGTCCCCGCTGACCGCCGTGGGCATCGTCGGGCTGCCGCTCGCGCTGCTCGGGCTGTTTGTGGCCGCGGTGGTGCCCAATGGGTGGGCGTTCGCGGCGTTCGCGGCGGCGAGCTACCTCGCGGAGCCCCCCGCGCTGCGCCGGATCGTCGGCTCGATGAACCCCCTGGGCCGGGTGTGCGTGAGCGTCACGGCCGGTTCGGTGGTGCGGGGCGCGTCAGCGCTCGTGCTGCTGGCCCGCCTCGGAGAGGCCGGGACAAGTACGTTTGTCGTCGTCGTCTTCGGCTTCCTCGCGCTGCAGGTGCTCCGGGTGGGTTTCGCGGCGCTTCTGCTGTTCGTCTGGTGGTGTCGACGGCTGCCCGTGGTGACCCGCAACGTGGATTTGTCCGTGCTGCGGATCCCGAACGCACCGCCACGAAACCTGATGGATCTGCACCGCGGGCCGCTTGCGCTCGTAGACCTGCCGTTGATCGCGGGCGTGGCGGTCGCCGCGGTGGCGGACCTGCGGTGGGCGGTGGTCGGTACCGGGATCGCGCTGCTTGCCGGCCTCGTCACGACCGGGTGGCTGGCCCGGCACGCGTGGCGCATCAGACATCTGGCCAACAAGGGCGCCGTGCTACGGACAGTGAACGAACAGCTACAGGCCTACGCACCCGAGGTCCTGGTGTACTTCTCCGGGGCAATAGAATCGGCCTACCAGCTCAACGGATGGCTGCCGACGCTGGATCGGCTCGACCGGCGGGTCGTCGTCGTGTTGCGCGAGCGCGAGATGCTCCCCAGGCTTGATCCGACGTCCCGGCCTGTGGTGTGCCTGCCGCTGGGGAACGATCTGACGGCCTTCCGGCTGCCGAGCGCGCACGTCGCGCTGTTCGTGGCCAACGCCGCCAACAACACCCACCTGCTGCGTCAGCCCGACTTCCGGACGGCATACCTCGGTCACGGGGACAGTGACAAACCCACCAGCTTCAACCCCTTCACCAAGGTGTACGACGAGGTGTGGGTCGCCGGGCCGGCAGGGCGTGAGCGCTATGCGCGATCACGGGTCGGCGTGGCCGACGCGGACGTCGTCGAGGTCGGCCGCCCGCCGTTGTGGCCGGTGGACGCCGCCGGCGCCGGTCCCCTCTCCCCGATGCCGACGGTGCTGTACGCGCCGACCTGGGAGGGCTTCCACGGCGATCCGGGCGCGGCGACGTCGCTGATCGGCATGGGACCGGAGATCGTCAGGAGGCTGCTGGAGCGAGTGCCGCGGGTCCGCCTGATCTACCGGCCGCACCCGCTGACCGGCACCCTGAACCGGCGGGCGCGAACGGCGCATGCCGAGATCCTCACGATGATCGACCAGGCGAACGCCAGCCGGGACGCGCTACCCGAATTCCGGCGCCGGGCCGAGGACGAGCAGAGGGAGAGAACCGCGAAGGCGGTCCAGCTCCCGCAGCTCGCACGCCGCCTGGAGGAGTTGCGACAGCCGAGCGGCGGGCGGGGAGACGAGGCGCAGGCCGCGCGCGACGCAGGATCCCCTGCCCTGCCGCCGGGCGCCGCCTGGGAGTCGGCGCTGGCCGCCTGGCAGGACGCCTACTGGGCGGCCGAAGGCTGGTGGCGGCACCGCGTCGCCACTGGGTCCTCCCCCAGCCTGTACGACTGTTTCAACCACGCCGAACTGCTCATCGGTGACATATCCGGGGTCGTGACGGACTTCCTTGTCACCGACAAGCCGTACGCCGTCACCAACCCGGCCGGCCTCGGCGCCGAGCAGTTCCGCGAGCGCTATCCGGCGGCGGCGGCCGGCTACCTGCTGGGCGCGGATCCCGCAGAACTCGACGAGATCCTGGACCATCTGGGCAAGGACGGGGCCGATCCGCTGGCCGACGAACGTCGACGGGTGCGGAGCTACCTGCTGGGCCCGTTCGAATCGGATACTCTCGCCCTCTTCGAACGGGCACTGGACAGTCTCCTGGCTCGCGCCGCAGCCGAGACAGGTCACGAGGCCCCGGTAGTCCTCTCCGACAAACCAAAGCGCTGACCGTCGGCGGTGGCGGTGGCGGTGGCGGTGGCGGTGGCGGTGGCGGTCAGAGCGTCTCGCCGAGGAAAACCCGCCGCACCACCCGTTCCGCCGCGTGGCCGTCGTCGAACACACAGAACCGGCGACGGAATTCGGCTCGCGCCTTGGCCGACGCGCCTGCGTCGGCCTCGCCGGAGCGGAACACCTCGATGAGTTGGTCCTCCGTCGTGGCGACGGCCCCCGGCGGCTGCTCCATCAGGTCGAAGGTAACGCCGCGGGTGCGCCGGTAAGTCTCCCAGTCCGGCGCGTAGACGACGATCGGCCTGTCGAGGTTGGCATAGTCGAACATGATCGACGAATAGTCGGTCACCAGCACATCGGCCGCCAGGCACAGGTCCTCGACGACGGGGTACGCCGATACATCGACCACCCGTGCCTTGCCGTTGCCGCCCTGCTCGGCGGCCGCGCCCGTGCCGTCGACGTCGTAGTAGTGGGCACGGAGAAGGAGCACATACTCCGGCCCGAGCGCGGCTGCCAGTCGGGACGGATCCAGCAGCGGCTCGGAGCCTGCCGCGTACTCCCGGTGAGTCGGCGCGTACAGGACCGCGGTCTGCCCGGGCGCGATGCCGAGGTCGGCGCGGATGCCGGCGATCTCCTCCGGGCCTGCGCGGAAGAACCGATCGTTACGCGGATATCCGGTTTCCAGCAACTCGTATTGGCCGGGATAGACGCGCTGCCACACCTCGGAGGAGAGCGGGTTGGCCGAGATGGTGAAGTCCCAGCGTGCGGAGTGCTCGCGCAGCCGCGCGAAGTTCATGTCCTGCGCGCCGACCGGGTACCGCTGCTGGTCCAGCCCCATCGCCTTGAGCGGGGTACCGTGCAACGTCTGCACGTGCACCGACTCGCGGCGCTTGGAGACCGAGTGCGGGAAGTTGACGTTGTTGACCAGATACTTCGCGCGAGCCAGCACGCGCAGGGAGCGCAACGACCCGGCCACCACATGGTCCACCCCGGCGGGCAGCGAGTCGACCGCGTCTTTCCGCACCACCCACACCCCGTGTACCTCCGGGGCCAGTTCCCGCGCCGCCTCGTAAATGGCCCGCGGATTGCACGCGTAGCCTCGGTACCAGTAGGCGGCGTAGACGGCGAGCCCGTCATCGATCGGAAGACGCTTGTGCATGTGGTAATAGAGCAGCGACGGTGCCGTGCGCGCTCGGCGGCCCGTCTTCCGTCCGGCGCCGACCGCCCGAGCCACTGTCTGACGTGACGTCAGGCGTATTCGGTTCGCCGGAAGCAGCGTGGAGAACAGCCGGAAGGCATCGCGTTCCACCAGACGGAATTTCGTGCCGCGAGCGCCCGGCGGATAGGAGTACCCCGGGGGCCGGAACCGGGCGAAGTGCTCGGCCATCCGGCCGAAGAACTCCCGCCGCCGGGCTGCCGGCACTCGGCCGGGGTCCTCGATGATGGTGGTGTAGTGCCAGATCGCCCGGTCGAACATCTGCGCGCGGAATTCCTCGACCGCCGCGCCCCGGTCGTCCAGAAATCCGAAGATCTTCTCGTACTGCCCGAACACATCGAAGTGCCGGTCGCTGACGGTGGCGGTGATCGCGCCCTCGCGCCGCTCACGGTAGAAGTAGCAGACCTGGTCGAGCAGCGCGATCCGCTGGGCGGCCATCAGAATCGGATAGGTGACCGGAAGGTCCTCGTAGAGTCCGCGCCCGAAACGCAGGCCCAGGTCGGCGAGGAAGTCGCGGCGGATCACCTTGTTCCAAGCGGTCATCATCAACTGGAGCACGCTCGGCCTGGAGCGCAGATCCAACACATCCGGCGGCGGTGGTTCGCTCAGCAGGTGCCTGCGCGGATTGGACTCGACACGGCCTGACGGAAGCACCCGTGCATAGTCGACGAAGAGCACGTCGGGGCGGCTCGAAGCCAGCCTGCCGGCGATCGCGGCCAGTGCTTCGTCGGCTATCCAGTCGTCACTGTCGAGAAACCAGACGTACTCGCCACGCGTGCGCTCGAACCCCGCGTTGCGCGCCTCACCGAGGCCGACGTTGCGCTCCAGGTGCACCACCCGGATCCGTGGATCGTTCCGCGCGTACTCGTCCAGGATCGCCCCGCATCCATCCGGCGAGCAGTCGTCCACAGCGACGACCTCGAAGGCGGAAAACGATTGCCCGGCGATCGCGTCCAGGCACGGCCGCAGGTAGTCCTCCACCTGGTACACAGGGAGGACGATGCTGATCAGCACCTCGGCCCTCTGTGCTGCGGCTCTGGGTTCTGAGGTCATACAGGATCTCCGATCGAGTCACGGGCCGTTTGCGGCGCCGATGCTGGGACTTGGATGCCACGCGAACACGGTCTCTGGTGTCTCCGGGAACACGCGCACCCAGCGCCGCCGGGATATTAGCGAGCACAGAGCCGTGAACCACAGCCGGTCCACCGGCTCGTACCGCACGGGCCGCGAGTTGCCTGCGCAGCAGCGCCTTCTTCTGTCGAAATACCAACAACTCGGCGTCTTTGGCAGACGGCGGTCAGGAAGTCAAGGACAGAGATCGGCGGACAGCGACACACGTATGGCAAGTGAACGATCCCTTTCGAGCGAGAGCGGTCGCCATCCCGACCGAGGCCGGGACGGGCAGGCACCTTGGGGAACCGGTGATGCTCTGGCGGCGACGGGCGATGAAAGCTGGGCGGCAGCCATTCCTAATCTACTACAATCTGTAGTGTGCAGGTCGTATGCAGCGGCGGTCGGGTTGCGATCAGGTGCCGCGTCGGCTTGTCCTGTGCCGCTCGGAGATAACGGCCAAGTATGGGCTGTCTTCGAACCCGGTGGTTTTCAAGGCCGGCGACAATTGCCGGGGTGGATTGGGGTGGTAGTTGCTGCCTCAATGGGTGGGGACGATGCTGATTGTAGTGCTGGGGGTACTCGGCGAGCACGGCATGGGCGGCGAATCGCCACCGCCGCCGCGGAAGCGGCCCTCCATACCCTGCCGGGCCGCCCTCGACGCCGGAGCCGACCCCGTGCCTGCCGCCGGATGGATCAACCGGACCGGCTCGGCCTAACCCCAATGCCGCTGTTTTAAGCGGTGACCTTGGGTTTTCGCTTGGCCGGGGCGCTCTTGGACGCGGGGGTGATGGTGACCGCCTCGGCCGGCGGGGCGGCGGGCTGGGGCCAGGTGCGGTGGTGGGC
>NZ_SUMC01000221.1 GCF_005047355.1 Actinacidiphila oryziradicis
TGGCTACCTGCCGGGCCGGCGAAAGCATCGCCCAGGAGGCCGACGACGACCCCGGCGCGGACCTGCTCGGCTCCATCCGCCGCCACGACGAGGAACTGCTGCAAAAGCTCGCCGACAGCCTCCAAGAGCAGGCCGGGGCGGTGGTGGCCGCCGCGAACGGCGGCCGCCGTGCGGAGTGGGTGGGCTCCACCGGGGCCGGTGAGGCGGTCCGTGGTGGTTGGAGCCGCCTGCGGGAGACGGTCGAGGAGAGCGGGCGGCAGGCCGGACAGTGGGAGCAGCAGGCCGAACGTACCCTCGAGGGTGCGGTCGAGCGGCTGCCCGGCGTGAGCCGGATGCGGGGCGAGGTGCAAGGGGCCGCGGCCGCGGAGGACGAGCTGCCGATTCCCGGCTACGGCGAGCTGACCGTCGTTGAGGTCACCGGCTGGCTTCGGCACCTGTCCCAGGCCGAGCTGGCCACGATCGACGGCTATGAGCGGGCCCATGCCGGCCGTTCCACGATCCTGAACAAGATCGCGGACTTGCGCGGGGACGAGCCCTGGCCCGGTTACGACTCCATGAAGGCCGACGAGATCCGCACCCGGCTGCGCGAGGCCGACGCCGACCTCGCCCGGCAGGTACTCGACTACGAGCGCCGCCACCACGAACGCACCACCGTCACCACGGCCGCCGACCACGCCGCCACATGACCGGCCGCAGTGACCGGTGACGGCAATCACACACGACAGGTCCCCTGACGGTCTCCCATGAGGCATGGGGGGCTGGCCCCTGCGGGACCGGCGCACGGCGCTTGATCCTCATGGATGTGGTTTTCGGCAGGCGCAGTGCCGCACGGCAGCTGGGCTCCCGGGACCGCCCTGCTCCTTCACGACACGAAGTGGCCTACAACAGAGCGCCGGCCCGGCAGCCCACCGCGCCTTATATTGACCTGAAGCAACGTCGGTGCAGTGCGGGGGGATTGAGCGCTCTTGCGATCAGGTGGAACGCGTCGAGCGGCCGTGACCGCCTTGTGCTGCGCCGTTGCTGTGTTGTTCCTCGGTGCGTGCGGGACACAGGTGGCCGGTCAGGGGGACGGGAGGTCACCGTCGTCAGCGGCGACCGAACCGATCCCGTGGTCACGTCGGAGCCCTCCGCGGTCACCGGAGTCCGTCTCAGCGACGACCGCCGCACGCTGCTCCTGGACGCGCAGGTGCCCAGTGGCGCACACGCGTGCGTGCGCAAGCTCAAGGCGGTGCTCACCGACCCGACGGCGGACCTTGTGTGGGTGCAGGTCACTTTCACCTCGCCGTCCGATGACAGGGCTTCGGGGTGTACCAAGGAGGGCACGGCCACGGCAAAGGTCAGGCTGCCCGAGCCGTTGGGCGACCGGGACGTGATCGTCGACCACTACACGCGCTTCACCGCCGACGGTGCCAAGCCGCCCGGGCTGCGGGTGTGCGGGAAGCTGGGCTGCACACCGCCGGCCACCGGCTGCACCGCCGATTCCTACGACCAGGCGTTGATGGCGGTCGACGCGCCCGAGCACACGTACCGGGACTCGGAGAAGTGCGACGGGAAGTGGCTGGTGCTGGACTTCTCCTGGCGCACGGGACCGGCCTGCGGCGACTCGACGGACCCCGCCTGCTCGTCCCGGCTGGGCGACCGCTGGTACTTCCGGGCGAAGAAATCGGGCTGGAAGCCGATCGTCGAAGGTGCGGCCGGAGGCTGCCGGGACGTGCAGCGCAAGGAGCCCGCCTTCCCGGCCTCGCTGTGCGCGTCGCTGGCTCCGCTGTCCCCCTCGCTGCACCCGAGTTTTCCTCCGCCGTCCGCTTCCCCGACCGCCGGTGTGCGTTCCACCGCGACGACCACCCCGTGACGACCATGCGTGAGGGGGCCCTCCAGGCTCTGCGACCTCTTCCGGCCGTCTCATGGGGGCGTCGCTGCCCCGCCTCACTCCACTGTGCGGGCGGCGGTACAGACGCCTCACCGCCACCGCCCGTGCATCGGCAGGCGTTTATGCTGCGGTCCCGTGCTGCGGTTCGAGTCGCCTCGTGTCGGGGATGCGGATCCGGGCGATCCGTCCACGGCCGTCCCGCCGGTGGTCAACGTGGTGACCGGTGAGGTGCTCCCGGAGGGCGATTGGCCCGTGCTCGCTGTGCCGGCCAGGGCAGACGCTCCGCTGCGGGCCCGGCAGATCTGCGAGCAGGTCGAGGAGAGGGCCGAACCGTGGGTCGGCGAGCACGCGCTCGCCATCCTCCAGGGCGCGGCCGAGCACGTCGCCGACGCCCTCGGACAGCAGGCGGATGCCGCGCAGTTGAGCGAGCACAAGCGGACCGGTGTGGACAAGGCGGTCGGCTACCTGCGGGCCAGGCTGCGTGATCGAGGGAGCCTGCCGGCACCTGATCAAGGACCGGATGGACATCACCGGCGCCCGCTGGGGCCTGGCAGGCGCTGCCGGCCAACTGGTCGTTCAATCAAATCCAAACCCTCACAGTCGGGTCCGGCTCGGGCCAGATCACGATCGACAAGGACGTGCACCAACCAGGCACCGACAGCGGGGTCAGCCAGGTCAACTCGCCCGACTCCCCAATCGACGACTATCTGAACTTCGTCACCGGCCTTTACGGCACCGCGGTGGCGTGGAACCAAGGAGACCCGAATGTACGCGTCCTGGAGTACATGCGGTACCCGCGGTACACCTCGACCTACAGAGGCTGGACACACATCATCCCCGACCCCGATCCCGCCTGGATCGCTTACGCGGAAGCGAACGGTCCCACGCGCGTAGTGTCCTACGTCGGCCCGGTCGCAGGCCTCTCCATCGACGTCGACCACTTCGCAGCGGTCGCCAATGGTGTCACGGTCCACGGCCAGGGCACTGGCATCACCACCAACGTGGGTGACTTCTCGGGCTGGGGAGGCGACCTCACCACCTTCTACGCCGAATGGGGCCGGGATTCGGACACTACCGCCTCGGGATACACCTATTGCATGGACCGCCTCGCCAAGATCGACACAGTGTCGACGTTCGAGATGAGCGACCTGATCGCGGACGTGGACGGGTACCTCGTCGGCATGAACATCCACGGCAGGAGCGAGACCATCGTCGATGCTGTCCAGAACTTACTGCAGGGGGGTGGCGCCCTGAGCCGGTTCAAGCGCTTCTACGATGCCCGCTACAACGGCGACAACACCAATGCGTTCGACACGACGAAGGACATGCTCACCGACGGCACCGACCCCGACGTGTCCGAGTTGCGTATTGCCGCCATCCAGAAGACCGCCGGGTCCCTTACTCTCATGCCCGTCATGTTGCCCGATGATGTCCTCAACCCTGCGCGACCCTGGTGGCTAATTGGCGCAGCGTCACGACGACACGTGCGGAGGCCTCAATTTCTGTCCGTTTTGACGGCAATTAGGGTGCGCTTGCAGCCGACGACCTTCGGCGTTTGACCACGTTGAGTAATTAGCCACCAGGATCCTGCGCCTGCCGGAAACTACGTCCGTGCAGGTCAAGCGGCATGGTGGTACTCGTGGAGGACTCCGCCCAGGCGGTCTCGTCGGCGTATGTCTGCCGCCCGCGGGCTGCGCAGACTGCATATCGGTGCGAGTCTCTGCCCCGATCTGCGGAACCCGGCGGCCCCCTGCAGTCCGCTTCGTATCTGTCCTCGGCAATGTTCCCCCCTCTCTTCCCCTCCCTTCAATTCCCTCCCTCACCTCCTTGCCGGCCGCCCACCTGCGCGGCGAAGCCGAGGTGCCGCCGGGGCCGTGCCGCCGGTGCCGTGCCGCCGGTGCCGTGCCGCCGGTGCCGTGCCGCCACCGGCTATCGGCTGCGGATCGGTCGGGGGATTTCCGGCCCGCGACCGAAGTGGTCGCACCGCCCGAATTCCACGATATAAAGCGTCGTGGATTCGCGAGAATTCCAGCATTTCTCAGCCGGGATCCCGCTTCAATGTCGCCGAACTCCGAGCTATATTTGAATTGTTCCCGGGGAAACCGGGAGATGTGAATTCCGCCAAAGCTCTGCGGAGAATATCCGTCACGGGTGAAGTGCGGCCAAAAACCGGAGCAAATGGGAATGTTGTGGGCGCGCCGTGGCTTCTGGCGCACACCCGAGGGCGACGGTTGCCCCGTCCAATCCGTGCAGGCGCTCCGTGCGTCTGCTGTGACAGGAGATAGTTATGCGTGTTTTCCGCTTCGCTGCCGCGGTCGGCGCGGCAGCCGCCGTGATGCTGGGTGGTGCTGGAGCTGCCAGCGCCACCACGCAGGGCGTATCCGCGTACGCCTCGCACGACCACGATGGTTGGCACCGGGGTGGGGACGACGACCGCGGTCGCGACGAGCACCGGTGGAACGACGACCACGGCAGGTGGGACGACCACCATGGTGGAGACGAGCACCGGTGGGACGAGCACGACCATCAAGGGCACCACGACCGCTGACACGCGCGCAGCGACGGCCGGCTCGTGAGCCGAAAGCCGGGGGCGCTCTCCGTGACCTGGGAGGGCGCCCCACCCCGAACGCGTGGGACATCTTCCGTGACCACTTCCCCGTGTTACAGCATGACGGCCGCCCAAGCATGGCCTCGGCGTTCGTGCAGCCGCCTCTCTTCCGAAGCCATCCACACTCCGGCCGACTCAGCCATCAGCGCGCCGGGTCGATGACGTTGCAGGCCGGTGAAGGTGCAATGCGACGTGGCCGTGCGGCCGAGGTGTTGCGTCACGACAACGCCCGACCCGCACGGCCTTCCTCACCTCACGACAGACGCCTGATCGTTACCGGGCGACATGTCGTTACGCCGCCGTGGTCAATCCGGTGCTGGCTTGCGCCGGGTCCCGGTGCAGCAGCCAGCGCTCGGCCGCCGTCCAAGCCGTGGTGGTGAGCAGGTAGAGCCCTGCCGCCAGCGGCATGATCATCGCGAACAGCGCGGTGCCGAAGGACAGGTACGGAGCGATCCGGGCCGTCCTGGCGCTCGGGTCGCCCTGGTCCACCGTCAGCCCGACCGCGGCAGTGGCCGCCGCCCGACGGGCGCGACGGAACATCACCAGCCCGACTGCCGCCAGCGCCGCGTAGAGCGCGAGGAAGACGGCCACCTGCGCGGGACCCCGGGCCGAACCGACGTGCAGACCCAGCGGCACCCCGAACAGGGTCTGGTGCAGCAGGTCGTTCGGTTTCCCGTCCAGCACAGGCAGGGTGAACAGCCGGTACATCACAGAGAACACCGGCATCTGGACGATCGTCGGGAGGCAGCCGGCGAACGGCGAGGACTTCTCCTTGCGGTACAGCTCGGCGAGCGCCGCCTGGAGCTTCTCGGGTTTGCCCCGGTGCCGACGGTTGAGCTCGGCGACCTGCGGGGCCAGCCGGCTGCGGGACTTCTCGCCGTGCACGGCGGCCCGCGCGAGCGGGTGCAGGAACAGCCGGACGCCGACCGTGAACAGCACGATCGCGAGCGCGGCGGGGAGCGCCTGGGACAGGCCGGACACCACTGCGTGGGCCAGGCCCACGGCAGGGTCGAAAACGGCAAGGACGGACATGGGAAGCGAGCCCTCCGGGGTCTCGTCGAACTACTGACGGGATGTTTTCGGAGGACGGCCGCACGCGGGGAACGCAGGCTATGCGGCCGCCGGGGCCGCGCCCGGGGCCCTGGGTCGGCGTCGGCCCCTGGCATCGGGATCGCGTTGCGGGAGGTACGCCGTGCGGAAGGCCCGGCGCCGCAGCGCCCAGTCCCTCCCGGCGTGCGTCGTGCAACTGCTCAGCAGCCCGGCGGTCAGCAGGGTGGTCGTGATCAGCCCGGTGACCAGCACCAGGGTCGCGGCAGCGGCGAA
>NZ_SUMC01000222.1 GCF_005047355.1 Actinacidiphila oryziradicis
TCCGGGCCCGTGGAACCCGGCGCACCCGCGGCGTCACGCGACGGCCCACCTCGAACGGCCCGAGGACATTACGGGGCGAACCGCCGAGCAGGTCAGCGACCGAATCCCGCTGACGAATCGAGGTTAGCAAAGAGATCGAGAAGGCGGCCGAGGACCGGCTCACGCCGCAGACTGTCAACCTTGATAGCCCGATGTGGCAGCAGAGTATTGGACCGGTGTATCCGAGCATTGAGGTATGTTCCTTGCTCGGGGAGATCCCGCAGAAACTCAGAGCACGGGCCCGTCGGCGCAGAGTTCTTGCTCTGCGCACCCGCGACGGAACGACAGTGTATCCGGCTTTCCAGTTCACCGGTCAGCGTGTTCTTCCGGGACTTGACATGGTCCTTAATGCCTTTCCCGACGATGACCCAGACTTCTTCTGGACCGTCGCCTCGTGGATGCGTAAACCCCTGACGACCCTAGGGAACCGTAGCGTTGCGGAGACGCTACGGGATGGCGATATTGATGCAGCGATACAAGCAGCACAAGCGACCGCAAGCCGGTGGTCGCGATGAGTTCTCCGCGTCACTCAGTTGCGCAACGTGACCCCGACCCGAGCCTGCCGTGGGTGGACTTCCCGAGGGTTGAGATGAGAGCGGGGCGGGTTCTGTATAGGGCTGCTAAACGCGGCAACGGCGCATGGTGGTTCTGTCATTGTGGCGAATGTCGATTCGACCTGCCGACACCGCGTGGCACCTGCTACGTCGGTACCGATCCGATGTCCGGCTTTCTGGAAAGCTTCGGCCCGGACTGGTGCGCAGGAGAGCCAGCCATCGTACTGATTCCCCGGTTCGTCAAGGAGCGGGTGGTTCACGAGTACGAGCTTCCCCGAACAGTCGGAACTGCCAATTTGTCGAGTCGTGGTGCCGTTGCGTTCAGGGTCACCAACGAGCTCTCAAATATGACGCCGTACGACGTGCCCCAGAAGTACGCGCAAGTCTTCGACCAGACACCGGGCAGGCGTAGAACACATCAGTTCCTCGGCATCCGCTTCCGAACCCGGTTCGACACCGGTCCCGTCACCCATGGACTTGCCCTATTCGGCGAAGAAGGAGAACGGGCGTGGCCGTCTTCGGTCCATGACATCGACGTGGAACTGATCGCCGAGCTCAAAGCCGTAGGTGTCTTCGTTGAAGGTCCGCCGGGCCTAGCAAAGCCCGACGCCGCGTAAGGTGGCAACCACAGGCGCTCTGGTGCCGGCCGCCCGACGTGTGGGCCTCCACCACCAACGAAAACTCGCGGGGCGCTCGCACTCGCCTTCCCAGATTCACCGGGAGGTACAGCGTGGTGCGTCCGCGCACCGTTTGCACAGGTCTATCTCTGGAGCGGCTCGCCTGGGCCCCGTCTCGGCTTCAAGCCCTTCCGGGACGGCGTCTCCAAGCGCCGCAGGACCTGCTCGCGGCCCGGGTACGGGAGTTCGGTGACTTGTCCGACACCTGACGCCGCCCCAAGCCGTAAGCGGGGGACGGGCTCTCCCTGTGCCTTCAGGGAACCTGCGGCGGCAGCGCCCCAAGGCCCGTCCAGAGGCACACGAGCGGCGCCCTGGCAGCTGCTGGGCTACCTGCTGCTCGACACTTCCGACCGCTACCGGCTCGACACCCTCGGGCTCTACCTCACCCGCTCCGGCACCCTCGCGACCTGGCCACTCGATGAGTACCTGGCGCTGCTGGGAGCCCGCCGCCGCGACGTTCCCGCTTTCCGCGCCGCGCTCGCCGAACTCCTCGCGGGCTGCCCGGCTGACCACATTCCCTTCGGCGCCGGCGACGAAGACCGTGCCCGCCGTCTGCTGGAGCGCCTGACTCCCGTCATTCCGCCCGGCCACTGTCTGGTGTGCGCTCAGCCGCTGCCGGACTCCACGCGGCTACGGGAGTACTGCTCGCGGTGGTGCGGCATGCGCGTACCGACACTTCGCCGGTACGGATGGCTTCCGCGGCGACTCTGACCGCCGGACCGGTGCCGCTCGGGGCACCGGTCCGCGGCGGGCCGTCCTGCTGAGCAGGTGCTATTCAGTGGAGGGCCCAGTGGGCTCCATAGCTGGCCACGGCAGTGACCAGGGCGCCGACGGCGAGACTCGGGAGCCTCGCCGGGGCGTGCTGGATGGTGATGTGCACTCCGGCCACCCGCAGTTCGAAGAAAGGCTGAGGCTGGGTCGGTTCTGGTTCAGTGACAGTTTGCTGGGTCCTGCGCTTGCTCACCGGGTCTCCATGGGACAGGCGTGCGGCAGCACCGCACGGTTCGGATGTCGTGGGACACCGTGGAGGACCGAAGCCTTAGCGGCGCAAGTCCTGGGTTGACCTGGGCTTTCCTCCCGAGAGTGGGGCGCTACACCATCATTCCCTTAGGCGCGCAAGTCACCCGGGGCTGTGTCGAGCGGGCTGTGGGAGCCGCTGCGGTGGTTGCGTCGGTGAGTTCGGAGAAAAGCTGTTGGTCGGCGTCGAGCACACGACGGGTTGTGACCTGCACGGCACAGACGCGGTCGCGGAGACAATGCTGGGGGGTAGGTGCGCCGTTGACCTCAAGGACCTCTCGCCGTATCCGGCTGAGGCCGTCAGGTGGTTTCAGGAGGTTTCTGCGGCGGGGGTTCAGGCGGTGCGCGGGGGCCGGTGGTACCAGGGACCTTAAGCGGTCCCTGGACCCCGCCCCCGCCCGGTGTCCTCCGGCGCCAGCGCGGTTTCGCGGTGGTGGCGGTCCGTGCGCGCCGGAGAACACCGGGCACCGTGTCTCTGGCGCACCGTTGTTGTTGGGGGCCGGTATAGCCGCGTGTCGGCGGCAGCTGACCGCCGGAGCGTAGTGCTTGTGCCGATGAGCTGGTTGGTATGCGGTGTCGGAAGTCGACGTGGCGGGAGACCTGATGGTGGATGCCGGTTAGACGGTTGGAGGGATGTGCGGGTCGGATGTTGTCGTGTGCCGGTGCGTGACGGGGTATGAGCAACAGCGCGCAGTTGGCCGTATGCGATGTGGTTGGTCTGGGCGGCGGATCTATGGCGGCAGTGGGTGGGGCGCCAGCGTGCGGCTTCGCGCGTACGCGCGTCTTAAGGAAAAGAGAACGTGGAATGATCATGCCTCTGACCTGCGATTTTCTGCACCCCTATGTGTTGGCACCAACACATAGAAGTCGTCGTCGGTGTCGCCGGACCACACCAACCGCACCCATCGACCCCATCAAATGGGCCAATCCATGAAAGCGCAGGCCACGCGGACATCCTGGTGTCGCTCACCGCACCAATGTGTCGACGCCGACACCGAATTCGCCACACCGAAGGGGCCAACCGGCGTCAATCAGCCCCACTGATGGGGTCAACTGATAGCGTCCCGATCACCACGTGATCGAGAGGCACCTAGCGATGGCGCAGCAGCCCGCCGCCCAACCGCCCCGCCCGCCCAGAACGCCCGCCCCGGTGACCCAGGCCGCGAACGTGGTGCGCCGCGACTCGGTGGCCGCACGCATCTCGCAATCGGTCCAGGGCCTGCCCCCAGCCGTCCGGCAGGGCATCCACGAAGTACGAGTCGAAGTCCGCCACCGTGCCCCGCACGAGATGTACGGCACCGACGGCTACTCCGTCACCTCCAACGAATTCCTCTCCAGCGTGCTGGCCCCAGCGATCGCCCAGCACCGCATGTCCCCCGTCCAGGCCGCCGTCCTGGTCTACTGCTGCGGCAAACAGAAGGAAGGCATCCTCAAGACCACCCACCAGAAGATCGCCGACCACCTCAAGGTGGAGCGCGCCAACGTCACCCGAGCGCTGGGAGAGCTGGAGGGCTGGGGCATGCTGGAACGCGGACGCGGCAAGATCACCGTCAACCCCACACTGGTATTCCGCGGCAACGGCGACCGACAGCAACAGGTACTGTTCGATCTCAGGGCAGACGCGGCCCCCGGAGGATTCCCTCTCATGGCGCCGCCCCCGCCCCGCAGAAGCACAGGCCGGGGCGAGGAGGCCGCAGGATGACCATCACCAACACCGACGTCCTCAAAGTCCTGCCCAAGCTGCGCCTGACGCAGACCGCCTACGACCTGCTGTTCACCATGAGCGACCTGCAGGAGACCGGCGGCATCGTCAAGGCCAGCCAGCGCGAGCTCGGCGCCCGGATCGGGGCCAGCCGCAACGCGCTGCAGCGGGCGATGGGCCTGCTGGTCGACCGCGGTCTGGTGATGGAGCCGCAGAAGTATCGCACCTACGAACTGCACCCCTTCATCACCGACTACCCCGATGAAGCGGCCCTGCAGACGGCTTTCGCCGATGCCCTGGCTCGGATCGCCGCTGGCGAGCTGCTGGACATCGCACCCCCCGAGTACGACGTCCAGCCCCCCAAGAAGCCCGTCACGCCCGCGCTCCAGCGCGTGTCCTGACCGGGTCCGCCGGCGCTCCAGCCACTCACCGCAGCCGATGCAGTGTTCCCTTTCCGGGCCGGAGGCCGCCGGGCGCTTCTCCAGCCGGGGCCGGACGGACAGCAGGCGGCGGCTGGCGCGGATGTGCTGGCACGCCTTCGCCCGCGGATCGAAGGCCGCGCCGGTGGCCGTGTTGGCCCCCCTTCCCCGCCTGTGTGCGGTGGCTGACGTTGCCCGACGTCAGGGCGCGGTGCTGGCGTCCCCTGTGGCGGGTGGTACCGCGGTGGGGCTGCCCGCGAGGTACGCCACGACGGCGCCGGGCACCTCGCGGGAGGGAACGGGGCCGACCAGGGAGCCGGGCTCGGCCGCGCCGCTGTCGGCCAGGACGTCGGCGAGCTGCTGCGTGGCTGCGGCCGGTCCTGTGACCGCGATCCGTACTTCGTACGCGCCGTCCGGCTCCGGCCCGTCGTCCTCGCGGTGCGCCCCCCGGCTGCGCCCGGGCCGCCCGGTGTCGGCGGTGGCGGCCATCTTTTGCAGGCAGAGCCAGAGCCGGTCGGCGGTGGCCGGCGGCCATGGTGCGCGCAGCTCGCCGGTGGCGGGGTCCAGTTCGCCGCGCCACTGCGCGACGCGGTCGGACACCTGGCCGGGCCAGTTCCTGCGGTGCTGGGGCCAGGGCCCCGCCTCGGCCGGACCGGTCGGCACGGCCGGTCCGAGCCGCACGGGGTGCCCCAGGGCCTCCAGACGGCCGTCACCACCTTCAGCGCTCCCCACGCCCAGGTGATGCGCCTGCGGCCTTCCAGAGCCGCCTGGAGCGCCCTGGCGCACTCTTCCGGCGGGAGCGCCTCGGCCGGGGCGCCCTTCGTGCGGGGTCCAGCGAGCCGGACGAGGACGTCGACGGCCGTCACACGCGCCGCCAGCGGCGGCCGCCGCCGACCGGACGCGGTCGGTTCGGCCTCGGTGACGTCGACCTTAACTGCACCAATCCTCAGCGCGGTTGAGCTGCCAAGAACACGTCGACGACAAGGTGCCGCGGCGGCCGCGCGGAGAAAGACAGGTCCGGCGCTGATCCGCGTAGGCCGGCAGCGCGAGGCCGCGCAAAGGATGCGCGCCGTTCCGGCGCAAGTCGCCCCCTAGGTGTTCGTCGTAACTGGGCGTCCTACTAGTGTCTCGTGATCCTGTTTGTGTCACTTCGCGTTGTTGTCGACGAGTTTCTTGATGTTGGTCTGGACGAGTCGGACCTTGGCGAGGATCTCGTCGGCGGTCGCGGTCCAGGTGAAGGGTTTGG
>NZ_SUMC01000223.1 GCF_005047355.1 Actinacidiphila oryziradicis
GCCAGACCGCGCAATATGGACTCGCGTTCCTGCACGCACAGCGGGTTCCCTTGACTCAACTGCCGCAACCTCCGGTTCAGCGCAAAGTGATCATGATCTCACGATGCACTGACCAGTTGAGAGCGCCTGCCCCAGGACCTTGAAAGTCTGTCGGATGATGGATCCGGATACCCCGACGAACTCTTCCACATACCCAATGGTGCCGTCGGGCTTGAGTGCAAAGTCGATGACATCCGCTTGCTTGAGGACCGGAAGGATTTGCAGGATGAGCGCTCTGTCGGCAATCCCGGCTAGCCGGGCGAACTGCCGGATCATTTGAGCGTTGGTAATCCGACCGAAACCGTGCAGGCGTGACGCGAAGTCCATGGCCTGGCCGGACAGGAGCAACGTCTCAATGTCGGCACGGACGACAGGATTCGTCACCATGGGAGCCTGTTGCAGCAGAAATAGGACTGCTCGTCCAAGGCGACGCTCGGTAGCGTCAGAGTCGTCCTGGTCAGTCGTCGCCATGGCACCCGTCCCCTTTGACTGCGGTATGACTTGTCATCATAAGCCATGCAAAGCATCACGTTCCGCGATTATCCCGGCGCCGTCGATGAGGCCCAACGGTCGGTGTCACCCGGCCCGCGCAGCGGCAACTCTCGCTCCAGATGAGGTGCAGGGGCATGATGCCGTATATGACCGAATCCGGATCGCACACCATCACCGCGGCCTTCAGTGCGGCGGACCACAGGGCCATCACCGAGCACGCCAACGAGCTCGGCATCACTGCTGGTGAATACGTTCATCAAGTCGCCGTCGCCTGCGCTCTGGCGCGCTCCGCCGGTGGCGGCCAGCCGGCTGTCTGCGAAGAGACCCCGGTGAACATTGAAGCGACACTGCGGCGCCTCTTCGGAGAGCAGGAGCCGGGCCGAGGCCATCAGGATTGGGCGAACAGGGCCCTACCTCGATAGTCCCCAGATCCGGGGTTGAGGGAACGGCCTCGGCAGGCGGAACCTCAACATGCTGAACTTGACAGAGAAGACGTGGGCCAGGGCGACGCCCTGGTGCTCTCCGCAGGCGAGGGCACCGCCGTGGTCATCGACGCCGGCCCCGAACCCGCTCTCGCCGACCGCTGCCTGCGCACCCTCGGCGTAAGAACCATCCCGCTGCTGCTTCTGACGCACTTTCACGCCGATCACGTCGACGGCCTCCCCGGCGTTCTGCGGGGCCGTGCAGTCGGGGCCATCGAGACCACGACCCTCGACGAACCGCCCGGCCAGGTCGCATTCGTCCGCCGCCTGGCAGCCGCCGCCCACATCCCCTCCTCCGGGCAGCCGCCGGGGAGCGCCGCCGTCTCGGCCCCCTGGACTGGCAGGTCCTCTGGCCCCCAGCCGCCCCCGGCGTCCTCCCTGACGACGGACCCAACGATGCCTCAGTCACCCTCCTGGTCCGCACCGCCGGCCTCACCCTGCTCCTCCTCGGCGACCTCGAACCCGCCGCCCAGCAGAGCCTCCTCGCCACCACCCCCGGCCTCGCCCGCATCGACGTTTTAAAAGTCGCCCACCACGGCTGAATAAAAACACGCTCACTTCAGAGTTTCTCGACCAATGTCCACCGCGTCCGGTGGTTCCCATTGATACTGAACTTCCACACGGACACCAGGGGGGTAACTGTGGCCAAGAGGCCTGCTCCGAAGCACCTGACGATCACCATCGACTTCGATCTCCAGACCGAAAGGTCGACGGTCCACTACAAGCGTGCGCATGAAGCGTACGAGGTCGCAGTCGAGGCGGCGATCCGTGAAGCGAAGAAGGTGCTGCCGCCCGACAGCATCAGGGCGATCACGAGCGAGATCGACTGGTCGTACCGCTGGCAGCGGGATGGCGACGTCCACTTCACCCGCTCGGATGCCAACGACACCCGCTCGAATGCCGAAGACGAGGAGCACTGGGATGACGACTCCCTTTTCTTTGACATCGAGAACGGTCGCTGGATGCGGAGCGTGACAGTTCAGGGCGGCGATGTGGAGGTAGTCGAGCTGGACGACTGAGGCGGCACAGCGAAGCGCCCCGACCCTCCCGAAGGAGAGCCGGGGCGCCTCTCGCCTCGCGAGGTCGGGGGGAGCCTCTACGGGCTTGACCTCGCGAGGGAGTCAGGAGACCTCTGTACGTCTCGCCACTCGACGACGAGGGCGTCCAGGGTCTGGAGGAAGGCGGTGTGTGTCCCGGCGGCGTTGGCGGCCTCGATCACCTCACCGAGGAACTCGTACGCCTGCTCGTCCGGCAGGTCGCCCAGCCAGGGGAACACGATGCTCTCCACGGGTCCTACCTGTCGGTGCGGTCCCGGCGCGGCACAGTGATCCGCAGGCGCTCGGGGTTCTCGTTCTCCCACTGGCCCCCGCCAACGAGGGGGCGGAGGTAGTACGTACCGTTTATCACGTTCGTGACGATCGCCTCGCGTCCGGCGTCCTCGTCGTGGACCTGGTCGCCCACCCAGGGCGTTTCCTGCTCGCTCACTCGTTCGCCTCCAGGTCGTAGAAGGTGTTGGTCCGCCCACCTGCCGTCATGGGGGTACCGGCAGGCGGGCGGCGGTCTATCGGGGTGGCCGGGCCGTCATCGCGAAGCCCCCTCGGCCGGTACGGCTCGCCACGGCCGGGTGATGATCTCCCGGTAGGCGTCGTGGCGGGTGCGCCCGGCGTGCTTGAGGGCCCACAGCTGCGCGGGCTCGACCTCCTCCTCGAACGGCAGGGACTTCTCGCCGCACGCCGCGCACTGCATGGCGTGGGTGATGGGCTCCGCGTCCGGCTCCTGGTGGGGTGCGATGGTCCACGCCACGAACCGCAGTACCGATCGCCTCACTGGCCCACCAACCGCAATCGCGAGGCCGCATTCCGCACCCAGGTCCGCGCGCTCAGCTCTTCCCGGGCGGTCAGAGGACGGATGTCGGCGGGCTTCGCGTCCCACTCGACGCCGCCCTCCATCCCGCGCAGTTGGACGTAGGGTCCGATGGCCGCCATCACCAAGGCGTCGCGCTCGCGCCTGGTGTCCCGTACGAACGTCCCGACCGGCGGTACGCCCTCCGGCCACTCGTGTCCCTCGGTGGTGTTCTCCGGGATGACCTCCGCGTCTGCGGTGGCTGTGCGGGGCGGTGTGGGGGTCATGGTCGGCTCCACTGGGCCTGGTCAGCAGGTACGTGACTGGACGTTATGTCTGGTCACGTACGCGGAAACAGGCACGGAGCATGGCTTTTCGAGGATGTTGTCGTCGTCGCTGCGCCGGGTCTCGTGCGGTCCTGCTGGTTCGAGGAGCGCGGAGGTGCGGACCTTCAAGGCGCGTGCGAGGACGTGGTAGGTCTCCAGCCGGCCGGTACCGCCGCGTTCGAGCTTCTTGATCACTCCGACGCTGAGGTTGGCGCGTTCGGCGAGGGCCTCTTGGGTGAGGCCCCGGCGTCGCCGGGCTTCCTTGAGGCGGTCGCCCGGGAAGGGTGCCGGCATTGTCGATGGGGTATGGCGTGCTGAACTCCGTTCTGACCTAGACACTCAGAACGGTAGCCCCGTCAGCTCGGGGCTGCACCAACTCCGACCCCCACCCAGGTGGGGGTCGTTGTGCGTTCACCCCCGGGAATGACGAAAGGCGCCCATCACCTCCCCACGTGGGGAAATGATGGGCGCGGGGTTTTGCGCGTGTACAGGTCAGCACATCTTGTAGGCGACCTTGGTCGAGTTGTACGAGCAGGTGTCCTGCACCGCGCCGGATGACCGCTTCAACGTGGCCTTGTCCTTGTCGTTGTTCCAGACGTACGCGGCCCGCTGCTGGTAGCGGTTGGTGGCGGTGTTGGTCCCCTTGCCGGTGTGGATCTTCACGGACTTCCCGGCGCCGAGCGTGTAAGTGCCGAAGGTGTACTTGTGGCTGGAGGCGTCGGTGAGGGTCCAGCCCTTCAGGCTGACGCCCTTCGACGTCGAGTTCTTGATCAGCACCCATTCGGCGTTGAGGCTGGCCTTCGAGCGGTTGTCCGAACCCGGCGAGTTGTAATAGATCTCCGTCAGGTGGACGGATCCGGCGGCCTGGGCGGGAGCGGCAGTGGCCAGCCCGGTGAAAGCTGCGGCTGCGACAAGCAGGGTTGCGGTGATGCGGTGGCGCATGGCGCGGGTGTCCCCCCTGGTGCGGCGTAACCGGAATGGCTACGCGAGATGGACCACGATAGGTGGGCATTGGGGCGGATGTGGCGCCTTGTTACGAAACCGGTATGACATCGGGTACATGTCCCTGGGCCGTTGTCGACGTTCTGGACGCAGGCCCAGTTGGCCTCCATGAGCATCAATGTCACGCTAGCCAAGGAGTCTTTCACCTGCGGCGTGCCTACGGAGCACGAGTCCAAGACGCTGAAGATCGGCTCCGCCGTCCCGGTGATCCGATACACCCGGCGCCATGTGGCCGAGGACGGCAGGATCGTGGAGGTCGCCTTCCCGATCGTCCGCCGGGGCGACACGACGGTAGTTGAGTTCGACATCCCGCTGGACTGAGTCCCCGGGCCCCCGGGTGTACGCCGTGACACTGGACGATCTGCCCACCGGATCATGGGACTTGGCGGTACGCTGACCGCTCTAATCGAGCCTGTATGACCTGGAGGTCTGTATGGCTGATCAGCCCGTCAAGGCGCACTTCTCCGAAACCGTCACCCTTCCCGATGGTCGGAAGATCCGCGTCAGTGCCTACCCCGACGGAAGCATCCGGTTCCGTGTGGATGGTCTGCCGTACGTCCTGACTGAGGCGTATTTCAGCGGCAACCCTGAGAAGGACCAGGCGATCATGAAGATCTCGCCCGGCAAGCAGGGCAGCAATGCCGCGTACAACTTTGTACAAGAGCTGGAGAAGAGGAACCTCAGCTAGACGCACGACAGCGCCCCGCCCTCTACGTGGGAGAGCGGGGCGCTTCGCGTGTTCTGCCAGAACACCAGGGGGCTTCGATTGTACTAGGGCAAATCAGCCCTTGGGGACCTTCAGCGCAGTCCAACTGTCCTTGCCGGGCAGCCAGGTTGCGGCCGAGCCGGTCTACCCCAGGTTCCGCTGGAACGTACAGGCGCGATAGAAACGCGCTGGGCTGGGCTGCGTACCTCAATTTGACGTGCGTTCGGTGGTCGTCGTCCGACCAACTACCTCGATCGGCAGGGTGGGAGGGTGGGCAATGGCCTCCATGTACTCCGCAGGCAACTGCTTCGGTGGCGGCCACGTCATCGTGGTGCCAACTGGCCACAGTGGGTGGAACGTGGGGTGGGGCTCGAAGGGTGCGAGGACCTGGTCCTCGTCGAGAGACCCGGGCCGGAATAGCTGCACCAGCATCCAGCCGATTCTCAGGGTGTAGATGTAAGTGGGTCTCGCATCGGGGGTGGGCCCGCCGTAGTGCGAACATACGAATTCGATCATGGCTGAGCCGTCGTCGTCTTCCCAGGGCTTCATGGCGCCGATTCGGGCGATCATGAAGCGACTGGGCTCGCGGTCGCGGTAGAAGGCGGCACAGTCCTCTAGTGTCTCGTGATCCTGTTTGTGTCACTTCGCGTTGTTGTCGACGAGTTTCTTGATGTTGGTCTGGACGAGTCGGACCTTGGCGAGGATCTCGTCGGCGGTCGCGGTCCAGGTGAAGGGTTTGG
>NZ_SUMC01000224.1 GCF_005047355.1 Actinacidiphila oryziradicis
CCACCTCATCCCGCGCCGACACCACCACCGGCACCACCGGAAGACCCTTCCCCCGCTCCAACTCCAACTCCTCAACGACCGCCGGCGCCTCCTCCAAAATCACGTGCGCGTTCGTGCCGCTGACACCGAAGGACGACACGGCGGCACGGCGCGGACGGCCGGGGTCGGTCCAGGGCTGCGCGTCGGTCAGCAGCCGGACCGCGCCGGACTCCCAGTCCACGTGCGAGGACGGGGCGTCCACGTGCAAGGTGGCAGGGAGTTGCCGGTGCCGCAGCGCCTGCACCATCTTGATCACCCCGGCCACGCCGGCCGCGGCCGAGGAGTGGCCGATGTTCGACTTGATCGAGCCGAGCCACAGCGGCCGCTCGGCGTCGCGGTCCTGGCCGTACGTCGCCAGCAGCGCCTGGGCCTCGATCGGGTCACCCAGCCGGGTGCCGGTGCCGTGGCCCTCGACCGCGTCCACCTGGTCGGGACGGAGCCCGGCCGCGGCCAGCGCGTTCCGGATCACGCGCTCCTGGGCCGGTCCGCTCGGCGCGGTCAGCCCGTTGGAGGCGCCGTCCTGGTTGACGGCACTGCCCCGGATCACCGCGAGCACGTGGTGTCCCAGGCGCTGGGCGTCCGAGAGGCGCTCCATCACCACCAGGCCGACGCCGTCGGAGAAGCCGGTCCCGTCGGCCCCGTCGGCGTACGAGCGGCAGCGGCCGTCGGGCGACAGGCCGCGCTGCCGGGAGAACTCCACCAGCAGGAACGGCCCGGACATCACCGTCGCCCCGCCGGCCAGCGCGAGCGAGCACTCACCGTTGCGCAGCGCCTGCGCCGCCAGGTGCATCGCCACCAGCGACGAGGAGCACGCGGTGTCCACCGAGACCGCCGGACCCTGCAAGCCGAACGTGTAGCTCAGCCGCCCCGAGACCACGCTGGTCGTGGTGCCGGTCAGCTTGAAGCCTTCCAGCTCCGGCGTCGCCCCACGGCCGTACTCGGAGGCGACCGCGCCGCAGTACACGCCGGTGTCACTGCCGCGCAGCGAGCCCGGGTCGATCCCCGCGTCCTCGAATGCCTCCCACGCACCCTCCAGCAGCAGGCGCTGCTGCGGGTCCATCGCCAGCGCCTCGCGCGGGCTGATCCCGAAGAACCCGGCGTCGAAGTCCCCGGCGCCGTCCAGGTATCCGCCGCCGCGCGTGTACACGGTGCCGGTCTGGTCGGGGTCCGGGGCGTACAGCCGCTCCAGGTCCCAGCCGCGGTCACCGGGCAGCCCCGAGATCGCGTCGCGGCCGGCAGCGACCAGGTCCCACAGCTGGTCCGGCGACGACACGCCGCCGGGGTAGCGGCAGCTCATGCCGACGATCGCCAGCGGCTCGTCCGCGTCGGCGCGCTTCCGGGCCGGCACCCGCGCGGCCACCGCCTTCCCGGCGCCTGCGCCAGACCCGGGAACCTGGGTCACCAGGAACCGCGCCACCGCGATCGCGGTCGGGTGGTCGAAGACGAGCGTGGCGGGCAGCTTCACGCCGGTCGCCTGGGCCAGCCGGTTCCGCAGCTCCACTCCGGACAGCGAGTCGAAGCCCAGCTCCTTGAAGGCCCGACCCGAGTCCACCGCCGACGCCGACGCGTGCCCGAGGACGGCCGCCACCTGCGCGATCACCAGGTCGAGCGTCACCCGCTCCCACTTCTCGCGGTCCACGCCCGCGAGCCGCGTCGCGAGCGACCCGCCGCCGCCGGCACGTGCCGCACGGCCCGGCGTACGGACCAGCCCCGCCAGCAACGGCACCGCAGTCCCGGCCTGCGCCTGTTCCCGCAACGCGGCCAGGTCCAGCCGTACCGGCGCGACCAGCGCGGCGTCCACCCGCTGAGCCGCGTCCAGCAGTTCGAGGCCCAACTCCGAGGAGAGCGGCTGGACACCCATCCGCTCCAGCCGGGCGAGTTGGGCGGTGTCCAGTTCCCCGGTCATCCCGGTTTCGGCCGCCCACAGGCCCCACGCCAGCGACACCGCCGGACGCCCTTGCGCCCGCCGCCTTGCCGCCAGCGCGTCCAACCCGGCATTCGCGGCGGCGTAGTTGCCCTGGCCCGCACTTCCGATCAGCGCCGCGACCGAGGAGAACAACACGAACGACTGGAGGTCCATCCCGGCCGTCAACTCGTCCAGCAGCAAGGCCGCGTCCAGCTTCGGCCGCATCACCCGGTCCAACTGCTCCGGCGTCATCGACGCGAGCAAACCGTCGTCGAGGACACCGGCCGCGTGCACCACGCCCGCGAGCGGGACCTCCAACGACCCCAGCAGCGCGGTCAGTTGCTCCCGGTCCGCCACGTCGCACGCCGCGACCCGCACCCGGCAACCCACAGCCTCCAGCTCCGCCACCAACTCGCCCGCACCCGGCGCCTCAAGACCTCGCCTCGACGCCAGCACCAGATACCGGACACCACCGGAGGTGACCAGGTGCCGGGCGACCAGCGCGCCCAGACCACCCGTGCCACCGGTCACCAGCACCGCACCGTCCGCGCCAGCACCGAGCAGCGGCCCGGTTCCCGGCGCCGAGGGCGCAACGGCCCGCGTCAGCCGGGGAGCCAGCACCTGCCCGCCGCGCACCGCGACCTGCGGCTCGTCGAGCGCGGCGAGCACGGCAATCTCCGGGCCGGCCCCATCGCCGTCGGCCGCCGGGTCCAGGTCCACCAGGACGAACCGCCCGGGGTGCTCCGACTGCGCGCTGCGCACCAGGCCCCACGCGGCGGCCGCCGCCACATCCGGCGCCTCCGCACCCGCCGATATCCCGCCCCGGGTCACCAGCACCAACCGCGCGCCCGACAGCGACTCCGCCGCCAGCCACTCCTGCACCAGGCCCAGCGTCTGCGCCGCCACCGTATGGGCGGACCGCGCCACGTCCACCGCGTCACCGTCGGGCGCCGACGCCCCGGACGGCACCGCCGCCACCACCGCGTCCGGCACCGCGGCACCCGCCGCCACCGCCGCGACCAGCGCGTCGAGATCCGCGAAGTGCTCACCGGCCTGCGCGCCCGCGCCGTCCTCCAGGCCCGTGCCGGCAGCCGCACCGGCACCGGCACCCGCACCCGGCACCGCGGCCTCGCCGAGCACCGCGACGCTCGCCCGGGCGGTGCCGTTCGCGGCCGCGACCTCGGACCACTCCACCGTGAACAGCGACCCGTCGGTCGACCGCCCGGCACCCGCCAACTGCGCCTGGTCCACCGGCCGGAGGACCAGCGACCGCACCGACACCACCGGGGTGCCGGAGTCGTCGACCGCGTCGAGCCGGACCGTCGAGTCGCCGATGGCCCCGGCGCGGACCCGCAGCCGAGAGGAGCCCCGGTGCCCGAGCCGGACACCGGTCCAGCTGAACGGCATCTTGTGCTCGCTGCCACCGGCGAAGAACGGCACGCCGCCCTGCACCACCGCGTCGAACAGCGCCGGGTGGATGCCGAACTCCCCGGCGGCGTCGGTGTACTCGTCCTCCAGCGCGACCTCGACGTAGATGTCATCACCGTCGCGCCAGGCCGCCCGCATGCCCTGGAACACCGGCCCGTAGTCGTACCCGAGCTCGGTGAGCTGGTCGTACAGCCGCTCGGCCGCGACCGGCTCGGCGTCCTCCGGCGGCCACTGCGCCGACCAGTCCGGGGCCGGCTCGAGCCCGGCCTCGGCCTCGGTCTCCACGGCGAGCACGCCGCGCGCGTGGCAGATCGTGTCGCCCCGCTCGCCGCCCTCCGGGCTGGTGTAGATCGCGACGGCACGGTGGCCGTTCTCGTCGGCTTCCGCCACGGTGACCTGGAGCTGCACCGCGGTGTCGCCGGCCAGCAACAGGGGGGTTCCCAGGACCAGTTCCTCCACGACCGGGCAGCCCACCTGGCCGCCCGCCGTCAGCGCGAGCTCCACCAGCGTGACGCCGGGCACGACGACCGTGCCGAACAGCATGTGCTCGGTGACCCAGGCGTCCGTCTCGGGGCTCAACCGCCCGGTGAACAGCCACTGGTCCTGGTCGCCGATCCGCACGCCCGCGGTCAGCAAGGGGTGGTCGACGGGTTCGGCCCCGCCCGCGGCCGCGCCGGCCCCGGTGGCGCCCGACGACAGCCAGTAGCGTTCGTGTTGGAAGGCGTAGGTGGGCAGGGGTACGGTCCGGGCGCCGGCCCCGGCGTAGAACGCCGGCCAGTCCACCGTGATCCCGGCGGCATGTACCTGCCCGAGGAACCCGGCGAACGCGTCCGGCTCACCCTGGCGGGCCCGCAGCGCGGGAACCAGCACAGCCTCAGTGTCGCTGCCATCCAGCACACCACGGGCCAGCGCGGTCAACGACCCATCCGGGCCCAGCTCCAAGAACCGCGTCACGCCCAGCCCCGCAAGCGTGGTGATACCGTCCGCGAAACGGACCGCCTCCCGCGCATGCCGCACCCAGTACGCCGAATCCGCCAACTCCCCGGACGACGCGACCGTCCCGGTCAGGTTCGACACCACGGGAATCGCCGGCTCGGCGAACCTCAACCGCCCCGTCACCTCCGCGAATTCGTCCAGCATCGGCTCCATCAGCGCCGAGTGGAACGCGTGCGAGACCCGCAACCGCGTGGTCCTCCGGTCCCGCCACAGCGGCAACGCCAGCCACTCATCGAGAGCATCCTGCTCCCCCGACACCACCACCGCCCGCGGCCCGTTCACCGCCGCCACCGACAGCCGACCCTCGAACCCGGCCAGCGACTCGACCACTTCCCGCTCGGCGGCCTGAACCGCCACCATCCCGCCACCGGCCGGCAGCGCGCTCATCAACCGGCCCCGCGCCGCGACCAGCACACTCGCGTCCGCCAGCGACAACACCCCGGACACATGCGCCGCAGCGATCTCACCCACCGAGTGACCGACCAGGAAGTCCGGCCGGACCCCCAGCGACTCCACCAACCGGAACAACGCCACCTCGACCGCGAACAACCCGGCCTGCGTGAACTGCGTATCGTTCAGCAACTCCGCATCCGCCGACCCCGCCTCCGCAGCCAAAACCTCCGACAGCGGCCGCTCCAGCAACGGATCAAGCTCCCCGCACACCTCTCCCAACGCCCGAGCGAACACCGGGAACCCAGCAGCCAATTCCGCACCCATCCGCGCCCGCTGCGCCCCCTGACCCGAAAACACGAACGCCGTCTTCCCCGACACCGCCCGACCCTGCACGACACCCGCACCCGGCTCACCCGAAGCCAACGCCGCCAACCCCGCCAGCAGACCCTCACGATCAGCCGCAGAAACCACAGCACGCTGCTCCAGATGCGCCCGGGTCACCGCCGCCGACCACCCCACATCCAGCACACCCAACTCCGGCCGCGCCACCAAAAACTCACGCAACCGCCCCGCCTGCGCCCGCAACGCCACCTCATCCCGCGCCGACACCACCACCGGCACCAC
>NZ_SUMC01000225.1 GCF_005047355.1 Actinacidiphila oryziradicis
GTACCGCATCGCCGCCTGATAGATCGTGGTCTGCTCGCCGCCGCTGTTCGACGGCTTCACGAACTGGATCATGCCGCTGCAGATCGGCGCGCCCGATGTGGCGTTCCCACGGCTGAACATGCTCGCCTACCGGCTCTACCTCTTCGGCTCGCTGATCGCTGTCGTCGGCTTCCTCACCCCACAGGGCGCGGCCGCCTTTGGCTGGTTCGCCTACGCGCCGCTCAACGACGTGGTCCACTCGCCGGGGATCGGCTGCGACATGTGGATCATGGGCCTGGCCTTCTCCGGCTTCGGCACGCACCATCCTCGGCGCGGTCAACTTCATCACCACGATCATCTGCATGCGCGAGCCCGGCATGACGATGTTCCGGATGCCGTTCTTCACCTGGAACGTTCTGCTCACCGCAGTGCTGGTGCTCATCGCGTTCCCCGTGCTCGCCGCCGCTCTGCTGTGTCTGGAGGCAGACCGGAAATTCGGGGCACACGTCCTCGACGCCGCCAACAGCGGACCGTTGTTGTGGCGGCACTTGTTCCGGTTCTTCGGACACCCGGAGGTGTACATCATCGCGTTGCCGTTCTTCGGCATCGCCAGTGAAGTCATCCCAGACTTCAACCGCAAGCCAATCTTCGGCTACATCGGCCTGATCGCCGCCACGATCTCCATCGCCGGCCTTTGGGCGACGGTGTGGGCGCACCACATGTTCGCCACCGGCGGCGTGCTGCTCCCGTTCTTCTCCATCATGTCCTACCTCATCGCGGTGCCGACCGGCGTGAAGTTCTGCGACTGGATCGGCACGATGTTCGAGACCCCGAGGAGCCACGGGCACTCCCGGGGAAGCACCAGGTAGATGCGGGCGCTTGCGGAACAACCGCAGGCCAGGACAGGGCCGCGCGAAACCCCACGGTGGGCACGGGGTCCTCACCGTACGGCTCGACCGCCGTCCGGGGCACGTCACGCCGGGCCTGGCCCAGCGTTGGCTGCTCCGCCAGGGCGCCTGTCCGCGCATGTGCCTGCGCGGCACGCGTACGGCCGGGCCGGCTGACCGGCTGCAGCCCGTCACCCCGGCCGGCCTCCCCGGGGCGGGGCGGCGGGTATCTCGGGGGCCGTGTCCTCCAGCGGTACGGCAGGTGCGCGGACCAGGCCGAGCTGGACGGTCTGGCGGGGCAGGAGTGCGTCGAGCAGCCAGTCGGAGCTGGTGCGGACGCGGTTGCCGGGCATCGCAAGCAGGTGGTAGCCGCGGGTCACCGTCTTGGCGACGGGCCCGGACAGCGGCACCTTCAGCGGGTTGGCCGCGGCCTTGAGCCCGCCCAGGTCGACCGCGAAGCCCAGGTCGCGGTGCTTGTACGGACGGGCGGTGCCGTGCTCGTAGGAGGCGGCGATGTTGCGGGCGGCGGTCCTGCCCTGCCGGATGGCGTGCTGGGCGGTCATCGGCGTGAGCTCGCCGGGGCGGGTGAGGTCGGGCACGGCAGCGGCGTCGCCGCAGGCGAACACCTCGGGCTGGCCGGGCACGTTCAGGTATTCGTCCACGACCAGGCGGCCCTTGTTGGTCTTCAGGCCCAGCTCCGCCACCAGGGGGTCGGGCCGGACGCCGACGCACCAGATCAACGAGCGGGTGGGCACGAAACGGCCGTCGGTCAGGCGCACCCCGTCGTGGGTGGCCTCCTGCACCGAGGTGCCCAGCAGCACCTCCACACCGCGCTTGCGCAGCACCCGGGACGCGGTATCCGCCATGTGGCGACCGAGCTCGGGCAGCACCCGGGGAGCGACATCCAGCAGCAGCCACTGCGGCCGATGCCCGACCTTGCCGAGCCTGGGGTGCCGCCGGGCGAGGACGTCGGTGAACAGCCGCCCGTGCGCGGCCACCTCGGTGCCGGTGTAGCCCGCGCCCACCACGACGAAGGTGCAGCGGGCCGCACGCTCGGCCGGGTCCTCGGCGGTGTCGGCCAGCTCGATCTGCCGGGTGATGTGATCCCGCAGGTACAGCGCCTCGGGCAGGCCGCGGAACCCGTGCGCGTGCTCGGCCACGCCGGGGATGGGCAGCAGCTTGTTCACGCTGCCCGCGGCCAGCACCAGCCGGTCATAGCCCATGCCTCCCTGGTTGCCCTCCGGGTCGGTCCAGCCCACCCGGCGCCGCTCCAGGTCGACCGCATCCACCTCGCCCAGCACCAGCCGCACCCCCGGCAGCGTCCCGGCCAGCGGGACCGAGATCCGGCGCGGCTCCAGCACGCCGGTGGCTACCTCGGGCAGCAACGGCACATACAGGAAGTAGTCGTTCGGGTTCACCAGTACGATCTCGGCCGACTCCTTCGCCAGGCGGGCCAGCGTCCTGGCCGTCCCGTATCCGGCGAACCCGGCTCCGACGATCACGATGCGAGGGCGGCTCATACATGCCTCCCGGCAGATATCGCGGACGGTATACGCGGGACGCCTCCCCACAACCGTGCCGGCAAACCCACCAGCCGGGCACCCGCGACGGTTCCCAGCCGAATACCTCGGGTAGCAGACCGTCCACCGCACGACGCAGCGGACTCACCAGCCCATCCCGCGCACGCTCGAAAGGGGGCCACCGACCGTGTCCACCTGGGTGCTCTTGACCAGGGCCCTCGGCTATCCGCTTGCCACGCTGGGCACGGGCTCGCGTGACGTACGGATCCAGCGCACCCGGATCATCGCCCTGCAGAGCCAGTGGCACCCGACGAGGGCCTGATCGCGCACTTCGAGATCGACTACCAGACCGGGGTGGTCACCACCGCTCCTCCTCGGCCGCCTCTGACCGATGAGCTACCCGCCTACTGCCTCTACCGCTGCGCGGCGTTCACCGTGCCGAATCACAGCACAACCCCGCCACGGCCGCATACCCCGCAGCTCCTTCCCCGGGCGGGGGCCGGAGCAGCCCATCGCCCGACGAGGGAGCCGGTCCGGCCCGGTGAATGGCGGGCGGTGTTCTGGGGAGGCGCTGTGCATGAGTCGGCGCGGTCAAGGAGGCGGGCGCGATGGGCCTCGGCGTGGCGAGGAAGCTGATCGATTCCCACCTGGTGTCCGGTGAGCCCGTACCCGGCACCGAGATCGGCTTGCGCGTGGACCAGACCCTGACCCAGGACGCGACCGGCACCATGGTCATGCTGGAGTTGGAGTCGCTCGGGCTCGACCGGGTCCGTACCGAGGTCTCCGTGCAGTACGTGGACCACAACCTGCTCCAGACCGATGAGCGCAACATGGCCGACCACCTGTTCCTGCGCTCCGCCTGCCGTCGGTTCGGCCTGTGGTACTCCAAGCCCGGCAACGGCGTGTCCCACCCGGTCCACATGCAGCGCTTCGGCGTCCCCGGCCGGATGCTGGCCGGCTCCGACTCGCACACCTGCGCCGCCGGGGCGCTGGGAATGCTGGCCCTCGGCGTGGGCGGGCTTGAGGTCGCCACCGTCATGACCGGTGAGCCGCTCTACGTAACCATGCCGCGCATCTGGGGCGTACGGCTCAACGGCGAGCTGCCGGAGTGGGTGAGTGCCAAGGACGTTGTCCTGGAGATGCTGCGCCGCCACGGGGTACAGGGCGGGGTGCACCGGATCATCGAGTACCACGGCCCCGGGCTGGCGTCGCTGTCGGCCATGGACCGGCACGTCATCGCCAACATGGGGGCCGAGCTGGGGGCCACCACCACGGTCTTCCCCGCCGACGAGCGGGTCCGGGAGTTCCTGCGCCGCGAGGGCCGCGAGGACGATTTCACGGAACTGACCGCCGACCCCGAGGCCGCCTACGACCTCACCGACACGATCGACCTGGCCGCCGTGGAACCGCTCATCGCCACCCCCAGCTCGCCGGGCAACGTCGTCCCGGTGAGGGAGGTCGCGGGAGCCGACGTCCACCAGGTGGTCGTCGGCTCCTCCGCCAATCCGGGGCTGCGGGATTTCGCCGTCGTGGCCGCCGTGCTCAAGGGACGGCAGGCGCACCCGCAGGTCTCCCTGGACGTCAACCCCACCTCCCGGCAGACCCTCACCGACCTCACGAAAATGGGCGCCACACTCGACCTGATCCAGTCCGGTGCCCGCATCCACCAGGCCGGGTGCATGGGGTGCATCGGCATGGGCCAGGCCCCGGCGATCGGAAGCAACAGCCTGCGCACCTTCCCCCGCAACTTCCCCGGCCGCTCGGGCACCAGGGAGGACTCCGTCTGGCTCTGTTCGCCGGAGACGGCCGCCGCTGCGGCCCTGACCGGACGTATCACCGATCCGCGCGACCTGCCCAGGCTGCTGGGCATCCCCCATCCGCAACTACGGCTGCCGGCCGGTACCGCGGTCAACACGGGAATGCTGGAACCGCCACTGCCGCCCGAGCAGGCACGGCGCACCGAACTGGCCAAGGCCCCGAGCATCGGCTCGCTGCCCGACTTCGACCCGCTGCCCGCAACCCTCACCGCCCCTGTCCTGATCAAGGTCGGCGACGACATCTCGACCGACGAGATCCTCCCGGCCGGCGCCCGGGCCCTGCCGTTCCGCAGCGATATCGACAAACTCGCCGACTTCACCTTCACCCAGGTCGACGAGGGCTACCCTCAGCGCGCCCGCAGCACGGGAGAGCACATCGTCATCGGCGGCCACAACTACGGCCAGGGCTCCTCACGCGAACACGCCGCCATCGCGCCCCGCCACCTCGGACTACGCCTGGTCATCGCCAAGTCCTACGCCCGTATCCACTGGCAGAACCTCACCAACTTCGGAGTCCTGCCGCTGGAATTCACCGACGAGGCCGACTACGACCGTATCCGGACCGGCGACGAACTCACCGTCGAAGATCCGCGAGGCGCGCTCCGGCGCGGGAACGCCGTCATCGTCCGCAACACGACCCGCGCGCAGAGGTACCTTCTGCGGCACCGGCTCTCACCACGCCAGGTCGAGATGGTTCTGGCAGGCGGCCGAATCCCGCAACTGCGCTCCGCATTGGCCACGCATCATCAATCGGCCGTGCATCATCGATGACCAGGAGTGCACCATGCGACTGTCGTTCCTGGAACCCGTGTACGCCGAGCCGGCGCCGCCGCCCTCGACGCCAGGCCCGCCGCCGTACGCGCCCGGACCGCGAAGTTGCAGCGCCGCATGGCCCGTACGGTGTGGAACACCGGCGGCTGCACCAGCTGATACCTCGACGCCGAGGGCCGCGACACCACCGCCTGGCCGGGCACGACCGCCGAGTACCGGCGCGCCACGCGCGGGCTGTACCTGGAGGAGTACGACGTGCCGCG
>NZ_SUMC01000226.1 GCF_005047355.1 Actinacidiphila oryziradicis
CGCCCAGGATCGGTCCCATGCCGGGCGTGGACTCGATGTTCCCGGCGCGTTCGTCGGTGCGGAGGGTCTCGCGGATCTCCCGCCCCAAATCCGCTGCTCAGACGTGCTCACCCGTCACTCCGAGCGGGAGCCTCTTTTCGAGCCATCAACGGCAGACCCGCCATCAGCCGCCCCCGGTCCTCCTGGACTGCCGACATTCTCAAGGAATCCGCCATGCCTGCAATTCGCTCGCTCAGGCAGGTGATCACCCCGAAGCGGCTCTCCCGCCGGATGCGGGACGAGGCACGGCCGTTCGAGCCGGCGCTCCTCACCCCGCTGTTGGTGATCGTGCTGACCGCGGTGGCGGACATCCTCACCCCCCACCTGCAGTTCTACCGGTTGTTCGGGGCGGCGCCGGCGCTGGCCGCCGCCATGTTCCCCGTGGCCGGCACACTGGGCATCGGACTGCTGGCCCTGATGACCGGCTTCGCCCTGTCCGCCGCCGACCACGACCTGGGCCAGACCCCGGGCAATTTCACCCTGCTCGCGATCACGGCCATAACCCTGGCCGCCGCCTACGCCAGCCGGGTCCGGCAGCACCGGGAGCACACCCTCGCCGAAGTCCGCGCCGTGGCGGAGACCACCCAAAAGGTGCTGCTGCGCCCGGTCCCGCACCACCTCGGGCAGGTCGACGTCGAGGTGCTCTACCAGGCCGCCGCCGCGCACGCCCGCATCGGCGGCGACTTCTACGAGGCGCAGCAGACCCCGCACGGGGTCCGGCTGATCATCGGTGACGTCCGCGGCAACGGACTTCCGGCCGTCGAGGCCGCCTCGGTGCTGCTCAGCTTCTTCCGGGTGCACGTGCGGGACGCCCCTGATCTGCCCTCCCTGGCAGGCCGGTTGGAGGCCGGCATGATCGACTACTGCGAGGACGTCCCCGGCGATGACGCGCTGGAGCGCTTCGTCACCATTCTGCTCGTCGAGATCCCCGCCGAGGAACCCATCGCACGCCTGCTCAACTGCGGCCACCCGCCGCCGCTCCTCCTGCACGACGGCGAGGTGCACGAGGTGGAACCCAGCGCGCCGTCACCGCCCATCAACATGACCGGCCTGCTCGGCGACCACTACCAGGTCGACGCCATCCCTTTCGCCACTGGCGACCGCCTGCTGCTCTACACCGACGGCGTCAGCGAGACCCGCGACCACACCGGGACCTTCTATCCCCTCACCCACCGCGTCCGCCGATGGACCTCGGCCCCGCCCCGCCAACTTCTCGACCACCTCCACCAGGACCTGCTCGCCTACGTCGCGGGCACCCGCGACGACGACCTCGCAGCCCTGGTCGCTCACCGCGTGGCACCGGAGGACCGCGAGCCGCGAACGCAGCTCGGTCGCGGTGTCCGCATACAGCGCATCGACCGTCAGTCCGCCCGGTCGGGGGGCCGCGCGGCCGGATCCCTGCTCAAGGAGGCGGGGGCGGAGGAGCTTCTCGGCGCGGCTCGCGGGGTCGGCGCAGGGGCCACATGCGTCCAGCCCGCTATGGGCGCTCGCCTGGATGTCGCCGACCACGGCACTGCGGGTGCCGAATCTGCCGACGGGAGCGACACGATCCCGGCTGTCCGCAACACCCCTCCCAGGAGGGATGGCCGCGGTGGGCAGCACTGAGGGCATGGTGCCCGCCGCCGGGCAGGGGTTCGTGGGGATGACCGGCTCGGCGATCGCGGTGCTCGACGCGGAGGGGGTGGTGGTCGGGTGGACGCAGGCCGCCCAGCGGCTGGTCGGCTACGCGGCCGCGGAGGTGGTGGGCCGGCCGGCCGCGGTCGTGCTGGCGTGTGCCGGGGACGCGGCGAAGGCGTTCGCGGAGCGGTGCCGAGTCAGCGGTGGCTGGTCCGGTATCGCGGCGGTCCGCCACCGCGACGGCCGCAGGCTCGATGTCAGCCTGCGGGTCTCCCCGTTGTCCGGGCCGGACGGGAGGACGCAGTGGCTGGTCTCGGCGACCGGCATGGCCGCGGTCTCCTCGTGGGCGGTAAACGGATCGGGGCTGGAGTCGCTGCTCACCCGGGCACCGATCGGGATCATTGTCCGCGACCTGGAGCTGCGCTGCACCTGGGTGAACGAGACCCTGGAGTTCCAGGACGGCATCCCCCGCGAACAGCGGCTGGGGCGCCGGCTGACGGAGACACTGCCCGGCGCCGAGGCCCAAGCGGCCGAGGGGGTGATGCGGCGAGTGCTGAACAGCGGCACTTCGGTGGTCGACCACGACTTCCGCTCATGGCTGCCGTTGGACCGGCGCCGGGAACGTGCGTTCTCGGCTTCCTTCTTCCGCCTCGAGGACGCGGACGGCCACGTGCTGGGCGTGTGCGGCATGTGGGTGGACGTCACTGGCAGAGAGCGGGCGCGTGAGCGCCTGGCGATCCTCAGCGAGGCCAGTGCGCGTATCGGCAGCAGCCTGGACGTCATGCGGACCGGGCAGGAGTTGGCCGACCTCGCGGTGCCGCTCCTCGCGGACTTGGTCACCGTCGACCTGGCGGAGGCGGTCCCGCTCGGCGAGGAGCCCCTGGCCAGGCTTGGGCGGGGATGGGCAAGCACATCCCCGCCTTCCGCCGCGCGGGCCTGGCCTCGATCCGCCAGGGGGCCCCGGAGGCCCTGTGGGCACGGGGGCCCGTCCTACGACCGGATCGTCGGCCTCGTCCTCGACCAGATCGCCGTCGACGGCTCCATCACCAAGGCATCCGGAGGCGGCGAGGCCACCGGACGCTCACCGGTCGACCGCTCAGCCCGCGCAGATACAACTCGCCCTTGGCTTGCTGGTCCCGCCGCGAGAGCGAGCCGAGCATCTGCGCAGCGAATGCCTCCAGCGGGCGGCGGACCTCGTCCATCTCCTCAGGCGTCACTCAAGTCTGAGCTCAGGTGGCGGGAGTCGGGGTCAGGTGAGGGTTTCGCCGCCGTCGACGGTGATGACCTGGCCGGTGACGTAGTTGTTGGCCATGAGGAAAAGGGCCGAGGCGGCGGCTTCCTCGGCGGTGCCGAAGCGCCCGAGGGGAGCGGTCGATCCGGCGGCGGCGATCGCGTCGTCGGAGTCCAGCCCCGGCCGCGAGCGCAGGAGTGGGGTGTCGATCCGGCCGAAGCGGACGGTGTTCACGCGCAGCCGTGCGGGGGCGAGCTCCACGGCGAGGGCCTTGGTGAGGGTCTCCACGGCACCGGCGACCGACAGCGGGGCGGTCATTCCGGGAACGGGGCGGACCACGAGGATCCCCGAGCTGAACGTGAGCGAGCCTCCCGCGGGAAGCCGGGTCGCCGCCGCGCGGGCGGCGGCGAAGGCCGCCTGGAGGCGGGAGTTGAAGGTCGTGCGGATGTCGTCGGCCGACAGCCCGGTCAGGGGGCCGGTGCCGCTGATGCCGCCCGCGGTGACGAGCACATGGTCGACGTGACCCGCCCTGTCGAAGGCCTCGGCGAGGGTCTGCTCGTCGCCGCCGTCGCCGGGAACGGCCAGCACGGCGTCGTCGGGGTCCTCGGCCAGGCTCGCGCTTCGCACCCGGGAGACGGCAGCCTTCAGCCGGTCGGGGTCGCGGCCGACCAGCACGACGCGGGCGCCGACCGAACGCAGCAGGACGCCCGCCGCCAGCCCGATGCCCGAGCTTCCGCCGATGAGGACAGCGGTCGTGCCGGAGAGGGCGCTCGGCAGCGGCGAACGAACGGGGATGGGAGTCGCAGTGCTCAAGGGAGAGCCTTTCGATGAAATAAACCATCTGGTTGTTTTACTACTGTGTCGATACTGCCGCCTGGACGGAGAGGAGTCAACCGGATGGTTTAATTTGTTTATGGCCTATGACGCGGAGGACACCAGACGGCGGATCTTCGACGCCGCCGCCGCCGAGTTCGCCGAGCACGGCCTGGCGGGGGCCAGGGTCGACCGGATCGCAACGGCCGCCAGAGCCAACAAGCAGGCCATCTACCTGTATTACGGGAGCAAGGAGAAGCTGTTCGCCGCCATTTTGCGGGCGAAGCTGGAGGAGGTCCGCGTCTCCGTCTCCATCGATCCCGACGCGGTGGCCGGGTCGGTCGGGCAACTCTTCGACTGGTACCAGGAACACCCGGAGCTGATCAGGCTGCTGCTGTGGGAGGCGCTGGAGGCGGGCTACGAACCCGACGAGAGCGAGCGGGAGCGCCGTGACGGTTTCCGCGAGAAGGTTCACCATCTCGTGGACGGAGGCGTGGCCCAGCACCTTCCCGAGGACGCACGCGTCCGCGCCGCCCAGGACCTGCTGTTCACCCTCATGGGACTGATCGCCTGGAACTTCGCGGTGCCCAGGATGTGCCGCGTTGTCCTGGACGAGGAGACCGACCAGGCCGCCTTGGCCCGGCGCCGCGAGACAGTGATCGAAGCCGCTCGCAGACTCGCCACCACCCCGGACGCCTCCAAAGCGGGGTCTCGGAGTAAGGGGTCGGGCGGATAGGCGTGTGGTCATGGTCGGCGGTTCGGGCGTTCGTCCCAGCGGTGGGTCGTCCATGCCTGTCGGATCAGGCTACGCACGACGAGGTCGAAGAAGGTGTCGATGACGGTGGCGCGCCGCTCGTAGCTGCTGGCGAGCCGGTAGAAGGCGTTTTGCCAGGCATGGGTGCGTTCGAGGTGCCAACGCCGACTGGCCTGGATCGGTGCCTTCTCGCCTTTGTGCGCGATGCGGCCGTGCAAGCCACGTTCGTGAGGGGCCACGCGTTTTCCGGACACCTCCGCCCCCGACCCCCGCACCAGCCAGCCCGCCACGCCACGCCCGCCGGAAGGAGAAAACCCTGGCTCTCATGCGGACCGAACCCCAGCGGACCTGGCACGGAAGCGAAATCGCGCAGGCCCTGGGCATCACCAACATCCACAGCTTCTGCGTCCAGATGTCCCAATGGGCCAGCCAAGGACTCATCCTCAAAACGAGCCGCAGCCTCTACGCGCTCAACACTTGACAACCACGAGTAATCTCTCGTGGGACCGACCGCACCGCTCCGGCCCTGGTCAGAGTGGGTATCCACTCTGACCTACGCCTACGGGGTCGAATCGGGGTCGAACTGAGTAGGTTGACCGTTCCACGGGCCAGCCCACCTTCGCGCCGCGATGGTTAGCCTTAAGTTGCTAGTGTCTCGTGATCCTGCAGTCGTTACTTTGATCGATGGGGCTCGTTGGTTCTGGCATGGAGCTCTCTGTGGAACAGACCGCTGAGTTGCGGGAGTTGGTGAACAGTCGCGACGTG
>NZ_SUMC01000227.1 GCF_005047355.1 Actinacidiphila oryziradicis
TGGAAGTCGACGCTGACCCGCGACGACACGCGGGCAAATCGCCAACACCACCCAAAGGACGAACCGGGCCGAATCACCAACCCCAGCCGATCACCCCAAGCCGGCGCGCGCACGTGAATGATCGAGGCTGGGGACCGGTTCGATCAGGTCGACGAGTCGTTGGCGCTCTTCGATGCCATCGGCCGGCTGCCCCACAACCAGCTCGATGTGACCGTCCTGGGGTACCTGTGCGGCATGGACAAGGCCACCATCGCCCATGTCCTGGGAGTTTCGCCCGCCATCGCGCGCGCGTTCGACCACCATGCCCGGGGGACCCTGGACGGAACCCGTGATCCCCACGACGACTACCCGGGAGCGATCGCCCCGTGACCTCGATTGACCAGCTTCTGTCCCGTGCCCTGCTGCTGAGGCACCCCAACGTCCCCGCCGACGTGGTCCCCTACGAGGACGTCGCCTACCCGGCCGCCGACCTCGACGATGGCGCGCTGTGGCCGGAGGTCAGCCGGGAGCCGGTCGAGGACACCGCGGCGCTCGACCTGCAGACTCTGTGCGAGACCGTCGTCACCCAGACCGCGGCCACGTCGCTGAGCGACTTCGTCACCGAGCAGCTGCCGGCGCCGCGCGGTGCCCGGGTGCTGGGCTGCATCCTCCAGCTGGCCGACGCCGAAGACGGTGCCCGCTTCTGGTGGCAGTACGCCGCCGGCGCCGGCGACGACGCCGCTTCGTACTGCCTGTACCTGCACCACCTCTCCCTCGGAGAGACCTACGCCGCCACCTGGTGGCGCCAACAGACACGCATCGACACCCAGCCGGCCCCCGAAGCCTTCCCCCTGCCCTGCGGACCCCACCACGAGGAACAGGCCGAAGACCTCGCCCCTGGACTCCAGTACTCCGACCGTCCTGCGCGTCCTGAGCCGATTGCTCAGCACAACTGGTCGGCACAGGAATGAACGTGTGCACGCCGTCATGGACTACGTGCCCGGAGCCGTGGCCGCCGGGTACGTCAGCAACCCGGACATCGAGATCCCGCTGCCGGGCCCGGACTTCGCCGAACACATCGCCGTCATCCTGGCCGCCGCATCTGCGCTCGACACAGCTGCCGTTCACAGGCGCCAGGACGGGGCGCCTCCGCGTCCGCTGCGCCGCCGGCGGCGACCTTCGGGCACCGCACCGTTGTCCGAACCGACGGACCACGTGCGAGTGAATTCCCCCGGGCCTGAGCAAGCGGTGCGCGGCGGCCATAGATGACATCTGGCGCTCGCTGCCCGGCAAGCTTCGCTCGCGGGCCGCGCTCGGCCTGGAGCCCGGCGCCGTGGTGAGCGAGCGGCAGCTGGGGTTGCTGCGCGGCGAGGGTCGGCGCCCGGACGCGGACCGGATCGAGGCCGAGTTCCTGGCGGCGGGGGAGTGCGGCGGCCGCCGCCTGCAGCGCGTCGCCGTCCGGGTCGGCGGCGTCGAGTTGCGCGCGGCGGTTGATGACGCACTGGATCAGGTGCCGCTCTGAGTCCAGCAGCGGGCGGCCGGCGGTGGCCCGCAGACTGGCGAGCGTCGTGGTGTAGGCGGTGATCGTCTCGGCCGGATGCCGCAGTCTGCAACTCAGTTGGATTCGGCGACCGTCCTGCCGGGTCTGCGGGGCAAAGCGCGGCAGGTATCGCAACCTGCGTCCACGGGTCCCAGTGGGTGGGTGTGGCGCGTGGGCCGTATGCCGGGCGCGGGCGGACTTCTGGCCGAGTCCGAGCCTGGCCAAGATGGTGCTGGAGGGAAGTAGGGCCGTCGCCGACGACGCGCTGCCCCGGCTGCCGCCTCGTGGCACCGGCCGGGCGGTCCTATCCACGGAGGGGGCAACCGTGGATAGGACCACCCGGCCGGGGTCGGCCCCCGCAGCGGGGGGGCTGGGGGGCCGACCCGAGCCAGGTTATGGATCTTGGCTGGGTTACGGGAAGGGATGTGGGCAACTCTTCACCACCTGCGACTACCGGTAGTTAGATAGTGACGAAAAGTGGGCAATCTCCCGCCGATCGAGGTGGGGTGCGGGCGGAGGCGCTGTCACCGGATGACCCTGGCGAAGGTTCGGGCCGGGCTGGAGGCGGTGACCGACGCGGGCGTGCTGCAGGCGGCGCGGGACCGGTCGGCCCCCGAGCGGGCTGCCATCGTCGCCACACACCGCCGGTCCGCGGTGGCTTCAGGTGTCGGGGGAGACCAGGTGGCGCCAGAGGCGTTCGAGCCGTGGCCGTCGCAGCGCCGGAATCGGGGTCGCGTTCGACCCGGGCATCCGGTCGGGGACGAGGTGCCCGCAGCACTGGCAGGGTTTGGGGTCAGGCACGGTTGACCGATCGCGTGATGCCGGTGGCGATGGTGGTGGCGAGGATCCAGCCGGCGGCGGTGAGGACGTAGCCGACCCATTGGGTGCCGGGGGTGGGGGTGAAGGCGGAGCCCTGGCCGAAGTTGACGACAGGGAGGAGGTGGTCGAGCGTGAAGACGACCGGGTTGAAGGTCTCCGGGCTGGCGGGGTCGTTGCGTACGGGGTGGTGGAGGGAGAAGACCACGGAGCCGGCTGCCAGGAGGCCGAGGAGCCAGAGGGGGGCGCGGGTCGGGCGGTAGCCGTAGCCGACGGTGGCGTCCTGGACGGCGCCCCAGAGGCGGGCGTACCAGGGGAGTATGCGGTGGCGGGCACGTTCCTTGGCGAGGAGGACGGTGCGGGCCTCGTTCTCGTGGCCGAGGGTGCGGTAGGCGAGGGCGAGTTGCTCGAAGGGCTGGGGGGCGTAGCCGGAGCGGTCGTGGGTCAGCCAGCGGAGCCGCTCGGGGGCGGGGAGCGGCCTCTCGAAGCGGTCGTAGCGCAGGCCGTCCAGGCGCAGGTCCGCCGGCCAGGTCTCCGGGTCGTCCCGGATGACGCCGAGCGAGGCGTGCCGGAGGTCGACGCAGCCCTCGGGGGCGTCGGTGGTGCGCAGGTCGGTCTCCCTGGCCTGGGTCTGCCACAGGCGCAGGACGGTCCGGCCGGGGCCGGCGGTCAGCCGTGCGTCGCGCAGATTCAGCTCGCCGCCCACCCGTACGGACGTGAGCGCGGTACGGCCTTCGGCCTCGAAGCCGCCGGTGAGGCGCAGGCTCCCGGCGACCTCCAGGCCGTACGCACGCAGCGCGGTGCCGCCGGGGTTGCTGAGCCGGGCGCCCCAGAGGCGTACGCCGCCCGCAACGGTCGCGCCGGGAAGCCGCAACTCACCTTCCGTACGCATGCCGTTGCCGATGATGTCGCCCTCGACCCGCATACGGGATCCTGCCAGGGCGGTGCCGCCGGGATTGGACAGCCGCGCGCCGGTCATGTCGAGGTCGCCGCCGACCTGTGCGCCGCGCAGGACCACCTCGCCGCCCTCGGCGGTGAAGCCGTCGCGCAGCCAGATGTGGTCCTCGACCTGAACCCGGTTGGCCGCGAGAGCCGGGCTGTCGGTCGCGCCGAACAGCCGGGCGCCGTCCAGCTGGAGGACGCCGGTGATGTGGGCGGCGTCGAGCCGGAGCAGGCCGGTGAACCGGGAATCGTTGAAGCGGGCGTTGCCGTCGATGGAGGCGTTGGCCGCGTTGAGTCGGACCAGGTGACACCGCTTGACGCTGAGCTGGCGCGTCCGGGCGCCGTAGAGGCTGATCGGGTCCGCGAAGTAGCAGCCCTTGAAGGTGAGGCGGTACGGGATCTCGGAATAGTCGAGGTCGAGCCCACCGTAGACCCGGACCCCAGTGAGCCTCAGTGCCGGCACCCGGCCGGGGACGGGGGCACCCGGGCCGCCCCCGAGCAGCAGCAGCGCCAGCACGGCGGCCCGGACCGTGCGCGCCGGGCCCCAGGCGGCGCTGTTCGCCGGGTCGTCGACCTCCGGATCACCGGCCCGGAGGTCGACCTCCTCGCCCCGCGCGAAGGCGTCCCGTATCTGTCGTTCCGTCGGAGTTAGATCCTCTTCCCGCACGCGGGGAAGGGTATCCGCCGTACGGATCAACAAACCTTCGCCAGCGGACTCTTGGCACCGCTCGCGGCGAAGTAGAGCAGCCGCTGGAACCGGCGGACGGTCTCCATGCCCTTGCTGATGATGAGCAGTTGGGCGGCCCAGAGACCACTTCCAGGCCGCTGTGGCCCAGCAGGTGCGTGCTCTCGTGGAAGTTCCTGGGCCCGCTGTAGCGGGTGAGGCGGGCGACGATCGCACCCGCCGCCGCACTGGTCTGGGCGCCGTACCAGAAGTGGCGACGACCGCCCGCACCAGCGCCGGGACGTTCGCGCCGAAGGTGCCGAAGGAGGCCCGCGCCAGCACGGGGTAGGGCACGCCTGTCCTGACACCCGCCCTTGCCGATCAGGAACTTCCAGGTGTTGCCAGCGACGAGGATGTTCGGAGCGGGCTTTGGGGTCGTGTTCGGACGCCACGTGCGCGGTCGCGATCAGGGTGAGGTGAGAAGGATTCCTAATTCTCGGAGGGATTCGAGGTGGCGTGCTATGGCGCTGGCTTGTGTGGGGTCGCGCAGTAGGATTCCGCATTCGAGGTTCTTCTCGAACCCGTAGCCCGTGAGATTGGCGCTGCCGATCAGGGCCACGTGCCGGTCTACCACGATGATCTTGGCGTGCAGTGCGGCGCCTGGCTCCCGGTTCCCGATCGGCCAGCTCCACTGAGAGACTCTGTCGGGGATCTTGAGATTTCTTGATCATTGCCCTTGGCGCCACCAGCGGGGGCGGGGTAAGTCGTTCTCGTCGAGGTACTGCTGGAACGCCGTCGGTGAGCGGGGGCGGTAGGTGGAGTCTGCCGGTTCCTGGGTGCTGAGGCGTTCGATGTTGACGGCGATCGCGGTCAGGACGTGCTGGACGTGGGCCTTGGCGACGCCGTGGTAGCGGCGGCGGCGCATCCGGTGGCCGTTGACCAGCTCGTTCATGGTGCCCTCGATGCCGGAGCGTGAGGCGTAGAGCCGCTGCCACTGCGGGTCCTGCTGGTCGGAGCGGTTCTGGGCCTGGAGTTCGTGGAGGTGTTGGGGGAGGAAGTTCACGGTCCGTGCCGCCCCGGAGGTGCACGAGGGCTTTTCGGGGCACGGCCCGCACTGCCGCTTGTCGAACCGGACCACCGTGAAAGGGGC
>NZ_SUMC01000228.1 GCF_005047355.1 Actinacidiphila oryziradicis
GCGCGGCCGCCTTTGGCTGGTTCGCCTACGCGCCGCTCAACGACGTGGTCCACTCGCCGGGGATCGGCGGCGACATGTGGATCATGGGCCTGGCCTTCTCCGGCTTCGGCACCATCCTCGGCGCGGTCAACTTCATCACCACGATCATCTGCATGCGCGAGCCCGGCATGACCATGTTCCGGATGCCGTTCTTCACCTGGAACGTTCTGCTCACCGCAGTGCTGGTGCTCATCGCGTTCCCCGTGCTCGCCGCCGCTCTGCTGTTTGGAGGCAGACCGGAAATTCGGGGCACACGTTTTCGACGCCGCCAACAGCGGACCGTGGTTGTGGCAGCACTTGTTCTTTCCTGATAGACCCCTCGCGGATCAGGCCGTTCCGACCGTGACAGCAGCAGGAGGAGCCGGAGGAAGATCAGATAGAGCATGCGCAACGCCATGCGGTGCGAGCCTGCCATGATCGGGCGGAGACGCAAGTGCCTGATCAGACCCGGTGCGGAGTTTCGGCACCCTTCAGGCAGCTGAGCCGCCTCCCGCCGACCGCGGCCTCGGTGATCCGGCCCTCACCGACCTCGCTGTGAGCCATCGCTGCGGCGCCGCACGCCGACCCGGGAGCTTCACCCGGATCCTCCATGTGCATGCGCTCATGTGCATGCGCTGCGCACCTGGGGTGCATGCAAACATGCAGTCCCCGGTAGTCCGCCCCGATGCCATGACTTTCAGCCGTCACTGAAAGCTCTGAGACCGAGAGAGCTGCCGGGGGCCTGGCCAGAGCCAACGGGCTAGTCACGCGAGTCGGCGAACGTCTCCACCGACAGTGCGACTCGCTCCGGTTTTCTGGTGTATTGCAATTATCCTCCCCATTTACTATGAGTCAAGGGCTTTCTTCTCCCTTCCCAGTAAAAATCCGGTTTCCCGCCACTACAGCGACTCCGCTGGTTGAGGCGCAGCCATCAGACCCACAGCGCCTCGGCGAACGTCACGCCGTCGTGACCTTCGGCGCCACCAAGGCCGTCACCGACTTCTTCGCCGACACCTTCTGCGACCGCTACGGTCGCAAGCCCGTACTGGTCACCCGCTGACTGATCGCCCTGCCGGTGCCGGCCATGCTGATCTGGGCACCCTCCTGAGGCTGGGTGGTCTGCGCCGGCCGCGCCACTTCCGCACCAGGCAGAGCGGTATCCCACGGTCAACAGCGGGCAGCAGCCGTAACGCGAGCAACCACCCATCGCCCAGCAAATACACCGCCCGAGCTCCGCATACACCGAGCAAGGCCCCCTGTGATTCCCAAGCTCAGATTCACGTCACCCGCTCCAAAAACGAAGGCCCAGGCCAGGGACGTGATCCCCAACCTGGGCCGTTGTGTTGTCTAGACCGATTCAGGCACCGCGCACCGCCTCCTCCATTTGCGGGTGCCGATTATTACGTCCGGGCAGGTCAGGCCGCGTGTGCGTGCTGGTGAAGGATGCCACCGAGTCGGTCACGTCGATGGATGTCCAGCCGGTCGAGTCGGTCGGGGTTGGTGATCGGTTCGGGGGCCGGCCGCAGGAGTGCTGCGCTGTGCAGGTCCGGTGGGGACGATGCTGGTCGTAGAACACTTCGAACTCGGCGAGTGCGTGGAGCAGGTGGGGGAGGTTCCAGATCAGCAACCCAGTGCGGCTTCGCCGCACGCCGGGGGGCGGGTAAATCTGTGGGTGTGCGCCGGTGATGCCTCGGTGAGCCCTGGTGGCGGCTGTTGAGGGCCCGGGACCATGCGATTGCCGTTCCGGCCGAAACCGTTGACCCTGTGGTGCCGCCAAGCCCGTAGATCAACATGGTGCTGAGGACCGTCCACGGGAACCGTGGAGTGTTGCCGAGTGCACGAGCGTTAGATTCCTGATCCACCCTGGTCCTCCCGGAACGGCGTACTCCTTCATCCTTCACCCAGTGAGAGGAGCAGGCCGTGGACATCCTCCACGAACGCTGTGCGGGCCTGGACATCAGCAAGAAGGACGCCAAGGTCTGCGTGCGCACGCCCAACGCGCGACGGCGCGGGACCTTCACCACCGAGACGACGACCTGGGCCTGGACCACCGAGGCGATCCTGGACCTGCGCGAGCACCTGATCGACGCGGGGGTCACGCTGGTGGTGATCGAGGCGACGTCGGACTACTGAAAGCCCTTCATCCACCTGCTGTCCGAGGGCCTGGATGTGATCCTGGTCAACGCCCGCGATGCCAGGAACCTGCCCGGCCGCAAGACCGACGTCTCCGACGCCGCCTGGCTGGCGCAACTGGGTGCCCACGGGCTGCTGCGGGCCTCGTTCGTGCCGGACGAGCCCGTGCGGGAACTGCGTGACCTCACCCGTGCCCGCACCCACGCCACCCGCGAACGCGCCAAGGTCGCCCAGCGGCTGGAGAAGCTGCTGGAGGACACCGGTATGTCGTCGGTGGCCTCCGACATCATGGGCGTCTCCGGGCGGGCGATGCTCGAAGCCCTGATCGCCGGCGCGCGCGACCCGGAACAGTTGGCGGACCTGGGCAAGGGCCGGATGCGCAACAGGATCCCCGAGCTCACCGAGGCGCTGACCGGGCGTTTCCGCGAGCACCATGCCTTCCTGGCCCGGCTCTACCTCAACCAGTACCACCAACTCACCGCCACGCTGGAGAAGCTGACCGGCCGGATCGGGGAGGCGATGGCCCCCTTTCGTGACGTGCTCGACCTCCTGGACACCGTTCCCGGCATCAGCCGAGCCGTCGCCGAAGTCGTCGTCGCCGAGACCGGAGGCGACATGAACCGCTTCCCCACCGCCAAGCACCTGGCCTCCTGGGCCGGGGTCTGCCCCGGCCACCACGAGTCCGCCGGCCGGTCCAAAAACACCAAGGTCAGGCCCGGCAACCCCTACCTCAAGGGTGCCCTGGGGCATCGCCGCGATGGGAGCCGCCCGAACCAACGGCACCTATCTGCAGGCCCGCTACCGGCGCCTCACCTCCCGGCACGGGGTCATGAAGGCCCTGGTCGCGGTCGAGCACTCGATCACCACCGCGATCTGGCACATGCTCACCACCAACAGCCCCTACCACGACCTCGGCGGCGCCTACTTCGCCCAACGCGACCCCGAACGCTCCCCCCGACGCACCATCACCCAACTCAACCAGCTCGGCTTCACCGTCACGCTCAACCCGATCGGCAACGCCGCCTGAACGAACACACCCCGAACCGGCAGCCAGCCCTGGCCACCGGACACGTCCGCCTGCCCGAAACCCGCCTGAGCTGGACTTATTTACGCGTTAGGGTGCGGTCGAGCAGCTCGTGTCTGCAGGTCTGCACCCAGCGTTCCATGATCGAGTTCATGCGGGGGACGCGGATGCCCAATGCCGGGAGGTTGAAGGGGCGCGGGGTTTGTCAGGCGGTCCGGGTAGATCCGGGCTTTCGGGAACAGGCCCACAGGACCTTCGGTAGTTGAGGTTGTCGACCATGGCAGCCCAGTACCGGAGGTTCTGTTGCCGGATCAGCTTGGCACAATGACGCTGACTCAACCATCACTGCGGCAACGGGCTTGTCCGCTCCGGGGCATCTTGGGGCACTGACCCGGTTTGCTCCCTTCGAGTTGGTGGACGACATCCTTGAGCGTCTGGGGCGGCGTGGCCGTGGAGCAGGGGTGCCGGGGCGGGTGGCGGTCTACTTCGAGCTGGCGCTCGCCTTGTTCCCGGAACGGTCGTACGGACAGGTCTGGGACACCCTGATCGGGGCGTTGCGCCAAGCGGGTTACCAGGTCCGGCAGTTGACCGGGACAGGCCTGGCCGACGTGCGGCGGCGGATCGGACCGGACCCGCTGCGGGAAGTCTTCGAGGCGGTGGCCGTGCCACTGGGCCGCCCGCGCACTCCTGCCGGTGTGCTACCGGGGACTGCGAACGCTAGCTTTCGACGGCTGCAGGTCCACCCGGGTCCCGGAGAGCGAAGACAACGTCTCCTGGCTGGGCCGGCACAAGATCGCGGCCGACACGGTGACCGCCTATCCCCTGCTGTCCGTACTCGCCCTGGTGGAGACGGGCACCCGCGCCCTGGCCCGGCGCGGTGGTCGGACGGTGCGCGGAGAGGTCGGTGCCGCGCTGGAACTACTCGGACACCTCGGCCAGGACATGCTGGTGCTCGCCGACCGCGGCTTCGACGCCGATGAGTTCGTCCGCTCCGTCCACAGCACGGACGCCGCCCTGCTGCTACGGGTGTCCTCCAGTCGGGAGCCGGCCGTCCTGCAGGTCCTGGAAGACGGTTCCTACCTGTCGGTCATCGCCGGAGTCCCGGTGCGTGGCCGCCCTGGACACCCGGCGCCACGCGGAGTCTCGCCTGAGACCGGAGGCGTTCCCGCAGCGGCGCACAAAGCCGCTCGTCCCTTCGTAGTCCGCCAAAGCCCGCCGCTGGCGCCCTACCGGCACGTCGCATACAGTCGCATGCGGTCGCAGTGAGTAACCTCTACCGAGGGTGGGGCCTTGCGTGCCTGTGGGCCGCCCGCAGCCCAGGAGGCGGGTGCTACGGGTGCGGGACCGGCAGCCCATAGCACCCGCCCGGGAGTCCTTCGAGCCGACTTTTCACATCTACGCGGAAGGATCACGGATGCCACCCGTCGGATCGCTGGAAAACCTGCTTCGCGCCATCGTTGAGCAAACCGCTCACGGCCTTCTCACAGTCGACCCGCACGGCGGCCAGGGCCGCTTCCGGCGCGATGCCGCACAGGCGGCCGCCGAGGCCACCGCAGAGCGACACGAGCGCGAGGCAGTGTCCATCTGGCTGACCGACCACGGCACATCTGGGCCGCCGCATCCGTGAGACTGCAGATGCCCAGGACCACCTGCGGGTGCCGGCCGAGCCTAAGCCCGAGGTCGAGCCCCTTGCCCGCGATCACCAGCAGCGGGACGCCGTCGGCGGTGTACCGCATCGCCGCCTGATAGATCGTGGTCTGCTCGCCGCCGCTGTTCGACGGCTTCACGAACTGGATCATGCCGCTGCAGATCGGCGCGCCCGATGTGGCGTTCCCACGGCTGAACATGCTCGCC
>NZ_SUMC01000229.1 GCF_005047355.1 Actinacidiphila oryziradicis
CCTTCCGCTTGCGGGAGGCGATTACACAGCGAGGATGTTGTGCGCCTCGGGCTTATTCCGCCCGGTGGTGCCGCTCTTGCGTGGTGCGATAAGCATTCATGGAGAGTTTGATCCTGGCTCAGGACGAACGCTGGCGGCGTGCTTAACACATGCAAGTCGAACGGTGAAGCCCTTCGGGGTGGATCAGTGGCGAACGGGTGAGTAACACGTGGGCAATCTGCCCTGCACTCTGGGACAAGCCCTGGAAACGGGGTCTAATACCGGATATTACCTGCCGAGGCATCTTGGTGGGTGGAAAGCTCCGGCGGTGCAGGATGAGCCCGCGGCCTATCAGCTTGTTGGTGGGGTGATGGCCTACCAAGGCGACGACGGGTAGCCGGCCTGAGAGGGCGACCGGCCACACTGGGACTGAGACACGGCCCAGACTCCTACGGGAGGCAGCAGTGGGGAATATTGCACAATGGGCGAAAGCCTGATGCAGCGACGCCGCGTGAGGGATGACGGCCTTCGGGTTGTAAACCTCTTTCAGCAGGGAAGAAGCGCAAGTGACGGTACCTGCAGAAGAAGCACCGGCTAACTACGTGCCAGCAGCCGCGGTAATACGTAGGGTGCGAGCGTTGTCCGGAATTATTGGGCGTAAAGAGCTCGTAGGCGGTCTGTCGCGTCGGATGTGAAAGCCCGGGGCTTAACCCCGGGTCTGCATTCGATACGGGCAGACTAGAGTGTGGTAGGGGAGATCGGAATTCCTGGTGTAGCGGTGAAATGCGCAGATATCAGGAGGAACACCGGTGGCGAAGGCGGATCTCTGGGCCATTACTGACGCTGAGGAGCGAAAGCGTGGGGAGCGAACAGGATTAGATACCCTGGTAGTCCACGCCGTAAACGTTGGGAACTAGGTGTTGGCGACATTCCACGTCGTCGGTGCCGCAGCTAACGCATTAAGTTCCCCGCCTGGGGAGTACGGCCGCAAGGCTAAAACTCAAAGGAATTGACGGGGGCCCGCACAAGCAGCGGAGCATGTGGCTTAATTCGACGCAACGCGAAGAACCTTACCAAGGCTTGACATACACCGGAAAGCCGTAGAGATACGGCCCCCCTTGTGGTCGGTGTACAGGTGGTGCATGGCTGTCGTCAGCTCGTGTCGTGAGATGTTGGGTTAAGTCCCGCAACGAGCGCAACCCCTGTCCTGTGTTGCCAGCATGCCTTTCGGGGTGATGGGGACTCACGGGAGACCGCCGGGGTCAACTCGGAGGAAGGTGGGGACGACGTCAAGTCATCATGCCCCTTATGTCTTGGGCTGCACACGTGCTACAATGGCCGGTACAATGAGCTGCGATACCGTGAGGTGGAGCGAATCTCAAAAAGCCGGTCTCAGTTCGGATTGGGGTCTGCAACTCGACCCCATGAAGTCGGAGTTGCTAGTAATCGCAGATCAGCATTGCTGCGGTGAATACGTTCCCGGGCCTTGTACACACCGCCCGTCACGTCACGAAAGTCGGTAACACCCGAAGCCGATGGCCCAACCCGTGAGGGAGGGAGTCGTCGAAGGTGGGACTGGCGATTGGGACGAAGTCGTAACAAGGTAGCCGTACCGGAAGGTGCGGCTGGATCACCTCCTTTCTAAGGAGCATCTAGACCGCGCGAGCGGTCCAGGGCCACGACGCAGGCGAGTGTCCTGCGGTGGTTGCTCATGGGTGGAACGTTGACTATTCGGCACGGTTGGTTGCAGCTGCTAGTACTGCCTTCGGGTGTGGAACGTTGATTGTGGCTGGCCGGGTCGGGCACGCTGTTGGGTCCTGAGGGAGCGTGAGTTGCCCTCGTTGGAGACCGGGTTCGTGGGGAGGCGTGTGAGCGTCTGTCGCGGGTTACGGGTCGTTGCTTGAGAACTGCATAGTGGACGCGAGCATCTGTGGGCAAGTTTTTAAGGGCGCACGGTGGATGCCTTGGCACCAGGAACCGATGAAGGACGTGGGAGGCCACGATAGGCCCCGGGGAGCTGTCAACCGAGCTTTGATCCGGGGGTGTCCGAATGGGGAAACCCGGCAGTCGTCATGGGCTGTCACCCATACCTGAACACATAGGGTATGTGGAGGGAACGCGGGGAAGTGAAACATCTCAGTACCCGCAGGAAGAGAAAACAACCGTGATTCCGGGAGTAGTGGCGAGCGAAACTGGATGAGGCCAAACCGTATGCGTGTGATACCCGGCAGGGGTTGCGTATGCGGGGTTGTGGGAGTTCTTTTGATCGGTCTGCCGGCTGGTCGGCGAGTCAGAAACCGTATGGATAGGCGAAGGACATGCGAAAGGTCCGGCGTAGAGGGTAAGACCCCCGTAGCTGAAATCTGTACGGCTCGTTTAAGAGCCACCCAAGTAGCACGGGGCCCGAGAAATCCCGTGTGAATCTGGCGGGACCACCCGTTAAGCCTAAATATTCCCTGGTGACCGATAGCGGATAGTACCGTGAGGGAATGGTGAAAAGTACCGCGGGAGCGGAGTGAAATAGTACCTGAAACCGTGTGCCTACAAGCCGTGGGAGCGTCGCGTTGGGTGTTTGCATTCAACGTCGTGACTGCGTGCCTTTTGAAGAATGAGCCTGCGAGTTTGCGGTGTGTTGCGAGGTTAACCCGTGTGGGGTAGCCGTAGCGAAAGCGAGTCCGAATAGGGCGATGTAGTAGCGCGCCCAAGACCCGAAGCGGAGTGATCTAGCCATGGGCAGGTTGAAGCGTGGGTAAGACCGCGTGGAGGACCGAACCCACCAGGGTTGAAAACCTGGGGGATGACCTGTGGTTAGGGGTGAAAGGCCAATCAAACTCCGTGATAGCTGGTTCTCCCCGAAATGCATTTAGGTGCAGCGTCACGTGTTTCTTGCCGGAGGTAGAGCACTGGATAGGCGATGGGCCCTACCGGGTTACTGACCTTAGCCAAACTCCGAATGCCGGTAAGTGAGAGCGTGGCAGTGAGACTGTGGGGGATAAGCTCCATGGTCGAGAGGGAAACAGCCCAGAGCATCGACTAAGGCCCCTAAGCGTACGCTAAGTGGGAAAGGATGTGGAGTCGCAGAGACAACCAGGAGGTTGGCTTAGAAGCAGCCACCCTTGAAAGAGTGCGTAATAGCTCACTGGTCAAGTGATTCCGCGCCGACAATGTAGCGGGGCTCAAGCGTACCGCCGAAGTCGTGTCATTGCAGTACATACCCCCAACGGGGACTGTGATGGGTAGGGGAGCGTCGTGTGCCGGGTGAAGCGGCGGTGGAAGCCAGTCGTGGACGGTACACGAGTGAGAATGCAGGCATGAGTAGCGATACACACGTGGGAAACGTGTGCGCCGATTGACTAAGGGTTCCTGGGTCAAGCTGATCTGCCCAGGGTAAGTCGGGACCTAAGGCGAGGCCGACAGGCGTAGTCGATGGACAACCGGTTGATATTCCGGTACCCGCTGTGAAGCGTCAGCGCTGAACGAGGCGATGCTAAGTCCGTGAAGCCGCCCTGGATCCTTCGGGTGAAGGGGAGTGGTGGAGCCGACGGACCAGATCTTTAGTAGGTGAGCGATGGGGTGACGCAGGAAGGTAGTCCAGCCCGGGCGGTGGTAGTCCCGGGGTAAGGGTGTAGCCCGAGGGATAGGTAAATCCGTCTCTCGTGAAGGGTGAGACCTGATGCCGAGCCGATTGTGGTGAAGTGGATGATCCTATGCTGTCGAGAAAAGCCTCTAGCGAGTTTTACGGCGGCCCGTACCCTAAACCGACTCAGGTGGTCAGGTAGAGAATACCGAGGCGTTCGGGTGAACTATGGTTAAGGAACTCGGCAAAATGCCCCCGTAACTTCGGGAGAAGGGGGGCCATTGTTGGTGAGAGGGTTTTCCCCTTGAGCTGGTGGTGGCCGCAGAGACCAGCGAGAAGCGACTGTTTACTAAAAACACAGGTCCGTGCGAAGCCGTAAGGCGATGTATACGGACTGACGCCTGCCCGGTGCTGGAACGTTAAGGGGACCGGTTAGTCTAGTTTCGGCTAGGCGAGGCTGAGAACTTAAGCGCCAGTAAACGGCGGTGGTAACTATAACCATCCTAAGGTAGCGAAATTCCTTGTCGGGTAAGTTCCGACCTGCACGAATGGCGTAACGACTTCTCGACTGTCTCAACCATAGGCCCGGTGAAATTGCACTACGAGTAAAGATGCTCGTTTCGCGCAGCAGGACGGAAAGACCCCGGGACCTTTACTATAGCTTGATATTGGTGTTCGGTTCGGCTTGTGTAGGATAGGTGGGAGACTGTGAAGCTGTGGCGCCAGCCATGGTGGAGTCATCGTTGAAATACCACTCTGGTCGTGCTGGATGTCTAACCTCGGTCCGTGATCCGGATCAGGGACAGTGTCTGGTGGGTAGTTTAACTGGGGCGGTTGCCTCCTAAAGAGTAACGGAGGCGCCCAAAGGTTCCCTCAGCCTGGTTGGCAATCAGGTGTTGAGTGTAAGTGCACAAGGGAGCTTGACTGTGAGACTGACGGGTCGAGCAGGGACGAAAGTCGGGACTAGTGATCCGGCGGTGGCTTGTGGAAGCGCCGTCGCTCAACGGATAAAAGGTACCCCGGGGATAACAGGCTGATCTTCCCCAAGAGTCCATATCGACGGGATGGTTTGGCACCTCGATGTCGGCTCGTCGCATCCTGGGGCTGGAGTCGGTCCCAAGGGTTGGGCTGTTCGCCCATTAAAGCGGTACGCGAGCTGGGTTTAGAACGTCGTGAGACAGTTCGGTCCCTATCCGCTGCGCGCGTAGGAATATTGAGAAGGGCTGTCCCTAGTACGAGAGGACCGGGACGGACGAACCTCTGGTGTGCCAGTTGTCCTGCCAAGGGCATGGCTGGTTGGCTACGTTCGGGAGGGATAACCGCTGAAAGCATCTAAGCGGGAAGCCTGCTTCGAGATGAGTGTTCCCACCTCCTTTGAGGGGTTAAGGCTCCCAGTAGACGACTGGGTTGATAGGCCGGATGTGGAAGCCCTGTAA
>NZ_SUMC01000023.1 GCF_005047355.1 Actinacidiphila oryziradicis
GTGGGCCTCATGAGGAACTTGTACGCGCGGATCATCAGCCCACCCCCCTTCGGTCGAGTTCGGAGATCACCTTACCATCTGTCAGACTTGGCGGATGTCACCACGCTGGGAGCCGGACCTCGATATTCGCCGAGGAAACCATGTCATCTACCACCTGCACGTGCACTTGGTGTTCGTCACCAAATACCGCCGTGGCGTCTTCGATGACGAGATGCTGACGCGCTGCGAAGCGATCATGCGGGACGTGTGCCAATCCTTCGAGGCCGAGCTTCGCGAGTTCAACGGGGAGGGCGACCGCGTCCACCTGCTCGTGCACTACCCGCCGAAGGTCGCCCTCTCCAAGCTGGTGAACAGTCTCAAGGGCGTCAGCTCCCGGTACCTGCGGGCGGAGTACACCGGCCGGATCAACCCGATCGGCACCGGGTCCGTCCTCTGGTCGCCCTCGTACTTCGCGGGCTCCTGCGGTGGCGCACCGTTGAGCATCGTCAAGGAGTACATCGAGAACCAGAAGCGCCCGGTCTAGCGCTTCGCGCCAGTCGTCGCAGGGAACTCCGCCGCTTCGCGGCTTCGGGCCAAGGATCGCATTCCCGCCCGGCCTGAAGGCCGGGATTCCCTGCGAAGATCAGGGGATGGACACCGCAACGCGCCGGCTCGGACTGGCGGCAGGCCAGGTGCCGTTCGTCCCGCGTGTGGAAGGGGCCGGCCGCGTCAGCGCACTGGGCGAGGGCGTGACAGAGCTCGCCGTCGGCGACCGGGTCGCCTGGGCGTACGCGGCCACCGTGCCGTTTGCGCCGGCCGGCTGTATTGCGGGGAGACCAACTTCGTCCCCGGCCCATCCGTGCGGCAGTGGACCAGATACCCGGCCAAGGCCGCACGACCAGCCGATAGCGCAGAAGCCGGTGGAGAATGGTCACCGGTCCGGACGACTGAGCCGGCGGCGCGGTGTTCTCAGGCGACCCAGTGCGGTCGTCGGGTAGCGGACGAGAGTGGGAGGCCATCGGCGAGCGCTGCGGCCATCCGGTGCACAGCCTCGCGCAGGGTGTCGGGGGGCGTTGTGTAGGGCATGCGGAGGCGCTGTTCGAAGATGCCCGGGTCGGTGGCGAAGTAGGCACCGCCCTCGATCCGCACGCCGTAGTCCAGTGCCCGCTCGGCCAGCGCCGAGGCGATGGGCTCGCCCAGGTCGACCCACAGTGACAGACCGCCGGGTGGCAGCTGCCAGGTCCACTGCGGGATGCGCTCGGACAGAGCGGCGGCCAGGGCCGCACGCTGCACGCGCATCTGTTCCAGGCGTGGCGGCAACAGTTCTGCGGCCCGAGCCAGGAGGGCGAGGGCCAGGAGTTGGTCGAGGACCGAGCCGCCCAAGTCGGTGGCGATCCGCTGGCCGGCGAGTTCGGTCACGAGCCGCGAGGGGGCGCGGAGCCAGCCAATGCGCAGACCACCCCAGTAGGTCTTGCTCATCGAGCCGATGGTGATGACCTGGCCGGTTCCACCGGGCGTGGCATGGGAGGCGAAGGGCGGCGGGGCGGGGACGTCGAGGGCGAGGTCGGCCAGGGTCTCGTCGATGACCAGCCAGGTGCCGGAGCGTTGAGCGGCGCCCAGGACGCGGACGCGGTCTTGCTCGGGCATGAGGCAGCCGGTCGGATTGTGGAAGTCGGGGATCAGACAGGCTAGTTGGGGCACCACCTGGCGCAAGGTCGATTCGACGATCTCGATATCCCAGCCGGTATCGGTCACGGGGACCGACACGGTGCGCAGCCGGGCGCGGCGCATGGCCTCCAGGGCGTTCGGGTAGGACGGATTCTCCACCATGACCCGGTCGCCGGGGCGGCACAGCAGCCCTATGACAAGCGAGAGTGCGTGCTGAGCGCCGGAGGTCACCAGGATCTGTTCGGGCATGGTGGCCAGTCCCCGCTGGGTGAAACGCTCGGCGATGGCGGCGCGCAGTTCCGGAAGGCCGTAAGGGTGGTAGCCGGGAGTGTGCGCGTGCTCGGCCAGCCGAGGGGTGACCTGGACGAGAGCATCGGTTAGCGTCTGCCCTGGCAGTCCGGGGGCGGCCCTGGCCAGGTCGATCGCGGTGTCCTGGGGCCCGAGGAGCCGCGTGATGCCGCTGGGAGTACGGCCCTCGGGCAGGGCCGTCCAGGTACCGGAACCCTGGCGGCTGTGCGCGTAGCCGCTCTCGCGCAGCAGGTCGTACACGGCGGTGATGGTGGCCCTGCTGGTGTTCAGGGCTGCGGCCAGCTCCCTCTCGGCGGGGAGTCTGACGTGCAACGCGATCCGCCCGTCCAGCACCAGCGCGCTGATCGCCTGGGCCAGGTGGCGGTAGGCCGGTCTCCTTCCCACCGGGTCGGGCAGCAAAGCGGCGAGCTGCCGGCCCCCCAGCGTCCGCTCCGCGCGGTCCACCCTGTCCACGGGCCGGAACGGAATCGAGTAGGCCATACCACTCTCCCGGGATTGGCCATGCTATCGAAGCCAATCACTGTACAGACTCGCTGCCAATGGCATTGAGGCATGAGCACACCGGAGGCGACTGGCATGGAGCCGGAGATCACGGATCGCTACGAGCGCGAACTTCACCACGGCGACGAGGAACGCGCCGCAGCGGCACTGGCACCGATATATGGCGACCGGGTGAAGATCGCGCTCATGGACGCCGGAATCGGACTGCTGGCGGCCGCCGCCGCGGTACGCCGTCTGCGCCCGGACGCCGCTCTCGTCCTCTCCTCGGACCCCGACGGCATGCCCTGGGGACCGCGCACCCCGGAGGACGTCACGGCCCGCGCCCTCGCCGCCGCCGAAGCGGCCGCCGCGCACCGCCCGGACGCGCTGATCGTCGCCTGCAACACCGCCTCCGTGCACGCTCTGCCCGCCCTGCGCGCCCGGCTGGAACCGGACCTGCCGGTCATCGGCACGGTCCCGGCGATCAAGCCGGCCGCCGCGGGCGGCGGACCCGTCGCCATTTGGGCGACCCCCGCCACCACCGGCAGCCCCTACCAGCGCGGTCTCATCCGGGAGTTCGCCGACGGCGTGGCCGTCACCGAGGTGCCGTGCCCCGGCCTGGCCGACGCCGTCGAGTACGCGGACGAGGCGGCCGTCGCCCTAGCGGTCGCCGCCGCAGCGGAGCGCACTCCGGACGATGTAAGGGCCATCGTCCTGGGCTGCACCCATTACGAACTCGTCGCGGAGCGCATCCGCGCGGCCGTGCAGCGGCCCGGTCTGCCGCCGCTCGTGCTGCACGGCTCGGCCGGTGCGGTCGCCGCCCAGGCACTGCGCCGGATCGGCGAGCCGCCCGCCCCCGAGGCACCCGCTGAGGGCACCCTGACCGTGATCCTCAGCGGGCGTGAGGCGCCGCTTCCGGCACCGGCGTTGGCGTACGCCGAGGGCCGGCTGCTGCAGGCCGTCAGCCCCGCGCGCTGAACGTCCGCCGTGGCGGGTGAGGTCGATGTCGGCCGGTGGCCCCCCGCTCCGTACCTCGGCGATGATGCGCGCCTGGCGGATCTCTTCGGGAGTCTCGCCGCCGCTGTCCTGCTCGCACCAGGCGACGGGGCAAGCCAGGTAGGTCCCCTCAGCTGCCCCGGTCGGCCCTTGCTGCGACCATGTCCACACCGACAGGCTCCCCACAAATTGGACACGATCACGGCTGGTCAGCACCTCGCCGCGGCCACCGCCCTGCCGAAGGCCATGGCAAGACGGAGCGGCTGCGCCGAACAGCTTCGCGAGTGCGGCCTGCGGCCGTCCGACACCGCGCTGCATGCCATGTCCGCATCTGTGGGCCACACGACCTTAGGGCTATGGCCAGGCGGGCACCAAGCGGCCGAAACTGGACCCAGTGGCCGGCGGACCTGCGGATCGTCCCCTGCCCATCACCTACAGCGCCTCGCCGCTGTGGACCTGCGCCCGATCGCCGAGTACAAGCCCAAGGCCCCGAGGAAGACCACGTGAGCGACACCGCCGAGATCCCGTACGGCCGCTGCGCCCGCTGCAACCGCGTCGTGCCCCTCCGGGACGGCACCTCCGCCCCGCACGACTCCCAGCCGCCGCTGCGCACCTACTGCTACGGCTCCAACGAGGTTTTCGCGGAGGTAGAGCAACCCGACCCCGGCGGGCAGGGCTGTCCACGACACGGGGACTGGTACCTGGAGACGATGCCCTGCACCTGCACCCCCAGGCCTGCGGCCCAAGCCCCGCAGTCGCCTCTCGCTGAGCCGTGGGTACTGATCGGCTCCACCGAGACCGACAGGGCCGCTTGATCTTGTTCAGTGCATGCCCAGCGCCGACTGGCCCGCCTACATGCAGGGCCTCATCGACCGCGGCGCGATCCGCCCCCAGTAGCTGGCCGTGCACGGCATGACGAGCCTCATGCCGGCACTCCAACTCCCCGCGACAGACTGGGACGGCAAGACCGTCGATGCGCCGCCCCTTCATCGGACGCTCGCGAACGCCCGTTACGACCGGATCGTCGGCGAGGCGGCCCGGTGCGCCTGGGCGCGCACACCAGCAAGGGACTGGGCTCGCTGATGCGCGAGCCGGCGCAGGTCAGTACAGGACAGTGGCGTAGGCCAGTGGCGACGGCAGGTGCGCGAGCCGACGCCAGAGCCACCCCCGGCGACGGCTGCTGCGGTCCGCCGGGCTTGCCCGAAGCCGGTTCACGCGAATCTGACGCTGCGCTCCTGCCAGCCGCTGAAACTGCCGTCGGATGCCAACTGGTTGAAGAGGATCCGTGCGTCGGGGGCCCTGGCGAACAGCAGCAGTCCCTCTCCCTGCCGGGTGGCCGATGGTGCGGCGTCAACGGTGAGTTCTCCCGGTATCTCCTGCCAGCCGCTGAACGACCGATCGGGCGCGACCCGGTTGACGAGGATCCGGCCCTCGGGCGAGGTCGCGAACACCACCGCCTCGTCGCCCAGCGTGGCCGCCGCCGGTGCGGTCCGGGTGAGCAGGCCACCAGGGACCTCCTGCCAGCCGGTGAAGCCGCCGTCGGCCGCCACCTCGTTGAAGACGATCCGGCGGTCCTCCGCCACGGCGAAGACGAAGAGGACCTCCCCGGCCTCCGCAGCCGTCGGCGGGGAGCTGCTCACCAGTGAGAAGGTCTCGACCATCGACACGGACGGCACGGTGCTGGGCAGCGGCCTGACGGCGATGATGTCCCAGTCCCCGAGTGTCAGCGCCTGGACGTCGAACACCACCTCCACGCCGTGCCCCCCGTCGGTCCGCACAAGCTCCTCCTTGCGCAAGGCGATGGCCTCGGCGATGGATGACGCGGCCTCGGTCATGGTCGGGCCAGCGGCCGGCACGATCACGGCGGCTTTGACGACCTTCTCCTGGATCACCGGGACCGGCTCAGCCGCGTCCTTGATCTGCTCCACGTCCGAGTGGGAGAAGTCGACGGCGATTCCGGGATCTTTCGTCGCTCTGATCTGGGCCATGGGAACCCCCGATAGGGAGTCGATGGAGCCATATGTCGATATGGCATCGAAGGCCAGTCCTACCGGACTGGCGTGGTACCGGGCCTGCCTCCGGGGCCGTTCCTCGCGGGCCCCAGGGAAGGCAGGACGCTCGGCTGTTGCAGCCCGGGGGCGTCGTCGTGCCCGCCCGGGCTCCGTGGCTGCGGGTAAGCCCGAGGCATCCCCGGGCCGTCCCCGACCTCGGGCCTGCCCGTCGGCTGTTCTCTGCCCCTCACGGAGGGTGATGACGGTGGTTCGCCTTGTGCTTGCGCCGCATGCGCCTCTTACGTGTGCGTTTGGACATCGGTACTACCCTCCGTCCCGCCGTACCGGCTGGGAAGCCGGGCCCGGGTCGGGCCCGATCTACACCCCTTGTACCCGGGAGTCGCCCGCTGTCACCCCGTGGCGTGCCCCTTGTGCCTGACCGGCCAGGGTCTGGGAGCACTGAGCCATGTCTCCCCGGTCATCTGACTCGTTAGCTCTACCTCGGATCCGGCCCGGCTGGACCTGCGCAGTCGCCAGACAGTGGCATGGAAGGCGGTGGCGATCCGCGTGTGGGCGGCGGGTGGGGGGAGAGCCGCTGACGATGTTGCCCCGACTCGGTCCGGATGCGCCAGGCGTTTGCGCGTGCCGTCGGTGCCCGCCGGAGGCGAACTACATAGCGGTAGTACCTCGCACCCGCACATTCAGTGAGCGCCGGGATAGGACGGGTCCGGGGGAGTCGCCAGGAGGGGCGTCCAGTGGGGATCGCCGACGATGCGCGGGTTGTAGTGCGCACCACCGAGCCGGATGGCCGTGACGGGCCGCCACTGACGGTAGTGGTATTTGGCCTCGTACAGCGCGATCGCGGTGTCGGCGAGGGAGAGGTCGAGGTCGGCGAAGACCTTCACCGTCTTTCCCAGGCTTGCGTTCTGGGAGGTGACCAGGCCCTGCGCGACCTGGTTCCAGACGTTCCAGACGGGGGGCCGCGTACCAGAACTTCGCGGCCGCGCTCTGATCGGAAGCGCGGATGGTACTGGTGTTTGCCCCAACCTCTCGACCTCGTTCAGGGCGGTGGCGTAGGCGGGGCTGCTGACCGGCGGGGGCGCCGGCGGGCGGAACTGCTGTCCGCTTGCCAGGGTGAACGGCGTGACCGAGCCCCAGCGGGTGAACACCGGCGGCGGAAAGCGGGGCGGGGCGGGCCGGTAGTCGCCCGGTTGGGTGCCTGGGACGAACGGCCGGGGCTCGGCCGGGGATCTGTGAGCGGACCGCAGGGCGGTCAGCCGCCGGGCGACGGCGGCTCCCGCTGCGGCCGTCCTGCTTGCCCTGTCCGTCGGGCGATACGCGCAGGGAGGCGGCATGGCTCCGCGAGAGCCGAGGTGATGCGCGACGCGGTCTGTGGTCAGGCGGGCCCGCGGGCGGACGCCGGCCGGTGCGGTCGGGGACGTGCGCCGAAGGGACGGTCGTGGGCGGGATCCTGATCGGTCAGTGCCCCGTGATGGTGCCGGGCCGCAGCCGGCGGGGGGCGTCCTTCTGCGGCCGGGCATGGCGGCGTTGTCGGATCGCGGCTGCCTGCCAGACCACAACGAGCAGCAGGGTGCCGGTCTCGGCCACCATGCTGAGCAGGGCCTGTGGGGCCGGCTGCAGACCGTGTTCGGTAAACCCGAACACGCCGACGGTGCGTGAGGCGGTGAATCCGGCGAGCGCGCCGAGCGCCACGCCGGCGGCAGCGGCCCTCAGCAGCAGCGGTGCGGCGATCAGGATCAGGACGGCGACCGCGAAGGAGGCGCTTGCCTGGAGCAGGAACAGCGCGCCGACGACGTGGACGAAGCGGTACTCATCGAGGTAGAGCCGGGCGTGGATGTACCCGCTTGCGGCGAGCGTGACGGCGATCGCCAGACGCAGCGCCGGGGCGAGAGCCCTGTGAGTGTTCATGCCAGCCTCTCATCCTTGACCGCCAGCGCCCGGGTGCCCCGCCGGTAGCCGACGGTGCGGATGCCGAGTGCGCCCTTGAGCTGCCTGGCGGGCACGACCTGCGGGGTCGGGGCAGGGCCATGACCTGGTTTGGGCAGTGGGTAGGCGGTGGGAGCGGCGGAGTGGAAGGTGATGTTGCCCTCGGTCTTGGTGAACAACTGGTGGACGTGCCCGTTGAGGCAGGTGACCGAGGAGAAGCGGCGCAGGAGCGCGAGGACCTGCAGAGCGTCATCCGTGCTCCAGCCCCACTTCGGATACATGGCGAACAGCGGGATGTGGCTGAACACCACGACGGGGGTGTCGGACGACAGTCCCGCGACGTCCTTGCGGACGAATTCGATCTGTTCCTTGCCCAGGTGTCCGAGCCTCTCCAGGCTCAGGGTGTTGACCAGTGCGATGAAATGCACGCCGTGGGTGTCGAAGCTGTACCAGCCGTCGCCCAGCGTGCCCTCGCCGAACGTCCGCCGGTAGGCGCGGCCGACGTCGCCGATGGAGTCGTGCTCGCCGGGCACGGTGAACACCCGGTCCGTGCGCAGGCCGGTCATCATCTGCCTGACCTGGTCGAACTGGCCCGCCGTGGACAGGTGGGTCAGGTCACCGCTGTGCATGACGAAGTCGGGCCTGAATCCTAGGGAGTTGACCTGGTTGATCGCCTCGGTGAACGACCCGGCCACATCCATGTTCGCCGGACCCTGGAAGCCGATGTGGCTGTCGGAGACCTGCACGAACCGCAGCGCGCCGCTGCCTTCCGCGGCTGCCGCCCCGAAAGCGGCGTTGCGGTTGTCGGCGACATGGCTGATCACCTCTCCCCCGGCCACGGTCAGGACCACGGCCCCGCCGAACCATCCTGCGTGCCTGATGAGTTGACGCCTGGTCATCCCGTGTTCGTCGGTCGCCTGCTCGAAGTCGGCGCCCGGTGCCTCGTCGCGCCCGTCGGGGTGGTCGGTCATCGGGACACCTCCACGGTCGCGGTCATGAACGGATGGATGGTGCAGAGGTAGGCGTAGGTGCCGGGCTTGGTGAACGTGTAGCGGTAGGTGGCGCGGGTGGCCAGCGCGGCGGACTTCAAGGGCCCTCCCGATCCGGTGCTGGTGACGGTGTGGGCATCGGTGTCCTGATTGGTCCAGGTCACCGTCGTGCCCGCCTTGACCTTCAGCACGGCCGGAGAGAACGCGAAGTTCTTGATCGCCACGGCGTCCCCGGCCACCGGCGCGGTCGGCGCACGGGTGGCCGGAGGACTCATGGGCATGCTCATGCTGGGCATCGCCGAGGCGCCCGGGGCGGAGCTCGCCGCACCCCCCGCCCCAGCGGCGCCGGGCGTTCCGGCCAGGCTCTGGCCCGGAGCGGGCGTGATGGCGCCGGCCCCCGTAGCGGCGGGATGCGACGATCCGTCGCACGCGCTCAGGAGCCCCAGCGTGCCGGCGGCGGCGACGGCGAGGCCTGCCACGAGGCGCGACCGCCGGGCCGTCGGACGAAAATGCAGGTACATAGTTCTCGTTCCTTACTGATCAGGTTGCGATTGCGACATGTGCCGACCGGTCAGGGGCGGCTGGAGTGACGCACGGTGGACCTTTTTCGGCCGCCGGCACCTCACCGGGACCCGCCCACGGACCAGAGGTGTTGCCGGCGCCCGGGCCGCTCGTGTGGACGCGTCCCAACGACGCCCGCAAGGACCGCTGCTTCCTCCGGGTGGAGCATCTTGGTCATCTCAGCTCGCTCCCTGCGGGGTGGGTGGGAAGAGGTGGATCCGGTGAATACCAGCGCTTGTCCAGTTCCACGGGTGATGGGCACCGGACGGTTCGGTAGATCCGCACCTTTTGTGAAATTTCTTGCCAGGTGCGCCAATCACCCGGACCCGCCCCTTTCCGGCCCGCGGCGGCACGACCCCGCCGATGACGCGGCGGCGGGTCCGGGACCACACCCGCCACCGGGGCCGCCTTGCTCCCGGGAACCGCTCACAGAGCCCCGCCACGGGCCAGACAGCCCACCCCCGCGCCCGGCATCACCGGCCACCGCAGACCACAGCCATCCCCACGGGCCGTCCGCACCGCAACCCCCGCCCGAGCCGGTGACGTGGCCTACAGGAACGGAGCCGAGGGCAGTGGCGTACGCCGGCCGCCGGCCGTGCCGCGACCTCCCCGGGGACCGCCGCCAGGGCAACGATGGGGCCGCCTTCTTCGCACGTCCGGATCTACGGCGCGTAGCCAGCGACATACGGTAGGTAATGCGACAAAACAATAAAAATGCGGGATGATCGCCCTATGCCATGGAGTTTCCGTAAACGCGGTCCATTGGCTGAGCCGGATCGCTCCGGGCGCCGTGTCTCTGATAAAGAGACTGTTTCGAGTGCAGACGAGGAACTGCTCCGCACGCTCTACGCCGAGCACGCCGGGCCCCTGTTCCACTACGCGCTGCGATTGACCTCAGGAGACCGGCAATGGGCCGAGGACATCGTGCAGGAGACACTGCTACGGGCGTGGCAGCACCCCGCCGCGTTCGAGCCCGCACGCGGTCCGGCCCGGGCTTGGCTGTGTACGGTGGCCCGGCATCTGGTCGTCGACGCCCGCCGGGCCCGGCGGGCCCGGCCGGCCGAGGCCGATGGGGAGGCCCTGGAGCAGATCGCCGAGCGGACGCCCGGCGAGGACGAGATCGAACAGGCGCTGCAGAGCTGGGCGGTGGCCGATGCCATCCGGACACTGTCCCAGGACCACCGCGTCGTGCTGCTGGAGACGTACTACCGGGGCCGGACGATGGCCGAGGCCGCGAAAGTGCTCGGCATCCCGCTGGGCACCGTGAAGTCGCGGACGTACTACGCCCTGCAGGCGCTGCGGCTGGCGCTCCAGGAACGGGGCATCGAGCCGTGACGGCGGCACAGAGGAGGTGCAGACCATGACCGCGGACCGTGAGATCATCCGGCTGTCACTGGGCGGATACGTCCTGGGGACGCTGTCCCCGGCGGAGGCGGAGCACATACGCGCCCACCTCGCGGAATGCGCCCGGTGCCGGGCGGAGTACGCCGAACTGGCAGGACTGCCCGCGCTGCTCGCGACTATCACCGAGGCCGAAGCCGCCGGCCGGGCCGCGCCCGCACCCAGCGAGGACCTGGCCGACCGACTCGTGCAACGGGCCGCGGAAAGCGGGCAACCCAGCCCGCAGCCACCCTCGCGGCCCACTGTGCCGGCTGCGGCGCGGGTACCCCAGGAGGGTCTGCTCGACCGGCTGCTCCAACAGGCCGGGGCCCGACGCCGTACGGCCTGGCGGCGGCAATTGGCCGGCGCCGCCGCCACCCTGACGCTCATGGCCGCAGCGGCCGGCGGCACGTGGCTGGCGGCCAGCGGGTCGGTGGGCAGTCAAGCGGCACGGCCCGGACCGACCTCTCCGGCCCCGGTCCGCACCTTCTCCGGACGCGACCCCACGACCGGTGTCTCCGTCTCGGTGAAGGTCTCGCCCGCCGCCTGGGGCAGCGTCCTGCAGGTCTCGGCCAAGGGGGCGCCCGCCGGAATCACCTGCACCCTGCAAGTGGTCGGGCTGGACGGGGTCAAGGCGGTCGGCGCTAGCTGGCGGGCCGGCGAGTACCCCGGCGGTACCACGATCCCCGGAGCGGTCCCCATGCCCCCCGGGGCCATCGGGCACTTCGACATCTTCGCCGGCAACGGCCAGAAGCTGATCACGATCCCGGCGTGAGGCGGGTGGCGCCCGCCCACGGTGTTCGGACGGGTTCATGCCACCCACCCGGCCAGTGGCCGCCGCGCGGGAGCGGACGGCCGATCAGATGCTCGGCCGCGGAGTCCACGGCTGTGTCCCGGCACCGGCACCGGGCCGGGACGGAGCGTCACCCGAACCACCCGCACGGCATGGCCGCCCGGCAGTGGGGGCAGGCCGCCGTCCCCCGCGCTCGCAAAGCCCCCGGAGGGATGGGGCCTTGCGAGCCGTTGTCACGACCCCGCCCTGCCGGCCTCCGGCAGGGCGGGGTCGCAGCGGTCACGGTCGACAGGGACGATCCTCGTACCGGGCTTGACGCATGCCCTGGGCCTGCCCACCGGGGTCCGCGTCGTCCTCCCCAGACCACCGGTCACGACTGCGCGAGCATCGTGATCGGACGGCGCGCCCACGGACATTCGGCCCGGCGTCGGACGCCACCGCCCCCGCACCACCAGAGCGATGGTGCCGGGCATCGGAGCGCCCAGGCCAGACCGGACACCCTCGGGCGCGAGGAAACCCGCCCACCTCGGACCGGACCACCCGCACGACGGGTGCCACCACCAGGTACGCGAACACGGGCAACCAGCGCACCCAACACCGTTCGGGACGCGCGCACCGAGCCAGGACACACTCCCGCTCAGTGCTGAGGAACGGTTCCTTGGCCTACGTCCACCGCGGTGACCGGGGCGCGTGGGCGCACAGCCGCGGAAACCCCTCTCCTGGCAACGCGGCGCCGCACGCCCAGGAGGTGGGTCCGGCCAATCTGCACATCTTTGAAGAAATCGAGCAAACGGCGCGAATATACCGAACCGCACGGCGTCCGCCACCCGTGGAACTGGATAAGCGCTGGTATTCACCAGATCACCCTCCCTCTCCTCCCACCTCGCAAGGAGTCAACCGAGATGACCGAGATACCCCACCCGCAGGAAACACCCGTGGCGCTCGCGATGCCCGCCTCAACGCCACATGCCGAAGCCTCGACTCCCCGCCCACACGTGCGCCGAGCGAACTACCGCGGCCCATCGGCGGCACCCGTCTCCAGACCGCCCACCGCGTGGGCATCACCAGCTATACGGCGAACACCTACCTGCGCCGTATCCGGTCCACGTTCGGCATCGGCAACAACGCCGGGCTAACCCGGCTCGCCATCAGCCTCGGGCTGTGGCACCCCGGCCGCGCCCCCCGCGTTCTTCTGCGGCCCTCCCCCCGCCTCCGCACCTCCACAGAAGAGCAACAAGACCATGTTTGTAACCGACTCAACCATCGCGAGCTCACTGCTCCCGCGGCCCTGCCGCCACCAGGCACTGCTCACCCTGCCCGCGCAGGAGACACATGTCTCCGCCGCCCGCCACTTCACGGCCGACCTGCTGGAGTGCTGGAGTGTTCCCGAGAACGAGCGGGATTCCGCCGTCCTCATCGTCGACGAACTCACGGCCAACGCCGCCCGGTACGGCCACGAGTGCATGACCCTGCTGCTGGCCCTCGACCGCCACACCCTCCACATCGTGGTCAGCGACTCCGGAACTGCCCTGGAACACCCCCACGATGCCGTCGCCCCGGACGAACACGGCCGCGGCACCGGCATCGTGGAGTACCTCGCGCAATCGACCGAGGTCCACCAGACTCCCGGCGGCCGCGAAGTCCGCGCCTGCCTTCAGTGCCCGGCAGCATGACCGAACCCGGTGAGGCCCCGGTTGCCGGGCGGGGGCTTCACCCGCATGCCGACCCGCGACGGCCGGCACATCCCGGCTTCCTCCGCCCCTGTAGGGCAAGGCCATGGGGTCTGCCAGAAATGAGGCTCCACCCAGGATTCCGGTGGATCCACCACCGGCACGGCATTACTCAGTCCCGGGATGCCTTTGCCCTCAGCTTTCGGCAAGAGTGGGCGTGGAGCCAATTTCTTCGGCCGCCCAGATCACCTCGTCCGGTCTCGGTCAGGCGTCCCCACAGTCTGGGACCTGAGGCGGGAGTGGACCGCGAGGTGGTGAAGAGGCGCCCGGAGGTGGCATGTGCGGTGGAGGCCGTCTCATCCACGCAGCCGTCGCGCTGAGGGCGGTCCTTGAGACGACCTCGTGGTGCGCAGCCGCCTCTGCCGCACTGCACGGGTCTGCGGAGGCGATCACGTTTGCGCCGCGGTCGGCTCCGGCTTCAAGCGGAGAAGGTCCTCGCTGTTCAGGAAGAGAGGGCCGCGTGATCGCACTGCCCATCGATGACGCTGATGCCGCGCCGCCCAAGCCAGTGCCAGCCCCGGCCGTGTGCCCCACCGGGGCGTAGCCCACACGCCCAGGGGCAATGCGCCGCCGCCCCTCGTGATGCCGCGCACGACTGGGCAGAGTCACGGAGCTGGCTCGCAGCGTCCAAGCAGGCTCACCGGACGGACCGGCCTACGTCAGCCGGTGGACGGTCTTTGTCACTCCGCCTCTCCGTCCTCCACCGGGTACGTCTTGGTCCATGTGGCCCCGCATTTGCAGCGGGACTGCTCGACCAGCTGCCCTTCCTCCGACACGCCCATGCCTTGGCTGAGGCGGACGTGAACATGTTCACCCATGAGGAGCCGCTTTCCATAGTCGATAAATCGATCCTCAACGTATGTCGGCAGTGGGTCAATGACCCGCGTCACAACGCCCACCCTGACCCGCGCGTCGCACGGCATCCCGGTCCGGTGCGCGCGGGGATGCGCACGGGGCGCGCTCGGTGGGCACGCTGATCAGGGAGGGTCCAAGCCGCACGAGTTCCTGGCCCGGCTCACCGCGCGCCTCGAAGCGGACGGCGCGGCCGTAATTGGTAGCGCCCGCGACGCGGGAATCGCCCGAAGCTGGATCAGCTGGATCAGCTGGAGGAAAACCGGCTGCTGCTGCGGTTCGCGCCCCGCGAGATCCCGTGATGGTCGCGGAATGGGTTTCCTTCAACCTGATCGGCACCGAAGGGCAGGACTGGGCACGCGGCTACGCCGCGGCACGCAAGTACGCCCAACGCGAGGGGCACCTTCGAGTGCCGTTCGATCACAAGGAAGGCCCGGCGAGGGACACGGTATAGCCGCTGGGGCACTGGATCAGCAAACAGCGCAAGGCCTCGGGGCGGGCGCCATGGACGGCGCCCGCGGACCAGGCCGGGGTCCAGCTTCTCTCCTGTGCGGCGCCTGCGTCACCGCGGTGCGATACAGCGCCAGCGTCCTGCCCGTGCCCACGAGAAGCACGGCGAGCGTTCCGGTGAGGAGCCTGCCGGGGCGGCGGGCTCGGTCTGATCATCATGGCCTCGCCCGTCAGGAACGGTTGTGTTCCCGGGTTGCCGCCGGGCGCGGGAAGGTTGCCGGGTCGGCAAGGTGGGCAGCCTTGGCCAACTCTTCGGCACAGCAAGCCAGTTCGATGAGATACGTTGCCCCATCCGCCCCGCCTCCGAAAGGAACTTGCCCCCGTGTCCTCCACCCCCCTCGCCCTCACCCTGGCCAATCTGCTGCTCCGGCCGGGCTTCGGCTCCCGTCGCATCCCTGACCGGACCTTCGACCGGCTCGTCGCCACGTCCGGGCAGGCAGACGGGGACCAGCGGTTCGTCGATGACTTCCGGTTCCTGCTGCGCCACTGGGCGGGGGACGAGAACCTCACTCCGGTCGGCTGGCTGTCCGCGCGGGGTCACGTCCGCAGGCATCTCACCAACCGGGCCCGGATCCGGCGGCTGATCGCCGAGCACCCCGCGATCGAGCGGGAGCCCGTCGAGAAGCCTGTGTTCGTGGTGGGCCTGCCGCGCACGGCCACCACGCTCACCCACGGCGTGCTGTCCCTCTCGGACGAGCACCGATGTCCCCTGCTGTGGGAGCTGCTCACACCCGACCTGGACTTACCGCCTGAGCAGCGGCAGAAGGCAATCACCGCCGCGCGTCGGATGGTCGGCGGAATCAATCTGTTCGCCCCGGGCTTCCGCGACGTCCACCCGCTGCGCGCCGAGGGCCCCGATGAGTGCACCTTCGCCCTTCCGCACACCGTTATGCCGCTGTCCCAGGCCCGCATGCCCGAGTACCAGGCCCGGCACTACGAACGGGATTTCGTCCCCGACTACCGCCACCTCAAGCAGGTTTTCCAGGTGCTCCAGTACGGCCGTCCCCGCCGCCGCTGGGTGCTGAAGTCCCCCATGCACATCGAGAACCTCGACGCGCTGCGCACCGTCTTCCCCGACGCCACGAGCGTGTGGACCCACCGCGACCCGGTCGCCGTCGTGCCGTCGTTCTGCAGCCTGGTCGAGCACGGCATGGCCATCACCGTCCGCCCCCTGGACCTGCACGGCATCGGCGCCACCTGGCTCGAACTGCTGAGCCGCTCCATGGCGCGGGGCCTCGCGGCCCGTGCCGCGATCCCCCGGGAGGCGCTGGTGGACGTCCCGTACTCCTGGCTCGGGTCCAATCCGGCCACGGGCGCCCCGAAGCTCTACGAGTCCATCGGCGCCCGGTGGACCGACGCCGACGCCGCCCGGCTCCCCGAGGTCGCCGCCCGCCCCAAGGACACCCGCCCCCACAGCTACGATCTGTCCCGCTACGGTCTGACCCGCGCCGACGTCGAGTCGGCCTTCGCCGACTACAACGCCCTGCGGGCCGAGGTCGACCGGGCCTGACGGCACGGGCCGGCCCTGCTGGATCGCGGAGCCGGCCCGGTCACCCGGCCGGCCGGTCAGAAGCCCTCAGGGAGGCAGTGCACGGCTTCCAGGGAGAGAACTGGGTGGCGGAGCAGGAACAGCGCCTCGCTGATCTTCGGGGACTTGCGGCGCCAGGGCGGCAGGATCACCTTCAGCGCGACGGCCAACGTCCGCATGGCGCCCTCGCGGACGTTCAGGCGACGGCGTACCTGAACCTGTTGCGGATCATTTTCTGCAGTGCTTCTCGGTCGGGTGGAACAACGCTGACGGCCGGTTTCCTCTGAAGGATCTTCATCCGGCCATGCGGCCGAGGAAGAGGGCCACATTGTTGCGGATGAACGGTGTGCCGGGAATTACATGACCGCCGGAATGCTCAAGGACGACGGGAGAGGTGAAGTGATCGGAGAGGTCGCGGGAATCTTCGATCGGCACAATCGAATCGGAGCGACCCATGATGTGGAGAGACGGGAGCGTATAGCTGTCCAGGGATGCGTAGAGATTGGCGTGCTTGGAAGAGTCGCTGCGGAATCCGCCGACCATCATCGCGAATTCAAAACTGAGAGGTTTCCGGCCGCCCGCCTGCCCGTCCGAGCCGCGCATCCCTACCAGCAGCGAGACGAGGGCGGCCCCCTGACTGAATCCGAAGACCCCGTCGAAGTGCCGTTGTTGGGCGAACAGGTCGGCCATCCAGTCCCGGGTGCGCTCCCAGCCGCGGAATTCATGGTGCCACCATCCGAAATCACCCGTGGACAGTGACGGGGCATCCACGTAGACGAATTCAACGGTCTCCTCCAGATCTTCGGCGAGCGGTTTCATCTGCTCGCGCAGGATGGGACCACTCCCGTGATAGCCGTGGAGGCACAGCACCCGGATACGACTCATACGAACTCCCCATTCTTATGCGGTGAGTACGGTGACCAGCCGCCCGTTCAGGCCGTTTTTCCCTTACGGATAGCGGTACGCCCGCGAGTGGGAATCCGGATGTGCCGGTCGACTGGGCATAAGCTTGCCCTCAGTTCCGGCATATGTCCAACAAATAGATATTCTCGCAGCGATAAGCTGAGCGCATGCGTGTCGCCCTGCATCGGCTCGAATACTTCGTCGCGGTGGTCGACGAGGGGGTCCTTCACTGCCGCGGCCCAACTGCTCCATGTCGCCCAGGCCCGGATGGCCTGGCGGCCGTGGCAGTGGAGTCCCTCTTCGGCTACCGGGGCGTCGACGGCGCGCGGCGTTCGCGCGATCCGGGCTTCCAGGTCGCGCGAACCCCACTGGGTGTGCCCCCGCCATGCCTACGGTCAGGCCGTCGCCATCGCGAAGACGTGGATCGTCCCGCCGCTCACCGTATCCGGCAGCGTGACGCTCTGAAGCTGCTCGCCGGATGCCAACACGATGGGCGCCGTGGAGAAGAGGTCTGTTTCCACAGTCTGGGTGCCGCCGCCGGAGACGTCGCGATGGTCGGTGCGTACGACGACCGAGTTGCCGTACGAGGGTTGCCGGCTGCCACCGCCGAGGGTCCAGTCGCTGAAGCCGATCTGCTCCTCCTGAGTCGTTCCGTCGGTGTACGTGAGTGTCACGGTGCCGCTGGCGGCGCCGTTACTGGCGCTGCCCAGCAGGCTCAGCCTCGAGGCGCCCGCAGGGGCCGCCGGGGCGTCGAGCACCTGTCCGCCCCCGCCGACCGCGATGTTGTCCGGGTCACCGGCGTTGACCTTCGGCCAGGTGAAACGGAAGTCCCCGGACGACACCGTGCTCCCGGAAGTGACCCCGGCGGCCGCGAGCGCCTTGGCCGAGTAGCTGTAGCCGCCTCCGTCGAAGTTGGCCGCCGGACTGTCGTCGTCGGACGAGACGCCGTTGTTGTTGAGATACCACAGCATGCTGCCCGGCGTTCCGATCGTGACGGCGACGGCTGTCTTCGGCAGCGCCGTGCCGTCCGGCAAGGTCAGCGTCAGCGGAATGGAGTAGAAGCCCGGTTCCGCCCCGGCGGCAGCCGACACCGACAGTTTGTCGGTGCCCGTACCGCTCGCCGGCACGGTGAAGTCGCCGTCGGAGGGAGTCACCGTGACGCCGTCCAGCGGTGCGGCCGTCCAGTGGACCGTGGTTCCCGCGGCCCGCAGGGAGCGTACGGTGACGGTCGCGTCCTGGGCCTCTCCCCCGGGCTGGACCTTGACCCGGCCCGGATCGGTGCTGGTGAAGAACGGTTCCTCCCCCTGGCGGAAGGAGGGCGGGGCGTCGGCGGGAGCGCTGCCCCAGGTGGTGTTGGGGCTGCTGCCCAGGAAGTAGTCGAGCGTGCCACCCTTGGCGACGAAGGACTCCGGAAGCCACGCCCGGTCGCTGGCGCTGCCGTTCACCTTGAGCGACTGCACATAATAGGTGTCGGCAGAGGCGCCGGGGGCCTTGATGGTGATGCTCTGCCCGCTGGCCCGGTGCACAGTGATCTGCGGGAACAGCGGGCTCGCCAGAGCCAGTTCGGCCCGGCCGGGCACCTCCGGATACATGCCCATCGCCGCCCAGACGTACCAGGACGACATCGCGCCCAGGTCGTCATTGCCGACCTCGCCCTCGGGGACGGCGGAGTAGAGGGTGTTGACCGCCCTGTGTACGACGTCCTGGGCGCGATAGGGAGCACCCACGTAGTCGTACTCCCACGGGGTTTCCAGCGAGGGCTCGTTGCCGAGGAAGGCGTACGGATTGTGCGGGCCGCCGTTGAGGTCGGTGAAGAAAGTGTTGAGCCGGTCGAGGGCCTTGGCGTTGCCGCCTATCGCATCGAACAGCCCCGCGAGGTCGTACGGCACCATCCAGCTGTACTGCGCGCCGTTGCCCTCCACATACAGGCTGGAGTCCGCCGGGTCGAAGGGGTAGACGAAGGAACCGTCGCCGTTGCGCGGCTGGATCCACGAGTTGACCGGGTTGAACAGCTTCTGCCAGTTCTGGGCCCGACCCATGAACGTGGCCCGCGTGGAGGTGTCGTCGAGCCGTCCGGCCAGTGCCGCGATGCCGAAGTCCGCGCTGGTGTACTCCAGCGTGGTCGAGACGTCATCGGGCAGGTAGCCGATCGTCTGGTAGTCCGTCAGCCCGGGACGTTCGACATAGCGGGCCTTGGAGGACTGGACGGTGGTCGCGCCCTTGACCATCGAGGCGAGCGCGTTGCCGGCGTCGAATCCGGTGGCGCCGAAGGCGTACATGGTGGCGAGGATCGAGTGGTAGGGGTCGCCGTTCATGACGCCCTCGAAGTCGTTGTTCACCGACCAGCGGTCCCACACATCACCCGCCTGGTGTGCCTGGTTGTACATCGACTGAGCGATATCACCCGCCTCGTCCGGTGCCAGGAGGGCCAGCAGTTGCGCCTCGGAGCGGTAGATGTCCCATCCGGAGAAGTTGGCGTACTGCGCGTGTCCCCTCGCCGCCTTGTGGATCTGCCCGTCGAAGCCGATGTACTCGCCATTCACGTCGCTGAAGACATTCGGCTGGAGCAGCGAGTGGTACAGCGCGGTGTAGAAGGTCGTGCGCTGTGCGGTGGTGCCGCCGCCGACCTGGATCTGGTTCAGCCGCTGGTTCCAGGCTGCGCGGGCGCTTTTGACAACGTTATCGAACGATGAGTGGCCCTGCTCTGCCGAGGCGTTCGCGGCGGCGTTGGCAATGCTCACGTAACTGAGCCCGACCTTCACGCCCACGGCGGCCTGTTTCGCCGTGGGCGTGAAGGTGACGTACGCTCCGGAGCCGGGCCCCGAGACGCTGACCGACGGGTGGGTCGCCCGTGCCGACTTCGTCCCGGACACCGCCGAGGTGGTGGCGCTCGTGGACTTGGCCTGTGCCCGGGTGTCCACCTTGGCGCGGGCTCCGCCGCGCACACTCTGGTCGCCCGGCGTGACGATGTCGTTGTGCCAGGTGCCGACGGAAGCGAAGGGCTGGTCAAAGGTGGCTGAGAAGTACAACCTGTAAAGGTTGTCGCCGCCGCAGAAGTGGCCGCTGGCCACGTAGCCGGTGATGGTGCGGTCGCCGGTAATCGTCGCCTGCGCGTCCGAGGCGCCGCCGATCGAGCCGGAGACGTTCACCAACAGGGAGGCGGTACTGGCCGCCGGAAAGGTGAAGCGCCCGGCGCCGGAACGCTGGGTGGCCGTCAGTTCGACCTTGTTGCCGGAGGCCAGCTTCACGCCGTAGTAGCCGGCGGTGGCCGATTCGTCATTGTGGGAGAAGCTGTCCAGGTAGCGCGCCGGATCGCTGGCGGGCGAGGTGGTCACCGCTCCGGCATAGGGCATGAACGGCAGGTCCTCGTCACCGTCGCAGCCGGCGCCGGACAGATGGGTCAGACTGAAGCCTCTGATCTGGCTGTCGTCGTAGTAGTAGCCGCCGGGCTGGTCGCGTTTGGTGTCCGGGCTCCACTGCACCATGCCGAACGGCACGTCAGCGCCGGGGAAGGTGTTGCCCGCCCCGCCGCCGGTCCCGAAGTCGGGGCCGCCGGGCTTCGTACCGACGAACGGGTTGACGTACTGGGCGAGGTCCTGCGAACCGCCGCCGTCGGCCCTGGCAGATGCCTGAACGGGTCCGGCCGCGGCCAGCGTACTGACAGCCACGACAGCCGCTGACAGGAGTAGTCGGACGCGTCTGCCGGATCGGAGTGCCGCCATGCGTGCCTCCTTGTGTGTTGTGGGGATCACCGGAGGCAGACGTCACGCAACCCCCGGCGCCCGAGAGTTTGGATGTACATGACAGACGGCGTCAACGGTGCCACTGGGAACAGAGGGGCGAAAAGGACGGCCGCGATCACATTCAGGCCACACCGTCAACCGACCGGACGTGCTCCCTTGGACGGCGTCAAGTCCGAAATCCGGGACGTCGGGCGGCAGGCGCAGGGCAGCCCGAGCTACCCGGCGAGTCCGGCCAGCGCCACTACCTTGTCGATACGGGCGCGGACCAGCAACTCACCGGGGACGGCGTTGCGTGCGCCGAACTCCTCCGCGACCTCATCCCCCATATAGCGGGCAGCGATCCTGGTGGCCCAGAGCCGGACCTCGTCCAGATCGCGGCTCAACTCGGCCCGGCCTTGCACGGTGACAAATGAGAACGGCGGCCTGTCGTCGTCGACACAGAGCGCGATCCGGCCGTCCCGCGCGAGATTGCGGCCCTTGACCGTGTTCTCCCCAGTGTTGAACACCAGATGGTCCTCATCGAGCAGGAACCAGATGGGGGCGATGTGCGGGCTGCCGTCCGCCCGCACCGTGGACAGTTTTCCGGTGCGGGTCCCTTCCAGGAGGAACGCCTGCCACTCGTGTTTGCTCATTTTCTGCGCCATGCCCAAATCTTGTACCAGACAGCCGGCCAGGGACGTTCCGACGGGCCGGGCGGGGTCCGACAGCGCCCGCGGCCGATCTGCCGTCCGGCGTCGCCAACGGCCCCCTGCCGTCCGGCCACGGCTCCGGGCGGGGCGCGGGTCGAGAGCCACTACGGTGATCGGGTGAGGAGGCCGTTCCTACGGGGCAGCCGGGTACGCCGACGCCGCCGTGGACCGCCACCTCGATCAGATACGCCGCAAGCTCACCGACTGGCCGGCCGGGACCACCAGCAGCCCGCTCGGGCCTGGGCCGAGCGTCCCTGCCGCGAACTACCGGGCACGCCGGGGGCGACGGGCGGGCGGGGCGGCGGCCCGCAGCGGGAGGGCGAGCAGCGCGCCGACCGCAAAGCCCACCACATGGGCGACGTAGGCCACCGTGCCCGCCTGCGTGGTGCCGTACCCGGCGGAGAAGAACGCCTGCAGCACGAACCATGACCCCAGCACCAGCCAGGCCGGCAGTCGCAGCGGCAGGAAGAACAGCGCCGGTACCAGGCCCCACACCCGCACACGGGGGTAAAGGACCAGGTAGGCCCCGAGTACCCCGGCGATCGCCCCCGACGCCCCGATCAGCGGCTGCGTCGAACCCGGGTCGACGGCCGCGAAACCGTACGCCGCGGCGTACCCGCAGACCAGGTAGAACAGCAGAAAACGCACCCGCCCGAAGCGGTCCTCGACGTTGTCGCCGAAGATCCACAGGAAGAGCATGTTTCCCAGCAGGTGCAGCCAGCTGCCGTGCACGAACATCGCGGTGAGTACCGACAGCACCGGCGTCTTGCTGTATGACGGCGGCCCGAGCAGGCAGCCCGCCCCGCCCGGGCCGACCGCCACCACGCCGGTCGGCACCAGCCGCGGCCGCCAGCCCTCCAACAACTCGCGCGGTACCGCACCCCAGTGCTGCACGAAGGCCTGCAGATCGCACAGCTGCCCCAGCGGGACGCTACCCGTCAGCGAGGACGCCACCACCGGCATCCTCAAGAACACCACCACGTTGGCGGCGATCAGCGCGTACGTCACCCACGGCGTTCTACGCACCGGATTCACGTCATGGACCGGAATCACCACACCCCCCTTTCTGCCCACCCCCGGCGCCACCATCCCCCCGGCCGCCGACCGGGGGCGACAAGCCGCGCAGATATCCCTGAGCCATGGGTATCAGCCATTTATGGGTACTTTTGTTCGGCGGCCGGTCGTGCTCGCACTGACCGTCCTCCTGGCCCTGGCGACCGCGCTGCTCTCGGCCGGCGGCATCCGCGGCAGCGGCCTGCCCGGATAACGGTCCTTGGGCCGGCGGCTACTTCGGCGGATACGGCTCGATCCTGCTGCCCCGGCTGCTGATCGGCACCATGCTGGGCGGATCCATGGATCCCGGCTACAGCGGCGGCGGGGAAGATCTCGTCGGCGGCTTCGGCGGCAACGACGGCGGCGGCGATGGGGGCTTCGGGGGCGGCGGGGACTTCGGGGGCGGTTTCGGCGACGGAGGCGGCGGTTTCTGACCCGCTTGCCCACGCGTGGCTGTGTGGGCGAACCGCCGGACCCCGGTCGTCGCGTCGTCCTGCTTCGCCCTTCACCGGGTCGGAGGAAGCGGCGCCTGCCTCAGCCATGGGTAGGAGGATGGCGAAGTGCCGGTGCCCCGAGCCGGACAACCGACAGCTGGGAGCCGGAAATGGATCGTTGGGCCGTCGTGGGGATCGCGCTTGCCGTAGCGGCTGTGGTCGCCATGCTCATCGGCATAGTGGTCCTGCTGGCCAAGCTGGTGCGGGTGCGTTCGCTCCTGCGGAGCGCCGACGTACCCGGGGCGAGCAAATTGGCTTTCTGGGGCTCTATCATTTATCTGGTCTGCCCGGTCGACCTGTTGCCGGACCCGATTTACCTCGACGACATCGGCTTCCTGCTCCTGGCGCTGCGGTCGCTGAAGAGCACTGCCCGGCAGGCCGGTCTCATCGTCGGCCCGCAGGACGAACTCCTCCGTCCCGAGGGGCCGGGCTCCGGGTCCGTCCGGCGAAAGCACTGACCAACCAGCTCCCGTGGAGCGGCCTTGAGCGGGGCCGCGTCCGGGCGAACGAGGATCCCTATGACAGCAAACACAATCGCCGAACTGGACGAGCAGGTGTGCCACTGCCGCGCCTGCCCGCGTCTGGTCCAATGGCGGGAGGAGGCCGCCCGGGTCAAGCGCAGGGCATACGCCGACCAGGAGTACTGGGCACGGCCGGTGCCCGGCTTCGGGCCGCCGGACGCCGCGATGCTGATCGTGGGGCTGGCCCCAGCCGCGCACGGCGGCAACCGCACGGGCCGGATGTTCACCGGCGACCGGTCCGGCGACTTCCTGTACGCCGCGCTGCACAGCCTCGGCCTGGCCAGTCAGGCGGTCTCCACCCACCGGGGCGACGGCCTGGAGCTGCGCGGTGTCAGAGTCACCCAACCGGTGCGGTGCGCGCCGCCCGCCAACAAGCCCACGCCGGAGGAACGGGACACCTGCCGGCCGTGGCTGGTCCAGGAGTTGCGTCTGCTCCGGCCGACCCTGCGCTCGGTGGTGGTGCTGGGCGCGTTCGGCTGGCAGGCCGCGCTGCCCGCGCTGGCCGCCGCCGGATGGGCCGTGCCCCGGCCACGCCCGGCGTTCGGGCACGGCGCCAGGGTCACGCTGCGCGCCGCCGACGCGGGCGCCCCGCTGGACCTGTTCGGCTGCTACCACGTCAGTCAGCAGAACACCTTCACCGGCCGTCTCACCACGGACATGCTGCGGGAGGTGCTCGCCTCGGCGGCGGAGGCCGCCGGACTGCGGCAGCCCGGGTGGTCAGGCGCGCCGGGGTGAGGCCAGCAGGAACAGGCCGGTCCGGTGGCGGTCGCAGTGGTGGCTCACCTGCCAGCCCGCGCTCTCCAGTGCCGCGCGGCAGGATTCCAGACCGGCGGGCGGCTGCTGCGGGGGGACGGCAGCCGTGGCCCAGATCACCTGGACGGCCTCTGGCTGCCCCGTGGCACTGACTTGGAAGCCGTCGGCCGTGCAGCGTCCTTGTGCGTCGGCCAGCGCTGGGCGGCAGCCTGCGGCTTCCAGTGCGATGGCGGCTGCCGGTACCAGGTGGGCGCGCTCCCAGGGACAGGGCAGTTCGGCGCTGTGGCCCAGCAGCCGGCGCTGCTCTAGCAGGCCCTGCCATGCGGTAAGGACGTCGTGGGCCCGGGCATGGCCGGCGGCGCATGGCGCGCTCTCATGACCCGTCCTGGCCGCGAAGACCCCGGCTTCCGCCGCCGGGACCGCCGGTGCGGGACCGGGCGCCGGGGCGACGGTGAGGCCGGCGCGCAGGGACCGTCCGGCCGGCGTCAGGTAGAAGCGGTGCGGGGGCCGTGGATGCCGTACGGCCAGCCCCAGCCCGGCGAGGGCCTCCAGGACCGCCGGGGAGGCACGGAGCAGCCCGGTCGCGGGGTCCGCGGCGGCGACCGCGCGGCGTTGGGCGGCGGTCGGCTGCTTGCTCATGTCAGTCCCCCGAGGCCGGATCCGCGCACATGACAGGCCCGACGGACGGAAACGAGCACCCGGGCGGCCAGGTACGCGGTGCCGCGCACCGCTGTCACACTCCCACCCTACCGACGCCATGTTCTGTGGCCGGGGGTCTGTGGCCCGGGGCGCTCACCGGTCCGCTACTGGGGCGGCGGCGCGCAGCCGCCGGGACGCTGCGGAGACGGGGCGGGGCCGCCCTCGGTGTCCAGGTGCGGCAGCACGCGGTCCAGCCACCGTGGCGTCCACCAGGCGTGCCTGCCGAGCAGGGTCAGCACCGCCGGGACGAGCAGCAGCCGCACGACGGTGGCGTCGATGAGCACACTGACGGCCAGTCCCAGCCCGACCATCTTGACGACGATGTTGTTGCTGAGGACGAAGGCGGCGAAGACGCTGACCATGATGAGGGCCGCGCAGGTGATGACGAGTGCGGTGATCTCCAGGCCATGGGTGACGCTGCCTCTGCTGTCGTTGGTGCGCAGCCATGCCTCGCGTACCCGGGCGAGCAGGAAGACCTCGTAGTCCATGCTCAGGCCGAAGACGATGGCGAACATCATCATGGGTACGTAGCTCTCGATCGGCACCTTTTCCGATACCCCCAGCGCGGGGCCGCCCCAGCCCCACTGGAAGACCGCGACCACGACGCCGTAGGAGGCCGCGATGGACAGCAGGTTGAGCACGGCCGCCTTGACGGCGATCAGGACGCCGCGGAAGACCGCGAGAATAATCACGGAGGCCAGGCCGACGACCACCGCGATGATCAGCGGGAGCCGGCTCGAGATGATGTCGAGGAAGTCGACCTGCGCGGCGGTTGTCCCGGTGACGTATCCCCTGGCGGCCGTGCCGGCCACGCCCTGCGGCACGACGCTGTCCTTGAGGTGATTGACCAGGCGGGTGGTGTCCGCGGCCTGCGGAACGCCGGCGGGGATGACCGTCGCGATCAGCACCTTCCCGTCGCCGGCGGGCTGCAGCGGGCCGACGCTCGCCGCGCCCGGGACGCCGGCCAGGGATTTCCGGAGCTCGGAGGCGAGCGCCGCGTGATCGGCCGAGGGCACCCGGCTCTGGTCGATGACGATGGTCAGCGGGGCGTTCGCGCCGGGTCCGAAGCCTTTGGCGATGAGGTCGTAGGCGCGCCGGTCGGTGAAGCTGGTGGGGTCGGCGCCGTCGTCGATATGCCCCAGCCGGATGGACAGCAGCGGGATCGCCAGTACCACGGCCACGACCACGCCGGCGGCCAGGAACCACCAGGGACGGTCGTGGACGCGCCGGGCGTAACGGTGCCATGCGCCCGGCTCTGCGCCCGGAGGTCCGGCGGACCTTTCGGCGACGGGAGTACGGACCCGGTAGCGGTCGATGCGCCGCCCGGTCAGGCCCAGGAGCGCGGGGACCAGCGTGAGCGATCCGAGGACCGCGGTGACCACGGTGATAGCGGCGGCGGCGCCCAGCTTGCCGATGAAACCGATCCGCGAGACGTACAGGCCCGCGAGGGCGACGATCACCGTGCAGCCGGAGACCAGGACGGCGCGTCCGCTGGTGGCGACCGCGCGGCCGGCGCTGACGGCCGGGTCCATGCCGTCCATGATCTGCTGCCGGTGCCGGGTGAGCAGGAACAGGGCGTAGTCGATGCCCACCCCGAGCCCGATCATGGTCGCCAGGGTGGGTGAGACGCTCGCGAAAGTGAAGGCGTTGGCGAGCAGGCTCAGGCAGCTCAGCCCGACGATGACACTGAGCAGGGCGGTGATCAGCGGGATGGTGGCGGCGATGACACTTCCGAAGCCGATCAGCAGGACCACGATCGCTACCGCGAAGCCGATCGCCTCGCTCGTCAGGTCGGCCGGCTGGGGCCGGGCGAGCTCGCCGAGCGACCCCCCGTATTCGACCTGTACGCCCGCGGAGCGCAACGGGGCGACCGCCTTGTCGACGCCGCTCAGATAGGCCTGCTCCAGCGAAGCGGGATTGGTGTCGAAGCGCACGGTGATGTACGCCGTTCTGCCGTCCGCCGACACGGGCGTTGGGGACTGCGTCGGGGACCCGGAGGACGACGGGTTCTGCGGGGAGGGAGCGAGCGGGTTGACCGCGGCCAGCACATGCGGGAGGTGCTGGAGCGAGGCGACCGTCCGGCCGATCTGGTCCCGGACTGTCGTCAGCGGCGCCTTGGCGTCATGCAGCACCACTTGGGCGCTCAGTCCTCCCGCCCCGGGCGCGTGCGCGTTGAGTACGTCCAGCCCTTCGTAGGACTGAGTGCCGGAAAGCGAGAAGTCGTCGGAGTAGGTGCCGCCGACGGTGCTCTGGGCCGCGTGCAGTCCCCCGAGCGCGACCAGCCACACCACGATGACGACGGCGTAGTGACGACCGCACCACTCGCCGAGCCTGCTCAGTGCGCCCGCAGGAGCCCTGGGCGCGGGCGGGCCGGACCCGCGCTGGCTCGGCGACGACGTCATGCGCCCTCCTGGGGACATCACTTCAGACAGTAGGTCCCGGGGCGCTGACCTGGTCGCTCATGGGCGTCCGACCGGGTGTCCGGACTGCCGGGAGGTGGCGCCGGGGGCTGGTTCGGCGGCTGCGCGCCGGGTACCCGGGCAATCCGGTACCGGCGGAGCGCGAAGAGGGTGGCCCAGCATTCGGTGGGCCTGCTCCCCCGGCGCAGCGACGAGATCCCTCCGCTGCTGACCCGGCCGGGACCCGCTGGGGGTGGACGGTTTCGCCACCCACTCACCTGCCGCCGGCGGGATGCGTCCCTGACCGGGCAGCGGGGTGGTCAGGCGGCTGCCGGGACGCAGAGGTCCTGGCGCAGCCGGGTGAAGGTGCGTTGGAGGATGCGGCACACCTGCATCTGGGAGACTCCCAGGAGGGTGCCGATCTGCTGCTGGCTGAGGCTCTCGAAGAAGCGCCAGTACAGGACGCGCTTCTCCTGCTCGGGCAGGGCGGCCAGCAGCGGTTTGAGGGATTCGCGGTCCACGACGCGTTCCAGCGCGTCGTCGGGGCCGCCGATGACGTCGGCGAGCAGCAGGTCGTCGCTGCCGCCCAGCGGCCGGTCCAGGGCCAGCGTCTGGTGGACGCCTTCGGCCTGGAGGCCGAGAAGCACCTCGTTCTCGCACAGCCCGGTCTCCGCCGCCAGCTCGCCGGCCGACGGCGGCTCATGCCGTCCGGTCTGCTGCAGACGATCCTGCGCGAAGCGGACCTGTGCCCGCAGTTCCTGGATCCTCCGTGGAATGTGTACGGCCCACGCGTGGTCCCGGATGTGGCGTTTGAGCTCGCCTGTGACGGTGGGGATGGCGAACGCCTCGAACGGGCCGCGGTACGGGTCGTACCGGTCGGCGGCCTTCACCAGGGCCAGGGCCGCGACCTGGCGAAGATCCGCCGCTGATTCGCCGCTGGAGCGGAACCGGCGCGAGATCCGGTGCACGACCGGCAGCCACGCGGAGATCACGTCCGCCCGCAGCCGGTCCCGTTCAGGTCCCGCCGGCATGGCCGCGAGGCGCTCGAATCCGACGGTGGTGTCCGGCGCGTCATGCTCGCGACGCCGCTTCACGGACGGGGTCGGTGTTGTCATGGCTGTCCCCTCGCTCGCGATCAGGGTTGCCTGCCGGCCTGTGCGCACCATTCGTGGCGCCGACATCCGGCCACGCCGCGGGTACCGGCGGCCGGTGTGAACCGCAGCAGATGCCGCGTCACCAGCCTCGCCCACCGGACGGCAACCCGCCATCGGAGGAGACCTGCCACGCCCGGTGGACGTCGTGGCCCTAGGCCGTCACGGCCCGGGCTTCGGGAGCGGCGCGATCAGTTCGACGACAGAGTCGAGGCCTCCGCGGCTCATGGCCTCGCGCTGCAGAGCGGCACCGGTCCCCTGGTCGAGGAGGCGGTGGACGGAGGACGTCACTCTGACGGTGTCGCCGGCCTCGTCCAGCGCGGGGGTGAGGTGTTCCAGCAACGACTCCACGACTTCACGAGCCGGGCGTGGGCGGCCACTGTGCGGGTCGACCAGGACGTCGTTGAGGCCGTGCCGGGCGGCGTGCCAGCCGGCGGCGTGCACCATCTCCTGCTCGGGACTGACGAAGGGGGCAGCGCCCCCGCTCTCGCGCAACGCCGTTACCACCAGCGCGCGCACAATTCCGGCGAACATTACGGCAGTGCCGGCGCTCAGCTGGACGTCGAGCGCGCGGACCTCAAGGGTCGGGTACCGCTCGGAGAGGCGGGCCTGCCAGTACAGCTGGCCGCGGTCGCGGATGACGCCGGTGGCGAGCAGTGCCCGGACGCGCGCCTCGTAGTCGGCGGCGTCCCGGAAGCCGGGGGGCGGCCCGCTCACCGGCCAGCGGCCGAACACCACGGTGCGCCAGCTGGCGAAGCCAGTGTCACCGCCCTCCCAGAGCGGGGAGTTGGCGCCCATGGCGACCAGGACCGGAAGCCACGGCCGGATCCTGCCGAGGGCGAGCACTCCGGCAGCCCGGTCGGGAATGGCGACGTGGATGTGCATACCGCAGATCAGCTGTTCTTCCACGAGGTGGGCCGCATCGGCGAGCATCATCCGGTAACGCGGCTTGTCAGTCACCGGCACCGGACGCCGGCCGGCCACCGGCGCGGCTCCCGCGGCCGCGACCCGGCAGTCGGCCCCGTCCGCCGCGGCGGCCAGGGCCAGCCGGAAGCGGCGCACATGGTCCTCCACCTCGTCCAGCTCCGCGCAGACTGGGGTGGCCACCTCCACCTGCGCCTGGAGGAGCTCGTTCTGGACTTCGTCGCAGCTCAGCATGGGATTCAGACCTGCGGCGGCCAGAATTTGCGGTGCCTTCGGGACCGGCAGGGCCGTCTCCGCGTCGAGCAGCAGATACTCCTCTTCCACGCCCAACGTCACCATACGAGCGACCGGCCCCCGGCCGTCCTCCATTCCCGGTGCGCGGTAAGGCGCTCCCGTGCCGCGTCACCGTGGCAGCGCCGGCGATTCCCCGCCCGCGTCCCGCGCGGTGCGTGGCGTTCGCGCCCGGACGGCCCGGACAATTGGTCGGTCATCAGTTCCTCCGTTGTCACCCGTGAGCCGTGCCGGACCATCAGTCGGTGCTGTAGTCGTCCGGCGGGTGCTCCTCGGGCCTCCCGCCTTCCGCAGGCGGCGCCGGAGGGCGCGGGCTCCGGGACTTTTCGCGTGGCGCCGCACGCGGCGGATCAGGGACCTCGACGCGAGGTGGAAGGTCCGGTGTCAGACGGGTGGGCTTGCGGCTGCTCATGAGGTTCCTCGCAGCTGTCGGAAACTACGGGCCGGAAAGCGCCGGCGTACCGGATAAACGGGTATTGCCATGACTGTCTCCTCGCTGGAAGTGAGGAGTACCCGCGGAGCCGGGCACCGCCATTACGCGGTTGCCCCCGGGCTCCCGCCACAAACCCGCCCGGGCGGCCACGGAGGCCGTCTCCAGTGGGCGGTGCCGCGATTCGCCGGATACCGTACGGCATATGGAGAGCCGGAGTCTGAGCGCTGTGCTGTTCGATGTGGACGGCACCTTGATGGACACCAATTACCTGCACTCCGTTGCCTGGTGGGAAGCCTTCCGCCAAATGGGGCACACGGTGGCAACGGCCTCGATCCACCGGGCCATCGGCATGGGAGCGGACCGCCTCCTGGAGCATCTGCTCGGAAAGAACCGTGACCGGGACGAGGACGCGGCTATCTCAACGGCTCATCAGGTTCTCTACGCCCAGTACTTTTCCCGCCTGACTCCGCTGGAAGGCGCCGCCGACCTTCTTCGGGAGTGCGCCTCCCGGGGCTGGAAGGTCGTACTGGCAAGTTCCGCGCAGAGCAAGGAACTGGGTGCGATGCGCGAGGCCCTCGGGGCTGATGACGCGATCACGGCGGTCACCTGCGCGGACGATGTCAAGGCGAGCAAGCCCGCTCCCGATCTGGTGGAGACCGCCCTGAAGCGGGCCGCGGTCCCGGCGGACCGCGCGGTCTTCATCGGCGACACGGTCTGGGATGTGCAGGCCTGCCGGCTCGGGGCGGGCGCGACCGCGGTGTACCAGGGGCCTTCGGATCTGCCTTCACATATCGACGACAGCCTGCTGGCGTCCCCCGGCCAGTAGCCGGGGGACGCCAGCAGGGGGCCGCCCCGGGGCGGCCCTAAGCGTCCGGATTCCGGTGGGAGCGGGCCGGGCGGGTGGGGCGTCAGTCCTTGGCACGGCTGGGCTGCACGCGCTTGGGCTCGCCGGCCATCTTGGGATGGTCGGGCGGGTACGGGAGATCACCGAGGGCGTGATCTCGTTCGTCGCGGTCGGCGGCTTCGAGGGCGGCCCGCAGGCTCCCGGCGCTGGTGCCCATACCGGCATGCAGGTCTCCGACCGCGGCGTAGCGCCCGGGCATGGTCGCGAGGTCGAAGTCCTCCGGGCGGGCCTCGCCGAGCTCCTCCCAGCGCAGCGGCGCGGAGACTGGGGCGCGCGGGTGCGGCCGCACCGAGTAGGCGGAGGCGATGGTGCGGTCGCGCGCGGTCTGGTTGTAGTCGAAAAAGATCTTGGCGCCGCGTTCTTCCTTCCACCAGGAGGTGGTGACCTGGTCCGGCATCCGCCGCTCCAGCTCGCGGCCGATGGCGATGGCGCAGCGGCGGACCTGGGTGAAGGTCCACTGCGGCTCGATGGGTACGAAGACATGCAGTCCGCGTCCGCCGGAGGTCTTGGGCCAGCCCTCGAGGCCCAGCTCTTCCAGCAGCGGCCGCAGTTCGCGTGCCGCGCGGACGGCGTCGTCGTAGTCCGTGCCCGGCTGGGGATCGAGGTCGATGCGCAGCTCGTCGGGACGGTCCACGTCGGAGCGGCGGACCGGCCAGGGGTGGAAGGTCAGGCAGCCGAGGTTGGCGGCCCAGATGACCGCGCCGGTCTCGGTGGGGCAGATCTCGTCGGCGTAGCGTCCGCTGGGGAATGCGATGCGGGCGGTGGGGATCCAGTCGGGGTGGTTCTTCGGCGCCCGTTTCTGGAAGAACGATTCTCCGGTCACCCCGTCGGGGTAGCGCTCCAGGGTCGTCGGCCGCTCCCGCAGGGCGCGGAGAATACCGTCGCCGACGGTGAGGTAGTACCGGGCGACGTCCAGCTTGGTGAAGCCGCGCTCGGGGAAGTACACCTTGTCGGGGTTGGACAGCCGTACCGTCCGCTCCCCCACCGTGAGCTGGAGTGCCTCTCCCATGCCGCCACCGTAGGACGAGCTGGGCACCACCGCCTCCCGGCGCGCGCCGGCGAGCGCCGGGCCGCACCATCGGGAGCATGGACCTCCCGGTGATGCCACCCGTGAAGCCGATGCTCGCCAGGACAGCGGCGAGGATTCCGCCGGGCATGCTCTACGAGGCCAAGTGGGACGGCTTCCGGGCCATCGTGCACCGTGACGGCGACGAGATATACATCGGCAGCCGTAATACGAAACCGCTCGGCCGCTATTTCCCCGAACTCGTTGACGCCCTGCTGGCCAATCTGCCCGAGCGCTGTGTGGTGGACGGCGAGATCGTCATCGCCCGGGAGGGCCGGCTGGACTTCGACGCACTGCTGGAACGCATTCATCCGGCCGCGTCACGGGTGCGGATGCTGGCGGAGAGCACCCCGGCGTCCTTTGTCGCCTTCGACATCCTGGCCCTGGAAGACTCCTCGCTGGTGGACACCCCGATGCTCCGGCGGCGCGAGTTGCTGGTCCAGGCGCTGGGGACCGCGTCCGCCCCGGTCCATGTGGCGCCCGCGACCACGGACACCGGCCGAGCCCAGCAGTGGTTCAGCCAGTTCGAGGGGGCGGGGCTGGACGGCGTGGTGGCCAAGCCCCTCGACATCCCCTACCGGCCCGACGAGCGGCTGATGGTCAAGGTCAAGCACGAGCGCACCGCCGACTGTGTGCTGGCGGGGTTCCGCTTCCACAGCAGCGGTCCGGTCGTCGGATCGCTGCTGCTCGGTCTGTACGACCCGGCCGGCCGTCTCCAGCATGTCGGGGTCTGCGCCTCCTTCCCGATGCGGCGCCGGCAGGAGCTGCTCACCGAGCTGGAGCCGCTGCGGATGCCCTCCGCCGAGGGCCATCCCTGGGCCGAGTGGGCCAGCGAGGAAGCACACGCGACCGACCGCATGCCGGGGGCGCCCAGCAGATGGACGGGGAAGAAGGACCTGTCCTGGGTACCGCTCCGCCCCGAGCTGGTGTGCGAAGTGGCCTATGACCACATGCAGAGCGGCCGTTTCCGGCACACCGCGCAATTCCGCCGCTGGCGCCCGGACCGGGACCCGCTGAGCTGTACGTACGCCCAGCTGGAGGAGCCTGTCGGCTATGACCTCGGCCAGGTCCTGGCTCCGCCGGGCGCTTGACCCGGGGGCCTGTCGCCTGACGGGCCGCCGGGGGCTCAGCGGCCGCCGTGTCCGGGCTGGTGGTGGTCGAACTTCAGGACCTGGGGCGGCATGACGGCGAAGGGCCGCATCATCCCCATGTCCTCGTGCTCCAGCAGATGGCTGGTACATGAACCGCCCGTAGGCGCCGGCGAACTGGCCTGCCGCTGAGGATCTGACCGGACGGCCGTAGGCGACCGCGTTCTCCGGGTAGTCGCCGGTGATGCGGTGTCGGCGGCATCTGCGAGCGCAGACGGCACCGCGTCGCGGACCGGTTGACCACGATGCCCTCGCGGGCGGCGTCGCGGGCCGGGCGGAGCGTCGGCGGGATACGCAGCGGGTCGGGCTACGCGGTGAGTCCGCGCACTGTCTCCTGGTTTTCGGCCGGGACAGCTTCGACGGCCCTTTCAACGATGATGTCGGACAAGATCGTGCCCCCGGGATGTTCCCCCGTGCCACCGCATCACGAATGACTGAGAATCTTCCCGTCAGCGCCCGGCCACGCCCGCCTGCGGCCGTACGGCCGACCGGGTGCGCGCCTGGCCTCCGGGGTGGCATGCTCACAGCTGTCATACACCCGTGAGTGCGGGGAGACAGCGTGGACTCGGCAGGTATCTACCGTTCCTGGACCACCGCTGTCGCGGTGCGGTGGACCGGGGGCAACCTTCCCGAGCTACGCGCGGCCGTAGGGCGCGGCATCGCGGTGAGCCAGGCGCCGGATCTGACGAGTGTGCTGCTGCTGATCTTTCTTGGCCGTGGCGCCGTGGCGCAGGTGGCGGTCGGGCAGTGGATTGTCCGGAGCAGTGACTTCGTACAGATCCTTGACCCGGGTGACTTCTCCACGGCCTGGGAGCTGCTCAGCTGAGCGCGGCGGACACGACCGCCCTGGCCTCCTCCTGGACGCGGCGCAGATGGTCGGGGCCGAGGAAGGACTCGGCGTAGATCTTGTAGACGTCCTCGGTGCCCGAGGGGCGGGCGGCGAACCAGGCGTTCTCGGTGGTCACCTTGATCCCGCCGATCGGGGCGCCATTGCCGGGCGCCTCGGTGAGGACGGCGGTGACCGGATCACCGGCGAGCTCCCGCGTGGTCACCTGGTCCGGGGAGAGCCTGGCGAGTACGGCCTTCTCTTCCCGGGAGGCGGGGGCGTCGATCCGGGCGTAGGCGGGGTCGCCGAAGCGGCCGGTGAGCGCGGCATAGTGCTCGGACGGCGAGGAGCCGGTGACCGCGGTGATCTCGGAGGCCAGCAGGGCCAGGACGATGCCGTCCTTGTCGGTGGTCCACACGGAGCCGTCGCGGCGGAGGAAGGACGCCCCCGCGGACTCCTCGCCGCCGAAGCCGAGCGAGCCGTCGAGCAGGCCGTCCACGAACCACTTGAAGCCGACGGGGACCTCGACCAGCCTGCGGCCCAGGTCCGCCGCCACCCGGTCGATCACGGCCGATGAGACGAGTGTCTTGCCGACGGCGGCATCCGGTGGCCAGCCGTCGCGGTGCGTGTAGAGGTAGGAGATGGCTACGGCGAGATAGTGATTGGGATTCATCAGGCCGGCGTCCGGGGTGACGATGCCGTGCCGGTCGGCGTCGGCGTCGTTTCCGGTGGCGATCTGGTAGGAGTCCCGCTGCGCGATCAGTGAGGCCATCGCGTACGGCGAGGAGCAGTCCATCCGGATCTTGCCGTCCCAGTCGAGCGTCATGAACCGCCAGGTGGGATCGGTATGCGGGTTGACGACGGTGAGGTCCAGGCGGTACTGCTCGGCGATACGGCCCCAGTAGCCGACCGAGGCGCCACCGAGCGGGTCCGCGCCGATGCGCACTCCGGCGGAGCGTACGGCGTCGAGGTCGAGTACCGCGGGCAGGTCGTCGACGTAACGGCCCAGGAAGTCGTACCGCCCGGTCGTCGCGGCGGCCAGGGCGCGGGTGTACGGCAGCCGTTGGACGCCTTTCAGGCCGGCGGTGATGAGTTCGTTGGCGCGGTCCTGGATCCAGCTGGTCACCGAGGCGGCCGCCGGGCCGCCGGTGGGCGGGTTGTACTTGAAGCCGCCGTCGGCGGGCGGGTTGTGGGACGGGGTGACCACCACGCCGTCCGCAATTCCGGTCGTACGACCGCGGTTATGGGCGAGGATGGCGTGGGAAACGGCCGGGGTGGGGGTGTAGCCGTCCGTGCTGTCGATCAGGACGGTGACGTCGTTCGCCGCGAAGACCTCCAGCGCGGTCGCCCGGGCCGGTTCGGACAGCGCGTGGGTGTCGGCGCCCATGAACAGCGGCCCGTCGGTTCCCTGGTCGGCCCGGTAGTCGCAGATGGCCTGGCTGGTCGCGGCGATGTGATCCTCGTTGAACGACACGGCCAGCGAGGAACCCCGGTGCCCGGAGGTGCCGAAGGAGACACGCTGGTCCGGTTCCGCCGGGTCGGGACGCAGCGTGTAGTACGCGGTCACCAGCCGGGCGACATCGACCAAATCCGCCGGTTGCGCCGGCTGTCCTGCCCGTTCGTGCACCATCTCCGACTCCTCGTCACTCCTCGTGCGTGCGCAGTCCAACAAGGTCATCATGCACCCCCGCGCACGGGTCCGCCCGCGTGCCACCGCCAGGTCCCGGGACCTGGCTTCAGGACGCCAACAGCGGAGTGCGGATGTGCTAGTGTCCGGCACCACTTCCCTGGCCCCGGCCCGGCGAACCCAGCGCCGCACCGGGCGCGGGCCGATCCGGGCCACGGCCCCCCCACCTTCACTGCCTCGCTCCTGACGCCCCACCAGTACGATCGAACACCAGAACGCCGGGACCTACCGGAACCCCCGCAGCGGGCCGCCTCAACGGCTCCCCGACTGCCCCGGGACCGTCCCAAGCGCACCCCGAAAGGATCCGACCCTGATGCGCCATGCCAGAGCCGCCCAACTGCGGACCACCACGGCAGTTGTTACCGTCCTCGTCCTGGCCGCCACCGCCACCGCCTGCGGTGGATCCAGCAGCAGCAGCAGCGCCGGCGGCAAAGGCTCCACCATCGGTATCGACCTCCCGACAAAGACCTCCGACCGGTGGATCGTCGATGGCAATGCCATGGTCAAGGGGTTCACGGCCAAGGGGTATAAAACCGACCTGCGTTTCGGCAACAACGACGTAGACACCCAGGTCTCGCAGATCCACAAAATGATAGCCCAGGGCGACAAAGTCCTGATCATTGCGTCGATCGACGGCGAGGCCCTGGGCGAGGTCCTGCTGGAAGCCAGGGACGCGGGGGTCAAGGTCATCGCCTATGACCGCTTAATTCTGGCCAGCAATGACGTGAGCTACTACGCGAGTTTCGACAACTTCAAGGTCGGCCAGCTCCAGGCCGAGTACATTGTCGACAAGCTCGGCCTCAAGAACGGTAACAGGGGCCCGTTCAACATCGAGCTGTTCGCCGGCTCCCCCGATGACAACAACACCCAGTACTTCTACAACGGTTCGCTGAGCATCCTCCAGAAGTACATCGACAGTCACGAGCTGGTGGTCGGGAGCGGCCAGAAGCGTCTCACCCAAGTCAACACCCTCCGCTGGGACGGCGCCATCGCCGAGGCCCGTACGAAGGATATTCTCAGCACCTCCTACGGCTCCGGGCGCATCGATGCCATCCTGTCTCCTTACGACGGCATCTCCCGTGGCGTCATCACCGCTCTCAAGCACGCCGGTTACGGCACCGCGGCCAAGCCGCTTCCGGTCATCACCGGCCAGGACGCCGAGGCTGCCTCGGTCAAATTGATCCTCTCCGGCGAACAGTCCGAGACCGTCTACAAGGACACCCGTATGCTCGCCCGCGTCGCGGTGCAGATGGGCGACGCGATCCTCACCGGCGGCAAGGTGAAGATCAACGACACCAAGCAGTACGACAACGGCAACAAGATCGTGCCCGCCTATCTGCTGCCGCCGGTCAGCGTCGACAAGACCAACTACAAGCAAAAGCTCATCGACACCGGCTACCTCACGGAAGCCGATCTGAGGTAGCCCCGTCGGAGTCGAGCAGCACGGGCGGCCGGCGGACGGTCACCGGCGGCGGGTCGCCCTCGTACCGTTCGACCTCGACGAGCGCGTGCTGGCCGACGCATCCCTGGGAGAGCCGCGAGCTGGGGATGTCGGCGGTCAGCACGTTGGGGTTGCCGTGCGCGCACAGCGGCGGCTCATGGCCGGGTACGGGGTCGAACCAGGCGCCGGTCGGCAGCCGGACGACCCCGGGCCGGACCCGGCCGGTGAGAACGGCACCGGCCAGGCAGGCGCCACGGTCGTTGAAGACCCGCACCAGGTCGCCGTCGGAGATGGAACGCGCGGCGGCGTCGGCGGGGTGGAGCTGCAACGCCTCACGGCCCGCGACCTTGGCGGCCAGGCTGACGGCTCCGGTGTCGAGCTGGCTGTGCAGACGAGTGGCGGGCTGATTGGCGATCAGCAGCAGCGGCAGCCGGGCGGCGTCGGGCGCACCGGGCCATTCATCGGGTTCGAGCCAGGCCGGGTGGCCGGGGCAGTCGGGCAGGCCCAGGGCGGCGATGCGCGCGCTGGCGAGCTCGATACGGCCGCTGGGGGTGGTCAGCGGCGCGGCGCCCGGGTCGGCGCGGAAGTCCGCGAGCAGGGTGCGGGTCTGCTGAGCGGGCTGTTCGGGCAACTGCCACTCCCCCGCCGCCCAGAAGTCCTCGAAGGACGGTGCCCCCTCGGTCCGCGCCGCCCACTCCCCGTACAGATGCTCCAGCCACTGACGCGGGGTGCGGCCCTCGGTGAAGCGCTCCCCGAAGCCGAGCCGGCCGGCGAGAGCGGCGAGCACCGCGTGGTCGTCGCGGGCCTCACCGACCGGGTCGGCCGATCGGTGCATGGCGATCAGATGGGTGTCGTGCCGCCCGCCCCCGAAGTCCTCGCGCTCCAGCGCCGTGGTCGCCGGAAAAACGATGTCCGCGTGCCGGGCGGTGGCCGTCCAGTGCGTCTCGTGGACGATGACGGTGTCGGGGCGGCCGAAGGCGCGGCGCAGCCGTCCCAGGTCCTGGTGGTGGTGGAAGGGGTTGCCGCCGGCCCAGTGCACCAGGCGGATGTCGGGATAGCGCAGCCGGGCGCCGTCGTAGTCGTAACTCTCACCGGGGTGCAGCAGCAGGTCGGCGATCCGGGCGCAGGGGATGAAGTCCGGGACCGGGTTGGGCCCCTGCGGAAGGTGCGGCAGGCGGGTCTGGGGGCCGGTGTCGCCGGTGTCGCCCATCGAGCCGTAGCCGTGGCCGAAGCCGCCGCCGGGCAGGCCGATCTGGCCGAGCAGTGCGGCGAGCGCGAGGCCGGCCCATACGGGCTGCTCGCCGTGCTGTGCCCGCTGCAGGGACCAGGTGACGGTGACCAGGGTGCGGGCGTCCGCCATCCGGCGGGCGAGGGCGCGGATGCGGTCGGCGGGTATGCCGCAGATGGCGGAGGCCCAGTCGGCGTCCTTGGCGGTGCCGTCGGTCTTGCCCAGGACGTAGGCGGCGAAGACATCGGATCCGGCGGTGTACCGGTCGAGGAACGCCTGGTCGTGCAGACCCTCGTGCAGCAGGGTATGGGCGAGGCCGAGCATGAGGGCGGTGTCGGTGGCGGGGCGTACGGGGTACCAGTCCGTGGCGGGGCCGTCGGGCAGGTCGTCACGCAGCGGGCTGACGAGCGCCACGCGGGTGCCCCGGGCGGCGAGCGCCGCCAGGTGTCCGGGGGTGGTGTGGCGGGTGACTCCGCCGGGTGTGACATGCACGTTCTTGGCCGGGATGCCGCCGAAGGCGACGATCAGCTCGGTGTGCGCGGTGATGGTGGGCCAGGAGGAGGCGCCCCGCAGCACCATTTCCGGGTCGCCGACGATGTACGGCAGCAAAACGTAGGAAGTGCCGTTGCTGTAGGAGTTCCGGGAGGAGGTAAAGCCGCCGAACTGCCCCAGGAAGCGGTGCAGCTGACTCTGGGCGTGGTGGAAGCGGCCCGCGCTGGCCCAGCCGTACGAGCCGCCGAAGACCGCCCGGTTTCCGTGCTCCCGGCGGACCCGGTCCAGCTCGGCGGCGGCCAGGTCGAGTGCTTCGTCCCAGGGGACCTCGACGAAGGGTTCGTCCGCGCGCCGCTCCCTCGGCCCGGAGCCGTGTTCCAGCCAGCCGCGTCGCACAGCGGGCCGGTGGATCCGGGTGACGTGCCGCAGGGCGCCCGGCACGCCCCCCAGCAGCGGCGACGGGGACGGATCGGCCGGGTGCGGCACGGGCTCGATGCCCCCGCCGGGCAGATGTCGCACGCCGAACGCGCCCCAGTGCGAGGTCGTCGGTGAGGCATCGGCATAGGAATCCGCATCGGCGGGAGGGGAGGCGGGGGCGGACGGTATCCAGGGGACCGGCATGAGGTGGGCCACCTTTCCCGGCCTCGGACCGCACGCCGCGATGGACGGCTTGGGAGCGGGGCCGTACAGCGCACGGGCGAGGACACGGCGGGACACCGGGACGGAGACAGTCAGGACTGGACTGGACTGCTCAGGCAGGCTCTCTCGGCACCGTCTGACACATCCCGCCTGCCCCGCGACAGCCGGCACGCGCCGGCCGCCGCCGGGCCCGCCCTCCCGGGCGGCCGGCGCTATTCGTCAGACAGTGCCCAGCGACAGAGCGCGCCCGGAGTACACCGGCAGGCCGTGTATCGGCACCGGGACCGGGAACGTGTCGGGACCATGCCCACATCGTCGCGGCGCGGTTGATCGCGTGTCAATGGACACCCCGGGGTGTCTCGCTCCCCGGGATGCGGTGCGTGCCGGACGGCTTGTTCCGGCGCCCCGTCCGGGCAAGCCCGGTTCAGCCCAGGCGGCGGCGCCAGGCAATGGCGGCGATGGTGACCGCGGCGGCGATCAGCACCACACCGCCGACCGCGAGGACCGGGGCGCTGGAGCTGTTGCTTTCTGCGGCCACCGGCTGCGGCTGCAACGGCGATCCGGAAGCGTCGGCGGCGCTGGGCGTGGGGGTGCCCGGGACGGCGGAGGACGGGGCGGGGGTGAGCGAGGCTGGTGCGCTCGTGGTGGCCGGGGCGGCGGTGGCGGGCAGCGGCGTGGCCGCGGCGGGAGCGGTCCGCTGCGCCGCGGCGGTGGGGGTCCGGGTGGGGAAGACGACGTCGGAGCAGGAGTAGTAGGTGTCCTGAACGAAGTTCTGCCAGATCGTGTAGATCAGTTGGCGGCCGGTCCGGTCGGACGGCAGTCGGCCGGTGAGGTGGTAGGCGCCGTTCGTCAGCTTCGGGTTCACGACCGTCAGGAACGGCTTCTCCGGCAGGTCGGACCAGGTCAGCGGCTGGGACGGGTCATAGTCACGCTTCGTCAGATAGACCTTGAAGGTGCCCTCATGAGCGATGGTCGACCGGTAGGTGAGGGTGAAGGCCGCACCGGGGGTCAGCGCGGTCGCGGGCCAGTCGGTGCGCGCCAGGTCCAGGCCCTTGAAGGTGTCGAGGCCTCCGCTGCACAGCTTGCCGTCGGGGATCATCTGACGGTCCCGGCCCGCGACGCCGGCGACCCGCAGGTTGTCCCAGTCGGTGAACTGCCTGTTGTCGTTCGCCGCGACAGCCGCCCGGCAGACCGCTGTCCCGGTGAACTGCCCGAACCCCTGGGAACACGCCACCACCCGGCTCACCGGATCTGTGGGCGCGCCGTGGGCGGCGGCCGGGCCTGCCGTGAGCCAGGTGAGCGCGAGCGCGGCGCCGAGGGCCTTTCGCAGTGACGTCATCCGGTGGTCTCCCTCGTGGTACCGGCGGCGCGCGCCGCCCGACTGGTACTACGGGCGGTTCGCCCGGGACGTTCACGGCTTCCCAGTTCTTACGCATGCATGACACGACACCCAAGTCGGTGGCCCACCATGGCCTGCCGGGATCAGTGTGGGTGCGCCGGACATCCCCTGGTTCCGAAAAGTGAGAGCCCACCATGCAGACTCAGACTCAGACTCAGCACAGGCGCAATCGCACACGACGCAACGGCATTCTGGTGGTCATGGCCCTGGTCGTGGGCGGCGGCAGCGCGGCCCTGATCAATGCCGCCGCGAACGCCGCGAATTCCAGTCCCGGCGCCGGGGCCGGGACCGCCATCAGCTGCCCGGATGTGAAGGGCAGCCTGCCGGCCGTACCGTCGCAGGCCCAGGCCGAGATCGACCGCGATCTGCGGTTGTTGCAGACCCAGATCGACGAGGCCACCCAGCGTCTCGCCGCGGCCCAGGGCCAGGGGGGTACCGGCTTCGTGAACAACTCGGTCCTCGGCCCGCTCAAGGACAAGCGGACCGCCACCCTCGACCGCATCGCGACCGCCACCGGCCGCAACGCGGCCCGCCCGCAGGGCCTCGACGCGTTCGCCGCCTGCACGCTCTCCGGCTCCGGCGCGGGGCAGCAGTCCGGGGCATCCGCATCCGCATCCGCATCCGCATCCGCCGGCAGCGGCGGGAGCGCCGCCGCTGCCGCGAACGGGCCATCGCCCGACGACTTCGTCGACATCACCAAGGTGCAGCCCAACGTGAAGAAGGTGCGCAACCAGACCGGGGCCTCCACCGGGACCTTCGCCTCCCGCTGTGGCGTCAACAAGGAAGGCCAGCACAACTCCGACAACGTCATCGTGGCTCCCGGCGTCGTCGACGGCGCCCACCATGTCCACGACTACGTCGGCAACAAGCAGGTCGACGGCAACTCCACCAACGAGTCCCTCGCCGCCCAGGGCACCACCTGCACCAACGGCGACCAGTCCGCCTACTACTGGCCCGTGCTGCGCGACCTGACCAAGCAGGGCCCGGACGCCGGCGCCCAGGGCGGTGGCGCGGAGGGCAACGTAGGCGCGATCCTCGTGCCCAGGACCTCCAGCATCGTCTTCGCGGGCAGCCCCACCGGCAAGGTCGTGGCCATGCCGCGCTTCCTGCGGATCATCACCGGCGACGCCAAGGCGGTCACCAACGGCACCGCCAACGCCAACGCACACTGGAGCTGCACCGGATTCGAGAACAAGGTGCAGCTGACCGACAAGTACCCGCTCTGCCCCAGCGGAAGCAAGGTGGTGCGCAGCTTCGCCTTCCAGAGCTGCTGGGACGGTGTCAACACCGACAGTGCCAACCACCGCGACCACGTGGCCTTCGCCGATGCGAGCGGCAACTGCCCGAGCGGCTTCAAGGCCATCCCGCAGCTGACCGCGCGGCTCACCTACTCCGTGCCGGCCGGGACAACCTACGCCGTCGACGGCTTCCAGGACCAGCAGCACAAGGCGATCACCGACCACGACGACTTCATCAACGCGATGACCGACCAGCTCATGGCCCAGGCTGTGGACTGCATCAACAGCGGCCGCCGCTGCGGCTGACCTGCGCGCTCGAGCGGACCGCTCATGTGTACCAGGGTAGCCCCAAAAGAGCAGCCCGACCGGAATTGGCTGGTGGTGCGCCTCCGCCGGGTTTAGGGTTGGGTGGGAGAGACGGCCCCGTGGGGAAGCACCAAGCCCCTGCGAGTCCAAGCCCGTCCCGGGAAGCGCCAGCCACCATGGCCGCCGGCCCGGTTCCGCATTCGGCGCCACCGCGTCCGCAGAGCCCATTCCACCAGCCCCACCGGGCGCCCGGCGTCCGGTTGAGCCGTGGCACCGGTCGTACGGCTCACCCGACACCGAAGGAGCGCGCGGTGACACCCGAGAAGACCAAGCTGAACGATCTCCCGCAGGAGCCCGCCGAACAGCCCGCCCCAGCACAGCCGGAGGTGCGTAATCTGGACGTCTGGGCCAGGTCCGCACCGATCCGGCTAGCCGGCTACGAGGACGACCCCGCCGAGACCCACATCCTGCGCGGAATCGACTGACCACAGCCGACCGCTGTGACGGTCCGGGCGCTACGCCCCCGTAGGGCCCGGACCGGCGTCATCCCGCCAGCGTGATCCGTACCCCGACCGTGCCCTCGCGGCCACGCCTCAGCCGGCTGCCGAGCAGCCCCAGCCGCGCGAGGATGCCGTACTTGCGGGCGAGCAGCGCCCGGTAGCGCGCGGTGTCCCGGGGACCGAGGATTTCAGCGTGGCCCGGCACCTCTTCGCCGGAAGGATTGCCGCGGACATCGCACTCGGACAGCAGTACGTCGCCCCGGTTGCGGATCCGCTTGACCTTGCCGGAACCGGCCACCGTCCAAATCCCCAGGGCGTCCCCGTCGCGGAACCCCCAAACGGGGGTGGGGACCGCACGACCGTCCCGTCGGAAGGTGGTCACCAACAGGTACTTCGCAGCGGCGAGCCGTTCTATGGCACTGTCGTCAGCTGTCACCGGACCAGACTACGCGCCGCCGACCAGCGGCTTGCCGAGGCACACGCTGAGCGGGTCCTCGCGGTAGAGGCCGAACTTGGGTATCGGCGTGTATCCGCAGGAGGAGTACAACGCGATCGCCTCGGGCTGCAGGGTGCCGGTCTCCAGGACCATCCGGATCCGGCCCTCGGCGGCAGCAGTGGCCTCCAGCTCGGCGAGGATGCGGCGGGCGAGACCGCGGCCGCGGGCCTGCGGTACGACATACATCCGCTTCAGCTCGGCGTCGCCGTCGCTGAAGCCTTCGGGTGAGGTCTCCCGGGCCCGCCAGCCGCCGGTCACCACGGGACCCCCGTCGAGGTAGCCGATGAGGAAGCGGCCCCTCGGCGGGTCGAAGTGCGCGGGGTCCATCGGGGTGGCGTCGCCGTCGCCGTATCGCTCTGCGTACTCCTGCTGGACCTGCGCGGTCAGCTTGGCGGCGTGCGGGTGGTCGTAGCCGGTGTTCCGTATTTCCACCCCTACACCGTACTGGCCTGCGAGAACCGGTCCGATCCCAGGCCCGTTCCGGGACAGGTATCGTCCCGGGCATGCTCACCGTGACTTCCGTGAACGTGAACGGGCTGCGTGCCGCCGCCAAGAAAGGCTTCGTGCCGTGGCTGGCGGCGACCGCCGCCGATGTGGTGTGCCTGCAAGAGGTGCGGGCGGAACCCGGGCAGCTGCCTGGGGAGGTCCGGGAGCCGGAGGGGTGGCACGCGGTGCACGCCCCCGCCGCCGCGAAGGGCCGGGCGGGCGTATCGATCCTCACCCGGCAGAAGCCAGAGGAGGTGCGGATCGGCTTCGGCTCGGAGGAGTTCGACACCTCTGGACGGTATGTGGAGGCCGACCTGCCAGGGGTCACGATCGCCAGCCTGTATCTGCCCTCCGGGGAGGTCGGCACTCAGCGGCAGGAGGAGAAGCTCCGCTTCATGGGCGAGTTCCTGATCCACCTGGACAAGCTGCGGGTCCAGGCCGGCGCGGCCGGCCGGGAGGTGCTGGTGTGCGGCGACTGGAACATCGCGCACCATGAGGCGGACCTGAAGAACTGGAAGGCCAACACCCGCAGCGCCGGCTTCCTGCCGGAGGAACGCGCCTGGCTGTCAAGGGTGTTCGACGAGAGCGGGTACACCGACGTGGTGCGCGAGCTCCACCCGGACGTGACAGGGCCGTACTCATGGTGGTCCTACCGCGGCAGGGCCTTCGACGCGGACACGGGGTGGCGTATCGACTACCACGTGGCGACGCGCGGGCTGGCCCGGCGGGCGGTGTCGGCGGTGGTAGAACGCGCCGAGACCCACGACCTGCGCTGGTCGGACCACGCGCCGGTGACGGTCCGGTACGACTACGAGGAATACGGGGCCTGACCGACCGCCGCCGTGGTCCCTGCGCTCAGCCGGGGCCCAGTCGCCGGGTGAGGGGGTTGGTGCCGCTGGCATTGCGGACGCTGAAGGCGACGGTGCCGGAGCGGTAGCGGTCGTCGGACCATTCCACGGGGCGGCCGTCACGGGTGGTGGTGACGCGCTGGATCCGCAGGAGGGGGCTGCCGCGGCGGATGTCGAGCAGGCCGGCGTCGCGGGTGCCGGCGGCGACGGCGTCGAGGACGTGCTCGCCGTAGGCGAAGACCAGCCCGACGTCGTCGTAAAGGCGTTGGGTGACGGATTCGCAGTCGGGCTCTATGTGCTCGACGGCCTCGGCGATCCAGTCGGCGTAGACGGTGCGCTCGACGAGTACGGGGGCGCCGTCGAGGCTGCGTACCCGCAGGACGTAGAGCACTTCGGTGCCCGGGGGGAGCTGGAGCCGCAGGACGTCCTCGGCGGTGGCGGGACGGCGGGCGGTGGAGATGACGTGGCCGGTCGGGCGGCGGCCCTCGGCGCGGGCCCACTGGGCGAAGCTGCGCAGCTCCTCGAAGCTCTGCCGGGCTCCGCTGCCGATCACCACCCGGCGGGCGCCCTGACGGGAGCCGATGAGCCCTTCTGCGCCAAGGGCGGCGACCGCCTGCCGGACGGTGCCGCGCGCGACGCCGTAGCGGGCCGCCAGCTCACTCTCCGAGGGCAGCCGGGACCCGGCCGGGAACTGCCCGCGGTTGATGCCGTCCCTCAGCTCGTCGGCGATCTGCTCATGCCGTGCGGCCACTTCGCCTGACCCTCCCCCTGTGCACACTTCGGTTTCCGACGCGATTCTAGGCGAACGCCGGTCGCACTGTGCCGCAGGTCTTGCGCAACGCGGCGCACGGACCTTGAATGCCTTGGTGAAACCCTGTGCTTACGCTTGCCGGATCGCACTTCAGGGTTTGCACGCCGTTCACACGGCCGACACGAACGTCGGGCGTACTGGGCGCAACTTGTTCGGACAAGTCTTCAGGAGATCCAGTGCCCGTGCTCCCCTCCAGAGCGGTTGGCCTCGCCGGCTGTATCGCTGCCGCCTCCCTCCTCCTCAGCGCCTGCGGCGCGGCTCCCACCGCCTCCAGCAGCGCCAAGAGCGCTGCCGCCGCCACCTCTGCCAAGGGATTCGGCGGAATGGCCGCCCTGGTCACCGCCGCGAAGAAGGAGGGCACGCTCAACGCGATCGCGCTCCCCCGCGACTGGGCCAACTACGGCGCCCTCATCGACGGTTTCACCAAGAAGTACGGCATCAAGGTCAAGGACGAGACGCCGGACGCCGCCAGCCAGGACGAGATCAACGCCATCACCTCGCGCAAGGGCCAGGACCGCGCCCCTGACGTGGTCGACCTCGGCGCCTCCTTCGCCGTCTCCGGCGCCCAGCAGGCCCTGTTCGCCCCGTACAAGGTCGCCTCGTACACCGACATCCCCTCGGGCATGACCGACCCCAAGGCGAGCTGGTACTACGACTACGGCGGTTACATCTCCATCGGCTGCGACGCCAAGCGGGTGACGGTGTGCCCGACGACCTTCGCCGACCTGCTGAAGCCCGAGTACAAGGGGAAGGTCGCGCTCAACGGCAACCCGACGAAGTCCGGTTCGGCCTTCGGCGGGGTGTACGCGGCGGCGCTCGCAGGCGGAGGCTCCTTCGACAACATCCAGCCGGGCCTGGACTTCTTCGCCAAGCTGAAGAAGAGCGGCAACTACAACCCCGTCGAGTCCACCCCGGCCACGGTCGAGAAGGGCGAGACACCGATCAGCATCGACTGGGACTACCTCAACGCGGGCTACGCCGCCGAGTTCAAGACCAAGGGTGTGAACTGGACGGTCGCCGTGCCCTCGGACGGCAAGTACGCCCAGTACTACGCGCAGGCGATCAACAAGGACGCCCCGCACCCGGCCGCGGCCCGGCTGTGGGAGGAGTACCTGTACAGCGCCGAGGGCCAGAACCTGTGGCTCAAGGGGTTTGCCCGTCCGGTCCTGATGGCCGCCATGGAAACGGCGGGCACCATTGACAAGACGGCCGCCGCCAAGCTGCCCTCGGTCTCCGGTACCCCGACCTTCCCCACCGACGCCCAGCAGGCCAAGGCCAAGACGGCGCTGGCCTCGGGCTGGAGCAAGGCCGTGGGTGGGTGACCACACCATGACCACGGTTCCCGCCGTCTCCCCCGCGCCCAGTGCGGCGCCGGCTGCGGGCAGCCCGGCGGAAGCGGCGGCGCCCCGGCGCCGCCGCTTCCCCGCCTGGCTCGCGGTCGTACCGCTGCTCGCGTTCACCGCTCTGTCCTTCGGCGTACCGGCCCTGGCCATGCTGAACGGTGCCTTCACCGCCAAGGACCCGTCCGGAGGGGCGTCCCACTACACCACCGCCAACATGACCGCGTCCCTGGGCGGCGCCTACCTCACCGCCCTGACCGGCAGCGTCAAGCTCTCGGCGGTGTCCGCCGTCATCGCGGCCGTGCTCGGGCTGCTGCTCGGCCAGGCAGTCGTCACCTCCCGGCACCAGACACTGCGCGAGGCCGTGCTCACCGCTTCCGGAGTGCTGGCCAACTTCGGCGGCGTACCGCTCGCCTTCGCCTTCGTGGCCACCCTGGGCAATGCCGGTGTCCTCACCACGCATCTGCACCTGGCCGACCACGGCTGGAGCCTCTACAGCTTCTGGGGGCTGGTGATCACCTATCTGTACTTCCTCATCCCCCTCATGGTGCTGACGGTGGTCCCGGCACTGGACGGCCTGCGCGCGCAGTGGCGCGAGGCCGCGCAGAACAACGGCGCCACCACCTTCCAGTACTGGCGCCATGTGGCCCTGCCGGTGCTCACCCCGTCGCTGCTGGGCGGCTTTGTGCTGCTGTTCGGCAGCGCCTTCGCCGCCTACGCGACGGCGGCGGCCATGGTGGGCAGCTCGGTGCCGCTGGTCACCCTGCAGATCGCGGACGCGATCTCCGGGAACGTCCTGATCGGCCAGGAGAACGTGGCGCTGGCCCTCAGCCTCGACATGGTCCTGGTGGCCGGCCTGGTGATGGCCGTGTACCTGCCCCTGCAACGACGGAGCGCCCGATGGCTGGACTGACCACGGCCGGTACGGGCCGGCGCCGCCCCCGCCTGTGGCGCGGGACCGTACTCGCCGGCGCGGCGGTGTACTTCCTGGTTCCGCTGCTGGCGTCGCTGCTGTTCACCGTAGACGTCCCGGGCCAGGGGCTGACCGCGGACTCGTACACGCAGATCCTGGGCTCCCCCGGATTCACCTCCAGTCTGCTGCTCTCCCTGGAGATGTCCGCCGCGACCATCGTGCTCGTGCTGCTGCTGATGGTGCCCGCGCTGGTCGCGGTGCGGCTGGCGGTGCCCCGGCTGGGGCCGGTGGTCGAAGTGATCTGCTCGCTGCCGCTGGTGGTGCCCGCCATCGCGTTCGCGGCCGGACTGCGCACGGTGCTGCTGTGGGGGCCGGAGTACCTCTCCACCACGCCGTTCTTCGAGACGTTCGTGGCGTTGCAGAACCAGTCCTTCCCGGTGGTGCTGGTCCTGGCGTACGTGGTGATGGCGCTGCCGTTCGCACACCGGGTGCTGGACACGGGGCTGCGCGCCATCGACGTCCGAACCCTCATGGAGGCGGCCCGCAACTGCGGGGCGAGCTGGCCGAAGGCGCTGTGGCGGGTGCTGCTCCCCAATCTGCGGGTGCCGCTGCTCAACGCCGCTTTCCTCACCCTGGCGCTGGTGCTCGGCGAGTTCACGGTCGCCTCGCTGCTGGGCTTCGCGCCGTTCGCCGTGTGGATCTACACCATCGGCGGTTCCCAGGCGCAGCTCTCGGTCGCCGTCTCGGTGCTGAGCCTGGTCCTCACCTGGCTGCTGCTGGTGCTGCTGACCCGCACCGCCGGCCGCGGCCCCGCTTCCCGTACCTCTTCCCGGAAGGGATGAACGCATGACGATTACGGCCACTGACGCGGCCACCATCGAATTCCGCGGCCTGCGCCGTGCCTTCGGTGCCACCGTCGCCCTGGACGGCCTGGACCTTACGGTCCGCCCCGGCGAGCTGCTCGCCCTGCTGGGCCCCTCGGGGTGCGGCAAGACCACCGCGCTGCGCATGCTGGCCGGCTTCGAGCATCCCGACTCCGGCCAGGTCCTGGTGGACGGCGAGGACGTCACCGGAGTTCCGGCGCACCGCCGGGACGCCGGGATGGTCTTCCAGTCGTACAGCCTCTTCCCGCATCTGAGCGCCCGCGACAATGTGGCCTTCGGCCTGCGGATGCGTGGTAGGGGCACAGCCGAGCGGCGGGAGCGCGCCGCCGAGCTGCTGGAGCTGGTGGGTCTGCCGGAGCACGGCGACCGTTATCCGCACCAGCTGTCGGGCGGGCAGCAGCAGCGGATCGCTCTGGCGCGGGCGCTGGCGTTGCGGCCGAGGGTGCTGCTGCTGGACGAGCCGCTGTCGGCGCTGGACGCGAAGGTGCGGCTCTCACTGCGGGAGGAGATCCGGCGGCTCCAGCAGGAGCTGGGCATCACGACGCTGTTCGTCACGCACGACCAGGAGGAGGCGTTGTCCATGGCCGACCGGGTCGCGGTGATGCACGGCGGGCGGCTGGAGCAGTGCGCGCCGCCGGCCGAGCTGTACGCGCGCCCGGCCACGGCCTTCGTCGCGGAGTTCGTCGGCACCATGAACCGGCTGGGCGGGCGGATGACCGGGGCGGGCACGGTGGAGGTGCTGGGGCGGCGGATGGCTGTCCTCGAGGACGCGCCGCAGGGCGCCGGTGAGGTGGACGTACTGGTGCGGCCGGAGGCGGTGGTGGTGACGGCGGACGCCGAAGGAGCAGGGCAGGTCATCGCCACGAGCTTCCTGGGCGCCGTCACCCGGCTGACCGTGCGGCTGGCGGACGGCAGCGAGGCCAAGGCGGATGTCGCGACCCATGACGCCGCCGCTCTCGGGGCGGGCGCCAGGGTGACCCTGACGCTCCCGGACCGGCCGGTGCTCGTCGACGCCCGTACCGCGTGAGCCGGGATCCGTACGGCCTGGCTGCCGTGCTGTTCGACATGGACGGCACCCTCGTGGATACCGAGGGGCTGTGGTGGCAGGCCGCCGAGTCCGTCGCCGCCGGGCTCGGGTACCGGCTGGGCGAGGCCGACGTCGACGATGTGCTGGGGCGTCCGGTGCCGCACACCGCCGCCCATCTGCACGCCGTCACCGGCGCCGACCGGTCGCCGGGCGCCCTCTGCGTCGAACTCGACCGCCGGTTCGCGGAGCTGGTCGGCAGGGACAGCAGCGGCGACGGGGGCGGCGGGATCAGGCCGCAGCCGGGGGCGTTGCGGCTGCTCGACGGGCTGAACGAGGCCGGGGTGCCGCTCGCGCTGGTGTCGGCGTCGCCCCGGGGGGTGGTGGACATGGTGCTGCGTTCACTCGGCGGATGGCGGTTCGCGCTCTCCGTCTCGGCGGACGACACCCTACGCAGCAAGCCCGCCCCTGACCCCTATCTGGCCGCGGTCGGCGCTCTGGAAGCGCCGGCGGCCGCCTGTGTGGCGGTGGAGGACACGCCCACGGGGGTGTCCTCTGCCGAGGCGGCGGGCTGTGCGGTGCTCGCCGTACCGTCACGGCTGCCCATTCAGCAAGGACCGGGCCGTACCGTCGTGGCGAGCCTGGAAGAGGTGGACGTCGCGCTGCTGCGCTCCCTCGCCTGATGCGGGGAGATCAGACGTGCGCGGGAGCCTCGTCCTTGAGGAAACGGCGAATGTCCTCGCGGAGCTGCGGGCTGTCGGTGTGGCCGTGCACGGAGATGGCGTGCTCGGTGGCGGCCCGCAGCACTTCGTCCTCTTCGCCGGAGATGGTGAGCGTGCAGTTCATTTCGCTGGGGAACTGACGGCAGTCTGCGACCTTGCGCATGAGACCTCCTGGTCCAGGACGGCTCTTCCGAGTCGTTACTGCCCTGATTCTACGCTTTTCTACCCATCGGCCCCGAAGAGCTTCAGCAGCTCTTCCTTGCCGAACATGCGTGCGGTTTCAATGGCGGAGGGGGTGCCGGCCGCCGGGTTGGCACCGCCGTCGAGGAGAGCCCGGATGACAGCGTCCTCGCCCTTGAAAACGGCACCGGCGAGCGGGGTCTGGCCTTTGTCGTTGGCCCGGTCGGGGTCGGCGCCCCGGCTCAGGAGGGCGGTGACCGCCTCGGCGTGGCCGTGGTAGGCCGCGAGCATCACCAGGGAGTCACCACGGTCGTTGGTGAGGTTGGCCGGGACGCCCGCATCGACATACGCGGCGAGCGTCGAGGTGCCGCCCTGACGGGCGAGGTCGAAGACCTTGGCGGCGAGTTGCAGCACTTCGGGGTCGTGCGCGGGCTCGGTTTCCGGGGTCGGCTCGCTCATCGTTCCTCACTCCGTCGGCCATGCACTGGAATCATACGGTTCCACCTTACGCAGCGTCAGCGGGGCGCGCCGCACGCGGGGACAATCAGGGCATTAATCAGCCAATCGGGTTAAATTATCGACTTTTCACCCATTTGCCACTATCCACGATCTATCACCTTCTGTGAGCCTGGAAGAACTCATGGTGACCGTCCCCATCACACAGGAGTACCCCCATGATTCTCTCCTGCTCAGCCATCGTCCTGCTCGCCACCATCGTCCTGCTCTTCAACCGAAAGGACGGCCTCAAGGGACACCACAGCCTTGTCTGCATCCTCCTGGGCTTCTATCTCGCCGGTACCGCGATCGCCCCGAGCATCAAGGCCGGCGGCGCCAGCCTGGCCAGCCTGCTCGGCGGGATCAGGTTCTAGTCCGGGAGCCCGGCCGTATGGCCGTCACCGCTGGGCCCGGACGCGGCCTCACCGCTCCGGGCCCATCCCGTCGTCCAACGATCGATCTCCTGGAGCACCTGTGGCCCGGCGCCCCCTCCCCAGAGTTGTGAGCAGTCACCCCTCGTTCGTCCGCGGCCGCGACTTCACCCGGACCGTCACCGACGGCGCCGCCGACGTCCTCTACCCGCTCATCAACATCGTGCGCGGACTGCGCCGGCAGGCCGCCTGGGCGCGCGGCTGGTGGGCGAAGACCCCCAAGGACCGGCGCAACCCCGCGCTGTTGCTGGTCGCGACCGCGGTACTGGTGATCGCGCTGCTCCCGTACGGGCCGGTGCTCGGCGTGATCGCCGTCATGGGCTCCGCCGCCTGGGCGGGGCGCGACCGCGCACCGGCAACGAAGGGCCCCAGTGAGCCGGAGACCGGCCGGCTCCAGTCGCTCTACGAGGCGCTGGTCCCCTACTTGTCCGACCCGGACGACCCGCGGCCGCTCTACGCCCACGACAGCAGCTGGGAGGGCGCCTTCAGCGAGTACGAGTTCGACGACGGGCGGTTGGTCCGGCTGCACCTGAAGTACCCCGCGTACTTCACCGACGGCGAGCCGGAGTCCAGGGCCCGCGTCGAACAGGTGCTGCACACCAAAGCCGGGCGGGGTCGCGAGTACCGGTTCGACTGGAACGAGGAGGAGAACCATCTCACCCTCACCGCGCTGCCGCCGCTCGCCACCGGCATCGCCGCCCAGCGCTTCGTCGCCTCCCCCGGAGAGACCGTGCTCGGCTTCACCGACGCCGGAGCCGTCCAGCGCACCGTCCCCGTCGCCGACGGCGAGGAGGTCCGCGATGCCCCGCCCATCGTCTGGCGCACCGGTCCCCGCTCCACCGAGCCGCATCTGCTGGCCCTGGGCCAGCCCGGCACCGGCATCACCACCCTGCTTCGCTGCTTCGCCCTGCAGGCACTCGCCCACGGAGATGTGCTGGTCGTCGACGGCAGCGGTACCGGCGAGTACGCCTGCCTCACCGGGCACCCCGGCGTGCTGGCCGTCGAGAGCGGGCTCGCCGGGACGCTCGCCACCCTGGAGTGGGCGGCGCACGAGACCGAACGGCGGCTCATCGCCGTCAACCGCGCCCGCCAGGCCGGGCGCCCGGCGCCGGAGGACGTCCGCCGCCCGCTGTGGATCCTGGTCGACCGGCCCACCGCCCTCACACAGCTCGCGCACGCCGAGGGCCGGACGGACCCGCAGTCGCTTCTCGACGTACCGCTGCGGCACGGGCGGGCCGCGAGCGTCACCGTCGCCGTCGGCGACCAGCTCGACGCCGCCGACACCCTCGCCCCCGCCGTCATCGCCCACACCCGGGCCCGCGTCGTACTCGGCCCCCTCTCTCCCGAGCACACGAGTGCTGTCCTCGGTGCCCCCCCGTGCACCACCCAGAGCGACCACATGCCGCCCGGCCGCGGCTATGCCCGGCTCGGCTCCGGCCCGGTCCTCCGGGTCCAGGTGCCGGCCACGCCCGATCCGTACGACGAGGAGACCAGCGAGATCCACCGGCAGGCGGTGCTGGCGCTGCTGCCCGCGGCAGGCGGCAGCGCCTGTGACGGCGATCGCCCCGAGCCTGTTCGCCTGGCCAAGTGCGGCCCGGTGGCAGCCACCGCCCCCGCGCCCGCGGCCCGGGAGGTCTTCCTCCCGCCCACCCGCTGAGCCCCGGGACCGCCCGCCCCTGGTCAAGCCACGAAGAGGCCGGCGCCCTCCCCTTCGGTGCCGCCCCCGGAGCGGACGGCCCGGGCGGCGGCGGCCAGCCGCGTGACGGCATCGAGGGCGGTGGGGCCGCCGACAGTGAAGGGGAGGCGGACGTAGGACTCGAAGGCGCCGTCGACGCCGAAGCGGGGGCCGGAGGGAACACGGACGCCGAGGCGTTCACCGGCCACGGCGAGGCGGGAACCGGAGATGTCGCCGGTGCGTACCCACATGGTCATACCGCCGGACGGGACGGCGAACTCCCAGTCGGGGAGCTGGTCGCGGAGGGCGCCCGCGAGGTCGTCACGGTGGTCGCGGGCGCGTTCGCAGCGGGCGGCGACGGCTTCGTCCCACCCGGTGTCGCGGAGCAGCCAGGCGACCGCGAGCTGGTCGACCACGGGTGAGCCGAGGTCCAGGTAGGCGCGGGCGGTGACCAGGCGGCGTACGACGTCCGGGGCGGCCCGCACCCAGCCGATGCGCAGGCCCCCCCAGATGGCCTTGCTGGCGGAGCCGATGCTGATGACGGTGCCGCCGCCGGGGTCGAAGGCGGCCATGGGGCGGGGCAGGACGGGCTGTGGATCGAGGACGAGTTCGGCCATGGTCTCGTCGGCGACGACCACCGTCCCGGCGGCGCGGGCCGCCTCGACCAGCGCTCGGCGCTGGTCGTCGCCGATGAGGGTGCCTGTGGGGTTCTGGAAGTCGGGCATGACGTAGGCCATGCGGGGCGCGGCGTCGCGCAGGACGCGCCGCCAGGCGTCGAGATCCCAGCCGGCGAGTCCTTCGCGCATGGCGACGGGGACGAGCCGGGAGCCGCACTCGCGGAAGAGTTCGAGGACATTGGCGTAGCTGGGGGATTCGACGGCGACGCGCTCGCCGGGCCCTACGAGCCGCCGGGCGGCGGAGCCGATGGCGCCCATCGCGCCGGCGGTCACCATGATCTGCTCGGGCATGGTGGGTATGCCGCGGGCGGTGTAGCGCTCGGCGATGGCGTGCCGCAGGACGGGGAGTCCGGCCGGGAAGTCGCCGTGGGTGCCGGCATAGGCCGGCAGGTCGGCGAGCCCGCCGTGCATGGCGCGGGAGAGCCAGGGTTCCGGGGCGGGGAGGGAGGCGGTGCCGAGATCGATGACGGTGCCGGAGGCCTCGGGTGGCAGGGGTACGAGGCTGCCGGTGGGGAGGGTGTGGCCGTCGGGGATGGCGGTCCAGCTGCCGGCGCCGCGCCGGGAGTGGGCGTAGCCCTCGGCGCGCAGCGCCTCGTAGGCGGCGGCGACGGTGGTACGGCTGACCCCGAGGGCGACGGCGAGTTCCCGTTCCGCGGGGAGCCGGGCGGCGACCGGTACCCGGCCCTCCAGGACGAGGAGGCGTACTCCGTCGGCGAGTCCGCGGTAGGCGGGCACCCGGCGTCCGTCGCCGGACCTGCGATCGCGCGGCTCCAGCAGCCGGGCGAGACGCGAGGCTCCTACGGTGGCAGTCCACTGGCTCATCGTTTACGGTCCACCTTTCGGAGATTGGCCATGTATCCAGCATAGGACCGGGCCACACCGTAGCGCGTACGCCGTCCACTCGGTGGTTCAGCCCGCTCGGCGGCGCGTGGGGATCGGCACGGTGGCGTAGCCGCCGGCGCAGTTCTTCCCGCGGTTCCTCGCCATTCGCCGGCCGTTGTCCGGGCGGAGCGGGGAGCCCGTCATAATCCGGTAGGTGAGCGCAGCCCGTCATCCCTATCTGGACCACCCGGCACCGCTGCCTTTCGCCCATCGCGGCGGTGCGTCGGCAGGCATCGAGAACACCCTGACGGCCTTCCGCAGGGCGGTGGAACTCGGCTACCGCTATCTGGAGACGGATGTGCACCTCACCTCCGACGGTGTGCTGGTCGCCTTCCACGACGAGACCCTGGACCGGGTGACCGACGCGGCCGGGGCCATCGCGGAACTGCCCTGGAGCGTGGTGCGACAGGCGCGGGTGGCGGGCCGGGAGCCGGTGGCGCGGTTCGAGGAGCTGCTGGAGGCGTTCCCGCAGGCGCGCTGGAATGTGGACGTGAAGGCGGAGCCCACGGTGCGGCCGCTGGTGGAGGCGGTCCGCCGGGCGGGCGCCTGGGACCGGGTGTGCGTCGGCTCGTTCTCCGAGGCGCGGGTGGCCCGCGCCCAGCGGCTCGCGGGCCGGCGGCTGGCGACGTCGCTGGGCACCCGGGGCGTGGCCGGGCTGCGCCTGCTGTCGTACGGCGGGCCGGTGGCGGAGCGGCTGCTGGGAGCCGCGGTGCGGCGGAGCGCGGTGTGTGTGCAGGTGCCGGAGCGTTCGTCCGGTATCCGGGTGGTGGACCGGGTGTTCATCGGTGCCGCGCACCGGCGGGGGCTGCAGGTGCACGTATGGACGGTGAATGACGAGCGGCGCATGAACGCGCTGCTGGACCTGGGCGTGGACGGGATCATGACCGACGACCTGGAGACGCTGCGGGCGGTGCTGGCCGCCCGCGGCGCCTGGGTATGACAGCCGGTCACTCGCCGTTCACCAGGCGGGCGAAGACCACGACGTTGCCGGAGTAGCCGCGGGCCTTTGTGTAGACACCGCCGCAGGTGATGACCCGCAGCTCGGCGCGGCCGGTGCCGCCGTAGACGCGCTGGGCCGGGAAGGCGTCCTTGGCGAACACCTGGATGCCGTAGACGGTGAAGACGGCGGTGGTGCCGTCCCGGCGCCGGACTTCCAGGGCGTTACCCTTCTTCAGCGCGCCAAGGCCGTAGAAGACCGCGGGGCCGGCCTTGTTGTCGACGTGTCCGACGATGACGGAGGTGCCCAGGGCGCCGGGGACGGCCGACCCCCGGTACCAGGCGGCCAGGTTCTTGTCCTCCGGTGGCGGGGCCTGGACCCAGCCGTTCTTGTCCAGGCCGACGTTCGTGAGCGGGGCGTCGACGCCGATGGAGCGGATACGGATGCGGACGGGCCCGGGGACCGGAACGGCGGGCGGCATCAACGGGCGGACGACCGCCGCCGCCGGGCGGGGGGACGGCTTGCCCGACGGCTTGGCGGCCGAGGGCACCGGCTCCGCCGCGGTCACCGCGGCGGCGGGCTGCGGGGGGCCGGCGCTGCCGCGCAGGCCGTCGGCGAGCAGCCCCGCGCCGGTGAGCACGACCCCTGTCATGCCACCGGCGACGACCCGGCGGCCACGGCGGGTCAGCCTTACCGGGGGCCTCTGCTGCCGTGCTGTGCGCTTCATGGCTGTCCTTCAGGTGCGGCCGGGTGCGACGTGGAGGTGAGGGCCCCTCACCCACCGGTCATCCTGACCCGGCCGGGTACGGACGGCTCGCCGTGGGCGGCAATCGGAGGACACCAGCACCGGGGTGGGGGTACGCGATGCGGCCGTCCCGGCAGCTCCACAGTACGGCGTGGGACTCCGCTCTCTGACGTTCCGTCACCCATTCGTCGATCCGCCCGGAATTTTCCTACCGGCCTGTCAGAACCATCCTGACCTGGGAAAACGCCACCGGAAAAGCAGCTGTGGCGGCGTGCGGGGAGCGTCCCCGAGATGCGCGGCCGGTAGGAGCCGCGTGCGATGGATCATGAGGACGCGGTCGCAGTCCGCCTCGAGGGAAGCAATCCCGCCTGCCCCGTCCGCAAGGAGGTACACCACATGCGTGCTGCACGCATCCTGACCGGCGCGGTGCTGGCCACGGCCGCCGTCGCGCTGCCTGCCGCTTCCGCCGCCGCGGCGCCGGGCGATGTGCGAGTCCTGCCGGGCCGCGTCCACCAGTACCAGCAGGTGGACGTCGTCGTCACCGGTTGCGCCGGCAGGGCCGCGCGGGGCACGTCCGACGCCGACGGGCCGTTCACGCTGTCCCAGGAGGACGGTCCGGGGACGCTGCTCGGGCACTTCACCGTGGCGGGCTGGGCCGAGCCGGGCGTGCACGAGGTGACTGTCATGTGTGACGGTCAGACCCGGACCGGCAGGTTCGTCGTGGCGGCGCGCCACCAGACCAAGCAGCACGAGGACCAGCAGGGCAAACAGGGGGACAAGCCCCAGGACAGCACCGAGGAGAAAGCCCAGGACAAGACCCGGCCCAGCCTCCAGCCCAAGCCTGAGGAGAAGAGCCAGCCCAGCCTCCAGCCCAAACCTGAGGAGAAGAGCCAGCCCAGCCTCCAGCCCAAACCTGAGGAGAAGAGCCAGCCCAAGAGCGATCCCAAGCCTCAGGAAAACCGGCAGAAGAACCCCCAGGACAGCCGCCAGCAGCTCTCGCCCGGCCTCCCGCACCAGCCCCGCTACCCGAAAGGTGGCTCCCAGACAGGCATCGGCGGCTCCGCCGGGATGGACACCGCCGAGACCACGACCGGCGCGGCACTGCTCACCGCCGCCGCGGGTGCCGGGATGTACATGCTGCGCCGCCGCACGAGCAGCGCGAAGGCCTGACCGTCCGCCGGCCGTACGCCGCCGCTCCCGGGCCCCGGGGGCAGCGGCGTACGCACGTCCGCCAGCGTGATCACGGTCTTCCTCGGGCCGTATCTCACCGATGTCGCGAAGGCCGCGGCGGACTCCGGCGGCTATGTGCGCCCGCTGGGCATCCCGGTGCGGGCCGGCTCCTACTTCGCGTACACGATCTCGGCCTCGGTGCTGTTGTCGGTGCTGGTGATACCGCTGGCGGACCGTACCGGCCGCAAGAAGCCGCTGCTGGGGGCCTTCGCCTATCTGGGGGCCGCGGCGACGGCGGGGTTGTTCTTCCTGAGCGGCGACCGGTATCTGCTCGGCGGTGCGCTGCTGATCGTCGCGTACGAGGCGTCGATGGTGCTCTTCAACGCCTTCCTGCCGCAGATCGCCGAGCCGGACGAGCGGGACGCGGTGTCCTCGCGTAGCGAACCTGGGGCTGTTCCTGGGCCACGACTCGTTCGGGGTCTCCGAGGGGATGGCGGTGCGGATCTGCCTGGCCTCGGCGGGGGCTGTGGTGGGGAGCGTTCACGATCGTGCCGCTGCGGCGGCTGCGCGAGCGCGGCAGGACGGTCCCGGGGGTGCCGGACCGGCGCCTGGGCTCCCCGCGCCACAGGCCGCGGGCGGTTGGGCGCAGCCGGCCGCGACGGTGCGGGACATGCGCCGTTTTCCGCTGACGCTGGCATTCCTGGGGGCGTACCTGGTCCACAACGACGGGGTGCAGACGGTGATCTCCCAGGCCTCACTGTACGGCTCGCAGGAGCTGGGCCTCGGGCAGGGGACGCTGATCGGCGCCGTACTGCAGGTGCAGGTGCAGGTGCAGGTGCTGGCGGTGGCCGGCGCACTGCTGCTCGGCCGGCTGGCGGCCCGCCACGGGGCGCGGCGTACGGTGCTGGGCTCGCTGGTGGCGTGGGCGGTGACGATCGGCGCGGGTTATTTTGCGCCGGCGGGCGAGCCGTTGTGGTTCTTCGCGCTGGCTGCGGGGATCGGCCTGGTGCTGGGTGGCAGCCAGGCGCTGTCGCGGTCGCCCTTCTCACATCTGGTGCCGGCCGGCAAGGAAGCCGAGTACTACTCGGTGTACGAGGTGAGCGACCGGGGCACGAGTTGGCTGGGGCCGCTGCTCTTCGGCCTCACCTACCAGCTGACAGGGGACTACAGGGACGCGATCATCTCACTCCTGGTGTTCTTCGCGGTCGGTTTCGCGCTGCTGACGAGGGTGCCGATGCGCAGGGCAGTGGCGGAGGCAGGCAATCCGGTTCCCGAGATGATTTAGGCGATACGCGTGAGGGCCGGTAGTGTACGCCGTTGGCTCGCCGGATGGACCGTTACTGCGCGCTAGAGATATCGAAACGCAGGGTGACATCTCTCCTCGGATGTGACAAAAGGGGCACCGGTGGGTACAAACAGGGGCGGCACGACGGGCGACGCATGTCCCGCAAACGGGAATCTTCACCGCCGACCGGACGTTGACCGGATGACGACGACAGCGACACCTGTCCTGTGGGCGACAAAGCCCGGGAGGCACGATTCATGAGTGAGCGAGCTCTCCGCGGCACGCGACTCGGGGCGACGAGCTACGAGACCGACCGCGGCATCGATCTGGCACCGCGCCAGACCGTGGAGTACGCATGCCGGAACGGACATCGATTCGAGATGCCGTTTTCGGTTGAGGCCGAGATTCCGCCGGAGTGGGAATGCCGATCCTGCGGTGTGACCGCGCTCCTGGTGAACGGAGAGGGCCCGGAGGAGAAGACGACCAAACCCGCGCGCACGCACTGGGACATGCTCATGGAGCGGCGCACTCTGGAGGAGCTGGAGGAGGTTCTGGCCGAACGGCTGGCCGTCCTGCGCTCCGGCGCCATGAACATCGCGGTGCATCCACGCGACAACCGCAAGAGCGCCTGACATCCAGGCGCCGGGCCCGCTGACCGCGCGGGCCCGCACACGACTCCGCCCCGGGCCGCGGCGCTATGTCAGCGCCGCGGCCTGGGGTCTTCGCGCTCCGGGTGGTGGACGACCTCGCCCTGGACGATCTTGCCGTCCGGGCGGTGGATCCTGACCTGCTCGTCGGCGGTGCGGGCCTGCTGGAGCAGATCACCGAGCGACCCCGGATCGTAGGGCCTGCGACGGCTCAGCGCCCGGGCCGCCGCCCTGCGCAGCAGTGACCTGGTGGGCGGGAAGAGACACAGCAGTCCGGCGGCGTCGGAGACCAGGCCCGGCACCATGAGCAGCAGGCCGCCGAGCATGGCCAGCGCGGCACCGTGCGTCCCCGCCTCCGCCGCCGTCGGGTCGGCGGCGGGCTGAGTGGCAGCGGCCAGGCTCCGCCAGGCGCTGCGCCCGGCCCGCTTGACCGCCGCTCCGCCCAGCACGAAGCCCGCCACGAGCAGCAGCAGGACGGTGAACCCGCCCGCCGCCCGCGCCACCACGGTCAGCAGCCAGATCTCCAGCACCGCCCAGGCGGCCAGCGCCAGGGGCAGGATGGTGCGGGCGCGCGAGCGCCGCTGCTGCGGGCGGTCCGGGGGCGGAGTGCTGGTTGTCATACGATCAATTGTGCCTGCGGCCCGAGATCCGGTTGACGCGGGAGCCCACACCCCAGGCGCCGACCCGCCAGAACGCCTCGAAGACGATGTTCTGGCTCATCTTACTGTCACCGCGCTCGCGCTCGACGAAGGTGATGGGCACCTCGACGACATGGAAGCCGGCCTTGACCGCGCGCCAGGCGAGGTCCACCTGGAAGCAGTAGCCCTGCGAGGCCACCTCGTCCATGCCGAGGCCGAGCAGGGTCTCCTTGCGGAAGGCCCGGTAGCCGCCGGTGACATCGCGGATCGGGACATCGAGCAGGAGGCGGGAGTAGGTGCTGCCGCCGCGCGAGATGAATTCCCGGTACTTGGGCCAGTTCACCACCCGGCCGCCGGGGATCCAGCGCGAGCCCAGGACCACGTCGGCGCTCTTGAGCGCGGTCAGCAGCCGGGGCAGCTCCTCGGGCTGGTGGGAGCCGTCGGCGTCCATCTCGACCAGGACGCCGTAGCCGTTCTCGATTCCCCAGCGGAAGCCCGCGAGGTAAGCGGCGCCCAGGCCCTCCTTGCCCTGCCGGTGCAGGACCCGCACCGACTCGTCGCCGGAGGCGAGCTCATCGCCGATCTTGCCGGTGCCGTCCGGGCTGTTGTCATCGGCGATGAGGATGTGCGCCTCGGGCACGGCGGACCGGACCCGGGCGACGATCGGCCTGATGTTCTCGGCCTCGTTGTAGGTCGGGATGATGACCAGTACCCTACCGAGCGGTCCGAAGGTCCGCTGCCCGCCGTCGTTCACTACTGCCCCTTTGCTTTCGTGGCTCCCCGCCTGCCGAGCACGAAGGCCCCGGCGCAGGACAGGAGCCCCACCATAGCGAGGGTCCACTCGGGAGCGGCACCGACTCGGTCGGCGACGGTGATCTCGTCACGCAGAGGGATCTTGGCGCTCAGCACGGACCGGGTGAATTCCTTGGTCCGCTGCTCGATTGTGCCGTCCGGGGCGACCACCGCGCTGATTCCGCTGGTGGCGGCGATGACGACCGCCCGTCCGTGTTCGATGGCGCGCAGCCGGGACATGGCCAGCTGCTGCTCGGGCTGGCCGGTACGGCCGTAGGTGGCGTTGTTGGTCTGGACGACGATGGCGCGGGCGCCGGCGTTGACGGTGTCGCGCACGATCTCGTCGTAGGCGACCTCGAAGCAGATGACGTCCCCGATCCTGGCCGGCCCGATCTTCATGACGCCCGTGGTCTTGCCGGCGTAGAAGTCGCGCGGGATCTCGTCGAGCCGCTTGATGACCTTGGTGAGTTCAGCGCGGTACGGCACATACTCGCCGAACGGCACCGGGTGCTGCTTGGTGTAGGAAGCGCCGGGCCCGGTCGTCGGGTCCCACACGATGCCCTCGTTCTGGACATGCTTGGCGTCGGGGCCGTCGACCAGGGCACCGACGAGCACCGGCACACCGATGGCGCGGACAGCTTCGGTGATCTTGTCGTACGCCTGGGGATCGCTGAAGGGGTCGACGTCGGAGGAGTTCTCCGGCCAGATGACGATGTCGGGCTTGGAGACCTTGCCCGCCTTGACGTCCTTCGCCAGCTGCAGGGTCGCGGCCACATGGTTGTTGAGGATCTGCATGGGGCGGCCCAGGAAGTGCATGCCCGGCTGCTGCACATTGCCCTGGACGAGGGCCACCTGCACGCTGTCCTTCGCCCCGGTGGGGACCGGGACCGTATAGCCGCAGGCGAGGACCGCACCGGCCAGGGCCGTCGCCCCGGCCGCCGGCAGGACGGCCCGCAGAGCGCGGTTGCCCTTCTCCCGCAGCAGCGGCCACACGGCGAGGGCTGCCGCTCCGAGCAGCGAGCCGCTCAGCGCCACGGCGAAGGTGACCAGAGGGGCGCCGCCGAGTGCGGCGAGCGGAGTGAACGGGGAGCCGGTGTTGGCGAACGCCAGACGCCCCCACGGGAAGCCGCCGAATGGCAGCCGGTCCCGGGCAAGCTCCTGGGCGACCCACAGGCAGGCGCCCCACAGTGGCCAACCTGGCAGCCGCGAGCTGATCGCCAAGCCCGCGCCCATCAGGGCTATGAACAGCGCCTCGATGACGGACAGACCCACCACCGCGTCCCATCCGACGACATGCAGCCACTGCAGCAGCCACACGAAGAACGGGAAGCCGAACGCGAAACCCGTCCACGCGCCCTGGCGGGCGGTCCGGCCCCGGGTGAGCACCACGAGTCCCGCCACTGCGGCCAGCGACAGCGGCCACACATCGTACGGCGGGAACGCCGCCGCGAGCGCGAGGCCGCAGACGGCCGCCGCGGCCGAGCGCGGACCTTCCCGGCGGGCGGTCTCCCGCCAGCGCCGGAGCCGGCCGGGGCGGCGCTGCGGCGCGGCCTTGTCGGGGCCCGCCGCGGCGGGCTCACCGGTGGCCGCTTCAGCGGGGGCGGGACCGCTCGGATCCGCGGCGGTCTCGGGTCGCGTGCGCAATGTCGCGGCCTTCCTGCAGGTGGTGACTGTGTGCAGTGACCGTACCTCGTACCGGGGGCGCCGCGGGTCGAGGGTGAGCAAAGCGTCCGGGCCTGCGGCGGGCAGCCCTGCAGCGTCAGGTGTGCCGGCCCCCGCCCCCTGCCGGCTCACGCCCCTGCCGGGCGCGGACGGGGCGGCCGGCGCCTCCGGCATCGCGGGTGGCACAGGCCGGTATCTGTCCGTCGTCGCGGCGGGATGCGGGCCCGGCGCCCGGCAACCGCCCCAGGCGGGGCGGGGATTGCTGCGGGTGGGGCCCGGACGCCCTTCGGGCCGACCTGGGACCCGCTGGCTGCGGGCCGGCGACAAGGCCGTTGTCTACTGGGCGTCCGGGCCCCTCCCGGGTCACACCTGCCCGGCCGGGCGGCGCCTCACCGAAGGGCGAACCGCGTGCGGTGCCGCGGACGCTGGACCTGGCTGCCAGCGGCGGCCGCCGGATACGCGGAGGATTCCGGCCGGACGTCCCATGGTGGACCCGGCCGAACCTACTCGCCTACGACCGTCAGCTGTCAACACCCGTTTGACCTGCGCCGATTGCGCAAATCAGCAGGTCAGTGCGGGGCCGCCGACGGCGGATCGACGGTACTGCGGCACACCGTTCGGCGGCATGGGGCCGCGTGGCGTCACTCGTTCGGCCGCTCGTAGACCGTGTGTCCGGCCACGACGGTGCGCAGAGCGGTGGGCAGGGCCAGGCCCGGGGTGAGGTCGGGGAGGCCGGGGGTGCCGGAGCGGGGATCGGTGGACCAGTTGGCGACCCGGTCGTCGGGGGCCTGGACCACCAGTTCACCGGCGCGCCAGAGTACGTAGTCGGCGGGAGCGCCCGGGACGAGCACGCCCCCGTCGTCCCGGCCGACGGCGCGCCAGCCGCCACGGGTGTGGGCGGTGAAGGCCGCACGGACGGAGATACGGTGGGCCGGCGTTCGGTGAAAGGCGGCGGCGCGGACCGTGCCCCAGGGGTCGAGGGGAGTGACGGGGCTGTCGGACCCCAGCGCCAACGGCACGCCCGCCCTCACCATGGCCGCGTACGGGTTGAGGGTGCGGGCGCGCTCATCGCCGAGGCGCTGGGCGTACATGCCGTCCACGCCGCCCCACACGGCGTCGAAGGCGGGCTGGACGGAGGCGACCAGGCCGAACTCGGCGAACGCGGCGATGGTGGCGGGGCTGAGCATCTCGGCGTGCTCCACACGGTGCCGCAGGGCACGGACCCGGGCGGGACCGACCCGTTCGGCGGCTTTGCGGACGCCCTCCGCGACCGAGGCGACGGCGCCGTCGCCGATGGCATGGAAGCCGGCCTGCATCCCGGCTTCGGTGCACACGGCGACATGGTCGGCGACAGCCGCGGCATCGAGGTACGCGATGCCGGTGTGCGGGGCGTCGGCGTACGGGTGGTGCAGGCACGCGGTGCGGGAGCCGATCGAACCGTCGACGAAGAGATCGCCACCGGCGCCGATCGCGCCGAGTGCGCGGACCCGGTCGAGGTCGCCCGCCTTCGTGGCCGCCTCGGCCCAGTAGCCGAAGACCCGCGGGCCGGGCCTGCCGCCGGCCAGCCGCAGCAGGGCGGTGAGGTCGTCCTCGGAGGAGATGTCGGGGCCGGCGCACTCGTGGAGGGCGCCGATGCCGAGCGAGACGGCATGGCGCAGGGCCGCGAGCTGGGCCGCTTCGCGCTCGCCGGGGGTGACGGCGGCGTGCGCGGCGCGGCGTACGGCGTGGTGGGCGTCCCGGGTCAGCGGGCCGTCCGGGTGGTAGCCGGTGAGGCCGGCCGCATCCGGCACCTGCTTGCGCAAAGCGGTGCTCACCACCGCGGAGTGCACATCGGCGCGGGTGAGGTAGACCGGGCGGCCACCGGCGGCGGCATCGAGCTCGGCGCGGGACGGCGGGCGCTGCTCCGGCCAGCGGGCCTCGTCCCAGCCGTGGCCCAGCAGCACGCTCCTGCCGGGGTGCGCGGCGGCGTACTCGCTCGTACGGGACAGGGCCTCGGCAAGCGTACGGGCTGTGCTCAGGTCCAGTCCGGTGAGGGCGAGACCGGTCGCGGTGGTGTGGACGTGCGCGTCGGTGAAGGCGGGGGTGACCAGCGCTCCCGCCAGGTCCATCACCTCGTCCACGCCTGAGGCGAAGGAGTCGGCGGCGCCTTCGGAGCCGATCCAGGCGACGGTGTCGCCGTCCACGACCATCGCCGTGGCGAAGGGATCGGCCGGGCTGTAGACGGTGCCGCCGCGCAGCAGCACGGTACGGCTGCCGCTCCGCTCGGGGGCGCGCTGATTCACTTGGGGTTCGCCTCGCGGTTTCGTAGGTGTGCGGTACGCGCACCAGTCTCCCCCGTACCGCCCGGGCCGCACGCTGGGGCCCGGCTCCGGGTGGGGCGCAGCCGCCCGGAGGCCGCGGGATTCACACGCGCGGCGGGCGGCCTTCGTACGGGGTGGAGAGTACGACCGTGGTGCGGGTGGAGACCCCGGCGAGGGTGCGGATCCGGGCCAGGAGGTGCTCCAGCTCGCCCGGGGTGGCGACGCGGACCTTGAGGATGTAGTTCTCCTCGCCCGCGACACTGTGGCAGGCCTCGATCTCGGGGACCTCGGCGAGCCGTTCGGCGATGTCGTCCGGGGCGCTGGGGTCGAAGGGTTTGACGGAGATGAACGCCGTCAGCGACAGCCCGACCGCCTCGGGCTCGACGATCGCCGCGTAGCCGCGGATGACCCCGCGCTGTTCGAGCCGGCGCACGCGCTGGTGCGCCGCCGAGGTTGACAGGCCGGTGGCTTTGCCCAGGTCTGTGTAGCTCATGCGCCCATCGGCGACGAGAAGTTCCACGATTTGCCGGTCCAGCTCCTCCACAGCGCAGAACCTACCCCGACCTGCGTCCCTTGGGACAACCGGGATCTTTGGCGTCTTGCCCACTGGGCAGCGGCAGCCGGCACGGGCCGGAGGGCAGAGAGCCGGGCAGCCCCGTTGCCTCCGGGGCACTGCCTTCCCGGTCCGCGCCGGGAGCCCGGTACGTATGTCCAGGAACTGCCGAATGCCGGCCTCTCGGGTCATGGCGGCGCTGCCGATCAGCAGCGGTTCAACCCACCTGCCAACGAAGGGGTTCCGGCACTTCGGGAGGGCGCACGAGAGGCGCAGAGCATCTCCGGCAGGGGCGCGTGAACCCCTACCGGCACCTGGTGTGACGAAGGCCACATGGCGCGCCTCCGGTCGCGGCGGCAGCCGCGATTACCCGCGGCCGGCAACGGGAAGTGCTCGCTATGGCCGTGGCCGAGGCGCCCGGCAGGCCCGTGGAGGGCATCCGTCCCAGGGGGAGAAGCAGCCTATGCGCACCCATGCACGGCACAGTCGCGGCGAACGTACCCAGAGCTCATTGGAGGAGGGGGACGAACGCGCGAGGACGTATCAGCTTGCTCTGGTCGAGGACATCGAGGAGGCGTTCGAGGAGGAGGCCGAGGAGATCTGCCGGGTGCGCTGCCCCGACTGCTCGCGGCCGATCGCACTGCTCGTGGACGATGACGTCCTCCCGGAGCACGCGGTGTGCCCCACCCTGTGGAACCCCTTCGGTCTGACGGTCTGCCCCGGCTCGGGGCGCCTGGCGCAGGACGCCGCTCCGGCCGACGGGCCGCTGGAGGACATCCCGCAGGACGGGGCGGCGCTGCTGACGCTGCCGGCCGGACTGGACTGGCGCACCCAGCCGTTCTCACACGTGGGCGGCCCCGGCTCGCAGCCGGTGCGGGCCGTTCCGTACCAGCGCGCGGCCTGAGCCGGCTCGCAGCCTCCCGGCCCCGGTAGGGGGCGCATTCTGGCACACGTGCGCCCTCCGCGTGCGGGGAATGTTAGGGACCGGCGGACGGACTGCCCTTGAGGATACGGTCAGCGGGCGAACGCGTCCGTAGGTCAGGGGCAGGGAAGGTGATTCGGTGTCCGCAGCCCGTTCTTCAGTTGTGCGGTGGCTGGCGGTGGCGGCCGTAATGGTGCTCGGTGCGGGATGCGGGTCGTCCGCGGCCTCCAAGCACGCGGCGTCCGGCTCGTCGTCCGCTTCTCCCTCCTCCTCCGCCGCGCAGCCGAAGGCCAAGGCGGTGGGCCTGGAGCGGATCGCGTCGGCGATCGGCTGCAAGGCGTCGGTGCAGACCGACAGCCAGGAACTGCGGCAGGGCAACTGCGCCACGAAGAAGGGCCCTTACGTGGTGGTCACGTTCACCACGGAGGCCGGCAAGAAGGCGTGGCTGAAGGGCGCGGAGGAGTACGGCGGTTCCTATCTGGTGGGCACCCGCTGGGTGGTCCAGGCGAAGCCGGCGGCGCTGCTGCCGGTGCAGCAGGAGCTGGGCGGGTCCTTCGTGGCCGGAGTCGACCACTCGGCCCACAGCGGCTGACCACCCGCCGGGCACGCACGCCCATACGTGCGCGCCCGGCGGCCGGGTCAGACGTCGAGGTCGCCTTCGACGCGTTTGAGCTGATGGCGCGCCATGGCGAGGTTGGCCCGGGCACGGTCCAGGCAGAGGTACAGGAAGAGGCCCTTCCCGGCGCGTCCGGTGACGGGCCTGATCAGGTGGTATTGGGTGCCCAGGGTGATGAGGATGTCCTCGATGCCCTCCTTGAGGTTGAGCATTTCCATGGTGCGCATCTTGGCCCGGACGACGTCGGTGTTGCCCGCGGCCGCGACGGTGAGGTCGAGATCCTTGCCTCCGCCGAGGGTGCCCAGCGCCATGCCGCTGCTGTAGTCGACGAGGGCGACGCCGATGACGCCTTCGATCGAGGTCATCGCGTCCTTCAACGCGGTTTCGGTAGTGACCATGAGAGTCATGTTTCCTTTCCGTGGTGGTTTTGCCGGTTGCCTCGCGCCGGCCGCGGGTCGTCCGCGGCCGGCGCCGGTGGGTTGTGAAGTCATTTCCGCTCCTGAAGGTCGGGCGCGCCGGCGACCAGATCCCCGATGCGCCCGCTGGATCGGCGGGCCTCCAGGTGCAGGCGGCCCACGTTGGTGTCGGGTCCCGCCACGACGGTGAGGATCGCGGTGCCGCCGGCGGCGTACGTAGCCACATAGCCGTGCTCGCCGCGGGCGAGCAGCTCGCGGAACGCGCCCTGTCCGGTGGCGTCGGTGAGCCGCGCGCCCACGCCCAGCGCCGCAGCGGCCAGGGCCGCCATGCCCTCCGGCTCGGTGCCGCTGGTGTCGTGGGCGATCACCAGCCCGTCGGTGCTCGCGACGAGGCCGCCCGTGAGGTGCGGCACTCGGGCCCGCAGACTCCGGAGTTCCGCGAGTACCCCGGGCTCCATGGTCATCAGCTCTCTCCTTCCGGCGAGCTGCCGAAGCGCGCGCCTCCAGGGTCGGTCGGGGAGCGCCGCACGTTCGGGCAGTGCGGTCACAGGCGGGCCTCCAATGCGGCGCGGATCCGGATGAGCAGGGAGACGTCGGGGTCGGGGTCCGGATCCTCGCCCCCGGGACGGGCCGGGAGCGGGCGGTGCCCCCCGCCGGCCGGCTGCCGGGGTGTGTCGATGAGTCCCGCCGCGGCCAGCCGGCGTACATCCAGCACCGTGTTGAAGGCGGACCGCCCCAGCCGCCAGGCGATCTCCCCCGGGGTACGGGTTCCGTCGGCCGACTCAAGTACGGTGCGCTGGCTGGGCGTCGGACCGGTGCCGGGGCCGCTGTACGCCGAGCCGCCGGGCCGTGGCACCACCGGCGACACGTCCACCGCCGGCCAGGGCCAGACCCGGTCGAGCAGCGCGCGCCTGCGGCAGGCCTCGCGGCGCAGTACCTCGGCCGGTACCGGTCTGACCGGCCCGAGCCAGTGGGTGACGTCCGGCAGGAACCGCAGCCGGTCCGGCCCGGGGTCCGGCAGCAGGGCGAAGTAGGCGGCGTCGAACAGGGCACCCAAGTGGCAGAGTTCCAGTTCTCCGCGGGTCAGCCGGCCGTCTTCGACGAGATGGCTGCCCACCCGGCGGTCCGGTCCCGCCACGGCGACCGCCTTGCTCCAGTCCGCCACGGACAGCCGTCCGCAGGCGGTGAGCCTGGCTCCCATGTCGGGTGCCCAGGGGCTCTCGGCGTGGACCACCACGCCTTCGCTGAGGTAGACGGCTGCGCAGTGTCCGTGCAGCGCGCCGGTCGCCCGCTCTGCGGCGAGCCGGGCCAGGGCGGCGCCGAAGGCCTGGCTCTGGCTCTGAATATGACCTGTCACACCAGCACCAGCTTGTCGGCCAGGGCCCGCAGCCGGAACTGGGCCACCGCCAGATTGCCCTCGGCGCGGTCGAGCCACAGATACAGGAAGACGCTGCTGTCGAATGCCGTATCCAGGAACCGCATCAGGTGGTAGCGGCCGCGGGCGGTGATGATGATGTCCTCGACGGGGGCCCTCCCCCCGTTGTCGGCGGTGAAGGTGCCGCTCTCCACTGCGGCCCGGGCGACCTCGGTGGTCTCCGCCGCGGCCGCCTCATGGTCGTCGTCCGGCCCCTTCCCCATCGCGCCCAGGACGAGCCCGCTGCTCCAGTCGACCAGGCTCGCCCCGAGCACACCGGGTATCTCCATGGCCTCGGACAGGCATTCGTCTATTCCTGGCACGCGCCACCCCCTGGCATCCCCACCGCCACTTTCGGTAGAACCGATAACAACGGAAGGTAGTCCAACGGCCAGACGAACCAGACGAGTTGTGGCATTTTCCAGCGGCACATGCGGGCATCTGCACTATGCTCCGCCCTCATCCGCACCCCTGGACCGACACATCGAAAATGGGCGAATGCCTCCCCCATTACACCGGATTGCGACAGTATCGGCGCAGTCGGTAGCGACCGCATTCCAACCCTTTTGGGAGGCCTCGTGGCACCTGTGAAACGAGCAGTATCGGCAGCAACCGCCCTGGCGGCGCTGGCCGGACTGACCGCCTACGCCCCGTCAGCGGCCACCGCTCAGGTGCCCGGGCCGCCCAGGCGGCCTCCCGCCGCGCCCGTGTGGAAGTCATGCCACAGCGCGGCGTTCCCCAAGCTGTGGTGCGCCTCGGTCGAAGTGCCGCTGGACTACGCGCACCCGGACGGCCGGAAGATCACGCTCGCGCTGTCCCAGGTACCGCACACGGCCAAGGAGTCCCTCGGCCCGCTGCTGGTCAACCCCGGCGGGCCGGGCGGCAGCGGGCTCGCCCTTCCCGGGTTGGTCGCCGAGGCACTGCCGGCCGCGGTCTCCGCGCGGTACGACATCATCGGCTTCGACCCGCGCGGTGTCGGCAAGAGCGAGCCCGCGCTGAACTGCGAGCCCGGGCACTTCAAGTCCGTACGCCCCGATCCCGTACCGCACAGCGGCGCCGAGGAGAACGCGAACATCGAGCGGGCCGCGTCCTTCGCCAAGGCGTGCGGCAGCGGGAAGTACGGCAAACTGCTGGAACACATCGACACCGTTGACGCCGTCAAGGACATCGACGCTGTCCGGGCCGCGCTGCGTGCCATGCGAATCAGCTACTTCGGGTACTCCTACGGGACCTATCTCGGGGCGGTCTACGCCAAGCTCTTCCCACAGCGCGTCAGGCGGCTGGTGCTCGACAGCATCGTCGACCCAACCGGCGTCTGGTACGACAACAACCTCAATCAGGACTACGCCTTCGACGCCCGCTTCAAGGCCTTCACGGCCTGGATCGCCAAGGCGGACTCCGTCTACCACCTGGGCAGCGACCCGGGAAAGGTCGAGGCCGCCTGGTACGCGGTCCACGATGCGCTGCGCACCAGGCCGGCCGGCGGGAAGGTCGGGCCCGGAGAGTTCGAGGACACCTTCGTCCCGGGCGGGTACTACAACGGCTACTGGCCCGATCTCGCCACCGCGCTCGCCGCCTACGTCAACAAGGGCAACGAAAAGCCGCTCGTCACGCTGTACGGGAACAATGTCACGGTCGACGCGGCCGGGGACAACGGCTACAGCGTCTACACCGCGGTGCAGTGCCGCGACGCCCAGTGGCCCCGGAGCTGGCAGACCTGGCACCGGGATACCCAGGAGGTCTACGAAAAGGCACCCTTCCTGGCCTGGAACAACACCTGGTACAACGCTCCCTGCGCGTTCTGGCCGACCGGTTCGCGCAGGCCGGTCGACGTGTCCAACAGCCAACTGCCGGCCACGCTGCTCTTCCAGGCCACCGAGGACGCGGCCACTCCGTACTCCGGCGGCGTCATCATGCACAGCCTGCTGAAGAAATCCAGCCTGGTCGTCGAGGAGGGCGGCGGCAACCACGGCATCACACTCAGCGGCAGCAAGTGCCTGGACGGTTATCTGTCGGCGTACCTGGCCACCGGCAAGGTGCCGCGCGGCCACGGCGGCACGGCCGACGCGATCTGCCAGAAGCTGCCCGACCCGGTAGCTGCGGCGGCGGCGGCCGTCCCCGCCAAGGCCGCGGCGGCCGCTTCGGGCCCCGCGCCCGCCACCGGGGACAAGGGGCTGCACAAGCTGCTCGGCACGCGAGGCTAGGACGTGCGCGGCGGCTGATCTCCGCACGCCAGCCCCCGGGGGAAGCGGGGGTTAGTGCCGCGACCGGGAATGTTCGCCCGTCGAGGAGCGGTGTCCGCTGCGAGCGTGCGTGCCGCCCGCACGGCGCATGGCCAAGACGTCGAGGCACTTGCCGAGGACCCGGATGGTGCCGTCGGTGCCCACCGTCCAGCTTTGCGCGGATGTTCCGTTGCAGCCGGGACTAGCCGGCCGGGACCTCCTGCTCGGCCCAGATCGTCTTGCCGGTCTGGGTCTGGCAGGTGCCCCAGCCCTGGGTGAGCCGGGCCACCAGGAGGAGGCCACGCCCACCCTCGTCGAAGGCGCGGGCGCGGCGCGGGTGCGGGGCGGTGTTGCTGGCGTCGGAGACCTCACAGATGAGGGTACGGTCGAAGATCAGCCGCAGCCGGATGGGGGCCTGGGCGTGGCGGATGGCGTTGGTAACCAGTTCGCTGACGACCAGCACGCGCCCGTTTCCCAGATGCCCGGCTCAGGAATCCATCGCACATAAGGTACATATTAGATAAGACCGCACAGGCCCCACAGAGAGAAGGCCCTGCATGAACGGGCCGAACGAAGATCAGCGCTCCGCGGCGGCCCGGGCATTCGCCGAGGGCGGCCCGGTGGGCGCACTCATGTCCGGCGTCGACTGGGCGGCGGGGCCGCTCGGCCCTCCCGGGAAGTGGCCGCAGCGCCTGGTCGAAACCGTGCGGATCATGCTCTCGGCGGAGCAGCCGATGGCGCTGTTCTGGGGACCGGAATTCGTGCTGCTCTACAACGAGGGGTACGCGGCCGTCATCGGCTCCAAGCACCCACGGGGAGTCGGCGCCCGCGCACGCGACATCTTCCCCGAGGCCTGGGACGACACCACCGGCCAGCTGTTCCGGCGGCTGGTCGCCCAACGGCGGGCTCTGCTGACCAACGACTGGGAGTTCAGGCTCGAGCGGTACGGCTTCCTGGAGCAGGCGTATTTCGACACCTCCTTCCAGCCGGTGCTGATGGACGACGGCACCGTCGGCGGTGTGCTGTGCATTGTGACCGAAACGACCGACCGGGTGCTGGGCGAGCGGCGGCTGCGGCTGCTCACCGAGATCGGTTCCCGGACTGCGGGGCTGCCGACGCCGCAGGACGTCGCGCGGGCGGTGGCGGAGGTGCTGGCCGCGCATGCGGAGGATGTCCCGTTCGGCTGCGTCTATCTGGCCTCCGAACAGGGTGAGCTTCGGTTGGCGGGCACGGCCGGGTCCCCGGGAGTGGCGCCGGAGATCGTCCGGCCGGACAGCTACGGCGACCAGGTCGCGGGCCACCTGGCCAGAGTGCTGCGGAAGGGCGTACCGGTCGAGCTGCCCGCGGCGGGGTTCAGCGAGGAGGCTTCCGGGGAACAGCGAGTGCTCGCGCTGCCGCTGCCGTGCGCGGGGCGGCCGGCCGGGGTCCTGGTCGCGGGCGTCAACCCGCACCTCCCGGCCAGCGGCGCCTACCGGGACTTCTTCGATGTGCTCGTCTCGGGCATCGCGGCGGCGCTGTCGGCCGCGCTCGCTCAGGAGGAGCAGCGCAGACGGGCCGAGGAGCTGGATCGGGCGAAGACCGCGTTCTTCTCCAACGTCAGCCATGAGTTCCGCACCCCGCTCACCCTCTTCCTGGGCCCGGTCCAGGAGGCTCTGGCGGAGGAGGACCGCCCGGAGCGCCGGGCGCGGCTGGAGCTGGCCGAGCGCAACGCCCTGCGGCTGCTGAAGCTGGTCAACGCTCTGCTGGACGTGACGGATTCGGTCGACCTGGTGCTGACCGATGCGACGATGCCCGGTCTGGACGGCTTCGGTCTCGTCAAGGCGCTACGAGCCGATCACCGCACCGCCGGACTCCCGGTGATCATGCTCACCGCCCAGGCCGGCGAGGAGGCGGCCGTACAGGGCCTGCGGGCCGGCGCGGACAACTACCTCGCCAAGCCGTTCTCGGCGCGGCAGTTGCGGGCGCGGGTGCACGCCAACCTCGAACTGACCCGGATGCGCGAGCGGGTACTGGAGGAGTCCCGGCAGCACCTGGGCATGCTGGCCTCGCTCACCGAGGCGGGACTGCGGCTGGCCGCCACGCTGGATCCGGGCGAGGTACTGGAGACCGCCGGAGACCTGCTGATACCGGCGCTGGCCGACTGGATGGAGATCCGCCTGGACGACCAAGGGCCTTCGTACACCGCCGGAACGCGGAAGCCCGAGGAGACCGTCCTGTCCCTGCCGCTGGTCTCCCAGGACCAGGCGCTGGGCACCCTCACAGTCGCCCGGCACGAGGGCGGCCACTCGCGGTCCGAGCGCAGATACCTGGAGGACCTGGCGGCCCGGCTCGCGCTCGCCTACGACAACGCCGTCCGCTATCAGAACGAGCGCCGTCTCGCGCTGACCCTGCAACGCGCTCTGCTGCCCCAGCAGCTCCCGCAGGCACCCGGTCTCCGGATCGCCACGTACTACCGGGCCAGCTCGCACGGCACCGAGATCGGCGGTGACTGGTACGACGTCATCGCGCTGCCCGGCGGCTGTGTCGGGCTCGCGATCGGCGATGTCATGGGCCACGATGTCGACGCCGCCACGGTGATGGGCCGGCTCAGGCCGGCCCTGCACGGCTTCGCGCTCGACACCCCGGACCCGGCGCGGGTGCTCGCCAGGCTGGACACGTACCTGCGCTCGCTCGATGTGGAGCCCTTCGCCACCTGCCTGTACGCCCGGTACGACGCGGCGACCCACCGGCTGCAGTACGCCTCCAGCGGCCACCTCCCGCCGCTCCTGGTGGCAGGCGCCCGCACCTGCTTCCTGAAGCTCTCCCCCGGGCCGCCGCTGGGCGTGGGGTTGGGGGCGGCCGTGAACCACGAGACGGATCTGCCGCCCGGCGCGGGGCTGCTGCTGTTCACCGACGGTCTGGTGGAGAGCCGGACCCTGCCGATCAGCACCGGGCTCGCCGCGCTGCGGCGGACCTGCCGCAAACTGGCCGTCGCCACGCCCGACGACCCGCAACGGATCATCGACCGGGCACTGGAGCTGCTGGACGCCCCCGGCAGGGTGGAGGACGACACGGCGCTGCTCGCCGCGACGGCCCGATCCTGCGGCGAAGCGGAGCACGGCTGAATGCCCCGGTCGGATCCCGCGTCACCCGAGGATCATGTCCCGGCGAGGCCGCAGGTCAGGGCGGCGCCGCAGGCTTACGTGGCGTCGACCAGCGACAGCGCGTGAAGTCGTTCGGGCGGCCCCGGCCGGGCGTAGTACCAGCCCTGGGCGGTGTCACAGCCCAGGCCGCGCAGATGTTCGGCCTGGGTGCCGGTCTCGACGCCTTCGACGGTGACGGACATGCCGAGGGTGTGGGCGAGCGAGACAATGCCTTCCACGATCTTGAGGTCGACGGGGTCGACCGGCCGGTGCTGCATGCCGTGGGTGAAGGAGCGGTCGAGCTTGAGGGTGGTGACGGGCAGCCGGCGCAGTGCCGCGAGGTTGCAGTAGCCGGTGCCGAAGTCGTCGAGGGCTATGTCGACGCCGAGGTCGGCGAACTGCCGCAGCGGGCGGAGCGCCTCCTCACCGGCACCGACAAGGGCGGTCTCGGTCAGTTCCAAGCAGATGGCGGTGGGTTCGATCCCGGCTTCCTCCAGCACTGCGACGAAGTCGGTTACCAGGCCGGGCTGTTCGAGCTGGCAGGGCGAGAGATTGACGTTGACCCGCACCGGAGGGCCGTCGTCGCGCGGCAGTTGCCACGCGCGGGCCTGCCTGGCCGCCTGCACGAGCACCCAGCGGCCGAGCGGGACGATCAGCCCGGTGCTCTCGGCGAGCGGGATGAAATGGTCCGGGCCGAGGACGCCGTGCACCGGGTGGAGCCAGCGGACCAACGCTTCGGCGCCGCGTACGCTGCCGTCGCTGAGCCGGACCAGCGGCTGGTACTCCACGAAGAACTCGCCGCGCTCCAGCGCGGTGGGCAGACGATTGGTCAGACCGTGCCTGGTGATGGCGCGGGCGTCGGAGTCGGGGTCGGCGAGCGCGAAGCGGTTGCCGCCGGCCTCCTTGGCCCGGTACATGGTGATGTCGGCGCTGCGGAGCACCTCGGCCGGGCAGAGGGAGCCGACGGGGCCCTCGACGATCCCGATGCTGCACCGTACGGAGAGTTCACGGCCGTCGAGCCGGACCGGGGAGGAGAGAGCGGCGAGGATCCGGTCGGCGAGGCCGGTGACGTCCGCCCGCCCGGCGGGGTCGGTAATCAGGGCGACGAACTCGTCGCCGCCGATCCGGGCCACCATCTCGTCCTCCGAGGTGACGCAGGCCCGCAGCCGCTCTGCGACGGTGACGAGCAGGCGGTCACCGACGGAGTGGCCGAGGCTGTCGTTGACCGCCGTGAAGCCGTCGAGGTCGAGATAGCACAGGCCGACGCGGGTTGTACTGGTGCCGGGGGCCAAAGCATGTTCGAGGCGCTCGAAGAAGAGGGAGCGGTTGGGGAGTCCGGTGAGGGCGTCGTGGGTGGCCTCGTGGCGCAGCCGTTCATGGAGCAGCCGGCCTTCGGTGACGTCCTCCACGACTCCCAGCATGTACTGCGAGGTGCCGGCGGAGTCCCGCAGCAGGGAGACGGTGAGATTGGTCCACAGGACGGTGCCGTCGGGGCGCGGGTAGGACTTCTCGACGCTGTAGTGGTCGCGTTCGCCGCGGGCCAGTTCGGCCTGGAGCTCCCGCACGTGGGGGGTGTCGTCGGGGTGCACCCATTCGTTGGTGTGACGGGGGCGCGGCTGGTCCTCCACGCCGCCGAACATCCGGGTCAGCGCGGCATTCACGTCCAGGACCCGGCCGTTCATGTCGGCGATGCCGATGCCGACGGGCGCCCCTTCGAACACCGCCCGGAAGCGGGCTTCGCTCTCGTGCAGCGCCGCTTGGGCCTCGGTCCGGGCGGCGAGGGCGGCACGGGAGATGTCCTCCTGCTCGGCGAGGACGCGGGTCCGCAGGGCGCGGGTGAAGCCGGCGGCGATCCAGTGCTGGAGCCGGGCGCAGCGGGTACGGCTGTCCGGTACCGGTGGCCGGCCCTCGGGCGTGCAGTACGGCACCAGGCAGTCGTCGACAACCTCCAGGACGCGTGGCAGCGCCTCGGGGTCGGTGCAGTGGGCCGCTACGAGGGCGGCGCCGACCTCGGCGGCCGGCCGGGGGTCAAAGGGGTCCGCGGTGAGGGCCTCGCTCAGCAGGCGGGCCAGCGGGAGCAGGTATTCCTCGAATTCGGGGCAGGTCATCGAGGTGGCGGTGACCGGGTGGATCGCACGGCTCCAGACCGTCGCGAAGCGACGGATTCTGTCGTCCGGCCCGGAGTTCACGCCTCGCGCCCCACTGCGGCGAAGCCGCCGAGGACAGCCGGGCCGGAGCGGTTGCCGGCGTTGCCGCCCGGCCCGTCCGGACAGTGGTCGTGGATGCGGGACGTGTTCGGCACCGGCAGGTCGATGCCCCGGGATGCCCAGGAGGCCGGACGCTCCATCAGTGTCTCCAGCTCGTCTGCCGATCGGGGCTCGCCGCGCACAAAACGGCGTGCCTGTCCGAGGCTACTGATCGTCCGATGGAGAGGGAAGGAAAATAGAAATCTGCGGTCCGTTTCGGTCACGGTCCAAAGACATGTGCCTGCCCCCGCCTTCGGTTGGCGGGGGCAGGCACATGCCTTTCCTCAGAAGGTTCTGAGGGTCGTTCAGATGATCACACCGTGCTCGCGCAGGTAGGCGAGCGGGCTGATGTCGGAGCCGTAGTAGGGGGTGGTCCGGATCTCGAAGTGCAGGTGCGGGCCGGTGACATTGCCGGTGGCGCCGGAAAGGCCTATCTGCTGGCCTTCGGAGACGCTCTGGCCGGCCGAGACGGACAGCACGGACAGGTGGGCGTACTGCGAGTACCTGCCGTCGGCGTGCCTGATGACGACCTGGTTGCCGTACGCGCCGCCCCAGCCCGCGGTGACCACGGTGCCGGCGGCGATGGACTGCACCCTGGTGCCGGTGGCGACGATGAAGTCCTGCCCGGTGTGGTAGCCGCTGGACCACATGGCCCCGGCGGTGTGGTAGGCGGTGCCGAGGACGACGTAGTTCACCGGGGTGGTGTAGCCGGAGATGGTGCTGACCGAGGACACCGGGGCCGCGGAGGACGCGGCCTTGATCCGGGCGGCCTTGGTCTGCGCGGGCGCCGAGGCCGGCTTGGCGGCGGGCTTCGCGGCCGTCTTGCCGCCGAGCGACAGGACCTGGTCGGGGTGGATCAGGTTCGGGTCGGAACCGATGACGGTCTTGTTGTCGCTGTAGAGCTGGTGCCAGCCGCCGCTGACGCCGTGGGAGCCGGCGATCTTGGAGAGGCTGTCACCGTCGGCGACCTTGTACGTCCCGCCGCCGGTGGTCCTGGCCTGCGAAGCGGCGGGGGCGGACTGGGTCTTGGCCGCCGGGGCCCTCTTGACCGGCGCGCTCTTCGTGGCGGCCGCCGGCGCGGCGGAGGTGTCGGCGGCCTGGGTCAGGCCGGCCTTCGGACCGCAGACCGGCCACGCCTGGGGGCCCTGTCCGGCGAGGACCTTCTCGGCGATGGCTATCTGCTGCCCCTTGGTCGCCAGGTCGGCACGCGCGGCGTAGGCAGTGCCGCCGAATGCCGCCCAGGTGCTCTGCGTGAACTGCAGGCCGCCGTAGAACCCGTTGCCGGTGTTGATGCTCCAGTTGTCGGTGCTCTCGCACGCGGCGACCTTGTCCCAGGTGCTGGGGGCCGCCGCGTGGGCGCCGGTCGCGCTCACCAGCGGCAGGGCTATAGCGGCACCGGTCGTACCGGCGGCAGCGCCGATGCGGGTGAAGCGGCTGAAGCGCGGACGACGGTGCTTTCCCTTTGCGGGCATGCCGAATTCCTCTCCGACGCCTGCGAGGTAAGCTGTCGGGTTCGGGCTGGAGATGCCCGGCCGCAGGGCGCACCGATTCCGGTGCTCCACATGCGACTTCACCCCTAGCCGTACCGAACTTCCGGTAACGGCAACTGACCTGGGTCCCCCGCTCCTGCCGTAAGCGCTCTGGTTTCCGATTGCCGTGCGGCGGCAGGATTCGGCGTTCCGCCCGGCAGATTCCCGCAAGCATTTGACCTGCGGGACTGTGAAGCTAGACGACTGCCTCGGAGAAGGGCAAGAGCACTAAACATCTAGCTGGAAAATCCGTGAGGTGTCCATGAAGAACAGTAACTTTGCGTAGCCTGTGCCCGCTCCACGTGCACAGGCCACTGACCCTCTGTAATTCGATCAATTTCCCGCGTTACGATTAAGGAAAACAATCGACGCACAGTCGCGATGTCATTCCGCTGGGTGCTTCATGAGTGACAACGCTCACCTTCTCATTAATCCCCGGCCCGGCGATGTGCATTCAGTCGGGCGGAGTCCACCAACGCCTGGCCGCACCGTTATTGAACCGAGACCGACAGCTCGAACCAGACCGCCTTGCCCTCGTCCACCGGATGGCTGCCCCAGCGGCCGGCCAGGGCTTCGACCAGACGCAGGCCGCGGCCGCTCTCGTCCTGGACGTCCGCCCGGCCCGGCCGGGGTCGGGTCCGGTGCCCGTCCAGGACCTCGCAGTGCAGGATGCCGTTCTCCAGGAAGAGGTTGAGCCGCACCGGACCGGGAGCGTGACACAGCGCGTTGGTGACCAGTTCGTTCACCAGCAGCACCACGGTGTCGGCCTGTTCGACGATCCCCCAGGCGGCCAGTTGACCGCGGGTACGGTCCCTGGCCTGCCGCAGCGACGGCAGTCCCGGCCCGAGGGCGATGCCGCAGTGGACGCCGCCCGTGGAATGGCCCAGTGAAACGGTTTCGCGCATGAGCGTGACAATCCTTCGAACGCCTGTCGGCCGGTAGGCCGTGCCCGGACCCGCTCCACCCTGGACTCCCCGCCCGCCCGCGCGGACGGGGAGAAATACCTGTTCCGGTACCCGCTTCGCAGAGTGATCATTTGCCGTCACCTTCGAGCGGCGCCGGTCACCTTCCGCCCATGTGTTGGTATTTGTGGTTGATGTGCCTATAGCGCCCGGCACATCCCATAGCCTCTGGAACGGGATGAGATGAATGGGATAGGAGGAGATGCCCACAGTGCCCGAATGGACGGCAGACGGCTCACGGACCGTACCGGTGGACCGGCTGGAGCCGGGCGACCACTCGTGCATGGCCTTCACCGACAGCAGATCCCAGTGGCAGGTACTCACTGCCTACACCCGGACCAGCCTGGCCCGGAAGGAGAAGGTGCTGCTGGGGCGCGACCGGCCGGAGGACAGGACCTGGGTCCTGGAACCCGGGGTGCACGGCCGGCTGGTGGTGGACTACGAGGCTCCCTGGCGCCGCTGTTCGCCGACCGCCGGTTCACCGCGATCTGCTGGTACGACCGGACCCGGTTCGGCAACGAGCTGCTCACCTCCATGGACCGGGTCCACCCGATACGGGTCCTGAGAATGCCTCGACGCGCTCCATGTCAGTGACACCCCGGCGGGCCGGCGGATCGCCGGAACCGCCGATCCGGGCACCCGGGAGAAGTTCGTCGCCGCGCTGCGCCACGCGCTGCGGCAGCCCGAGCTGTGCAGCCCGTTCCACTTCGAACTCGACCTGAGGAACCTGTGCTTCATGGAAGCGCACTCGGCGTGGCAGTTGATCAGCGCCGCGGCGGCACTCCCGGAGGACAGCCGGGTCACCATCCGCTGCGGCCCGCTGCTGGAAGTCGTCGTGCGGGGCCTCGGCTCGGGCGCCGTGCCCCAGCCGATCCTCGAGGTGGAGCGGCAGCACCCATGACCGGCGAACGCCTCACGCGGAGGGACTTCGCCCGGGGCGACGCGGGGAACGCTCCGGCACACGGGGGCGGGGCGGGGCGGACCGTGGTGCGCTCGCGTCCCGGGGAGCTGTACGGGGAGATCACGGACCGCGGACCGGGCTGTCAGCCGTCCGTGCGCTCCGGGGCGGCCGGTGCCGCCGGCGGCAGGAGACTACGCCGACGGTGACGATCGCTCGGGAACCACTCCGGACGCGATCCACGCTGCCACCTGGCTGCGGCAGCCGAACCCCAGCTTGTTGAGGATACGTTCCACATGGCCCTCGGCCGTGCGCCGCGCGATCACGAGTGTCTCGGCGATCTGTTTGTTCGTCAGCCCCCGGGCGATCAGCTCCGCCACCTGGGTCTCGCGCCGGGTAAGCCCGGGAGCGGCCGGCTCGGCCGTATTCGCCGAGCCGGTATTCCGCGGGCCGGGATCCACGGCCGGCGGCGGCGCCTCCTCCAACGCATAGGCGACGGCCTCGGCCTGGGATAACCCGGCCCCGTACCGGAAAGCCCGTCGGAAAACACACTCGCCGAGCGCCTGCCGGGTCTGCCGCTCAGCCCGGCTGCCGGACTCATCCGCGCTGCGGCCGGTCTCCCTGCGGAGCCGGGCGACCGCGCCGAGCAGGACGGCGGAACGCTCCACCGCGCCCAGTTCCACGGCGATCAGCGCCAGGATGTCCAGGACCCTGCCGAGGCCGTGGGTGTCACGGATCAGGTGCTTGAGCCGTAGGGCTGCACGCGCGTGCCCGGCGGCGCTCTCCGGATCGCCCAGGGCCCACTGGGCCAGGGCGAGGATCCGCAGAACGTAGGAGAGGGCCCACTGTTCACCGTGCGCCTCGCAGACCGCCCGTGCCTGCGCGCACAGCGGTACCGCGCGTTCGGGCCGCCCGTGGAAGACGAGGGTGCAGGCGAGTTCGACCCTGGTGAGGATCGCGAATGTCATCATCTCACCGCCGTCCCGCGACCGGGCGGGGGCCAGGTCCAACGGCGCCACGGCCACCGGCAGGTCGTCGCCGGGCTGCCGTTCGCGTCCGGCGGCCTCCTCCAGGGCGAGCAGAGCGGTCGAACGGCCGTTGATCAGGGCCAGCAGCCCGCCGAGCCACAGTGCCTTGGCACGGGCCCCGGTCGGCTGGGCCCCGGCTCGGATGGCCTGGTCCAGCCAGTACCGTCCCTCCCCCCAGGCCCCTTTGACGGACCAGTAGAACCAGAGGGTCCCGGCCAGGTGCAGCGCCGACTGGGCCTCACCCTCGGTGGACAGGCAGAAGTCCAGGGCACCTCGGAGGTTGTCCTGCTCCGCCCGGAGCCGCGCCACCGCCTCCGACTGCCCCGGGCCGAACCACCGCTTCTCGTAACCCCCGGCCAGACGCAGGAAGTAGTCACAGTGCCGGCGCCGGGCCATGGCCGCCTCACCGAGCCCGGACAGCTTCTCCAGGCCGTAGTCCCGCAGCGATCCCAGCAGCCGGTAGCGGACCGGGCGGCCATCGGTCCCGGCCTCCCTGATCAGGACCGACTTGTCCACCAGACCCGCCACGGCCTCGAAGACGCCACAGCGGCCCAGCCGCTCGTCCGCGCAGACCGCTTCGGCCGCGTCGAGGTCGAAGCCTCCGACGAGCACGGACAGCCGGGCCCACACCAACTGCTCCTGCGGTGTGCACAGCCCATGGCTCCAGTCCACCGTCGAGCGCAGTGTCTGGTGCCTGGGCGGTACGGCCGGACTGCCGCCGGTGAGCAGCCGATAGCGGTCGTCCAGCCGCTCCAGGAGCTGGTCGACCCCCAGCGCCCGCATCCGGACGGCGGCGAGCTCGATCGCCAGCGGCAGGCCGTCCAACCGGCGGCAGAGCCGTGCGACGGCCTGCTGGTTCTCGGCGGTGATGGTGAATCCGGGGACCACCGCCGCCGCGCGGTCGGCGAAGAGATCGAGCGCCGGGTACCGCCCGCCCGGTACACCGGGGCCGGCCAGCTCCTCCGGGTCGGGCGACGGCAACGGCGGTACGTCGAGCAGGTGTTCCTCGGTCAGCCCCAGCCGGTGCCTGCTGGTGGCCAGAATCCGTACCCCCCGGGCGGCTGCCAGCACGGCGGCGACCAGCACGGCGCAGGCCTGCGGCAGGTGTTCGCAGTTGTCCAGCACCAGGAGCAGCCGCCGGTCGCGCAGATACTCGATCAACGCCTCCATGGGGCGGCCGCCGCGCTCGTCACGGATGCCCAGGGCGGCGGCCACGGTATGCGGCACCAGTCCCTCGTCCTGGAGCGCGGCCAGTGGCACCAGCCACACGCCGTCGGGAAACGCACGCGACAGCTGAGCCGCGACCCGCGCCGCCAGCCGGGTCTTGCCCACCCCGCCGGGCCCGGTCAGCGTCAGCAGCCGGGAGACGGACAGCAACCGCTTCGCCTCCGCCGCTTCATGCCGCCGGTCCACAAAACTGGTCGTTTCCGCCGGGAAGCCGACAGCGCGTCGCGACTCGTATCCGCCCACGATCGGTCACGCCTTCTGGGGAGTTTTCGTCTGCTGTGCCTTCCCCGAAGGTAGGCGGCAGGTCAGGAGACGGATACGTTTTCCCAGCTTTCCGCACCTATCGGGTGAACTCCGGCCCGACGTGGTTCATAGGCCGGACTGTGGACGGCAGCCTTGGGAAGGTAGCCTCACATTCGCGCACATTTTCCTACTGGACCCACCAGGAGCCACCGCGTGAACTATCTCGCCGCCGACGACCGTTACGACTCCATGGACTACCGGCGCTGCGGCCGCAGCGGTGTGCGGCTGCCCGCGGTCTCCCTCGGCCTGTGGCACAACTTCGGCGACACCGCTCCGCTGGAGACCCAGCGCGCCATCCTGCGCCGGGCCTTCGACTGCGGAGTGACCCACTTCGACCTGGCCAACAACTACGGCCCGCCCCCCGGCTCGGCCGAGGCCAACTTCGGCACCCACTTCCGCAACGACTTCCGGCCCTACCGCGACGAGCTGTTCATCGCCACCAAGGCGGGCTACGACATGTGGCCCGGCCCGTACGGCGAGTTCGGCAGCCGCAAGTACATGCTGGCCAGTCTCGACCAGTCGCTGGGCCGCATGGGCCTGGACTACGTCGACGTCTTCTACTCCCACCGCTACGACCCCGACACGCCCCTGGAGGAGACCATGGGCGCGCTGGACACGGCCGTACGCCAGGGCAAGGCCCTCTACGCCGGGATCTCCAACTACCCTGCCGAGCAGCACCGGCAGGCCACCGACATCCTGCGCGGGCTCGGCACTCCGCTTCTGATCCACCAGGCCGCGTACAGCATGCTCCACCGCGCCCCGGAGAACGGGGTCCTGGACGCGGTCGGCGAGACCGGCACCAGCCTGATCGCCTTCTCCCCGCTCGCCCAGGGCCAGCTCACCGACCGCTACCTGAACGGCGTGCCGGCCGACTCACGGATGGCGGTCGGGCACTTCCTGAGGCGCGACGCGCTGACCGAGGAGAAGCTCACCCTGTTGCACGCCCTGAACAAGCTCGCGGGCGAGCGCGGCCAGACACTGGCCCAGCTGGCGCTGGCGTGGGTGCTGCGCGACCCGCGCGTGGTCTCCGTGCTGCTCGGCGCGAGCAGCGTGGCGCAGCTCGACCAGAACCTCGCCGTCCTGGAGTCGGCTCCGCTGACCGAGGGCGAGCTCGCTGAGATCGACCGGATCTCGGCGGCCGGCGGAGTCACGGTCCCCGGCGCCGGGCGGGACTGACCGAGGTTGCCGCTGACGGCGTGCCGCCGCGTGCGGACCGCCGTCAGCGGTAGCTGCGGCCGTTGCGGGAGGCGATCCGGCCGGCCAGGCCGCGGGGGACGATTTTGCTGAGCCCTACCAGCGCCTTGTACTTCGCGTCGGGGACGCTGACGATCGCGCCGCGCCGGAAGTCGCGCACGGCCGCCGCCACCAGGTCGTCGGCGTTCAGCCACATGAAGTCGGGGACGGCGGACTTGTCCATGTTGGAGCGCGCGTGGAACTCGGTGTGCACCCATCCCGGGCAGAGGGCCATCACATGGACGCCGCTGCCGCTGCCCCCGATGTCCTGGAGCACGCTCTCGCTGAAGTTGACGACCCAGGCCTTGGTCGCGCTGTACGTGCCTCGGGCGAAGAAGGCGGCCACCGAGGCGACGTTGATGACCCCGCCGCGACGGCGCTCGATCATCCCGGGCAGCGCGGCGTGGGTGAGCCGCAGCACGGCCTCGCAGTGGACCTTGAGCATGGCGAGCTCGTCGGCGAGCGGGGCCTTGAGGAAGCGGTCGTGCTGGCCGAATCCGGCGTTGTTGACCAGCAGGTCGACGCCTTCGGCGGCGCGGCGTTCGGCGGCGGCGATTCCCTCGTCGGTGGAGAGGTCGGCCGGCAGTACTTCGACGCCGACGCCGTAGGCGGTGCGGTAACGTTCGGCGGTCTGCGCCAGCCGGGGCGCGTCGCGCGCCAGCAGGACCAGGTCGAAGCCGTCCGCCGCGAGCTGCCGGGCGAATTCCGCGCCGATTCCAGCGGTGGCGCCGGTGATGAGGGCCGTGGGCATGCCGGGAGCGTACACGGAGGAGTGTGCTCATCCGAAGGCGAACCGCCTGCCGGCACCGGGTGAGTCGGCTCAACTAAAATGATCACGAGCGGAGGAACAGATTCCGCGCCCCGACCCGAGAATCCCCTCACAAATGTCAAACGACTCGCACCGCCCGCCCGCTCCCCGTGCCCCCGCCCCCCGCGCGATGTTCATGCTGCGCGCCTCCGCCCCGCGGACGCCGGCCGCGCTGCGGGCCGCGCTCGGTCTCGGGCTGCCGATCGCCATCGGTCTGGCCACCGGGCACGTCCAGCACGGGTTCATCGCCACCCTGGGCGCGTTCACCGGTCTCTACGGGGCCGGTGAGCCGTATGCGCGGCGGGCCGTACGAATGGCGGCTGTGGGGGCCGGGCTGACGACCGCGCTGGTGGCCGGGCAGCTGGCCGCGCACCCGGCCTGGCTCGGGGTTCTGGTCGTCGCGGTGGTCGCCGGGGCGGCCGGATTCTGCTGTCTGGCCGTGCAGATCCCCCCGCCGGGCGTGGTGATGTTCGTACTGCTGTGCGCGACCGGGACCAGCATGCCGTCCGGCCATGTGCTGCGGAACGCCGCGCTGGTCGCAAGCGCGGCAGCCATGTGCTGGCTTATCTCGATGTCGGGCGCTTTGATCGCGCCGCTGGGCCCGCAGCGGGCTGCCGTACGAGGGGCGCGGCGGGCGGTGGCGGGGTTCCTGGAGGCCGTCGGCACACCCGGGGAAGACGCCGCGCGGCACCAGGCGGGGCTGGCACTGCACCGCGCGTGGACCGCGCTGGCCGACACCGGGCGCACCGATGAGGCCGCCACTTTGCTGCGGGCGCGGGCCCACCACACGCACCAGAGGTTCGCCGCCTCCCTGCGCGGTGACCCGGTGCCGCCGCAGGAGGAGTCGCCCGCTCCCCCGCCCGACGCCCGGATCCCGTTCGGCCTGCCCGCCACCCGTACGCTCCTGGCCGCCGCGGCCTCGCGCACCTCACAGGTGCCCGGCGACGCGCTCCGTATCGCGGGCGCCGTGCTGGTGGCCGACGCGGTCACCCATGCCATCGGCATTCCGCAGCCGGGCTGGGGCGCGGTGACCGCCGCCGCCGTACTGGGCGGTGTGGCGGGGCACGGCACCGAGGCGCTCCACCGCGGTCTGCAACGGTCGGCCGGTACGGCGGTCGGGGTGCTGCTCACCGCCGCGATCACCGCGGCCCGCCCGGGCGGCGTCGCGCTGCTGCTGATCCTGATGGCGCTGCAGTACATCATGGAAGTGCTGGTCACCCGCAACTACGCACTCGCGAGCTGCTTCATCACGCCGCTGGCACTGCTGGTGATCGAGCAGACCGGCAATCCCCTGGCGCCCTCCAAGCTGCTGGGCGCACGGCTGCTCGACACGCTGGTGGGCAGCGCGGTGGCGATCACCGTCGGGATGTTCGCCCGCCGTGGCGGTGCGGTGGAACGGCTGCGGTCCCGGCTGGCGGCGGTGCTGCGGGACAGCGCCGAGGTGTTCGGACACGCGGGCCGGGGCGTCCAGTGGGACGGCGACGCCCTGCGCGCCCGGCGGGAGCTCCAGCGCGGGCTGATCGCGTTGCGCGCCGCCTACGACGCGGCGGCCGGCGAGCTCCCCTCGGTGCGCAGACGGGCCGAGGAGCTCTGGCTGGCGGTCGCCGCCACTCAGCGGATCGGCTATCTCGCGCTCTCCTCCTCCTGGCGGTCCGAACCCGGCGCCGTCCGTGCAGCACCTTCTCCGGCAGGTTTCGCGGCCTACCGCGCGGCGTTGTACGGCGTCGCCGACGCGGCGGAGTCGGGCGGCCCGCCGGCGCCGCCGGCCCTGCCGCCGGACGGCCCGCCGGCGCTGGACCGCGAGCTCATCGAGGTGTCCGAGGCGCTGGGCCTGCCGGCGCGAATTCGGGAGCATCGCGCGCCCTGAGCCGGCGCAGCATCCGGGCGTCCTGGAAGCCGACCGCCCGGGCCGCCGACTCGACCGTCGTGCCCTGGCCGATCAGGTGCTCGGCACGCTCCACCCGGAGCAGCTGCTGGTAGCGCAACGGGGTCATCCCGGTCACCTCGCCGAACCGCCGGGTCAGGGTCCGTTCGCTGACCCCGGAGGCGGCGGCGAGGTCCGCCAGGTGCAGACTGTCACCGAACCGTGCGTCGATCAGGTCCTGGACCCGGTGCACCGAGTCGCTGAGGTGGGCCCGGTGCCGCAGCATGGCGCTGGCCTGCTGCTCGTCGCCGTTGCGACGGGCGTAGACCACCATCGAGCGGGCGACGCGGCCCGCGGCGGCAGGCCCGTGCCGGACCGCGACGAGGTGCAGGGTCATATCGATGCCGCTGGCGATACCGGCGGACGTCACCACCCGGTCGTCCACGACATACAGCACGTCGGGCACCAGCCGGGCGCGCGGGAAGCGCCGCGCCAGTTCGTCCTGCACCTCGTGGTGGGTGGTGCAGCGCCGCCCGTCGAGCAGCCCGGCCCGGCCCAGCGCTTCGGCGCCCGCGCACACGCTGGCGACCGTCCCGCCACCGGCGTGGTGCTCGCGGATCCGCTGGAGGGATGCCTCGCCGATCCGGCCTCCGGCCCCCGGCCCCTGAGCCCGCCAGCCCGGCACGATCACCAGATCGTCGGGCTCCAGTCGCGGCCAGTCGGTACGGGCCCGTAGCGGCAGGCCCTGCGCCGTGGGGACGTCCTCCTGCTCGGCGACGTAACCCATCTCGTATCCGTACCCGAAGTCGTCCGCGGTGGAGAACACCTGGGCGGGACCGGCGAGATCGAGAATGTGCAGTTGCGGCACGAGCAGGAAGACGACGTGGGTCACGATCCGGTCAGCTCCTTGACGGTGGTGACCGTGGCGAAGCGGCCGGCGAGCGCGTATTCGGTGCGGGTGATGAGGTCGTCGGTGGACAGCGTACGAGGATCGGCGAGGATCTCGGCGACGCTGCGGCCCGCCGGAGAATCCCGGTGTTCGAGCGGGGTGGTCGCGGTCGCGTCGGTCACGAAGGTGATGGCGTAACCGAGGTCGGAGCCGACCCGGGCGGTGGTCTCCACGCACTGCTCGGTGCGAATGCCGCAGACGACCAGTTCGCGTATGCCGCGCTCGGTGAGGATCTGCTGGAGGTTGGTGGTGGTGAAGGCGTTGTGCGAGGTCTTGGTGAGCTGTGGCTCGGCCTTGGCGGCGGCCAGTCCGTCCATGAGACGCACATGGCCGCTCGCCGGGTCGAAGACGGTGTCACTGCCCGGCTCGGAGTGCAGGACCCAGACGACGAGGTCGCCGCGGTCCCGTGAGGCCTCCACCAGCCGGCTCACCTGCCCTGCGATGCCGGGATCGGAGACCGCCTGCCACAGGGGCAGCCGGCGGAAGGACTCCTGGACGTCGATGACGATCAGTGCTGTTGTCATGCCTCGATCCTGCGGCCTGGACGGCGCCCGGCTGAAGGCACCATCATGCCCCGATGCGGACCGATCCGGTCACCGTCCTGCCCCACCGGACCCGGACAACGCTGCCGGCCTGCGCTCTCCAGACAGAGGCCGCTGCCGGAGGCCGGTCCCGTCGGCGGTGCCGCGGGCTCTCACATGGCCACCGTCGCAGGCCGGCTGCGGGACACCGGCGGCCGCACCGGTACCGGTCGCTGTCGCCGATGCCCAGCGGCAGCGTCAGCGGTGGGCGTGCTGGGCGGCCATGCGGATGAAGGCGTTCTGGGCACCGTAGCCGCGGTAGCCGCCTGTGCGTTGGACGATCTCGAAGAAGACCCGCCCGACGGTGACCGTGTAGAGGTGGAAGAACTCGCCGTGCTCGTCACGGTCGTAGAGGATGCCGAGCGAGCGGAGCGTGCGGTGCGTCTGCGGGCCCAGGTCGTAGCGGGCTTCCAGGTCGTCGTAGTAGTTGCCCGGAATCGGCAGCAGCGGGGCCCCGAGATCACGCAGCCGGCGCGCGGTGGCGACGATGTCGCCGGTGGCCAGGGTGACGTGCTGCCAGGGAAGGTCGTGTTCGCCGGGGCCGGGAGCCACGTTGAGGGCGATGCGGACCGCGCCGTCGGGGGCGGTCACGGCGCGGCTGCGGATGAGGCCGTAGGGGTCGGCGAGTTCGAGGCTCTCGTCCGGCTGGAGGCCCAGGACGCTGCGGTAGAACAGCGAGGCCTCGTCGAAGTGGTGCCAGGGCTGGGTGAGTGCCAGATGGTCGATCCGGGTGATACCGGCGGATGCCGCCGGCTCGGGCGGGGCGGCGGCCGGGGCGAAGTCCGCGGTCCAGCTCGGGTGGTCCGGGTGTCCGGTACGGCAGAAGAAGAGTTCGGTGCCGTCGGGCGCGGCGACGGCGTCCAGCGGCGCGTCGTTGTCGGCACGGCGACGCGGCAGGACGGGGGCGAGCAGTGATTCGGCGCGCTTGACGGAGTCCGCGGGAGCCGGGGTCTCCAGACCGACGGCGGCGAGTGCCGGGCCCTCCCGCCGGGTACGGCCGCCGGTGTTGAGCAGGATCCGCGCGTGCCCCTGCTCCCAGAGCTCCACGGGCTTTCCGGTATGCCGTCCCGTACGGGCGAAGCCGAGCGATCCGAGCAGTCCGCTGAGCCGGTCGGTCTCGGGGGTGGCGAGTTCGGCGAAGGCGAATCCGGCGGGTACCACCGGCGCGGGCGGCCGGGCGAGGCCTACGGCCTCCTCCAGGGTGATCAGCGAGCGCATCGCGTCGACTGCGGTGCGGTGGGCGTCGGACTGCCGGAATACATCGTTGAAGATCTCCAGTGACAGCGGCCCGTCGTACCCGGCCCCGACTGCCCGGCGCGCCAGACCGGCGACGTCGAGGCCACCCTGGCCGGGGAAGCAGCGGTAGTGGCGGCTCCACTGCAGCACGTCCATCGCCATCAGGGGCGCGTCGGCGAGCTGGAGGAAGAAGATCTTCTCGCCGGGGATCTCCTGGATGCCGCTCGGGTCGGAGCCCCTCGACAGGATGTGGAAACTGTCCAGGCAGACGCCGAGCGCGGGGTGGTCCGCCTGCTCGACGATGCGCCAGGAGTGGTCGTACGTATTGACGTGGCGGCCCCAGGCGAGGGCCTCGTACGCGACCCGGATGCCGTACGCCGACGCGCGGTCGGCGAGCTGGTGCAGCTGCTCCGCCGCCAGGGCGTCATCGGAGACGGTGTCCTCGGAGACGCTGGAGCAGACCAGCAACTGGTTGGCCCCGAGCCGTTCCATAACCCGGAACTTGTGCTCGGCCCGGCGCAGATTGCGGGCGAGGACGTCGGCCGGGACGGCCTCGAAGTCGCGGAAGGGCTGGTAGATCTCCATGGCGAGACCGAGGTCCGCGGCCCGGAGACGGACCTCCTCGGGACTCATCGGGCTGGCGAGCAGGTCGTTCTCGAAGATCTCGACGCCGTCGAAGCCCGCGGCCGCGGCGGCGGCGAGCTTTTCGGCGAGCGAGCCGCTGAGCGACACCGTGGCGATGGACTTACGCATTTCGTCCTCCGGCGGGGGGCGGTCATGGGATCACCGAGGCGCATCGTTCACACCCGGACAATGTACGAACCAGAACGTTAAGCAATACGGGGCCCCGCGGCCCAGCGGAGCCCCCCGGACCGGACCGGTCACCTGCGCGCCCCCGCGACACGGGCGCGCCCTAGACTTGGTGCGAGCCGTACCCGCAGCCCGCGAGGAGTCGTATGACCGCCGTCCCGCCCCCGCCCCGTACGCCCGCAAGGGTGCGTGACGCGGCGCGGACCCAGGCGGAGATCCTTGATGTCGCCACCGAGGAATTCGCCCGGATCGGTTACACGGGCGCCCGGGTGGACGAGATCGCCGCCCGCACCCGTACCACCAAGCGGATGATCTACTACTACTTCGGCGGGAAGGAGCAGCTCTTCACCGCCGTCCTGGAGCGGGCCTACTCCGAGATCCGCGGCCTGGAGCAGCAACTCGACGTCGAGCATCTCGACCCGGTCGCCGCGATCCGCAGGCTCGCCGAGCTTACTTTCGACCACCACCAGGCGCATCCGGACTTCATCCGTCTGGTGAGCATCGAGAACATCCACGACGCGGAGCACATGCTCGCGTCGCCCACGCTCAGCAAGCTCAACACGCCCGCGATCGACATCACCGCGCGCATCCTGGAGGCGGGCCGCGCCGAGGGCGTCTTCACCGGCGGGATCGACGCCGTCGACCTGCATCTGATGATCAGCTCGTTCTGCTTCTTCCGGGTGGCCAACCGCCATACGTTCTGCGCGCTGTTCGGCCGCGACATGCTCGATCCGGGCCTGCGGGACCGCTATCGAACGATGCTCGGCGACATGGTCGTCTCGTATCTGACCGAGGGCACCAGGAAGGAGTGACCCTCCGGGTGCTGGAGGGTCACTGGCCGGGTCACCGGCCGGACACGGCCTACGCCGCAGGATCGAGGTGGCGGTGCAGGAAGGCCACCGCGCGCTGCCAGGCCAGCTCGGCGGAGGCCGGGTGGTAGCTGGGGCGCTGGTCGTTGACGAAGGCGTGCCCGGCCGGGTAGAGGTGGAATTCCGGCGCCTGCCCCGAGCCCTTCTCGATCGCTTCGGCGAGCGGGGCGAGGGACTCCACCGGGACGGTCGGGTCGTCCTGCCCGTAGTGGCCCTGTACGGCAGCCCGGAGGCCGGAGAAGTCCGGCAGCTCGCCCTGGATCACACCATAGAAGGGGACGGCCGCCGCGATGCGGTCGCCCTCCCGCGCGGCGAGGAGCAGGACGAAGCCACCGCCCATGCAGAAGCCGATGGCACCTACCTTGTCGCTGGTGACGGCCGGGTGGGCGAGGAGGTAGTCAACCGCGCCCGAGAGCCGGCGGACGCCCTCCTCGACGGGCAGTTCCTGCATCATGCGCAGGGCGTCGTCCGACTCATGGGCGACCCGGCCGCCGTAGAGGTCCGGGGCGAAGGCGACGAAGCCCTCGGCTGCCAGCCGCTCGGTGAGGTCGGCGATATGGTCGTCCAGGCCCCACCATTCCTGGATCACGATCACACCCGGCCCCTGCCCGGACGGGGGCAGCGCCAGATAGCCGTAGGCCTCGCGGCCGTCGGTGGTGAAAGTAGTGTTGTGACGGGAGCTCTGTTCGGTCATGACGGGGGTTCGCCTCTCCTACACGTGGTTGAGAGTTCAAGAACACCCTATAACCCGGAGGCCGGCAACGCTCGCCGGCCTCCGTCGGCGCACCGCTAGGCGTAGAAGCGCGAGACGCTCTGCAGCACCGCGGCCGGCTTCGCGCCGCCCTCGATCTCGATGGTGCCGTCCACTGTGACCTGGAGGCCGCCGGGGACCTCCTCGACGTCGGCGAGCCCGGCGACGAGCCGGATCCGCGAGCCGGCCTTGACCGGTGCGGGGAAGCGCACCTTGTTGAGGCCGTAATTGACCTTGGTGGTGACACCGTCGACGTCGAGCAGCTCGGTGAAGAGCGGGATGAATAGGGAGAGCGTCAGACAGCCGTGGGCGATGGGCGCGCCGAAGGGGCCCTCCTTCGCCTTCTCGACGTCGACGTGGATCCACTGGTGGTCGCCGGTGGCGTCGGCGAAGGTGTTGATGCGCTCCTGGGTCACCTCGATCCAGTCGCTGGTGCCCAGGTCGCTGCCGGCCAGCTTCTTCAGCTCGTCCAGGCCGTTGACGGTGATGCCCATGGGGTCTCCTGTTGCGATGCGTTGAGGATGTGCGGATGTGCGGATCAGGCCGAGCCGTGCAGGGTGCGCACCCGGGCCTTGAGCAGCTTGCCGGAGGCCGTACGCGGCAGGGCCTCCACCACCACGACGGACTTCGGGATCTTGTACTTGGCGAGCCGTCCGGCCAGCGAGGCCAGGACCTCCTCGGGGTCGAGCGACGCGCCCTGGCGCGCCACGACGACGGCGCGGCAGACCTCGCCCCACTTCTCGTCGGCCATCCCGATGACGGCGCACTCAACGATGTCCGGGTGGGCCAGCAGGGCTTCCTCGACCTCGGCGGGGTAGATGTTCTCGCCACCCGAGATGATCATGTCTTTGAGGCGGTCGACGATGGTGACATAGCCGTCGGAGTCGGTACGCGCGGCGTCCCCGGTACGGAACCAGCCGTCGGAGAACGCCGCCGCGGTCTCCTCCGGCAGCCCCCAGTACCCGGGCATGACGTGCGGACCGCGCACGATGACCTCCCCTGTCTCTCCGACCCCGGCCGGGCTGAGGTCGGGCCGGACCACCCGTACGTCGCTGAAGAAGTGCGGAACCCCGGCCGAACCCGCCTTGCTGACGCTGTGTTCGGCATCGAGGAAGAGCACACCCGGAGCGGCCTCGGTCATCCCGTACCCCTGCAGGAAGGTGAGTCCCCGGGCCTGGTACGCGGCGATCAGGGGGGCCGGGACCGGGGATCCGCCGCAGCTGAGCATGCGCAGGGATGACAGATCGGCCTCCGCCCAGCGCGGGTGCCGGGACACCTGGTCAAACATCGCCGGCACACCGAACATGAAGGTGATCCGGTACCGCTCGATCAGGTCCAAGGTCGCGCCCGGATCGAAGGCCTCGACCAGGACGCAGGTGCCGCCCTTGAGCAGGACCGGCAGCGTCAGCATGTTGAGCCCGGCCGTGTGGAACAGCGGCGCCGAGACGAGGGCCGTCTCGTCAGTGGCCACGTCCTGGTCGACCAGGACGTTGAAAGCGTTCCAGGTGAGGTTGGAGTGCGAGAGCATCGCTCCCTTGGGGCGGCCGGTGGTCCCGGAGGTGTACATGACGATGCAGGTGTCGTCGAGCCCGATCTGTTCGTCGATCGGCTCGTCGGAGGCGGCTGCGAGGCGCTCCTCGTAGTCACCGTCCACCACGATGCGGACGCGCACGTCCGTCTCGCCGCGGATGCCGTCGACCAGGACGGCGTGCGAGGACGGGTGGATGAGGGCCTTCGCCCCGGAGTCGGCCAGCTGGTAGGCGATCTCCGGCCCGGCGAGGCGGGCGTTGAGGGGTACGAAGACGGCGCCCAGTACCCCGGTGGCGAAGAGCGTCTCCAGGTAGGAGGGGTGGTTCGGGCCGAGATAGGCGACCCGGTCGCCGCGCCGGATTCCGGCCGCGCGCAGCGCGTGGGCGAGCCGGGTGGTGCGCTCGTGCAGAGCGGCGTAGCTGGTGGCCCGGTCCTGGTGGATCAGGGCAGTGCGGTGCGGGGTCTTACGGGCCCGGCGTGCGGGCCACGACCCCAGTCCCTCGTTGCGCATCGGAGGGCCCCTTACGGTTTCGTGAGGCCGAGCAGCCGGGCGGCGTTCGCCTTGAGGATCTTCGGCCGTACCTCGTCCTTGATGGGCAGCTTCTCGAAGTCGGCGAGCCACCGGTCGGGAGTGAGGAGGGGGAAGTCGGAGCCGAAGAGCACCTTGTCCTTGAGCAGGGTGTTGGCGTACTGCACCAGCTGCGGCGGGAAGTACTTCGGCGACCATCCGGAGAGGTCGATGTGCACGCCGGGCTTGTGGGTGGCGACGGCCAGAGCCTCGTCCTGCCAGGGGAAGGAGGGGTGGGCCAGGATGATCTGCAGATGCGGGAAGTCGGCGGCGACGTCGTCGATGTGCAGCGGGTTGGAGTACTTCAGCCGGATGCCGCCACCGCCCGGGACCCCGGCGCCGATTCCGGTCTGGCCGGTGTGGAAGAGGGCGATCGCGCCGAGTTCCTCGATGATGGCGTAGAGCTCGTAGGCGAACCGGTCGTTGGGGAAGAATCCCTGGACACTGGGGTGGAACTTGAACCCCTTGACGCCGTACTCCTCCACCAGCCGGCGGGCCTGCTTCACCCCGGCCCGGCCCCGGAAGGGGTCGATGCTCGCGAAGGGGATCAGCACATCCGCGTTGGCGGCGGCGGCCTCCGCGACCTCCTCGTTCGGCACGGGCTCGGTGCCGGTGGCGGACTCGGCGTCCACGGTGAAGATCACCGCGGCCATCCGGCGCTCTCGGTAGTACGCGGCGGTCTCCTCCAGGGTGGGCTTGCGGTTGCCCTCGGTTTTGAAATACGCGCCGGAGGCTTCGCTCAGATCGTCGGATAGGGAGGCATGGCCCTTGGAGGACACCTCCGCGTGGGTGTGCACATCGATCGCGACAAGGTTCTCCACGTTGATACCCACATCGATACCGGTCATACGGGACTCACTCCCCCGGGATCTTCGGGGCCGGGATGCCGACGGACTGCGGCTCGCTGCCCACAGAGGTGTGCCAGGTGGCGGCGATGGTCTCCGGGGTCCAGCCGCCGTCGGCGTACGCGAGCGAGACCTCCTGCGGGTGCGACCACAGGGCGAGCTTGTCGCCGCCGATGCCGATGCACTGGCCGGTGACATCGCGGGCGGCCTGGGAGGCGAGGAAGGGGATCAGGGCGGCGCAGTCCTCGGGGGTGCCGAAGCCCTCGCCCTTACGGAGGAAGTCCGGCAGCGGCTCGCCGCGGTGCATGGCCTCGATGTACGGGGCGAAGGCCGGGATGGTCTCGGTCATGGCGGTGGCGGCGACCGGCACGATCGCGTTGACGGTGATGCCGGCCCGGCCGAGCTCCATCGACCACGTACGCACGAAGGCGGCGATGCCTGCCTTGGCGGCGGCGTAGTTGGTCTGGCCGAAGTTGCCGCGCTGGCCCGCCGGGGACCCCACGAGGATCAGGCTGCCACCTTCGCCCTGCTCGCGCAGCTGAACCGCCGCGGCGCGGGCGAGGGTGAAGGTGCCCTTCAGGTGGACGCCGATGACGGCGTCGAAGTCCTCGTCGGTCATCTTCCACAGGACGCGGTCGCGCAGGATTCCGGCGTTGGTGACCAGGATGTCCAGGCGGCCGAATGCCTCGACGGCTCGGGCGACCAGGCGTTCGGCGGCCTCGGTGGTGCCGACCGCGACGGCCTCGGCCACGGCGCGGCCGCCTGCCTCGGTGATGGTCTTGGCGGCCTGCTCGGCGACCGCCTCGTCGATGTCATTGACCACGACAGCGGCACCGGCCCTGGCCAGGGCGGTGGCGTAGGCGAGGCCGAGGCCGCGCCCGCTGCCGGTGACAACGGCCGCCTTGCCGGTCAGGTCGATGGCGGAAGCGGCGCTGGGAGGTGTCACGGGCGACACGTCGGTGTGTCCCTTCGTCGGGAGGAGGACGGCACGATCGAAGCTATGACCAATCATTGTTCTCGTCAATAGTTGTTCTTACCCTCGATGTGCTCCATGCTGGATACTCACATCACACAACACCGCCCTGCCAAGGGCCCGGACCAGGGAGCCCGCCATCGCCACCGCGCGACCCCGCCCCGCCGCCAGAGCCGCCGACGCAGCGGCGGACGCGCCCTGGATGCGCGGCCTGCACGCCGACACCGGCTACCTCCTCTACCGCCTCGGCCTGCGGTCGGGACGGCTCTTCAACGCGACCCTGGAGGAGTCGGGCCTGCGGCTGCGGCACTACGCGCTCATCCGCTATCTGGCGACCGTCGACGGTGCCCTCCAGCGGGAGCTGAGCACCCAGCTCGGGTACGACCCCAGCGCGATAGTGAGCCTTGTCGACGATCTTGAGAAGCTCGGCCTCGTAGAGCGCCGGCCCGCCCCCGGTGACCGGCGCAGCCGCATCGTCGTCCTGACCGGGGACGGCCTGGACGTGCTGCGTCACACCGACAGGGCCGGCAGCCGGGTCACCGACGAGCTGCTGGCCACGCTGGACGAAGCCGAGCGGGACACGCTGCACGCACTGCTGCTGCGGGTCGCCGAGCCCGACGGGCACTGAGCGGTGGCCAAGCCCGGCGAACGCACCGCGGCGAACCGCCTCCTCGCCGTCCTGGACGCCTTCGACCTGCGCAGTCCGTCGCTGTCCCTCACCGACATCAGCCGCCGGGCCGATCTGCCGCTCGCCACCGCCCACCGGCTGGTCGGCACCCTCACGGGGTGGGGCGCGCTGGAGCGCGACGAGTCCGGGAGCTACCACATCGGGCTGCGGCTGTGGGAACTCGCCGCGCTCGCCCCGCGCGGCCTCGGGCTGCGGCAGGCCGCGATGCCGTTCCTGGAGGACCTGTACGAGGCCACACACGAGAATGTGCACCTCGCGGTGCGGGACGGTCTCGAGGTCGTCTACACCGAGCGTATATCCGGCCGTTCGGCGGTCGGCGTACGCAGCCAGGTCGGCGCCCGCTGGCCACTGCACGCCACCGGCGTCGGTCTCGCGCTCCTCGCCCACTGCGATGCCGGCTTCCAGGAACGGGTCTGCGGCGGCACCCTCACCTCCTTCACCCCGCACACGGTGACCGCACCGGCCCGCCTGCGGCGGATGCTCGCCGAAGTACGGCGCACCGGCTGCGCGGTCAGCGACCGCCAGATCACCGACGACGCCCTGTCGGTCGCCGCGCCCGTGCAGGGACCGCGCGGCGACGTGGTGGCGGCCGTGTCCGTCGTCGTTCACGTCAAGGACGCTCAGACCCCCGCCCTGATCCCGGCCGTACGGCTCGCTGCGCGAGGCATCTCCCGGGCGCTGGGCTGGCAGCCCGGCTCCGCGCCGGGGGCGTAGGGGAGGTTCTCCCCGGCCTGCGGCCGGGCGACATCGCGATGCGGCGCGCGACGCGCGCCGGCCTTCCCCGGCCGGGCTCCGCGACCGCGCAAGCTGCCCGCCTGTTGTCCGGTGTCGCGGCCCCGTGCGGCCTGCTCCAGCTGTCGGCCGCCTGCCTGACGCTGCTCGCTCCCAGGCCGGCGAACGCCGTGGCGGCGCTGCCGGCCGTACCCGCGCTGAGCGCGCCCACCGCCGAACCGCTCCGCCGGTTGATCGCCCGCACCTTCACGCACTGCCTGCGGCCGGGGCCGGGCGAGGGGCTGGCTCTGCGCCCCGACCGAGTCGGCGACCACCTGATGGTGACCGCGCTCCACCGCGATCTGACCGCGCACGAAACCCCCGCGGAATCCCTGCTGGAGCGAGCGCTCAACCGCACCGACGGCCCCGGCGTCACCGCCGCGCTCGGCCGGCTCGACCGCGCGGGCCAGGACGGGCCCGCGCGGGCCGTGCGCGTCATCAAGACGGCGGTCACCACCGTCCCCGGACGGTGGCGCGGCCCTCGACGTCGCCGCACGTCAGCGCGGGCCGGCCGCTCCGCGCTGGAGAACCTGGTCGACGCACCGGACAGCCCGGTGCCGCTGGCGGAGCTGTCCCGCGAGCTGCCTGCACTCGCCGGTCAGCCCGCGGGCCATGAGGTCGATCATGGCGCGGGCGGCGGGCGGCGGGCGGCGTGCCGAAATGGGGACCTGCAGCTCCCTCTGCCCCGGACCTCGCGGCGGTCCGGGGCAGAGGGCGTAAGGCCGTCAGCCCGGCATGAGATAGCAGTCCTTCACCGTGCCCTGCAGGGGATCGCCGAACACCGCGTTGGTGCAGGCGGTCCCGCTGGTGAGCGACTTGGTGGTGAAGGTTCCGCCGGCGCCGTAGGCGACCGTACGGGTTCCGCTGAAGGCGCACAGCCCGGTCTCCGGGGCGCAGTACGCCGATCCGCTGGGACCGCTCTTGACGGGCCCGACGTAGCAGGACTTGACGAAGCCGTAGTCGGCGTCGACGAGCCCCGTGTCGTCACAGGTGGTGCCGCCGGTGAGTGTGCTGTAGCTGTAGATGCCGTTGGCCCCGTACGCCACCGACTGGGTGCCGGTGAACGCGCAGGTGCCATTCTGCTGCGCGCACAGGGTGTAGCCGGCCGGCGCCGCTCCGCCCGGGTTCGCGGCGACCAGGAAGGTGCCGGGCTGGACGCCGGTGAGGTAGACGTAGTTGGCGTCCTGGTGGGCACCGCCGATACCGGTGGCCGCCGTGAACGAACCGCCGCTCCAGACCACCTGCCCGTTGACCGCGACGACGGGGTTGGCGGCGCCGTAGGTGGGAACCGCGATCGTGCCGCTGGTGCCGGAGGGCGCAGTCACGCTCATCGCGAACTGGTTGACCCCGCTCTCCCCTGCCCAGGACACCTGCACGGCGCCGTGCGGGGTCGGGGCTTTCCCTTGGGCCCAGGTCAGATCGCCGGGGTGGGGTTGAACCGACCAGGTGCCGTAGCCCGGGGACGTCGGCTGGATCCCCAGCACGTAGCCCGACAGGACGCTGGTCGGCGCGGTGGACCAGCCGTGTGCCAGGCTGGTGGTGGACCCCAGCCCCGGGGTCCCGTCGGCGGCGGAGACGTTCTCCCACATGGTCCCGGTGGAGTTGGCGCTCGGGGCGATCATGTGACCCCACACGTTGGAGAGCAGCTGCTCGGCGTTGGCCGTGTCGTTGTTCGCCAGCCGGGCCTCGAGTTCGTAGCCACTGACGAACGGGCTGACCAGTGCTCTGTTGCCGGAGTCGGAGGAGAAGGGGAGCGGACCATAGGCGCTGGTCCACAGCTTGGTCTTGAGCGACGCCAGGATCGAAGCGCTGTTCGCCGCGGGCGCGACCCCGTACAGGACGGCGAGCGCGTTGGCATCCTGCGCGACCGCGGAGGTCTGCGTGTTGCTGGTGTAGTAGAGCCCGGTCGAGCTGTTGAACAGTTGGGCGTTGATGGCCGTCTTCAGTGCGGCGGCCTGCTGGGTGTACGTAGCGGCCTGCGCGGTCTGGCCCGCCGCGGTGGCGATCTGCGCGCCGTCGAGCAGCGCCTTGTAGTACAGGACGTTGTACTCGGTTACCTCGCCGGTCTTGTTGGCGTCGTAGAAGTCCCAGTCGGCGCCGTCGTCATTGGTAGTGGTGAGCAGCCCGTTCGCGTCGAGCTGGGAGGCGTTCCAGGCCAGTTCGTATCGGACGATCGGCCATTCCTGCTGCGCGAACGCGGTGTCGCCGGTGTAGAGGTAGTAGGCCCCGAGGCCCAGGACCCAGTACATCGAGTACGAGGCGGAGTAGGTGCCGGTGGTCCCCGTTATCGGGGTGCCGGTGTGCAGGGGCACCTGCGGCGGCTCGGCGCCGGTCACAAAGCCGCTGGAGAGCTGGTAGGTCCCCAGGAGTTGCAACGCACCCTTGAGGTAGGCGGAGTTGCCGGTGGAGTAGTAGGTGGTGGGACCCTCGACGTTCAGGTCCCCGCTCCAGATGGCGCGGTCGCGCGCAGCGCCGTCGAGGATGGACGCCACGGCGTTGGTGCCGCCGGGGACGTTGAAGTCCGACAGCGCCGTGGCGCTGCTGAGGGTGTTGCTGTAGAGCGTGGTGCCGGAGCTGTTCACCACGCTCAGGTTGCGGAAGTCGGCCTCCTCGCCCGCGTATTCCCGGAAGCCCACCGTTCCGGTCGAAAAGGCGGTGGCGCCGGACGGGAAGGACGACGAGTCGGTGGTGGCGACCTTCACCGTGTCGACCGTGACCGTCACACCGGTGCCGGACGCAGTCGTGGTGACGGTGTGCCAGGTGCCCGGTGCCAGGCCGGAGGGCAGGGTGACGCTGCCGATGTTGGTGTACGTCCCGCCGTGCAGGTCGAACGCCTGGAGGGTGTTCGGCGTGCCCGCGGTGTCGTTGGCGGCGTTGAGGATGAACAGATAGCCGTTGTTCGCGTCCTGTCCGCGGACCATCCAGCCGGCCTGGTTGGTCACGATCCTGGTCTCGAACGTGGTCGTGTAGTCGCCCCAGGACGTGCCCTGCTTGAGCAGACCGGCGTTGCCCCCGGCCGCGTCGAGCGCGCCGCCGGTGACCGTCCAGTTGCCTGGCAGCGAACCCGCCGGGGCGGATTCCAGCTGCGCGGTGTAGGCGCCGTCGTACCAGATCTTGTTCAGCTGGTCCGAGCTGGAGACGAAGTTGCCCTGGTAGCCGTCGGCGGTGGTGCGGTCGGCGATGTAGTTGATGCCCGCCCCGCTCAGGGTGAGGGTGCCCGGGGAGGTGAGGGTGATCTCCTCGTAGCGCTCGCCGCCCTGCTCGAAGTGGTTGGTGATGGTCCCCGGAGCGGAGACGGTGTAGCTGTCGTGGCGGGCGGTGTCGCCCTCGCCCCACGGGATGGCGGCGTCGCCCGTCGCGGTCAGGTACTGCAGGGCCTGGCTGTAGCCGGCCTGGAGCGTCGGCGAGCCGGACTCGGCGCTGACGTCGAAGTACGGCAGGCCGCCGACGTTCTTGCCGTAGTCGAGCACGATGGTGGGGGTGGCGCCGCCCGAGGCCAGGGTCAGCGTCGTGGTGCCCGATCCGCCGCACACGAGGTTCTGTGCGCCGGCGACGCTCCCCGACGTGCTCACCACCGCGGTCGGGCACACCGTCGCGCTCGACGGCGTCTGGACGTAGCTCTGCCAGTTGGGGGCCGAGGGCCACGGCGTGGTCGACGCCAGAGCGGCGGCGGAGGCGGGTTGGGCGGGCGTCCAGGCGAAGAGGGCGAGTGCGCAACTCAAGGCTGCGGCAGCGCGGCGGCGCGTGCGGGCACGCCGTTCAGTGATCATGGTTTGCTCCAGGGGGAAGGAGAGAACATGCATGAACCACCTGAGCGGCCGACCGTGCCGCTGGCAGGGCGAAGACGTCCGTGACGGACGGTGCAGCCCCGAGGTGAGTGAAACGATTCATCACACTTCACTCGGTGAGGGTATTGACTGGCATGTGGCGGGTCAATGACTTCCGGGTTATCGGCACGGACATGTTTTCCGTTGCACGGACGGGTAGTTGAGGCCCCCGGCAACGGCGGCGCGGCTCGGCTATGTCCTCAACGGAGCCAAGACCTTCATCATCGTCAGACCGCTCGCCGACCTGGTGATCGTGGTGGCGCGGACGTCGACCGATCCCGGCGACCGTCGGGCGGGCCTCACCTTGCTGGTCGTCGAAGACGGCACGCCCGGGTTCACGCGCGGCCGGGTCCTGAACAAGATGGGCATCAAGACCGTGCGGTGCGCGACCTCGTCGATGGCGAGCTGTCCGGCGCCGACGCGGCAAAGGTTAAGAGGCCGCCCGAATAGGTGGGGCGGCGTCGCGTGCCGATGGGCAGCGCCTGGCGGCGTTGTCGTCGGTCGACGACGCTCCGCGTCGCCTCCTCCCCCAGCTACCGCTGGGAGGTGCCCCCACCTCCGCCTTGCCAGACTTGGGCCCTCGCCCCGCTCCTTAACCCGCCCCACCTATTCGCGCGGCCTCTAAGTTGTTCTGCACCGGGATGCAGCCTCGGGCTGTCGATCATTGCCTGCAACTGTTCGGAGGCCACGGTTACATGCTGGAGTACCTTATCGCGCGGCTGTACACCGATGCGCGCGTCGCCCGCATCTACGCCGGCACCAGCGAGGTCATAAAGGTCATCGTCGCCAAATCCCTGGGACTGTGAGGCAACGCGATGTCGGACTTCTCCAGCAGGGCGGGTGCCGCGTTCGTCGCGGGTGGCACCGGTGGCATCGGCGCGGCGATCGTCCGGACGCTGGCCCGGCGGGGCAGCGACGTGGCGTTCACGTATCGCGCCAACCAGGCCGCGGCCGACGGTCTCGCCGGCGACGTCAGGGAACACGGGCGTCAAGTCCTCGCGCTGCGGCTTGACTTGACCGACGAGTCGGCCACGGCGAGGGCCGTCTCCGAGGCCGCCGAAACCTTTGGCGGCATCCACACCCTCGTCCACGCGGCGGGCCCGCACGTGCCGATGGTGCACCTGAGCAAGGTGTCGCCAAGTCAGTACCGTGCCCAACTCGACGCGGACGCGGTGGCGTTCTTCAACCTGGTCCATCCGGCGCTGCCGCGGCTGCGCGAAAGCCGGGGGAACATCGTCGCCGTCACCACCGTGGCCACGCGTCGGTTCCCGGTCCGCGACGGGCTCTCGTCGGGCACGAAAGGGGCGGTCGAGGCAGTCGCACGGGCGCTGGCCGCCGAGGAAGGGCGGTACGGCGTACGCGTGAACTGCGTCGGCCCGGGCATGCTGACCGACGGCATAGCCGCACGCCTGGTCACCTCCGGCGACCTCGACGAGGCGGCGCTGGAGATTACCCGGCGCAACATCCCGCTCCGCCGCTTCGGCGACGCGATGGACATCGCCGAAGCGGTCGCGTTCCTGGCCTCGGACCGCGCCGGTTTCATCACCGGCCAGGCGCTGGGCGTCGACGGCGGGTACAGCGTCTGAGGCGATCGGTGCCGGTGACGGAGGCCGCGTCCGGACCGAGCAGGAAGACAGCGTCCGCGGCGATGCCGTCGGGCGTGCCCGGACGACAGCGGATGCTGAGCAGACCGATGCCGCGGGAGCGCGGCGCGCGGTGGAGAGCGCTGGCGGACCAACCGCCGTTCTGAGCAGGTAAGTTGGCGTGATGGAGACGCCTGCAGCCTCCCGGAGCCAGGCGTACGAAAGCCTCCGGAACTGCCGTCCTGGAGGCTTCGATGGCATCGGCTGGAGGTCGGTTCCGGACACCACCGCTGGTTTTGGCGGGCCTCGGTGGCGTCCACGTTCTTGCGGGAGAACCCCACGATGCCACACGGCACCCACCCAGCAGACCGCCGTAGGACGATGATGTGGTGAAGCGCTGTTGAGCCGCGCTCCGCCGCGATCCCGGGTCGCGGCGGAGCGCACAGAACGGCCCGGCGCCACGGGGCGCGCGGTGATGTACCTGATGAGCCGTCAGGCAGGACAGCCGGAATCAGCGATCACGTAGTAACCGGCGGAGGTCTCCTCCAACGTATGCGTAACGTAGGTGTTGTACAGGCCCATGTTCTGGTTGGAGCCGTTGGCGTAGGTGTAGCCGCCGCTGGTGTGGGCCCGGCCCGCCGCTACCTGGTTGTAGTTGTTGGTGGTGAAGCACTGGGGCGCGTATCCGGTGGTCGTCGCCGTGACCGCCGTGGAGGAGGCGCCCACCCTGCCGGAGGAGTCGACCGCCGCGACGGTATAGCTGTAGGCGGTGCCGGAGGCGAGCCCGGTGTCGGTGTACGACGTCGACGTGGTCGACGCTGCCTTGGTGCCCTCGCGGTAGACGGAGTAGGAGGCAGCGCCGCTGACGGCGTTCCAGGACAAGGACACTGATGTGTTCGTGGTGCCGGTGACCGCCACCCCAGTCGGTGCGGTCAGGGATCCTGTGCCACCGGACGACCCGGCGTCCAGCCCCCAGAACTTCGCGGTGTAGTAGCTGGAGCAGATGTAGTTGAGGTAGTACGTGCCAGTGCTACCACACTGGTCGGTGTTCGATCCGGGGCTGACGGCGAGGCCGTGGGCCATTCCCGAGATGGAGTAGAGCTCGACTGCCGGTTTGCCGCCGCCGTCGTTGTAGATGCTCTCGGTGGTGCCTCCGGGCAGGCTCTGCGTGCTCGACGGCGTCTGGCTGATGCCCCAGGCGTTGGTCCACTGGCCGGCCAGCTCGGTGGCGTTGACCGGGTAGACAGTGGTGTCGGCCGTGCCCTGCCAGATGGCGACGCGCGGCCACGGTCCGGAGTAGCCGGGGTCGGAGTTGCGGACCTTGTCACCCCACTGCGCGGGAGTGAGGTTCTGGTTGCTGGTCTGGCAGCTGGAGGCCTGCGTCTGGGCGGTGGCGCACTGGGCGGGCAGACCGGAGTCGACCGAGCCGCCGGCGAACACGTCAGGATAATCGGCGAGCAGGTCAGCGGTCATACCGGCGCCCGCTGAGAGGCCTGTGACGAAGACGCGATGGGTGTCCGAGCCGTACTGGGATTCGGCGTGCGTGACCATCTGGATGACCGACGCCGCTTCGCCGTTGCCCCGGGTGTCCTTGGTGGAGTCGAACCAGCTGAAGCACGAGAACGAGTTGTTCGCCGAGGTGGTCTGCGGGAAGACCAGCGCGAAACCGTACATGTCGGCGTACTTCTGCCACCCGGAGTTCGAGTAGTAGTCGGTGGCGCTCTGGGTGCAGCCGTGCAGGGCGACGACGACAGGCGCGCCCGCCGGGAGGTTCGCCGGCGCGTATTCGTACATCTGCAGATTGCCTGGATTCGAACCGAAGCTGGTGACCTGCTGGAACGTCCCGGTGGCCGCCGCGGCGGTCGGTACGGTGGGCGAGAGGACGCTCAGGTAAGCCGCGACGACACAGAGCACGACTGTCGTCGTGAGGCGGCTGAAGTACCTGCGCATGGTGGGTAGGGGCATGAAGGCTCCCGGGCTGGACGAGGGGCAGAGCGGCGCGCGGCCTGGCACCACACCGGTTCCGCCTCGGTGGAGTGCCTCCACGACCGCCAACTCAGCTGTTGCCAAAGGACGTTATGACCCGGCGGTTACCGTCGGACATGTGCTGGACCGATACCGCAGCACGGGCGACCATGGCGTCCTCGCCCATGGCACCGACGCCGTCCCTCTGGCAACAGGGCACCGCCGGGCGCTCGGCCCTTCGACCGCTCGCGCCGCTGCGACACCGGTCCGGTCAAGCCGGTTGCGGAGCAGGCCGTGGCCCGATCGACGAGGGGCTGCCTTCACCAGGTGTGCGACCGGACCTGCCGCCCCTCGCGACATACGGCGTCTCAGGGCGATTGCCGTACAGCCGCAGTCATCATCGTCGAGCGGCGAAATATGTGATCCGGTCACGTGTGCCGCGTGTCGCGCCATTCCTACCGTGTCGTTCATGGAGAGCAGCCAGAGCAGCCAGAGTCCCGGTAAGGGCTCGGTCGAGCACACCGATCCGCACGACGCCGCCGAAGAGAGGCAGGCCGGCGCCTGTGGTGCCGCCCGGGTGGCCGGACAGCTGATGGGCGCCCCGTGCCACCCGGGTGACTGGCACGGGGCATCCCCGCGTTGGCTGATGTGGGGGACCTTCCGGCATTGGCTGGAGAGGTCAGACGCCGCCCGTCGCTTCGGGGACGAGCAGTTCGGTGTCCGTGGCCCTCTGGACCTCTTCGGCGGTGATGCCGGGAGCCGTTTCGACCAGCCGCAGACCGCCCGGCGTGACGTCGATGACAGCCATGTCGGTAATGATGCGGTCGACGACTCCCTGCCCAGTGAGTGGTAGGGTGCACTCCCGCACGATCTTCGGCGACCCGTCGTGGGCGGTGTGTTCCATCACCACGATGACCCGGCGGGCCCCGTGGACCAGGTCCATGGCTCCGCCCATACCCTTGACCATTTTCCCCGGGATCATCCAGTTGGCCAGGTCCCCGGAGGCGGACACCTGCATGGCACCGAGGATCGAGATGTCGATCCGGCCGGCGCGGATCATGCCGAAGGAGGCCGCCGAGTCGAAATAGGCAGCGCCCGGCCGCACGGTGACGGTCTCCTTGCCGGCGTTGATCAGGTCGGGATGCTCCTCGCCCGCAAGGGGAAAGGGGCCGACCCCGAGGATGCCGTTCTCCGAATGCAGCACCACCTCGATGCCTTCGGGGAGGTGGTTGGGGATCAGCGTCGGCAGTCCGATGCCCAGGTTGACGTACTGGCCGTCACTGAGCTCCCGGGCGGCGCGAGCTGCCAGTTGGTCACGCGTCAGGGCCATGATCACTTCTCCGGCGAGGTGCGGGCGGGCTGGAGGGTGCGGCGCTCGATGCGCTTGTCGGCGGGGTCCGCGGCGACCACCCGGTCGACGTAGACGCCGGGCAGGTGAATCGCGTCCGGCGGGATCTCGCCGGGCTCGACGATGCGTTCGGCCTCCACGAGGGTGATCCGGCCGGCCATCGCGCACAACGGGTTGAAGTTGCGGGCGGCGGCGTTGAAGACCGCGTTGCCGTGGCGGTCGGCGACTTCGGCCCGGACGAGAGCGAAGTCGGCGGTGATGGCCTCCTCCAGCAGATAGCGGCGGCCGCCGAACTCCCGTACCTCCTTGGGCGGGGAGGCATGGGCGATGCTGCCGTCGGAGGCGTACCGCCAGGGTAGGCCGCCCTCCTCGACCTGGGTGCCTACCCCCGCCGGGGTGAAGAAGGCCGGGATGCCTGCGCCGCCGGCACGCAGCCGCTCGGCCAGGGTGCCCTGCGGAGTGAGCTCCACCTCCAGCTCCCCGCTGAGGTACTGCCGGGCGAACTCCTTGTTCTCGCCGACGTACGAGGACGTCATCCGGGCGATCCGCCCGGCCCGCAGCAGCAGCCCCAGGCCCCAGTCGTCCACGCCACAGTTGTTGGAGACCACGCGCAGTCCCGCCGTACCCGCCTCGGCGAGGGCGGCGATGAGCGTCGAGGGGATGCCGCAGAGCCCGAAGCCCCCGACAGCCAGGACCGCACCGCGGGGAATGTCCTCGACGGCTCGCGTAGCCGAGTCCACCACCTTGTCCATACCGTTGCCTCTCAGACCGACCGGCGAATGGGGAGCGGCGTCGCGGGCCGAAGGCTCTCGCCTGGCGGCGTTGTCCTCAGTCGCCGCAGCTCCGCCACGTCTCCTTCGTCCGCCTTTCCACGCACTGCCCTCGACCCGCTCCTTCACCCACCCCCATTTGCCGGTCGGTCTCGGGTGGGATCCATTTGGATCGATGCCGATGCCGCGGGCCCGCTGCTGGCCGAGGCGCCGGCATCCTCACTCTCCCCGGCACACTCCGGCACTGTCCATGTCGGCTGCCCACATCCACCGACGGAGCGAAGTGGAACGCACCCACATACCGATCGAGCCTGGCGGCTCCTACGGTCGGGCAAACCACCACAGCGGGAAACCGCCGCGCCCGCGGCGACCACCCGGAGAGCGGCTCACACGGGACACGCCGCCTCCTCGTCGCCGATAGCGACAGACCCTCAGGAGCCGGCCAGCATGCCTTCGAATCAGACAGACGCCAGAACGAAATCCGCCGTCGCGCTCGCCGCGATCGCCACGATCACCCTGCTGGCCGGCTGCGCCGCCGCCGGGACCGCGGGCTCCAGCAGCGCGGGCTCCGCCGGCAGTTCGGCGAGCGCTCCGGTGAAGGTGGGGCTGGTCTACTCCCGCAGTGGGCTGCTCGCTGCCTACGGCGCGCAGTACGAGCAGGGCTTCAAGGCAGGCCTGGACTACGCCACGCATGGCACCGGAAAGGCCGGCGGCCACACCATCGAGCTCACCGAACAGGACGACGCGGGTGACCCGGCGAAGGCCGTCGCCGACGCGAAGGGCCTGATCGGAAAGGGCTACAAGATCCTCGCGGGGACCACCGACTCCGGAGTCGCCCTGCAGATGGCCCCGTTGGCCGCGCAGAACCAGGTGCTCTACATCGACGGTGCGGCGGCCAGTGACGGGATCACCGGCATCAACAAGTACACCTTCCGCTCGGGGCGGCAGTCCTACCAGGACATCCTCACCGCCGCCGCGATGCTGGGCGACGCCAAGGGCAAGAAGGTCACGGTGGTGGCCCAGGACACGGCCTTCGGACAGGCCAACGTGGCGGCGGTGAAGGCGGTGCTCGGGGCGAAGGGCGCGAGTGTGGGATCCGTGCTGGCCCCGCCCAGCGCCACCGATCTCACTCCCTTCGCCCAGCAGGTCAAGTCGGCCAAGCCCAGCCTGGTCTTTGTCGCCTGGGCCGGGGCCACCGCTCCCGCGCTGTGGACGGCGATGAACCAGCAGGGAGTCCTCGACTCCACGAAGGTGGTCACAGGGATGGCCGGCACCGCCTCCTACCCGGTCTTCGGGGCCGGCGGGAGCAAACTGTCGTTCCTCGCCCACTACTTCCCGGGTGCGGGCGGGGGCAATCCGGTCGAGACGGCGATGATCAAGGGCATCACCAAGGCGGGCGGCACACCCGACCTGTTCAGCCCGGACGGCTTCACCGCGGCGCAGATGATCGTGCACGCCATCGAGTCCGGCAGCGCCACCGACACCTCGGCGATGGTCAAGTCGCTGGAGGGCTGGAGCTTCAACGGTGTCAAGGGCGCCGAGCAGGTCCGCGCTCAGGACCACGCCCTGCTCCAGCCGATGTTCGAGGCCCAGCTGACCGGCTCCGGCGCGACGGCCAGGCCGAAGCTGCTCAAGTCTCTCCCGATGTCAGCGGTCGCGCCGCCGTTGAAGAAGATGGCGGGCTGACCATGGCTCCCCGGAACGCAACGGCACCCGCCGTCGCCGGGGGCGCGGCGACAGGGGCGACGACCGCCGCCCCTGTCCTGCGTCTGAGCGGTGTCGGCTGGGCGGTGGGCGGCGCCACCATCCTGCAGGGCGTCTCCCTGGACGTCCATGAAGGCGAGTTCCTGGCCTTCATCGGCCCCAACGGCGCCGGCAAGACCTCCCTGTTCAACCTGATCAGCGGGCTCAGCCCGGTCACCAGCGGCACGGTCGAACTGGACGGCACCGATGTCACGGCCGAGTCCGTGTCCACGCGTGCCCGGAGGGGACTTGGCCGCACCTTCCAGACCTCCAGCCTCTGGCCCGGGATGACCGTGGCCGAGCACATCCGGCTGGCCGCGCAGGCAGCGACGGGCGGCTCGTACCGGTTCTGGCGCCGGGCCGGGCGGTACTCGGAACAGGTGCACCGGACCCTGGAGCGCACCGGACTCACCCACCGCGCCGACACGCCTGCCGGATCGCTGTCGCACGGTGAGAAGCGCAAGCTCGAACTGGCCGTCCTGCTGGTCGGCGAGCCTCGGCTGATGCTGCTGGACGAGCCGATGGCCGGCGTGAGCGCCGAAGAGGTGCCTGCCCTGACCGAGCTCATCCGCTCACTGCACCGGGACGAGGGCCGCACCGTGCTCATGGTCGAGCACCACATGGACGTCCTGCTGGGCCTGGCCGACCGGCTCGCCGTGATGCACCACGGCACCCTGCTGGCCCTGGACACCCCCCAGGCCGTGATGGCCGACACCACCGTCCAGCAGGCATACCTCGGGGAGGCACTGTGACATCCGAGCTGACCGAGCCGTTGCTGACCGTGCGCGGACTGCGGGTCGTCATCGGCGGCCGGCACATCCTGCACGGCGTGGACCTGGACGTCGCCGCGAGCGGCGTCACCGCCCTGCTCGGCCGCAACGGCGCGGGCAAGACCACCACCGTACGGGGCATCCTCGGGCTCGTCCCCCGGACCGGCAGCGTGCTGCTCGGAGCCGAGGAAACCGTCCGGCTGGCCACCCACAACCTGGTCCGCCGTGGCATCGGGTACGCCCCCGAGGACCGCGGGGTATTCGCCTCGCTCACCGTCGCGGAAAACCTGCGGCTGGCCGAGCGAGCAGGGGCTGGGGAACCCGACTACCCGCTCGTCCACGAGCTTTTCCCCGAGCTGAGAACACGCGCCCGGCAAGCCGCAGGAACCCTCTCGGGCGGGCAGCAGCAGATGGTGGCCATCGCCCGCACCCTGCTGAACGGCAACCGGCTGATCATCGCGGACGAGCCCACCAAGGGCCTCGCCCCCAAGGTGGTCACCGAGGTCGCCCAGGTCCTGGAGCGGGCCGCCGAGGCCGTGCCCGTCCTGCTGGTCGAGCAGAACCTCGCCCTGGTACGCCGCCTCGCCGCACACTGCGCCGTCCTCGCGGACGGCCGGACCGTGCATCGCGGCCCCGCCGCCGCACTGCTCGCGGACGCCGACGCGCTGCGCCGCTTGCTCGGAGTGGGCCGCCACGACGCCGGCGCCCCGGCAGAAGCTCAGCCACGAACAGCGCTCGAACCCATGGCGCCACGACCGTCCGCAGCAGATGAGGACCGGCCGGCTGCCGCGGGCGCGGGGAACGCCGCAGGCACAGCGAACAAGGAGGCAACACCCTGATGGCCACGATCGTGCTGCTCACTTGCACCGGACTGGGACTGGGCGCTCTGTACTTCCTGGTGGCCTCCGGCCTATCGCTGATCTTCGGTCTGATGGACGTGCTGAACTTCGCCCATGGCGCCCTGCTCTCCATCGGCGCGTACGGCGCCTGGTGGGCCGCCGGCGGGAACCTGCCCGGAGCCGGCCGGAGCGGATTCGGCTTCGTCCTGGCGGTGGCCTTCGGCACGGCGGTCGGCACCCTGGCCGCGGTCCTCCTCGAACTGGCCGTCATCCGCCCCCTCTACACCCGGCCTCGCGAACAGATCCTCGCCACCGTAGGCGTGGGCCTGGCCACGCCGGCACTGCTCTCGGCGATCTGGGGCTCCGACGCCCGCACCTTCCCCGGCCCCGCAGCGCTCTCCGGTACCTTTCCGCTGCTCGGCGCGGCGATACCGGTCAACCGACTGGTGCTCGTCGCCGCCGCGCTGGTGGTGCTGGTGGCCCTCAGGCTCTTCCTCGGCCGGACCCGCCACGGCCTCGTTGTCCGCGCCGGCGTCGAGGACCGGGCCATGGTCACCGCCCTCGGCATCGACGTACGCAAGGCGTTCACCCTGGTCTTCGCCATCGGCGGTGCCGCTGCCGCCCTCGCCGGCGCGCTCGGCGGCCTGTACTTCGGCTCGGTCGACCCCGGGCAGGGCACCTCGCTGCTCATCTTCGCGTTCGTCGTCGTCGTGATGGGCGGCATGGGCTCGATCACGGGAGCCGCAGTGGCCGCCGTCGGCGTCGGCCTCGTCCAGCAGTTCGCCAACTACTACACCGCCGCCGGCCTCGGCGACCTCGCGGTCGTCGTCATGCTCGCCGCACTGCTGCTCATCCGGCCGCGCGGACTCACCGGGAGGCTCGCATGAGCACCACCACGTCCACTGCTGAGCCGACCCGGCAGGAGGCCCCCGACCAGGCGAGGCCGCCGTCCTCGCCCGGCTGGCTGCGCCGTGCCGGTCACTGGTGGCCCGGCGTGCTCCTGCTCGTCCTGTTCATCGCCCCGTACAGCGCGCTGCAGGTGCCGGGCCTCTTCGACGGGCCGGTCGGCAGCCCGGGGACCCTGCAACTGCTGGCGCTCTGCCTGGTCTTCGGCGCCCTCGCCACCGGATACGACCTCCTGGTGGGCCGCCTCGGGCTGCTCTCCTTCGGCCATGCTCTGTACTTCGCCGCCGGCACCTACGCCACCAACACGATCATGCTCGAGGCGGGCCTGCCGTTCGTCGCGTCCGCCCTACTCGGGCTACTCGTCGGGGCCGTGCTGGCCGCGCTGCTGGGCTCGGTCAGCCTCCGGGTCACCGGTATCGGCTTCTCCATGGTCACGCTGGCCTTCGCCCAAGCCGGGTCCATCCTCGTCCAACGGGATCCAGGTGGCATCACCGGCGGCGAGGAGGGCCGCGCCGCGCCGGCGCAGCAGCTGCCCGCCTCCCTGGTCGGCATCCAGCACACCGCCAACCTTTACTGGATCGCCCTGGCCTACCTGGTGGTCACCCTCGTGGCCGTGCACTGGGCGGTCCGCTCGCCCACCGGACGGGTCTGGGAGGGCATCAAGGAAAACGAGCGCCGGGTCGAGGTACTGGGTCTGCGGCCGTACGGCTTCAAGCTGCTCGCCTTCGTCCTGGCCGGGACCCTGGCGGCGCTCGGCGGCATCGTCTACCTGCTGCTCACCGGCGGCGCCACCCCGCAGACAACCACCTCGGACTTCACCCTGTCGCTCCTGGTGATGGTGGTTCTGGGCGGCTCCGGCAGCCGCTGGGGACCGCTGATCGGCGGCGTCCTCTACACCTGGGCCGACCACCGGCTGGGCGACCTGGCCGGCTCCGGAACCGTGGCCGGGCTCCCGGCGGTGTTGCGGGTACCTCTCTCGCAGCCGCTCTTCCTGCTCGGCACGATCTTCGTCGTCATGGTCTACGTACTGCCGGGCGGGGTGGTACGGCTGCCCGGGCGCCTGCGCGAGGCGCGGACGAGCAAGAGGTCGCTCGGACAGGCGGGATAGCGCGAAAGAAGCCCGGTGCGGCCCTGACTCCTGCCTCCGTTACCCCGCGCGGACGCGCGGGGTAACGGAGGCAGATCAGTGGCGGCCCGCGAACAGCCTCAGGCGCAGGGCGAGTTGGAGTTCCAGGGCCCGGTCCGGGTCGTCCCAGCCCTTTCCCAGCAGGGCTTCCACCCGCTCCAGCCGCTGTACGACGGTGTTGACGTGCAGGTGCAGCTGGTCTTTGGCCCGGGTAAGGCTGCCGCCGCAGGCGAAGTAGACGTCCAGGGTGTGGACGAGTTCGGTGCCGCGGCGGGCGTCGTAATCCAGGAGGGGACCGAGCGCGGTGGTGATGAAGCCGTCGACGTCGTGTGCGTTACCGAGCAGTACGCCGAGGAAGCCGAGGTCGGCGGCGTCGGCGCCATCGCCGGTGCGGCCCAGTACATGGAGGGCGCGAAGACAGCGGACGGCCTCGGCGTGACCGGCGGCGAGGGCCAGCGGCCCGGCGGCGGGGCCGGCGGCGGCCACCGTGACCGGCGCGGCCATGAGGTGGGTGAGCTGCGCCGCGGCGGCCCGGGCGGCCTCGCCGGGCGTCGTCCCGTCGTATGGCAGCAGCATGACGACGATCTCGGCGTGCTCGGTGCTGATACCTTCCCGGCCGAAGAGATACTGCCGGGCGGTCGCGGCGAGCTTGGCCCGTGCCGGGACGGCGGTTTCGGCAACGAGCACCAGGTGCGCACGGTCCAGATCGGTACCGAGCCGGCGGCCCCGTCCGACCAGCCCGTCCGGGTCGCGGTCGGGGGCGGTGAGCAGATCGGTGAGGAGTTCCCCGCGGATGCGGTTCTCGGCTTCGGCGACCGAACGGCGCAGCAGCAGGAGCAGCGCGGTGACCACGCCCGCGCGTTCGAAGACCCGGCGGTCGGGGTCCTCCAGCCGGGGCCGGGCGTGCAGCACGAGGCTGCCCAGCAGTTCCGGTCCGGCCAGTACTGCGCAGATCCAGCGGCCGCCACGGGGCACGGCTCGGCCGACGGCGCGCGAGTCGGCCACCGCGGCAGTCAGTTCCGCGGCGGCGATGTCCTGGTCGGTGCCGGTCCGGGCGAGCCGCGTGCCTTCGTGGTCGTGGACGGTAATGCCACCGCCGAGGAGTTCCGCGACGGCGGCGGCGACAGTGGGTACCTCACCGCCGCGCAGGACGATGTCGGTCAGCCGGTCGTGGGCCTCCTCTGCGCGCTGCATCGCTGCGGAGTGCTCGCGGATGACGGTGTTGGCGTCGGCCAGTTCTGCCAGGGCGGCATGTGTGTCGGCCAGGGCCTTGGCGGTATCGATGGCGATGGCGGCGTGCGCGGCGAGCGAGTTCAGCAGGGCCACTTCGTCCGGAGAGAAGTTGCGGGGGGCGCGGTCGGCGGCGAACAGTACGCCGATTACCTTCCCGCCATCGCGGGAACCCAGCAGCAGCGGCACGCCGAGGATGGCGACCAGCCCCTCTTCCTGTACCCCGGCATCGATGGTGTGGGTGTGCCGGAAGCGCTCGTCGGTGCGGTAGTCCGGGGTGGCGTAGGGGCGGGCGGTCTGCGCCACCAGGCCGCCGAGACCCCTGCCGAGCTCCAGCCGCAGAATCTGGAACAGCGGGGAGACCGAGCCGTCCGTGACGCGCATATAGGTGTCCCCGGCCTCCTCATCCGGGAGGGTGAGATACGCGGTGTCGGTGCCCAGCAGCATCCGGGCTCTTCGGACGATGGACCGCAGCACGGCGTCGAGGTCGCGCAGCGCGGCGAGGTCACCGGCGGTGTCGAACAGCGCGGCGAGCTCGGCCTCCCTGCGGCGGTGCTGGCCCAGGGTGCGGTGGACGCGCAGGGCAAGCCAGGTCGCGTCCTCGATCCCGATGAGTTGGTCCGGCCTCGCGTCGGCGGCGCGGGCAGCCGCCAGGGGACCTTCGAGGTCATCGGCGGGAGCGCCATCGGCGAGCAGTTCGAGGAGGCGGCGCAGCGCGGTGGCGATCAATGGTTCGGACATACTTCTCGCCATCGTGACACACGGGACGGTTGGGGGGGTATGGCCTGGTGCTGCCCAGCCGGAGCGGATCGGGCGGCGCCTGGAGAGTACGCCGGTCGGGAGCGCGGTGAGTGCGGTTGCCGCGCCCGGCCCGGCCTCGTTCGCGGTGGGCCTGGGCCGTATCCGCGCGAGGCGCCGGACGTCGTGGAAGTCGTCACTGCGCAGTCCAGCCGCCGTCCAGGGGCAGTGAGGCGCCGGTGACGAAGCCGGAGTACGGACCGCACAGCCACAGCGCGGCCTCGGCAACCTCCTCCGGCTCGATCAGCCGCTTGATCGCGGTGCGCTCCAGCATCACCCGCTCCACCACCTCCGCGGCCGGAATGCCATGGGCGAGCGCCTGGTCTGCGATCTGGTCCTCCACCAGCGGGGTGCGGACATAGCCCGGATTGATGCAGTTGCTGGTCACGCCGTACGGGGCGGCTTCCAGGGCGACCACCTTGCTCAGCCCCTCCAGGGCATGCTTGGCGGTGACGTACGCGGACTTGAAGGGACTGGCCCGCAGTCCGTGCACCGAGGAGATGTTGATGACCCGCCCCCAACCGCTCTCGTACATGTGGGGCAGGGTGCGGCGCAGGATCCGGAACGGGGCTTCGACCATCACGCGCTGAATCAGCGCGAAGCGGTCCGGCGGGAACTCGTGGACCGGAGCGACATGTTGCAGGCCGGCGTTGTTGACCACGATGTCCGCGTCGTCCGGCAGGGCGTCCACGGCGTCCGGGACGGACAGATCGACCACATGTGCGACGCCGCCGATCTGCTCGGCCACCGCTTTCGCTGCCTCTGCCGCCCGGTCCACCACGTACACCCGGGCACCGGCGGCAGCAAGGGCCGTGGCGCAGGCGCGCCCGATCCCGCTGGCCGCGCCGGTGACCAGCGCCGTGCGCCCGAGCAGGAAACTGTCGCGATCGGGCCTTGAACCGGCAGACGGTCCGTTGCCGGGCTTGTGGGTACTCTCCATGACCGGAAACGCTAAGGAGGATATTGCGGGGATCCCATGTGAGGTGCAGCCACAGTCTATCGCCCGGACGTAGCGGACGACCCCATATGATTCTCGCGCCGCGCCCGACAGTACGGGCCTATACGCGAGACCCCGCGATGAATCGATTCAGGTGACACAAGCCCCCCAATCACCCGACTCTTGATCCCGAATCAGGAACGCTCCCTAGCGCAGTTGGCTGCCCGCCGGCTCAGTGAGCCGGGAGGCGACCACGACCGCGGCCTCAGGGTCGAACAGCAGTGTGTAGTGATTGGTGCCGGGAACCAGTTCGGCGCGCAAGCGCGGGGCGCGCTGCTGCCAGGCTGCGACCACTTCGGCGGGGAGTAGGCCGGGCGGGGCGCCGAACATGCCTTGGGGGGCGTGCAGTAGGAGGGTGGGCAGGTCGAGGCCGAGCAGCGCCTTGCCGAACCTGTCGTCGGCAAGGAGCAGGTCCCGGCCGTCCACACGGACGGCCTCCTCGATGACGCGGGAGCGCAAGGCGCCGCGTTCGCCGACGAGGTCGTAGCGGATGTAGTCCTCCAGACCCTCGCTCCAGTTGTCGGCGAACGCCGGGTGGGCGCGCCAAAAGTCCAGGTAGTCCTCGGGAGTCCGGAAGGTCCGGCGCAGCCGGGTGAGGGCCGGCCCCAGGATCGCCTCGGTCGCGGCGTCCGGGTCGGTGTACTCGGGGACGGGCAGCGGCAGTCCGCCGTCGACCAGGACCAGCCGCTCGAACAAAGCGGGTTGTTCGGCGGCGGCGAGCAGGGCGATGTACCCGCCGAGCGAGTGGCCGGTGAGTACCGGACGGGAGCCGCCGAGGTGGTGGACGGCGGCGAGGACGTCTCCGACGTGCTGACTCAGGCCATACGGTCCTGGCAGGCCGTTGCTGGCGCCGCGGCCGCGTATGTCTAGGGCGGTCAGGGACCAGTCTTCGGGAAGGCTTCGCGCGACGGTCTGCCAGGAGACGGCCGAGCCGGTGGTGCCGTGCAGGGCGAGGATGGATTGCTCGCCGGTGCCCCAGCGGAGGGCGTGGAGATCGCCGTCAGGCAGCGGCACGTGCAGTGGTTCGGGCTTCATTGCGCATTCCTTCGTCGGGTTGGCACCGGCCGGCGGGGTTGTTGGGGAGGACGCATCTCTAACGGGCGTGCACATGACGTACTGCCGGGCTGCTGGAAGGGTCTACTGGTGTCCCGGCCGGTCTCGCCCCTGGTTGCGACTACGCGGTGCGGCTCTCGCCATCAGTAGTACATCAACTACGCTCGATATTAGAAGAGCCCGTTCTTCCGCCAGGGCAACCATGCCTGTGACGGTCCCCGCTGGGCGTACCGCCGAGCCCCGCATCCACGACTGATGGGTTACCTCGTACTGGCCAGCGCGTCACTCTGCCCGGGCCGGGGTCCATCGGCGACGCCGAAATGGGCCTGGCCTGCGTCGCCGTCTCGCCCCGGACACCGTGGACTACCTCAGCGTTAGATCGACAAGCTCACCGCCCGGATCACCACCCGCCTCGCCGAGCTGTTCTGCTGCGGCGTTGCCCTCTCCCGGGAGTGGGGTCTAGCGTTGGCCGGGTGGCATGGGGCGCCATCTGTCGCGAGACACCAGGCCGGTGAGGAGAGGTCTTCCCGAGCCTCCGCCGGTAATCGGCCCACCCGCCGAATTACTGAAGTAGGTTTTTTGAGTAAGTGGGTTTTGCTGAGTACGTGAAGACCCTGTGGCCGGTGTTTGCTGCGGGCAGCGAGGTGACCTCGGGCCGGTTCAGCCGCATCGTGAAAGCGAACGGCCGCCACTACAGCACGCTCGTCGCTTTCCACTTCAGCATCGAAGCGGGGCACTTGGTCCGCCTGCGCCCCGGGAGGACAGCGACCTGGTCGCCGGGATCGTGACCGCAAGCGACTGAGACGGCGACAGTCGTCGCAAGAGAGGTGGCGTGGTGGCTACGTTGATGGCAGTGAACGTCGGGATGCCCAAGGACGTCCCCTGGCACGGCAAGACGGTGCACACCGGCGTCTACAAGCAAACGGTCACCGGGCCCCGGATGGTACGGCGGCTGAACATCGATGGAGACGGTCAGGGAGATCTCGGCGGTCACGGCGGCGAGCAGCGGGCGGTGCTGGTGTACCAGACCGACTCCTACCGGTTCTGGGCCAAGGAGCTGGGGCGCGACGACCTCGCGCCCGGCCAGTTCGGTGAGAACTTCACCGTCGACGGGCTGCCGGACGACGAGGTCTGCGTCGGAGACCGCTACCGCATCGGCGGCGCGGTCTTCGAGGTCACACAGCCGCGGGTGACGTGCTACCGGGTAGGCCTGCGCATGGGGGAACCGCAGATGGCGGCGCTGCTGGTATCCCACCGGCGCCCGGGCTTCTATCTTCGGGTGATCGAGGAGGGCGAGGTTGAGGCCGGACAGGAGATCGTCAAGGTCTCCACCGGTCCCGGGCAGATGACGGTCGAGGAGATCGACGGCGTGCTCTACCTGCCCGGACACACCCGACAGCAGGTGGAACGGGCTCTTCGCATCCCGGCGCTCAGCCCGGGCTGGCAGGGCTCCATGCGTACGCTCCTGGACCGTGCCGACAGCGACGTCTCCGGCGGCTCCTCGGGCAGCGCCGGGCTCACTGCGGCCGCAGGCGCCCCGCCTCCCGGCTGGCCGGGCTTCCGCCCCCTGGCCGTCACCGGCATCCAGCCCGAGAGCCGGAGCGTGTTCTCGCTGTCCCTGGCCGCGGCCGACGGCTCGCCGCTGCCGGCCGCACTGCCGGGCCAGTTCCTCACGGTGAAGGTCCGCCCCGAGGGGGACGAGCCGCCGCTGATCCGCAGCTACTCGCTGTCCGGCGAGCCCGGGACGGGCACGTACCGGATCAGCGTGAAAGTCGAGCCGCACGGGGCGGCCAGCAACCGGCTGCGTGCCCACCTCCGGGTCGGTGACAGCCTCGAGGCGGCCGCGCCCCGGGGCACGTTCTTCCTCGCCGGGGGCGACAACCCGGTGGTGCTGATGTCTGCGGGAGTGGGCGTGACACCCGTACTGGCCATGCTGCACGCCCTCGCGCGGGACCGCTCCACACGCCAGGTGTGGTGGCTGCACGGAGCCCGCGACGGCGGCGAGCACCCCTTCGCCCAGGAGAGCCGCGTCCTGCTCGACGCCCTCCCCCACGCCCGGTCGGTCATCTACTACAGCAGGCCGGCGGCAGCAGACCGCCAGGGCACCGACTACACGGAAGCCAGCCGACTGTCGGCCGACCGCATCCCCGGTCTCGGCCTACCGACCGACGCCGACGCCTACCTGTGCGGGCCGGTGGCCTTCATGGACAGCGTCACCGCCGCCCTGGTCGGCTCAGGGCTCGCCGCGTCCCGGGTACACACCGAGGTCTTCGGCGCCGGCCCCTCGCTCACCCCCGGTGTGAAAGGCTCCGCGACCGCGACCGCGCCCCATCAGCCCGCAGGACCGGCCGGCGCGGGCCCCTCCGTCTCCTTCGCCCGGAGCGGACTCACCGTCCCCTGGAACGACACTCAGGAGTCCCTGCTCGAACTCGCCGAGGCGTGCGACGTTCCCGTTCAGTGGTCGTGCCGCACCGGCGTCTGCCACACCTGCGAGCTCGCCCTCATGTCGGGCGCCGTCGACTACTCCCCGGAGCCGGTCGAACCACCGGCCGACGGCAACATCCTCATCTGCTGCTCCAAGCCCACCGACGGCATCGTCCTGGACCTGTGAAGCGTCCGGCACGCCGGTGGTAGGTGAATTCCGCCACCGAAGCCGTGCGCACTCGGAGTTGCCGACCTTGGGGTCAGGTTCCAAGGCCCGCGGTACACGATCGCTTTCGTTTTTCGCCCTTTCCCCTGGGGTTCCATGGCCGGTGCTTTGCGGGCGGTCGCCTTTCCCAGGAACCGGGCAGGGAGATCGGCATGTCCAGCAGGACGTCGTGCCGGGCGATTTTCCACTTGCCGTTGATCTTGCGGAGGTCGGTGTCGTAACAGCCCGACTCGATGGGCTCGACGGTGCCCTGTACCCCGAAGACACCTTCGGGCCAGCCGCCGGCCGGGCGGGCGCTGCCGCCCACCTTGAACACGATGAACTGGGCGTTCATGTGTGCCCGGATGCCGTCGACGTCGATGATGTGGTCGGCGGTGACGTGGTGGCTGGAGCCGCGCTCCGGGTGCGGGGCCATGTAGTTCTCCACGGCGAACCGGACCGCGTCACCGCCGATCAGCTGGTCTCCCACCGGGTCGTAGGTGCCGGGGCCGGTCTTGCTGTGGATCTGCACCGGTGCGTCCGATATGAACAGCGCCCCCTGGGCGGCGCCGTCGCGCTTGCCTTCCCGACCCTCGTGCGAGGCACGGCGTGGGGCACGCCGCGTTCCTCTCGTCGGGTATCCCTAACCGCGGCCGGTGCGGTATTCCTGGCGGGGCCCGGCGGGCGCTGGCCGCGATGGACCACGCGGTGCGGCAGGCACAGCGCGCAACGGGGCGCCCACCGATCACCGTGGCAACGCGCCCGGGTACCGGTTCGGGCCTCCTGGCGGACATCCTGCGCATCTACGGCGCCCTGGCCGCAGCCTCGCCCACGGAGATCGTCTTCACCGCCGCCCAGCCCGGCGCGCTCCGCGAGGGCACCGCCGACGTGGCCGTCATATGCGACAGCGACAAGGGCGACGACCTGGAGATCGCACAGCTCGCCTCCGAACGGCCGATGGCGCTGCTGCCCACCGGCCACCCCGTCGCCGAACGCGGCGCCGTCACCCTGGCCGAACTGCGCGCGCACCCGGACTACCTGCCACAGTGCCCCACGGAGCCCCTGGACGTGGTCATGGACCGGGTCGCTCTCGGCCGCCTGGTGGTCGTGGTCGGCGAGAGCGCCGCCGACCGGCTCGGGCGCTCCGTCACCGCCGTTCCGGTCGCGGACCTGCCACCGACCGACCTGGTATTCGCCTGGAGCCCTCACGCACGACACCCGGACCTGGCACGGTTCCTCCACACCGCAAGAGCCATCGCCGCACGTCAGCCCGGACAAGGCCAGGCGTCCTGACCATGCCGGGCACTGCGCTACGACACGTCGTCATCGGCGGTCCCACGACCGGCGAACCCCGGCTCCGCCTGCCGGAGCCGCCGCAAAACCGCCGCAAGGTCTGCTGAACCGACCCCATGGTGTGCACAGCGGCGGTCAGGCTGTTGCCGTGCCGCTCGAGAATACGATTCCGAGCCCGGTGTACCGGTTTCGCCAGGTGACCGAATGGGGTGTCAGAGCCCCACACGTACAGACCACTGCACCCCGCGCCGTGCGGCGCAGCCGTTCAAGGTGCGGGAGGACGGCGAGTCGGGTGAACGCGGTGGCCGGTCGGGGCGCCAGGGCCAGGTGCGGCGATTCGCAGGCGCGGACGGCACCGTCGGCTGCAGGCGTGCCCGTGCCTGCTTTCTGGCATCGACAGTCTGTGGCCGCCGATGTCCGGCCGCCACCCGATCCACGCAAAGTGGCGATGAAGTCACTCGTTAGGGTTACCCCTGGTGGTCTGGGGTCAGATTCCTCCACAGGATGGTCCGGGGGCCTTCGATCAGGAATGAGAACCACCACCATGACCTCCGTTCCCGATGTCTCCATACGGCGCAGGGCCCGCTACGGCATAGCTGCGGCGCTCGTCGCAGCCAGCGTCCTGAGCGCCTGCGCCGACCGGACGGGCCGCACAGTGAACCCCGGGGAGGACCCTGCTGCCGCGGTGGCCGACAGGGCCGCACCGAAGTACGCCCCGTGCGGCAAGCCGCCGGTGAAGCTGGAGAAGCAGGACCAGGACTTCCTCAACCAGTTGGCTGCCGCCGACGGCCCACCGCTGTACACCCTGTCCTACAAGGCCGCTCGCCAGGTGCTCGACAAGCTGCAGTCGGGGCCCGTGGCCACGCTCCCCGCCGACATCACCCAGCGGACAGTCCCGGGCGGCCCCACCGGGCCGGTGTCCATCCGTGTCGTCCGGCCGGCCGGCGTCAAGGGCCCGCTGCCCGGCATCGTCTACATCCACGGCGGCGGCTGGGTCCTCGGCAATGCGATGACCCACGACCGCCTGGTCCGCCAGATCGCCAACGGGGCGCGGGCCGCCGTGGTGTTCGTCAACTACACGCCCTCCCCCGAAGCCCGATTCCCGGTCCCGATCCAGCAGGCCTACACAGTCGCCCAGTGGGTCGCCCGCCACGGCCGCACGATCGATATCGACCCCACCCGGCTTGCCATCGCCGGTGACTCCGTCGGCGGCGACATGACCGCCGCCGTCACCCTGATGGCCAAGCAACGCGGCGGACCGCACTTCGCCCGGCAGGTCCTGCTCTACCCGGTCACCGACGCCCGCTTCGACACCGCCTCCTACAATCGGCTCGCAGAGGGCTGTTGGCTCACCCGCCCGGCCATGAAATGGTTCTGGGACGCCTACGCCCCCGACCCCGCAGTCCGCGCCCAGCCACTCGCCTCACCGCTGAACGCCAGTGTCGATCAACTCCGTGGCCTCCCCGAAGCACTGATGATCACCGACTCGGACGCCCTGCTCGACGCGGCCAACGCCTACGCCGCGAAACTGCAAGCCGCCGGAGTTCCGGTCACCCTCTCGCACTACGGGTCCATCACCCACGACTTCATGATGCTCGACGCTCTGGCCGGCACCCAGGCAGCCAAGGAGGCCGTCGCAGAGACCACCGGCGCCCTCCGCGAAGCCCTGTACGCCCCACGCCAGCCCGGGCGGGGCAAGTGACACCGCGGCGCCCGCCGCTGTAGTGACCCGCACCACCGGTGATCGGGTGGGGTGGCGCTTGCGCCGGCCATGACTCCCATGAGCCGGAGCACGACAGTTGTCGGAGAGGCAAGCTTGTTGTCACCATGATCTCCGGGGCCAGCACGCCTGACCGGCGTCGTGGCTGAGGGGGTCCGGCCCAGATGGCCGTCGCCGACGCCCGCACCGATCATCACCCTCCCCACAATGACCGAAGGCCGCGTGAGCCCACCGCTCTGTGATGTCGATGTCCTGGCCGACGGGCTTCTTGTCGGAGCCGCCCGGGTAGTACGCCGACGGCGGGGAGCCGACGGCCTCGCCGACCCGCAGGGTGCCCGTCTTGCGTACCTCCGCCGGCAGCAGGGCGGCGATGGAGCCCACCGTGTGCACCGCGGCCACCGGATCGTCGGTCGGCGCCGGAGACGGCGCGGCGCCTGCCGCCGTGGTCCCGGCGGGGCTGCCGGAGCCGCATGCGGTCAGGGCCAGCAGGGGCACGAGCGCGACGGCGGCGAGGCGGAGTCTGGTGCCGGGGAGGTTCACGCAGTCGCGGCCTTTCGGGTGTGCGTACCGGAGGGGGGCTGCGCGGGCAGGCGCTTTTCGAAGGGAAGCGGGCCGATGGTTTCGGGGTCGGCCGCCGTGTCGAACAACGGCGTGTAGCCGGTGGCCAGGTAGAGACCCCGTGCCTCGGGCTGGCGCGGGCCGGTGGTCAGGTAGATCCGCCGGTAGCCGCGGGCGCCCGCCTCGCGCTCCAGTTCGGAGACGACCCGGCGGGCGAGGCCGCGCCGACGGTGGGCGGAGTGCGTCCAGATCCTCTTCAGCTCGGCTGTGGTTTCGTCGTACCGGCGGAAGGCGCCCCCGGCGACCGGCTCGCCGTGCTCCAGCAGCAGGAGCAGCAGCCCGCCGAGTGGTGCGGTGAACTCCTCGTCGGGGTAGCAGGCGAGCTCGGCATGGGCGTCCTTGCCGTACCGGACGGAGTACTCGTCGCCGAGCTCACGCAGCAGCGGCTCTACTCGCGCGTCGGAGACGGGGACATGGACGACCGTCAGCTCGGACGGCGGTGGTGGAGTGACGGCTGTCATCCGCGTACCACCGCGAGGGTCTGCGGATCGCGCCCCACCCGCTCGGCGTCGCGCTTGGCGACCTCCTCGCGGACGATCGGGATGACGAACCGGCCGAAGTCGATCGCGTCGCCGAGCAGGTCGTAGCCGCGGGCGGAGAGGATGTCGACGCCCAGGTCGTAGTAGTCCAGCAGTGCCTGGGCGACCGTCTCGGGGGTGCCTACCAGGGCGTTGGAGTTGCCCGCGCCACCGGTGGCGGCGGCGGTCGGGGTCCACAGGGCGCGGTCGTAGCGCTCCCCCGCCTCGGCTATCGCGATCAGCCGCTGCGAGCCGGTGTTCTCCGGGGCGCCGCTGCGGTGGTGGCGTACGAGTCCCTGCTCGCGGCGGGCGCGGATGGCGCCAACGGTGCGGTGGGCCTTCTCCCAGGCGAGTTCCTCGGTCGGGGCGATGATCGGCCGGAAGGCGACCTGGATGCGCGGCACGTCCGTGCGGCCGGCGGCCTTCGCGGCGGCCTTGACCGACTCGATCTGCTCGGCGGTCTTCTCCAGCGGCTCGCCCCACAGGCAGTAGATGTCGGCCTCGGCGCCCCCGGCCTCGTACGCGGCGGGCGAGGAGCCGCCGAAGGAGACCCGGGGCCTCGGCTGCTGGACGGGGAAGACGTCGCTGACGAAGTCGTGGAAGCGGTAGTGCTCGCCCTCGTGGTCGAAGGGCTCATGGGTGGTCCAGATCTTCTTGACGATCCGGATGTATTCGCGGGTGCGTAGCGCTGGTCCTTGGTGAGGGTGTCGCCTTCGCGGCCCTGCTCATGGTCGTTGCCGCCGGTGATGAAGTGCACGGCCAGCCGCCCCTCGCTGATCTGGTCGAGGGTGGCGAAGGTCTTGGCGGCGTAGGTGGGGTACGAGACGTTGGGCCGGTGGGCGAGCAGGATCTGCAGGGTGTCCAGCCTGCTCGCGATGTACGCGGCGGCCGGCGCGGGATCGGGCGACCCGGATCCGTAAGCGAACAGCACCCGGTCCCAGCCGTGGTCCTCGTGCGCCCGGGCGAGCCGGAGCGTGTACTCCTTGTCGAAGGCGGCGCCGGAGCGCGGGGTCGTCTCGGACCCGTCGTTGGTGGCGGCGATGCCGAGGAATTCCACAGGCATGGACGTGACCTTTCGCAAGTGCGGTGGACAGCAGGCGCGCGGACAGGGGCCGTCCGGCCCCGGTACAGCCGCGCATGACGGAGGATCAGGCGAGGTACACGGGTGGGTCGAGTGCGGGTGGAAGCAGACGTGATGACACCGGGGCTGGGAAGAGGGAGGGGCGGCGGCAGCGGGCGTCCGGGCTCGCAGTGCCACAGGTACGCGGATCAGCGCCCGCGCCCCGCGGCGATGCATAGGAGGAAGCCGGCCCGCGTCGGGGGATTCCGAAGGAGGGAAGGGCCGGTCAGACAGCCCGCTGCCGAGTCAGGTGCAACACGCCGCGGACCACACCCGACCGAAGTCGATGTGGTCGCGGGTGACCAAACGCTGCTGGGCATTCACGTAGCCAATTGAGCAGCACATCGTGTGCCGCGTCAACCATGGCCCGTATTCCGGACCCGGGCTGACGGGCTCCATGCGTTCTTGACAGGTCAGTGGTCTGGGCCCATACGATCGATGGCGGACCGGCCTCCGCTGCTCGCGGTGGCCAGGCCTGCCGCGTTGAGGGATGCGGGCGAGCGTGACGGCACCCAGGCCCCGGCCGCACCGTGCACGCCGTACGCGTGCCGCCGGGTGATGACCGACACCCGCGACCCGCCCCTCCCCGGAGAGCCTCCCGATGGTCACGCCTTCCGATGTCACCCTTCCCGACGCCGTATCCGGCCCGGCCGCCGCAGGAACCGGCGGTCCCGGCTTTGACGACCGCCGCAGATCGTGCCGCGCCGGCACGTCGGCCGCTGGGTCACCGCCGCCGCACTGCTGGTCTTCGCGATGGTGGTCAGTTCCGTCGTCCGCAACCGCGCCTTCCAGTGGGACGCGGTGGCCAGTTACTTCACCACCAGCGCCGTGCTCGACGGGCTGCTGCTGACCCTGTGGCTGACCGGCGCGGTGATGGCGCTCGGCTTCCTGCTCGGCACCCTGCTGGCGGTGATGCGGCTGTCCGCCAACCCGGTGCTGCGCACACTGAGCCGGGGCTACGTGTGGATCTTCCGGTCCACGCCACTGCTGGTGCAGCTGCTGTTCTGGTTCAACATCGGCGCCTTGTACCCGACGCTCGGATTCGGTGTTCCCTTCGGCCCGCAGTTCGTCACCGTCAAGACGGTGAACCTGCTCGGCCCCACCCTCACCGCCGTCATCGGCCTGACCCTGCACGAGGCCGCCTACGCCGCCGAGACGGTGCGCGGCGGCATCCTCTCCGTGGACACCGGCCAGGCCGAGGCCGCCCAGGCCCTCGGCCTCAGCAGATGGCGAACGCTGCGCAGGATCGTCGTTCCGCAGGCGATGCGCTGACCTGCTGTTCTCGGTCCAGTTGGTCTACAACCGCACCTATCAGGTCATCCCGCTGCTGCTGGTCGCCACCCTCTGGTATATCGCCGTCACCACCGTGCTCGGCGTCGGCCAGTTCTATATCGAGCGGTACTACGCGCGCGGTACGGCTCGCGCATTGCCTCCCACCCCCCTGCAACAGTTGCGCCGGCGCCGCCGACGCTCGCACCGTGTTCGACGGGGACCGGTGAGGGGTGAACAACAGTCGCATTTTTCATCAGTAGTTATCTGCCTTCATCAGCCTTTATCCTGATTGCGTGAAGCTTTCCGAGTGGGCGGCGCGCAATGGCGTGCATTACCAGACCGCGTGGACCTGGGCGAAAGAGGGCCGTATGCCGGTCCCTGTCGTGCAGACGCCGTCCGGTATGTGGCTGGTCGAGGAGTCCACTCCCGAGGTCGTTGGGCGGACGGTGGCGTACTGCCGTGTCTCGTCCGGCGACCAGAAGGCGGATCTCGACCGGCAGGTCTCCCGCGTCGTCCAGGGAGCAGGCGGGCTGGGGCTCGCCGTTGCCGAGGTTGTGACCGAGGTCGGGTCGGGACTGAACGGGAAACGGCGGAAGCTGCACCGTGTCCTGTCGGACCCGGCCATTGCCGTCATCATCGTGGAGCATCGCGACCGGCTGGCCCGCTTCGGCGTCGAGCATCTGGAATCGGCACTGTCGGCTTCCGGCCGGCGCCTGGTGGTGCTCGATCCGCAGGAGACGACCAGTGACCTGGTTCGGGACATTACCGAAGTCCTCACCTCGATGTGTGTCCGGCTGTATGGGCAGCGGGCGGCGAAGAGGCGGGCCGCACGCGCTATCGCCGAGGCCACCGCCCCGGCGGCGGAGAGGACCGGATGAGCGGGGCGGAGCCCGCCGGGAGCGGGAAGAAGAAGCGGCGGGGGTTCGAGGCGCGGCCCGGCTTCCACGTCGTGGGCCACAGGCTCGCCCTGGACCCAGGCGCGTCCGCCCTGCAGGCTCTGGCCTCGCATTGCGGGGCGGCGCGGTGCTCACTTGCACCGGACTGGGACTGGGCGCTCTGTACTTCCTGGTGGCCTCCGGCCTATCGCTGATCTTCGGTCTGATGGACGTGCTGAACTTCGCCCATGGCGCCCTGCTCTCCATCGGCGCGTACGGCGCCTGGTGGGCCGCCGGCGGGAACCTGCCCGGAGCCGGCCGGAGCGGATTCGGCTTCGTCCTGGCGGTGGCCTTCGGCACGGCGGTCGGCACCCTGGCCGCGGTCCTCCTCGAACTGGCCGTCATCCGCCCCCTCTACACCCGGCCTCGCGAACAGATCCTCGCCACCGTAGGCGTGGGCCTGGCCACGCCGGCACTGCTCTCGGCGATCTGGGGCTCCGACGCCCGCACCTTCCCCGGCCCCGCAGCGCTCTCCGGTACCTTTCCGCTGCTCGGCGCGGCGATACCGGTCAACCGACTGGTGCTCGTCGCCGCCGCGCTGGTGGTGCTGGTGGCCCTCAGGCTCTTCCTCGGCCGGACCCGCCACGGCCTCGTTGTCCGCGCCGGCGTCGAGGACCGGGCCATGGTCACCGCCCTCGGCATCGACGTACGCAAGGCGTTCACCCTGGTCTTCGCCATCGGCGGTGCCGCTGCCGCCCTCGCCGGCGCGCTCGGCGGCCTGTACTTCGGCTCGGTCGACCCCGGGCAGGGCACCTCGCTGCTCATCTTCGCGTTCGTCGTCGTCGTGATGGGCGGCATGGGCTCGATCACGGGAGCCGCAGTGGCCGCCGTCGGCGTCGGCCTCGTCCAGCAGTTCGCCAACTACTACACCGCCGCCGGCCTCGGCGACCTCGCGGTCGTCGTCATGCTCGCCGCACTGCTGCTCATCCGGCCGCGCGGACTCACCGGGAGGCTCGCATGAGCACCACCACGTCCACTGCTGAGCCGACCCGGCAGGAGGCCCCCGACCAGGCGAGGCCGCCGTCCTCGCCCGGCTGGCTGCGCCGTGCCGGTCACTGGTGGCCCGGCGTGCTCCTGCTCGTCCTGTTCATCGCCCCGTACAGCGCGCTGCAGGTGCCGGGCCTCTTCGACGGGCCGGTCGGCAGCCCGGGGACCCTGCAACTGCTGGCGCTCTGCCTGGTCTTCGGCGCCCTCGCCACCGGATACGACCTCCTGGTGGGCCGCCTCGGGCTGCTCTCCTTCGGCCATGCTCTGTACTTCGCCGCCGGCACCTACGCCACCAACACGATCATGCTCGAGGCGGGCCTGCCGTTCGTCGCGTCCGCCCTACTCGGGCTACTCGTCGGGGCCGTGCTGGCCGCGCTGCTGGGCTCGGTCAGCCTCCGGGTCACCGGTATCGGCTTCTCCATGGTCACGCTGGCCTTCGCCCAAGCCGGGTCCATCCTCGTCCAACGGGATCCAGGTGGCATCACCGGCGGCGAGGAGGGCCGCGCCGCGCCGGCGCAGCAGCTGCCCGCCTCCCTGGTCGGCATCCAGCACACCGCCAACCTTTACTGGATCGCCCTGGCCTACCTGGTGGTCACCCTCGTGGCCGTGCACTGGGCGGTCCGCTCGCCCACCGGACGGGTCTGGGAGGGCATCAAGGAAAACGAGCGCCGGGTCGAGGTACTGGGTCTGCGGCCGTACGGCTTCAAGCTGCTCGCCTTCGTCCTGGCCGGGACCCTGGCGGCGCTCGGCGGCATCGTCTACCTGCTGCTCACCGGCGGCGCCACCCCGCAGACAACCACCTCGGACTTCACCCTGTCGCTCCTGGTGATGGTGGTTCTGGGCGGCTCCGGCAGCCGCTGGGGACCGCTGATCGGCGGCGTCCTCTACACCTGGGCCGACCACCGGCTGGGCGACCTGGCCGGCTCCGGAACCGTGGCCGGGCTCCCGGCGGTGTTGCGGGTACCTCTCTCGCAGCCGCTCTTCCTGCTCGGCACGATCTTCGTCGTCATGGTCTACGTACTGCCGGGCGGGGTGGTACGGCTGCCCGGGCGCCTGCGCGAGGCGCGGACGAGCAAGAGGTCGCTCGGACAGGCGGGATAGCGCGAAAGAAGCCCGGTGCGGCCCTGACTCCTGCCTCCGTTACCCCGCGCGGACGCGCGGGGTAACGGAGGCAGATCAGTGGCGGCCCGCGAACAGCCTCAGGCGCAGGGCGAGTTGGAGTTCCAGGGCCCGGTCCGGGTCGTCCCAGCCCTTTCCCAGCAGGGCTTCCACCCGCTCCAGCCGCTGTACGACGGTGTTGACGTGCAGGTGCAGCTGGTCTTTGGCCCGGGTAAGGCTGCCGCCGCAGGCGAAGTAGACGTCCAGGGTGTGGACGAGTTCGGTGCCGCGGCGGGCGTCGTAATCCAGGAGGGGACCGAGCGCGGTGGTGATGAAGCCGTCGACGTCGTGTGCGTTACCGAGCAGTACGCCGAGGAAGCCGAGGTCGGCGGCGTCGGCGCCATCGCCGGTGCGGCCCAGTACATGGAGGGCGCGAAGACAGCGGACGGCCTCGGCGTGACCGGCGGCGAGGGCCAGCGGCCCGGCGGCGGGGCCGGCGGCGGCCACCGTGACCGGCGCGGCCATGAGGTGGGTGAGCTGCGCCGCGGCGGCCCGGGCGGCCTCGCCGGGCGTCGTCCCGTCGTATGGCAGCAGCATGACGACGATCTCGGCGTGCTCGGTGCTGATACCTTCCCGGCCGAAGAGATACTGCCGGGCGGTCGCGGCGAGCTTGGCCCGTGCCGGGACGGCGGTTTCGGCAACGAGCACCAGGTGCGCACGGTCCAGATCGGTACCGAGCCGGCGGCCCCGTCCGACCAGCCCGTCCGGGTCGCGGTCGGGGGCGGTGAGCAGATCGGTGAGGAGTTCCCCGCGGATGCGGTTCTCGGCTTCGGCGACCGAACGGCGCAGCAGCAGGAGCAGCGCGGTGACCACGCCCGCGCGTTCGAAGACCCGGCGGTCGGGGTCCTCCAGCCGGGGCCGGGCGTGCAGCACGAGGCTGCCCAGCAGTTCCGGTCCGGCCAGTACTGCGCAGATCCAGCGGCCGCCACGGGGCACGGCTCGGCCGACGGCGCGCGAGTCGGCCACCGCGGCAGTCAGTTCCGCGGCGGCGATGTCCTGGTCGGTGCCGGTCCGGGCGAGCCGCGTGCCTTCGTGGTCGTGGACGGTAATGCCACCGCCGAGGAGTTCCGCGACGGCGGCGGCGACAGTGGGTACCTCACCGCCGCGCAGGACGATGTCGGTCAGCCGGTCGTGGGCCTCCTCTGCGCGCTGCATCGCTGCGGAGTGCTCGCGGATGACGGTGTTGGCGTCGGCCAGTTCTGCCAGGGCGGCATGTGTGTCGGCCAGGGCCTTGGCGGTATCGATGGCGATGGCGGCGTGCGCGGCGAGCGAGTTCAGCAGGGCCACTTCGTCCGGAGAGAAGTTGCGGGGGGCGCGGTCGGCGGCGAACAGTACGCCGATTACCTTCCCGCCATCGCGGGAACCCAGCAGCAGCGGCACGCCGAGGATGGCGACCAGCCCCTCTTCCTGTACCCCGGCATCGATGGTGTGGGTGTGCCGGAAGCGCTCGTCGGTGCGGTAGTCCGGGGTGGCGTAGGGGCGGGCGGTCTGCGCCACCAGGCCGCCGAGACCCCTGCCGAGCTCCAGCCGCAGAATCTGGAACAGCGGGGAGACCGAGCCGTCCGTGACGCGCATATAGGTGTCCCCGGCCTCCTCATCCGGGAGGGTGAGATACGCGGTGTCGGTGCCCAGCAGCATCCGGGCTCTTCGGACGATGGACCGCAGCACGGCGTCGAGGTCGCGCAGCGCGGCGAGGTCACCGGCGGTGTCGAACAGCGCGGCGAGCTCGGCCTCCCTGCGGCGGTGCTGGCCCAGGGTGCGGTGGACGCGCAGGGCAAGCCAGGTCGCGTCCTCGATCCCGATGAGTTGGTCCGGCCTCGCGTCGGCGGCGCGGGCAGCCGCCAGGGGACCTTCGAGGTCATCGGCGGGAGCGCCATCGGCGAGCAGTTCGAGGAGGCGGCGCAGCGCGGTGGCGATCAATGGTTCGGACATACTTCTCGCCATCGTGACACACGGGACGGTTGGGGGGGTATGGCCTGGTGCTGCCCAGCCGGAGCGGATCGGGCGGCGCCTGGAGAGTACGCCGGTCGGGAGCGCGGTGAGTGCGGTTGCCGCGCCCGGCCCGGCCTCGTTCGCGGTGGGCCTGGGCCGTATCCGCGCGAGGCGCCGGACGTCGTGGAAGTCGTCACTGCGCAGTCCAGCCGCCGTCCAGGGGCAGTGAGGCGCCGGTGACGAAGCCGGAGTACGGACCGCACAGCCACAGCGCGGCCTCGGCAACCTCCTCCGGCTCGATCAGCCGCTTGATCGCGGTGCGCTCCAGCATCACCCGCTCCACCACCTCCGCGGCCGGAATGCCATGGGCGAGCGCCTGGTCTGCGATCTGGTCCTCCACCAGCGGGGTGCGGACATAGCCCGGATTGATGCAGTTGCTGGTCACGCCGTACGGGGCGGCTTCCAGGGCGACCACCTTGCTCAGCCCCTCCAGGGCATGCTTGGCGGTGACGTACGCGGACTTGAAGGGACTGGCCCGCAGTCCGTGCACCGAGGAGATGTTGATGACCCGCCCCCAACCGCTCTCGTACATGTGGGGCAGGGTGCGGCGCAGGATCCGGAACGGGGCTTCGACCATCACGCGCTGAATCAGCGCGAAGCGGTCCGGCGGGAACTCGTGGACCGGAGCGACATGTTGCAGGCCGGCGTTGTTGACCACGATGTCCGCGTCGTCCGGCAGGGCGTCCACGGCGTCCGGGACGGACAGATCGACCACATGTGCGACGCCGCCGATCTGCTCGGCCACCGCTTTCGCTGCCTCTGCCGCCCGGTCCACCACGTACACCCGGGCACCGGCGGCAGCAAGGGCCGTGGCGCAGGCGCGCCCGATCCCGCTGGCCGCGCCGGTGACCAGCGCCGTGCGCCCGAGCAGGAAACTGTCGCGATCGGGCCTTGAACCGGCAGACGGTCCGTTGCCGGGCTTGTGGGTACTCTCCATGACCGGAAACGCTAAGGAGGATATTGCGGGGATCCCATGTGAGGTGCAGCCACAGTCTATCGCCCGGACGTAGCGGACGACCCCATATGATTCTCGCGCCGCGCCCGACAGTACGGGCCTATACGCGAGACCCCGCGATGAATCGATTCAGGTGACACAAGCCCCCCAATCACCCGACTCTTGATCCCGAATCAGGAACGCTCCCTAGCGCAGTTGGCTGCCCGCCGGCTCAGTGAGCCGGGAGGCGACCACGACCGCGGCCTCAGGGTCGAACAGCAGTGTGTAGTGATTGGTGCCGGGAACCAGTTCGGCGCGCAAGCGCGGGGCGCGCTGCTGCCAGGCTGCGACCACTTCGGCGGGGAGTAGGCCGGGCGGGGCGCCGAACATGCCTTGGGGGGCGTGCAGTAGGAGGGTGGGCAGGTCGAGGCCGAGCAGCGCCTTGCCGAACCTGTCGTCGGCAAGGAGCAGGTCCCGGCCGTCCACACGGACGGCCTCCTCGATGACGCGGGAGCGCAAGGCGCCGCGTTCGCCGACGAGGTCGTAGCGGATGTAGTCCTCCAGACCCTCGCTCCAGTTGTCGGCGAACGCCGGGTGGGCGCGCCAAAAGTCCAGGTAGTCCTCGGGAGTCCGGAAGGTCCGGCGCAGCCGGGTGAGGGCCGGCCCCAGGATCGCCTCGGTCGCGGCGTCCGGGTCGGTGTACTCGGGGACGGGCAGCGGCAGTCCGCCGTCGACCAGGACCAGCCGCTCGAACAAAGCGGGTTGTTCGGCGGCGGCGAGCAGGGCGATGTACCCGCCGAGCGAGTGGCCGGTGAGTACCGGACGGGAGCCGCCGAGGTGGTGGACGGCGGCGAGGACGTCTCCGACGTGCTGACTCAGGCCATACGGTCCTGGCAGGCCGTTGCTGGCGCCGCGGCCGCGTATGTCTAGGGCGGTCAGGGACCAGTCTTCGGGAAGGCTTCGCGCGACGGTCTGCCAGGAGACGGCCGAGCCGGTGGTGCCGTGCAGGGCGAGGATGGATTGCTCGCCGGTGCCCCAGCGGAGGGCGTGGAGATCGCCGTCAGGCAGCGGCACGTGCAGTGGTTCGGGCTTCATTGCGCATTCCTTCGTCGGGTTGGCACCGGCCGGCGGGGTTGTTGGGGAGGACGCATCTCTAACGGGCGTGCACATGACGTACTGCCGGGCTGCTGGAAGGGTCTACTGGTGTCCCGGCCGGTCTCGCCCCTGGTTGCGACTACGCGGTGCGGCTCTCGCCATCAGTAGTACATCAACTACGCTCGATATTAGAAGAGCCCGTTCTTCCGCCAGGGCAACCATGCCTGTGACGGTCCCCGCTGGGCGTACCGCCGAGCCCCGCATCCACGACTGATGGGTTACCTCGTACTGGCCAGCGCGTCACTCTGCCCGGGCCGGGGTCCATCGGCGACGCCGAAATGGGCCTGGCCTGCGTCGCCGTCTCGCCCCGGACACCGTGGACTACCTCAGCGTTAGATCGACAAGCTCACCGCCCGGATCACCACCCGCCTCGCCGAGCTGTTCTGCTGCGGCGTTGCCCTCTCCCGGGAGTGGGGTCTAGCGTTGGCCGGGTGGCATGGGGCGCCATCTGTCGCGAGACACCAGGCCGGTGAGGAGAGGTCTTCCCGAGCCTCCGCCGGTAATCGGCCCACCCGCCGAATTACTGAAGTAGGTTTTTTGAGTAAGTGGGTTTTGCTGAGTACGTGAAGACCCTGTGGCCGGTGTTTGCTGCGGGCAGCGAGGTGACCTCGGGCCGGTTCAGCCGCATCGTGAAAGCGAACGGCCGCCACTACAGCACGCTCGTCGCTTTCCACTTCAGCATCGAAGCGGGGCACTTGGTCCGCCTGCGCCCCGGGAGGACAGCGACCTGGTCGCCGGGATCGTGACCGCAAGCGACTGAGACGGCGACAGTCGTCGCAAGAGAGGTGGCGTGGTGGCTACGTTGATGGCAGTGAACGTCGGGATGCCCAAGGACGTCCCCTGGCACGGCAAGACGGTGCACACCGGCGTCTACAAGCAAACGGTCACCGGGCCCCGGATGGTACGGCGGCTGAACATCGATGGAGACGGTCAGGGAGATCTCGGCGGTCACGGCGGCGAGCAGCGGGCGGTGCTGGTGTACCAGACCGACTCCTACCGGTTCTGGGCCAAGGAGCTGGGGCGCGACGACCTCGCGCCCGGCCAGTTCGGTGAGAACTTCACCGTCGACGGGCTGCCGGACGACGAGGTCTGCGTCGGAGACCGCTACCGCATCGGCGGCGCGGTCTTCGAGGTCACACAGCCGCGGGTGACGTGCTACCGGGTAGGCCTGCGCATGGGGGAACCGCAGATGGCGGCGCTGCTGGTATCCCACCGGCGCCCGGGCTTCTATCTTCGGGTGATCGAGGAGGGCGAGGTTGAGGCCGGACAGGAGATCGTCAAGGTCTCCACCGGTCCCGGGCAGATGACGGTCGAGGAGATCGACGGCGTGCTCTACCTGCCCGGACACACCCGACAGCAGGTGGAACGGGCTCTTCGCATCCCGGCGCTCAGCCCGGGCTGGCAGGGCTCCATGCGTACGCTCCTGGACCGTGCCGACAGCGACGTCTCCGGCGGCTCCTCGGGCAGCGCCGGGCTCACTGCGGCCGCAGGCGCCCCGCCTCCCGGCTGGCCGGGCTTCCGCCCCCTGGCCGTCACCGGCATCCAGCCCGAGAGCCGGAGCGTGTTCTCGCTGTCCCTGGCCGCGGCCGACGGCTCGCCGCTGCCGGCCGCACTGCCGGGCCAGTTCCTCACGGTGAAGGTCCGCCCCGAGGGGGACGAGCCGCCGCTGATCCGCAGCTACTCGCTGTCCGGCGAGCCCGGGACGGGCACGTACCGGATCAGCGTGAAAGTCGAGCCGCACGGGGCGGCCAGCAACCGGCTGCGTGCCCACCTCCGGGTCGGTGACAGCCTCGAGGCGGCCGCGCCCCGGGGCACGTTCTTCCTCGCCGGGGGCGACAACCCGGTGGTGCTGATGTCTGCGGGAGTGGGCGTGACACCCGTACTGGCCATGCTGCACGCCCTCGCGCGGGACCGCTCCACACGCCAGGTGTGGTGGCTGCACGGAGCCCGCGACGGCGGCGAGCACCCCTTCGCCCAGGAGAGCCGCGTCCTGCTCGACGCCCTCCCCCACGCCCGGTCGGTCATCTACTACAGCAGGCCGGCGGCAGCAGACCGCCAGGGCACCGACTACACGGAAGCCAGCCGACTGTCGGCCGACCGCATCCCCGGTCTCGGCCTACCGACCGACGCCGACGCCTACCTGTGCGGGCCGGTGGCCTTCATGGACAGCGTCACCGCCGCCCTGGTCGGCTCAGGGCTCGCCGCGTCCCGGGTACACACCGAGGTCTTCGGCGCCGGCCCCTCGCTCACCCCCGGTGTGAAAGGCTCCGCGACCGCGACCGCGCCCCATCAGCCCGCAGGACCGGCCGGCGCGGGCCCCTCCGTCTCCTTCGCCCGGAGCGGACTCACCGTCCCCTGGAACGACACTCAGGAGTCCCTGCTCGAACTCGCCGAGGCGTGCGACGTTCCCGTTCAGTGGTCGTGCCGCACCGGCGTCTGCCACACCTGCGAGCTCGCCCTCATGTCGGGCGCCGTCGACTACTCCCCGGAGCCGGTCGAACCACCGGCCGACGGCAACATCCTCATCTGCTGCTCCAAGCCCACCGACGGCATCGTCCTGGACCTGTGAAGCGTCCGGCACGCCGGTGGTAGGTGAATTCCGCCACCGAAGCCGTGCGCACTCGGAGTTGCCGACCTTGGGGTCAGGTTCCAAGGCCCGCGGTACACGATCGCTTTCGTTTTTCGCCCTTTCCCCTGGGGTTCCATGGCCGGTGCTTTGCGGGCGGTCGCCTTTCCCAGGAACCGGGCAGGGAGATCGGCATGTCCAGCAGGACGTCGTGCCGGGCGATTTTCCACTTGCCGTTGATCTTGCGGAGGTCGGTGTCGTAACAGCCCGACTCGATGGGCTCGACGGTGCCCTGTACCCCGAAGACACCTTCGGGCCAGCCGCCGGCCGGGCGGGCGCTGCCGCCCACCTTGAACACGATGAACTGGGCGTTCATGTGTGCCCGGATGCCGTCGACGTCGATGATGTGGTCGGCGGTGACGTGGTGGCTGGAGCCGCGCTCCGGGTGCGGGGCCATGTAGTTCTCCACGGCGAACCGGACCGCGTCACCGCCGATCAGCTGGTCTCCCACCGGGTCGTAGGTGCCGGGGCCGGTCTTGCTGTGGATCTGCACCGGTGCGTCCGATATGAACAGCGCCCCCTGGGCGGCGCCGTCGCGCTTGCCTTCCCGACCCTCGTGCGAGGCACGGCGTGGGGCACGCCGCGTTCCTCTCGTCGGGTATCCCTAACCGCGGCCGGTGCGGTATTCCTGGCGGGGCCCGGCGGGCGCTGGCCGCGATGGACCACGCGGTGCGGCAGGCACAGCGCGCAACGGGGCGCCCACCGATCACCGTGGCAACGCGCCCGGGTACCGGTTCGGGCCTCCTGGCGGACATCCTGCGCATCTACGGCGCCCTGGCCGCAGCCTCGCCCACGGAGATCGTCTTCACCGCCGCCCAGCCCGGCGCGCTCCGCGAGGGCACCGCCGACGTGGCCGTCATATGCGACAGCGACAAGGGCGACGACCTGGAGATCGCACAGCTCGCCTCCGAACGGCCGATGGCGCTGCTGCCCACCGGCCACCCCGTCGCCGAACGCGGCGCCGTCACCCTGGCCGAACTGCGCGCGCACCCGGACTACCTGCCACAGTGCCCCACGGAGCCCCTGGACGTGGTCATGGACCGGGTCGCTCTCGGCCGCCTGGTGGTCGTGGTCGGCGAGAGCGCCGCCGACCGGCTCGGGCGCTCCGTCACCGCCGTTCCGGTCGCGGACCTGCCACCGACCGACCTGGTATTCGCCTGGAGCCCTCACGCACGACACCCGGACCTGGCACGGTTCCTCCACACCGCAAGAGCCATCGCCGCACGTCAGCCCGGACAAGGCCAGGCGTCCTGACCATGCCGGGCACTGCGCTACGACACGTCGTCATCGGCGGTCCCACGACCGGCGAACCCCGGCTCCGCCTGCCGGAGCCGCCGCAAAACCGCCGCAAGGTCTGCTGAACCGACCCCATGGTGTGCACAGCGGCGGTCAGGCTGTTGCCGTGCCGCTCGAGAATACGATTCCGAGCCCGGTGTACCGGTTTCGCCAGGTGACCGAATGGGGTGTCAGAGCCCCACACGTACAGACCACTGCACCCCGCGCCGTGCGGCGCAGCCGTTCAAGGTGCGGGAGGACGGCGAGTCGGGTGAACGCGGTGGCCGGTCGGGGCGCCAGGGCCAGGTGCGGCGATTCGCAGGCGCGGACGGCACCGTCGGCTGCAGGCGTGCCCGTGCCTGCTTTCTGGCATCGACAGTCTGTGGCCGCCGATGTCCGGCCGCCACCCGATCCACGCAAAGTGGCGATGAAGTCACTCGTTAGGGTTACCCCTGGTGGTCTGGGGTCAGATTCCTCCACAGGATGGTCCGGGGGCCTTCGATCAGGAATGAGAACCACCACCATGACCTCCGTTCCCGATGTCTCCATACGGCGCAGGGCCCGCTACGGCATAGCTGCGGCGCTCGTCGCAGCCAGCGTCCTGAGCGCCTGCGCCGACCGGACGGGCCGCACAGTGAACCCCGGGGAGGACCCTGCTGCCGCGGTGGCCGACAGGGCCGCACCGAAGTACGCCCCGTGCGGCAAGCCGCCGGTGAAGCTGGAGAAGCAGGACCAGGACTTCCTCAACCAGTTGGCTGCCGCCGACGGCCCACCGCTGTACACCCTGTCCTACAAGGCCGCTCGCCAGGTGCTCGACAAGCTGCAGTCGGGGCCCGTGGCCACGCTCCCCGCCGACATCACCCAGCGGACAGTCCCGGGCGGCCCCACCGGGCCGGTGTCCATCCGTGTCGTCCGGCCGGCCGGCGTCAAGGGCCCGCTGCCCGGCATCGTCTACATCCACGGCGGCGGCTGGGTCCTCGGCAATGCGATGACCCACGACCGCCTGGTCCGCCAGATCGCCAACGGGGCGCGGGCCGCCGTGGTGTTCGTCAACTACACGCCCTCCCCCGAAGCCCGATTCCCGGTCCCGATCCAGCAGGCCTACACAGTCGCCCAGTGGGTCGCCCGCCACGGCCGCACGATCGATATCGACCCCACCCGGCTTGCCATCGCCGGTGACTCCGTCGGCGGCGACATGACCGCCGCCGTCACCCTGATGGCCAAGCAACGCGGCGGACCGCACTTCGCCCGGCAGGTCCTGCTCTACCCGGTCACCGACGCCCGCTTCGACACCGCCTCCTACAATCGGCTCGCAGAGGGCTGTTGGCTCACCCGCCCGGCCATGAAATGGTTCTGGGACGCCTACGCCCCCGACCCCGCAGTCCGCGCCCAGCCACTCGCCTCACCGCTGAACGCCAGTGTCGATCAACTCCGTGGCCTCCCCGAAGCACTGATGATCACCGACTCGGACGCCCTGCTCGACGCGGCCAACGCCTACGCCGCGAAACTGCAAGCCGCCGGAGTTCCGGTCACCCTCTCGCACTACGGGTCCATCACCCACGACTTCATGATGCTCGACGCTCTGGCCGGCACCCAGGCAGCCAAGGAGGCCGTCGCAGAGACCACCGGCGCCCTCCGCGAAGCCCTGTACGCCCCACGCCAGCCCGGGCGGGGCAAGTGACACCGCGGCGCCCGCCGCTGTAGTGACCCGCACCACCGGTGATCGGGTGGGGTGGCGCTTGCGCCGGCCATGACTCCCATGAGCCGGAGCACGACAGTTGTCGGAGAGGCAAGCTTGTTGTCACCATGATCTCCGGGGCCAGCACGCCTGACCGGCGTCGTGGCTGAGGGGGTCCGGCCCAGATGGCCGTCGCCGACGCCCGCACCGATCATCACCCTCCCCACAATGACCGAAGGCCGCGTGAGCCCACCGCTCTGTGATGTCGATGTCCTGGCCGACGGGCTTCTTGTCGGAGCCGCCCGGGTAGTACGCCGACGGCGGGGAGCCGACGGCCTCGCCGACCCGCAGGGTGCCCGTCTTGCGTACCTCCGCCGGCAGCAGGGCGGCGATGGAGCCCACCGTGTGCACCGCGGCCACCGGATCGTCGGTCGGCGCCGGAGACGGCGCGGCGCCTGCCGCCGTGGTCCCGGCGGGGCTGCCGGAGCCGCATGCGGTCAGGGCCAGCAGGGGCACGAGCGCGACGGCGGCGAGGCGGAGTCTGGTGCCGGGGAGGTTCACGCAGTCGCGGCCTTTCGGGTGTGCGTACCGGAGGGGGGCTGCGCGGGCAGGCGCTTTTCGAAGGGAAGCGGGCCGATGGTTTCGGGGTCGGCCGCCGTGTCGAACAACGGCGTGTAGCCGGTGGCCAGGTAGAGACCCCGTGCCTCGGGCTGGCGCGGGCCGGTGGTCAGGTAGATCCGCCGGTAGCCGCGGGCGCCCGCCTCGCGCTCCAGTTCGGAGACGACCCGGCGGGCGAGGCCGCGCCGACGGTGGGCGGAGTGCGTCCAGATCCTCTTCAGCTCGGCTGTGGTTTCGTCGTACCGGCGGAAGGCGCCCCCGGCGACCGGCTCGCCGTGCTCCAGCAGCAGGAGCAGCAGCCCGCCGAGTGGTGCGGTGAACTCCTCGTCGGGGTAGCAGGCGAGCTCGGCATGGGCGTCCTTGCCGTACCGGACGGAGTACTCGTCGCCGAGCTCACGCAGCAGCGGCTCTACTCGCGCGTCGGAGACGGGGACATGGACGACCGTCAGCTCGGACGGCGGTGGTGGAGTGACGGCTGTCATCCGCGTACCACCGCGAGGGTCTGCGGATCGCGCCCCACCCGCTCGGCGTCGCGCTTGGCGACCTCCTCGCGGACGATCGGGATGACGAACCGGCCGAAGTCGATCGCGTCGCCGAGCAGGTCGTAGCCGCGGGCGGAGAGGATGTCGACGCCCAGGTCGTAGTAGTCCAGCAGTGCCTGGGCGACCGTCTCGGGGGTGCCTACCAGGGCGTTGGAGTTGCCCGCGCCACCGGTGGCGGCGGCGGTCGGGGTCCACAGGGCGCGGTCGTAGCGCTCCCCCGCCTCGGCTATCGCGATCAGCCGCTGCGAGCCGGTGTTCTCCGGGGCGCCGCTGCGGTGGTGGCGTACGAGTCCCTGCTCGCGGCGGGCGCGGATGGCGCCAACGGTGCGGTGGGCCTTCTCCCAGGCGAGTTCCTCGGTCGGGGCGATGATCGGCCGGAAGGCGACCTGGATGCGCGGCACGTCCGTGCGGCCGGCGGCCTTCGCGGCGGCCTTGACCGACTCGATCTGCTCGGCGGTCTTCTCCAGCGGCTCGCCCCACAGGCAGTAGATGTCGGCCTCGGCGCCCCCGGCCTCGTACGCGGCGGGCGAGGAGCCGCCGAAGGAGACCCGGGGCCTCGGCTGCTGGACGGGGAAGACGTCGCTGACGAAGTCGTGGAAGCGGTAGTGCTCGCCCTCGTGGTCGAAGGGCTCATGGGTGGTCCAGATCTTCTTGACGATCCGGATGTATTCGCGGGTGCGTAGCGCTGGTCCTTGGTGAGGGTGTCGCCTTCGCGGCCCTGCTCATGGTCGTTGCCGCCGGTGATGAAGTGCACGGCCAGCCGCCCCTCGCTGATCTGGTCGAGGGTGGCGAAGGTCTTGGCGGCGTAGGTGGGGTACGAGACGTTGGGCCGGTGGGCGAGCAGGATCTGCAGGGTGTCCAGCCTGCTCGCGATGTACGCGGCGGCCGGCGCGGGATCGGGCGACCCGGATCCGTAAGCGAACAGCACCCGGTCCCAGCCGTGGTCCTCGTGCGCCCGGGCGAGCCGGAGCGTGTACTCCTTGTCGAAGGCGGCGCCGGAGCGCGGGGTCGTCTCGGACCCGTCGTTGGTGGCGGCGATGCCGAGGAATTCCACAGGCATGGACGTGACCTTTCGCAAGTGCGGTGGACAGCAGGCGCGCGGACAGGGGCCGTCCGGCCCCGGTACAGCCGCGCATGACGGAGGATCAGGCGAGGTACACGGGTGGGTCGAGTGCGGGTGGAAGCAGACGTGATGACACCGGGGCTGGGAAGAGGGAGGGGCGGCGGCAGCGGGCGTCCGGGCTCGCAGTGCCACAGGTACGCGGATCAGCGCCCGCGCCCCGCGGCGATGCATAGGAGGAAGCCGGCCCGCGTCGGGGGATTCCGAAGGAGGGAAGGGCCGGTCAGACAGCCCGCTGCCGAGTCAGGTGCAACACGCCGCGGACCACACCCGACCGAAGTCGATGTGGTCGCGGGTGACCAAACGCTGCTGGGCATTCACGTAGCCAATTGAGCAGCACATCGTGTGCCGCGTCAACCATGGCCCGTATTCCGGACCCGGGCTGACGGGCTCCATGCGTTCTTGACAGGTCAGTGGTCTGGGCCCATACGATCGATGGCGGACCGGCCTCCGCTGCTCGCGGTGGCCAGGCCTGCCGCGTTGAGGGATGCGGGCGAGCGTGACGGCACCCAGGCCCCGGCCGCACCGTGCACGCCGTACGCGTGCCGCCGGGTGATGACCGACACCCGCGACCCGCCCCTCCCCGGAGAGCCTCCCGATGGTCACGCCTTCCGATGTCACCCTTCCCGACGCCGTATCCGGCCCGGCCGCCGCAGGAACCGGCGGTCCCGGCTTTGACGACCGCCGCAGATCGTGCCGCGCCGGCACGTCGGCCGCTGGGTCACCGCCGCCGCACTGCTGGTCTTCGCGATGGTGGTCAGTTCCGTCGTCCGCAACCGCGCCTTCCAGTGGGACGCGGTGGCCAGTTACTTCACCACCAGCGCCGTGCTCGACGGGCTGCTGCTGACCCTGTGGCTGACCGGCGCGGTGATGGCGCTCGGCTTCCTGCTCGGCACCCTGCTGGCGGTGATGCGGCTGTCCGCCAACCCGGTGCTGCGCACACTGAGCCGGGGCTACGTGTGGATCTTCCGGTCCACGCCACTGCTGGTGCAGCTGCTGTTCTGGTTCAACATCGGCGCCTTGTACCCGACGCTCGGATTCGGTGTTCCCTTCGGCCCGCAGTTCGTCACCGTCAAGACGGTGAACCTGCTCGGCCCCACCCTCACCGCCGTCATCGGCCTGACCCTGCACGAGGCCGCCTACGCCGCCGAGACGGTGCGCGGCGGCATCCTCTCCGTGGACACCGGCCAGGCCGAGGCCGCCCAGGCCCTCGGCCTCAGCAGATGGCGAACGCTGCGCAGGATCGTCGTTCCGCAGGCGATGCGCTGACCTGCTGTTCTCGGTCCAGTTGGTCTACAACCGCACCTATCAGGTCATCCCGCTGCTGCTGGTCGCCACCCTCTGGTATATCGCCGTCACCACCGTGCTCGGCGTCGGCCAGTTCTATATCGAGCGGTACTACGCGCGCGGTACGGCTCGCGCATTGCCTCCCACCCCCCTGCAACAGTTGCGCCGGCGCCGCCGACGCTCGCACCGTGTTCGACGGGGACCGGTGAGGGGTGAACAACAGTCGCATTTTTCATCAGTAGTTATCTGCCTTCATCAGCCTTTATCCTGATTGCGTGAAGCTTTCCGAGTGGGCGGCGCGCAATGGCGTGCATTACCAGACCGCGTGGACCTGGGCGAAAGAGGGCCGTATGCCGGTCCCTGTCGTGCAGACGCCGTCCGGTATGTGGCTGGTCGAGGAGTCCACTCCCGAGGTCGTTGGGCGGACGGTGGCGTACTGCCGTGTCTCGTCCGGCGACCAGAAGGCGGATCTCGACCGGCAGGTCTCCCGCGTCGTCCAGGGAGCAGGCGGGCTGGGGCTCGCCGTTGCCGAGGTTGTGACCGAGGTCGGGTCGGGACTGAACGGGAAACGGCGGAAGCTGCACCGTGTCCTGTCGGACCCGGCCATTGCCGTCATCATCGTGGAGCATCGCGACCGGCTGGCCCGCTTCGGCGTCGAGCATCTGGAATCGGCACTGTCGGCTTCCGGCCGGCGCCTGGTGGTGCTCGATCCGCAGGAGACGACCAGTGACCTGGTTCGGGACATTACCGAAGTCCTCACCTCGATGTGTGTCCGGCTGTATGGGCAGCGGGCGGCGAAGAGGCGGGCCGCACGCGCTATCGCCGAGGCCACCGCCCCGGCGGCGGAGAGGACCGGATGAGCGGGGCGGAGCCCGCCGGGAGCGGGAAGAAGAAGCGGCGGGGGTTCGAGGCGCGGCCCGGCTTCCACGTCGTGGGCCACAGGCTCGCCCTGGACCCAGGCGCGTCCGCCCTGCAGGCTCTGGCCTCGCATTGCGGGGCGGCGCGGGTCGCCTACAACTGGGCAGTGCGGCATGTGCTGGCGAGTTGGTCGCAGCGCGCGGCGGAGGAGGCCTACGGCGTCCCCGAGGCAGAGCGCGTTCCGTGGCGGTCGTGGTCGCTGCCGTCGTTGCGGAAGGCGTTCAACGAGGCCAAACACACCGACCCCTTCCTGCGGGAGTGGTGGGCGCAGAACTCGAAGGAGGCCTACAACACCGGCCTGTCGAACGCTGCCGCCGCGTTCGACAACTACGCCAAGTCCCGGCGCGGTGAGCGCAAGGGCGCCCGGATGGGCAGGCCCCGTTTCAAGTCGAAGCGGAAGGCTCCTCTGGCGTGCAAGTTCACCACCGGCACCATCCGCCTCGATGACCGGCGGCATGTCGTCCTGCCCCGCCTCGGCCGGATCCGCCTCCATGAGGACGTACAGCCCCTCGCGGACGCGATCGCCGACGGCGGAATGCGGATTGTGTCGGTGACGGTGCGGTTCGAGCGGGGCCGCTGGTTCGCGGTCCTGCAGACCGAGGAACGCAACACCATCGCCCCTGCCACCCGGCCCGGCACGGCGGTCGG
>NZ_SUMC01000230.1 GCF_005047355.1 Actinacidiphila oryziradicis
GTCGCGACTGTTCACCAACTCCCGCAACTCAGCGGTCTGTTCCACAGAGAGCTCCATGCCAGAACCAACGAGCCCCATCGATCAAAGTAACGACTGCAGGATCACGAGACACTAGGAGTCGTATGGGTATTAGACGAGTTCATCGTTATGGCTCCCGCTCAGACGTTAGTTGATCACGGTCGTTCCGTGCGTGCGACGGGCGCTCCCGCCCGCAACTGTGCTGCAAGATGGGGTCATGAACGAGACCTCCTCGGTGCAACAGTTGTCGCAGGAGAAGACGATCGACCTTCTTCTCCAACGGTCAGGCCGGAACACCCGGACCGTTCCGATCCGCCGCGCCTTCGTGCAGAACCCGCTGAACAGCGGAGCCGGTCCGCTCGCGAAGCTGGTCCACCACAAGCAGGTCCGCGCGCTGGACCTGTTGCTCCTGGTCCACGCAGTGGCCAGCGCCGGCGACTTCTCCGTGACGGAGTGGTCCACAACGTGGGCCCGGACCCTCGGGAAGTATGACGACAGCTCCGGCCCGGCCGCCGTCTCCAGGGCATGGAAGACGCTGGGCAATCTGCAGCTGATCTCCCGGACCCGGGAGAACCGGAAGACCAAGATCACAAAGCTCAAGGAGGACGGCCTCGGCCTCCCCTATGCGCCGCCGCGCGGGGAAAAGTATTTCCAGGTCCCCTTCGAGTACTGGACCGGCGGGTTCAACAGGACGCTCACGCTGTCGGCCAAGGCGATGCTGCTGATAGCACTGAGCCAGCGAAAGTACCAGTTCGCTCTCCCGCAGGAACGGATGCCGGAGTGGTATGGGATATCGGCCGATGTCGCGGGAAAGGGATTGCAGGAGCTTCGGCGCAAGAACGTTCTGATCGTCACCGGTGAATAGTGGTTCGATACTTTGCAGACACGATCCGGCCGGGGGAAGCGCCCGCTCTATGCGTTGTTCCCCCCGTTTGTGCCGCGCGGCCTGCCGTTGCCTGGGATTTCGGAGATTTCTTCGCTGCCATAAGGCGCGGAGATAGAAATGCCGCACCGTGCCCTCTTGGTTGGGCCCAGCGGTCACGGTGCGGCATAACCGTCAGCTCTCGCTGACTGAAAGGAGATGATTCCTATGAGGATCATCAAGACCCATGATGCCGGATCCCCGTTCCGTCCGCCCCGGTGGGGGGTGCGGGCTGTGTTGGTCATCATTGTGGCGGGGGCGGTCGTGTCGGTGACGCCGCCGCAGGGATCGATGGATCTCGCGGTGGTCCTGGCGAGTGCGATCCTGACCGGCACGACGGAGGGGCTCGTGATGCTCTCCTGGCAGCGCCGGGGCGTCTGATCCTGTGGGGCGGGCGGTTCGCCGCCCGCCCCTTGGCAGCAAGGGTCATGCCAAGGGGGTGAACCTCGGCATGCCCAGGTCGACGGTCGCGGGCTGGTGGACAAGCCGTCGGGCTTCGGTCCGCTTCTGGTCAAGCAGCGACAGGGTCAAGTCGATGCCCTCGATCTCACCGAGCCACCCTTCGTGCTTTGCGCGGTCGCGCCGGTCGTGGAGATCTCGTTCGATCTCGTCCAGCCGATCCAGCATGTCGGGGTTGATACGGAGGACCGGACAGCGGATGCCCCGTTGACTGAACGAAGCACGGAGATCCGTAGAGGCGGCCTCAGGTGCCGAGCTCGATCTTGCGGGTGTCGAAGTGTTCTTCGAAGGCGTCCCATTCATCGGGAGTGAACGGCGGCAGATAACCACATCCACCACGCAGATCACCGGAGTTCACAGCTTCCTGCACGACATGAAGGACGCCCTCCGGGCGACTCCAGATAACGATCGAGTCCACGTTCTCCACCGTCCGGCTGCGGACCAAGGTCACCCGTGGCGCCGGCTCCCGCACCGCCGCCCTGGCCATGGTCTTCAAGCTCATCGAGTCCGCCCAGGCCCGCTGGCGGGCCGTGAACGCACCCCATCTCGTTGCCCTCGTCCGCGCCGGAGCCCGTTTCGAACGCGGCCATCTCGTCGAGCGGCCCCAGGAGCGGCCGGCATGACCGCCATCGGCCTGCGGCCGGCCACGACCGCGGACAGCGAGTACTGCTTCCAGCTGCACAGAGCCGCCATGGGTGCCTACATCACGCAGATCTGGGGCTGGGACGAACACGTCCAACGCGACTTCCACACAGGCGCGTTCAGCCCCGGCCGCTGGCAGATCATCACGGCCGACGGCTCGGAGGTCGGCATGCTCCACGTCGAGCACCGGCCAACGGAGATCTACCTGGCGCGGATCGAGCTCCACCCCGACCATCAGGAACGCGGCATCGGCAGCCACCTCATGCGCACCCTCCTGCACCAGGCCCGCCAGCAGGACCGGGACCTCACCTTGGACGTCCTCGTCGTCAACCAGCGAGCCCAGGCCCTCTACCGGCGGCTGGGCCTGCACGAAGTCACTCGTCACGGCGAGAATGACATCAAGATCAGGATGTCCACCAAGCAGCCTCTGTCTGGCCCGATCCACGGATCTTGACAATGACTCCCCTCGAGGGCTTGCCGCCGCGACAGGTCCCATCTTCCTACGGGCGGCAAGAACGGCGCGGTCCGCTGGCGGGATTGCCGAAGCGGATGACGCTGCCCGGCCCGACGCCCCTCGTACGGACTCGGCACCTGTCGGCGTAGGTGCCGTTCTTGCTGTCCTCGTCCTCGATGGTCCAGTGACCGGCCTCGGCGTGCAGCACTGCATGGTGCCAGGAGACCCGGGCATCGTCGATGACGATGTATCTCACTGCGGTGATTGGATCAGCGCACGTGGATGGTCCTGGCCGGCGTGGTGATGGACGCGTAGGGGTGGCCGCCGCGCGGACCGTCGACGTCGTAGAGCACGCCGCGGAACTGCACGACGCCGCGGTGGCAGGCCTTGATCTTCACGTCCACCGTGGCGTCCTTGGCCGCCATTTCCACGATCCGGCCGCATGCGACGGTGTGCCACGCGCCGTGCGTCCCCGCGCGTTCCTGCGCGCAGAACTTCGCGTACTGCACCGCGTCGCTGTCGCCGTGCCCCTTGATATGGACGGTGTGGCCGACCCGGACAGTGCCCGGCGACGCGGTCAGATCGGCGCTGCCCTTGGCGAACGCTGGCGTCACTGCCAGCACGACTGCGGCCGCACCCAGTGCGCCCACTGCGGCAGCCCTGGCCCCCTGGCGCCGGAAGCCGGCTTTCTCGGCACGGCCGATTCCACGATTCATCTCGTTGTCCTCCCTCTCGTCCGGTCCGAATTCCCGGCCTCGTTGCAGCCCCATGTCTCTTGCCGGTGGCTGTACTTGGGCTGGAGCGCTGTCACACCTCAAGACTGGATTCCCGCACGGCATGTTGCGTGCCAACCATCGCTTTTCGGTAAAAGGTGCGCGGTGGCGGGCGTTCTGCGCGAAAGGTCTGCCGGCCTTGCAGCCCAGGCGTCTGCCGCGCCGGCCGCCGAGGTCGACGAGCGCGGCCGTGCCCCCGCGGTCGTGGTCGACGAGTCGTGCCTCATCGACCACCATGAGCTGCACGCAATCCGCATGCTCACCCACTACGACAGGGATTCCACGACGCCGTTCGCCTGCTGATCGGGCAGCCCACCCTGCGTAAGCGGATGAAGCACGGCGTCCTGGCGGCCCTGGACCAGCGGATCTCGATCAGCTACCAGATGCCCACCATGACGAAGGAGGAGATCGCCAGCTACATCAAGCACCACCTGACCATCGTCAGACGATCCGGTCCGCTGTTCTGCGACGACGCCGTCGACCTCGATATCCGCGCGGCGCGGCGTACGGCCGGCTTGAAACGCCCCGCCACCCGGAGCGTAGGCGACGGCGCCTCCGCCTACCAGGAAGACTCGAGGCTGCGGCGCTCCAGCTCCTGACGGAGCCGGGCGAGTGCCCGGTGCAGCGTGCTCTTGACCGTTCCGGGCGCCATGCCGAGGGCGGTGGCCGTCTCTTGCGTGGACATCTGCTCCCAGTGCCGTAATACGACGACGCTGCGCTGCTGGGGTGCCAGCGTCTTCATGAGGTCCATCAGCAACTGGCGGTCGGCGTGCTGCTCGGTGGGGTCCTCGATGCTCGTGTCCGGTAGCTGCTCGGTGGGGAGCTCCTGCAGCTTCCTGGCCCGCCACCACTCGGTGCGGGTGTTGATCATGACGCGGCGCAGGTAGGCGTCGGCGAGCTGCTTGTCCGCTATGCGCTCCCAATGGCGGTACGTGCGTGCGAGCGCGGTCTGCAGCAGGTCCTGGGCGTCGAGCGGGTCGGGGACCAGGCGCCGTGCGCTGCGCAGCAGAGTGTCCTGTCGTGTGCGGACGTACTCCTCGAAGTCCAGCACTTCATCGGGGTTTTTGTGCGGATTCATGGGGTGGATTCCTTTCCTCTGTGGGCGTGTGTGTTCAGGACGTGCCGTGGGGGCTGGCGGGGGGACGACGCCGGGCGGGCCGATCACGGTGCGCAGATGGTCGAGGTGCTGGAACGTGGCAGTTGGACAGCACCTCGACCATCGCCGTAACCGGGCCCCACTTGCCCCGCTGGGTCAGGTCGACGAGAACACGACCGCCAGCCGCATCGAGGATGAGGACCTGGTCCTCGACGTCTGGTCAGGCCTGGCGGGTGCTGGCCCGCCACGCGCGGGACCGGGCTGCCGCCGGCGGTCCCGCCACGGTCCATGCGACCATCTGGACCGTCGCCCCTGACCTCCCGGATGAACTGCGCCACCCCCGAGGCTTTGGCGGCTCACTCGGCAGCCATCAGGTGACAGCGGCTACCCGGAGTTGCTCCAGATATCCACGGACGGGGTTATACGCAGTCAGTGCCAGGGTCAGCCAGCACGGTAGGCCGTGACGTACGTCGTGTGCGCCTTGCCCACCGAGGTGAGGACGAACCGGAACCTGTCAACGTGATCAAGGCAGGTAGATCGTTCTATCCCTGTGTCGGGATCGTTTGATCGTCCGGTCTGGGCTCGTCGGGCTTGTTGATCCAGGCCGTCTCGGGGAGCTTCGGC
>NZ_SUMC01000231.1 GCF_005047355.1 Actinacidiphila oryziradicis
CAGGGTCCCGGGCCCGATGGTTCACCCGTCGCGCCGAGGCGGTACCGGGGGGATGGCGGCCATGGTGGGGATCTCCGCGGGGTCGATCTTGAACGCCGCCGGATAGGTCGCCGGGTCGGTGGCGTAGGAGGGTTCGGTCGAGCGCCGCGTGTAGACGCACGTGTCGCACACGTACATGATCCATCGGCCGGGCACCGGCGAGGTGGTCAGGACCCGGACGTTCTCGGCGTCACAACGCGGGCAGATCATGGTGTTGTTCACTTCAGCAGTCCCTTGATGATGCTTTCCCAGGTGGCGGTCTCAGCGGGATCGTCGACTTGCTGGGAGTAGTGGCCGCGCTCCTCGGGGGCGATGGGCATCGTGGCGTCGAGGATGACCTTGTGGGTGATGCCGGCCGGGTCGGAGCTCGGGTCCAGGGCGAGTACGGAGGCGTTGGGGACGGTGACGATGTCGTGCTGCGGGTGGAAGCGCACCGACAGGGCCCACATCACCTGGGCGAGGTTGAACGGGTCCACCGTCTCGTCGACCATGATGATCACCTTGCAGTAGGCGAGGCCGTGCGGGGTGGTCATCGCCCGCATGCCCACCGCCTTGGCGAAGCCGCCGTAGCGCTGCTTGACCGAGATGACCGCAAGCAGGCCCTGGGTGTACATGGCGTTGACGGCGGCGACCTCGGGGAAGTCGGCCTTCAGCTGCCGGTACAGGGGCACGCTGGTGTTGAGCGCGAGGGTGTAGTCCATCTCGGTCCACGGCATGCCCAGGTAGAGGTGCTCGAAGATCGGGGCGCTGCGGTGCGTGACGCGGTGGACCTTGATGACCGGCTGGCTTCGGGCACCGGAGTAGTGGCCGGTGAACTCGCCGAAGGGCCCCTCGATCTCCCGCTCCCCGGCGATGATCTCGCCTTCGAGGACGACCTCGGCGCCCCACGGCACGTCAAGCCCGGTCAGCGGCGCCTTGGCGATGCGGTAGGGCGCGCCCTGGATGGCGGCTGCCATCTCGTACTCGGACTGGTCGTAGGCGAGCGGCATCCCGGCCACAGTGGTGATGACTGGCTCGTTGCTGATGGCTATCGCGACGGGCAGGTTCTCGCCGCGTTCCTCGGCCCGGCGCAGATGCAGTCCGATGTCGTGTGCCGCCAGTGGCTGGATGCCGAGCCGGTCCTTGTCCTTGACCTGGATCCGGTAGATACCGACGTTCTGCTTGCCGAAGTTGCCCGGGTCGTCGGGGTCCCGGCTGATGACGCAGGCCTTGTCGATGTAGGTCCCCACGTCATAGCGGTTGAGGCGGAACAGCGGCAGCAGTTGGAACAGGTCGATGCCCTCGGTGAGGGTCGTCTCCTGCCACGGCGCGTCGTCCCGTCGCTCGACCGGACCAGGGAAGGCGTCCCAGCGGCGGGCGAACTCGAAGAACTGGTCCTTGACCGGGGTGTCCTTGTCCAGACCCAGCATGAGGGCGTGGTTGGGCCAGGAGCCGACGACGTTGAGCGCCACCCGCGCCTTGCCGCGCTCGTAGCCGTTGATGTTGTCGAACACCAGCGCGGGACCGCGATCGGTGAGGTTGGAGGTCGCGCGGGCCGCCGCCCCCAGATCGGGCTCGGGGTCGACGGGTTCGGAGTAGGTGAGCAACTGGCCGTTGCGGTCCAGCGTCGCGAGGAATTCTCGCAGGTCGGCATAGGCCACGGTGGGTGTCTCCTTCTTACGGGGCGCGGGCCGGCCGGGAGCCGGGACCGCTGTCTCAGGCGGTGGCGCTGCGGCCGGAGTCGGGCCTGTCGACCGCGACGCGCGGGTTCCAGCCGCTCCATCGGCGCACTGTCGGCAGCGCCAGTCCAAACTGGTCGAGGGTGCGTCCGACGATGTGCTCCACGACGTCGTCGATGCCCGAGGGATGGTTGTAGAACGCGGGTGTGGGCGGCAGCACCGTGACTCCCATCCGGGAGAGCGCGAGCAGGTTCTCCAGATGGATGGTCGACAGCGGGGTCTCGCGGGCCACCAGCACCAGCCGGCGGCGCTCCTTCAAGGTGACGTCCGCGGCACGGCCGATCAGGCCTTCCGCGTACCCGGCGCGGATCCCGGCGACCGTCTTCATGCTGCACGGCACGACCACCATGCCGTCCGTGGGGAACGAACCGCTGGAGATCGCCGCTCCCTGGTCCTCCGGCGCGTAGCTGACGCCGGCCAGGCGGACCACGTCGCGGACGCCGTACGGCGTCTCCTCCGCGATGGTCGCCCGAGCCCACCGGCTCACCACCAGATGGGTTTCCACATCCAGCTCGCGCAGGGCTTCCAGCAGGCGAACCCCGAGGATCGCTCCGGTGGCCCCCGTCATCGCCACCACCAGTCGCACGGCGACCTCCCACTTACCGTCGGTTAGGACGTACGCGCCCTAATTACTCGGCCTACAATACTCCGTGTGCGTCCTAATGCAAGGGGTGAGCGGGATGAGGGAGCTTCCCAATCGTGATGTCAAGCCGCGGCCGGGAGGGGAGGTGAAGCGTGGTAGCACTCGCCGTCACGGATCATCGCCCACAGGACGTTGATGCGACGTCGCGTGAGGGCGAGCAGCGCCTGCTTGTGTCCCTTCCCTTCGCGGCGCTTGCGGTCGTAGTACGCCTTCGAGGCCGGGCAGCAGTGCAAGCTGACCATCGCGGACAGGTACATGCTTCGCAGCAGTCCGCGGTGGTAGCGCCTGGGCCTGCGCAGATTGCCGCTGATACGGCCGGAGTCGCGAGGCTGAGGTGCCAGGCCGGCGAAGCCCGCCAGCCGGTCCGCGCTGCCAAAGGCGTCCATGTGCCCGCCGGTCGCGGCGAGGAACTCGGCACCGAGCCTGGGGCCCATGCCAGGCAGGCTGCGTATCACCTGTGCGTGCGGATGCTCGCGAAACCGGGCCTCGATCAGGGCGTCGAGTTCGGCGATCTCCTCATCGAGGGCCATCACTCCCTTCGTGAGCCGGACCACCATGGCGGCGGCCAGCTTCTCGCCGGGGAGAGCCGTGTGCTGGGCCTGGGCGGCCTGTACCGCTGTCTTCGCCAGGGCGGCGGCAGAGCGCACTTTGCGGTTCTTGAGCCAGGTCTCGATCCGCTTGGCACCGGCGCGGCGGATGGCCGCCGGGGTCTGGTACCCGGTCAGCAGCACCAGGGGGCCTTGGTTGGTCAGGTCCAGGGCGCGCTCCAGGGCGGGGAAGATCTCAAGCAGTTGGGCGCGGAGCCGGTTGATCTGCCGCGTGCGGTCGAAGACGAGGTCCAGGCGGCGGGTGGTGAGCGTGCGCAGGTCGACGGCGATCTCGTCGCCGGGCCGCAGCAGGCCGATGTCACGGCGGACGCGGACCTGGTCGGCGATGACGAAGGCGTCCTCGGCGTCGGTTTTCCCCTCGCCCCGGTAGGTGGCCGAGGCCCGGTGCACCGCCAGGCCGGTGAGGTAGGCGACGGGCTGTTCATGGCTGGCCAGCAGGGCGATGAGCAGGGAAGCCCCGCCGTGGTTGAGGTCGACGGCCCACAGCACGTCGCGGGAGATCTCCAGAACGTCGCCGATCAGCTTCAGCAGTTCGGTCTCGTCGTTTTGGACCCGGCGGGACAGCAGCCGCGATCCTTCCGCGTTGATCACCGCGCAGTGGTGGTGAGTCTTGCCGACGTCCACCCCGGCCCAGATCTCGGGCACGGTCACCTCCGTCAGCTCGTCCTGCACAGTTCCCGCAGACGACCTCGCCGGCGTTGCCCTACAGCAGCGATCGAGTCGCGTCTCCCAATCAGCGGTCGAGTCGTCGCGGAGCCCGAGGCGGCCAAGCTCCCTAAGCCATCCGACGGCTCCCGTATGACAGCCATACCCCGGGCCCCCGGGTCCACCGATCTTACAAATGACCAGTTCAGACCACGTCAGAAAGGTAGGGCCCGGTATGAGCGAGGAAGGCAACACGCCGGAAGCCGCCGCGTCGGCGGCGGTGAAAGGCGTCACCGAGGAACAGGTCCGGGCGCTGGTGCTCCGCGGAACCAGCGGCGCGGGGCATGTGATCCGGCGGCTGTTCCAGCAGCGGACGCGACTGTGGCAGGGGACCGTACCGGGAGACCTGACAGGGCCTCAGTTCACCGTGCTGGGCATCCTGTACCTGCACGGGAACATGGACCAGGGGACCCTGGGCCGGTACTCGGGGCTGGACAAGTCCACCGCCGCCCCGGTCCTGGAACGGCTGCGGCGGCGCGGTCTGATCGCCATCACCCGTGCCCCTGCCGACGCCCGCCGCAAGCTGCTGGAACTCACCGCCGATGGCAGGGAAACGGTGATCAGCGCGGCGCCGCACGCCGCGGACGTCGAGGAGCAGCTGCTCGCGGTGCTGCCGTCCGCTGAACGCGAGGAGTTCTTCCGGCTGGCCGCGCTGATCCTCGGCCCCGAGACGGCCGACTGACCAGGAGCGAGTTCTCACCCCAGGGCGGACAACCGCCGGCTGACGTCGGTGCCTTGCCCGACCCTGGATGCTGGCGGACGGAGAACCTGCCGCGGTTCCGGCCACGGCGGGTTCCGCACTTCCATATTCCGTTCGGAGCTCTGAGCGCGGACCGGATCCCTACCAGCGGCTCGCCGCACCGCTTAGGATGCGCGTCATGTATGACGACGGTTTGGTGGAGTGTACGGACGAGGAACTCATCATCCGCCGATAGTACTTCCCGTGGGGCGCCGCCAAGCGGATCCGGCTCTGCGACATCCGGGAGCTGCGCTGGGTTGCCCAGCCGCATGGCAGCTGGCGGCTTTGGGGCTCCGGCGACTTCGTGCACTGGCTCAACCTGGACTCTCGCCGACCGCGGAAGAGGGCTGCGCTCGTCGTCGATCTGGGCCGGACGGTCAAACCGGTCACCACGCCCGACGAGCCGGCCCGGCTGGTGGCGGAGCTCGCCGCCCGCGGAGTCACGGTGTCGGGGAACAACCC
>NZ_SUMC01000232.1 GCF_005047355.1 Actinacidiphila oryziradicis
CGAGAAGATCACCATCCGGCACCGCATCCCCATCCGCGAACACGCCGCCAACGACGGCCAACATCAAGATCAAGACGCTACGGAGGGTGACTCATGCCCGAGTTACCCATTGCGTTGGGGGCGTGATTAGTCCCTTGTTGCTCAACATCGCACTGCACGGAATGGAGGAGGCCGCAGGTGTCCGGTTCGCAACCCGCAAAGGAACAGTGATGTGGGCCGCGAAAGGGACACCGATCCTGGTGCGTTACGCCGACGACCTTGCCGTGTTCTGCACGAGCAAGGAAGAGGCTGAGATAGTCAAGTTACGCCTTGGCGAATGGCTTGAACCCCGAGGGCTTCGCTTCAACGAAGAGAAGACAAGAATCCTCCACCTGTCGGAAGGGTTCGACTTCCTCGGCTTCAACGTCCGCCGTCATGGCGACAGCCTGATCATTAAGCCCAGCAAGGACGCGGTCAAGAGAATCCGGAACCGACTACGCACCGAGATGCAAGCCCTCCTCGGGCACAGCATCACAGTCGTACTACGCAGACTGGCTCCCGTTGTCAGGGGCTGGTCCGCGTATTACCGGACAGTGGTGTCCAGTCGAGTATTATCAGCGCTGGACAGCTATGTGTGGACGCTCACTTACAAGTGGGCCAAACGCACCCACCCGAAGAAGTCGAAGCACTGGATCGTCAGCAAGTACTTCGGCAGGCTCAACCGGTCTAAGAACGACAACTGGGTCTTCGGTGACCGTACCACAGGTGCACACCTTCCCAAGTTCGCCTGGACCAGTATCAGAAGGCACCAGCTAGTCAGGGGAAAGTCGTCGCCCGATGATCCAACGCTCTGCGACTACTGGAGCCAACGCCGCAAGACGCGCACACCCCCACCGATGGACAAGATCAGCCTTACCCTGGCAGCCCGCCAGAAAGGAATCTGTCCACTCTGCGGGCAAGCACTGATCGCCGGCGCGGAATACGAACCAGACAGTCCACGCGAGTGGATCAACTGGTTCGACGCGATGAAGAAGCGGTTACACAAACACCACTTCACCCACCGGCGAAACGGCGGATCTGATGAGATCAAGAATCTTCGGCTCGTTCACTCCGAATGCCATCGTCAGCTTCATTCGGGCGATGGCGGTAACAAACAACAGATCCTGTGAAGTCTATGGGCTTGCTTGAGCGGTGGTGCTTGGAAACAAGCATGCCCGGTTCTCAGGGGGCCGGGTTACGGCAACGTGACCCGGCTACCCGACGACTGGAGAGGACTGGCCACACGCTTCGACAAGAAGCCCGAGAGCTACATGGCGGGGCTTCAGCTGCGCGGCGCGGTCATCTGGTTGCGCAGTCTCGATCCCGCCACATGATCACGACTCCGAACAGGCCCTAGCACGGCTCTTTGACGAGATCGGTGATCCCGAGATGGCTGACGTGGCGTGGGAGGAGCTGTGGGCTTCTCTCTACCACCAGGGGTCGGTGTACGCGGCTAGCTTTGCCGCCCTGCCCGTTCTGACAGACATCGCTACCGGTCGCAAACCGGGCGCTCGCTGGCAGGCCCTTGGGTTGGCCGGCCGCATCGTCGTCGAGGAGCAGCAGCTTCACGAGCCCGGTTACGTCCAGGCGCGCTACCCGGCTGCGATCAACGAGTTGCACCGGCTGACCCAGAACCTCACGATGGCAAGGCCCTTCGAGGGCGATGAAGACGACTTTCTGTACTGGCTGGAGCACCTCCTGGCTTTTGAGGGGGTGCCCGTATGGAGGCGCAGCCTGCGCCGCGAGGAGCATCCCGTGGTGTGCCCCTCCTGCGCACTGAGCTTGGAGATCGACCTTTCCCACAAGCCCCCAGGCACTCGCGGTCGGGACCCGAACGCGCGCTTTCGGGTTGTCGGCCGTGAGGGACCCATACTCACCGGGGTCCGCCCGGCGGTCCCAGCGGACCTTCCGCCGCTGGCGTCTCGGCTGCACGGTGTGGCCGTCGGGGCCGGGCAGTCAGCGGTCGCAGAGCATCTGACCCATCTGTTTGGCTGCACGACGTGTCCGGACTGTGCTTCAGACTTCTCGGTGCCGGACCAGGTCGCAGCCTTCCAGGCATAGCAGTCTATGAGCGCGTAAAAGGATCACGCTGGGCTTTCTTGAGACGTCTCCAGCAGATGAGACTGGAAGCCAACGAGACCAAGGCGTCGTGAAGTTCTGTTCGGCGTTCCCGGCGGACGGCGAGGCGCTTGAACTGGTGGAGCACAGGTCTGCTCGCCGACGTAGCGGAGTTTGCCCAGGCCCTTGATGTTCGGGGCACCCTTGCGGGAGATGACCGGCAGGATCCGCCGCTTGCGCAGCTCTGGGCGGTTGGGGTTGGAGTCGTCGCCCTTGTCACCGAGAAGTGAGTCGGGGCGGCGCCGCGGACGGCCAGGCCGTCCGGCCACGGGCGGGATGCCGTCGACGAGGGCGAGGGTCTGGGTTACGTCGCCCCGCCCCCTTCCGCCCCGACCACCACCGGCCCCGCATCGGGCACCCCCCAACCGTGCCCCCTCGGCAGTGGCGGACCCGCACGGGCAGGGAATCGACCTCCCCGCCCCACGGGTCATCGAACGGGTCGACCCGCTGACTCTCGAAGAGCGCCGAGCGACTGGTATCCGCTCTTCCCCAACCCCGTCGTCGCCGAGTCACTCCTGGACCGGCTGATCAACACCAGCCACCAGGTCATCATGAACGGCCCCAGCTACCGACCCAACAAGCGCCCCCGAGCGGGCGCTGACAAGACAAACAAGCCCTCGATCAAGTAGACATGGACAAGGCCAGGACCTGGGGAATTACGTGACGTTGCGCCCGGGGGATTACGTGATCGTTCACACTTCGCCCGTGGCGTCGGCCAGCGGGCTGGTGCCTTGGTGGGATGGAGTGTTCGGAGCCGGTCTTCAGTTGCGGGCCCGGTCCCGTGGCGGCTGGCTCGGTTGAGGAGCAGGTCCGGGCCCCGCTCGGCCGGAGCGGGGCCCGGGTACTTCTGCGACCGCCGGTCAGTGCGACAGCTGTCTCAGGCTTCGATGTTCTCCAGATCATCGAGCAGGCTCGGGTGCGTCGGCTCCCAGCCGAGGGCGGTGCGGGTGTGAGCGCTGGATGCGGGCTGGTCGGTCGCGAAGATCGGGCCGAGGGGACCGAAACTCTCATGCGGCACCGACTTCACCGGGAGGTCGAGCCGCCGCCCGATGACCGCGGCGATGTCGCGTACCGCGTCGCCTTCGTCGGCGACGGCGTGCCACGAGCTTCCGGCCGGAGCCTTCTCCAGCGCGAGCCGGAACAGGACGGCGGCGTCGAGCGCGTGGACGGCCGGCCAGCGCTGCGCGCCATCTCCGGGGTAGCCGGCGACGTCGGTGCGGCGGGCGATGTCGGTGAGCAGCCCGGCGAACCCGCCCCGGCCCTGGTTGTGGACTGTGCGCGGCAGCCGTACGGCCGAGCTGCGCACGCCGCGCGAGGCGAGTTCGAGTGCGCGGGATACCGACTGGCCACGTCCGGCGACGGGTCCACTGGTCGGCAGCGGGTCGTCCTCGGTCGATGCGCGTCCCGGCGCGTGGGGAGTGCCCGACACGGTGACCAGCGGCCGGTGCGTCCCGACGAGGGTGTCGCCGAGCGTCGCGAGCGCGGCGCCTTCTTCGGCGATGCCTTGCGCGAGTGCCTCGGGCGAACTGAAGTCGTTGCTGAAGGCGAGGTGGATGACGCCGTCTGCCTGTTCCGCGCCGGTTCGCAGCACGTCGAGGTCGGTGAGCCCGCCACGGAGGACGTCAGCGCCGGCGGCTGCGGCGCTTGCCGCAGAGGAGTCGGAACGAGCGAGGGCAGTGACCGCATGGCCTGCGGCGAGCAGTTCGGCGACGACGGCCGAGCCGATCAGGCCCGTTCCGCCGGTGATGAAGACGCGCATGGTGAGCTCCAAGAAGTGATGCGACTAGTGTCCCATCACCGTACACCGCGATGCGACACATGTCGCATCATCTAGACTGGCCGTATGCCGAGATGGAAGCCCGATGCCCGCCAGCGCCTGGTCGTGGCGGCGCTCGGCCTGTTCGCCGAGCAGGGCTATGACGAAACGACGGTCGCTCAGATCTCCGAGCGCGCAGGGCTCACGCGGAGCACCTTCTTTCGCCACTTCGCCGACAAGCGGGAGATCCTCACAGCAGGGCAGAAGGCCCTCAGCCGCCTGCTGGCCGAGGGCATCGATGCCGCCCCCGCGGATGCGACACCGATGATGGCCGTCGCGGCCGGCCTGGAGCGCGCATCGGGCGAGATGACATCGTTCAACCGCGAGCTCAGCCCGCTGCTGCACGCGGCGATCGAGGCGAACGAGGAGTTGCAGACACGCGACGCGCTGAAGAGCATCGGCATGGCCGCGGCGATGGTCGACGCGTTGAAGAGACGCGATGTCACAGAACCCACCGCGCAGGTGGCCGCCGAACTCGGCGTACTCGCGTTCAAGCTCGGATTCAGCCAATGGGCCGACCCCACTCGCGACGAGGACCCCGGCGAGCTGGCGACCCATACACGAGCCGCGCTTGACGAACTCCGCGCGGCAGCCGCGGAACTGCGCTAGTGTCCTGCGTTGTAAATAGCGAGTCTAAGTATGTAGACTGTTTTCATGTCGCAACGAGGTCCTCGTGCTGTCGTGGTCGTCCTCTCCGATGATGAGTTCGCCGAGTTGTCGCGCTGGGCGGGTGGGGCGGCGTCTCCCAGGTTGGCGGAGCGGGCGCGGATCGTCCTGGCCTGTGCCGGCGGTGCGTCAAATGCGCGGGTGGCGGCGGAGTGTGGGGTGTCTTCGGCGACGGTGGGCAAGTGGCGCTCCCGGTTCGCGGTCCGGGGATTGGCAGGCTTGAAGGATGAGCCGCGTCCGGGCAGGCGCAAATCGGAGTTGGTGCT
>NZ_SUMC01000233.1 GCF_005047355.1 Actinacidiphila oryziradicis
AAGGTGGAGAACGCCGCCCGGGACAAGATCTACGAGGCGCAAAGGGCACACCGGTTCAAGTACCCGGTGTACGGTATCGGGCTGTCCCCTGTCGGCGACGGCATCCAGGCCGCCGTAGAAGCCAAGGCGGCCGCCGACCTGGAGTTCGTCAAGGCGCTGCAGAATGCAGCAGGAAATGTCCACGCGAAGATCGTGCCAGGCGGCAAGGCCATTCCCGAGGTGGCGATTGGACCCTGACGGGTCCCGTACGGACTCCTTCAGCATAGGTGGGCCGAGGAGGGCCAGATGAGGCAAAGAACCGTTCATCGCTCTGGTTCGGCCTCGGCGTTCGGGTCACGCAGGGGCCGCAGATCCTGGTCGTTGTAGGACTCTGTCGCCCGATCCGGCCGACCTGCCGAAACCTACCGGCGGCTAACGGTGAACGTGCTGGTGAGGCTGATCGAATCGGCCCTCACTGCGGATCGGGGCGACAGAGTCCTACAGAGTTGGAACTGTCGCCTCACGTCATCCCGGAGACCGAAGTCGTGGTGGGGATCGAGACCGGCGGCGAAGCCGTCCATGCGATCCTGCGGCACGGCACGTTCGAGATCCGCCGCGGAACAGCCCCGGATGCCGATATCACGCTGTCCGGGCAAGCGACGCTCGTCGGTGCGGTCCTGTCCGGCTATCTGACCCCGGAACAGGCCGCAGACCTCGGCCTGGGGATCGTCGGCCCACCGTCGCTACTCACCGACCTCCTGCACTCCACCGCTCATCCCTCGCTTCGATCAGGAGCAACGTCATGACCTACACCGAAACAGATCTGGTCGCATCGATGGAGCGTCTCGCCGGCGATGGCTTGGCCGCGCTGACGCAGGAGCAGTGGGATCAGTTCGACCAGTTCCATGCCGGCGGATCCGAAGCCGTCGAGCGGGTGCTGCCCAGCCTGCACCTGGCACCGGGGATGACCGTGCTGGACGTCGGCTCCGGACTCGGCGGACCGGCACGGCAGGTCGCCCGCAGCAGCGGCTGCACCGTCGTCGGCGTCGACGTCACACCCGCCTACGTCGACGCGGCCCAGGAGCTGACACACACCGCGGGGCTCGCTGAGCAGGTCAGGTTCTTCTGCAGCGACATTGCCGCCTTCGACGGTTCCGAGTTCGACGCCGCCTACACCATGCACGTCCAGATGAACGTCGCCGACAAGAAGACCTACTTCGCCGAGATCGGCCGGCGCCTCCGGCCAGGAGCCCACTTCGCGACCTTCGAGGTCTGCCTCAGCGGCGAGACTCAGCCGACCCCACCGCTACCCTGGTCGCTGGACGGCACCGACAGTTTTCTGGCCACAGCCGACGAGCTGCGCGCCACGATCCAGTCCAGCGGCTTCGAACTCGTCGAATGGGTCGACGAGACCGCATGGGTCCGTCAATGGTTCGAGAACATTGGAGCCCGCATAGGCGGCCGGCGGTACCCAAACCACCCTCCCCGCGCTCCTGACCGACGACTGACTCGCATGCTGAACTTCGCGATCGCCCTCGACACGGGCATCCTGACGATCCACCGCGGCTCGTTCAACCTCGCACCATAAGCATCGGAAGAACGCCAGCTCCGCTCCGTCATCATCACCGACCGACTTTGCCCGTCAGCGCGGGTCAGCCGACCGGAAATCCGTGCCGTCCAGCAGGCCTGGGCCGCAGCCAGCCTCGACACCGCAGCCTGATCAACCAGGCCGGTCAGAACGGCGAAAGCCGAGAGGCAAGGGTGACGGGGCATGTGCGCAGGGGTGCAGAGCTGGGGAGCCGCCCTCACGGGAGAGTGACACCAGCCGCCCGGCATGCCGCCCGTCACCGGTGAGGGCGCCAGATCTACGGTGAACCGGTGCTGCCGGAGTACACCCCTCGGCGGGCCGAACGGCAGATCCTCATATCCGTCCTGGCCTGGGTCCACTTCTGACCCGCGGCCCGCTCACGCGGACCGGGTCAGCACAGGTCCTGGACGGTGACGTTCACCAAGTGGCCGGTCGCCGTGCCCGTCGCGGGTGCCGCCATTGTCGCGGGCGCCGCAGGTGATGCGGAGACGAAGTCCAGGCCGGGCAGTGAGCCGACGGAAGCGGTCAACTGCCAGGGCCCCTTGGCGTAGAAGAACACGTCGTCGACCCCGCCCGTCGACCGCCAGCCCTGGGAGACCAGCCGCGCCAGGCCGACCCGGAGCCGCGCCTCGACCGTCGGCGTGCCCAGTACGGTTTGGCCCACGAGCAGCACCGAACACGGGGACACGCTCTCCGGCACGTCCAGCCGCGTCATGGTCAGTCCCGCGCCGGCCAGCGCGGCCGTCACCTGACGGTCCGCCACCTGCTGGTTCCGTCGCCCCGCCACGGTCGGTTTGTCCTGGCCAGGGGCCGAGCCGCCGGCCGTGATGCGGAACGCACTGGCCGAGATGACCACACGCGTCGGCGTCGGCTTCGCCGCGCTCCCGCCGCCCGTACCTGCGTCGCACCCGGCCACCGCGCCCGTCAGCACGCACGCCGCCGCGACCGCAAGGCCCGCCCGCCCCGCTGCCGTCCCCATGAGCCCCCCCGACCCCCTGGCGGGCCCGGCGGCCCGCGTGATCACCGGCAGTACTGTCTCACGACCGCCAGGCCGTCGCCGCGCCGCCTCTACCGGGCCCGGCGCGCCCCCTGCGCGGGAGCCGATGCGGCGCTGCCCGCCGGCCACACACCCGCCGCTGGGGCCGTGCCCGTGCCAGAGGCCGATGCAGAGCCCGGCCACCCGCTGGCCGAGAAACTGTTCACGCGGCTCCACCGGGTCGCGCACCCGGTGTACGCGGGAACGCTGGCCGCTGCTGTGATCACCGGACTGGACATCGACCGCCTCGCGCAGATCCGCGGTGCCGATCTCGACGAACACGCCTGCGTACTGAAAACCCACGGCCGCACCTCCCACCGTGCCTGCCGGATCCACCCCATACCCGGCTGGGCCCGGCCTCTGCTCCTGGCCGCGGCAGCCCACCACCAACTCAGTGCCCGCCCCGTCGGCGCAGCACTGTTCCCCATGATCACTATGCACGGCGGTAGCGAACTCACCACCCACGCCGACGCCTGTGGAGTGAACCTGGCCGGCCGGGCCGACACCCCGCGCACACGGCAGCCAAGTCGCTGAGCCCCCACCGGTGTAGCCACCGGCCCGCCCACCAGGAGACCAGACACAGCCGTCTCCCCGCCCCGGCCCCTCTATCGACCTACGGCGTGACCGGCCCCTCCGTTGCAGTCTCCACCAAACCGACACGGCACTCCGTCAAAAACGAGAGTCCGGAATCGTCAACATATGAGAGTCCCATCTACGGAAGACCCACAGCTCAAACCCCCGACATTCCACTCCCAACACGATGACGATCCACCACTCCCAAACACCCGCAGATCATCAGGTAGGGGGACACAAGTAGGCGACGACTCCGTCGACAAGCTGATGAAAGAGGTGCTTCGCCGACGGGAGACGGGTTCGACCCCAGTCCGTGTCAGGCCATGAGCGTTCGAGTTGCCAGTTGTTGCCTACCAGCCTCTGAATCTCGCTCATGAACGACACCTCCCTGCCGAAGAAGGCGGCGCCAAGGAGGATCCTCCGACCACCAGGACGGTCCCAGGCAACGGAGGTGAGGTGGCCGTCGATTGCAGACTCTCCGTCAGGGGTCACGGGCAGGTCATAGTCACCGAGCCAGCGTAGTCGTTCCGAATCTCCGTACCGAACCTCACTCGATTCCTTGAATGCCTTGTCGGCAGCCTCAAGCCGCCCGAGCCCTCGGAGCAGGATGCGCCGGGTCTCCTTCTCGTCGCGGACGAGATCGTCGTCCGGCCCCCACCCGCTTCGAAACCCGGTGTTTCGAGTGATGTCGACGTCAGCCGAAGCCAGCCACAGCTCGAGCTCTTCGGCGAAGTCCGCCATCACCAATCGGTCGCGAACGCTGTACCGGGTAGCGGCCTCCAGCACATGCTCAAGGGTGTCCATGGCGTCGTGGTCCCCTTGCCAGTCGACGTTGAGGTCGTACTCGTTGGTGCCGGCGCGGAAGGTTCCCGGCGGTGGGAACTTGTCTGCCGGACGGACGAACACGATGAGCGTCTGGGCTAGCGAGTAGACATCGGCCTGTCGGCCGGGGTCCGTGGGATTCTTCGACCGCATCTCAGGGGCGATGAACCACTGCGGCCCGAACTTTTGCGCCCCCACCGTGACGCCCGGCTCACCCCAGTAGGCGATGCCGAAGTCCGCAAAGACCGGGCCGTCGTCGTACCAGAAGAGGTTGTCGGGCTTGACGTCCCGGTGGTAGATGTCTTGCTCCGCCAAGCGGGACAGCGTGCGAGCAAGGGTGAGCACCCAATTCACGATCTCCTGCAGGGTGCCGGCCTGGTCCACAACGACCTGAAGCATCTCTGCTTTGGGCATGACATACCAGCTCGGATCCTCGCCGGGCTCCACGTCCAGGATCGGGAGCACCCCCTTGGTGCCCGCCCGGGAGAGCTCGCGCATTTGAAGCGCTTCGTTGCGGAATCTCTGACCACGCTCCGATTCGGGCGTGACGGAGCGAAACTTGAGTACCGCATCAAGGCCACCACCGGTTGGACGCGCGAGGCGCACGAAGTGCTTCCTGTCACTCAGCGGTCTGACCCGAATCCGCAGGTAGTGGCCGACGGTCGGTCAGGTTGTTGCCTGTCTGGCCGTCAGGTCCGTTGAGGGGACGTGGGTAGGGGTGTGGCCCGGGTGTCGCGTCGGGTGGGCGGCTTTCCAGGGCGAGTGGTGAGTGGTTTGGCCC
>NZ_SUMC01000234.1 GCF_005047355.1 Actinacidiphila oryziradicis
ACCAGACCTACCAAGCCATCGCCGGCCTGGTCTCCGACCGCGCGGCCATGCGGTAATCAACCACCAGCCAACCCGCCAGGCCAGCACAGCCCGACCTCAATCGAGCACCACGTCGTTAGAGGCCGCGCGAATAGGTGGGGTGGAGGAAGGTGGGGGCACCTCCCAGCGGTAGCTGGGGGAGGATGCGACGCGATGGGGGTGCCCCCTGCTCGAGCGGAGCCGAGAGCTTGGTGGGGGCACCTCCCGGACGGAGTCTGGGGGAGAGTCGTCGACCGACACCGACGACAACACTTCCAGACGCCCCCGCCGACGGAGTCGGCTGATGTCACAGCTCGGCACGCGACGCCGCCCCACCTATTCGCGCGGCCTCTTAGTGTTGTTTTTTCCGCGAGAGCTACCGGGACCCCTACGACCGGGCAGGACAGCCAAGGCTGTTTCGGCGATCGCGCGCAGCGAGTCGGGGCTGCTTCCGCCTTTGCCCAGCGCTTCGATCCCGCGCAGCACAGCCAGTAGGAGTCCGGCGAGTCGAGTGGGGTCAGCGTCCTGCTTGATGTCGCCCGCCCGCTGCGCTCCCGCGATGCAGGAAGAGATCAGTTCCTCGATGGCTGCGAACGTCCGGCGGGCCGTCGCCGCGACGGCCGGATCCTGTCCCGACAGCTCGGCGGTGCCCTTGGCGAGCAGACAGCCACGCAGACAGACGTCCGAGGCGGTGGCGTTCGCCACCGCCAGTACATGCGCGCGCAGCCGTTCAAAGGCGCTGGCATCCGGGCCGTCGAGCGCCCGGCGCACGGCCTCGATCAGCCCGGCGCAATGGTCGTCGAAGGTGCGCAGGAACAGTTGGTGCTTGTCGCCGAAGGCACCGTAGAGGCTGCCCTTGCCCAGACCGGTGGCCGTGGCGATGTCGTCCACCCTCGCCGCCGCGTAACCGGCCGACCAGAACTGGTCCCTGGCGGCGCGCAGGACCTCGCCTTCATCGAAGCTTCGGGATCGTGCCATGGCCTCACGATACCCATTCTTGACGGCCTCGTCCAGAATCGACTACGTTCTGGACGAGGCGGTCAAGAAAAATCGGCCGTCCGTCCCATCGCGCCTATAACTCCGGCCAGGTGGCGTGTAGGGCTGGGTAACTACTCTGGACTGTGGTCGCGCGGTTGAAGGGCGGCGAAGTCGGCGTGCGCCTGTGTGATGGCCTCCGGGTACGCCTGGGTCTTCGTCGTACTCGGCGAGGGCCCGGTAGATGCTCGACAGGCTCGGGTTCTGCCCCTTGCGCTTCCCTATGGGGATGATCAGGTCGGTCTGAATCTGCTCGACCGTCTCGCCGTTCGCGCGGCGGCGGAGCACTGTGCGCAGCATGTCATCGGTGATGACCGGAGGTCGGCCGCCGTGGTTGCCCTTGCGGGCCGCGGTGTCCAGCCCTTCGAGGGTGGCCTCGCGAATGCTCTCGCGCTCGGTCTCGGGCGATCGCCGCGAAGAACCCGAACAGCAGGCGGCCCCGTTCCGCTGGGGTCGTACATCCCCTGCAGGGGCCCGGCGAGCATCTCCAGCACCAGGCCGTGCGCGGTGAGGTGATCGGCGAGTGCGGTCAGCTCGGCGGCATCCCGCCCGAGGCGCTTCATCTCGTACACCGTGAAGATCACCCGGCAGTGCGGCGCGTGGGCCTTGATCTCCCGGGCGGCGGCGAGCGCGGCCTCGAAGTGCGGGCGGACCCGCACCCGGGTGCTGATCTTCTCGGAGAAGATCTTGTCCCGGGGGATTCACGCGCACCCCGAAGTTCAAGAGGATCTCCTTGCGCGCTTGCACGTCGAGGGCCTTGTCCCAACGGTCCGCGACAGTCTCTCCGGCCGGTCGCTGGACCATCTCCGGCGGTCGCTGTGGCTCGGCCTCCTGTCTCGTGCAGTTTACGGGGGCCGGCGGGCATACCCACAGGTCAGCTGAGGAAGGACAGCCGTACCTTGCGCCGCGGGTTGCGGAGGTTGGTGTCCGCCAACCTCCGCAAAGACAACCCGCAGCATAGCCAGGTGTCTCCAGGCCCAATCCTGGTGGGCGGTTCTGTACAGCAGTACGTGGGAACCGGCGATGAGGGTGTTATGTGCGGGCTGCTGTACCGACCTGAACGAGTTGCTGGCGCAGCAGAGGCAGAGTCGGAGGGCTGGCGCCTGCCGTAGGCTGCCACCCACTGTCCCTCGGTTCTACAAGCCCGGTAAACGAGGGCATCGAGATCCTCGCTCCGCTCGCGCCCACCCTGCCCGAGGCAATCGCGGCCTCGGGCGCAGAGCGCCGCCTGCTACTGGACGGCACCCTGATCCCGACCTGGCGCTGCGCCGGCCTGGCCACGCAGGCCAACCCCGACCCCCTCTACAGCGGCAAGCACCACCACATGGCGTAAATGCCCAAGCTCTGACCACCACAAGCGGGGAACTGCTCTTTCTCGGCGACGCGCCCGGGATCGACCCACGACCTGACGGGCGGCCCACGCCGGCGGCATCGCCCAGGCCGTCACCGACGCCGACGTGGAGACCACCGCAGACTCCGGCTCCGCTGGCACTGTGCGCACTCCCATCAAGCTCCCGAAGGGCCGGGACACAACGGCTGGGAGAAGTAGGCCAACTCTGCCCTCGCCAGGCTCCGCGCCCCTGCCGAGCGCGTCTTCGCCGAACTCGGGCGCTGGGGGCGGGTGCTCGACCTGTTGAGGATCACCCCGAACCGCATTACCGCCGCGCTTCACGCCCTCCTAGTTATCACACAAAAGCGATCTTCACTCGCAAGTGGGTAGATCGGAAACGCTCAGCACAAGCGCCGCAGTGAGGATCTGCGGTGGCTTCGTCGACATCAGTTGCTGCTGGTCGAGCAGTGCGAGACGTTTCCGAAGCCGTACATCGAGCTCGACAGCCTTGCGGTGGAGGCTCTCGGAGGACTCCTTGGGCTTCTCGCCCTTCCGTTCCTTCTCGGAGGCCGCCGCAGCATCGAGGAGCAGCCGCTCGCTCTCCGAGATCAGGCGCTTAGTCACCAGTTCCCGGGCCTTGATCAACTCTGCCAGGCGACGGGGCTGGACCTCGGCCAGGTATTCGGGAAGCTGGTTGGCGATGATCCAGCTGGTTGCCTTGTCTTCGGCGTCTGCGAGCCAGGGAAGTCCGCATGCGATGTCGGCCGCCGCACCGTTGGGCACCGCGGCGCAGTCGAGGTACGGCGCGGGGCCGGCCGGGTGCACGGTGCCGTGGCTGTCGACATAGGCGTAGGCGAACCGTCGGGCCACCGACTCACCGGTGGCGTCCGCGACCTCTTCGACAACCCCGACGAGGAGGTGCGGTTCTTCGAGGGTGGCCGAGACGAGGACGGTACCCTGGTTAAGGGCGCCCCCGAAATTCCGGATGGTTTCGTTCATGACGGCGTCGTGCAGCGGGTGGCCGGGGGCGAGCAGGTCGGCGCGGGCGCGGTCGTCAGGCTGGACGTGGCTGAGGTCGAAGGTGACGCGGTCGTACTTGGTGGCAATCGGTCCGTTGCCTGCTGAGCGGATGTGCTGGGGCACGTTGGCTATCTCGTAACGCCCCTGTTCGCGCTTGACGATCCGGCCACCGAGCCGGGTGAAGGCGTTCTTGAAGGTCGATTCGATGTCGCGCGGCTGAAGGCGTCGGGCGCGGGCTTCGTCCATCGCGGCACGCAGGGCACGAAGATCGGCATCCGAGAAATGCTCCGAAGCGAGCGCACGCTCGTCCAGGAGGCCTTTGAGGCCGTCTCCGACGGTGGTGTCGATGACCTCATACATCCGATCCTTGACCTCTGGCTGCTCACCGTACTGGATGGCATCGAGAAGCAAGTCTCGCAGCGGGGTCTCGGCGAACGCCTCTCCCAGAACATCGAAGACCTTCCCGCCGTACGTCTCGCGCATCTGGTCGAGTTTCTCCAGCAGGCGCGTGAAGACCTCGCCCTCGCGGGTGTTGGAGGCGACGAGGTTCCAGAGGCGGCAGACTTCCTTCTGGCCGATGCGGTGGATGCGGCCGAAGCGCTGCTCGATGCGGTTGGGGTTCCAGGGCAGGTCGTAGTTGATCATCAGGTGTGCGGCCTGCAGGTTGAGTCCCTCGCCGGCGGCATCGGTGGCCAGCAGGATCTGAACATCGCGGTTCTTGGTGAACTCTTCGGTGATCTGCCGCCGTTCGGCCCGACGTACGCCGCCGTGTATGACCTTGACGGCATCGGTCCTCCCCAGAAGCGGCCCGATCTTGCCCTGCAGATAGTGGAGGGTGTCGCGGTGCTCAGTGAAGATGATGAGTTTCCGAGGCCGGCCATCGGCGTCCGTCACCAGAGCGTGGTCCCGGAGGAGGGCGGACAGCTCGGTCCACTTGCGGTCCGTACCCGCCTCGCGGACCCGCTCCGCCGCCTTCACCAACGCCCTCAGCTCGATGAGCTCGGCGTCGAACTCATCGACCGTCTGCGCCGCCGTCGCGGCATCGAGCAGTTCCTCCTCGATCTCCTCGATCTCTTCGGCATTGAGGTCGCCATTGTCGAAGTCGGCGAGGTCGACGGTGGGCATGCTCTGGCGAGAAGTACCGTTAAGGATCTCCTGCTTCCTACGCTCCAGGCGCCCGGTACGCCGCACGAGGCTCTTGTAGATCGCCTCGGGGCTGGAGGCCAGACGTCGCTGCAGAACGGTAACGACGTCGTGCGCGGTAGCTGAGACCCCGGTCTGAGCATGCAAACGGCCGTGCGAGACGATCATGATTGTGACGTCAAGAGGGGCCCGCACGGCCTTGAGCCATCGTATCTGCAC
>NZ_SUMC01000235.1 GCF_005047355.1 Actinacidiphila oryziradicis
CGCGTGCCGGCCACAGCCCGATCCCCCGTATGGGGTCGTCACGCCACTTGTCGACGGGCCGGATGTACTCGAGCATCCGGGGAACGGACAATCGGCGCGTCCGTGCGGCCCAGCACCACGCGCGATATCGCGGACTGTGGCCGAAGCTGATGCCATGGAGATGCACACAACCGACGGGCTCCCCATCCCGGACCACAGGCCCCTCGCGAAGGCGTGGCTCGTGTGGGACGAGGTGGCGGGCGGGGAGACGGCTAGTGTCTTCGCCGGCCTCAAGCAGAAGGCGGCGGACCAGGGAGCCGACGCGATCGTTGGCGTTCGGCTCATCGTCAGTGCATCCGACGGTTACCTGAAATGGGTGGCATACGGCACCGCCTTGAGGCATTCGGGGGTCTGACGGCGATGCCCCGTTGCCCCCGGCGCAGCACTCTGACTCCTGATAGCGCAGCCTGGCCGATGCGGTGATGTCCTGCCAGCTGCTGGCCGAGCTGGAGGGCGCCAGCGACCACCACGGCCTGGTCGCGGTTCTGGGTACCGACGTGATCGACAACGCCGGGCCGTCCTGACCGCGCCGACGCGGGGTCGGGCGGCACCGTCGAGGATTCGGTCTGATCAGGACACGGCAGTGGTGGCCGCACAGCGGCGAGTCGAGCGCAGCCGGGCAGAGCATCCGTGGTTACAGTCCGTGTATGCCGAAGGAGCCCTGGCGGCGGGGAACGGCGCGCCCTGCGTGCCTCTCGCCGACCCCACCTCCTCCTCGGTTCCGTCGGCGGGCGCACAGCGCCAACCGCCCGTGAACACCGGCGCGATGCGGAAAGCACTGATGACGATGGTTGTACGCGCCCCGGGGTGGTCGGGCGGTGAGGGTGCATGGCGGTGAGCGGGCCGAAGGCGCGAGGGAGAGAACGGGCGGCGCAGCGGGGCGAGCGTGTTGTGGGCGCCCTCGACCAGCGGCTGCCGCTGCTGGACGGCGCCAAGGGGTTGGTCCGCAAGGTTTTTCCGGACCATTGGTCGTTCCTGTTGGGCGAACTGGCCCTCTACAGCCTGCTGGTGCTGGTGTTGACCGGCGTGTATCTCACGCTGTTCTTCAACCCGGGCATGGGCGAGATCGTCTATCACGGCTCCTATCTGCCGTTGCGCGGGGTGCGGATGACCCAGGCGTACGCCTCGACTCTGGATATCAGCTTCGGTGTCCGCGGCGGCCTGATGATCCGGCAGATCCACCACTGGGCGGCGTTGGTCTTCGTTGCCGCGATCGCCGTGCATATGATGCGCATCTTCTTCACCGGCGCCTTCCGCCGACCGCGGGAGGCGAACTGGATGCTGGGTGTGACCCTCTTCGTACTCGCCATGCTGGAGGGATTCTGCGGCTATTCCCTCCCGGACGACCTGATCTCCGGCACGGGCCTGCGGATCGCCGAGGGCATCATGCTCTCCATCCCGCTCGTGGGAACCTATGTCACCTACTTCGCCTTCGGTGGCGAGTATCCCGGCCACGAGATCATTCCGCGGCTGTACGGGTTTCACATCCTGCTCGTGCCCGGTTTGCTGCTGGCGCTGGTCGGGGCGCACCTGACCCTGGTCTTCTCCCTGAAGCACACGCACTGGGCCGGGCGGGGGAAGACCAACCGCAACGTCGCCGGCATGCCTGCACTCCCGCAGTTTGTGACTCGCACCGGTGGCCTGTTCTTCGCCGTGTCCGGTGTGCTGACGCTGCTCGGCGGCCTTGCCCAGATCAACCCGGTCTGGGACTACGGCCCCTACCGCCCCGACCAGGCCTCTACGGGCTCCCAACCGGACTGGTACATCGGCTTCCTGGAAGGCGCGCTGCGGCTGATGCCCGCCGTGGAGACCCGGGCCCTTGGCCACACCATTGCCTGGAATCCGCTGGTACCCGCGGTGGTGCTGCCGGGAGTGATGTTCGGGGTCTTGTACGTGTACCCGTATCTGGAGCGGTGGGTCACCGCCGGCCGGGGCGAGCATCACCTGTGCGACCGGCCGCGCAACCAGGCCGCCCGCACCGGACTCGGCGTGGCCGGCATCGTCTTCTACGCGGTGCTGCTGGCGGCCGGCGGCGATGATGTCATCGCCTACTCCTTCGGCATCTCCGTCGACGCTCTCGTCTGGGTACTGCGTATCGCAGTGTTCGTCCTTCCGCCGCTGTGCTTCGCCGTGACCAAGCGGGCCTGCCTGGCGCTGCAGGCACGGGACCGTGAACGGCTGCTGGAGGGCGAGGAGACAGGGGACGTCGATCAGACGGTCGCAGGCGGGTACACCGAGGGGCACCGCCCGCTGCCGGCCGCCGAGCGCTACGTCCTGCTCGTGCGTGACCTGCCGGAACCGCTCGGTGCCCTGCCGCAGGGCCCGCCTCCGGCGGCCGGGGCAACCGCCGCTGCAAAGGCTCGGCTGCACCAGCAGGGGCAGCGCCTGCGCGCGGCACTCAGCAACTGGTTCCACCAGGACCGGGTGGACCTGCCCGCCACCGATGAGCAGCGCAGGCAGATCGCCGCCGCCGCCGCACCGCCGGCCCGCCAAGAGGAACTGGGCGGTCCGGCGACAGCCGCGGCCACCCAGCGCGCCAAGACCACTGGGGAGGGCTCGTGACGGCCGTGGAGGCGAAGCCGACCGGCACCGAGGCGCGCATCGGGCACGGCCGTGCCCTGCTGCGCTGGGTCACCTCCACCGACCACAAGGTCATCGGGAACCTCTACCTGGTGACGGCCTTCGGATTCTTCCTGTTCGGCGGCATCCTGGCGATGCTGATGCGTGCCGAACTGGCGCGACCGGGCCTTCAGTTCTTCAGCAACGGCCAGTACAACCAGATGTTCACCATGCACGGCACGATCATGCTGCTGTTGTTCGCCACACCCACCTTCGTCGGCTTCGCCAACGCGATCATGCCGCTGCAGATCGGCGCGCCCGATGTCGCCTTCCCCCGCCTGAACGCGCTCACCTACTGGGTATTCCTGTTCGGCGGCCTGATGGTGCTCAGCGGCTTCCTCACGCCGCAGGGCGCGGCCTCCTTCGGCTGGTTCGCTTACGCGCCGCTCAACGGGCCGGTGCACTCGCCCGGCGCCGGAGGGGATCTGTGGACGATGGGCCTGGTGGTGGCCGGCCTGGGCACCATCCTGGGAGCGGTCAACTTCATCACCACCATTACCTGCCTGCGCGCGCCGGGGATGACCCTGTTCCGGATGCCGATCTTCACCTGGAACGTGCTGTTCACCTCGATCATGGTGCTGCTGGCCTTCCCGGTGCTGACCGCGGCGCTGCTCGCCCTGGAGGCCGACCGGAAGTTCGGCGCGCACGTCTTCGACGCGGCCAACGGCGGCGCGATCTTGTGGCAGCACCTGTTCTGGTTCTTCGGCCACCCCGAGGTGTACATCGTGGCGCTGCCGTTCTTCGGCATCGTCAGCGAGATCATCCCGGTCTTCAGCCGCAAGCCCATCTTCGGGTACGTCCCGCTGGTCGGCGCGACCATGGGCATCACGGCGCTGTCGATGACGGTGTGGGCGCACCACATGTTCGCCACCGGCGCCGTGCTGCTGCCGTTCTTCTCGCTGCTGTCCTTCCTGATCGCGGTGCCCACCGGCGTGAAATTCTTCAACTGGATCGGCACGATGATCAACGGCTCGCTGTCGTTCGAGACGCCGATGCTGTGGAGCATCGGATTTCTCGTCACCTTCCTGTTGGGTGGCCTGACCGGGGTACTTCTCGCATCGCCGCCGCTCGACTTCCATGTCACCGACAGCTATTTCGTAGTCGCCCACATGCATTACGTGCTGTTCGGCACCGTCGTCTTCGCCATGTTCGGGGGCTTCTACTTCTGGTGGCCCAAGATCACCGGTCGGATGCTGGACGAGCGCCTGGGGAAGGTCCACTTCTGGATGCTCTTCGTCGGCTTCCAGACCACCTTCCTGGTCCAGCACTGGCTGGGCGAAGCCGGTATGCCCCGCCGCTACGCCGACTACCTCCCCTCGGAGGGGTTCACCACCCTCAACAGCGTGTCCTCGATCGGCGCCTTCGTCCTGGGGGCCTCGACACTGGTCTTCCTGTACAACGCGTGGTGGACCGCGCACCACGGGCGCCGGGTGGAGGAGGACGACCCGTGGGGATTCGGACGGTCCCTGGAGTGGGCCACCTCCTGCCCCCCGCCGAAGCACAACTTCCATGCTCTGCCCAGGATCCGCTCCGAGTCTCCGGCCTTCGACCTGCACCATCCCGAGATCCGGCCCGCGGGCGCCCCGCCGCGGCCTCCGTCGAGCATCCCACCCGGCCCCTCGCAGACGGGGGAAGAAGCGCCGTGAAGGGCGAAGCGTGGCTGTTCGCGGGGACGGCGCTATTCTTCGCCGCCACCACCGGCATCTACTGGACCTTCTCCCGGGAACCGGCAGGGACCGCCGCCCTGACGGTCGCGTTCCTGATGTCATCGCTGGTCGCGTTCTTCTTCTACATCCAGTACCGCAAACGAGGACTGCGCGCCCAGGACCGGCGCGATGCCGGCATCGCGGAGACCGCCGGCCGCCTTGCCTTCTTCCCCCCGCGCAGCGGCTGGCCGGCGACCATTGCCGTCGGCGTCACGCTGCTGGCCCTGGGCGTGGTCTTCGGACTGTGGCTCTTCCTCATCGGCTGCGCACTGCTGGCCGGCGCCGTCTTCGGCTTCGTCTTCCAGCACTCCGACCGCTGACCCCACCCTGCCCCACCCGCGCCCCTTGTGGGGG
>NZ_SUMC01000236.1 GCF_005047355.1 Actinacidiphila oryziradicis
GGCGACGGCGCCCTTCGGCATGCTGTCCTTCAGCCCTGATACGCCCTCACGACCGGACGGCGGGGGCTACAACTACGACGACACCTCCACCACCGGCTTCAGCCTCACCCATATGTCGGGCCCGGGCTGCGGCGCCTACGGCGACTTCCCGATCCTGCCGACCGTGGGCGCGCTGGGCGCCGACCCGGCGAGCGCCACTGCGGCGTTCCAGCACAGCGGCGAACACGCCGCGCCGGGCTCGTACTCGGTCGCGCTGAACCCGGGTGCGTCCACACCGGTGCAGGCCGACGTGGCAGCCACCGCCCGCACCGGCATAGGCCGATTCACATATCCCAGCACCACCGCGGCGAACATGCTGTTCAAGATGGGTGACTCCCAGTCCGGCAACCAGGCCGCGAACGTCCAGGTGGTGGGCGACAACGAAGTGACCGGCACCGAGACGGCCGGGCAGTTCTGCGGTACGCCGGGCACCTACCCGGTGCACTTCGTCGCCACCTTCTCCCGCCCGTTCTCCTCGTACGGCACCTGGCACACCGCGCCGACCGGGCCCAACATCTTCACCCAGCCCGCCGGTGATCTCCCGTGGAGCTACCACGAGGTGGCAAGCGGCGGGACCACCGCGAGCATCACCCCCGCGACGACGCCAGACGGCAGCAGCGCCGTCGCCTGGAAGCAGAGCAACGCCCTGGCCAACACCTGGATCCAGGCCACGCCCCCGGCCCTGACCCAGGGCGACACCTACCAGGCCGGCGTTACCCTGCAGGGCAGTGGCGACGTCTACCTCAACTTCTTCAACGGAGGGCAGGACGTCGGCGGAAAGGCCGTCAAACTTACCTCCACCCCGGTCACGCTGACGGTGGACGCCGCCATCCCGACCGGCGCCATCGGCGCCCCGCAGTTCCAGGTGCGCACCGCCGGCTCAGGCCCGCTCGACCTGCTGGCTTCGGCGGTGTCGATCCACCAGGACACAGTCGTGAAGTCGCCCGGTACCACCCAGGTGAGCGTGCGCGGCTCCGGTACTCAGCGGGTGCCCGCCGGGCCCGATGGCAAGCCGGCCGGTGTCGGCACCGGGACACCGGTGGCCCCGCGCGGAGTCGAGGCGAAGGGCTCGCAGTCGCGCACTCAGGTCGCGGGTACCGACGGGCTGCAGTCGGGCGCCTGGGTCAGCTTCGACACCACCACGCAGCACCAGGTGACGATGAAGGTCGCCCTCTCCTATGTGAGCCAGGACGACGCCGTCGCCAACCTAGCGAGCGAAGACCCCGGCTGGAGCGTCCCCGCAGTGGCCGAGCGCACCTACGCGCAGTGGAACCACCTGCTCTCCCGGATGCGGATCGGCGGCGGCACCGCGGCCCAGCGCCAGGAGTTCTACACCGCGCTGTACCACACGATGCTCGAACCGAGCATCTTCTCCGACGCCAACGGCGACTACCTCGGCTTCGACGACAAGGTCCACCGGACTGCCCCCGGCAAGGAGCAGTACGCCAACTTCTCAGGCTGGGACATCTACCGCTCCGAGATACCCCTGCTCGCCGTGATCGCCCCGGAGCAGACGAGCCAGATGATGACCTCACTGCTCAACGACCAGGCGCAGGGCGGCTGGCTGCCCAAGTGGGGATTCGCCAACGACTACACCGACGTCATGAACGGTGACGCCGCCGACCCGATGCTGGCCGAGGCCTACGCCCTGGGCGCTCGGGACTTCGACGCCAAGGCCGCGCTGGCGGCCATGGTCAAGGGCGCAACCAGCGTGCCGACGTCGCCCAGTGAGATGGGCCAGGGCTGGTACGTCGAGCGGCCCCAGCTCTCTTCCTACGAGTCGCTCGGATACATCCCGAACACGACGAAGAGCTCCCTCTCGCCGGAGAACAACGGAGCCTCGGAGACTATCGAGTACGCCACCGCCGACTTCGGCATAGCGCAGCTCGCCAAGGCCCTGGGGGAGACCTCGACTTATCAGACGTTCCTGCAGCGGTCGCAGAACTGGACCAACGTCTTCAACACCGCCACCGGCTACATCCAGCCGCGCGACGCCGACGGCCAGTTCCCGGAGTACGACCCGACGACGGACGGCATGGGCACCTTCGGCCAGTCCGGCTTCCAGGAGGCCAACGCTGCCCAGTACACCTGGGCGATCCCGCAGGACATCCATGGCCTGGTCAGCGCGATGGGCGGCAACGATGCCGCCATCAAGCGCCTGGACACCTACTTCCAGCAGCTCAACGTCGGACCCAACCTGCCGTACGAATGGGCCGGCAACGAGCCCGCCTTCGGGACCCCGTGGGTGTACGACTACGTCGGCGCGCCGTACAAGAGCCAGGAGATCGTGCACCGCCTGCTCAGCTCGGTCTACGCGGACACCCCCGGCGGGGAGCCAGGCAACGACGACCTCGGCGCCATGAGCTCCTGGTACGTGTGGTCGAGCCTCGGCATGTATCCGGAAACCCCGGGTACGCCGGTGCTCGCGCTGGGCGCGCCGATCTTCTCCCGGGCGCAGATCCACCTGCCCGGCGGCCACCAGCTGGAGATGACCGCGCCCGGCGCCTCGACGAGCACCTATGTGCACAGCCTGTCCGTCAACGGGCAGTCCTACTCGTCGGCCTGGCTGCCCGCGTCGCGGCTCACCGGGGCCGACGCACCGTCGGGGCAGCCCGCCACCACCGAGCTGGCGTTCAACCTCTCGCCCACCGCAGACCAGTCGTGGGCGGCTGCGGCCGCTGACGCGCCGCCGTCCTACCCGTCCGGGCCGCTGGAGTTCCCGCCGGGACGCAAGCCGATCATTCTCACCCCGACCGGACCCAACCTGCTCGGCAGCACGCCCACCGGCCAACTGGCCTGGCAGGGACCGGTGCAGAACGGCGTGGGCTCGGTGCCCGGGACCGTCGCGCCCGCCACCACACCCGAGGGCGCGAGCGCGGCGCAGTGGACCGAGACCGACGCGGCTCCCAACACCTGGATCTGGGTCGATCCGACGTCCCAGCTGCCCGCCGGCCAGAGCTACCAGGCCTCGGTCACCCTGGAGGGCACCGGCTCGGTCTATCTGGACTTCTGGAACGGTCAACAGGACCTGACCAGTCAGACCGTCCAGCTGACCGGCACGCCCCAGACCCTGACCGTCCAGGGCGTGGTCACATCCGCGGCCGACACCCATCTCCAGATCCGCACGGCCGACGCCGGCCCGGTCAACCTCTACGCTAGCGCGGCGTCCATCCAGCTCCTCACCCCTGAGCAGACCGGCTAGCCGCCCGTACCACAGTCAGGGCTCCCTCGCTGAAGCGAGGGAGCCCTGATCAGTTAGCAGTAGATGCACGGTCTTGGGCTGAGCTCGTATTGCTATTGTCCGTTCTCGGTGATCGTGTCGGAAGTGAGGAGCCTCGCGTTTTCCGGACAGGCATCTGACCTTGTGGGGCTCAATTACAGGATTCGGCCGCTGATCTGCGAGTTCGTAGTGGTATCAACTGGCGATTTGATACTCGTTGATGAGTCCCTCGACTTTCGATGTTCTGACCGGTTTGGGGTGTGGGTGCCGATTATTCCGTCCGCACAGGTCAAGCGGCATGTGCGTACTCGTGGAGGAGGCCGCCGAGTCGATCACGCCGATGGACGTTCAACCGCTCGAGTCGCTCGGCTTCGGTGATCGGTTCGGGGACCGGCCGCAGGGGCGCCGCGCTGTGCAGGGCGCGGTGGGTCCGATGCTCGTTGGAGAACGACTCGAACTCGCTGAGTGCGTGGAGCAGGTGGGCCTGGTTCCAGATCAACGTGCGGTCGAGTAGTTCGTGTCTGCAGGTCTGCACTCAGCGCTCCATGATGGCGTTCATGCGGGGGACGCGGATGCCGGTGGTGACGATCTCGATGACCTCGGCGGCGAAGACGGCGTCGAACGCGCGGGTGTACTTGCTGTCGCGGTCCCTGATCAGGTGCGTGACGGTGGCGCCGGCGTCCTGGAGGTCCATGATCAGGTTCCTCGCGGCCTGGGTGGCCCAGTCCGCGGTGGGGTGGGCGGTCGCGCCGAGTATGCGGATGCGGCGGTTGGCGTGCTCGATGACGGCGAAGACGTGCACGGTGGCACCGTTCAGGGTGGTGGCGGTGAAGTAGTCGCAGGCCAGGATCGCGTGGGACTGGCTGCGCAGGAACGCGGCCCAGGTCTGACGGTCACGTTCGGGCGCCGGCTCGATCCCGTGCTGCTTCAGGATCTCCCACACGGTGGAGGGTGCGACCTTGATACCGAGGACCGCGAGTTCGCCGTGGATCCTTCTGTAGCCCCACCCACTGTTCTCGCGGGCCAGTGGCAGGACGAGAGCCTGGATGCTGCTGGGGGCACCTCCCGGCCGAAGGCTGGGGGAGGGTCGGTGGACGGCCGGGCCGCTTGCGACGGGAGGCGGCGGCGTGGCGGCGGCGCATGACGTCCCGGTGCCACCTCAGAACCGTGTCCGGGGAGACGATCAGGTGCAGCTGCCGCAGCTTGGGCCTGGGGAGCCGGTGGAGGAGCGCGGCCAGGAAAGCGCGATCCGCCGAGGAGACGCGTGGCCTGTTGATCTGCCGCTGCAGGACGGCCAGCTGGTGCCGCAACGTCAATATCTCGATGTCCTTGTCAACGTCGCTCATCGGCAGCAACCGTATGAGGGAGAACACGCTCGACACGGCGAGGTAGGGCAGTCGCAGCAGCATGGTTGATCAGCCTGACACGCTTGTCCGCCGATCGACGGCCGTTCGCG
>NZ_SUMC01000237.1 GCF_005047355.1 Actinacidiphila oryziradicis
TAATGGTGACGTCGGGTATCGGAACTGTCCGAATGCCTTGGTCACAGCGGTGAAATGGGAGTGCGTCCCGGTGGGGATCCCGGCAGGATGCGATCATGGTTGCCCCCTTGGACGTCCCGCGCTTGGTTTCAGGCGACAGTTTCGTGCTCCGCTCCTGGGAGCTCGGCGATCTGCCTCTCGTCCGGGAGGCGTCGAGCGACGATTACATCCCGTTGATCACGACCGTCCCGTCGGCGTACTCGCAGGAGGCGGGCGAAGCCTTCGTCCGACGGCAGTGGGAGCGGGCGTCTACTGGTAGTGGGTATCCGTTCGTCATCGTGCGGGTTGAGGACGGTCGGCCGCTCGGGACGGTCGGCCTGTGGCTGAGAGAGTCGAACGAGGGCCGCGCGTCGCTGGGCTACTGGGTGGTCGGGTCAGCTCGTGGCCAGGGGGTTGCTGCGGAAGCCCTTCGAGCGGTCGCTGCCTGGGCCCTTGGTGACCTGCAGATTCCCCGTCTTCAGCTGTATGTCGAGCCGTGGAATGCCGCGTCACAGCGGACGGCTGAGCGTGTGGGCTTCCAGCGTGAGGGCCTGCTTCGCAGTTGGCAGCAGGTGGGTGAGGAGCGTCGAGACATGATCATGTATTCGATGCTGGGGATTGATCTGTCCTGACTGGCCGCTGGCTGACTTCGGCGGCGTAGTTGGCCCAGTCGCCCGCGGAGAGACGTTGCCAGGCGACGGCGACGTCGGTGTGGATGCCCAGGGTGCGGGCGAGGATCGCGGCGGGGATCTCGGTGGCGAGCTGGAAGAGCGCGGTGCTGCGGGCCTCATTGGGCCGGATCCCGAGCTGATTCAGGCGCTGTGTCAGCTGTGTGGTGCTGATCGGCCGTCCGGGCTGGCCCCCGGGGAAGAGCCAGGGTGATGGGGCCAGGGCCCCAATGGTCGCGTGGCCCTTGCGGTTCGCAGCGACGACCCGGACCAGTTCGGCGACGGGCTCGGGCAGCTGGACGGGTGCGTCGCCGAGGTGGAGACGTACCTCCTGAGCGCCGATCTCGACGTCCTCGATGGTCAACCGGCCGATTGCTGCTGCCCCTTGGGCATAGAGGAGAAGAAGCAGCCCTGCGAGGCGGTCTTCGGGCTTGAGGGTGTCGTCGTGCAGGAGCCGGCGTGCGACGTTCCATCGATGCTCGTTATTGAGCGGCTGCGTGGGGCCGTTCCAGCGGATGGCGGGGACGTGGACGGTGGTGAGCTTGTTGGTGCGAGCCCAGCGAATGAAGTGCCCGGCCGTTTGTCGGTAGGTGGCGGAGTCGTCGGTGAGCCACCGGTCGAGGTTGGCCTGCCGGCAGGTGTCCAGGGTGAGGTCGTGGGCCTTCAGCCACTTCAGGAAGGCGACGGCCGCGTGGGTGCGTTGGCGTGCGGATATGAACTGCTGCGGGGTGATGGGGCGGCCGTTGTTGCGTCGGCGAAGTCGCCGGACCAGGTGCCAGATCGCGTACTGATGCAGGACTTTGCGTTGCCCGGGGTCCTGCTGGGATGCGAGGAGGTCGGTGAGGAACCGTTCGAGGCGGACCATGTACTCGTCGCGCTCGGGCAGGGCGCCGACGCCGACCAGGACTTGGCGGAGGTGGGCGAGGGGCGGGCTGTCGGGCAATTCGTCGAGGGCCTCGTGGGTGAGGGCTCGTCGGCCGGCCGCGAGGTCGGACAGGACCGGGGAGACGGACGGCTTGTTCAGCCACCGCCTGGCGGTGATGGGGTGCTCGGTGGTGGAGATGTTGCGCCGGAGGGCTTCGAGGCCGGGGTGGAGGGCATTGGACGGAGGGCCCAGCAGTTCGTTGAGGTGCCGGTTAATGAGGCAGCGGGCGCACTGGCCGGGGTGCGGGTAGTCGGGGTCGTTGCAGGTGGGACAGGTGTGCCAGACCTCAGGGGCGGTGCAGTCCGCGCAAAGGGGCTGGTCGAGCGTGCCGGAGACGACCGCCGCGACGCCTCCGCAGGCCGAGCACGGCGAGGAGTGGCGCTGACAGTCTGGGCACCACGCTCGGCCCGTGGTGCGTGAGGTGCCGCAGGGCTTCTCCTCGCCGCAGATGCTGCAAGTCGCGGTGGGCAGGGAGGGGCAGCCCGAGCAGAGAGGACCGTCCGGCGTGCGGGTGTTCACGACTTTTCGTCTGCCGCAGTTGATGCAGGGCTCCAGGTTCGCCGGGTCGTTGACCAGGCAGTTCGGACACAGCGGCCGACCTTGGTCGTCACGGGTGGCAGGCTCTCGGCGGGCTCCGCAGCCTGAGCACTCCTCGATGCGGGAGTGGGCGATGCAGGTGCGGCAGACCCGCTGTCCGTCCAGGGGCTTGTCGATGCGTACGACTCTGTGGCAGCCGGGACAGGACGGCCGGACGATCCCGGCGACGCCGGCCTCGTGCAGCAAGTCGATCAGCCGGAGGATCGCGCGGTGGGGTGCGAGGTGGCCGTCCCCGGTCAGCAGGGCGGGATGGGATTCCAGGGCCCAGGCGAGTTTCTGCTGGTAGGAGGGTCGGGGTGCCGATCGGTGGACCGCGTCGGCAATCACTTCCTGCCCGGCTTGCGGGTCCAGTTCGGCGATCAGGGCGCCGATCACCGCGATGGGGTCGCGTCCGTCGGTGTCCGGGCATTTGCCGCATCGTGGCTGCCCGGCCCGGTCGCGTGAAGCGACCCGGCGGGTGTTTCCGCAGGCAGCGCAGAGCTCGGGCTGTGGTCCGCAGTTCCAGCAGTACCAGTCCTGGCCACGGCGCTGGAGGGTGCGCAACTGTCTGCCGCACTCGGCGCAACACGGCGGCGAGATGGCCTGGGCTCCGGCCTCACGCATGGCGATGAGCAGGTCACCGACGGCCCTGGGCGCCGGAGAGCAGCCGTCGGCCAGCACGCTGGGATGCTCGGCCAGATGCGCCGCGAGGCGGCGTGACTTCGCGCGGCCGCCCGCGACGCTGATGACCACGGTGCGGATCCGGTCGGGCTCCAGCTGATGTTCGACGGCCGTGACCAGGCCCACGATCAGTCCGATCGGGTCGACGACGGCTAGATCGGGACGCCCGGGTGCGGTCACGACTTCTCGAGGCCGCGGATGCGGGCTCGCTTGGGCCGCAGGTCACCGACGCCGGCCTCTGCGCCAACAGCCTTCTTTGTCCGGGTAGTTGATTCGGCACTGGCTGCGGCCACCGGCTCGATGAGGTTATCCATGGTGCAGTCGAGGATGTCGAGCAGGGCCATGAGGATCTTCAGGCTGAGCCGTTCGGGGCGCTCGACGACGAGCCGGTAGACCTGGCTGGAGGACAGGGTGATGCCGCGTTCGTCCAGCAGCGGGATGAGGTCGGTGGTGGAGAAGAGCCCGCGGTCGGCCATGATTTTGCGCAGGTGCCAGTGGTAGTCCAGCTTCGCGGCCATCAGCGGTCCTTGTCTGCGGAGGTCGGGGCGAGCGCGGGAGCAAGTGCCTTGTGGAGCATGGTGTTCATGAAGTCGTCGCTGACGTGGGTGTAGATGGCGGTGGAGCTGTCATTTTCGTGACCGACTTGCTGCTGTAGAAACCGCCGGTCAACCCCGTCCTCCGTGAGGTGGGTGACGTAGGCGTGGCGAGCGGAGTGGACGGTCAGCTCCTTTGGGAGCTTCAGGGCGTCGCGGTAGGCGACGAACCGGGCGTTGATCTCTGTCGGCTTGACCCGGCCGCCCCGCTCGGTCACCCACAGCGCGGGGTGGTCCTCGCAGCCGAACCGCGGCCGTACGTTCTCCACATAGTCGGCGACCGCCTCCACCGCCCAGTCCATCACTGACAGCACGTTCCGACGTCGGGGCGACTGGCCCTTCTTAGCCTTGCCGTAGCGGACGTTGAGCGTTCCGTACCGGCCGAACTGCGGAGCTTTCGAGTTCCGCCCGAAGTCGACCACATCCAGTTTGGACGTCTCGGTGCGGCGGAGCCCCCATCCGTAGATGACCTTGAAGAGGGTGGCGTCGCGGTAGGCGGCGAGGGCTCCTTTGCGCTTGGCCCGTACCGCCCGTTCGACCTGGTCGTCGGCGTAGTCGAGGAAGCGCTGAATCTCCTCGCGGGTGAACGGCCTCGCCTCGGGGCGGCCCTCGTAGTCGTTGAGGTGGGCGATGGTGTTCCACTCGTGGCAGATAGCCACCGGGTGGGTGCCGAAGGCGTCCTCGCAGGCCACCGCCCAGCCGTAACGGCCGTCGATCAGGAACTCGCTGAACAGGCGCAGGCTGCCCTGGTAGCTGCGGATGGTGGAGGACGCGAGGTGCTTCTCGCTGGTCAGCCACAGTGACCACTCATCCACGTGGCCAGGTGTCCAGGCCCACGGGTACTCGTTGGTGTGCTCTAGAAACCGGCGCACGAGTCGTTCTCGGGGAGTGACCGTGTCCTCGCGGAGCCCACGAGCTGCCTGTTGGGCCCGCCAGCCTCGCAGCATCGCCTCGACCATCGCGTCCTGCGGACGCAGCTGGACCACTCCGGAGACCAGCTCCAGATGGGCCGCCCCCGCCAGGTCGGCACGTCGCTGAAGACCCACTTTCGCCCTCCCTTCCAGAGGGCAAATCCTGCATCAGATGGGAACTAATTGCCAAACTCCCAGCTCAGGCCGCCAAGTTGTAGGAGGATGGAGACCCCGTCGGACCGCGCTCTGACCTCGTGACCTGCGGGTTCTCACCCGTCTGATGCAATTCCCGAGGGTT
>NZ_SUMC01000238.1 GCF_005047355.1 Actinacidiphila oryziradicis
TGCGGCCCCGGGCAGAACGGGAGTACCGGGGCAGCAGCTTCCCCGAGATGGACCTCGACGCGGTCCTCGCCCGCAAGCCGCAGGTGGCGCTGGTCGACGAGCTGGCCCACACCAACGTCCCCGGCGGCCGCAACGCCAAGCGCTGGCAGGACGTCGAAGAACTCCTCAAGGCGGGGATCGACGTAGTGACCACGGTCAACGTCCAGCACCTGGAGTCGCTCAACGACGTCGTCGAGAAGATCACCGGGGTCCCGCAGCGTGAGACCGTCCCCGACGAGATCGTCCGCCACGCCCACCAGATCGAGCTGGTGGACCTGCCCGCCGAAGCCCTGCGCCGCCGGATGGCGCACGGCAACGTCTACGCCCCGGAGAAGGTGGATGCGGCGCTCGCCAACTACTTCCGGGTCGGGAATCTGACCGCACTGCGGGAACTGGCCCTGCTGTGGGTCGCCGGGCGGGTGGACGAGTCCCTGCAGAGGTACCCGCTCCGAGCACGGCATCGGCGGGGTGTGGGAGACCCGTGAGCGGGTCGTGGTCGCCCTCACCGGCGGCCCGGAGGGCGAGACACTGATCCGCAGGGCGGCCAGGATCGCCGACCGCTCCGCCGGCGGCGACCTGCTCGCCGTGCACATCGCCCGCAGCGACGGCCTCGCCGACGCCTCACCCGCCGCCCTCGCCAGACAACGCGCACTCATCGAAAGCCTCGGCGGCAGCTACCACTCCGTCGTCGGCGACCACATCCCCACCGCCCTGCTGGACTTCGCCCGCGCCGAGAACGCCACCCAGCTCGTCATGGGCACCAGCCGCCGGGGACAACTGCTGCGTTTCCTCACCGGACCCGGCGTCGGAGAGATCACCACCGAACTCTCCGGCGACATCGACGTCCACCGGGTCACCCACGAACGGGCCGGATGCGGCCGCCTGCTGCCCACCCCAGGGAGCACCCTTTCGTTGTCCCGACGAGTGGCCGGACCGGTGGCCGGTCTCGTCCTCCCCGTGCTGCTGACCACCCTGCTGAGCAACAACCGCGGACACCTCAACCTCACCAGCGAAGCCCTGCTCTTCCTCCTCGCCGTCGTCGGCGTCGCCTGCATCGGCGGCGTGACCTCCGCCCTGCTGGCATCGATCACCGCATCCTGCCTCCTCATCTACTACTTCATCCCGCCCATTGACCAGTTCACCATCGGTACGCCCGACAACGTGCTCGCCCTCGCCGTCTTCGCGGTGGTCGCCGTCACCGTCGCCGCCATCGTGGACCGCTCGCTGCGCCTGTCCCGGCGCGCGGCGAAGGCCACCGCCGAGGCCGAGGTCCTTTCCTCGCTGGCCGGCAGCATCGTCCGCGGCGACCAGGCGGTACCGGCGCTGCTGGAGCGTACGAGGGAGGCCTTCGGCATGGAATCGGCCACCCTGGTCGACCGGGACGACCAGCCCGGCGGGGCCGAGCCGGGCAGCGACGAGGCTGCCGTAACGATCCCGGTGGGGCAGGACAGCCTGCTCGTGCTGCGGGGCCGCAGCCTGGTTGCCTCCGAACGCCGGGTGCTCACCGCCTTCGCGGCCCACGTCACCGCCGCCCTGGAACGGGCCCGGCTGGCCGAAGCCGCCGCCGAGGTCGAACCCGTCAGGGCCGCCGACCGGATGCGTACCGCGCTGCTGGCCGCCGTCAGCCACGACCTGCGCACCCCGCTGGCCGGCGCCTGGGCCGCCGTCAGCAGCCTGCGCAGCCGCGATGTGGAGTTCTCCGACGAGGACCGCGACGAACTGCTCGCCACCGCCGAGGAATCGCTGGCCAAACTCAACCATCTGGTCGGCAACCTGCTCGACATGAGCCGCCTCCAGGCCGGCGCCCTTACCCTCCACCTGCAGCCCACCGCGCTCGCCGACGTAACTCCGCTGGCCCTGGACACTCTCCCCGAGACCCCTGTGCCGGTCGTCTCCCAGGGGCTGGAGGAGACGCCGGAAGTCCTCGCGGATCCACCGGTGCTGGAGCGGGTCGTCGCGAACCTGGTGACTAACGCCCTCCGGCACACCCCCGAGGGCAAGCCCGTACTGGTGAGCGGCAGCGCCCTCGGCTCCCGCGTCGAGCTGCGCGTCGTCGACCGGGGACCAGGGCTGCGGCCCGAGGACCGGGACCGGGCCTTCGAGCCCTTCCAGCGCATGGGCGACACGGACAACACCACCGGCCTGGGCCTCGGCCTCGCCCTGTCCCGGGGGCTGACGGAGGCGATGGGCGGCAGCCTCACCCACGAAGAGACCCCCGGCGGGGGCCTGACCATGGTCCTCTCCCTCCTCGCCGCCGACGCCGTCGAGGCCACCACTGCTGCCGAAGCCACCGAAGCCACCGAAGCCACCGAGGAGGAGGTGCAGGCATGAGGCGCGTCCTGATCGTCGACGACGAACCGCAGATGGTTCGAGCCCTGGACATCAACCTCAGGGCCCGTGAATACGATGTGGCCACCGCCCGCGACGGCAGCACAGCCCTGCGTCTGGCTTCCCGCAAACCGCCCGACGTGATCATCCTCGACCTCGGCCTGCCGGACCTGCCCGGCATCGACGTCATCCACGGACTGCGGGTATGGACTTCCCTGCCGATCATCGTGGTGTCCGGGCGGACGGACACCACCGAAAAGATCGCCGCACTCGACGCCGGAGCCGACGACTACCTCACCAAACCCTTCCTCATGGAGGAACTGCTCGCCCGGCTCCGCGCCGTCCTGCGCCGCCCGCCGGCCATCGACGAACCGGGCACCGTGACCATCGCGGACTGGCAGCTGGATCTCGCCGCCTACACCGCCGCCCCCGCGTCGGGAAACGGCGAGCCGCTCCACCTCACCCCGACCGAATGGCGGCTCCTCGCTCCGCTGCTGCGCAACCCCGGCCGCCTGGTCACCGGCCGTCAGCTGCTCCAGGACGTCTGGGGCCCCGATTGCGAGGAGCGGACCAACTACCTGCGCGTCTACATCTCCGGCCTGCGCCAGAAGCTGGAACCGGACCCGGCGCACCCGCGCCACCTCATCACCGAACCCGGCATCGGCTACCGCTTCGAGCCGTGAGCGTACGGAGGCAACTACTACTCCAGCCCCGAGGCCCTGAGGACCGCCCGGGCCGTCTCGTCGTCGATCTGCTCCGCCAACTCCCGCAGCACGTCGGTCCCGGACCGCAGCGTTCCGCGCTCGCGCGAGCGGCGGGCGCCTGCGTCCAGCAGATGCCAGAGCAGCGGGTTGGCGGCGAGGACCCGAGGGGTGAGCTCCACACACCCGCCGTAGGCGTCCCGCAGGACCAGCCGCTGCGCGACGGGGCCGCACGAATACAGCGCCACCAGGGCGTCCGTACATACCCGCCGCTCACGCACGGATCCCCGTACCGCCAGCCACCCCTCGCCCGCGGTGACGCGCGGCGGCAGGAGTACGGCGAACACCATGGCGCCCAGCACGGCCCACAGCCCGGCACGCGGCGGAGTAAGCCCGCCCGACCCCCAGTCGAGCAGCATCATCAGCCCGGAGAACGCCACCGCGCAGTACACCGCGGCACGCGAGTTCCCGGCCCAGTGCCGGTCGACGGCCGTTTCCCCGACGGTCGGCGGCCCGGTCCCGGTGTGCTGCCGGCGGCGCGCTGCGGCCGATCGAGCGGTTCGGCGTCCCATACGGCCGACGCTAGGCGTGCCAGACCTCCGCGCCCTCGGCACTGACGCCCCCTTGACGCCGTTCCGCCCATCTTTAACGGGATTCTGACGCGGCGAGGAAAGGCTCAGCCGACGTGGACGTGGGAGCGGCGCGCCGTCGGGTTCGGCTTCGCGGAGCACTTTGCGGGTGACGGGGGCGACTTCTCCTAGGCCGAAGAGGAAGAAGCGCAGGAACTGGAGGAGGGGGTTGCCTTCGGTGGCGAAGGTGATTCGCGGCGTACGAGAACCCGGACCCTGAGGTCGAGCCCAAGCACCGCCGGTAGGAGATCCTGCAGAACCAGCGCGGCATCCTGCTGGCCACCGTCCTGCGGGCCCGCACCGACGTCGTCGTCTGCATGCTGCCGTACCGGCTCAACCTCTGACGCCGCGCCGCTACCGCATTCCCTCGGCCAGCGGCCCGAGCGACAGGGCCGGGAAGAAGTTGAGCAGGGTGAGGACGGTACAGTCCGCTGCCGGTGCTGCCGGTGCTGCCGGGGCGATCTCGCCGAGCATCGTCGCGGCCATGAGTACGCCGCCGCCGAGGCTGGAGAAGCTGTCGTACGAGGCGTTGGCCGCGCCGTCCGCCGACATGCCGAAGAGGGTGCTGCCGGGGATGTCGAAGCGGGCCTCGGTGCCCTCGCTCTGTCCGCCGACGCTGCGGTGACGGCGCCGGTGTGGGCGCCGGTCATCAGGAGCGCTCCGAGAAGATCAGGGCGTAGACCAGGTAGCTGGTCAGGGAGCACGCGATGATCAGGCCGACAGTGTTCTCGACGCTCATCGGGACCACGTCCGTCGGTGTCTGCACAGCATGGGGGACTCACTTACGACGTCGTGCGCGGTAGCTGAGACCCCGGTCTGAGCATGCAAACGGCCGTGCGAGACGATCATGATTGTGACGTCAAGAGGGGCCCGCACGGCCTTGAGCCATCGTATCTGCAC
>NZ_SUMC01000239.1 GCF_005047355.1 Actinacidiphila oryziradicis
AGCCGGCACGTCGCGACTGTTCACCAACTCCCGCAACTCAGCGGTCTGTTCCACAGAGAGCTCCATGCCAGAACCAACGAGCCCCATCGATCAAAGTAACGACTGCAGGATCACGAGACACTAGCGGCAGCATCTCCAATGTGGGGTGCTTGTTCTGGCCCGCGAACATCAACATGGTCTTGAGGCACCAGGAGGCGAGCGCATTTTGGTCCTGTTGCGTCAGTTCTGCCGCTCGTCCGTTGATCAGGTCCGGCAGGAAGCTGCGGACACCGTTTTCGAGTCCGCTCATCCAGCCGTTGTTACAGGTGGCGCACACAATCTTGACCGTGGCATTGAATGCGTCTGCGACGTGCTGTATTTGGGTCGATTCCGTCCCCCGGACATGGAGGGCACGGGACCCGGCGTCTCCCCGAAAGGCCGACTTCAGCCACTTCGGCAGCGTGTGTTCCTTGGTGAGGGGCGTGCCGTCACAGAAGACGCAGGTACGGGCCATGCGGAGGACCGTACAGCCGCCTGTACTACAGGCGCGAGCGGTTACTCCACGGACTGCTCGGCAACAGGGCTGGATGAGCCGGCCGAGTTGCTCGTGCGGTGCGAGTGTCTGCTCGATCTCGACTGTCTCCCCGTTGCGGACCCCAAAGCCGGGCGGGACCCCGGTCATGAGCTGTCGTACGGCGCAGCTCGGGCAAGTTGCCCAGGGGCCGCCGAGGGGCATAGGGCAATGCTCAGGTTCTCCGCCGGGACGAGGTGGAGGAGCGCCTCGCGAAGGTGCCGGAGCTGACCGGGATCCCCGGAGTGCATCCCCGGGAACTGGCCACCATGGCGCCAAGCATCGCAGCTCACCTCGGCGGGGACGGCAGGACCCGACAGGAGGCGAAAGAACTGGGCGCCCCGTTCGCGCTGACCAAGAGGCCCTCGCCCGTCGAGGGCCCATGAGGAAGGAGGACCCCATGCCCGTGCAGCCCCGACGTTCCGTCCAGGTCCAGCGGAAGGAACCACGGACTCCCATGCGGATGCCGTCCGTGCCGTCCATGCCCCGCTTCCGGGTACCGTCAGTGCCTACTACACGACCTTGCAGCGGATTCCAGGTCGCCCGATGTCCAACAAGCCGAGGCGTGCTGTCCCCCGCTGGGAGCGCTGAGTACCACCTGCACGAGGAGACCCTGCCATACGGGTAGGGCCTCCTCTCCGTTTGGAGTACGTTGTCGCCCTGGCGACCGTGGAGGGAGTCCTGGCCTCTTTGGCCAAGCTGTGCTTGACGCAGAAGTTCGAGCTCGACTCCTCCGACCTCATCCGCGGCCGGTACCTCACTCGTGAAGACTTCGAAGAGTTCCTCCGTCCGGCCAAGGGACCTGACGACAGCCCCGCGAGCCGGCTCGATGTCGGCACGATGCCCCGCTACCTCAATAACTCGACCTTCGAAGCATTGTTCAAGGACGGTTGGATCGGGGCACGTGGGGTCGAGCAGGATTTCGTGACGAAGCAGATCGCCGAATCCCTCGCTGACTGTGGGGCCGTGGTCGTCGGTATCCACCACACGCCGAACGAGCTGGGCAACAGCACCACCACCAGGTATTGGGGGTGGTGACGGATCCGGAAACTATCAAGCACTGGCAGAGAGGACCCGCCAGGCCCGACTCCCTCGCGAAGGTCGCGCGAGTCACCAGCGCGTCGCCGAAGGCGAGACCGCTCCGATGCCCCTTTCTGACAGCCTCTGCTTAGGCACCCGTGAGCAACGGTCTGGGGCGACTTGCAAATTGAAGAGTGTCCCGCCCCCAGCGGATCCGCCCTGAACGCCCGGACGACCTCAGACCCGAATCCGCAGGTAGCGGCCGACGGGGGGTCAGGTGTGCCCGTCGTCGGCCGCTGACGTGCTCGAACGATGGGTGGATGGGCCGAAACGGCGGTCCACTATAGGAAGGCGCCACCATTCGGCGTCAGCGAAGGCTGCCGGATCATCAGCGATTGAGGTTTACGGCGGGTCACACCGGGCCGGGGTCCGTTCCACGGTCCAGCCTACCGAGGGGGCAACTGTCTCCGTTGGGATCCTCCGTCGGGTGCTACTGGCCCGGGTCGCTGTTCGCGAGGGTGTAGCAGAGGTTCGACCAGTGCGACGCCACAGCGTTTTCGGGCTGCGGGTAGCCCTGGGCTTGCAGTTCCTGGACGTACTTTCGCGCGTACGCGAGCACGGTGACTTCTGCGGCGTCCTTGCCCTTTTGTTCGCCAGCAAAGCTTTCGTCCTGCTCATCGGCGGCCTTTCGCAGGGCTGAGGGCTGGACGGCGGCGGCTTCGCACGCGCTCTGTGACGGATACCGGGCCCAGTCGGAGGCGCCGAGCTTGATCGTCTCCGTCACCGTCGGTCCTTCGACGAACGGAAAGTCGTCGGTGGAGATTGGATCAGCAGTTGGGGCTGTGCCGTTGGCCGTTGGAGGGGCCACGGCGGCAGGCGTCGCGGACTGGGCGCACTGGGCGTCCACGTAGGGGCGCAGCTTCAGCACTTGGCCGTTTGGGTCGCCGTTCTCGATCGAAGCGCTGATCATCTGCGACTGGGCCATCACGGCGATCCGGTAGATGTCGGAGTTGGTCCCGTACTGGAACAGCAATGGCGTCAGCTTGAGACCGCTCTGTCCAGCGTTCAGTGCGTCCGCTGTCTGCTGCAGCGCGTCCATCACGACCCGCGAACAGCGATCGGCTGGGGACTCGGTGGATGCCTGTGCCACCGGGGTATCTGAAGCTGACGCCGCTGTGGCTGTAGAGCCGTCGTTACTGGCTGGTTGCTGGTTCATGGACATGCCGAGGCCTATGCCGGCGGCCAGCAGCATAACGGCCGTCACACCGACAAGAACGCTCCTGCCGGGGCGCTTCTTCGGCGAAGGCACGAGGGGAGGAGCATCCGGCATGGGAGGGATGGCGGGTCCGCTGAAGTCGGGCGTATCTGCTGAATCGGGTGGAATGCTCACGGTCCCGGTCCCGGTCTCGATCTCTATCGGTGATCATTCTGTGAAACTGGGACAATGTCAGACATGCGACTGGTGGGGCAATGCCCTTCGCTGAGTCGTTACCGAGCTGACGCGCCTTCTGACAGACCCGGTGTCCCCGGCTCGACGCCGGGACCCGTCAACTGGTCGGCGGGATGGACGCGGTGACGCTCTGGATGGTCAGCAGGTGCGCGGCCACCTGGGCTCCACCCGTCATCAACAAGCTCAAGGCGATGTCCCGGCCTTGGCCGGCTCGCGCGGCGGCGACAACCAGTGGCAGTTCATCAGCCAAGGCCACGCGGTAATGGTGCCGCAGCCGTGGGCTGCGGAGACACGAGGACGAGATGATGGCCATCGCCAAGGCCATGCAGCCTCAATGGTGCCGCAGCTGTGGACTGCGGAGACATAACTGTAGGCGGTCGCGTCGGCGGTGGCCCTGCGGTTGCCGCAACGGTGCCGCAGCTCTGGGCTGCGGAGACGCGATGGTGGTGATGGTTCCGCCGCCGTAGACGGCCTTGCTGCAATGGTGCCGCAGCTGTGGGCTGCGGAGACACGAGGTCAATGAGCGGTACGACCCCCAGGATGGGGTTGCTGCAATGATGCCGCAGCTGCGGGCTGCGGAGAACACAACGGGTTCGGCGGGGAACGGCGGCTGCGGCAGATAGCGCGGCGATACGGATGTGGCGCATTGGTCCCCCCATGGTGTGCGGTGCCCCATCTGACCGGATCGGCCGGACGGCCGGGGTGGAGTTGCCGTTTCGTGACACCGGCCGCCGTCGGCTGCGCTGAGCGTGTGAGATCAGACGTCCGCACGGTGCGGTGGCTTCGCCTCGGCGCGGGCGGCGTCAGAGGGTGGATCCGCCCGGCACGCCCCCCGCTCGACAAGGGAACACATATGCCACTGCTGCCACCCATTGGCGCGGAGATCCCCTGCAGCATGCTCGGAATCAACAGCTCCCTCAAGATCCGGAATGCACCGGTCACCGTGGACTTCAGGGGCGGCATCAAGCATCGAGTCGACGTCAACCCCAACGACCCTGAGAACAGCGTGCGACTGAGGGTGGTGGGTTTCAAGATTTCGGCGGAGCTGCCCGCCCTGAACGGAGGCGGCGTGGCCACGATCACGATCGAGCAGAACGACGTGGACGTCGATCCGAAAAGTCTGCTGAGGGTGGCTCAGAGGTTTCCGCCCAAGTTCGAGAACATCATGGTCCTGCCCTTCACCATGTCCATCGACCAACGAGGCAACGGCGAGCCGTCGATTTGGACCACGAAGGACCCGGCACAACTGATCGGCATGATCACCCAGTTCCCGCCGAAGGGTGACCTGTATCAACTGGCGAGACCGGTTGAACTGGTGGATCTGGAGAACCCTAACAACACGGGTCTTCGAATTTAGGCGGGCAACGTGGCGGATCGCTGGCCCGGTTGTGACGTTGAGCGACGGTCTTGGGGTTCCGGCGCCCTGGACGCAGTGAGCCCGCAGGCGTCCGTGATCATGGTTGTTCT
>NZ_SUMC01000024.1 GCF_005047355.1 Actinacidiphila oryziradicis
CATAGTGTTTCGGTGGTTATTGCGTTAGGGAAACGCCCGGTTACATTCCGAACCCGGAAGCTAAGCCTTTCAGCGCCGATGGTACTGCAGGGGGGACCCTGTGGGAGAGTAGGACGCCGCCGAACAATCATTATGAGGCCCTGCCTCGGATCCATGATCCGGGGCAGGGCCTTTTTAATGCCTGCTGTAGGGTCAGGGGGCATCGTCGGCACATACATACACGTACAGGAGGGCCACGGTGGAGGTCCAGGAGACACGGGTGCAGACGGACCGAATCCTCACGGTCCCCAACATCCTGAGCATGGCACGCCTCGTCGGCGTACCGGTGTTCCTGTGGCTGATCCTGTGGCCCGAGTTCGGCGGTCCGAAGGCCGATGGCTGGGCGCTGCTGGTGCTCGCGTGGAGCGGTATCAGCGACTACCTGGACGGCAAGCTGGCCCGGCGGTGGAACCAGATCAGCAGGCTGGGCCGGATCCTGGACCCGGCGGCGGACCGTCTGTACATCCTGTCCACTCTGGTCGGCCTGACCTGGAGGGAGATTCTCCCCTGGTGGCTCACAGCGCTGCTGCTGGCCCGCGAGGTGATGCTCGGAGTAATGATCCTGGTCCTTCGGAAGCATGGCTACGGGCCGCCGCAGGTAAACTTTATGGGCAAGGCGGCGACTTTCAACCTTATGTACGCCTTCCCGCTCCTCCTCCTGAGTGACGGCAACGGGTGGCTTGGCACGTTCGCTGCTATTTTCGGATGGGCCTTCACCGGATGGGGTACAACGCTCTACTGGTGGGCAGGGATCCTGTATGTGGTCCAGGTCCGCCGGCTCGTCCGGGCGGACGCCACAGCCGATTGAGCCTGTGTGCCCCTCTCCTCGTGCTCCTCGCACGAGCCGCAGGGCCGCCGAGCGCAACACCAGCGGCCCATCTTGGCCCATCGCGGCCCACCGGGGCCGGGCGACGTCGGTGAGAATGCCCGTCTCTCAAGGAGGACGCTTCCGACATGAAGGCCGTCGTGATGGCCGGCGGTGAAGGCACCCGCCTTCGCCCAATGACCTCGAGCATGCCCAAGCCTCTGCTGCCGGTGGTGAACCAGCCGATCATGCAGCACGTGTTGACGCTGCTCAAGCGGCACGGTCTCACCGAGACCGTGGTGACCGTGCAGTTCCTCGCCTCGATCGTCAAGAACTACTTCGGTGACGGCGAAGAGCTCGGCATGGATCTCACCTACGCGAACGAGGAGAAGCCACTCGGGACCGCCGGGAGTGTCAAGAACGCGGAGGAGGCACTCAAGGACGACTCGTTCCTGGTGATCTCCGGTGACGCGCTCACCGACTTCGATCTCACCGAGCTGATCAACTTCCACCGGGAGAAGGGCGCACTGGTCACCGTCTGCCTGACCCGGGTACCGAATCCTCTGGAGTTCGGCATCACCATCGTGGACGAGGAGGGCCGGGTGGAGCGCTTCCTTGAGAAGCCCACCTGGGGGCAGGTTTTCTCCGACACGGTCAACACCGGCATCTACGTCATGGAGCCGGAAGTCTTCGACTATGTCGAGGCCGATACGTCGGTCGACTGGTCCGGGGATGTCTTCCCGCAACTCATGAAGGAGGGCAAGCCGGTCTACGGCTATATCGCCGAGGGCTACTGGGAGGATGTCGGCACTCATGAGAGCTACCTCAAGGCCCAGGCCGACGTCCTGGAGGGCAAGGTCGACGTCGAGATCGACGGCTTTGAGATCTCGCCAGGCGTCTGGGTCGCCGAGGGCGCGGAGGTCCACCCCGACGCCATACTGCGCGGTCCGCTCTATATCGGGGACTACGCCAAGATCGAGGCCGGTGCGGAGATCCGCGAACACACCGTTGTCGGATCCAATGTCGTTGTGAAGTCGGGCGCCTTCCTCCACAAGGCGGTGATCCATGACAATGTGTTCGTCGGGCCGGGGACCAATCTCCGTGGTTGTGTGATCGGGAAGAACACCGACATCATGCGCGCTGCACGGATCGACGAGGGCGCGGTGATCGGTGACGAATGCCTGATCGGCGAGGAATCGAGCATCGCGGGGAATGTTCGTGTTTATCCGTTCAAGACGATCGAGGCCGGTGCGATCGTCAACACCTCGGTTATCTGGGAGTCGCGCGGCCAGGCGCACTTGTTCGGTGCCCGGGGTGTCTCGGGAATCCTGAATGTGGAGATCACTCCGGAGCTGGCCGTCCGTCTCGCGGGTGCCTATGCGACGACGCTGAAGAAGGGCGCCACGGTCACTACCGCCCGTGACCACTCCCGTGGCGCGCGGGCTTTGAAGCGGGCAGTCATCTCGGCGCTGCAGACCAGCGCCATCGACGTACGGGACCTGGAGAACGTCCCCATGCCGGTGGCCCGGCAGCAGACAGCGCGCGGCAGCGCCGGCGGGATCATGATCCGCACCACGCCCGGAACGCCGGACTCGCTCGACATCATGTTCTTCGACGAGAGCGGTGCCGACCTTTCTGCGGCCGGCCAGCGCAAGCTCGACCGGGTCTACGCCCGCCAGGAGTACCGCCGGGCGTTCCCCGGCGAAATCGGCGACCTGTACTTCCCGGCGACCGTCTTCGACTCCTACACCGGAGCGCTGCTGCGCGCGGTGGACACCTCGGGTATCGCCGATTCCGGTCTGAAAGTTGTCGTGGACGCCGCCAACGGCAGCGCGGGGCTCGTTCTGCCCAGCCTTCTGGGCCGGCTCAAGGTGGACTCGCTCACCATCAATCCGGGCCTGGACGAGTCGCGGCCCACCGAGACCGCCGAGAGCCGGCGGGCCGGGCTGGTCCGGCTGGGTGAGATCGTCGCCTCGTCCAGAGCGGCTTTCGGGGTGCGGTTCGACCCGGTCGGCGAGCGGCTGTCGCTGGTCGACGAGCGCGGGAAGATCATTGAGGACGACCGGGCGCTGTTGGTGCTGCTCGACCTGGTGGCGGCCGAGCGCCGCAGCGGGCGGGTGGCGCTGCCGGTGACCACGACTCGTATCGCCGAGCAGGTGGCGGCCTATCACGGCACGCAGGTGGAGTGGACGACGACATCGCCGGACGACCTCACCCGGGTCGGCCGGGCCGAGTCGACGATCTTCGGCGGGGACGGCAGGGGTGCGTTCATCATCCCGGAGTTCAGCAGCGTCTTCGACGGCACCGCGGCCTTCGTCCGGTTGATCGGCCTGGTGGCCCGTACACAGCTGACGCTGAGCCAGATCGACGCCCGGATCCCGCGGGCGCACGTCCTCAAGCGCGATCTGGCGACCCCGTGGGCGGTCAAGGGCATGGTGATGCGGCGGGTGGTCGAGGAGGCGGGCGATCGTTCCGTCGACACCACGGACGGTGTGCGAGTGGTCGAGGCCGACGGGCGTTGGGTGATGGTGCTGCCGGACCCGGCCGAGGCGGTCACCCATCTGTGGGCCGAGGGGCCTGATGACGCCTCCGCCCAGGCGTTGCTGGACGAATGGTCGGCGATTGTGGAGAGCGCAGGCCGCTGAGCGAGCGGTGAGCCCCCTGCCGGTGCGCCCGAACGGCGCGCCGGCAGGGGGCCGTTCGAGCGCGGCCCCCCGACGTGCGACGATGTGCGGCATGCCGCAGCAGCAACCCGATCGGAGCAGCCCCAGCCGGAAGGCCGTGCCACGGCGCCCCGATGCCTCGATGTCGCTGCTGACCAATGTCATGGAGCACAGCCTCGACGACGGCTACGCGGAGGCGGCGGCCCGCCGGGGTGAGACGGGCACCTCGCGGCTCCCCGGAACGCTGCGCGGGAAACTTGTCCTCGCTGTGGGCCTGGTGCTGGCGGCCGTCGTCGTCACCCTGGGTGCCGCCCAGGCACGGGTCGCGGCGCCCACGCTGGCCAAGGAACGCCAGAAGCTGATCGACCGCGTCCAGTCCGAGACCAAGTCCGCCGACGGCCTGCAGAAAAGCGTGAACGGCCTGCGGGACGACGTGGCAGCAAAGCAGAGCAAGGCGCTGAAGGACCACGGTGGTGACAGCACCGCGCTGGTTTCTCTCCTCGCCGCCGCCACCGCGGTGGCCGGACCGGGTATGAAGCTGGTGGTCAACGACGCCAAGGAGGCCTCGTCGGGCGGCGGCAGCAACCCCCGTACGAGCAGTGATTTTTCCGACACCGGGCGGGTCCGCGACCGCGACATGCAGCGGGTTGTCAATGGCGTGTGGGCGTCGGGCGCCGAGGCGGTCTCGGTCAACGGGCAGCGGCTGACGGTGCTGTCGGCCATCCGTGCCGCCGGTGACGCCATACTGGTCGACAACAGGCCGCTGGTGCCGCCGTACACGGTGCTGGCGATCGGGGACGGGCAGCGGCTCAGTACTGCGTTCCAGGACAGTGCGGACGGGCAGTATCTGCACGTCCTGGAGCAGAACTACGGGATCCGCGTGAGCATCACCGCCGAGGACACGCTCCGGCTGCCCGCCGCCCCGAGCTTGACCGTACGTTCCGCCAAGCCGGCCCCCGGGGCCGGTACGTCGGACGCTACCAAAACAGGGAAGGGTGCGTAGTGATCGCCGTACTGGGCCTCGTCGTGGGAGTAGTGGTGGGCCTTGTGGTCCGTCCCGTGGTGCCGACGGTGGTCGAGCCCTACCTCCCCATTGCCGTGGTCGCCGCGCTCGACGCCGTTTTCGGCGGTCTGCGGGCGATGCTGGACGGCATTTTCGACGACAAGGTTTTCGTGGTCTCCTTCCTGTCCAATGTGGTGGTGGCCGCGCTGATCGTGTTCCTGGGCGACAAGCTCGGCGTCGGCGCACAGCTGTCCACAGGTGTCGTGGTCGTCCTCGGCATCCGCATCTTCTCCAACGCGGCCGCGATCCGCCGCCACGTGTTCCGGGCGTGACAGCGGCATGAGCGAGGACGAGAGGCCGGAGAAGCCTCCGGGCCGAAGCCCGGACGAGATCCCGGACGAGATCCCGGACAAGATCCCGGACAAGATCCCGGAGAGCAGCGCGGAGGGCGTCCCGGAGACGGGGCCGCCGGCCGCCGGGCTGCCTGGCCCGATGCCGCCGGCGGAACCGCCCACGGCCCTGGAAGAGCCCGCGGGCGCGCGGGAGCGGTCGGGGGCCCCGGCCGACGGCAGACAGCGCCTGAGGGCCGGTCTGTGGCCGCCACGGGTGTCACGGGCGCAGCTGATTGTCGCGTTGCTGCTGTTCGGGCTGGGCCTGGGCCTGGCCATCCAGGTGCGGTCCACCAACGACAACAGCGTGCTGCGTGGCGCGCGCCAGGAGGACCTGGTGCGCATCCTGGACGAGCTGGACAACCGCACGCAGCGGCTGCAGGACGAGAAACGGCGGCTGGAGGCCCAGCGGACCGAACTGGAGAACAGCTCGAACCACGCCGCGGAGGCCCGTAAACAAACCGAGCAGAAGGCCCAGCAACTCGGCGTGCTGGCGGGCACAGTGGCGGCCCAGGGCCCCGGTATCACGCTGACGGTCACCGACCCGAAGGGCAGCGTCCAGGCCGATATGCTGTTGGACACGCTGCAGGAGCTCCGGGCGGCCGGTGCGGAGGCGATCCAGATCAACGATGTACGCGTTGTGGCGGGTACGTACTTCACCCAGGCTTCCAGCGGTGTGCAGGTCGACGGCCACGGGGTGTCGCAGCCCTACCGGTTCAAGGTGATCGGCAATCCGCCGGATCTGGAGCCCGCGCTGAATATTCCTGGTGGCGTGGTGCAGACTCTGGAGAAGGAGCAGGCCACAGCCGATGTGGTGCGCTCCCAGAAGATCATCGTGAATGCCTTGCGGGTGTCGAAGCAGCCTGACTACGCTCGGTCGTCATCCGGGTGATGGCGGCGACGAGTGGAGGCGGCTCAAGGAGGGCAGGGAAACTGCGGGGGGTCGCCGTCCCCACAGGGTGGTGCGTGGTGGAAACTGTGTTGTTGTCATGGCTGAGGGTTCGTCCTGCCCCACGGGCGGGTCTGTTTCGTTCAAGGGGAATCGCCCGTGAAGTTGTTTGAGAAGTTGTTCGGCAAGCGTGCCCGGCAGGAGGGTGACAGCGCGACCGCGCGTCACCGGGCGCCGAGAAGCGCGCAGGGGGAGGCTTCCTCCGAGGAGCGTCCGCTGTTCCGTAATGATCCCGCTGCTCCGGGCGGCGACATTTCGGGTGGTCATGGGGCGGGTTCTGTTGACCCTGCGGCATCGGGACGCATAGGTTTTGGTGAACCATCAGCCTCACGTACGGGTGGAGGGTCCTTGCCGGTCTGCACGAGGTGCGGGCACCGAAATGCGGAGGCCAGTCGCTTCTGCTCCAACTGCGGCGCACCATTGCGGGGCGGGGCCCCTGCCGAGCGGCCGTCCGAGACCACATCCACGATCTCGATCTCCGGCCTGGAGGCCTACGAGGCCGAGGCCACCGGCCAGACCGCGCTTCCGTCGCTGTCCCCGGAGGCCCAGGCGGCGGTGGACGCCCTGCCACCCGGTTCGGCGTTGCTGGTCGTACGGCGCGGTCCCAATTCGGGCAGCCGCTTCCTGCTCGACGGCGAGCTGACCACGGCGGGCCGTCATCCGGAGAGCGACATCTTCCTCGACGACGTGACTGTCTCGCGGCGGCATGTGGAGTTCCGGCGGAGCCCGGACGGCGGCTTCATGGTCGCCGATGTCGGCAGCCTGAATGGCACGTACGTCAACCGGGAGCGCATCGACTCGGTGCCGCTCGCCAACGGCGACGAGGTCCAGATCGGCAAGTACCGGCTGGTCTTCTACCCGAGCCAGCGGGGCTTTTGACCCTCCCCCGGACTCCGTCCGGGGGGACCCCCAGGGAAGGTCCATGCTTCGTACACCGTCGGGCGGTGCCGGAAACGGCACCGCTGCCGCGGGCGGTCGGCTGCTGAGCATCGGCGCGGTGCTCAGTCGGCTGCGCGACGAGTTCCCCGAGGTCACCATCTCCAAGATCCGCTTCTTGGAGGCGGAGGGCCTGGTGGAACCGCAGCGGACCCCCTCCGGGTACCGGAAATTCAGTCTCCCGGATGTCGAGCGGCTCGCCTCCGTCCTGCGGATGCAGCGGGACCACTATCTTCCCCTGAAGGTGATCCGGGAGCATCTGGACGCCCTCGACCGGGGCGAGCAGGTCCCGCTACCGTCGCCCGGCGAATCGCGTGACCTGCTCGGCTGGGCGCCGGAGGCGGAGCCGTCCTGTCCGCGGATCGGCCGTGACGAGCTGATCGCCGCCACCGGTGCGGCTGAGGACCAACTCGCGCAGTGGGAGTCGTACGGGCTGGTGGGGCCCGGTCCGGACGGCGGATATGACGCCGAAACGGTGAATATCGCGAAGATCGTCGCCGACCTGGGGCGGTACGGCCTCGAGCCACGCCATTTGCGGGCTGTCAAGGCCGCCGCGGACCGCGAGGTCGGTCTGGTCGAACAAGTGGTCGCTCCGTTGCGGCGGCATCGCAACCCGCAGACCCGCAACCACGCTGAGAGCACGGCCCGGGAACTGGCCGCGCTCTCGGTCCGGTTGCACGCCGCGCTGGTCCAGTCTGCGCTCCGGGTACGGCTGCCCTGAAGCCGGCCGAGAAGTCCCCGACTACCCAAACCTGCCGGGCACGTCCTAGGGTTGCTGTGTGAACGAGCTCGACGTCGTGGGTGTCCGGGTGGAAATGCCCTCCAATCAGCCAATCGTGCTCCTGCGCGAAGTGGGGGGCGACCGCTACCTGCCCATTTGGATCGGGCCGGGAGAGGCTACCGCCATCGCTTTCGCCCAGCAGGGCATGACTCCAGCCCGGCCGCTGACGCACGACCTGTTCAAGGACGTGCTCGAGGCGGTCGGACAGACACTGACCGAGGTCCGCATCACCGACCTCCGTGAGGGGGTTTTCTACGCCGAGCTGGTGTTCGCCAGCGGTGTCGAGGTCAGCGCCCGCCCCTCTGACGCCATAGCGCTGGCGCTGCGCACCGGGACGCCGATCTACGGCAGCGACGGGGTGCTGGACGACGCGGGTATCGCCATCCCGGACGAGCAGGAGGACGAGGTCGAGAAGTTCCGCGAATTCCTGGACCAGATCTCGCCCGAGGACTTCGGAACGAGCAGCCAGTGACGCCTGCCCCAGGGCATTCGACTACCCTTTCCCCTTCGGTGGTCACGGGAAACCACTCTCGCGGTTGATATCACTCGGCGTGCCGAGCGTGGCGATCGTTGACGCACCCCGGGTGACTGCCTACCGTCGAGATGGAAAGTCCCGACGGCATGTGCGCGTGCCTCCGGGACGCGAAGGGACGGAGGGTCGGCGTGAGAAGCACCGGCGACGGTATGGCCGCAGGCGGCTCGTATCCGATGCACGGGGCGTTGGCCCGTAACCCTGGCATGGCAGCGGGCGGGGGCAGCGCGTCGTCCGGACCGGGGCCTGAGCCCGGGTCCGAACAGATCGGTTACCGCGGGCCCACGGCCTGCGCGGCGACCGGGATCACCTACCGACAGCTCGACTACTGGGCCCGCACCGGCCTGGTCGAGCCGAGTGTGCGGCCCGCATACGGCTCGGGCAGCCAGCGGCTCTACAGCTTCCGGGACGTTGTCGTCCTCAAGATCGTCAAGCGGCTGCTCGATACCGGTGTGTCGCTCCAGAACATCCGTACCGCCGTGCAGCATCTGCGCTCCAGCGCCCCGTCCGAGCTGGCCCGGATGACCCTGATGAGCGATGGTGCCACGGTCTACGAGTGCTCCTCGCCGGACGAGGTCGTCGACCTGCTCCAGGGCGGCCAGGGGATCTTCGGGATCGCTGTGGGCGTGGTCTGGCGCGACGTGGAGAGCACGCTGTCCCAGCTGCACGGCGAGCGGGTCGACACCGGGGAGACCCTCGTCGGCCACAACCCAGCCGACGAGCTCGCGCGGCGCCGCAATCGCGCGGGGTAGATCCATGTCGTACGCGTGTGCGACGGATGTCAGTGCCGTGCGGCACCATCGGTAAGTGTGAGAAGCACTCCGACGATCCTGCACCTGGACATGGACGCGTTCTTCGCGGCCGTGGAGCAGGCATCGAAGCCGAGCCTGCGCGGGAAGCCCGTGGTGGTCGGCGGCCTCGGTCCGCGCGGGGTCGTCGCCACGGCGTCCTACGAGGCGCGGGTCCACGGAGTGCACTCGGCGATGGCCATGGCCCATGCAAGGCGGCTGTGCCCCAACGCGGCGTACCTGGTGCCGCGCTTCGGGCTCTACCGAAAGGTCAGCGACACCGTCATGGGGTTGCTCGGCGAGCTGTCGCCGCTGGTGGAGCCGTTGAGCCTGGACGAGGCGTTCGTGGATCTCGACGCGGGGGGAGTCGAGGAGCCGCCCCTGCTCGTGGCCCAGCGGCTGCGGGCGGACATCAAGGCGGCCACCGGACTGACCGCCTCGGTGGGTCTGGCCGCCTCCAAGCTGCTCGCCAAGATCGCCTCGGAGCGGGCCAAGCCGGATGGTGTTGTCCTGGTCGAGCCGGGCACCGAGCGCGCGCTGCTGGACCCCCTGCCGGTCCGCACCCTCTGGGGCGTCGGACCGGCGACGGCCGAGCATCTGCGCCGGGCCGGGATCACCACGGTCGCCGAGGTGGCCCATGCCGGCGAGTCCGAGCTCGTACGGCTGCTGGGCAAGGCACACGGGGCCTCGCTGTACGCCATGGCGGCGGGGCTCGACGACCGGCCGGTGGTGGCCGACCGGGAAATGAAGTCGGTCTCGGTCGAGGACACCTTCGACGTGGACCTGACGGACCGGGCCCGGGTTCGAACCGAGGTGGCCAGGCTCGCCGACCGCTGCGTTCAGCGGTTGCGGGGCGCGGGGCGGTCCGGGCGAACTGTCGTGATCAAGGTCCGCCGGTACGACTTCAGCACGCTCACCCGGTCCGAGACCCTGCGGGCGCCGACGGATGATCCGGCGGTGGTGCGGGAGACCGCGGCCCGGCTGATCGAGGCGGTGGACACCACCGGGGGCGTACGGCTGCTCGGGGTGGGGGTGGCGGGACTGGCCGACTTCACCCAGGAGGACCTCTTCGCGCAGACAGCGCAGGAGGCGGAGAAGGCCGAGCAGCTGTTGCCCGCCGGTGAGGCGGCTCCCGAGCCTGTGCCGGAGCCCGTCGTGGCCCGGCGGTGGACCCCGGGGCAGGACGTACGGCACAGCGAATTCGGCGCGGGATGGGTACAGGGCAGCGGCGTCGGCCGGGTGACCGTACGGTTCGAGGAACCGGGATCGGTGCCCGGCCGGGTACGGACTTTCGCGGTCGAGGACCCGGAGCTCAGCCCGGCCGAGCCGCTGCCTTTGGTGTCGTAGGGCTCCGGGCCGGGTCCGGCGGATCTTCCCGCCTCCCCCCTTCCCTCACCGCCTCAGCCGCCCGCCAGTTCCCCGAAGTCCCGGTCGGCCGGGTCCTGCGGTCGGCTGCCGGCGGGCGGAACCGCCATGCCGTAGTGGTGGTAGAGCTGCAACTCCTGCTCGGGCGAGAGATGACGTCCCACACCGAAGTCCGGGGCGTCCTTGATGAGAGCCTTGTCGAACGGGACACACAGCTGGTCCTGCACGAGCTCGCTGGGCTCCAGCGGCACGAAGGCATCCCGGCTGAACAGCCCGGTGCGGACGGAGGCCCATTCGGGTTCGCCGGTCGAGTCGTCCAGATAGACCTCGTCGACCGTGCCGATCTTCACTCCGTTACGGTCGAGGGCCCGGCGGCCGATCAGGCTGCGCGGATCGATGTCGGTCTGCACGGTGCCTCCAACTGTTCGGAATGATCCCATTTAGTCATGAAAAATGGCTTCTGTCATACCTGGTCAGAAGGAAACCCGCTGATAGGCTGGCAACGGCTGCAAACCCCATGCGGGAGAGTCCTGCGACGACGCTGTCGCAAGGCGCCGAAGGAGCAACTCCTCCCCGGAATCTCTCAGGCACCCGGTACCGCATGGGCTAGGTCACTCTGGAAAGCAGGAAGGGCTGCAGAGCCTTTTCCTCACCGACGGTGAAAGCCGCCCCGCGGGACGCGAGGCGGTGAAGCTCTCAGGTTGTGATGACAGAGGGGGAGGCCGTGTCGTGCCAGACCAGGAGGCCTCCGCAGATGACCACCCCTCGCAACCCTCGCACTCCGCTGTCCCAACTGGAGCGCGGTATCCCGTTCGCCGCCCGCCATATCGGCCCCGATGCCGCGGCGCAGGCCAAGATGCTCGCCCAGGTCGGCTACGGCTCGCTCGACGAGCTGACCGCGGCCGCCGTGCCGGACAGCATCAAGAGCACCGAGGCACTACGGCTGCCCGAGGCCCGTACCGAAGCAGAGGTCCTCGCCGAACTGCGCGTCCTCGCGGACCGCAACCAGGTGCTGCACCCCATGATCGGCCTTGGGTACTACGGCACCTTCACCCCGCCGGTGATCCTGCGCAACGTCATGGAGAACCCCGCCTGGTACACGGCGTACACGCCCTACCAGCCGGAGATCTCCCAGGGCCGGCTGGAAGCGCTGCTCAACTTCCAGACCGCCGTCGCCGACCTGACCGGGCTGCCCACCTCCGGCGCCTCGCTGCTGGACGAGGGGACGGCCGCCGCTGAGGCCATGTCGCTCTCCCGCCGGGTCGGCAGGGTGAAGGACGGGGTCTTCCTGGTCGACGCAGACACATTCCCGCAGACCGTCGCGGTGCTCCGGACCCGGGCGGAGCCCACCGGCGTCGAGGTGGTCGTCGCCGATCTCTCCGACGGCATCCCGGCGGAGGCTGCCGGGCGCGGCATTTTCGGGGTGCTGCTGCAGTACCCGGGTGCCTCCGGCGCCGTAAGGGACCTCCGGCCGGTGATCGACCGGGCGCACGAGCTGGGGGCGATCGTCACCGTCGCCGCCGACCTCCTGTCGCTGACCCTGCTCACCTCACCCGGAGCGCTCGGCGCGGACATCGCCGTTGGCACCACCCAGCGTTTCGGCGTGCCGATGGGCTTCGGCGGCCCGCACGCCGGATACCTGGCGGTGCGCTCGGCGTACGCCCGCAGCCTGCCCGGCCGCCTGGTCGGCGTATCGGTCGACGCCGACGGCAACAAGGCCTACCGGCTGGCGCTGCAGACCCGTGAGCAGCACATCCGCCGCGAGAAGGCCACCAGCAACATCTGCACCGCGCAGGTGCTCCTTGCCGTCATGGCCGGGATGTACGCGGTCTACCACGGTCCGGACGGTCTGGCCGGCATCGCCCGCCGCACCCACCGCTACGCGGCGATCCTGGCCGAGGGCCTGCGGGCCGGGGGCGTCGAGGTCGTCCACGACGAGTTCTTCGACACGGTGACGGTACGGGTGCCCGGCCGCGCCGCCGAGACCGTGGCGGCCGCCCGGCAGGCCGGGGTCAACCTCCGCCAGACCGACGCGGACCTGGTCGGCATCGCATGCGACGAGACCACGGGCCGTGAGCAGCTGACCGCGGTGTGGGGCGCGTTCGGGGTGCACGGTGACATCGAGGCGCTGGACGCGGCTGTCGCCGACGCCCTGCCCGAGGGGCTGCCGCGCGGTGACGACTACCTCACTCACCCGGTCTTCCACCAGCACCGCTCCGAGACCGCGATGCTCCGCTATCTGCGCCGTCTCGCCGACCGGGACTACGCGCTGGACCGGGGCATGATCCCGCTCGGCTCCTGCACGATGAAGCTCAACGCGACCACCGAGATGGAGCCGGTCACCTGGCCGGAGTTCGGCGCGCTGCACCCCTTCGCCCCCGTCGAGCAGGCGGCCGGCTACCTCACGCTGATCCATGAGCTGGAGGACCAGCTCGCCGAGGTCACCGGCTACGACAAGGTCAGCATCCAGCCGAACGCGGGCTCCCAGGGCGAACTCGCCGGTCTGCTCGCGGTCCGCGCCTACCATCGCGCGGCCGGCGACGCCCAGCGCACCGTCTGTCTCATCCCGTCCTCCGCGCACGGCACCAACGCCGCCAGTGCCGTCATGGCCGGTATGAAGGTCGTCGTGGTGCGTACCAGCGAGGACGGCGACGTCGATGTCGCCGACCTGCACGCGAAGATCGAGCAGTATCGCGACGAGCTCGCCGTGCTGATGGTCACCTACCCCTCCACCCATGGTGTGTTCGAGGACAACATCACCGACGTCTGCGCGGCCGTGCACGAGGCCGGCGGCCAGGTGTACGTGGACGGTGCCAACCTCAACGCTCTGGTGGGGCTTGCCGGGCCCGGCAAGTTCGGCGCGGATGTCTCGCACCTGAACCTGCACAAGACCTTCTGCATCCCGCACGGTGGCGGCGGCCCCGGCGTCGGCCCGGTCGCGGTCCGCGCGCACCTCGCCCCGTACCTCCCGAACCACCCGCTGCAGCCAACCGCGGGCCCGGCGACCGGCGTCGGCCCGGTCTCGGCCGCTCCGTGGGGCTCGGCGGGCATCCTGCCGATCTCCTGGGCGTACGTACGGCTGATGGGGGCCGAGGGCCTCAAGCGCGCGACGCAGGTGGCGGTACTGGGGGCGAACTACATCGCCAAGCGGCTCGAACCGCACTACCCGGTGCTCTATACGGGCCCCGCCGGGCTGGTCGCCCACGAGTGCATCATCGATCTGCGGCCGCTGGCCAAGGAGACCGGCGTCTCGGTGGACGATGTCGCCAAGCGGCTGATCGACTACGGCTTCCACGCGCCGACCATGTCCTTCCCGGTGGCCGGGACGCTGATGATCGAGCCGACGGAGAGTGAGGACCTGGCGGAGCTGGACCGCTTCTGCGAGGCGATGATCGCGATCCGGGGCGAGATCGACAAGGTCGGCTCGGGGGAGTGGCCTGCGGCGGACAGCCCGTTGCGCAACGCCCCGCACACGGCTGCGGCGCTGGGCGGGGAGTGGGACCACCCGTACTCGCGTGAGGAGGCGGTCTTCCCGGCCGGGGTGACGCCCGCGGAGAAGTACTGGCCGCCGGTGCGCCGTATCGACGGCGCGTTCGGCGATCGCAATCTGGTGTGCTCGTGCCCGCCGCTGGAGGAGTACGACGCCTAGGAGGCCTTGGACAGGAAGGCCGTCCAGTCGGATCATCAGCGCCCGCCGCGCCGGGAGCACTTCCCGGCGCTGGCTGGGGGAGCGTCAACGTCACAAGGCCGGCGGCGGCTCGTGACTCAGCCGCTCCGCAGCCGGCACGGCGGCGGAGCAGGGGGCCGTACGTTCCGGGGCCGGGGTCAGGCAGCCGTCACGATGTGCTCGGTACCGAAGGGCCGGTGGGGTGCGATGATCTGCCCGTCGGGGAGCAGTTCGCCGGTGTCCTCGAAGAGGAGGACACCGTTGCACAGCAGGCTCCAGCCTTGTTCCGGGTGATGGGCCACGATGTGGGCGGCTTCCCGGTCGGGGTACTCGGCTGACGGGCACTGCGGCTGGTGCTGGCACATTGACGGTGTCTTTCGCTGAGGTTGGAGTGTCGTACGGCTGGATTGGGTAGGTACCTCGGTCATGGCCGCTCCCCCGTTACTTCGGTCGGTCCCAGTGTTGCCCTACTGGCGTCATTCCGCAGGGATTTCGCGCGAGCTGTCCTCGATACTTGGGGACGCGTTCACTCGCGCGGTCGGTTGCTCGCGCAGTGCAACGCCCCCGTGACCGTTCCGTCACGGGGGCGTCGGGCTGTCGCCCGCTCCGGGGCTTTTCAGGCCGGCGAGCTCAGCAGCGGCGTGGGCGCCAGTCGCAGGGTGAGCACCGGCACCAGGTCGGTGAGCCGGTGCAGCCGGTGGGCGGCGATCCCGGGCGGCGCGGGGGCGAGCGGGATGAGCAGGTCGGCGGAGGCGGGCTGGGCGACGGCCGGATCGTCCGTCAGGTCGCTGTGCAGCCAAAGCGTCAGCATGTACAGTCCGGGCACCGAGAGCAGGTGCGGCTGGTATCCGGCCGTCAGTACGTCCGCCTGGCGCAGCGCGCGCTCCGTGGAGGCCAGGTACGGGCCTTCGCAGAAGTGTGAGAACGCCCAGCCGTCCGCGGTGGGCACGGTCTCGCCGGCCGCGGCGACCCGCTCGTCCGACCGTATGTGGAACCGCCAGCCGGTGAGCCGGGCGTGCGGCAGCCCGCCGCCCGGGGCCGTCGGCTCCAGTACGTGCATCGGGAGCGGGTGGTCAGGAACGAGGGGTCCGACGGCTTCCCGAAGCGCGGGGGTGCGTGCCTCGCGGACCGTGGCGGGGGAGCTCAGCGCGGCGAGTACGCTCCGCAGCGCGGCGGAGGGGGCTGGGGGAATATGCAGCGGCATGGTGGGCGGCCTCTCATGGGGAGACACGGTGGAGAGCTCGGTGGGTGAGGACGGCACTGTCAGCGATGCAACGAGGGCAGACCACGGCGGACCGGACCAATGGCCGCAGGGGCGGGGGCGCGCGGAATCAGCAGGGGCATGCTGGATCCCTTCCCGAGGCCGGGTGCCTGCGCGGGCACGTGCGGCGGGTCGCGGAGTCTCTACCTTATGCGCGCAGTTTATATGACGCGTGTTCGCGCGGTGTTTCGGCTAACAGTCGCGGACATTACCAGCAAGGGGATATCCGGTCTTCCTGGGCGGCTATTTCCTCCGGCTTTGCCGCTAAATGTCCACCGGTGAACTGCAGGTTGCACGTTGCTGCGGACGGCTGATTCCCGCCGACGCTTTTCGTCGGGGGTCCCGGCTCGATTAAGGCAGGCCGCCATGCCAATGGAATGTGCCAGGAGGGACCTAGGTATGAGCATAGCGCCTGCGGGGCATCATCGGGGCACAGTCCGCTCAAGGAGGGACACTCAGATGGGCGAGAAGGTCGTGGCCACGCGGTTCGACCTGTCCGACCGGCAGCGCTACCGGCGAAAGCTGCGGGAGTGCCTCATGGGGCTGGAGCGGCTGTTGGAGGAGAAGCGCTTCGAGCGGCCACGGAATCTGCTGGGCCTGGAGCTCGAGCTGAATCTCACAGATTCCGACGGACTGCCGCGCATGATGAACGATGCGGTGCTTGACCGCATCGCGAGCCGCGATTTCCAGACCGAGCTGGCACAGTTCAATATTGAAGTGAACATACCTCCGCACGAGCTTTCCGGCCGGGTGCTCGACCGGCTCGCAGAGGAGTTGCGCACCGGCCTCGGGTATGCCGACAGAAAAGCCCGTGAGGTCGGTGCGCACATCGTCATGGTCGGAATCCTGCCGACTCTCGGGGTTCATGACCTGGTCTCCGGCAATCTCTCCAGCGACGACCGTTACACCATGCTCAACGAGCGCGTTCTCGCCGCCAGGGGCGAGGAGATCAGGCTCGACATCTCCGGCGTGGAACAACTCCACTGCAGTTCTGCCTCGATCGTTCCGGAGGCCGCCTGCACATCGATGCAGATGCATCTGCAGGTCACCCCGGCCCGGTTCTCAGAGGTGTGGAACGCCGCGCAGGTGGTGGCCGGCCCGCAGATCGCGATGGGGGCCAACTCCCCGTTCGCCTTCGGCCTGGAGCTGTGGCGGGAGACCCGGCCGGTGCTGTTCCAGCAGGCGACCGACACCCGGCCGGAGGAGCTCCAGCTTCAGGGCGTCCGCCCGCTGACCTGGTTCGGCGAGCGCTGGGTCAACTCCGCGTACGACCTCTTCGAGGAGAACGTCCGCTACTTCCCCGCGCTGCTGCCCATCTGCGCCGTCGAGGACCCGCTGCGGGTCCTCGACTCCGGCGGTGTGCCCGAACTGAATGAGCTCACCCTCCAGAACGGCACCATCTACCGCTGGAACCGGCCGGTCTACGCGGTGGCGGACGGCATCCCCCACCTGCGGGTGGAGAACCGGATCATGCCCGCCGGGCCCACCGTGGCCGATGTGGTCGCCAACGCCGCCTTCTACTACGGTCTGGTGCGCGCCGTGGCGGAGGCGCCGCGCCCGCTCTGGACTCGCATGCCGTTCGACGTCGCCGCCGCGAACTTCGAAGCCGGGTGCCGGGACGGTATCAACGCCGTGCTGCGCTGGCCCAGGTCCGGTCGGGGCAGCGGGCTCGTGGAGATCCCTGCCATCGATCTCGTACGGGACGAGCTGCTGCCGCTCGCCGCCTCCGGCCTCGACTCCTGGGGCATCGAGCCGGTTGACCGGGACCACTACCTCGGCGTGATCGAGGGGCGCTGCCGTCGCCGGATGAACGGGGCGCAGTGGCAGTCCGAGACCTTCCATCACAACCTGGAGCGCGGCCTGGGCCGGCAACCCGCGCTGGTCGCGATGACCTTGCGGTACGTCGAGCTGATGCACTCAGGAATCCCGGTTCACCAGTGGCCGGTGGACGCGATGGACTGACACCCGGGCCGCTGCTTCCGTTCGCTTTTCGATGTGCTCGAATCTGCGATGGGGCAGGATGGCGCGAGTGGAGGTCCGTGTGCACGTCGGGACGGTCGGGACAGACCTGGAGCGGGGAACACTGCGCAGCGAGATGCTGCTGGTGCTGGCGCTCTCGCTGGGCGCCAGCGCGGTCGGGGCGCTGATCAGCTTCGTCGGCTCGGTCACCAAGCCCGGCGGGCTGAAGGACCAGGCGGCGACGCTGGTGGGCTCGCAGGCGCCCGGCCGGCCGTGGCTGGACCTGGCTTGGCAGGTCTTCGGGATCGCCACCGCGCTGGTCCCGGTGGCGCTGGTGGCGCACCTGCTGACGCGTGAGGGCGTCGGGATCCGGGTGATGGGCTTCGATCTGCGCCACCTCCGCTACGACCTGGTGCGGGGAGCGGCGGTCGCGGCGGCGATCGGCGGCACCGGGCTGCTGTTCTACCTCGGTGCCCGGGCGGCCGACTTCAACCTCACTGTGGTGCCGGAGTCGCTGCCGGACGTGTGGTGGAAGGTGCCCGTGCTGATTGCCTCGGCGGTGCAGAACGCGGTGCTCGAAGAGGTGATCGTGGTCGGCTATCTGCTGCGCCGCCTGGGACAGCTGGGCTGGTCACCGGCCGCGGCGCTGGTCGCCAGCTCGGTGCTGCGCGGCTCCTACCACCTCTACCAGGGCATCGGCGGACTGGTCGGCAACATGGCGATGGGTGTGGTCTTCGTGCTGCTCTACCGCCGTTGGGGGCGGGTGGGGCCGCTGGTGGCGGCCCACGCCCTCATCGACACCGTCGCCTTCGTGGGGTACGCGTTGCTGGCGGGGAAGGTCGGCTGGCTGCCGACCGCCTGACCTGACCGGCTCTACGGGCTCGTGAGCAGTTCGCCGTCGATGACGGTGACGGCGGTGCCGCGGAGCAGCGTGCGTGGGCCGCGTACCTCGGTGTGCACGAGGCCGGTGCGGGCGGAGGCCTGCAGGCCGGTCAGATTGGTGCCGCCGAGCCGGGCCGACCAGTAGGGGGCCAGTGCGGTGTGGGCGCTGCCGGTCACCGGGTCCTCGTTGATCCCGTAGCCGGGGAAGAAGCAGCGGGAGACGAAGTCATAGCCCGCCGCGGGGTCGCCGGCGGGGGCGGTGACGATCAGTCCGCGCCGGGTGGCGATGCGGGCCACGGCGGCGAGGTCGGGGGAGAGGGCCCGCACCGTCCTCTCGTCGGCCACCTCGACCAGGAGGTCGCCGACGTCCGCGCCGGTCTCGTGCACGGCCACGACCTCCGCGCCGATCGCGGGAGCGATGTCCGCCGGGATCGCGACGGCGGTGAGCGGGGCGGTGGGGAAGTCCAGAGTGATGGACCCGCCCGCGGACGTGGTGGCCGCGAGGATGCCGCAGCGCGCCGCGAACCGGGTGGTGCCGGTGGCGGCGCCGGTGGTGTGCAGGACGTGCGCGGTGGCCAGGGTCGCGTGGCCGCACATGTTGACCTCGGTCACCGGCGTGAACCAGCGCAGCGCCCAGTCGGCGTCCGGGTGACCGCGGAGGGGGTGGGCGAACGCGGTCTCGGCATGGTTCACCTCGGCGGCGACCTGCTGGAGCCAGAGGTCGTCCGGGAAGGCGTCCCCGTCCAGGAGCAGTACACCGGCCGGGTTGCCGGCGAAGGGACGGTCGGTGAAGGCGTCGACGATTCGGATCCGCATGGTGGCGAGCATAGGCCGCGGGCGAGGCCACGGAGCAGAGCCAATTCCGGGTCGGTGGACGCCTTGGACCTGATCGGCCGTCGCCTCTGCCCGGAGCGGTGCCGTCGGCTCAGGTTCGCCGCGGCGCGGTGATTCCCGGCCGGGGCGCGAAGGTGTTCACCTGCCGTCGCAAGCCCGCACCCGACGCCGCGGTGGAGGCGATCGGCATCAACAAGGGCGAGGTGCTTGCCTTACGACAGGTGCCGATATATCGTTGACGTATCACGATCGATCAACGATGGGTGGAGTGTAATCATGCATTCTCAGGAACATGGACACTGCGGGCCCGGTCATCACGGCCGCGGCGAGCATGAGCAGCGGCGAGCGGCCTTCGGCCCCTTCGGCCCGCCTTTCGGGGGAGGCCCCTTTGGTCCCGGCCCCGGCGGACGGGGGCGTGGGCGCGGCGGGGGCGGCCCGCGCGGCCGGGCGCGGCGCGGCGATGTGCGCGCGTCGATCCTGGCGCTGCTCAAGGACCGGCCGATGCACGGCTACGAGATGATCCAGGAGATCGCCGAGCGCAGCGGCGGGGCGTGGAAGCCGAGCCCCGGCTCGGTCTACCCGACCCTGCAGCTGCTCGAGGACGAAGGCCTGATCACCAGTGCGAGCGACGGCGGCAAGAAGCTGTTCACGCTCACCGACTCCGGCCGCACCGAGGCCGAGGCGGGCCCTGACGCCCCGTGGGAGGAGGCCGGCCGCGGCATCGACTGGGACAGCCTGCATGAGATCCGGAAGGCCGGCGGCGGACTCGTCGACGCGTTCCGGCAGGTGTGGGCGACCGGCACCCCGGAGCAGCGTGACAAGGCGCTCGCGGTGGTCAATGAGGCCCGCAAGAAGCTCTACCTCATCCTCGCCGACGAGGACTGAACGGCGGAGCGCATCATTCGGCGGCCCGGGACGGACAACGTTCCGGGCCGTCTCGCGCATTTTGGATCCCGGTGACGTGGTGGGAGTTTTGCGCCGGCTGGTTTGCTTTGTCGTTTACCGACGCCCATCTTGACGTATTGTCATGGCTAGAACAAGACTCCGGTTATGCCACTGATCTCACCGCGCACCCGACTGAGAAGGCTCACCACCCTGGCCACCGCGGCTGTCTGTGTCGCCGCGATCGGCTCCGTGCAGGCCCGGGCTGACGGCCCCGTGTACAAGAAAGCAAACGCGCCCGTGGAACTGCGCGTGAAGGACCTCCTGCGGCGGATGACGCTTCAGGAGAAGATCGGGCAGATGGACCAGGTCGCGGTCGCCCGGATGCAGGGCGACTGCGAATGGAGCGGCGGCGCGCTCAATGATGCGTGCATGAAGACGGTGCTCGCCGACTACCCGGCCGGATCGGTGATTTCCGGCGGTGGTATGGGACCTGCGAAGAACACGCCCGGAGACTGGGCGCGGATGGTCAACTCCGTACAGAAATACGCCATCGAGAACACAAGGCTCCACATCCCTGTGCTCTATGGCGTCGACGCGGTGCACGGCCACAACAATGTCCTCGGCGCCACTGTCTTCCCGCACCAGATCGGTCTCGGCGCTACCTGGGACCCCGCCACGGTGCGGGCCGCCGCCGCCTCGACGGCGCGCTCGGTAGCCGCGACCGGCATCGACTGGAACTTCGCCCCCGTGGCCGACCTCGCGCGCGACCAGCGCTGGGGCCGCTACTACGAGACATACGGAGAGGACCCGCTGCTCACCGGGACGCTTGCCGCCGCCAGCGTGAAGGGCATCGAGGGCGCGGACGGTGCCAAGAACGTCGCCGCCACCGTGAAGCACTTCGGCGGCTACTCGGAGCCCTCCAACGGGCACGACCGTGTCCCGGCCGATGTCTCCACCCGCTATCTGCAGGACACTCTGCTGCCGTCCTACCGGCAGGCCGTCGAGGCCCGGGGCGCAGACGGTGATGGTGAACTCCGGCGCCATCAACGGCGTTCCCGCCACCGCGTCGAAGTACCTGCTCACCAAGGTGCTGCGGGACAGGTGGGGCTTCAAGGGCGTCACCGTCAGCGACTGGCAGGACGTACGGGCCTTGCAGACCAACTACCGGATCGCCGCCGACTACCCGGAGGCTATAGCGCTCGCGGTCAACGCCGGGCTCGACATGGCCATGGAGCCGTACTACGCCAAGCAGTGGAGCGATGGCCTGAAGACGGCGGTCGACCGGGGCCTGGTCTCCGAACGGCGCATCAACGAGTCCGTGACGCGGATCCTGCGGCTGAAGTTCAGCCTCGGCCTGTTCGAGCACCCGTACGTCGACGCCTCGAAGGCCGACGCCGCGGTGCTCGGGGCGGACCAGGGCCTCGCGCGGCAGGCGGCCACCGAGTCGCAGGTGCTGCTGCGCAACGAGGACTCGGTGCTGCCGGTCGGCACCTCCGTGAAGAAGATCGTCGTCGCCGGCGCATACGCCGATGACATCAACGACCAGGTGGGCGGCTGGACCATCGGCTGGCAGGGCGTCCCCGACGGTGTCGATGTGCCCGGCACCACCGTGCTGAAAGGCATCCAGGAGGCCGCGCCGCCTGGCACCGAGGTTGTGCATGCCAAGACCGACGCCGATGCCGTGGCCGAGGCCAAGAACGCCGATCTCACCGTCGTGGTGGTCGGTGAGAAGGCCGCCGCCGAGGGCGGCGCCGACAGTCCGCGGCCCGAGCTCTCCGCCGACCAGCAGGCGCTGGTCAAGTCGCTGAAGGCAAGCGGCAAGCCGGTCGTCACGGTCGTCCTCGCCGGCCGGCCGCTGGTGCTCGGCGACGCGGCCGGGACGCAGGGGCTGCTGATGTCGTGGCTGCCTGGCACTGAGGGTGGCCACGCGGTCGCCGACGTTCTGTTCGGGGCTGCTAACCCCAGTGGGCGGCTGCCGGTGTCATGGCCCAAGGACGTCGGCAATGAGCCGATGTACTACCAGCAACTGCCGGGCACCAATGGCGGTGCGGAGTCCTCGTACGATGCCCTGTACCCCTTCGGTGCGGGCCTGTCGTATACCACGTACGCCTTCGACGCGATCACGGCCGACAAGTCGGCGGGGCAGACGACAGTGAAGGTGACGGTCTCCAATACCGGTGACCGTGATGGTGACCTGGTGGTGCCGGTCTATGTCTCACGGCCGGTGAGCGAGGTACTGGCCCCCGACCGCAAGCTCGTGGCCTTCACCAGGGTCGCGCTGAAGGCGGGAGAGAGCCGGACTGTATCCCTGCGAGTGGCGCGACGCACCCTTGCCGTGACCCCCGGCGACATCGATGGATCCGGCACGGCGAAAGTCGAGCCGGGCGTCTACACCTTCACGGCAGGCGCGCGGAGCGCCGATGTGACGGTTCGGTAGCGGCCGACGGCGGGGACCGCGGCCCTCACTCCACGAGACCGGCCAGTTTCCGGAGCGACTCGTTGAGGGCCGCGGTCGCCGAGTCCTTGAGCCGCCCCGCCATGAGTGAGACGGCCGCCCCGGTGAAGGAGCCGTCGATCCGCAGATCGGTGGTGTCCCCGTCGGGCGTGAGCGTGTAGCGGGTCAGCAGGTCGACACCCATCGGCCCCTTGCCGGTGATCGCGAACTCCCGCTCCGGGGTGAGGGCGCCCACGGTCCAGGTGACCTCGGCGGGGAAGCCCATCATCTTCAGGTTCTCCTGGTAGGTGGCGCCTGCCGCGAGCGGGGAAGGGCCGCCGTGAGGGAAGCCGGTGTGTGTCACGCTCCACTGCTCGTGCGAGCTGAAGTCGGTGAGCTGGTCCCAGACCTTCCCGGCCGGGGCCGCGATGCGGGCCTGGGCGGAGACTTCGGGCATACGGCGGCTCCTTCATCGGGGGTGCGGCGCAACGTAGTCGCAGGGGCTGCGACATTCAATACTGATGGGTCATCAGATTTGACGGGGCCGGGCGGGCCGGACCCGTAGCCCGGCGGGCCGGTCGGCGCGCGGCGTACCGCAGGATCGCGACCCACGCACCAGGTGCCATCGCCGACGGACAGCAGCACGGTGCGGTGCCGGATGTCGTACCGCTTGGATCCGGGCGGGAGGAGCACCGGATCCGGGACGCCGTCGCCCCGTGCCGGACGTCTTGTGTGAGGATCGTGGCGTGGACGATCACAACGAGGGGATGACGGCCGAGGAACTGCTGGCGCGGATGCGGCAGGCCCCGGTGCTGGCGGGTCCGCTGCCGGGGTTCGATCCGGAGCGGGCGGACGACACGCCCGGGCCGCTGTTCGCCCGGTGGCTGGCGCACGCGTTGGGCACCGGGGTGCCCGAGCCGCATGTGATGACGCTCAGTACGGCGGATGCCGAAGCCCGCCCGTCGGCACGGGTGTTGATGCTGCGGGGCGTCGACATCGAGGAATGCGGCTTCGTCTTCGCCTCCGACGCCGGCAGCCGCAAGGGACGGGAACTGACGGCCAATCCGTACGCCGCCCTGAGCTGGTACTGGCCCCTGCACGGGCGGCAGATCCGGATGGCCGGGCGTGTCGCGGTACTGGACGGCGACGCCGCGCGTCGTGACTTCCTGGGGCGTGGTGAGGCCTCCCGGATCTCCGGGTTCACGGGCCGGATGAGCGAGCCCCTTGCCGGCCCGGACGAGTACGAAACGGAACGGCGGCGGGCGGCAGGTCTGGTGGCCGCCGACCCGCAGGCCGTCCCGGAGGGACACACCGTGTATGTGCTGCGGGCCGACGAGGCCGAGTTCTTCCAGGGCGACTCGCGTGGGTTCCATGTCCGGCTGCGCTATGTGCGGGAGGAGGGCGCTGGTTGGACCCGTGGTCTGCTGTGGCCGTGACTTGGGGACAGTTCATCCCTGAGGATGAGCGAACGGGCACCTGTGCCCATCCCCGGGCTGAGGAGGATATGCCTCCTGACGGGGATGTTTTCAAGGACGGCCACTGATGAGGTTGATGTCGTGCACACCGGCGACACCCTGCCCATGGCCCCGACGAACCCCGCTGACGACGCACAGCTCACCGCCGAGCTGCGATCGGTGGCCGCCAGCGCGCGCCGGCGTGCGCTGCGTGACGGGGACCGGCAGATAGACACCGCCCACGTGCTGCACTCCCTGCTGGAAGCCGACCCCGCGGCGCGCGAAGCCTGCGGTGGCCAACTCGTGCGCGTACTCGGCTACCTGGCACAGCGCAGCATCGGCTACGGCATACGGTGGCACGGATCCGTCGAGGAGTCCGGCGCCCTGCAGGCCGTCACCTCGGGAACGGCGGGATGGAGCCCCGCCGCCGCCACCGCGATGCGCGCGGCGGTGGCACGGGCGCACAGCCACGGCCGGCCGCAGGCCGACGGCGGGGATCTGCTGGCCACGCTCGCCGCCGACCCGCGCTGCCGGGCGGTCGAAGTGCTTCGCTCCGCCGGGGTCGAGGTCAGTGGTCACCTGGATGACGGTACTGTCGCGAGCTGACATCATGGCCCAATGCAGGGGTCTGAGGGCAGGAACGCGGGGCTGGGGCTGGCCCTGGCGTCAGCGTTCGCGTTCGGTGGTTCGGGGGTGGCGGCCAAGCCGCTGATCGAGGCGGGGCTCGACCCGCTGCAGGTGGTCTGGCTACGGGTGGCCGGTGCCGCGCTCGTCATGCTGCCGATCGCCCTGCGGCACCGCGGGATGGTCCGCCAGCGCCCGGGGCTGCTGGCCGGGTTCGGCCTGCTGGCCATCGCCGGGTGCCAGGCGTTCTACTTCGCGGCGATATCCCGGATCCCGGTGGGCGTCGCGATTCTCGTGGAGTTCCTCGGACCCGCGCTGCTGCTCGGCTGGGTGCGCTTCGTACAGCGCCGGCCGGTCAGCCGGTCGGCCGCGATCGGTGTCGCGCTCGCGGTCGGCGGCATGGCGTCGGTTGTCGAGGTGTGGTCCGGACTTGCCTTCGACGCCCTCGGGCTGCTGCTCGCCTTCGGGGCGGCCTGCTGCCAGGTGAGCTATTTCGTACTGGCCGACCACGGCAGCGATGCCGAGGACGCGCCCGACCCGCTCGCCATCATCTCGTACGGTTTGCTGATCGCCGCCGCCGCGCTGACCGTCGTATCCCGCCCCTGGGGTATGGACTGGTCGGTGCTCACCAGGCAGGCCGCGCTGGGGGACAAGAACGTGCCGGCCCTGCTGCTGCTCGGCTGGGTGATCCTGGTGTCCACCGTGGTCGCGTATCTGACCGGGGTACTGGCGGTGCGGCGACTGTCGCCGCAGGTCGCGGGAGTCGTGGCCTGCCTGGAGGCGGTGGTCGGGACGGTCTTCGCCTGGGTGCTGCTCGGTGAGCACCTCGGCCTGCCACAGGTCGCGGGTGGCGCCCTGGTGCTCGCGGGCGCGTTTGTCGCGCAGACCGCCAAGCCCCGGCAGGCGGCGGCGGACGTGATGGCCGAGCCGCTCCTGGAGCCGGACCCCGTATAGCCCCGTAGAGAGTGACGATCATGCAGCCCACCGTTCTGCCGCCTCCCGCCGTCTGAGGCGGGCGGCGAACCCACGGAAGACCGGGCCCGGGCGCGTCCCGGGCAGGTCGCCGCTGCCCGCACACGAGAGCAGGCGACCACCATCTGTCTTCCGCGGGAGAACAAACTCGTGTCCACTTTCTATGCCTGCCGCTGCGGCGGAGCCTGCTTTACGTCGCCTTCGCCGCCACCGCCTGGGGTACCGCGGGCGTGGCCGCCGTGCTGCTGGTGGTGCGGGCGGCTCGTACGGTCCCGGAGCGACCCCGCCTCGGCCGCCGGAACGCGACGCCCCTGATGTGCTGGTCACCGGCCTCGGGTTCACGCTCTTCCAGGCCGCGTACTTCGGCGCCGTCCAGATGACCGGGCTGGTCGTCGCGACTGTCGTCACCCTGGGAGCCGGGCCTGTGCTCGTCGCGCTCGGCGGGCGCCTCACCATGGGCGAACGGCTCTGCCTCGGTGGCGGCTTCGTCGTGATCGGAGCCGCACGGTGAGCAGGTGTAGCCGGAGGCCGACAGCAGCACGAGCGCGAGACTCGCCGGACGCGCCGTCCCCGCGTCTCCGCCGCCGAGGACCAGCACAACTGCCCGGCGAGGCCTAAGCGCCCGTTGGTTCCCCCGGTAGGGAAGGGGCCTGCGCAGCCAGTCGGCGCAGCTGGTGGGCGCGGGCGGCCGCGTCGTGCGGGGCGGCACGGCCGGCGAGGAGGCCGGTGACACGCTGCTGCGTCTCGCGGGGCTTGTTGCCGCCGTACTTGAACTTGGCCAGCACTTCGGTCACCTCCAGCCGTAGGCCGCGGATGCCGGGGAGCATCCGGCCGTACGGGGCTTCGCCGGGGGCCACGCGTGCGTAGTCGCCCAGGGGCTGGAAGTGGCCGAGCTGGCGGTGCAGCAGTCCGGCCTTCTCCGCTTCGGCGTCTATGACGTGAGCGGTGCAGAGCAGCTGGACGGCGGCGTAGAAGCTGGTGGGGGTGCCGTGCTCGGGCGGTGCGCCCTCGGGGGCGTGCCAGGGGCCGGGGATGAAGGCGTAGTCGTCGACGACGCTGAGGGTGACTCGGGGATCGGTTTCGAGGGCTCGCCAGATGGGGTTCGGGCGGGCGAGGTGGGTGACGGCTTCGCTGCGCTCAGCGTCGTAAGCGAAGTGCAGCGGCTGAACGATGGGGGGCTCGCCGGGCAGGCCGTTGACGGCGAGCTGGCCGAAGTCGTGGGTGGCGAGCCAGTCCTGCCATTCGGTGTCGTCGACGGCGGCGTCCCAGGGATGGATGAGCATGCGTGGGCCTCCGGTCAGTGGGCGCTGAGGTAGCCGGGGAGGGGGGTCGAGGGGGTGAGGTCGTCGGCGGGGATGGGGGTGCCGTAGGAACGGGTGACAGGGAGGACGCCGCTCCAGTAGGGGAGGGCGAGGTCCTCGGGGTCGTCGTTGGGGCCGCCTGTGCGGACCTTGGCGGAGACCTCGTCGAGGTCGAGGCGGACCACGGCGGTGGCGGCGAGCTCCTTGGCATTGGCGCGGCGGGAGTCGTCGGCGCGGCCGGGGACGATGTGATCGACGATGGTGTCCAGGGCCTCGGCGCGCTCGGCGGGATCGGTGACTTCGCGGGCGGTGCCGTGGACGACCACGGAGCGGTAGTTGATGGAGTGGTGGAAGGCGGAGCGGGCCAGCACGATGCCGTCCAGGTGGGTGACGGTCAGGCACACCGCCAGGCCCGGGTCCTTGGCACCGCGCAGCGGCCGGGATCCGGTGGAGCCGTGCACGTAGAGCCGTGTCCCGACCCGGGCGTAGAGGGTCGGGAGCACGACGGGTGCCCCGTCGCGAATGAAGCCGAGATGGCAGAGGTAGGCATCGTCGAGGATCGCGTGGACCAGCTCGCGGTTGTACGAGGCGCGCTCGGCGCTGCGGGTCGGCACGGTGCGTTCGGTGGCCCGGTACGGTGCGGTAGTCATGGCAGTCCTTTGAACTAGTGCATAATAGGCTTTGTGCTAGGAGAATATCGGATCACCGGAGCCGGCGCAGCAGAGATTGCAGCCGATGTGGAACGCGCCGTCGGGCAGGGCGCCCTGGGGCCGGGGGAGTCATTGCCGCCGCTGAGACAGCTCGCGGCGGAGCTGGAGGTGAACCCGAACACGGTCGCGGCGGCGTACCGGCTGCTGCGCGACCGCGGGGTCATCGAAACCGCCGGCCGCCGGGGCAGCCGGGTGCGCGCCCGTCCGGCCACCACCTCGCGCGACCAGCTCCGGGTCGAGGTCCCGCCCGGGGCGCGCGATCTGTCCACCGGCAACCCGGACCCCGTACTGCTGCCGCCGCTGTACGAAGCCCTGGCGGCCGCCGCCGCGCGGCACTCCGAACGCCCGATGCTCTACGGCCAGTCTGCCGTCACCGACGAGCTGAGCGGCCCGGCCCGGGAGTCCTTCGACACCGACGGGGTCCCGGACGGGCCGATCGGTGTCACCTCGGGGGCACTGGACGCCATCGAGCGGGCGCTCATCGCGCATCTGCGGCCGGGCGACGCGGTGGCGGTCGAGGACCCGGGGTGGGGGAGTGTCCTGGATGTCGTCCCGGCGCTGGGGATGCGCGCGGTGCCGGTCGCCGTGGACGACGACGGGCCGGTGCCGGGTGAGGTGGAGCGCGCGCTCCGGCAGGGCGCGCGGGCGCTGATCGTCACCGACCGGGGACAGAACCCGACCGGCGCCGCGATCTCGGGCGGACGTGCCAGTGAGCTGCGCGCCGTTCTGGCCGGGTATCCGGAGGTGCTGGTGATCGACGACGATCACGTCCACGGCCTCGTGGAGCTCCCGCTGCACCCGCTCGCTGGGAGTACGCCGCACTGGATGCTGGTGCGCTCCACCGCCAAGGCGTACGGCCCGGACCTGCGGCTGTCGGTGCTCACCGGCGATCCGGTCACGGTGGACCGGGTGCAGGGGCGTTACCGGCTCGGTCCTGGCTGGGTCAGCCACCTCCTGCAGGACGCCGTGGTCCACCTGTGGCGGAGCGGCGCGGTGGACACCGGGGCGGTCGCCGCCGCCTACGCATGGCGGCGCGAGGGGTTGCTGCGCGCCCTGCGCGATCGGGGGGTCGCCGCGTACGGGCGAAGCGGTATGAACGTATGGGTGCCGGTGCCGGACGAGACCGGCGCGGTCGCCCGGCTGCTCCAGTCCGGCTGGGCGGTGGCACCGGGCGCGCGCTTCCGGGTGGCCTCGCCGCCGGGGGTACGGGTGACGGTGTCACCCCTCGCCGGCGGCGACATCCTCCCGTTGGCCGACGCGATCGCCGACGCGGTCCGCCCGCACCGGTCGGGGCGGCTCGGCTGACGAGCGGCGCTGCGTTAGGGCGGCACCGGCCGGCGCGCCCCCGTCGCGATGACCCGAGCAGTGCGGGCTGGGCCTGGGCCGAGCCGGCGGAGTTCGTGGATGACGACCGGATCACCTGGCCGCACGGCTTCTTTCATGAATGGCTGCTCTTCACCCTGCGATGCAGGGACGTGCGGCCCCCACATCGCGCTCCGGCCCTCCGACGCCGACCGCAGGACCGCCATCCGGGCAGCGGCCGAGGCGCGTCAGGGCTGAGGGATCTTGCGGAAGTCCCAGGAGACGATACGTTCCGGGGTGAGCCTCAGCCACGCGTGGCGGCCGTCGTGCGGCATGGCCTCGAGGCCGAAGTTCTTCGCCGCGAACAACCGCTCGGGCGCGGTGAGCTCCGGATGCGGTTCGCCGGTACGCGGGGCCTCGCCGACGATTTCCACCGAGCCGGAGAGCTCGGCGCCGCGCAGCTCCCCGTACTCCTCGCCGTCGTCCACGACCACCGCGACGCGCGGGTCGCCGAGCAGGTCCGCCCAGCGCCGGCTCCGTACTATCGAGTACAGCCACAGCGATGTCCCGTCCCAGGCGAACCAGAGCGCCACGACATGCGGACGCCCGTCCTTGGAGACGGTGGCGATGCGGCAGGTGCGCTGCTCCGCGAGGAACGCGTCGAGCTCCTGCGGAGTCATCATGGTGCGGCGCCCGCGCTTCTGATCTGATGACATGTCAGCTACCCTAGGCCGCCGCCGCACGAGGGGGCAACCATGCACGGGAACGACCGGCTTGACGCACTGCTCGACCCGGCCGTAACGGCACTGCTCACCGTCGAGTGCCAGCGCGGCGTCCTCGGCCCGGGCGGCGCCCTGCCCGAGCTCGCCACAGCCGCCCGTGAGTCCGGCGCCCTGGCCAACGTCGCCCGGCTGGTCGTCGCGGCCCGCACGGCCGGTGCCGTGGTGCTGCACGCCATCGCCGAGCGCCGCCCGGACGGGCGCGGAGCCAACCGGAACGCCAGGCTCTTCCGCGCCGCCGAGCGGCTCCAGGTCCAGCAGCTCGCCGGTACTGACGCCACCGAGATGGCCGACGGGATCCCGGTGGCGGCGAGCGACTTCGTACTGCGACGGCTGCACGGCCTCTCGCCGATCGCGGGGACGGAGGCGGACGCGCTGCTGCGCAACCTGGGTGTGCGGACACTGGTTGTCTCGGGCGTGTCGGCGAATATCGCGATCCCCAACGCCGTCTTCGACGCCGTCAATCTGGGGTACGAGGCCGTGGTGCCGGCCGACGCCATCGCCGGGGTGCCCGCCGACTACACGCAGGCAGTTCTCCGGCACACTCTGGCGCTGGTCGCCACCGTGACCACGGCCCGCGCCGTGCTGGACCGGTGGAATCGGTCAGGAGGCCGTGACTGACCCGTTCGCGACGGTGACATTGGTGGCCGCCGCCAGGGGCTGCGTCGCGGGACCGTTCTTCACACTGCCGTCCTCGATGCTGAACTTGCTGCCGTGGCAGCCACAGTTGATCGTGCCGCCCGACACGTCGGCCACCACACAACCGCTGTGCGTGCACACCGCGGTGAACGCCTTGTAGGTGCCCGCGGTCGGCTGGGTCACGACCACCTTCTGGTCTTTGAAAACCGTGCCGCCGCCCGAGGGAATGGCGGAGGCCTTTGCCAGCTCGGTGCCGCTGCCGCTGCCGGCCGCGGTGGAGGCGCTGCCCGTAGCGGGCGTCGCGGCGTTCTGCACGGTGCCGGCCGACGAGTTGTCCGAACTGCCACACGCGGCCAGCGCGGCGGCGAGACCTGCGGCCCCGACTCCGGCGACGACGTTGCGGCGGGTCGGAATTCCTGAAATGCCAGACGTCTCGGCCATACGTCATCCTGCTTTCTGGTGAGAACCGGGGGTTGGGGGAGGGAGCGCCCGGCGGTGTTTTGGTCACGCTTGGTCAGTCATACGGATGTCCGTGTCGGAAGGTTCACTCGTTCATGAAGTTCTCATTTCCGGTCTCCGGCCGCTCCCCGGGCCCTCGCCGGAGAAAGACCGGCTGGTGGAGGAGGAGATTGGCCACCTCCCCCTCCCCCGGCTGGGGAGGGGGAGGTTCCGCCGAGCAGTGCTGCCGACAGTAGCAATGTGTGCGCGGGGACCGTCCGCGGGCCGCGGAGGAGCAGCAGCGGGCGGCGGAGCGACGGGGAGTCGCCGATCACTGACGAACGTGCGTAGCAGTACAGCCGCGCACAGAGGCGCTGCGTGCGGGCGGACTGCCGTGGGACTCCGCCGGGTCCATGGGACAGAATCTGACACACGTACCCTGGTGCGATGCTCACAGAGGTGACGGGGATCCGGTATGTAACGCCCTTGAGAGAGGGCGGCTCGGTGCCCGGGCTTGTCGAGGCCGATGATCTCGGCACATATGTGGTGAAGTTCACCGGCGCGGCTCAGGGGCGCAAGGCGTTGGTCGCGGAGGTGATCGCCGGGGAGCTGGCCCGACGGCTGGGGTTGCGCGTCCCTGACCTGGTCCGCTTCGAGTTCGACCCGGTCATCGCCCTCGGTGAGCCCGACCAGGAGGTCCAGGACCTCCTCAAGGCCAGTGGCGGCCTCAATCTGGGCATGGACTTCCTGCCGGGCGCGCTCGGCTTCGACCCGCTTGCCTTTGAGGTGGATTCCGCGGAGGCCGGGCGTGTTGTCTGGTTCGACGCGCTCATCGGCAATGTCGACCGGTCGTGGCGCAACCCCAACATGCTGATCTGGCACAAGGACCTGTGGCTCATTGATCACGGCGCGTCGCTGATCTGGCACCACAACTGGAAGACCGCCGGACCGGCGGCGGACAAGCCGTACGACGCCGCGGACCACGCCCTCGCCCGTTTCTCGCCCGACCCGACGGCCGCCGCCGCCGAACTCGCACCGCAGGTCACCGAGAGCCTGCTGCGCGAGATCACCGCACTCGTCCCCGACGAATGGCTGCTGGACGAGCCGGGCTTCGCCGGTCCGGACGAGGTCCGCCGCGCGTACGAGAAGGTGCTGCTCAACCGCGCCGCCTCCGTGCACGCGCGGATCTCGCTCGCGGGCAAACAGAAGGAGAAGCAGGCGCCGCCGAAGTGGCTGCGCACCTGGGTCGAGGGGAAGAACGCCACGTGAGCGGCCGGGACGTTTTTGAGTACGCGCTGGTGCGGGTGGTCCCGCGGATCGAGCGTGGCGAGATGATCAACGCGGGAGTGCTGGTCTACTGCCGGGCCCGGTCCTTTGTGGGCGCCCGGGTGCACCTGGACGAGACCCGGCTCGCCTGCCTCGACCCGGACGTCGACGTGGATGGAGTACGGGCCGCCCTGCGCGGCTACGAAGGCATCTGCGCGGGCGGCGAGCGGGCCGGGCAGGCGGCGGACGACGATCCTGGCCGGCGCTTCCGCTGGCTCACCGCGCCGCGCAGCACGATCGTCCAGCCCGGCCCGGTCCATACCGGGCTGACCGCCGATCCGGGCGCCGAGGCGGACCGGCTGCTGGATCTACTGGTGCGCTGAGCCACATCGGCCGCGCCTGCGTTGACAGTCGGTCACCGCCCTCCTACGGTTTCGACTGCGGGACGTACTAAGCGGTCGCTCATACGCACGGCCGCACCACAGGGCTGAGGAGATCAGATGTCCACCACCGAGCAGCGGATCGCGATCGTCACCGGCGCTGCGCGCGGCATCGGCGCCGCCACCGCTATCCGGCTGGCCGCCGAGGGCCGCGCCGTGGCCGTACTCGACCTCGAAGAGAGTGCCTGCAAGGACACCGTCCAGCAGATCACCGCGGCCGGCGGCCGGGCGATCGCGGTCGGCGCCGACGTCTCCGACGAGGCGCAGGTCGAGGCCGCTGTCGCCAAGGTCGCCGAGGAGCTCGGCGCGCCGACCATCCTGGTGAACAACGCGGGCGTGCTCCGCGACAACCTGCTGTTCAAGATGAGCGCTTCCGACTGGGACACGGTCATGAACGTGCACCTGCGCGGCGCCTTCCTGATGACTCGCGCCGTGCAGAAGCACATGGTGGACGCCAAGTTCGGCCGGGTCGTCAACCTGTCCTCCAGCTCCGCCCTCGGCAACCGCGGCCAGGTGAACTACTCCGCGGCCAAGGCCGGTATGCAGGGCTTCACCAAGACCCTCGCCTTTGAGCTCGGTAAGTTCGGTGTCACCGCCAACGCCGTAGCGCCCGGCTTCATCGCCACCGACATGACCGCCGCCACCGCCGCCCGCGTCGGCATGGGCTTCGAGGAGTTCCAGGCCGCGGCCGCCACACAGATCCCGGTCCAGCGGGTCGGCAGGCCCGAAGATGTCGCGGGTGCCATCGCCTTCTTCACCGGCGACGACGCCGGATTCGTCTCCGGCCAGGTCCTGTACGTGGCCGGCGGCCCGCTCAACTGACGCGATCGGAGCTCCCACCTCATGTCCCAGCAGCTTGACAGCGGCCGCGTCGCCATCATCACCGGCGCCAGCCGCGGCATCGGCTACGGTATCGCCGAGGCGCTAGTCGCCCGTGGCGACCGCGTCACCATCACCGGCCGTAACGAGGACGCCCTCAAGGAGGCCGTCGGGAAGCTCGGCTCCGACCGGGTCATCGGCGTCGCCGGCAAGGCACACGACGAGTCCCACCAGGCCGAAGCCGTGGAACGCACCATGGAGGCGTTCGGCCGCGTCGACTACCTCGCCAACAACGCCGGCACCAACCCGGTCTTCGGCCCGCTCGCCGAACTCGACCTCGGTGTCGCGCGCAAGGTCTTCGAGACCAATGTGATCTCCGCGCTCGGCTTCGCCCAGCAGACATACAAGGCGTGGCAGAAGGAGCACGGCGGCGCGATCGTCAACATCGCCTCTCTCGCCGGAGTCAGCGCCTCGCCCTTCATCGGCGCCTACGGCATCAGCAAGGCCGCGATGATCAACCTCACCCTGCAACTCGCCTCCGAAATGGCGCCCGGCGTACGGGCGAACTCAATCGCCCCGGCCGTGGTGAAGACCAAGTTCGCCGCCGCGCTCTACGAGGGGCGCGAGGAGGAGGCCGCGGCCGCGTATCCACTGAAGCGGCTGGGCGTGCCGGAGGACGTCGCCGGTGCCGCCGCCTTCCTGCTGTCCGACCAGGCGGGCTGGATCACCGGCCAGACCCTCGTCATCGACGGCGGCATCTTCCTCAACGCCGGGGTCGGCTGAGCGCCCGGCGGAGCCGATTGTCAGTGGCTCCCGGTACGTTCATATCCAGTAATGGATCGCGTACCGGAGGTCACTGACGTGCCCAGCATGCTGCCCGAGTCCTGGCAGGCCGTCCTCGGCGAGGAGTTGGAGACGCCCTACTTCAAGCAGCTCACCGAGTTCGTCGAGGCCGAGCGGACCGAACACAAGATCTTCCCGCCTCGCGACGAGGTGTTCGCCGCCCTGGACGCGACCCCGTACGACAAGGTCAAGGTGCTCGTCCTGGGGCAGGACCCGTACCACGGCGAGGGCCAGGGGCACGGCCTGTGCTTTTCTGTCCGGCCCGGAGTGAAGACCCCGCCCTCGCTGCGGAACATCTTCAAGGAGCTCAAGGAGGAGTACGGCTATCCGGTGCCCGACAACGGCTACCTGATGCCGTGGGCCCAGCAGGGCGTCCTGCTGCTCAACGCGGTGCTGACCGTGCGCGAGGGTGAGGCCAACTCCCACAAGGGCAAGGGCTGGGAGAAGTTCACCGATGCGGTGATCAGGGCCGTCGCCGGACGCACGGACCCGGCGGTGTTCGTCCTGTGGGGCAACTACGCCAAGAAGAAGCTCCCCCTGATCGACACGACCCGGCACGCGGTGGTGCAGGGCGCACACCCGTCGCCGCTCTCCGCGAAGCTGTTCTTCGGCAGCCGGCCCTTCACCCAGATCGATGAGGCCGTGAAGGCCCAGGGCCACGACCCGGTCGACTGGCGTCTCCCGGACCTCGGCCCGACCGGCTCATAGGCGCGCTGCCCGTATGTGTGTTGCCGGTAATTGTGTTGCCCGGGCAGGCCCGGAAAAGCGATGATCGGGCATGGGGATCGAATCGGAAATCCTCGCCCATTACGAACAGGGCCAAGGAGAACAGAAGGCCGCGCGACGGCGTCAACCGGCTGGAATTCCTCCCTGTCCAGGATGTCCGGCGGCGCGCCCTGCCGCCCGTCGTCGACGGCCACCGGTTCGAGGTGTTGGACCCGGTGCCGCTCCATGTGGGGGCGAAGCAGACCGGGTGGTGTACAGGGGTCACCGCCCGGCCTGGCGACGCACATGACCTGCCCCCCTCGCGGGTGGCCCGGCCCGGCGGCCGGTCGGGCGCCGCTGCTTCGAGCCTGCGGCAAGCGAGCAGCCGGACGCCACAGTGGTGGGCGGCCGGCGCTCCGCCCGTACGGCGGAATTCTTCGGAACTGCCTGATTTCATGGCCCGGCGAGATTCCCGGCGACTTCCCGGATGCCCGTCTCGGCGCCTGACGTCCGTTGTCAGTGCCTGCGGATAGCGTCGGGAGAGTCGGAACGGCAAGAGCGTGCGGGAGGCGTCGGTGGAAGAAGTGGTGGAAGACGCGGTCATGACGCGGATCGGCCAGGTGGCCATGCTGCTGCACGCCGGAGACCGCGAGGAAGCGAGGAACCGTTTCGCCGCGCTGTGGGAGGAGCTCGGCGAGCACGGTGACCCGCTCCACCGCTGCACTGTCGCGCACTTCATGGCCGACACGCAGGACGACCCCGAGGCGGAACTGGACTGGGACCTGCGGGCGCTTTATGCCGCCGATCACGCGGCGCTCGCCGCCCGCGGCTTCTTCCCGTCACTCCATCTGAATCTCGCGGCCGACTACTGGAAGGTGGGCGAGAACCGGATGGCGCGCAGCTGTCTCGGCCGCGCCCGGGAGGCCGCCGCTGTGCTCGGCGACGACGCGTACGCGGACGGGGTCCGCGCGGCGATCGGACGGATGGAACTCCGGCTGGACGCTCCGGATCAGTTGCCGTAGGCCTCCCTGCAGATCCGCGCGGCGTCGCTGTTGCCCGCCCAGCCGCCGTACACCTTGCCGAGCTCGCAGACGTTCGCACCGGCGGCCGGGGGAGCGGCGAGACGGGCACGGGGGCGGGGAGCGACCGGGGCGGCGGTACGGGGCCGGGGCCGCGACCGTGCCGGGGCGCCGGCCGGCGGAGCCGTCGGCCCGGTCGCGGTTGGCGGCTCCGGGCGGAAGGTGCCCAACACCTCATGGACGGGTTGCTGGACGATCGACACCGTCGGTACGACCGGGGTGACGGAGGAGGGCAGGGCCGGCCCAGAGGACTGCCCGGAGCCCGCCTGCCCGGCGGGCTGGGACACGGTCATACACCCCGAGACAGCCGAGGCCGCCGCCAGGACCATCACTGCTGCAATTCGACGCACCCGGCCAACTCTGGCCCACCCGGCAGCGCTTGGGAATGCCCCGCAGGAGTGATCGCGGACGCCGGAAAGGTGTGGATCAGCCGTCGGTCAGTCCCCGGTGGCGCCGTCGATCCGCTCCCGGAGCAGATCGGCGTGCCCGTTGTGCCGGGCGTACTCCTCGATCATGTGCACATAGATCCAGCGCAGCGAAACCGACGCGTCGCGCAATTGGCCGAGGTCATCCAGGGAGCGGCCCTGGACGAGTTCGCGGGCATGCTCGATCTCGGCCTGCCAGGTGGCGAAGGTCCCGGCGGTGTCGGCCAGGCCGATGTTGTGGAAGTCCCCGTCCTCGTCCTGGTCGGTGTAGTAGAGCGGCTTGGCGCCTTCCGCGGCGAGCCTGTTGCGGAACCAGCTGCGTTCCACCTCGGCCATGTGCCGGACCAGTCCCAGCAGGGTCAGCTCCGAGGGTGGTACGGAGGCCTCCCTGAGCTGCTCGTCGTTGAGCCCCTCGCATTTCAGGGCGAGGGTGGAGCGGTGGAAGTCGAGCCAGGTGTCGAGCATGGTGCGTTCGTCGGCCACCAGGGGCGGATCGATGCGCTGCGTCGTTGTCATGAGCGCCATCATGGACGGAGAAGTTGGATCCCGCGACGCATTAACCCCGGCGGAATTGCTCCTGGCTCGCCCGGCCGCCGCAACGCCGCCCGGCCGCAGGCGTAGTTCGAGGCCGGGCCCCGCAGCTGGCCCGCGGTGTGCGGTGGTTGTGACAGCCCCCTGCCGCTTCCCGACGGACGCTGTCACCCCGGAATCCGAACGGGGGCTGTGCCGGGGCGAGGCATTGCGGCGGCCTACCGGCCCCGCGCCGGCCACCGCGCCGGACACGGCCTGTGCGAGCGCGTCCGGGGAACCGGCCTCCGGGCCGGGCCTGAGGGCTGCTGGACGCGGCGGGTCCGGGTGAACGCTTCGTACACCGCACCGGCGGCAAGCAGGATGACGGCCAGGTGCCAGGCCCAGTCCCCGTAGCGGTCGTAGGGGCTGTGGCCGCCGGCGAGCGGGACCTCGTAGACCGCGGCGGTGCTGCGGGAGGTGCCCAGGCGGGAGCCGACCGGCCGGCCCTGGGCGTCGTAGACCGCGGTGATGCCGGTGAGGGTGGCGTGGACCATCGGCCGCCAGGTCTCGGCCGACCGTAGGGCGGCGAGCGAGGCGTGCTGAGCGGGGGCCCAGCTGTGCTGGAAGGTGGAGGTGGAGGACTGGGCGACCAGCAGTTGTGCCCCGCCGTCGGCGAGGCGCCGGCTCATGTCGGGGAACGCCGACTCGAAGCACACGAGGGGGCCGAGCCGCAGTGTCCCGGTGCTCATGATGACCTGGTGGTCACCGCGCCGCCGGTCCTCGCCGGCTGCCTTGCCGACGGAGGTCGCCCAGCCCAGGAGCGAGCGGGCCGGGATGTACTCGCCGAAGGGCACCAGCCGCATCTTGTCGTAGCTGGCCCCGACCGGGCCGTCCGGGCCGATCAGGACAGAGGTCTTGGAGATACCGCGCCCGTCGGCGCGCCGGGCGTCGACATTGACCAGCACGTCCGCGCCCACCTCGCTGGAGAGAGCGGCGAGCCGCCGAGCGATGTCCGGGCGGCTGGTCAGGTCGAAGCTGACGCTGCTCTCGCCCCACACCACCAGGTCGGCGCCCTGGCCGGCCAGCTGGCGGGTGAGCCGCTCCTCCCGGTCGAAGCGCGCCTGCGGACCTACGATCAGGCCGGGCTGCACTACCGCGATCCGTACTGTCCCGGTCCGCTTCGGCACCGGTGCCCACAGCCAGACCGCCGACGTCCCGAGCCCCACCACGGCCAGCGCCGCGCAGGCCGGATTACGGGCACGGGGCAGCGCGATCAGTACGGCGACGGCCGTGTTCACCACGACCACCAGCAGGCTGACCAGCCACACCCCGCCGACCGACACGAGCCGCAGCGCGGGCGTGAACTGCCACTGGCTCGCCCCGAGCAGCCCCCACGGACCGCCGAGGTACTGCCAGGAGCGAGCCAGCTCGGCCATCAGCCAGCCGCACGGCACCAGCACCAGCGCCGCCGCCACCTGCCTCCCACCCGGGTCCCTGCCCGGCGCCCCGCCCAGCAGCCGCCGCACCAGCCACCCCCACGGCGCCCACAACGCACCGAGGAACAGTGCCAGCGGCACGATGAAGACATGCAGGCTCGACCACAGCCAGTGATGCAACGCGATCATGAACCCGGCGCCGCCCAGCCATCCGTCCAGTGCCGCCCGCCGCGCCGTCCCCGCCGACCGGGCCAGCAGAAGCCACGGCACCAGCGCCACATACGCCAGCCACCACAGTGACGGTGCCGGGAAGGCCAGCGCCGGAAGCGCGCCCGCGGCCACGGCCGCCACCCCGCGCATCCAGGGCGAGGTCAGCCGGGGGGATCGCGGCGCGGAAAGACGCCGGTCGACCGTCACTGTCATGCGCGCTCCCTCACGATGTCACGATCGTCCTACCTCACCGCGGATCGCGCCCGCCGTCCAGGACGATGATCTCGCCGGTCAGATACCCACTGGCGGCCACTGAAGCAACCAGATTCGCCACATCGGCTGAGCCGCCCGGCGCGCGGGCGACGGCGTTCAGGGCGCGCCCGGCGGCTACGGCCCCTGTGCCGCTGGCATTGGCGGGTCGGGTGGGGGTGCTGCCGTGGAAGTGGCCGTTCAGGGGGGAGAGCGACGTTGACGATGAAGAGGTCGAGATCGGAGACGAAGACGGCGCGCGATCCGCGGCCAGGTGCAGCACCACCTCACCGAGGTCGGGCGGGAGCTGCTGCCGCTGATCCAGGTCGCTGCTGAGTGGATCTCCAGGCTGACGTCCCTGGCACCGGCCTCCACCCCACGCCCCGGGACGGCCCGATGGTCGCATGTCGCGGCGCGCCGATGAGGTGCTTGAATCGTTGACGGGTGCCATCTAGGGTTTCCGTGAACATTCAAGTAAGGTCTCGGACTCAGGCAAGATCCGGGAAGGGACAACCCCGCCATGAAGCTGCTCGTCCTGGGCGCCACCGGAGCCACCGGCCGCGAACTGCTCGTTCAGGCTCTACGGGCCGGGCACGAGGTTACCGCCTTCGTCCGGAACCCGGCCGCCCTGGACGACCTGAAGTCCCGTGTCCGCGTCCTCACCGGTGACGCCACCTCGGTGGTGGACCTCGCCGCCGCCCTGCCAGGGCACGACGCGGTGCTTTCCGCCCTCGGCTCCGGCAAGTCCATCCGGTCCGACATCGCCTCCCGCGCCGCAACGGCTCTGACCGAAGCCGCCGAGGACTCCGGAGTGCGCCGGGCGGTGTTCCTCTCCGCCTTCGGTGTCGGCGGCAGTCTCGCGCAGGGCAGCGTCATGCAGAAGACGCTCTACGGGACGGTGATGCGGTCGCTGTTCGCCGACAAGGCTGTTGCCGACGAGGTGATCCGTGCCAGCGCCCTGGACTGGACCCTGGTCTACCCCGTCGCCCTCACCCACGGCCCGGCCACCGGCACCTACCGCAGCGGGGAAAAGTTGCCGATGAGGGGCCTGCCCAGGATGAGCCGTGCCGACGTCGCCGAATTCATGCTCACCGCGGCAGCCGGTACCGAGTGGATCCGCCGTACCGCCGTGCTCAGCTCATCTCGGTGAGCGCCGGCCGCGCCGCCATGGATCCAGGCGTCGCGGGCGTCGGTCCGGTCGCCGGTCCCGGCTGAGTGCGGCGGTCAGCCCGCGTCCGGTTCCTCGAGGCGGAAACCGACCTTCAGCCCCACCTGGTAGTGCTCGATCTCGCCGTCCGCGATCTGGCCGCGTACCTGGATCACCTCGAACCAGTCGAGATTGCGGAGGGTCTGGGAGGCACGGCGGATCCCGTTGCGAATGGCGGCGTCCACGCCCTCGTGGGAGGAGCCGACGATCTCGGTGATCCGGTAGGTGTGGTCGGTCATGGTGGCCTCCTTGGCCCGCTGGGGCGCGCAATGTCCTCTCCACGGTGCCCCACCGTCCGTCCGACCGCATTGGGAGGCGGTGCCACTCGGGGGTCAGGGGCCGCTAACGGCCGAAGCCCTGCCCCTGACCCAGATCGCCGCCGCCCTGCGGCAGTCCGCCGCCGCGGTGCCGGCCGCCGGTGTAGCTCTGCTCTGCCGAGCGCTGGGCGGCGGCTGCCCGCGCCAGGGCCTCCTGCCAGTCGGCGCTGTCCAAGTTCCCGCTGAGGCGGGCGTGGCGGGCAGTGCCGGAGGAACTGCTGGCGGCAGTGCTGGAGGAACTCGACGAGGAGGCCGGGGAAGCGATGGTCCGGGCGTTGCCGGTCGTCGCGGTGGTGCTTTTCGCCCCGGAGCCGGCGGCCTTGCTCTGTTCGGCGGGCACAGGGGCAGACACCGCGGCCAGGGCGGGGTCGATCGTCTGGTCCGGTGCCTGGTCGGGCGCCGACTTCACCGGCTCATGGACCCGGGCGGCGATGGCGTCGGACGACTCGTGGGTGAGCAGCAGCCCCAGACCGACTGCGGCACCGGTGGCGGCGAGGAAGGCGGTGCCGATCGCGGAGCGTGGGGCGCGATGGCTCTGGCTGGGACAGTGCCGGCCGTTGATGACCTGTCCGCTGATGATTCTGGCCTCTGCCCCCTCGGTGGTCGCGAGGGGCTGTGGGCCGGGTATCACCTCGGTGGGGTCCAGAGGGCGGGTGGCCGTACGGCCCTGCTGCGCGGGCATCGGGAGCGGGTCAGCCATGGTCCCAGATCATTCACGGTTGACAGTGCCCTGTCCAGTTCCCTGGGCGAGTGAACGCCGCCCCACCTATTCGCGCGGCCTCTTGTGCGCCGGCCGGCCACTTGCCGCACACTGGGCCCATGCCGGAGCTGCCGGAAGTCGAAGCCCTCGCCGGATTCCTCGCCGAGCGCCTGACCGGCCGTGCCATCGCCCGGGTGCTTCCGGTGGCGGTGAGCGTGCTCAAGACGTACGACCCGCCGCTGACCGCCCTGGAGGGACGCACCGTCACTTCGGTCACCCGGCACGGCAAATTCCTCGACATCGGCACCTCGGGCGTCCACATGGTCGTCCATCTCGCCAGGGCCGGCTGGTTGCGGTGGCAGGAGAAGCTGCCGCCCGAGCCGCCGCGCCCCGGCAGAGGACCGCTGGCCCTGCGCCTGGTGCTCGACGGACCGGAGAGAACCGGGTTCGACCTGACCGAGGCCGGCACCCGCAAAGGGCTCGCGGTGTACTGCGTCCGCGAGCCGTCCGACGTGCCCGGCATCGCGCGGCTCGGCCCGGACCCGTTCGACGAGGCGTTCACACTGGAGGTCCTGGCCGGACTGCTGGCGGACGAACGCCGCCAGATCAAGGGCGTACTCCGCGATCAGAGCGTGATCGCCGGCATCGGCAACGCCTACTCCGACGAGGTGCTGCACGCCGCACGCATGTCGCCGTACAAGCTCGCCGCGAGACTGACCGGCGACGAGATCTCCGTGCTGTACGAAGCGATGGGCAGCGTCCTGCGTGACGCCGTCGAACGCTCCCGGGGACAGGCGGCCGGCACCCTGAAGGCTGAGAAGAAGAGCGGCCTGCGGGTGCACGGCCGTGCCGGTCAGCCGTGCCCCGTCTGCGGCGACACGATCCGCGAGGTGTCCTTCAGCGAGTCGTCGCTGCAGTACTGCCCAACCTGCCAGACCGGCGGCAAGCCGCTCGCCGACCGGCGGCTTTCCCGGCTGCTCAAGTAGCGCCGTTCGTCAGTAGTGCCGTTCCGTCCGGCACCGCTCAGGCGCTCCCGACCGCCAGCCCGGCGAGGAGCCGGTCCAGGACCGCCCCCGCTTCCTCGCGGGCCCGGTCGTGGTCCTCGGCGCGGGCGATGTACAGGCTGGCCTCGGAGATCAGCGACGCGAGCATACGGGTCAGGGGCGGCACCGGAAGCTCCTCGATCCGGCCTTCCTGGATCGCCTCGGTGAGTGCCTCGGCCAGCAGCAGATAGCCGTGCTGCTCCACCAGCGTGTCCCAGGCACTGTGCCCGAGCACGGCCGGGCCCTCGACGAGCACGATCCGCTGGAAGTCGGGATCATTGCAAGCATCGAGGAACGACTGGAATCCGGTCCGCAGCAGCTGCCACGCATCGCCCGGATGCTGTTCGGCCCGGCGGGTTTCCTGCTCGACCAGCCGCTCGGCCATCTCCTGGGCGCACTCGCCCATCACGGCCCGGAACAGATCCGCTTTATCGCGGAAGTGGTGGTACAGCGCACCCCGGGTGACCCGGGCGGCCGCCACGATGTCCTCGGTCCCGGTGGCCGCGTAGCCGCGCTCGGCGAAGAGCGTTCTGGCCGCCGCCACCAGGGACTTGCGGGTGTCGGCGACATGCTCGGAGCGGCGGCTCCCGGGGTTTCCGGTGGCACGGGGACTAGTCATACCTACATCCTGTCTCATACAGACTGTATGGTGGTTACGGGTGATATTCCAAAGCTCGGTGTACTCGGCGGACGGAGACACGGATCATGGCACTCCCGCTCAACCTCACCGTCAAGATGGGCAGCTACCTGGTCAAGCAGAAGCTGCTCCGGCGAGAAAAGTTCCCGCTCATCGTCGAGGTGGAACCGCTCTTCGCCTGCAACCTCGCGTGCAACGGCTGCGGCAAGATCCAGCACCCCGCCGGAGTGCTGAAGAAGCGCATGCCGGTCGCCCAGGTGATCGGCGCCGTGGAGGAGTGCGGCGCCCCGATGGTCTCGCTGGCCGGCGGCGAACCGCTGATGCACCCGGAGATCCACGTCATGGCCCGCGAGTTGCTGTCCCGCGGCAAGTTCGTGGTGCTGTGCACCAACGCGGTGTTGCTTCCGAAGCACCTCCACAAATTCTCCCCGCACCGCAATTTCGCCTGGATGGTGCACATCGACGGTCTGCGCGAGCGGCACGACGAGTCGGTGAGCAAGGAAGGCGTCTTCGACCAGGCGGTCGAGGCGATACGGCAGGCCAAAGCGGCCGGCTTTGCCGTCTACACCAACTCCACCTTCTTCAACAACGACAGTCCGCAGGACGTCGTCGAGGTTCTGGACTACCTCAACAACGACCTCAAGGTCGACCGGATGGAGATCTCCCCGGGCTACGCCTATGAGAAGGCCCCCGACCAGGACCGGTTCCTCGGGGTCGAACAGACCCGGCAGCTGTTCAAGGAAGCCTTCTCGGAGGGGCGGCGGCGCAAGTGGCGGCTCAACCACTCCGAGCTGTACCTGGACTTCCTGGAGGGGCGCACCGACTTCGAGTGCACACCCTGGGCGATCCCCTCGTATTCGCTCTTCGGCTGGCAGAAGCCCTGCTACCTGATGGCGGACGGGTACGCGGCGACCTACAAGGAGCTGCTGGAGACCACCGACTGGGACAAGTACGGCCGGGGCAAGGACCCGCGCTGCGACAACTGCATGGCGCACTGCGGCTATGAGCCAACGGCCGTGCTTGCCACGATGGGCTCGCTCAAGCAGTCGTTGAGGGCCGTGACCGCGGGCTGAACCGGACGTGGACCGGCCCCGGGCCGCCGCCCGGAGCCGGTCCTCCGGCAATTTCATGGGGAATTCACAGGACAACGGAAGTCCTCGCGCAGCCGGTTGCCAGTCTTTTCACAGAATTCTCAGGCAGCGTCGGGACATGACCCCGAGTTCTTCCCATTTCGCCCCCGCCGCCACCACGATCACGACCCAGGACTCCTCGCGATGAGCGGGCGGCACTGGACGCTCCGTACCCGGCTGACCGTCTCCACCACGGCGCTGCTGGCGGTGGTCTGCGCGGTGATCGCGCTGATCACAGCGTTGGCCATGCGCTCGTTCCTGCGGCAGAGCCTGGACGACCGGCTCGACGCCGTCGCCGACCGCTCGGCCGGCACCGTGACCCGGACCGTGGGCAAATCGGCGGAGCTGTCGTACCTCAGCGCGTTCGGGGTACCGGGCGGCACCGTGGGCGTCGCGGTGGACGGCGGCAGCGTGACGACCGCCGAGATGGTCAGCGCGACCGGGGAGGCGGAGCAGCCCACGGCCGCGCAGCAGGCGGTGCTGGCCGCGGTGCGGGCGGACGGCGGGCACTACACTGTGCGGCTGCCGGGGCTGGGCGTCTACCGGGTCAAGGCGGTGCGCGCCGGATCCGCAGACGGGGCGGTGGTGACCACGGGGGTGCCGCTCGCGGCGGTGGACAGTATCGTCACCCGGCTGGTGGTGGTCGAGCTGGTGGTCGCGGCGGGCGGACTGGCCCTGGCAGGCCTGGCCTCGGCGGTCGTCGTCGGGCGCAATCTGCGGCCCCTGCGGCAGATATCGGCCACCGCTCTGCGGATCTCCGGCCGGCCGCTGCACAGCGGCGAGGTGTCAGCGCTGGAGCGGGTACCGGCGTCCGACGCCGATGCCAACACCGAAGTGGGCCGTGTCGCGGCCGCGCTGAACCGGCTGCTCGGCCACGTGGAAGGCGCGCTGGAGGCGCGCCACGCCAGCGAGCAGAGAATGCGCCGGTTCCTCGCCGACGCCAGCCACGAACTGCGTACGCCGCTGGCCGCCATCACCGGTTACGCCCAATTGACCCGGCGCGGCACCGAAGTCGTCGGCCCGCAGACCGCATTGGCGCTGGCACAGGTCGAAGCCGGGGCCGCCCGGCTGAGTTCGCTCGTCGACGACCTGCTGCTGCTTGCCCGGCTGGATGACAACCGGCCACTGGAGCGGGGCGAGGTGGATCTCTCGCCGCTGGTCGCGGAAGCAGTGCGCGACGTCCACACCGCCGCCCCGGACCACCACTGGCGGCTCGAAGTGCCCAACGAGCCGGTACTGGTCACCGGCGATCAGGCCAGGCTCCATCAGGTCGTGGCCAATCTGCTGGCCAACGCCCGTACCCATACCCCGGCCGGGACCACGGTCACAGCCGCGGTCCGGCCCCAGGAGGACGGGATACTGGTCCAGGTCACCGACGACGGCCCGGGTATCTCCCCCGAACTGCTGTCCAGGGTCTTCGAGCGGTTCGCCCGCGGTGACGCCTCACGCTCCCGGGCCGCCGGCGGTACGGGTCTGGGGCTGGCCGTCGTCTCCTCGGTCGTCGCCGCCCACAATGGGCGGGTGGAGGCGGCCAGCGAGCCGGGGCGCACCGTGTTCACTCTGCGGCTGCCCTGGGGCGCGCCGTCACCGGAGCGTATTGCGGAGGCCGTGGAGTCGTACTGATCGGACCCGGACCGCACTTGTGTGCGGCCTGTCCCGGTCATGACCACAGAACCCCGTTCGCCGGCGGCCGGGGGCGGCGCCGCGGCGGCATCGATATGACGGAGTTCATACCCCTGTGCCGCTGAGGTGCGCCGGGGTCAGCCTGAGAGGTTGCCGATTTGGCGGAGCTTGTTGGTCGCGTCCAGGGCGGCGACCTTGTAGGACTCGGCGAGAGTCGGATAGTTGAACACCGCGTCGACCAGATAGTCCACGGTGCCGCCGCAGCCCATCACGGCCTGCCCGATGTGGATCAGCTCGGTGGCGCCGGTGCCGAAGACATGGACGCCGAGCAGCCGCCGGTCCTCCGTGGAGACCAGGAGCTTCAGCATGCCGTGGGAATCGCCGATGATCTGGCCGCGGGCCAGCTCGCGGTAGCGGGAGATGCCGACTTCGAAGGGCACCCGCTCCTCGGTCAGCTGGTCCTCGGTCCGGCCGATGAAACTGGTCTCCGGGATGGTGTAGATGCCGATGGGCTGCATATGGCCCATCGGATTCACCGCCTCACCACACGCGTGGTACGCGGCTGCCCGCCCCTGCTCCATCGAGGTCGCGGCCAGCGCCGGGAAGCCGATGACATCGCCCACGGCATAGATGTGCGGCACAGTGGTGCGGTAGTGCTCGTCGACCGCTATCCGCCCGCGCCGGTCGGCGGAGAGCCCGGCCTTGTCCAGATCGAGCTCGTCGGTGAGCCCCTGCCGTCCGGCGGAGTACATCACGGTGTCGGCGGGGATCCGCTTCCCGCTCTCCAGCACGGTGAGGGTGCCCCGCGGGTGGCGCTCGACCGCGGCCACCGTCTCGCCGAAGCGGAAGGTCACCGCCAGCTCCCGCAAGTGATACTTGAGCGCCTCGACGATCTCCAGGTCGCAGAAGTCGAGCATCGCGTCGCGCTGTTCGACGACCGTCACCTTGCTGCCGAGGGCGGCGAACATCGAGGCGTACTCGATGCCGATCACCCCGGCCCCCACGATCACCATGGAGCGTGGCACGGTCTCCAGGTTGAGGACACTGTCGGAGTCCACGATGGTCCGGTCGTCGAACTCGACGCTGGCCGGCCGCGCCGGACGTGTGCCGGTGGCGATCACTATGTGCTCCGCGGTCACCAGTCGGTCCTGGCCGGTCACATCCCGTACGGCGACGGTGTGGTCGTCCGTGAACCGGCCGGTACCGGCGAGCAGCGCGATGTGGTTACGGGTCAGCTGGCTCCGGATGACATCGACCTCGCGGCTCACCACATGTTGCGTGCGGGCCGTCAGGTCGGCAACGGTGATCTCTTCCTTGAGCCGGTAGCTCTGCCCGTAGAGGTCGCGCTGGGTGAGCCCGGTCAGGTAGAGCACTGCCTCGCGAAGGGTCTTGGAGGGAATGGTGCCGGTATTGATGCACACCCCGCCGATCATGTCGGGGCGGTCGGCGACGGCGACCCGCCGGCCGAGTTTGGCTGCGGCGACGGCGGCTCTCTGGCCGCCCGGTCCTGATCCGATCACCAACAAGTCGAAGTCGGGCACCTGGTGAGTCTGACAGCCTGACGCACTGTACGGGAAGGGTCAATCCTGGGTCGCAGAGCGACAAACTCCAAGAAATGTGCGCCGGATTGAGTAGACAGGGGCGCCCGGGCCGTACAGGCCGTCAGTGGGAATGCTCCGGCATGCGATGAGGGATGACCATGGTCACTACACAAGGCACTACATGGCAGTTCCTCGCCGGACGGTACCGGCTGATCGATCTGATCGGAGAGGGCGCCAACGGATCGGCCTGGCGGGCCGAGGACGTGGAGCTCGGCCGCCCGGTGGCCGTGAACGAACTGAGGTTCGACGGCGAGCTGGATGAACGGACCAAACGGCGGCTGGTCGCCAGGATGCTCCGGGAGGCCGAGGTGATGGCCCTGGTGTGCCCCGACAGGGTCGTCACCGTCATCGACATAGCCGAGGAGGAGAAGCGGCTGTGGATGGTAACCGAGCTTGTCGAGGCGCGTCGGCTGGACGAACTGCTCAGCGAGCGCGGCCCGCTGGACTCGGGCCACGCGGCGCGGATCGGCCTGGAACTGCTTGATGTCCTCGGTGCCGCGCACCGCGAGGGCATCACACACGGCGATGTGCGGCCGTCGCACGTGCTCGTCCGCGGTGACGGCCGGATCGCGCTCTCCGGCTTCGGCCTGACCGTCGCCGACGGCGTCCTGTCGTCCGCCACCCGCATGCCGGCCGGGTCGGCATGCTTCGCCTCCCCGGAGCGGGCCCGCGGTGACCGGCCCGGGCCCGCCTCGGACCTGTGGTCGCTGGGCGCTGTGCTGTACGCCATGGTCGAGGGGCGCCCTCCGTATCGCGACCACGGCTCGCTGGACGCCACGCTCGCCGCTGTGGCCCGGGAACCGGTACGGGCGCCACTGCACGCAGGACCGCTGGAGCTCGCCATCAACGCGCTGCTGCGCAAGGACCCGGTGGAGCGGGCGGACGAGACGGTGGCCCGCCGTGCGCTGGACCGGGTGGTCACCGAGTCCGCGGTCGGGACGGCGGACTCGGGGGAATCCGTCTCCGCCGCGCGATCCCGTTCCGGCAAGGTCGTACGCCGCGGCTGGCTGGCGGGCGGCACAGGATTCCTGCGTGGATTGCGGTACCGGGTGCGCCAGCGGCCGAAGGCCGTCACCCTGGGAGCGGTCGCGGTGCTCACGGTGTTCGGGGCCCTGGTCGCCGTACTCCAGCTGACCGGGGACAACGCGGGCCCGTCCGCGTCCGGCCCGGCTACCGCGTTCCCCACCAGCTTCCCCCTGCCGGCCACGCCGGCCGGCGGCTCCTCGCACTCGGGGCTCCCGAGCCCGTCGTCGTCCCAGTCCGTGTCGCTGTCGTCGTCGCAGTCGGCGTCCGCCGACAGCAGCAGCTCGGTGCCCTCGGGATTCGTCTTGGACAGCGACCCGATGGGCTTCTCCATCGCCATCCCGGACGGCTGGAAGCGGATCGGGGACAACGGCTTCTCCACCGGCTCCACATTCGCCGGCACCGGCGATCCGCGCAGGCTGCTTGTCGATGTGACCAAGGACCCCGGCACGGATCCGGTCGTAGCGTGGCAGCAGCTGGAGGCGAGGGTGATGGACACCATCCCGGGCTACCAGCGGATCGGTGACATCCGCGTCGCGGAGTACCGCGGTTGGCAGGCGGCCGACTGGGAGTGGACGTTCGACTTCAAGGGGATCCGATACCGCTCGCTCGACCGGGGCTTTGTGGTCGACTCGACGCACGGGTATGCCATCAAGTGGAGCGTGCCCGAGTCGGAGTGGTACACCGAGGCCAACCAGAGCGCCCTCGCGGTCTTCCTGTCGTCGTTCCAGCCGGTGCGGTGACGGCCCGGCCGGTGCCCGCCCGGGGCACCGGTGACGTCGGTGGCGAGCGGCGGTCCTGAAGGTCACACCACGAGCGCGCGGTCCGTCGGTGCGATCGGGGCGGGAAGGGCCGTCGCACCCATGAGATAACGGTCCACGGCCGCTGCCGCGGAGCGGCCCTCCGCGATTGCCCAGACGATGAGCGACTGGCCGCGGCCCGCGTCGCCCGCCACGAAGATTCCGTCGCGGGTGGCGAACTCCGCGTCGCGGGCGATGGTGCCGCGGGCATCGAGCCGCAGTCCGAGCCGGTCGACCAGACCGTTGTCCCGCTCCGGTCCCTCGAACCCCAGGGCGAGCAGCACCAGTTGCGCCGGGATCAGCCGCTCCGCCCCGGGCCGGGGCCTGCGCCCGGACGGTCCGACACCGGCCAGCCGCAGCCAGCGCACATGCCCGTCGGCGTCCCCGCGAAAGCTCAGAGTGGACGCCGAGAACATCCGCACGTCGCCTTCCGGCCCGGGCAGCGGCACGCCGCGCCCGGCCCGGTCCGCACTGCTGAGGCGAGCCAGCGCACCGGCCTCCTCGTGGGCCGGCGAGACCCGGTAGACCTTCGGATACACCGGCCACGGCTCGTCCTGCCTCCGCTCCGAGCCCGGCTGCGGATTGATGTCCAACTGCACGACCGAAGCCGCGCGCTGCCGCAGTACGGTGCCCAGGCAGTCCGCGGCGGTGTCCCCGCCGCCGACGATCACCACGTCCTTGCCCTCCGCGGTGACAGGCGGCTCCGCGAAGTCGCCCTCGCACACCCGGTTGGCCATCGGGAGGTATTCCATGGCCTGATGTATGCCGTGCAACTCCCGCCCCGGTACCGGAAGTTCGCGCCAAGCGGTGGCGCCGACGGCCACCACCACCGCGTCGTGGCCCCGCACCAGCGCGGCGGCGTCAAGCCCGGTGCCCACCGCCACACCCGTACGGAACTTCGTGCCCTCCGCCCTCATCTGCTCGATACGGCGGTCGAGATGGCGCTTCTCCATCTTGAACTCGGGTATCCCGTAGCGCAGCAGCCCGCCGATCCGGTCGGACCGCTCGTACACCGTCACCGTGTGCCCGGCCCGGGTCAGCTGCTGCGCGCAGGCCAGCCCGGCGGGACCGGAGCCGATGACGGCGACCCGTTTTTCGGACAGTCGCTCGGGGGGCAGCGGCGGCGCATAGCCGTGTTCCCACGCGTCGTCGGCGATCGCGGCCTCGACGTTCTTGATCGTCACCGGGTCCGCGTTGATCGCCAGGACGCACGCGGTCTCGCAGGGAGCTGGACACAGTCGTCCGGTGAATTCCGGGAAGTTGTTCGTCGCGTGCAGCCTGTCGCTCGCGGCCGCCCAGTCGTCGCGGGAGACCAGGTCATTCCACTCGGGGATCAGATTTCCCAGCGGACAGCTGTCGTGGCAGAACGGGATGCCGCAGTCCATGCAGCGCTCCGCCTGCTCGCTGATGATCGGCAGCAGTCCCTGGCCCTGGTAGACCTCGTTCCAGTCCTTCACCCGCTCCTCTACCGGACGGCGGGGCCAGGTGCGGCGGGGGATCTTGAGAAAGCCCTTCGGGTCCGCCATGGCGGCCTCCGGCTTGAGCGCAGCGATCGCATCTACTCGCTACCATACGTCGCCCTTGACCCGTTTCGGACGTGCTGGTCGAGGGTCCTTGGCCGGCACGCACAGCTCATCCACATCAGCCGCCTGGCCGGCGTCGCGGCAAGGGCGGGCCGCCGGCGCGACCCCGCGGGTATCACCCGACAGGAGGCGCTCAGGGACCTGCGGGCCGTCTTCGCGGTGCTGCAGCAAGCCATCGGCGAAGGAGTACGACGACGTGATCGCCCAGCTCCCTGGCGAGTACCGGCCTCTGCTGAAGCGGGGGTAGTGCCGGCACATCGGTCACGGGGGGTTTCCGAAGGCAATGCGGTAGCCGCACTCTCCGGCGCAGGTGAAGGTGCTGGTGGCGTCGTCATCGACGTATGAGTACGCGAACGGCTGGGCCTTCTTGAAGGTCGCCGCGTAGTTCACGGGCCACTTCTCCGGCAGGTACTGATCGCGGGGGGCCCACTGCGCACGGCAGGAGTACTGGTCGGTGCCGAATACCCCGCAGGGCGACTCGCAGCCGACCGTGCGGCCGCCTGTGCGTACGCGCAGTTCGGCGGGGCACGGCACGGGTCGGGTGCAGCCCGCGGAGGAGCAGCCGGAGGCGCAGATCGGGTCCTTGGTCCGGCCGGCCGCGATGTTGATCCACATCGGGACGTTGGAGCCGTCGACCATGCTGACGTCGTAGAAGTCGAGGTTCTGCCAGGAGTTGAGGTTGAACTCGGCGAGCGTCGCGGGGATCACGCCGTACTGGCCGCACTGGAATCGGCCCGCACAGTCACCGGTCTCGCAGTGCCCCCGTCCAGCGGCGTTGAAGACGCAGCCGGTGCGGCCCCAGAAACGCCCTCCCCATCCCTCCGGTACGGCGACGGAGACGCTCCCTCCTGGCCGGAGGACCCATCCGGTCGTGGTGAGCGGGTGCTTGTCGCCCTTGGTGGCGGCCAGCCAGACGGTCCGGCCGAGGCGGTTGGCGAAGGAGAAGGTACGGGTGCCGGCCGCGCCGCCGCCGGTGGCCTTCGTCGCGGTCCCGCCAGGCCGGTGGGTGGCGGTGGAGCGGGTGGTGGCGGTGGGCCGCGCGGCCTTGGAAGCGCCGGGCCGGCTTGGCGCGCCGGAGCGGCCGGGGCTCGCCGACGCGGACGGCGACGCCGTCGCGTCGGGGACGGGCACGGTGGCCGCGGCGCGGTCGGCGGCGGTACTGACCTGCCGGTCGTGCCCGGAGCCGGGGGAGTGGCCGGACGACTCGAACCAGAACACGGTCACCGCTACGGTGATCACCGTCACCAAGAGCCCGACCCGTGATCTTCGGGCCCGCTGTGTACGGTTGCGCCTTCGTCCCATCGCGGTACCTGTCCTCGTCCTTGTCATCGGCTTGGCCCCTGTTACCGGAGACCGGCGGGAAGCGGGCCGACAACAGAAAATGCCGGGACGTGCGCCAGGAATTTCCGTTGTCCGGTCCCGCCTCGCCGGTCTCCGATAACAGAGGCAGATGACACCCGGAGAGTGGAGCATGCGCGGAAACGGTAGGAGCGGTACCGATACCGAGATGGTGGTCGCCGCCCGCGACGGCGACCAGGGGGCGTTGGAGGAGCTGGTAGCCGACTCGCTGCCGCTCGTCTACAACATCGTCGGCCGTGCGCTGGGCGCCCACAGCGATGTCGACGATGTTGTCCAGGAGACGTTGTTGCGAGTGGTGCGGGGCCTGTCCGACCTGCGTGATCCGGACGCCTTCCGGTCCTGGCTGGTGGCGATCACCGTACGGCAGGTCCGCAACCGCGATCATTACCGCAGAACCCGACATGGCCGCCCAGTCCAACATGACCGTCGATCAGGCGCTTTCGCTGTGGCCCAAGCTGATGGGCGCGGGCCGCGTCCTCGGCAGCCCCGCGGTCGCTTACGGCGGTGACACCCCCGGGGGCTGGCTGGACCGCTTCATGTCGGGTGCGAAAGCCCGCGGCTACCGCGTGGACTTCATCGCCCTGCACTGGTACGGCGGGGACTTCACCACATCCGCCGCGGTCGGCCAGCTCAAGTCTTATCTGCAGGCAGTGTGCGAGCGCTACCACAAGCCGATCTGGCTCACCGAATATGCCCTGATCGACTTCTCCCAGGGCACACGGTTCCCGACAGCGCAGCAGCAGGCCGCGTTCGTCAGGCCTCCACCCGTATGCTCGCGGGGCTGCCGTATCTGCGGCGGTACGCGTGGTTCGGGCTGCCCGCCGCGGACTCCGGGCCGAGCAGCGGCCTCTTCCGCAGCGGCCCGGTTGCCACCGAGGCCGGCCGAGCCTTCCAGGCCGCCCCCTGAGGGGCGATCCGGCGGGCGCCGGGGCCGGGCGGAGCGGCGCGGATCATGCGCCGGTGGGACGGGCCCGTACGTGCATCCGCTCGCCCTGCGCTCCGAACAGGGTGATGAACTCGACCGGCTGTTCTCCGGCGTTGGCGAAGCCGTGGGGGATGCGCGTGTCGAATTCGGCGGCCTCGCCGGCGGTGAGGACAAGGTCGTGCTCGCCCAGGGCGAGGCGCAGCCGGCCGGACAGGACGTACAGCCAGTCGTAACCCTCGTGCGTTGCCTGCTCGGGCCGCCCGGCCGCCCGTTGTCCGGCGGGGATGATCTGCTTATAGGCGTGCAGTCCGCCAAGGTGACGGGTCAGTGGCACGAAGGTCTGGCCGTGCCGGGTGAAGGGGCGCGAGTGGATACGGGGGTCGCCGGTGGCCGGCGCGCCGACCAGTTCGTCCAGTTGCACTCCGTGGGCCTTGGCCAGCGGAAGCAGGAGTTCCAGGGTCGGTTTGCGTTTCCCGGACTCCAGCCGCGAGAGGGTGCTGAGCGAGATGCCGGTCGTTTCACTCAGCTCGGCCAGGGTGGCGCCGCGGTCGCGCCGCAGCGCCCGCAGCCGCGGGCCCACAGCGGTCAGCACGCCGGGAATGTCGTCGTCTGCCATCCCTCTATTTGCTGTCCCGGCAAGAAAGTTTGTCAAGTCGTTGGACACGGGCTGACGATCGCGGATGAACGGAGGCAATCGACAGGACGACACAAACCCAGCAGGCAGCAACCACCGCTTCCACGGACGAGGAGCGGCGCTATGACGTCGTGGTCATCGGGGTGGTGCCGCGGGGCTGAGCGGGGCGCTGACCCTGGCGCGGGCACGACGCTCGGTCCTGGTGACACCCCGCCCCGACCCGTACTCGGCGATACGGGAAGCCGTCCGGGCCGGGCGCCACAGCGAGGCCGCCACCATCGCCGCGGCATGGGAACAGGCCGCCTCGCGGACCGCAGGCCCCGCATCGCCCGAAGCGATTCACTGGGTGAAGTCCGCGCCGACCTGGCCATGCTCGCGGGTGACACCGCGCATGCCTGCGAGCTGTGGATGACCACCGCCACCGTACGGCTCACCAGCGGCCACACTCCGGACGACGAAGCGGTCATCGGCCCGGTCGACCGCGCCCACCACTGCTGGGTGAAGATTACTGACCGGACGAGGGCCGTCAGCCTCGCGGCCGATCTGCTGGAGTTGCGACGTAAGGTCCCCGGAAAACAGTCCCGAGCTCTGGAGCAGCTGCAATACCGCCTGGAAACCCTGCGAGCGGTACGGACCGGATGAGGCCGCGCTCGCCCGGCCACGCGTGAGCGTCGATCGGGATCTCGTTCTGCGTCGGGTCGCCGACCGGACGGACCATTTCAGGCCGGCACGGTCGTTCACGCGTCCGCGGCTCTTGGCCGGGTCAGCGGGCGAGGCGCGGGAAGAGGGCTTCGGCGCTGCCGCGGTTGATCGCTTCGGCCTGGCCGGGGGCGAAACCGGGGTATGTCTCCAGGAAGTGGTTGTAGTAGGTGCCCACATCCTGGGGGGCGAAGGGCCAGTCGCTGCCGTAGAGGACGTGGCCGGGTTCGGCGAAGGCGAGCAGGGCGGGCAGGGCGCTCGGGCTGGCAGACAGCGCGGTGTCGAAGTAGAACCGCTTCAGGTCGCCGATGACGTCCTCGGCGGTGCGGTTCGGGTCGATGACGGCGGGGGTCAGGCCGGAGAACCGGTAGGCGGCGTAGGGGAGGAACCCGCCGCCGTGGGAGAGGATGACCTTCAGGTTCAGGTATCGGCTCATGACGCCGTTGAGGACCATGTTCAGGGCGGTGCGGGTGGTGTCGAAAACGTAGTCGGCCAGGGGCGCCGGCGTGCCGGGCAGCAGTGGCATCGGGGGCTGGGCGGGGTGGATGAATACGACCGTGTGGCGCCGGTCGAGTTCGGCCCACAGCGGCTCGAAGTCCGCGTCGCCCAGGTAGCGGCCGTGGGCGTTGGACATCAGCACGACACCGTCGGCGCCGAGGGTGTCCAGTGCGTAGGTGGCTTCCTCCAGGGCGCCGTCGACGTCCGGCAGCGGGACGCTGGCGAAGGAGCCGATCCGGTCGGGGTGGTCCTTGGCCATCTCGGCTCCGTACTCGTTGACGGCGCGGGCCAGGGTGCGGGCCTCGGCGTCGTCGCCGAGGTGGACGCCGGGCGCGGTGACCGAGAGGACGCCGGTGGCTATGCCCTGCTGGTCCATCATCGTGATCGCGTCGCCCGCGCTCCAGGCCGGGATGGCCCAGCCGCCGGAGTCCATCCCGTGGGCCTCCAGGACCTGCGCCCAGACCGGGGGAACGATGTGCTGGTGGACGTCGATGCGTGCAGGAAAGTTCATTGCTTTCCTTCCTATAAGTTAGCTTGCTAACGACTTTATTTAGTAAGCTAACGGTCATGCGAGAGAGAAGCAAGAGCACTTCGGGTAAGAATAATAAATCGGACATTACGGTTGTCCCGGGAGTCGGGGTGGATGAGCTGGCTCAGGCCGCGGACGCCCTGTTCTACGCGATGCGCCGCGCCCGTGCCTCCGCCGGACAGGCCGGCCCCGGTCTGTCCCTGGCTCAGCTGGCCCTGCTGGACCCGCTGATGGCGGAGGTGGAACTCCCGGTCGGACGGCTGGCCGCCGCCGCGGACGTCAGCGTCCCCACCGCCACCCGCATGCTCCAGCAACTCGAAACCAAGGGCAGCGTGACCCGCCGACGCTCGACCACGGACGAGCGTCAGGTCCTGGTCCGCCTTACCGAAGACGGCGCCGACCAGCTCACGGCCGTACGCACCCGGCTTCGGGAACGCCAGGCCCGGGGCCTGGCGCAGTTCTCGTCCGACGAGCGCATTCAGCTGGCCCGTCAACTGCGCCGCCTGGCCGACGTGATCACCAGCCTGGACCAGTGATGTACGAGCTCGCACGGCCGGAAGCGGCCGGCCGGCGTAGGTCACCCGGCTGGCTTGATTCGGGCCGGTCGCCGACGCCCTGCGCGTAGCCGAGGGAACCGTCCGGGTGGACGGCTGTTGTCACCAGGCCGTTCCAGGCGCTGGCGACGATGGGCCGGTACTGCCCGGCCGTGTCGACCTTCCAGAAGCCGTCCGCGCGACTCTTGGTGTGGGTGTAAAGGCCGTACATGGTGTCCGCGAAGGCGGATTCGCCGCGCAGCACGCCGAGCCGCGCAGCACGCCGAGCCGGGCGGAGGGCGGCATGGCCATCTGGAGAGCGTTGCACCACGTCCAGTCGTCGTATCGGCCGGGGGCGGCGATCATGCGGCGCAGCGATGCCGCGGGTCCCGCCTCACTCGGTGTTCTCCCATGGCCGGCGCTGCCCTGCCCGGCGCCGCTCCCGGCCTCGGTCGTTCAGCGGGCGAGGAGGTCTCGAAGTGCCTTGGCGATGTCGGCGGGAGCTTCTTCGGCCATGAAGTGGCCGCAGGCGACGGAGGTGTGCCGCAGATCCGGTGCCCAGGCGCTCCACAGGGCTGCCGCGTCGAAGCCGAGGGCGGCGCCCCAGTCCTGCTGGAGCACGGTGACCGGCATCCGCAGCCGGTTGCCGGCGTCCCGGTCGGCCTGGTCGTGGTCGATGTCGATGCCGGCGGAGGCGCGGTAGTCGGCCACGATCGAGGGCACCGCGTCGCGGCAGGCGTCCAGGTAGGCGGCGCGGACGTCGGCGCTGATCGCCTGCGGATCATTGGTCCAGATGTCGAGGAAGTGGCCGAAGAAGGTGTCCGGGCCGGCGGCGATCATCTGCTCGGGGAGGCCCGGGGGCTGGGCCATCAGGTAGAGGTGGAAGCCTACGACGGCGGTGACCCCGCGCATCACCTCCCACATGTCCACCGTGGGGAGCACGTCGAGGCAGGCCAGATGAGTGATCGTCCCGGGGTGGTCGAGCCCGGCGCGGAAGGCGACCAGGGCGCCGCGGTCGTGCCCGGCCAGCGCGAAGCGCTCGTGCCCCAGCGTGCGGGCCAGGGCGACGATGTCGGCGGCCATGGTGCGCTTGGCGTAGGCCGTGCCGTCGGTCTCGGCGGGTTTGTCGCTGGCGCCGTAGCCGCGCAGGTCGGGGCAGATCACGGTGTGGTCGGCCGCGAGGTCGGCGGCGACATGCCGCCACATCAGGTGGGTCTGCGGGAAGCCGTGCAACAGCACGATGGGACTGCCCGAGCCGCAGACGGCCGCGTTCAGGGAAACGCCGTCGGCGACGGGGATGCGCTCGTAGGTGAAGCCGGCGATGGCAGGCGCCATGGTTTTGTCCTTCTCCGTAGGTGACCAGGGTGACCGGATGCGTTGAAGCCTGCCGGGCGCGGATGAGCATCGAGTGAGCGCGCTACGGTGACCAGGGGCGATGCCCCCGGAAAGGCTGGTCAAGGGTGCAGGTCGGGTTCGGGGTGCTGGGGCCGGTGGTGGCCTGGGACGGTGCCGGTGGCGCGATCGCGTTGAAGGGGCCGCGGCACCGCGCGGTGCTGGCCCGGCTGATCGTCGCCCGCCGCCACGTCGTCCCGGTCACCCGCCTGGTCGAGGACCTGTGGGCGGATCCGCCCCCGGGCGCGGTGGGCGCGGTGCGCACCTTCGTGGCCGCGCTGCGCCGCGCGCTGGAACCGCAGCGCCCGCCTCGTACTCCGGCCCGGCTGCTGGTCACCGAGGGCCCGGGATACGCGCTGCACGCCGAGCGGGGCGCGGTGGACGCCTGGCGTTTCGAGCAGGCAGTGGCCGCCGCCGCGGCGCTGCCACCCCAGCAGGCACTCGCCCGGCTGGAGGAGGCGCTGGGACGGTGGCGCGGTCCCGCCTACGCCGGGTTCACCGAGGAGTCGTGGGCCCGTGCGGAGCGCTCCCGCCTGGGCGAGCTGCGGCTGCACGCCGTCGAGCGCCAGGCAGAGGCCCGGCTGGGCCTGGGGCTTGCCGCCGAGGCGGTGCCGGATCTGGACGCGCATGTGGCCGAGCACCCTTGGCGCGAGGACGCCTGGCGACTGCTGGCCCTCGCGCTGTACCGCACCGGCCGCCAGGGCGACGCGCTCGCGGTGCTGCGCCGGGCACGAACGCTACTCATCGAGCAGCTGGGGGCGGATCCGGGTCCGGGACTGCGCCGCCTGGAGGCGGACATCCTCGACCACGCCTGCCACCTCGACCCCGAATTGGGGCCGAGCGGCCCGGCGGGGCGGGTGTGGGCGCAGGCGGCCGCCGCCTATGACCGCACCGTGGCATCCGGCGCCCGGGCCCGACTGGAGTCGACGGTAGGCCTGCTGCGCAATCTCGCGGTGACCGGAGGCGGCGGCCTTCAGGCCGCCCGCCAGCACCGCGTGGCGGCCATCACGGCAGCGGAAGAGCTCGGCGACGCGGAACTGACCGCCCGCGTGATCGGCGCCTACGACGTCCCGGCGATCTGGACCCGTGTCGACGACCCACAGCAGGCCGCGCGTGTCGTGGCGGCGGCCGAGCGTACCCTGGCCGCCCTCCCGCCGGGTGCGCACCCGGCCGCGCGGGCCCGCCTGCTGGCCACGATCGCCCTGGAGTCACGCGGCACCGGCTCAGCGCGTGGGCCCCAGGCCGCCGGGCAGGCAGAGCAGACCGCCCGCCGCCTGGACGACCCCGCGCTGCTGGCGTTCGCCCTCAATGGCGTGTTCATGCAGACCTTTCACCGTGCGGGTCTGGCCGCACGCCGGGACGCGATCGGCGCCGAGCTGATCGCCCTGTCCGCCCGGAACGGCCTGGCCACCTACGAGGTGCTCGGACACCTCATCCGGCTCCAGGCCCGCAGCGCGCTCGCGGACTTCCCCGGAGCCGACGGGCACGCGTCCGCCGCAGACCGTCTGGCCGAGCGCCACGAGCTGCCGCTGGTAGGCGTGTTCACCCAGTGGTATGGGGCGCTGCGGCTCGCGGCCACCACGCGGACACCGGCGGCCGAGGCGGAGGCGGCCTACCAGGACGCCGCCGCGCGACTGAACGGCGCCGGCATGCCCGGACTGGAATGCGGGCTGCTGCCGCTCGCCCTGCTGTGCCTGCGCCTGCGGCGCGCCCGGCCCGCCCAAGCCGACGAACGGACCGGTTGGGGGCCCTACGAACCATGGGCCCGCCCGCTGGTGCTGCTGGCCCAGGAACGCCGAGGTGAGGTCACGGCGGCGCTGCGCCGGCTCCCGGACCCACCCCGCGACCTGCTGTTCGAGGCCCTGTGGTGCCTAGCCGCGCGCGCGGCGATCGCCGTCGGCGACCGGGAGACGATGGAGCGCGCCCAGACCGAACTCGCCCCCGCAGCGGCGGAGCTGGCCGGGGCGGGCAGTGGCCTGCTCACCCTCGGTCCGGTCTCGAAGCACCTCGACGACCTCGCTACCGCCCTCCGGCATCCTCGGTGAGCAAATCGCACCGCTCCTCGCCCAGGTCGTGGGCCTTCCACCTCGTGCACCGCCTCCCCGCACGCCGTACTTCGCTCCGCTGCGTGTCCCGTCAGCTCAACCGACAGCGCGGTCAGGAGGTGGCCGCCAGGGCCTCGATCGAGGCGATGGTCTGGTCGAGGACCACGTCGTAGAGGCGGGCGTAAGCGGCCGGCAGTCGCGGCAGCAGCGGTTCGGCGGCCTGCCTCTCCTCCTCGGGGCGGAGCGCCAGCGCTTGCTGCATCGTGGCCACCACCTGCTCTGCGGGGCTCCGGTTCGTCTCGTACGACGCATAACCGATGGTGGTCGAGCCGATCAGGATGACGGCGAGGGCTAGGTTGTCCTCGCTGAGTCCCAGCGGGCGGAGAATCGCGGCCAGCTTGGCCAGCGCCCGCAGTCCCACGGGCTGTTGTGTCGCGGCCATGTAGGGCAGGAGCTGGGAGTAGGGCCGTAGCCGCTCCCGGGCTCTGCGCATCCAGCAGCGCACCTGCTCCTGCCAGGTGTCACCGGTGGGATTGCTCGGCTCCATGTCGGCTATGACCCGGTCGGCCACGGCTTGGAGCAGGGTGTCGCGGTCCGGGAAGTACCGGTAGAGAGCCATCGGGGCGGAGCCGACAGCCTCGGCCACGCGCTTGATGGTCAGCTCGGTGCCGGGTTCACGCTCCAGGAGACGGACGGCGGCCACGATGATCTGCTCGTGCGAGAAACGCGGCGGCCGTCCCCTGCCCCGCCGGGCCGTTCCGCTGGCTGTCTGCGCCATCCGACGCACCCCTTCCCTTCCCCCCCGCAGGCGAGGGCACCAGCCTGCCAGATTGCGCGGCCACTATTTAGTGTACGACGTACGATAATTGTGCCAGACTTACCGCACACAGGCTGGGAGCCCGTCACTCGCAGGTGCACACTGACGCGGCGTGACGCGGCCATGAGAATGGAAACGGAGGCACTCCTGTGCCCGCAGTCACCTCTCCCACCGAGGACGCCGGACGCGCTCACCCGGCGCGTCCCGGCGCCGTCGTAGCCGTGCTGGCCTTCGGCGGCATCGTCGTGTCGGTGATGAACACCCTGGTGGTGCCGCTCATCTCCCAGCTTCCGACGCTGCTGCACGCAACGGCGTCCGACGCCTCCTGGGCGATCACCGCCACGCTGCTCGCCGGAGCCGTCGCCACTCCGGTGGTCGGGCGGCTCGGAGACATGTTCGGCAAGCGGCGGATGCTGCTGCTCAGCGTGTGCGTGCTGGTGGCCGGCTCGATCGTGTGCGCGCTCAGCGGCTCACTGGCGCCGATGGTCGTCGGACGGACGCTGCAGGGCTGCGGCGTCGGCGTCATCCCGCTGGGCATCAGCATCATGCGCGACGAACTGCCGCCCGACAAGATCGGCTCGTCCGTGGCGCTGATGAGTTCGTCTCTTGGAGTGGGCGGTGCCCTGGGTCTGCCCGGCGCGGCGTTGCTCGCGCAGCACGCCGACTGGCATGTGCTGTTCTGGGTGTCGGCGGCCCTGGGCGCCGTGGTGTTCGCCCTGGTGCTGGCATTCGTACCGGAGTCCCGGGTCCGCAGCGGCGGCCGGTTCGATCTGGTGGGCGGCATCGGGCTGTCGGCCGGACTGGTCTGCCTGCTGCTGGCGATCTCCAAGGGCGCCGACTGGGGCTGGACCAGCGGCCGGACCGACGGACTGTTCAGCGCCGCGGTCCTCATCTTCCTGGTGTGGGGGCGGTGGGAGCTGCGGAGCAAGCGGCCGCTGGTGGATCTGCGTACCACCGCGCGCCGTCAAGTGCTGCTGACCAACCTCGCCTCCGTCGTGGTCGGTTTCGCTATGTACGCGATGTCTCTCGTACTGCCGCAGCTGCTGCAGATGCCGAAAGCCACCGGATACGGTCTCGGGCAGACAATGCTGGTGGCGGGTCTGTGCCTCGCCCCGGGCGGCCTGGTGATGATGGTCGTGTCACCGCTCTCCGCATGGATCACAGCGAATTGGGGGCCCAAGTTCTCGCTGATGCTCGGCTCCGCCGTGGTCGCCGCCGGATACGGCCTGAGCGTGGTCTTCATGGACGCGGTTTGGCAGCTCATCGTCGTCGCGACCCTGATCGGCGGGGGGATCGGCCTCGCCTACGGCGCCATGCCCGCGCTCATCATGTCAGCGGTCCCGCAGTCCGAGACCGCCTCCGCCAACGGCCTCAACAGCCTCATGCGGTCCATGGGCACCTCGATCTCCGCTGCGGTGGTGGGCGTCGTCCTGGCACACATGACCACCGCGTTCGGCACCTACTCTCTTCCGTCCCGGGCCGGTTTCCGCACCGCCATGATCATTGGCTGCGGCGCGGCTGCCGCCGCCGTAGTACTCGCGGGATTCCTGCCGAACGGCCGTCCCGTGGCACGTGTCGCGGCGGCGCCGGACGGGCATACCGTGGCGGAGCCGGCCCCCGCCGGCTGACGGCCGGCTCCCGGGGGAACCCAGGTCCCGGCCGTACAGCCGGAGCAGCGGACGGCCGAGGCGGCCGGCGTGCCCGGGCCGCCAGGCCGGGGCCCGGCGGCAACCGAGCCGCCGACGGCCATGGCCATCACCGTCATGGTCAGGGAGCCCAGCGAGCCGATGGAGCCGGCATGCAGCAGATACAGGGCGAGACCGGAGGCCGCCGCCATGGTGGCAATCGCCGCGACCGCCGCTACCGCCCCCTCCAGCGCGTTTCGCAGCGGCTCGTCGGACGCGCGGGCGCCGACTTCGGTCGTAGACATGCCAGGAGACTCCATTCGGTTCCGGAGGCGCATGGGGTGAAGACCGTGCCACCGTTACCGGGAAAGCCTGGCCCTGGTGGTTGACCGGTCCCGGAGAGGTCCTGTGCGTTTCCTGGGAGATCGGCCAAGGAGCCATGGGACATGCCCAGGGCTACGGCGGCGCAGGGCCCGGAACCGGCTCCCGGCTACCAGAACATTCTCAGAAACGCGGCCCCGGCGGCCGGTCGGCGGAATGCCCGAAAGGCCGGCCCGTACGTCTGTGCTGCACGTACGGGCCGGCCTTTCACCGGAATGTCACCCCTCGGGGTGGCTCAGCTCCACGTCGAAGCCCTTGGCCCCGCTGCCCTCGAGCGTGAGGGCCGTGGCCACCGGGGGGTAACCGCTGGCGATGAGCGAGTACGCGCCCGCGTCGAGGTCGGTGAACGCGTACGCGCCGTCCGAGCCGGTGGTGGCGGTGCTGACGACATTCCCGGCCGCGTCGAGCAGGGTGAGCCGGGCATCGGAGAGCGGGCGGTGGTCGGCGCCGGCCCGGACGGTGCCCTGCAGTTGGGCCCCCGCCTGCAGAGTGATCTCCAGCCGGGTGATTCCGGCACCGCCGACCTGGACAAGCCGGGCGGTAGGCCGGCAACCGGTGGCGTTGACCGCGACCGTGAAGTCGCCCGCCGGCAGCTCGGCGAAGGTGAAGCCACCGCCCGGGTCCGTCTTGCCGGTAGCCAGTACCTCGCCCCGGACATCGGTGACCACGACCATCGCGCCCTCGACGGGCAGGTCGTCCAGCGCGCTGGTCACGACGCCGGTGAGCCCACTGCTCACCGACAGCAACACGTCGTACGCCACCGGCTCCCCGCCGACTGTGACGGTGGACGCCTGCGGCTGGCAGCCGTCGGAGGCCGCGATCAGGACGTACGTACCGGAGCCCGGTACGGGGAGGGTGTAGCTGCCGTCGGCCTGGGCGGCGGCCCGGCCGAGCTGCTGTCCGGTGAGGGAGATCAGCGTGAGCGTGGCGGCTGCCACCGGAGCGCCGTCGGAGCCCCGCACGTGGCCGTGGACGGCAACTGAGCCGGCCATCGGGACGCTATCGCCGCCCGATGAGGCAAACATCGCCACCGGTTGCGGCCGCGTGGCTTCGGCGCCCACGCTGACCGGTTCCCGCTCCAGTTCGGGCTCGGGCTCGGGCTGAGACGCGGGCTCTGCCGCCTCGGCGGCGCGCGCCTCCAGCGCGGAGATCTTCCGCAGCGGCACCTCCTTGATGAACAGGATCACCAGGAAGGCGAGGACCATCACGATCGCGGCGAGCAGGAAGACCGTGTGCATGGCGTTCGCGAAGCCCGCTTTGAAGGGTTCGGCCAGGCGCGGATCCAGCTTCTGGATGAAGGAGGAGTCGCTGAGGACGCTGGAGGAAGTGCTGCTGGATCCGCCCGAGTGCTTCAGCATGGTCAGCACCGGCTTGTTCGCCGGGTCCGCCAGGACTGCCGGATCCTTCAGCGCGGCCCTGAAACTCGCGGTGGACGCGGCCGACGCGAATGCGGAGGCGATCTTGCCGGTGACTGTGCTGAAGAGCACCGAGAGGAAGATCGCCGTACCGGCGGTGCCGCCCATCTGCCGGAAGAAGGTGGACGAGGAGGTCGCCACACCCATGTCCTTGAGCGGCACCGCGTTCTGCACCGCCAGGACCAGCGTCTGCATACAGCCGCCCAGGCCCAGGCCGAAGACGGCCATGTAGATCATCGTCTGCCACAGCGGCGTGTCCCACTGGACCCTGAGGTAGAACAGCACCATCGCGGTGACCATCAGGGCGCTGCCGACGATCGGGAAGATCTTGTACCGGCCGGTCTTGGAGGTGACCTGACCGGAGGTGATCGAGGCGATGATCATGCCAGCCATCAATGGCAGCATCTCCAGGCCCGACTTGGTGGCACTGGCGCCCTTGACGATCTGCAGGTACTGCGGGATCACCAGCATGCCGCCGAACATGCCCATACCGATCAGTACCCCGGCCAGGCTGGTCAGGCTGAAGACCGGGATGCGGAACAGGCGCATCGGGATCAGTGCGGCGTCGCCCATCAGGCGCTCGACGAAGATCCAGACGATGATGCCGACCCCGCCGACCGCGTAGCAGGTGAGGGAACGCGTAGAGCCCCAGCCCCAGCCACGGCCCTGCTCGGCGACGAGCAGCAGCGGCACCACACCGATGATGAGAGTGAGCGCACCCCACCAGTCGATGCGGGACACGCGGCGGGTGTGCGGGATGTTGAGCACCTTGGCGACGACGAACAGCGCGATGATGCCGATGGGGACATTGACCAGGAAGACCCAGCGCCAGCCGACGATGCCCAGGATGCTGTTCGTGCCCGCGAGGAAACCGCCGATCAGCGGGCCGCCCACACTGGCGACGCCGAATGTCGCGAGCATGTAGCCCTGGTAGCGGGCGCGTTCGCGGGGCGAGACGATGTCACCGATGATCGCCAGCGCGAGTGACATCAGACCGCCGGCGCCGATGCCCTGGAAGGCCCGGAACCAGGCCAGCTCGGCCATCGAGGTCGAGAAGGTGCACAGCGTGGAGCCGACGATGAAGACGCTGATCGCGCCCAGGAAGTAGGGCTTGCGGCCATGGAGGTCGGACAGCTTGCCGTACAGCGGTGTCGAGATCGTGGAGGTGATCAAATACGCGGTGGTGGCCCAGGCCTGCTGGCTGAGGCCGTGCAGATCGTCCGCGATGGTCCGGATGGATGTACTGACGATGGTCTGGTCGAGCGCGGCCAGGAACATGCCCAGCAACAGGCCGCTAAGGATGGTCAGGATCTGCCGGTGGCTGAGGCCGCCCGGCGAGGTTATCGGTGTGGACCCCGCGCTCTGCGCGGGGGCTGCGTGGCTCATCGTGCTATATCTCCCTGTCCTCCGCCGACACCCCTGAGCGACCTCCTGGGCACTGTCGCGCGTTGTGATGTTCCAGCAAGTCGTCATTGAGATGTGTCAACAGCCGGACGAGCTGGAAGCGGTCCTCGGGCGTCCATCCCTGAAGAATGGCCGCGACTTCGGAGTCCCGCTCATGTCGGTACTGCTCAAGGGCGGCGCACCCGGCTTCGGTGGCGGTCAGCAGTGCGCCACGCCCGTCTTCCGGGTCCGGCCGGCGTTCGATCAGGCCGCGGTTCACCAGGGACCTGGTCCGACGGCTGACCGTCGAAAGATCGAGGAGTGTGTCCGAGGCCAGATCGGTGGCCCGCCGCGGACCGTCCATCACCAGCCGGGCCAGCAGTAGGCGGTCCGCGCCGCCGGATTCGTACTTGGCATGCTGTTTCCAGGCAGAGGCCAGCCGCATGAGCCGTACCATTTCGGCTCCCAGACTGGGGGCGGCCTCCACTGCGGTCAGCGTGCCGGGGCCAGTGCCGGCGGAGGTACGGGGTCCGCTCCCGCGGTCATGGGTTGTTCTCGCGTTGATCGCCTGTCCCCTCTGAAACTTGCTTGGCCCCAGCAAGCATAGGTTAATTGCTTGCCTAGGGCAACTTAATAGCGGGGGTGCGTGGTTGGCGAGCGCGGGTATGCCGTCGACCCGGTGGCGCGGTCGGTCCGTCAGGGCTCGTCCGGTGTTGGGTTCCAGCACGGCAAGCGCTTGCTAGTCGTGCCTCGCGCTGCGGGTCACCGGGCCGGGGGTTCAGGGTGAGAGTTGGCCAGTCGCTGTCCGCCCCAACCGCGGTCGCAGGAATCCGCCTCCCGTATGCAGGGTCACTTTTGACCCGGAACCGTACGCTGCCGTGCACAGCCGCGTTCTGTGGAAGCCGCCGGCGTCGGCGTGTACCGCTTGATCATGTTGCTCTTGCCACTCAGCTACCTGAACTGCTTCCTCCGGGACCCATCCGTCCCAGTATCAGGCTGTCCAGACCAGCGGGGAAACTTCACGGGCGCGGGGACGCAGGGCAGCGTCGTGTACCTGGACACGGTGCTCCTGTAGCGCCGGGGTGCCAGGCCTGGCCGGGCCGCCCTCCGGCTTGGTGACGCAGCAGAGTGTTGCCGGGGTCCGCGCCCACCTGCGGGGATACTGGACCCCATGCGTGTCGACTTCGATCCCGAAAACATGAGCCGCAATGATTTCTACCGTCTGCTGACGTCGGTCGTGGTGCCACGGCCGATCGCGTGGGTGTCCACGGTCTCGGCAGATCGGTTTCAGGCAAACCTTGCCCCGCACAGCTTTTTCACGGTCGCGTGCGTCAGTCCGCCCGTTGTCCAGTTCACCTCCGTCGGGCGGAAGGACTCGCTGCGCAATATCGAGGACACCGGTGAATTCGTTGTCAACCTGGCGCCGGAGCATCTCTTCGAGCACATCAACGCGACCGCCACCGACTTCCCGCCCGGTGTGAGCGAATTCGACGCGGTCGGTATCGCCCGCGAGCCGAGCCGGCTGGTGAAGCCGCCGAGAGTGGCGGCGTCACCGGTCGTGCTGGAGTGCGAGCTGCACAGCACGGTACGGCTCGGTGACTCCACTGTCGTTTTCGGACGGGTGGTGTACGCCGCGGTCTCCGAGGCCGTAATGGCCGACGGGCTTCCCGACGTACGCAAGCTCCGGCCGCTGTCCCGCCTCGGAAAGGACGAGTGGGGCACGATCGGCGAAGTACTGGAGATCTCCCGGATCCGGTACGAGGACTGGCAGGACCGCTAGGTTCCGCCGCGGCCCTGTGCCGGACTCTGCCCGGGCCTAGCCCAGCCGGACGTTGTGCAGCAGAAGCAGCGCCGCCGCCATGTTGGCGGCCGGGACGTCACCGCGGGCGACCATGTCCGGGACGGATTTGAGCGGCACCCATTCGCGCCGGTCGGACTCGAAGTCGTCGACCGGGGGACCGTCGTAATCGGCCCGCTCGGCCCAGTAGATGTGGTGGGTGGCGTCGGTGAGCCCGTTGGAGGGTTCGAGGGTGAGCAGATGGCGGAGGGGGCCGGGTCGCCAGCCGGTCTCCTCGAACATCTCGCGGGCGGCGGCGGCGGCGATGTCCTCGCCGTCCTCGACGATCGCCGCCGCGAGCGACGAGGCGTGCTCGGCCTGGCCGCGGCGGAGCTCGACATGGACCAGCACGGCCAGCCGGTGCACCCGCCCGCGCGGGTGGGTGGGCAGGCCTGCGGCGTGGTCGGCGTACTCGTGGGCGGACCGCAGCTGGCCCAGGCTGAGAAACGCCTCCGCCAGCTGTACGTCGACCAGCCCCGGCTGGACGTAGCCGGTCTCGGCCGGCTCCTCCTCCGCGCGGATGCGTCCCTCCGCCGCCTCGGCCAGCCGGGCGCAGCGCATGACGCCGGCCGGATCGCCGAGATGTCCGTAGGTCTTCGCCTGCATCGCGTACAGGTCGGCGGCGAGCGCCGGGGTGACGTGGGAGCCGGCCGTACGCAGCGCGGCCTCGGCGAAGGCCACCGCCGCCCGGAAGTCGCCCAGCCACAGCGACTGGTAGACGAGCATGCCGACCACGCAGGCGCCCAGCCGCCGGTCGCCCGAGGCCTTCGCCAGCCGCAGAGCCTGGTGGAAGTAGCGCTGGGCCAGACCGTACGCGTCCGCGTCATAGGCGCAGATGCCGGCGATCCCCACCAGGCCGCCGACCGCCCGGTGCAGATGGCGGCCGACCGCGTCGCCGTAGTGGCCGCGCAGCAGGGGCGCGGCCTCGGCGTTCAGGAAACGGATGATCCGCTCGCGGGTCGCGACCCCGCCCGCGCTGCGGTAGAGCCCCTCGAAATGCGCGCGGGCGGCCCGCAGCATCGCCACGTCGGCCATCCCCACCTGGTCGCGGCCACGTCGTGAGACATCGGTGTCCTCGGGCGGGTTCTCCCACTCCCACACCGGGATCACGGCGTCGGTGCCGGTGAGAGGGGCGGCCTTGCGGACCCCGGGGCGGCGCTTGAGGTCCGAGCGCCACAGGGCGGTGGCGGTGTCGACGAAGCCGGACAGCGGTGTGCCGGCCGGTGGCACGGTGCCGGGAGCGCGCATCCCGATGTCGCCGAGCGTGAGCGGCCGCCGGACCGCGCTGCCGAGGACCTCGCAGATCAGATCGGGCACCCGGCCCCGTGGCCGCTGTCCGCTGATCCACCGGGTGACCGCGGTACGGTCGTAGCCGAGCACCAGGCCGCGGGAACGGCCGGCGGCGTTGACCCGGGCGGCCAGCCCGGAGTGGGAGAGGCCGGCCTCCGCGAGCAGCGCGTCGAGCAGGATGTTGGGTTCCATGGCGGACCCCCTGAGTAGGACAAGGGCAGCGTAGTCCCCCCGTATTCACACGGGTTGCGATCCGCTCGCCCAACTCCAGGTGGCGCACACGCTCCCGCGCACATGCCAGAAGTACTTGACTGGAGCCCCATCCACAAGAGAAAAGCCCGGAGCAGGACATGACGGAGCACCAGCACGTGACAGCCAACGCGGACCTGACTGAGCTGCGCCGCAGCCTCGACGTGGGTCTCACCCGTATGGACGGCCGGCTCGCCCTGCTGCTGCACCGCGGCGAGCAGACCGAGAAGGATCTCGAAGACCTCGAGACCCGGGTGAGCGGGATCGAGCGTGGCCGCTGGCCCCTGCCGGGCGTGGCCGCCCTCACCGCCTTATGCGCCCTCGCCGTCAGTGTGTGGCAGGCGATCGGCCACTACTGAGGGCGGCTGCCACGCGGCGCCTCATCAGATACCGCCCCACACCTCTTCGGCGGTCTCCACGATCAGCCGCAGCTTCGCGGCCTGCTCCTCGTACGTCAGGGCGTTGCCCTCCGAGGTCGAGGAGAAGCCGCACTGCGGCGAGAGGCAGAGCTGGTCGATGTCGACATAGCGGCTGGCCTCCTCGATCCGGCGCTTGAGGGCGTCCTTGTCCTCCAGCGTGCCCCGCTTCGTCGTGACCAGGCCCAGGACCACGGTTTTGCCCGGCGGCACGAAGCGCAGCGGTTCGAACCCGCCGGAACGGTCGTCGTCGTACTCCAGGAAGAAGCCGTCGACCTCCAGCTGGGTGAACAGGGCCTCCGCGACGAAGTCGTATCCGCCCTCGGCCGCCCACGACGACCGGAAGTTGCCCCGGCACATATGAGTGGTGACAGTCATGCCGTCCGGGCGGCCGGCCAGGGCCGCGTTGATCTGGCGGATGTACCGCTCGTGCTGGTGCTCGGGGTCGCCGCCCTGCCCGGCGACGAGTTCCCGCTGCCGGGGATCGTTGAGATAGGCGAGGCTCGTGTCGTCGAACTGGAGGTATGTGCAGCCGAGGTCGGCCAGCCGCCGCAGCTCCTCGGCGTAGGCGGCGCTCAGGTCGTCCCAGAAGGGCCCGAGGCCGGGGTAGACGTCCGGGTCGATCGCGGCCCGGCCCCCGCGGTAATGGACCATGCTCGGCGAGGGGATGGTGAGCTTGGGCACCGCTGTGGTCACGGAGTCCCGCAGGAAGCGGAAGGCGTCGGCGAAGATGGTCTCGCGCAGCGATATCCGGTCATGGACACGAAGCGCCGCGGAGGAGAAGTCGAGCTCGCCTCCCTCGTTGTAGAAGTGCACGGCGAGTTTCTCGTCCGTCGGCCGGACGCCGCCCAGCCGGTAGATGAAGTCCATATGCCACGAGGCGCGCCGGAATTCGCCGTCCGTCGCCGCCCGCAGCCCGGTCTCCTCCTGCATCCGTACCACTTCGCGCACCGCCTCGTCCTCGACGGCCCGCAGCTGCTCGTCGGTGACCGTCCCCTTCGCCTGCTCCTCGCGAGCGCGCAGCAGGCGCTGCGGACGGAGCAGACTGCCGACATGGTCGGCGCGGAACGGCGGCCGGGTACGCACGGACATGGGCACTCCCCGAATTGGTGGCGGCTACGTCAGGTGGCGTGCCTGCGACGCTAGGCGCCCCCGTCCGGCGCCGTCAACGGGAGAGGCGCGGAGCGGGGGTACCCTCTGCGGAGTCACTTGAAAGATGTACGAGGAAGCAAAGCTGGCAGTGGATACCGCGAAGAGCACCGCCGACGACGCCGCCCCCGCGGAGGACGACCCCGCCATACCCACGCGCGCCGGCTGGCGCCAGTGGCTGATGGACACCACACCGCTGCGGCACCCGGCCTACCGCCGGTTGTGGTCCTCGACCACGATCACTTCGGTCGGCAGCCAGCTCACCGCGGTGGCCGTTCCCAAGCAGGTCTACGACATCACCGGCTCCTCGGCCTGGGTCGGCTACGCCAGCGTCGCGGGCCTGATCCCACTGGTGGTCTTCGCCCTGTGGGGCGGCGCGGTCGCGGACAGCGTGGACCGGCGCAAGCTGATGCTCACCACCAACATCGGCATCGCCGTTACCTCGCTGCTCTTCTGGGCGCAGGCCTTCGCGGGCGCGCAGTCGGTGGTCCTGCTCATGGTCCTGCTCGCCCTCCAGCAAGCGATGGCCGGCATGAACTTCCCCGCCCGCAGCGCCTCCATCGCCCGCCTCGTCCCCGCCGCCGAGCTCCCCGCCGCGAACGCGTTGGGCTCCACCGTCATGCAGACCGGGCAGATCGTCGGCCCGCTGCTGGCCGGCGCGTTCATACCGGTCATCGGGCTGCCCGCGCTATATCTGATCGATTCCGTGGCCCTCTGCGTCACCATATGGGCCGTCTGGAAGCTTCCCCCGCTGCCGCCCCTGACCGGCCTGGCCACCCGGCGGGCCGGGTGGCGTGAGGTGGCCGCCGGCTTCCGCTACATCACAGCCCACCGGATCCTGCTGCTCTCCTTCCTCGCCGACATCGTCGCCATGGTGTTCGGCATGCCCCGGGCACTGTTCCCGCAGCTCGCGCACACCACCTACGCCCCCTGGGGCGAGGGCTTCGCGCTCGGCCTGCTCTTCGCGGCCATTCCCATCGGCGCGGTGGCCGGCGGTCTGCTCTCCGGGACCTTCTCCCGGGCCCGGCGGCACGGCCTCATGGTCACCGTCGCGGTCGTGGGCTGGGGGGCGGCCATCACCGGATTCGGGCTCAGCGCGAGTCTGTGGTGGGCCACGGGCTTCCTGGCGCTGGCGGGCGTGGCCGACATGGTCTCCATGGTTTTCCGCAGCGCCATCCTGCAGTCTGTCGCCACGGACGAGATGCGCGGCCGTATGCAGGGCGTCTTCACCGTCGTCGTGGCGGGGGGACCGCGTTTCGCCGACCTTCTCCACGGCGTGACCGGCTCCGCCCTCGGCACCCGGACCGCTGTCACGGCGGGCGGCCTGCTGGTGGTCGTGGTGACCCTGGTGCTGGCGGCGGCGGTGCCGGAGTTCAGACGCTACCGGGCGTGACCGGCCGCCCCTCCAGGACCTGGGCGCGGCACTCGGACGGCGTGCCCCACGCGTTGCGCAGGGCGCGGGCCTTGAGTATCCAGAGCGACAGGTCGTACTCGGCGGTGTAGCCGATCGCTCCGTGCAGCTGCAGCGCGGTCCGTGCGGCGGCGTACGCGGCCTCGCCACAGGCGGCCTTCGCGGCGGCGATGTCGGGCCCGGACAGGGTCAGTGCGGCACCGTAGAGCAGCGGCCCGGCGAATTCCAGGGCGATGAGAGTGTCGGCCAGCCGGTGTTTGACGGCCTGGAAGGAACCGACGGGGACACCGAACTGGGCGCGCTGCTTCGTGTACGCCACTGTGCGCTCCAGGAGCGCGAGGCCGGTGCCGAGGGCCTGGGCTGCGGTCGCGAGCGTGGCCCAACGGCCGGCGTGCGCCGCGGCGTGGCGCACAGCGGGGCCGGTGGCGAGGAGGGTGCCGCCGAGCGGCCGGGCGAGGCGGCGGGCGGGGTCGAAGGAGGGCTGGACGGGCCCGAGCCCCTCGGCGAGCAGGAGGCGGTCGCCGTCGGTGAACAGCACGGCGTGGGCGCAGTCGCCGTCCACGGCGTACGGGCCCGAAGCCGGCAAGGACAGGGACAGGCAGCACTCGCCGGAGGCGATGCCGGGCAGCCACCGTTTGGCGAGCGGCGGGTCGCCGAGCCGGTCGAGGAGCGCGGCGGCAGCCACCGTCTCGGCGAGCGGCCCCGGCACGGCGTGGCGGCCGAGTTCGGTGAACGCGGCGGCGGTTTCGACGGGGAGAGGCCCCAGACCCTCGTACTCCTGCGGTACGGCGATGGCGAGGACCCCGGCCTCGGCCAGCCGGGCCCACAGCACGCGGCCGGGAACGGGATCGCCCGCTGACCAGGCCCGCACGGCGGCAGGCGTATCCGCCGAGGCGAGCATCCGGTCGAGGGTTCGGGCGAACTCCGACTGCTCCTCGTTCAGCACGAACTTCATGAAGCTGTCCCCTCTCCGGGAGCCGGGGCGCACGGTCCGCCCTGAGGGAGGTTCCGCGTCACCGGCGCCCCTTGGGGAGGCCGAGCAGCCGCTCGGCGATGATGTCCCGCTGGATCTCGTTCGTACCGGCGTACACCGGCCCGGCGAGGGAGAAGAGATACCCCTGCGCCCACTCCCCGTCGGACAGTTCGCCCAGCGGACCGAGCAGGTCCAGCGCGGTCTCGTGGAGGGCGATGTCCAGCTCGGACCAGAAGACCTTGTTGAGGCTGGCCTCGGCCCCGGCCGGCCCGCCCCGGTCGGTCCGGGAGGCCTGGGCGTAGGCCGACAGCTGATAGGCGCGGGCGCCGGTCACCGCGTCGGCCACCCGGTCGCGCAGTGCCGTGTCGGCCGGGTCGGCGTGCTCGCGCCACAGCGAGGTGAGCCGGTTGGCGGCGGCGGTGAAGCGGCCGGGGCTCCGCAGGGCCAGACCACGTTCGTTGCCGGCGGTGCTCATGGCGACGCGCCAGCCGTTCCCGGGCTCGCCGATGACGTCCTCGTCGGGTACGAAGACATCGTCGAGGAAGATCTCGGCGAAGGCGGGCTTGCCGTCGAGCCGCCCGATGGGCCGTACCGTCAGCGCCTCGGCGCTCAGCGGGAACATCAGATACGTCAGTCCGTGGTGCGGCTTCGACGTGCCGGGGCGGCCGGGATCGCTGCGGAAGAGCCCGAAGGCGCGGTCGGCGAAGGCTGCCCGCGACGACCAGGTCTTCTGGCCGTTGAGCAGCCAGCCGCCCTCGGCGCGGCTCGCGGTGGAGCGGAGCGAGGCGAGGTCGGAGCCCGCTTCCGGCTCCGACCAGGCCTGCGCCCAGATCACCTCGCCGCGCGCCATCGGCGGCAGGACCCGGGCGAGCTGTTCGGGTGTGCCGTGCTCGAAGAGGGTGGGGGCGAGCAGGTTGATGCCGTTCTGGCTGACGCGGCCGGGCGCTCCGGCGGCGTAGTACTCCTCCTCGAAGACGAGCCACCGCAAGGTGGTCGCGCCCCGGCCGCCGTACTCCTCGGGCCAGGAGACCACCGACCAGCGGTCCGCTGCCAGCTCCCGTTCCCAGGCGCGGTGGGCCGCGAAGCCCTCCGCCGTCTCCAGCGACGGCAGACCGGCCGCGGGCACATGAGTGGTGAGCCAGGCCCGGGCCTGTTCCCGGAAGGCGTCGTCCTCGGGGGAGAAGCGCAGATCCATCAGCGGCCCGCCTCTCTCATGGCGGCGATGTCCATGCCGCCGAGCGAGTCGGCGGCGGTCTCGGCGTTGTGCGCGTGGGCCAGATGGTGGAGCCCGAATACGGAATCGAGCCCGGCGTGCAGCCCCATGAGGTCCTCGGCCTGGTTGACGGCCCGCTTGGTCAGGGCCAGTCCCATACGGGGCATCTCGGCGATCCGCAGTGCCAGCGCCATGGTCTCCTGGGCGAGGGTGGCGCGCGGCACGATCCGGTTGGCCATGCCGATCTCGTAAGCGCGCTGCGCTGTCATCCGGTCCCCGGTGTAGAGGAACTCCTTGGCGACCCGCGGCGGCATCACCCAGGGGTGGGCGAAGTACTCCACGCCGGGGATGCCCATGCGCACCACGGGGTCGGCGAAGAAGGCGTCATCGGAGGCGACGATGAGGTCGCAGACCCAGGCGAGCATCAGTCCGCCGGCCACGCAGGCGCCCTGCACACTGGCGATCACCGGCTTGGGCAGTTCACGCCAGCGCCGGCACATCCCCAGGTAGACCTCGGACTCGCGGGCGAAGCGGCTCTCCGCGCCGCTTCTGTCGCTGTGGTCCCACCACAGCCCGGCCCTTCGCTCGAACGGCAGATGCGCGTCGCGTTCCGGGGTGCCGATGTCGTGCCCGGCCGAGAAGTGCGGGCCCGCTCCGGCCAGCACGATCACCTTGATGTCGTTGTCCTCGGCCGCTCGGTAGAAGGCCCGGTCCAGGGCATAGGTCATGGCGGAGTTCTGGGCGTTGCGGTATTCGGGCCGGTTCATGGTGATGACGGCGACGGGGCCCTGCGGCTCGTAGCGAACCGGTTCCTCCGGCCTGCCCGGCCCGTCTGGCTGATCCGGCTCGTCCATGCGCGACTCCCTTCCCTAACAAGTGTTTGGTAGGTTAACGTGCGGGTCGTCAGCCGTCGAGATCCCGGGGAGCAGCCTGTGGACAGGCCGGACAAGCCGGAGTACGTCCCCGGACACGGACTGCTGGCCGGACGCACCGCCGTCGTCACCGCCGCCGCCGGTGCCGGCATCGGCGGTGCGACCGCGCGGCGGCTCCTGGAGGAGGGTGCCCGGGTCGTCATCGGCGACGCCCATACCCGCAGGCTCAAGGAGGCCGAAACCCGGCTCGCCGCCGAATTCGGCCCGGACCGGGTCGCCGGACGCCCCTGCGACGTCACCGAGGAAACCGACGTCGGCGCGCTCCTCGACCTTGCCCAGGAACGGCACGGGCGTCTCGACATCCTGGTCAACAACGCCGGCCTCGGCGGCACCGCCGAACTCACCGACATGACCGACGAGCAGTGGGACACGGTCCTCGACGTGACCCTGGGCGGCACCTTCCGCTGCACCCGGGCCGCGCTGCGCCGGATGAAAGCGGCCCATGGCGGAGTCATCGTCAACAACGCGTCGGTCCTCGGCTGGCGTGCCCAGGCCGGGCAGGCGCACTACGCCGCCGCCAAGGCCGGGGTCATGGCGCTCACCCGCTGCGCCGCCGTCGAGGCCGCCGCGTACGGGGTGCGGGTGAACGCCGTCGCGCCGAGTCTGGCCATGCACCCGCACCTGGTGAAGGTCACCACGCCCGAGGTGCTGGCCGAGCTCACCGCCCGCGAGGCCTTCGGCCGGTACGCGGAGCCGTGGGAGGTGGCCAATGTCATTGTCTTCCTGGCGAGCGGCTACTCCTCGTACATGACCGGGGAGATCGTCCCGGTCAGCTGCCGGCACCCGTGAGGCGAGAATGGCAATGTGCCGAAAAGCAGCAAGAGACCCACGATGAGCGCGTCCCCCGAGCGCCGCAGCGAACTGCTCGCCACAGCGGCGGAGGTGTTCGCCGCCCAGGGGTACAACGCGACCACCGTGCGGCAGATCGCCGACGCGGCCGGGATGCTCGCGGGCAGCCTCTATTACCACTTCGACTCCAAGGAGTCGATGGTCGACGAGATCCTCTCGGCGTTCCTCGGCGAGCTGTGGGCCGGGTACGACGCTGTCCTCGCCGCCGGGCTCGGCCCCAGGGAGACGATCGAGGCGCTCGTCACCGAGTCCTTCCGGGAGATCGACCGGCACCGCCCGGCGGTCGCCATCTACCAGAAGGAGGCCATGCACCTCTCCGTCCAGCCACGGTTCGGCTATCTGGCCGACTCGCAGAAGAAATTCGAACGGGCCTGGCTCGGCACCCTGGAGCGCGGCGCCGACGCCGGGGTGTTCCGCGCAGACCTGGACCTCCGGCTCACCTACCGGTTCATACGTGACACTGTCTGGGTCGCCGCCTCGTGGTACCGGCCCGGCGGCCTGCATACTCCGGAGGAGATCGCCCGCCAGTACCTGTCGATGGTGCTGGACGGCATCGCCGTACAGAGCTGACACAACACGACACAACATACCGAGATCCGATATCCGCGAAGGAGCAGTCATGGCCGAGGCCTATATCGTCGAAGCGGTACGCACTCCGGTCGGACGGCGCGGCGGCGGACTCTCCGCCGTCCACCCCGCCGACCTCGGCGCGCACATCCTGAAGGCGCTCGTCGACCGCTCCGGCGCGGACCCGGCGGCGGTCGAGGACGTCATCTTCGGATGCCTGGACACCGTCGGCCCCCAGTCCGGCGACATCGCCCGCACCTCCTGGCTGGCCGCCGGGCTCCCCGAGGAGGTGCCGGGCGTGACCATCGACCGCCAGTGCGGCTCCTCCCAGCAGGCCGTCCACTTCGCCGCCCAGGCGGTGCTGTCCGGCACCTCCGACCTGGTGGTCGCGGGCGGGGTGCAGAACATGTCCCAGATCCCCATCGGCTACGCCAGCCACAAGGCCGTCGAACCGCTCGGCATGACCGGCGGCCCCTTCGCCGGCTCCGAGGGCTGGCGGGCCCGCTACGGCGACCAGCCGGTCAGTCAGTTCTACGGCGCCGAGATGATCGCCCAGAAGTGGGACATCTCGCGCCGGGACATGGAGGAGTTCGCGCTGCGCTCCCACCAGCGGGCACTGCGGGCCATCGACGAGGGCCGCTTCGAGCGCGAGACCGTACCGTACGGCGCCGTGACGGCGGACGAGGGGCCGCGCCGCGACACCACCCTGGAGAAGATGGCAGGGCTCAAGATCCTTGTCGAGGGCGGCCGGCTCACCGCGGCCCTCTCCTCGCAGGTCTCCGACGGTGCCTCCGCCATGCTGATCGCCTCGGAGCGCGCCGTACGCGAGCACGGCCTCACCCCGCGGGCCCGGGTGCACCACCTCTCCGTACGGGGCGAGGACCCGATCCGCATGCTGTCCGCACCGATCCCGGCGACGGCGTACGCGCTGAAGAAGGCCGGTATGACCATCGAGGACATCGACCTTGTGGAGATCAATGAGGCCTTTGCCCCCGTCGTGCTCGCATGGCTGAAGGAGACCGGTGCCGACCCGGACAAGGTCAATCCCAACGGGGGCGCCATCGCCCTCGGCCACCCGCTCGGTGCCACGGGCGTGAAGCTGATGACCACCCTGCTGCACGAGCTGGAGCGCACCGGCGGCCGCTACGGCCTGCAAACCATGTGCGAGGGCGGCGGTCAGGCCAACGTCACCATCATCGAGCGGCTCTGAGTCCCTTTCCGCCGCCCGCGCGCCGCCCGACCCTGAGGGCCGGGCGGCGCTTCCTGTCGTGCACCAGGCCGCAAGGTAGGTCCCGCCCCCGGGCACGCGGCGTCACCGAAGCGCCCCGCCCGTCAACCGGGCAAGCGCCTCGTCGGCTTCCGACATGATGCGGCCGACCAGCTCCGCGCAGGACGGCAGGTCGCCGATGACCCCGGCGGCCTGGCCGGAGGCCATCACGCCCAGGTCGGTGCGGCCCTCCACCATTGAGGCCCTCAGCAGCATCGGGGTGTTGGCGGCGAGCAGCACCTGACTCCAGCCCAGCTCTTTGCCCCGTTTCATGGCCAGGCCGTCGCGGATCAGGCGCGTCCAGCTGGTGCCCGACAGCCGCCGGAAGGACGCGGCGTGCCGCAGGGCGCCTACGAGAGCGGCCGCCGGGCCCGAGCGCTCCAGCGAATCGGTCAGTTCGCTGCGGAGCATACGGTGCGGAAGGCCGTCGACCTTGGTGGTGACCATGATGTCGGCGGCGGAGGCGGCGAGGTATCTGGCCTTGACGGCGTCCGGGACGGTGCTGTCCGAGGTGAGCAGGAACCGGGTGCCCATGGCGATACCAGCGGCACCGTAGGCGAGCGCGGCGACCAGACCGCGGCCGTCGAAGAAGCCGCCCGCCGCGATCACCGGTATGTCCACGGAGTCCACCACCTGCGGGAGCAGCACCGTCGTGGCGACACGCCCGGTGTGGCCGCCGCCCTCACCACCTTGTACGAGGACGGCGTCGGCGCCCCACGCCGCGACCTTCTCGGCGTGCCGCAGGGCGCCGACCGAAGGGATCACGACGACGCCCGCGTCCTTGAGCCGTACGATCAGCTCACGGGACGGCGCGAGCGCGAAGGACGCGACTTTCACGCCCTCCTGGATGATGATTCCGACACGCTCGGGCGCGTCGCCCGCGTCCGCGCGCAGGTTGACCCCGAAGGGCGCGGCGGTACGGGCCTTCACCTCGCGGACGGCTGAGCGCAGCTGGTCCGGTGTCATGGTGGCGGAGCCGACGATGCCCAGCGCCCCCGCGTTCGCGGCAGCCGAGACCAGCCGGGGACCGGCCACCCAGCCCATGCCGGTCTGCACGATGGGGTGGGCGGCACCGGTCAGTGCGGTCAGCCGGGTGTCCATCACGGTCGCACCTCGCGGTCGCGCAGGCCCCCGGCGTCCAGCACCTCGCGGATCAGCCGGAGTTCCTCGGCGGTGGGCTCGCGGGTGTACGGGACCGGGTCGCGGACGACGAGCGGGAAGCCCGTGGCCTGCTGGACCTGCTCGACCGTCACCCCCTGGTGCACAGAGGCGATGCGCATGGACCGGTCGGGCGTGTGGAAGTCCAGTACGGCCAGGTCGGTGACGACCCGGCGCAGGTCGTGGAAGCGGGTCGCCGAAGGACCGGCCGCCGCGGCCCGGTCGTATCCGACCCCGCAGACCATGTCGACCGTGGTGACGAAGACCCGTGGCGAGTGCCTGGGGACCCAGTAGCTGGTCGGATTGTTGAGGGTGTTGACGGGGGCGCCGCGGACCCCGAGCAACTGGCGGGACGGCCTCGCCCAGTCGCCGATGCAGGAGATGTTCTGGTTGCCGTAGCGGTCCAGCTGACTGGCGCCCATCATGACGTGCCGCCGTCCGCCGGTGACCATCGCCAGGTGCCTGCGGTACGGCAGCCAGCCCTCGACGGCGTCGCCGACCAGCAGTGCCTCGCCGTCGGTGAGCAGCAGGTCGGGGGAGAAGGTGTGCCGCGCCAGCCGGGCCCCGATCGAGGGCACGGCCCCCATGGGGCTTGCCAGGATTTCCCCGTCCCCGCGCCAGGCCTCGGCGCAGGCGAGGACGCACGTCTCGGCCCGGGTGGCGTTCATGTCTGCTCCTTCCGGAACGCTTCCACGGCGGCCTGGTACGTGTCCTCGTCACCGCTCAGGAAACGGTCGCTGAAGGCCCGCCAGGTATCAGGGTCGCCCGCGGCGGCGGCATAGGCGCGCTGGAAGGTCTCGTCGCGGCCGTAATCCGGGGCACATGAGGTGAAGTGCGCGCCATTGGGGGCTTCTACGACGCCGCTGACGCAGTGGCGCCCGATCAACAGGGTCTGCGGACCGCCGGCCTCCAACAGCTCGGCGCTGTCCACGATCCGCTCGCACGACACATATGCGGCGTCCGCCGCCTCGCAGAACAGGTCGTCGAAGTACGGGTCAGGGCCGAGGTACTGGCTGTTGCCGCGACGGTCCGCACGGTTGAGATGCACCAGGGCGGCGTCCAGCCGCAGCGCCGGGACCGCGGCCAGCTCCTCCCCGTTCTCGTACGGCGAGGTCACCGTCCGCAGCTGAGGGTTGACCCTCATCACGTCCGAGCCGAGCCCGGCCCTGACCGGCATGAACGGCAGCCGGTGCACAGCGGCGGTGAGACCCCACATGACCATTGCCTCGTCCAGTTCCGTCATCTCGAACCCGCCGCGCTGCCGGGCGGAGCGGAAGTGCGGCTCCAGGGGGATCGAGTCGAGGGTGGCGAAGGCCGCGACCAGCCTGCGGATCTTCCCGGCGGCGGCCAGCAGCCCGACGTCCGGGCCGCCGTAGGAGACGACGGTCAGATCGGTGACGTCGGAGCGCAGGAGTGCCCGCACCAGGGCCATGGGTTTGCGGCGCGAGCCCCAGCCGCCGATGCCGATTGTCATGCCGTTGGCCAGCCGCGCGACCACATCCTGCGCGGACATCCTCTTGTCGCTGCTCACTGCCGCTCTTTCTCCTTTGCCGACACGAAGGCGTCGCGATGCCGGTCCGCGATACCGCTGAGGTTGGCCTCGAAGGTGAAGCCCTGCTCGAAGCGGTAGCTGCGGCGTACATCGACCGGGTCGATCCCGTTGATGGCCGCCTTGGCGAGCCGCAGCAGGCTGCCGTCCTTCGCCGCGATCTCGCGGGCCAGCTCCAATGCCGCGTCCCGCAGCTGTTCGCGTGGCACGACCCGCCACACGGAGCCGTGCCGGTGCAGCTCCTCGGCGGTGGCGGTGCGCGAGGTGTAGTACAGCGTCCGCATCAGGTGCTGGGGCACCAGCCGGGCCAGATGGGTGGCCGCGCCGAGCGCGCCGCGGTCCAGCTCCGGCAGGCCGAAAACCGCGTCGTCGCTGGCGACGATCGCATCGGCGTTCCCGGCCAGGCCGATGCCGCCGCCCAGGCAGTAGCCGTGCACGGCCGCGACCACCGGGACCTCGCACTCGTAGACGGCGGCGAACGCCTCGTAGCAGCCGCGATTGGCGCCGATCAGAGCCTCGTGGCCGGCGCCGCGCTGCATCTCCTTGATGTCCGCTCCGGCGTTGAAGCCGCGCCCCTCCGCGGTGAGGACCACACAGCGCACCCGCTGATCGGCGCCTGCGGCGCGCACTGCGCGGGCCAGGTCGTACCAGCCCTGTACGGGTGGGGCGTTGACGGGCGGGAAGTGGGCGGTGATGACTACGACGCCGTCATCGGGATCAGAGGTGGAGACACCCATGGGAGGATCAGCTACCTTTCCACCAAACGTTTGTTAGGTGGAAGGTAGCAGCGGTCCGCGCGCTGCGGGAGGTGTCATATGGCGCTCACTATCGATCTGTCCGGGAGTGTCGCCCTCGTGACCGGCGGCACCAGAGGCGTCGGCGCGGGGATCACCCGCGCTCTGCTCGGCGCCGGCGCGGACGTGGTGACCTGCTCCCGGCGCCCCCCGGACCGGCCCGTCGAGGCCGCCGGGCGCACCGCCCGCCATCTACGGGCCGACCTGCGCGACCCCGATGCCGTGCGCGGCCTCTTCGAACAGGTAAGCAGCACCTATGGCCGGTTGGACACCCTGGTCAACAACGCGGGCGGCACGCTCTTCCGGCTGCTCGCCGACTCCGACGCCCGGCACGCCGCCCGGGTTGTCGAGCTCAATCTGCTGGCGCCGGTGACGGCCTCGCTGGCCGCGTACGAACTGATGCGACGTCAGGAGCACGGCGGATCCGTGGTGATGATCGGTAGCGTGAGCGGCACCCGTCCCTCGCCGGGCTCCGCCGCCTATGGGGCAGCCAAGGCCGGTCTGGCCAACCTCGCCCGGTCCATGGCCGTGGAATGGGCGCCACATGTGCGGGTCAACACCCTCGTCCTCGGCATGGTCCGCACCGAGCTGTCCCATCTGCACTACGGAGACGCCGACGGCATCGCCGCCGTCGCCCGTACCGTGCCGCTGGGACGGCTCGCCCAACCGGACGAGATCGGCGACGCCTGCGTCTTCCTCGCCTCCAGCAGCGCCGCCTACATCACCGGCGCCAGCTTGCACGTGCACGGCGGCGGGGAACGCCCCGCGTTCCTCGACGCCGCCAATGCCGACCGCTGAAGGGATCCTTGTGATGGCCGGAATCTGCAACGGACGTGTCGTCATCGTCACCGGGGCGGGCCGCGGCCTCGGCCGCGCACACGCGCTGGCCTTCGCGGCCGAGGGAGCCCAGGTCGTCGTCAACGACCTGGGCGTGGGCCTGGACGGGGCGGGCGGCTCGGCGGGCCCCGCGGCGACGGTCGCGGACGAGATCAGGGCGCTGGGCGGCGAAGCGGTCGCCAACGGTGACGACATCGCCACTGCCGAGGGCGCCCGGGGGCTTGTCGCCACCGCCCTTGACGCTTTCGGGCACCTTGACACACTCGTCAACAACGCTGGGTTCCTTCGCGACCGGATGCTCGTCAACCTCGACGAGGACGACTGGGACGCCGTCATCCGCGTCCACCTCAAAGGCCACTTCCTGCCGCTGAAGTACGCCGCCGCCCACTGGCGCGCCGAAACCAAGGCCGGACGCGCCGCGGATGCCCGCATCGTCAACACCAGCTCCGGAGCCGGGCTGCTCGGCAGCGTGGGCCAGGGCAACTACTCGGCCGCCAAGGCCGGCATTATCGGTCTCACCCTCGTCGCCGCCGCCGAACTGGCCCGGTACGGCGTCCGCGTCAACGCCATCGCGCCTGCCGCCCGTACCCGGATGACGGAACAGGCCTTCGCCGCCACCATGGCCGCGCCTGTCGACGGCACATTCGACGCCATGGCGCCGGAAAACGTCTCCCCCCTGGTCGTGTGGCTCGGCTGCGCCGCCTCCTCGGCTGTCACCGGCCGCGTCTTCGAGGCCGAGGCCGGGCGGATAACCGTCATGGAAGGCTGGCGCCCCGGCCCGACGGCCGACCGCGGCATCCGCTGGACCGCCGCGGAGGCGGGTGAGACAGCGTTGAAACTCCTGGCCGCCGCTGAACCCCCACGGGGGGCTTACGGCGCGGAGTGAGGCGGGCCGCCACTATGACGGCCGCGGGGCCGCAGGTCCGCCGATCGGGTGAACGCTTACCGCATTCGGCGTACGAAACGCTGGCGGGCCGGTATCCGCGCGGCTATCTCTGGAGCGTGCGTAGGCACCCGGAGGGACGGCATATGGCGCCCGCAGCAGTTCGACGGCCCGGCCGGGCTCCGGCCAGGGCGGGCGTACCGCTGCTCGTCGTCCTGGTGTGTCTGATGCTGCATGCTCTGTGCGCGCCCGTTCCGGCACCGTCGCTGCCGGACCGGGGCGAGGCCCCGGTGGCGGGCCCCGAGGTGCCGGGCGGCGACTCGCACGACCATCCGGAGCCGATGTCCCGCCGCCGAGCCGCCCAGACGGCCAGCCTGCCGCACACCGCCGCGGCGGCCGTGGACGCGGTGTCCACCGGCACGGTGTCCGGGCCCTCGCGGCTTCCCGCCCCCGCGTGCCCGCCGTGGCCCCTGCGCACCGTCCTGCGCTGCTGACATAGCCCGGCCGCCCGGCGGCGGCCCGCAGGCCATGCAGAAAAGGACGAACACCGCAGGAGATACCCCATGCCCCTGGACATTTACGCCGCCCTGGGCGCGCTCATCCGCGCCGAAGCGACCCGCGAGACCGAGCCTATGACCGACGTCCCACTGTCCGGCGAGCCGGAACATGTGCAGGCCGAATGCGACGACTCCGCAGACCCCGGACCGGAGCGGAAGTAGCCGCCCCCCGACGCGGGGCGCAACGCCGGGCGGCCGTCAATGATGGCGCCGCCCGGCGCTGGGCCGGTGCACCGGGCTCCGGGCGACGCGTTGTTGCCCGGGAGTGCTGCGCCGCGTTCGGCCGGGCTGCCCGTACCGGCGTGGAGGCGCAAGAGCCCGGCGGCGCACAGCCTGCCGCGAAGCCGGCCGCCGGGCAGGGAACCGATGCCGTCCGTACAGCGTTTATCCGGTAAGCGGTGGATACCGCAGACGGAGGCCGCAAGATGTCCAAGCGCGCGAAGTATGCCGTCGGTGGCGTGGCGGTCGGGATCATCCTGCTCTGGATCCTCCCGACCTGGATCGCCCTGCTCATCATCGTCGGCGTGCCGGTGGCCGCCTACCTCACGCTGGACCCATCGCAGCGCCGCAGGGTACGCCGGGCCGGACGCAAGGAGATAGGCCGCTGATCAGGTCGCGGAGTCCGCTGCGGCACCGGTTCTGAGGTCTGACCCCCAGCGCCCGAGGGATTCCTGGAGATCGAGCGGGCGTGTCTGGGGGGCGGCGTCCGCGGCGGGCCAGTCCTCGCGCGGCACCCGCCACATGACCTCGAACTCGATGCCGTCCGGGTCCTTGGCGTAGAGCGACTTCGACACGAGGTGATCGCTGGCGCCCACCAGTGCTCCGCGCTCCGCCAGCCTGCGCTGCGTCTCGGTGAGCTCGCCGAGGGTGCCGACCTCCCAGGCCAGGTGGTAGAGCCCGACCCGCCCCTCCTGGGGGCCCGGGGCGTCCGCTCCGATGGCGAAGAGCCCGAGGTCGTGGTCGTTGAGGGTGTCCTGGGAGCGGAGGAAGGCGGCCTGTCCGGCGTACTCGGCTGCCACCTCGAAGTCGAAGACGGAGGTGTAGAAGTCGACGGAGCGGGCGACGTCGCGTACGTAGAGCACTGCGTGGTTGAGACGGCGGACGGGCATGACCTGCTCCTTCGGTGCGGCTGCCACCAGCCTAGACGGTTCTGATTGAATTTTAAAGTAAGAGACGCGCCACCGCTCGGGTGAGCTGCGGGGCGGACGGATCCGGTTGCGATTACGTCCTGTCCTATGATCATTTCAGCTGTCTGGCGCCGGGCCACCAGGGCCACCCTGTGCGCCGCCGTCGTTCTCGCTCCCGTCGTGCTCGCTCCGGCCGTACCGGCTGCCGCTGCCGCCCAGCCCGTCTCCTTCCCCGTACGCCCCGGACGCCTGCCCGAGCCTCCGGACGTGGGCGCCGCCCGGGTGGAGCTGACCAGGCTCACCGTCGCCGGGCAGCGCCCCATGCAGGGCTACTCTCGGGCCAAGTTCCCCCACTGGGCCAAGCAGGGAGCCAACTGCGACACCCGCGAGGTCGTCCTGGCCGAGGTTCGCCAACGACTTCACCGACTCACAGCTCATCGCGGTCTCGGCCGCCTCCAACCGGTCCGAGGCCGACCAGGGTCCGGACGAGTGGAAGCCGCCGCTGCGCTCCTACTGGTGCGTCTACGGGCGTGCCTGGACCGATGTGAAGTACGATTACGGGCTGACGGTGACCGAGGGGGAGAAGTCCTCCCTCGAGGAGATGCTCGACACCTGCCTCGTCGGGGGGTGACCATTGCCCGTCGGCATAATACCGACGGGCACACCGCACGAGGGGAGCACTGCGCGATGGGCGGAACGGGCGGAACGGTCACAGCGGTCAGCCGGGATACCGGGCACAACTTCACCAAGCCGGTCAGGGACAGCATCCGGCTGCTCGCCGGGCTCGGTGTCGAGGGCGACGCGCACCTGGGTGTCACGGTGCAGCACCGCTCACGCGTGGCGCAGGATCCGACCCGGCCCAACCTCCGCCAGGTCCATCTGATCCACAGTGAGCTGCACGAGCAGCTGAGCGCCGTGGGCCACGAGGTCCGGCCGGGCGAGCTGGGTGAGAACATCACGACCGCCGGCATCGATCTGCACGCCCTGCCTGTCGGAGCCAGGCTCCGGCTCGGTGCCGACGCGGTGGTCGAGGTGACCGGTCTGCGCAACCCCTGCGTGCAGATCGACGCGTTCCAGGACGGCCTGCTCAAGCGGGTTGTCGGACGGGACGAGGAGGGGAATGTGCTCCGCCGGGCCGGGATCATGGGCGTTGTTCTGGCAGACGGCGAGATCCGGCCGGGCGACGCCATCGGCGTCGAGCTCCCGGCAGGGCCGCACCGCCCGCTCGAACGGGTTTGAGCGGCAGCCCCCGACCGGCGCGACCAGCTCGAGATCGGCATCGGCCAGGATCCTGCCCACTCGCTTTTCGCCGGGTACGGCCGCAAAAACCGTGCTGGAGACTAACGCCGTCCCTGGATCCGGGCGGCCTGGGCGCGGATCTCCGGTAGCCGGTCGTAGAGGGCGCGTCCGGGACAGTCGGTGAAGAAGCCGTCACGGTGGCCGGAGATGACCTTGAAAACCGCGGACCGGCCCTTGTGGTAGCGGCTGGCGTCACTCGTGGAAATGAGGCGGGTGTGCCCGCGGGGATCGGTCCCGGACAGTCCCAGTTTCCACGCCGAGAGCTTCGCGATCGCGTCGATCATGTCCTGGGGCACGGTGGTACCCGCCGGAAAGGTGCCGATCGCGGCGACTCCCATCGTTTCGTTGTTGAACCCCACGGTGTGCGCGCCGATGACCGGCCGCTCGATGCCGCCCGCCCGGCCCTCGTAGATCGTGCCGCACTTGTCGATGAGGAAGTTGTACGCGATGTCGCCCCAGCCCCGATCCTTGACGTGGCCGGTGTAGAGATTGCGGATCATGCCAGGGACCTGGGAACAGTCGTAGGCATTGCCGGTGTCGGTGTGGTGCAGGACGACCGTGCGCACGGCGTCGGCGTAGCGCGTCCCCTTGTCGCGCAGCGACTCGTCGGCCCCCCAGCGCGCCCGGGTGATGATGTCGGGCTGCGGTGCGGTGTACAGGGGCACGCTGCGCGCGAGCCCGGACACCGGGAGAGCCATCGGGGGCACCGGGCCGGGCAGCGGGCTCGGCCGGGGAGGGGCCTCGCCGCGGACCGAGGCGTACGGCGTGGTGATGTGCGCGCCCCAGGCCGTGAGTGCGGCGGTGCCGGCAAGCGCGACGCCCGCCGCGCCGATCGATGCCGCTTGAAAGGAGCGCATGAATGAATCGTCAGTTGATATGCCTGGCTGCTGTTGCGGTGACACGCCCGAGTGGCCCGCTTGTCACCCGTACGTAGGACGACGCCCCTCCTGTCCCGCATCCGGTGCGGCCCGCCGGAGCCGGTCCTGCCGGTGCGCAGTTCGAGTGATCACTATTCGAGACTCGGGTATCACAGAATGGACACCTTGAGTAGGCTCACCACGTAGCCAAGGGACAAGGAGCGCCAAATGCCCAGGGAATGGGATGCCACTGCGTACGATGCGCTGCCGCTGCCGCACCAGCAGTGGGGCAAGCGCACCCTGGGGCAGCTGACCCTCAACGGCACCGAGCGGGTGCTCGACATGGGGTGCGGCACCGGCCGTGACACCGCGGCGCTGCTGGACCTGCTGCCGCGTGGGCAGGTCGTCGCCGTGGACGGCTCGCTCCGGATGCTGGACCAGCTCCGTAAGCGGCTGGCCGGCCGGCTGGACCGGGTGGAGGTCGTGTACGCCGACATCACTGAGCCGCTGCCGGTCCAGGGGCACGTCGACGCGGTCACCAGTGTGGCCACCTTCCACTGGATCCCCGATCACGCAAAGCTCTTCGCCGGTATCGCGGCCGTGCTGCGCCCCGGCGGCCGGTTTGTCGCCGAGTGCGGCGGTCTCGGCAATATCGCGGCGGTCTCGGCCGCCGTGGACAGTTTTCTCGGCGAACAGCCCGCCGTGTGGAATTTCGCCGGAGCCGAGGAAACCGAGCGGCGCCTGCGTGATGCCGGGTTCACCGGCATCGACGTCGCGCTTGTCCCCGATCCCGCACGGCTGGAGCCGGGGGAGCAGCTGCGGAACTATCTGGCCACAGTCGTCCTCGGCGGCCAGCTCGAACGGCTGCCGGCGGCTGAGCAAGAGGCCTTCGTCACGGCTGTCGCGGCCCGGCTCGCCGAGCCCGTCATCGACTACGTACGGCTGACGATCTCGGCGACGCGCGCCGCGAGCTGACGGCTCCTCACTCAGGCCGTACGCCGAGCCAGGCGCAGCTCCGTCAGATACCGCTTGGTGATCCGCCCTCCGTACCGGTTGTCGATCACCCGCGCGATGCAGCGCAGCAGGCCGTCCCGGGCCACGGGGTCGAGCGCGCGGTGCCCGGAGTAGGTGCGGAGTACGGCGAGGTACTCCTGGGTGGAGTACGTGATCTCCCGCTCGTAGCGGTGGAAGGCGGCGGGGCCGAACCGGCTGGAGCGGTCGGTCTCCTCGTGATCCTCAGGGATTTCCGCGGCCCCCCGTAGCCGCAGGCCGGGCGGTGTCGCCGGATCGAAGCGTTCGTAACACTCCTGGACCTCCGCGAAGAAGTCCTCGCTGCCCCCGGCCACATGGTGAGTGGCGACCGTGGCGAGTACGCCGCCGATCCGGAGCGCGTCGGCGGCTTTCGCCACCCGCACGGCGGGGTCGATCCAGTGGAAGGCCGTCGCAGAGAATACGGCGTCGAACGGCTCGGCCGGCAGCGGCCACTCCTCGAACGCGCCCGTCACCACCTCCACCGCCGGGAACCGTGCCAGATTGCGGCGTGCCACGGTGGCCATGGCCGGGCCCAGCTCCACGGCGGTGATCCGGCACCCCCGCTCGGCCAGCGGGACGGTGGCCTGTCCGGTCCCGCAGCCGATCTCCAGCACCCGGGACCCGGCACCGATCCCGGCCGGTGGTGCGGCGAGGTCGTCGAAGAGCCGGGGCGGGTAGCCGGGACGAACCCGGTCGTAGAGCTCGGCGTCCTCGTCGAAGACCTGCCGCAGACGGGTGCGTTCCAAGTCGGGCATGGTGCCAGGTTAGTCCGGGACGGGTGGCGCTTTGGGGGTGTGCGGGAGGATATTGCGGAGGTAATCCTCGACGGTGGCGTCCAGGCCGACGTCCTTCTGGGCGCGTTCGGACAGGAACCAGCGGTGTTCGAGCAGCTCGTGGTAGATCTGCGCGGTGTCGACCGTGGCGCGCAACTCGCGCGGTATACCCCGCACCGTCGGCCGGAAGACATCACGGACCCAGCGGTGCGCGAGGACCTCGGGGCGGGCGCCGAGCGGGTCGCCGGGGGCGTAGTCGTCCTGGGTGGCCATCCAGGTCTCCAGGTCGTTGAGGAGGCTGCGGGCCTGGTTCTCCTCGGCGTCGAGACCGGTCAGCCGCAGCAGTTGACGCTGGTGGTGGCCGGCGTCGACGACCTTGGGCAGGAAGGTGACGGAGTCACCGTCCGGGGAGCGCTGGATCTTCATCTCGGCGACGTCGAAGCCGAGTTCATTGAGCCGGCGGATCCGGTGGTCGATGTGGTGCCGCTCGCCGAGCGGGTACACGGACTCGTGGGTCAGCTCGTGCCACAGAGCGCAGTACCGCTCGACAATCGCCTCGCCGAAGAGCACCGGATCCACGGACGGGTGCAGTGATCCGCCCGCCTCCAGGTCCATCAGCTCGCCCGCGATGTTCACCCGGGCGACCTCGATGTCGTAGTCCCGCTGCCCTTGCGTCAGCTTCGGCTGGATCTGTCCGGTCTCGGCATCGACCAGATACGCGGCGTAGGCACCCGCGTCCCGCCGGAAGAGGGTGTTGGACAGCGAGCAGTCGCCCCACGCGAAGCCGGTCAGGTGCAGGCGTACGAGAAGGACGGCGAGCGCGTCCAGCAGGCGGCTCACCGTGCTCGGCCGCATCGTCGTCTCGAACATGGAGCGGTACGGCAGTGAGCCGTTGAGGTGCCGGGTGATCAGTACCGGCTCCAGCGGTTCGCCGTGCCCGTCGGTCCGCCCGGTCACGACACCGAGCGCGTCCACGGCCGGGATGCCCAGCCGGTCCAGGTCCCGGAGCAGCCCGTACTCCCGTACGGCAGCCCACTCGCCGACCTCCTTGACCGCGACCACCTCCTCGCCGGCCCGGGCGAACCGCACCACATGCCGGGAAATGCCGCGCGGCAGTGCGACCAGGTGCTCCTCCGGCCACTCCTCCAGGGGGATGCTCCACGGCAGGTCGAGGAGGGCCGCCGGGTGCTCGGGTGCGGTCGCGGTGATCTGCAGGTCCATGATGGTCAAGTGTGCGGTATCCGGAAGACCGAGGAGCGTACGGGGCATGGCGGAACGGCTGGTCGTGATCGGCGGCGACGCGGCGGGCATGTCGGCCGCCTCACAGGCGCGCAGGCGCCGCGGGTCCGACGACCTGGAGATCATCGCCTTTGAACGCGGCCGGTACGCCTCGTACTCCGCTTGCGGCATCCCGTACTGGATCGGCGGCGAGGCGGGCGGCCCCGACGCGCTGACCGCCCGTACCGCCGGGGAGCACCGGGCCCGCGGCATCGACCTCCGGCTCGGTACGGAGGTGGTCGAGATCGACCTCGGACGACGCCGGGTGCGCACCCGGGAAACGGGTGGCGCCGAAGCCTGGACCGGATTCGACCAGCTGGTCATCGCCACGGGCGCGGTCCCGGTCCGCCCGCCGGTCCCCGGCATCGACGCCGACGGGGTGCACGGAGTGCAGACCCTCGATGACGGCGAAGCGGTGACCCGGACGCTCGGCCGGGGCCGTGTACGGCACGCCGTGGTGGTCGGCGGCGGCTATATAGGGGTTGAGATGGCCGAGGCCCTGATGCGGCACGGGCTGGCCGTGACCGCGGCTACTACCCGGGGGCCGCCCCGATGACCGTCAAGATGCTCGCCGAGATCGGCACCGGACGGCTGCTCGGACTGCAGATCGTCGGCCGTGAGGGCGCGGCAAAGCGTGTCGACATCGGCGCAGTGGCGCTCACCGCCGGGCTGACCGTGGAGGAGATGACCGCCCTCGACCTCGGCTACGCACCGCCGTTCTCCCCGGTCTGGGACCCGGTGCTGGTCGCCGCCCGCAAGGCGGCGGAAAAGGTCGCGGCCGGACGGTGCGACTGACCGCTCAGGCCGGGGCTGCTGAGGCCGGGCGTACGGCCAGCTGCTCCAACGCCTCCAGAAGCCCCGGCAGAGCCGGCCCCCGGCCCACCGGCAGCACCTCGCCGGGCTCCTCGTCCAGCAGCACGAACGCGATGTCGTCGGTGCGGGCGACCATGCTCCAGCCCGGCCCGTCGACCCGGAGCGTACGCACTCCTTCGCCGGCCGGAGCGGAACGTATCCGCCCGGGCGGCGGTGGATTGCTCACGTACTCCTGGGCGCCCTCGAGGGCCCGGCGGATGCCTTTGTGCAGCCCCGTCGGCTTCTTGTCCGCTCCGCCCGGTGACGCGGGGGCGCCGAGCTGCTCACGCCATACGCGCCACTGGAGCGCGATCTCGTCCGCGCCCAGGCGGCGTTGTGCCGGGCCCCATACCCGGGTGTCGGGCGGGGCCAGCGGAGGCCTGCCGCCCTCCTCCTCCGACGGGTCGTGCGGATCGGCGACGCCCGGCGCGGCCACCGCCACCGGCAGCGGCCAGCCGGGCAATGAGGCCACGACCGACCTGTCGTCGGGCGACAGGTCGTACTCCAACCCGCAGTCCCATGCCGCCAGCGCACACGCCACCAGGGCCGTGTCGCTGATCGCCACCGTCCACCGGGCCCCGTCTCCGTCCTGTCCGAAGACCAGCCCGTATCCCTCCGCGGCCGGTTCCAGCCCCAGCTCCGCGCACGCCGCCGGGTAGTCGTCGGCGAGGACACCAGGGAACTGGGCGGGCGTCAGCATCGCCGCCGTAAGCACATACAACGCGTCGTCGTCCGTCGCTGACACGGGACCTCCCCTTTTTCGATGGTTCGCGCACCCTAACCAGCCGGTAACACCCGCGTCGAGGGGGCCGCGCATCAAGCCTGTCCGGGCGGATCGTCGCGGTCGCGCTTGTGATCGCAGGCGCCGGACACCGCGCCTTCCTCCACGGAGACCGCTCGGACACGCCCTAGCCGGCGAGTCCGTCCAGGGTGGCCCGCAGCCAATTCAGTTCGGCGCGGGTCGTGGCGCGGGCGATGGTGAGGATGCCCTGCCTGAACGGGTCGCCGACCTCCTCTGCGCGCAGCGGGCGGTCGCCGTCGTAGAAGAAGCTGGCCGGCTGACGCAGGAAGGCGAGGCGGCGTTCCAGGACGCCCGCCTGCTGCCCGGGTTCGTCGAGGTGGCGGAGGAAGGCGAGGACGGTGAACCAGCGGTTCTCGTCGCTGATGTCGAGGTCGGCGGGTTCGGCGAGGCGGTGGCGGAGCTCGGCGCGCCCGGCGGGGGTGAGGGAGAGCACATGGCGGGGCGCGGCGACGGCGCCCGGGCGCGTCTCGCGGCGGAGCCAGCCTGCCCTCTCCAGCCGCTTGATGGCGGGATAGAGCGTGCTCTCGGCCACCGGCTTGATGTGTCCGGTGAGTGCGGCGATGCGTTTGCGCAGCTCGTAACCGTGGAGTGAGGCGTCGTAGAGAAATCCGAGGATCGCGAGTTCCAGCATGCGCGGCATTCTTCCGCAACTGCGCAGTACATCGCCATCGATATACATCGTCGCCGATGTATTCTGATGCGTTGTCATCCGAGGAGCGGAGGGGGAAGCCATGCACCAGGCGCAGTTCACCGACGACGGGGCGCATATCCGCTGGACGGAGGCGGCGGGGGCCGAGCCCGCGCGGGTGTACGTCCACGGGCTCGGCGCGGCCTCGGCCGCCTACTTCGCGCACATCGCGGCACATCCGGCCCTCGCCGGCCGGCGCTCGCTCTTCGTCGACCTGCCCGGCTTCGGGCTCAGCGACCGGCCGGCGCGCTTCGGCTACACATTGGAGGATCACGCGTACGCGCTGGCTGCGGCGCTCGACGCGGCCGGGGTGGCGGCGGCCGAGATCATCGCGCACAGCATGGGCGGGGCGGTGGCGATCGTACTTGCCGCCCGCCGGCCCGACCTGGTGTCCGGGCTCGTCCTCGTAGAGGCGAACCTGGACCCGAATCCGCCGGCGACGGCGGGCAGCAGCGGCACGGCGCGCTATGAGGAGGACGATTTCATTCACGGCGGCGGATTCGCCGAGACGCTGGAGCGAGTCGGCCCGCTCTGGAGGGCGACAATGCGGCTGGCCGATCCGCTGGCCCTGCATCGCAGCGCGGTCGGCCTCGTCCGGGGCACCCGGCCGACGATGCGCGAGCTGCTGCTGGACATGGACATTCCCCGGCTGTTCCTGACGGGAGAGCTGAGCGGGGATCCCGCCGGCCGCGACGAACTGGTGGCCGCCGGGGTGACGGTGGAGACAGTGCCCGGCGCGGGCCACAACATTATGTTCGACAACGCCGAGGCGTTCGTCGCAGCAGTGTCCAGAGATCGGAGCCGGTGATCGTTCAGATTCGCACCTGGATGTTCTGACCCTGGCCGCCGAGGCCCCGGCCGGTCACATGGGTTTCCTGACCGCCAGGGCCAGGAATCGGGTATCTGTGTCGGTGTAGGCGGCGAGATCCCAGCCCGCAGCAGTCAGCAGCGGGCGCAGATTGGGTTCGGCGCGTAGATCGTCGGCGGTGAGAGCGCGCCCCTGGCGGGCGGCCAGGGCAGCCCGGCCGACAGGGTGGAAGACGACGAGGCGCCCGCCGGGCCGGGTGACCCGGGCCAGTTCGCGCAGGGCGTCGCCGGGGCCGGGCAGGTGGCCGATCAGCCCGGCGGCGAAAACCGCGTCCATGGCGGCGTCACGCAGCGGCAGCAGCGCGGCGTCGGCCACCATGAGCGCGCCCTGGTGGTGGCGGCCCGCGCGCACGGCCGCGTAGAGCATCTCCGGGGTGAGATCGGCGCCGATGACACGCCCGGCGGGTCCGACCGCCCTGCGCAATGGCGGCAGGGCCCGCCCCGTGCCGCACCCCGCGTCGAGCACGGACTGCCCCGGGCGGAGCCCGAGTTCGGCGACGGCGGCCTCATAGGCGGGGCCGTCGTCGGGGAAGCGCTTCTCCCAGTTGCCGGCGCGGGCGGCGAAGAACTCCCGGACACGCTCACGATTGGTCTCCATGCATCATGTTCGCATGGTCACGATTCGTTCCATGGCTCTCTTCGTACTCGCCGCCGTCCTCGAGATCGGCGGTGCCTGGCTGGTCTGGCAGGGCGTCCGCGAACACCGCGGATGGGTGTGGATCGGGGCGGGTGTGATCGCGTTGGGCCTGTACGGATTTGTGGCGACCTTGCAGCCGGACGCCGATTTCGGACGGATTCTGGCCGCGTACGGCGGGGTGTTCGTGGCCGGGTCGCTGCTGTGGGGGATGGGTGTGGACGGGTACCGGCCGGACCGGTTCGATGTCGCGGGAGCGGTGGTCTGCCTGGTGGGCGTGGCCATCATCATGTATGCGCCACGGAGCGTCTGAAGATTGCGCCAGGCGAGCACGTTAGAGCGCCGCCCGGTCATTCGGGACCGGACCAGAGCGCGGCCCTGTCAAATTCCGCCTGGTTCCGCAATGCCGCGGATCAGCCGCGCTTCCCGGATTAGCGTCCCGGATCCATGGGACACATGGACCACGCCAGCTTCGGCTGGCTGACCCCGACGCTTTCGTACGCCATGGCGTGCGTCGGTTCGGCACTCGGACTGCGCTGCACCGTACGGGCCCTGGCCGCGACCGGCCGCTCCCGCCGTAACTGGCTGATCACCGCCGCGAGTGCGCTCGGCACCGGCATCTGGACGATGCACTTCATCGCCATGCTTGGCTTCGGCGTCAGCGGCAGCGAGATCCGCTACGACGTGCCGCTGACCGTCCTCAGCCTGCTCGTCGCCATGCTGGTGGCCGGGATCGGGGTGTTCGCCGTCGGCTACGGCCGGCGGCGGCCCCGCGCTCTGGCCGCAGGGGGGCTCACCACCGGCCTGGGCGTGGCCAGCATGCACTACCTGGGCATGGCGGCCCTGCGGCTGCACGGCACGGTGAGCTACGACCCCTGGCTCGTCGGGCTCTCCGTGCTGATCGCGGTGGTCGCCGCGACGGCCGCGCTCTGGGCGGCGCTGACCATCCGCGCCCCGCTCGTCGTGGCCGGAGCGTGCCTCGTCATGGGCGCGGCGGTGAGCAGCATGCACTACACCGGGATGCTCGCGGTACGGGTGGCGGTCCACCCCTCGGTGCAAGCACTGCCAGGCGCCAGGGCCACCGCTTTCCTTTTCCCGCTGGTCGTGGGACTCGGCTCGTACCTCTTCCTCACCTCCGCGTTCGTCGCTCTCTCCCCGACCGCCCGCGAGCGCGCCGCGTCCGAATCGGCCGAATCCCTGCGTGAGGCCGCCGTATGAACACCCAGCACCGTGGCCGTCGCGCGCACGCCGGGCCGCCCGCGGACGAACGGCCGGCCCGGCCGGCCCTCACCAGGTCGGTGACCGAAATCCCCTTCCCGCCCCCGCACCCGCGCACCGGCACACGGCTGCGGCTGCGCCCCCGGTCGGTCCGCGCGAAGATTGTCTCCGTCCTCATGGTGCCCGTCGTTTCACTCATGGCCCTGTGGGCCTTCGCGGCCGTCACCACCGCCCAGGACATATCGGGCCAGCTGCTCCAGCATCGGATCGACGACACGATCCGTGAGCCGGTCGCCGCCACCGTCACCGCCCTCCAGACCGAACGCAGGGCGGCTGCCGGCTACCTCGCATCGCCCACCGCCGCCCGCGCCCGCGACCTGGAAAGACGGGAAGGCGCCACCGACCGGGCCGCCGCTCCGCTGCGCCTTGACGCGGGCCACACGGTGGCCGACGGCACCGGCCTGCCGGACGCGGCCTCCCGGCGCGTAAGGACCTTCGTGGACAGCGTGAAGGCGCTGCGCGAACTGCGGCCCCGGATCACCGCGCGTACCGCCGGCTGGGACACGGCGTACGACGCCTATGGGGAGGCGGTCGAGAACGCCTTCGCGGTCGGCGGCGCGCTCGCCGGAACACCAGGGGATCGCGTCGTACTGGAACTGGGCAGGGCCGGCGAACTGCTTGCCCGCGAGGACGCGATGGCCTCCGCCGCCCAGCTCACCCGCAGCCTGAGCGGCGGCCGTTACCGCGACTTCACCGGCGCCGTTCAGGGGCGCCGGCTGCTGCTGCGCGCCTGCGTGGAGGACCTGAGCCGGGACGGCCGGGCGCGCTGGGGCACGCTCATGCGGTCCGGACCGTACACGGCCCTGCAGATCCTCGAAGACCGGGTGCTCGCCGCCGGCCCCGGGCGTGCCGCCGCCGCAGCCGCACCCGCCGTGGTCTGGGAACAGGCGGCAGGACCGGTCCTCGACCGGTTGAACGCCATCGAACGGCAGACCGGCCCGTCCGCCCGGCACACCGACCCCGTCACCGGCGGCATCCTCACCCGGTCCGGAGCGGCCGTCCTGCTCGGTCTGCTCGCGGTCCTCGCCTCGCTGCTCATCTCGGTGCGGATCGGCCGCGGCCTCGTCGTGGAGCTCGTCGAACTCCGCAACGCCGCCCTGGAACTGGCCCGCCGCAAGCTGCCGCGCGCCATGCGCCGCCTGCGGGCCGGCGAGGAGATCGACATCGAGGCGGAGGTCCCGCACACCGACCACGGCGGCGACGAGATCGGCCAGGTAGGCGAGGCACTCGGCACCCTGCAGCGGGCCGCGCTGCAGGCAGCCGTGGAGCGCGCCGAACTCCTCAGCGGAGTCTCCGGCGTCTTCGTGAACCTGGCCCGCCGCAGCCAGGTCCTCGTCCACCGGCAGCTCGCCCTGCTCGACACCATGGAGCGGCGCACCGAGGACCCGAACGAACTGGAGGACCTCTTCCGGCTCGACCACCTCACCACCCGCATGCGACGCCATGCCGAGGGCCTTATCATCCTCTCCGGAGCGGCCCCCGGACGTGCCTGGAGCAGACCGGTACCTCTCACCAACGTCGTGCGCGCCGCCGTCGGCGAGGTCGAGGACTACGCGCGCATCGAGGTACGCAGGCTCCCGCCTGCCGCCGTCGTCGGCGGCGCCGTCGCCGACCTCACCCACCTGATCGCCGAACTCGTCGAGAACGCCGCCCAGTTCTCACCCCCGCACACCAAGGTCCGGGTCTATGGCGAACAGGTCGGCAATGGTTACGCCATCGAGGTCGAGGACCGCGGCCTCGGCATGGGCAAGGAAGCGATGGCAGAGGCCAACCGGCGCATCGAACAGGCGCAGGCGCTCGACCTGTTCGACAGCGACCGGCTCGGCCTCTTCGTTGTCAGCCGGCTCGCCAGACGGCAGGGGGTCAAGGTCTCGCTCCGCCCCTCCCCGTACGGCGGCACCGCCGCCGTCGTCCTGCTGCCCACCGCCCTCCTGGAACTGAACGTGCCCGAGGCCGACGCCACTCGTCCGGCGACCGCCAAGGGCCGCCCGGCCGGTCCAGTGCCGGACGGCAGCCTGCCCGCACGCACCCGGGTGTCACTCCCCGCGGCACACGAACCCCCGCCGCCCGGACCCGACCCGGCTGCCCACAGGGGCGGCATCCCGCGTGTCCTGCCGGAACCCGGCCCCGCTCTCGGCCCGGCTCCGGACACCGGCGCCAGGCCGGGTTCCGACGGCCCGGGACGGACGCCGCCCGGCGACAGCCGCCTGCCGCGCCGGGTCCGGCGGGCCAGCCTCGCGCCGCAGCTCCTGGAAGCGCCCGCCCCGAAGGGCCGCCCGGGCACCCCGCCGGACGCTCCGCCCGCGCCGGTCCGGTCGCCGGAGGACATACGCGCCACCATGACCGCGTACCGCAGCGGCTGGGTGCGCGGCGGCGGTCCCGACGCCCGGGACGCAGGCCCCGCCCGGCGCCCGCTGCGGACGGCGGCACACCCGGCTGAAGCCGCCGGCCGACACCAGGACACCGACCACACGCCGGACGGGCTGTCGCCCGAAGGAGACCACGGATGATCGACACAACGCACCGGTCCGGAGAGCTGGACTGGCTGCTGGACGAGCTCACCGACCGCGTCGCGCATGTCCGCCACGCCGTGGTGCTCGCGCGCGCTGGTACGGGAGGACGCCGAGCACCTGGCGGCGGTCGCCTCCGGCTTCAACAGCCTCGCCAAGGGCACCGGACGGCACTTCGACGCCGGTGCGGTCCGCCAGACCATGGTCGAACTCGACGGCGGCTTCCTCTTCGTCGCGGCGGCCGGCGAAGGCTCCTGCCTCACCGTGTTCGCCTCCGCAGCCGCCGATGTGGGACTGATCGCCTATGAGATGGCCCGGCTTGTGAAGCAGGTGGGGGAGCATCTGCACACCCCGCCGAGGCACGACACGCCCGGGCCATGACCCTATCCGCCGCACACTGGTTCGACGACGAGGCCGGTCCGCTGGTCCGGCCGTACGCGATGACCGGAGGCCGCACCCGCCCTGACACGGGCGGCGGCCGACTTGACCTGATCGCCCAGGTCTTCGCCGAACCGGGCGCCGCCGATGACCCGGCGCTCGCCCCGGAGCACACCATGATCCTCGCCCTGTGCCGGGGCGAGCCGCTCTCGGTCGCCGAGCTCGCCGCCGATTCCGACCTGCCCGTGGGCGTCGTACGCGTCCTGCTGGGCGACCTGCTGGCGCGGGGGAATGTGCGGGTGCTGGGGCCCGTACCACCCGCGCAACTTCCCGACGAGCACATCCTGCGAGAGGTGATCAATGGACTCCGCGCGCTTTGAGCGACACGAGCAGGAGACAACGACGGTGCCGGACGAACCTGTCATGGCCCTGAAGATCCTTATAGCCGGCGGCTTCGGTGTCGGCAAGACTACGCTGGTCGGCGCCGTCAGCGAGATCCGGCCGCTGCGCACCGAGGAGCGGCTCAGCGAGGTCGGCCGCGATGTGGACCACACCGATGGAGTCGAACGCAAGACCACCACCACCGTCGCCATGGACTTCGGCCGCATCACCATCCGGGCCGGACTCGCGCTCTATTTGTTCGGCACGCCCGGGCAGGACCGGTTCTGGTTCCTGTGGGACGAACTGTCCAACGGCGCCCTGGGCGCGGTGGTGCTGGCCGACACGCGCCGCCTGGAGGACTGCTTCCCGGCGGTGGACTTCTTCGAGCATCGTGGCATCCCGTTCGCGGTTGCCGTCAACTGCTTCCCGGGGTCGCGCACCCACCGGACACAGGACGTCTCACGTGCCCTGGACCTGGAGGCCGGCACTCCAGTCGTGCTGTGCGACGCGAGGGACCGCGAGTCCGGCAAGGAGGTACTGATCGCGTTGGTGGAGCATGCCGGGCGGATGCACACCGCGCGGCTGCTGGATTCCGTGGGCTGAGGAGTGCGGCGCGCTGTACCCGACACGCCCGGAAAATACCCGGGCACCGACCATATTGAGTGCTCCCAGGGTTTCCCGCGTACAGGGTGGCGGATACCACGCGCGAGCGTGCTCGCGTCTCCACCCCCATAGGAGGAGTGCCCAGATGCACCAGCGGATCGGTGCCGTCGTCGCCGGGGCGGCCGCGGCGCTTCTTCTCATCGCGGCCTCGGCGGCGTCCGGTGACGGCGGAGGGGCAGCCGGAGTGAGACCGGCCACGAGTCACCAGGCCGCGCATTCGCGGGCCGCGGAATTCCGGAATCCACCCGTCCTCTTCGTCGCGTACAATACCCGCCCCGGCCACAGCCAACTGCCGGTCTACTGGTACCACGGGGACGCCGGGACGGTTGGCGTCACCGGCCACTGAGCGGCCGGCATGGGGAGAGCCGTGGCGGCCCTCCCGCAAGCAGCAGTTCAGCCGGCGCCGACCGTCATCAGGAGCCGCTCGACGGATGCGGCGGCGCGGCCTCCTCGTACAACGGCTCCCCTGGACTCCCCGCCCGCAGCAAGTGGCGCCAGCGGTCCGCGTCGTATTCCTGGGGCGAGGTCGTCTCGAGGAACTCCTCCAGCACGGAGACGAAACGCTCCGGCGCGTCATGGTGCGGGAAATGCCCGGCCTCCTCGAAGATCTCCACTCGGCTGCCGGGCATCGTGGTGTGCGCCAGGCCGGCGTGCGCCACCGGGATCACAGCGTCGTGAGCACCCCAGATGATCAGGGTCGGCAGACCCGCCGTCAGATAGCCGCGGTCCGTCATGGTGACGACCTGGCCGCGCAGATCGACTCCCGCGCGCAGCGTACGGAGGAACGCCTGGCGCGCAGTGGCGCTGTTCAGGGCGAGATAGCGGTCCAGGACGTAGTCGAAGTCGTGCCGCCCGAGGCCGAGGCCGCCGGTGCGCCGTAGGACGGGTGCCAGGAGGCGCAGCGCACTGCGAACCGGCGCGGAGGTCGCCAGCGGCAGCCCCAGTTCCGCACCGGGCCCGGCCCCGAGCCGCAGCAGTGGATGCACTTCGGGGCCGATGCCACCGCCGCCCACGATCACCAGCCGCTCGCACCGCTCAGGGAACTGGTAGGCGAACTGCATCGCCACTCCGGCTCCCAGCGAGTGCCCGACCACTGTCACCCGGTCAATGCCCAGCACAGCGAGCAGATCCCGCATCCCGCACGCGTACGCGGCCACCGCGTAGTCGGCGCGCGGCTGCTCGCTCCCGCCGTGGCCCAGCAGGTCCGGGGCGATGACAGTACGTTGCCGGGCCAGTCTCGCCAGGATGGGGGACCAGGTCACCGAGGAGTCACCGAGACCGTGCACCAGCAGCAGCGGCGGACCGCTCCCGGCCATCCGGAACGCCCGGCGGTAGCCATGGATCTCCCGGTACAGCACGGGGACATCACCCAAGCAGTGGGCTGCCGCGGGTACGGGACCGCACGCCCATCCGACGATCGCTCCCCGTTCCATGTGACCAGAGTGCTGCGGAAGCATTTCCACGGCATTGCCCCGTGGTTGGCGCGACGTGAACTACCCCGCGCTGACCACGGCGCAATGGTCCGTCAGCAGAACGGTGGTGTCCCCGCCGCCCCATTCCAGTGACGGAGGACCCCACGCCATGCGCATGCGGCCCCACTCCATCAGGACACAACTAGTGACGCTGCTCCTTGTTCCGTCGCTCTCACTGGCCCACCGGTGGATGTACAGCACATACTCCTCCGTGAACGACGCATTGCGGCTGATCCGCGCAGTCGGCATGTACCGCTACTACGGCACCGTTCCTGGGCAGTGAGCGGGAGTGTGTCCTGGCTCACCGGCACGTCCCGAACGCTCTTGGACGCACTGGTCCTCCTCCCCCATAGCCCTTCGGGCATGGGACAGCAGTGCGATCAGCAGCCGCAAGCTGCTGCAGGACATCGCCGCGCCCGGACTCCCCGACACAGAGCGGAGCAGTCTTGAGGACTTCCAGAACGGCAAGCTCGGCGGTGCGCTGAACTCGGTGGAGCTGATGGCCCGCAGCACCGACGCCAAGGGCGCGCCCTTCGCCGTGCAGAAGGCCTGTGGCAGCGGAGTGTGGATGACGCGCTCGGCGAACTGGGCGCCATCAACAGCGAAGCGGCCCGCGACGTGGCGGAGGAGGCCCGGTCCAACGGCACCGCCGTGGTCGTCCGGGCCGGCGCGACCAGCCTGGCCGCACTGGCGGCCGTCGTCATCTCGGTGTTCGTCTCGCTGCGTCTCAGTCGCCGGATCGCGCGCCGGCTGGCTACCCTGCGACGACGCCCTGGAACTGTCCGAGAACCGGCTGTCGGAGGTCCTGCGCAAGCTACGCGCCGGCGAGGATCTCGACGAGGAGGTGGTGGCCCGTGCGGCCCCGGCGCTGCGGGTCGGCGACGACGAGATCGGCCAGGTCGGCCGGGCGTTCAGTACCACGCAGCGAGCGGCGGTACAGGCAGCCGTCGAACAGGAGCGGCTCCGGCGCTGGGTCTCCGAGGTCTTCACCAATCTGGCCGGGCGCAGCCAGTCGCTGCTGCACCGCCAGCTCACCCTGCTCGACACCTTGCAACGGCGCGTCCAGGACCCGGCCGAGTTCGAGGACCTGTTCCGACTCGACCACATGACGACCCGGATGCGTCGACACGCCGAGGGCCTGCTAATCCTTTCGGGAAACGCTCCGGGCCGGGCGTGGCGCCGGCCGGTCCGGCTCTCCGAGGTGGTGCGGGCGGCAGTCGGCGAGACCGAGGACTACCCACGGGTGGGTCGTACGGCGTATGCCGCGGGTCGAACTGGCGGGCTCGGCTGTCGCCGATGTGCGGCATCTGCTCGCCGAGCTGATCGAGAACGCCACCGCCTTCTCGCCGCCGGAGACCGCGGTCACCGTCCGTGGCGCTGGGCGGCCCGCGTCCGTTCCGTTCCGGCGCCCGTCCGGGCCGCCGGAACGGAACGGACGGGGATAGGGCTGCCGAAGAGGCCGCGACAGGCCAGTCGCGTAATGCGGTTGCGGGATGAGCCGGTGCACGAGAGCCCGGCGCAAGGGCCGCCGACCAGCACAGAGCGGGAACGATCGCCGGAAGAGGCCCGTTCCACCATGACGGCGTTCGCCCGCGGCCTGGCCCGTGGCCGCAGCGTCGACGTACTGCAGGCGAGCGGAAAGAACAGGGGATCACGGTGAGCACCGACAGTGGTAATGGCCTCGGATGGCTGCTGGACGACCTGACCGAACGGGTGCCGCATGTGCGGCACGCGCTCGTCCTGTCCAACGACGGGCTGGTGACCGGGGCCAGCGGAAGCCTGGACCGGGCGACCGCCGAGCACCTGGCTGCCGTCTCCTCCGGCTTCCACAGCCTTGCCAAAGGGGCCGGACGGCACTTCCACGCGGGCGGCGTCCGGCAGACGATGGTCGAATTCGACGAGGGTTTCCTTTTCGTCACCGCCGCAGGGGACGGCAGCTGCCTCTCCGTGCTGAGCGGCATGCAGGCCGATGTCGGACAGATCGCCTACGAGATGACCCTCATGGTGCACCGGGTCGGCGAGCACCTGGGCGTGGCGCCGCGGCAGCACGACACCGCGGCCCCGGGGGAGTGACGCCGGATGGGGCCGTCGCAGGACGACAAGGGCGCGCTCTGGTACGACGACGAGGCCGGTCCGATGGTCCGTGCGTACACCATCACCGGCGGCCGGACCCGGCCCGTCAGGAGCGGCGACCTCGATCTGATCGCCGTCCTGGTCGCCGAGCCGGGGATGCCTCCGGATGACGACCTGGACGAGGAGCACTTCGAGCTGCTCGACCTCTGCCGCCGGGGCCCGCTCTCCGTCGCCGAGTTGGCTTGCTGCAGCACGTGATCAGCGGGCTCCGCGCCTTGTGACCGGCGCTGAGCCGGAAGTTATCCACAGGCCTGAATCGGCTGTCGGACGGCTGCGGTACATTCGTGACTGTCAGTGATGGATCGTGACGGGGGGATGTCATGGCTGTACGGGAACTGGTTGCCGCAGAAACGCTCGGACCGCAGCGGGCCAGGGAGGCGCTGGGCCTGGAACCGGTGGAGTTCGAAGTGGCGGTGGAGCTGGGGGAGGTGCGTACGAGCCCGGCAGCCGGCGGCCGGCGCCGGGTCACCCAGGCGGAGGTGGACCGGCTGCGGGCCGAAGAGGGTTTCCCGCAATTGTTGCGCGAGCGGCTGAGGACAGCCGGCAGTGCCGATGGCGCGGACTTGATCTGCATCACCCGCGACCGCTTCACCAAGCTCGCCAAGGGGGGCCTCCTCCAACCTGTCCGCTGGTATGTGAACCGGTACCGGGCCGTGGTCTGGCTCTACTCCGTGGACGAGATCCGGTGGTTCGCGGCATCCAACCCGGCGCTGCTCGACGGGCGGTTGCCCGTCGGGCTGCGCCAGGCCCTCGATGAGGGGGAGGACCACCGGGCACGCGGCTGGCGGGCCCGCCGTGTCGAACAGCTCCGGCGGGACGCTGTCGATGACTGGGAAGAAGCCGCTGTCTGGACCGCGCTGCTCGGGCCCGAGAATGCCGCGGAGGCGGTGCCCGACATCTATGAACGAGCCTATCTGCGGAAGCTGAAGCCCGGGCTGCCGCCCGGCATCACCGGCCCTTATGCCTCACAAGAACTGGTCGACGCGACCGTCACCGCCGACCACCCGGACGAGATCGCCTATGCCCGCTTCGCGCTCGCCCATGCGATGGGCCGCGCCCGGGCCCGGCACCCGGCTCCCCGGCCGGGACATGGGCTCGAACCCGTACCGGAGGGGGCGCCGGCCCCCGGGGCGGCACAGCGCGAACGGCCGCGCAGGCGATGGCTGAGGCTGCTCTGCCGGAGCTGAAGGCGCGCGGCGTCATCCCTGACTAGGCCGGTGGCGGGGGAGCGTGGTGGAACGTACGGTAGGCGCAGCCAGCCGAGTTCGCCGTCGGCCGCGGCCGCGCGGGCGGCAAGACGGGCTTCTCACAGAACAGGGGCAGACCCGCCTCGACGGCGGCGAGGACGCGCGTGAGTGCCCTCCCGGTCCGGCGTTGCCGGGACGTCCCGAGAGGGCTGTCAGGCCCGGCTCCGAGCAGCAGCGCTTACCAGGATCACCTTAGGGTTGGCCCCGTGGCGATACTTCGCGACTGGGAGAGCCGGCTGCCGGGCTTTCTACGGCCTCCCGCCCTCCTGGACCACCGGCCGGATCACTCCGAACGGGTCGTGACACCCCGGCTGGCGCTCTTCTTCCTGGCGGCGGCAGCACTGCTGGTCCCCCGGACCGTCACTCTCTTCCTGACCCTGCCGCACCGGGAGGACGCTGCACGCTGGCACATCGCCTGGGGCGGCTTCGACACTCTACTGATCGTGGTCTTCGTGAGCGCCGGCATCCGCATCCTGCGGCTGTCCCCGGCCGGGGCTCTGGCCATGGCCTCGGCTTCCGCGTTGCTGATCACCGATGCCTGGTTCGATGTCATGACGGCGCCCACCACCCGCGACCTGGTCCAGGCCCCTGGCGGGACTGGTCGAGCTGCCCATGGCCGCCGTCTGCATCCGAGCGGCCTGGCGCATCGTCGGAGTATTCAGCCAGGCCAGGCCTTACCTCCAGGCGGCCGGATTCACCGTCCACCACGGCAGGCTGGTGCCGCCGCCCGACTGGCAGGACCGCATCGCACCCTGCCGGGACGCAGGCCCCGCCGGGGTGCTGACCCAGCGCGCGGGCGGCACGAGTCACGACAGTCCCTCCTTCGTCACCGAGACCGGCAGCCGGCCCCACGGTCGTGGATCCGGCCGCAGGCCGGCCCACGGCCGCCGGTCGCAGCCGGCCAATCCTGGCGGGGAACCCGGCTCGGGCGGGCTCGCGGTGTTTCGGGAATTACTCAGGCGCTCAGGCGTTGCCTTCGTAGCCGGCGGGTGGTCCCTCCTGCGGGCCGAGCGTCGGCTCGAAGGTGGCGACGTAGCGGTCGAAGAGGGGCTTCCACGCGTCTCCCGCCGGGGTGTGACCGGCCAGCAGCTCAAGGCAGACCTCCCATCCCGCGGCGTTCCGGGCGGCGATCTCGCGGTCCAGCTCGTCGGTGAAGACCAGCCGGGTACCGCCCGACGGTTCAGGCGTCAGCTCGAAGCGGAGCGTCTCGTCTCCCCAGGTGTAGGCCAGGACGCGGGGCTCCTCGGCTTCGAGGACTTCACCGGTGAGCGTCGGGCCTTCGCCGTTGCGGAACGGGAAGCTCAGCGTCGCGCCCACAGTCCAGGCGTCGGTGATGATGTCGCTCGGGAACCAGGCCTTGAGCTCCTCGCGATCGGTGATCGCCTGCCACACGGCCTCCGGCGGCTGCGGCAGAATGCGCTCGAACCGGACCACGGGTCGCGCGCCTCCGGTCCGCAGTGTGGCCTTGCTGGCGTCGTTCATTGTCTCGTCCTCTCGTCCAGGTGGCGTTCGAGCCGGCCCAGGCTCGCGCTCCACAGCTTTCGGTACGGCTCCAGCCAGGCGTCCAGCTCGGCCAGCGGCTGGGGCCGTATCCGGTAGAGGCGTCGCTGAGCGTCGCGCCTGACCTCCACGAGTCCGGCGTCCCTGAGCACTCGCAGGTGCTTGGAGACGGAAGGCTGGGTTATCCCCAGGTGGTCGACGAGGTCGCCCACGGGCCGCTCGCCGTCCCGCAGCAGGTCGAGAATGCGGCGACGGTTCGGATCCGCGAGTACCTCGATGACGTCGGCTACCGGCACGACTCCATTATGCCCACTAGGTTATATGCACGTCCAGGAATGTACGCGGGAACGGTCACGGACGAACGAGGTCAGCGGAGTCGACGCGATCCCCGATGCGCGGGTCGCTGCCGGCCTGCGAGGCGCGCTCAGCCTTCAGGCCGGAGGTGCCGGTGCCCCGGGGCCACGCGATTGCTGCGTTTGTCGGTCCGCCCGAGGGCATCCGGTACAAGGACGACCCTCCGCCGAGCAGCCCGGCACCGTGCTGAGCACCCCCTTCCCCGGCGGGGAAGGGGGTGCCGGCGGCTCCCGGCCTCAGGCCAGCGCACGGCCCAGTGCGCGCACGGTCCAGCCGGCGGCCTGCCAGCGCACGTCGTCGCTGTCGGGCTTGAAGGCCGCGCCGAGCACCGCGACATTGCGTCCCAGGAACGAACCGCCGATCAGGTCGCGTGCCAGGTCGACGGTGCGGCGCCGGCGACGCATGTTTATCTCGTCGACCTCCCGGAGGAAGCCCAGCGCGTCGTGCACTCCCAGCTCCTGGGCGCGGACCATGAACGCGCGGATGTCCTTGGGCAGGCAGCCGCCCCCGAAACCCAGACCCGCGGACAGGAATCGCGGGCCGATGCGGGCGTCGTACCCGATCGCCTTCGCGACGGTGGTGACGTCGCCGCCGGTCACCTCACAGATGTCCGCGATCGCGTTGATGAAGGAGATCTTCGTGGCCAGGAACGCGTTGGCGGACACCTTCACCAGCTCGGCCGTCGCGAGGTCCGTCGAGATCCACGGCGTACCGTCAGCCTCCCAGCATCGGGGCGTACACGGCGCGCAGCAAGTCGTCGGCGGACGCGGACGCGACGCCGACGACGAGCCGGTCCGGGTGCAGCGTGTCCTGCACCGCGAAACCCTCCCGCAGGAACTCCGGGTTCCAGGCCAGCTCGGCGCCCGCACCGACCGGTGCCGCCTCGCGGACGCGCGCGGTGAGGCGCGCGGCAGTGCCAACGGGCACGGTCGACTTGCCGGCGACGAGCGTCTCGCGGTGCAGATGCGGTGCCAGTCCGTCGATCACGGCATCGACGTGGCGTAAATCGGCCGCGTTCGAGCCGGGCTTCTGCGGGGTGCCGACGCAGAGGAAATGTACGTCGCCGAATTCCGCGGCCTCGGCGAGCGAGGTGGCGAATCGCAGCCTGCCCCTCTCGACGTTGCGGGACAAGACTTCGCCGAGCCCCGGCTCGTGGAAGGGTGGGCGGCCGGCGGCCAGCGCCTCGATCTTGGCAGTGTCGACGTCCACGCCGAGCACCTCGTGGCCGATCTCGGCCATGCAGGCGGCGTGGACTGCACCAAGGTATCCGGTGCCGATGACGGTGATACGCAAGGGAACCTCCTGTGGGGGGATGGCGGTTCAGGCAGTGCGGTTGAGGTGGTGCGGTTCAGACGGTGGGACTGGCGGAATAGCCCGTGGGGTGGAGCCGCTGGAAGTGCCAGGCGTCGGCGCACATGGCGGCGAGGTCGCGGGTGGTCCGCCAGCCCCAGGCGCGTTCGACGCGGCCGGCATCCGCGATGAGGGCAGGAACGTCGCCGGGGCGGCGCGCCTCGACGCGGTAAGGGATCGGGGCACCGACAGCGCTCGCGAACTCGGCCATGAGTTCCAGCACCGACGCTCCGGATCCGGTGCCGAGGTTGAAGACGCGCAGACCCCTCTCGTCGTCGAGGTGGTCCAGCGCGACGCGATGGCCGTCGGCGACGTCGACCACGTGGATGTAGTCGCGCACACCGGTGCCATCGGGGGTCGGATAGTCGTCGCCGATTCAGCAGCTCCACACAGGTGTGACTGCCGATGAAACCGGCACCACCGGTGACAAGAACGGTCTGGGGCACGGGATTCTCGCTTTCTCGGGTCGGTCTCATCGGTCTCGTCGGCCTTATCGGTCTCACCGGCCGAAGACCGCGGAGAAGTAGGCGGGGTAGCGGGCGATGGCCACGGCCACGGGCACGGCCGCGAGAGTGGCCACCAGGAGCGGGACGTCCGCGGTTTGCCGTGCGGCGACGCGGAATCGGGTTCCGGCGGCGCGGGCCATCTCCTTGGCGTGCAGCAGCGGGACGGCAAGCGCGACGATCGTGTAGGTAGTCGCGCCGAGCAGACACAGGAACGCGTAGCCCGCCGCTTTGGTGAAGTGCTCCGCGTAGAGCGACGATCCGGCCAGGAGCAGATTGGTCAGGACGTAGGGCATCACCAGCCGCAGCGGCAGCGGCTCCATCCCGCCGACGGACTTCGGAGTGACCTTGAAGGTGATCTGCCGCGGCCTTATCCACTGCACGAACGCCGCCGACACGCCCCACGCGATGAACGGCCAACGGGTCAGGCAGTAGAGGTTGTTCTCCCAGCTCAGGATCGGGGCCCGCCGGGGGCGCAGCAGTCCTCTGCGGCGCAGCAGGAGGGTCAGGGCCAGCACCCAGACCGAGATCGACCACCAGAACAGCAGGAACACGGCGTAGTTGACGTTGATCCACGGTGCGCCGGTGATGGCGGCGATGGGCGCCAGGGCCAGCCCACCGACCGTGGTCCCCGCCAGCAGCACGTAGAAGATCAGCGCGTAGAGGAAACGCAGCCGCAGTTTCCAGGGCAGTCGGGGCAGGTGCCTCGGGACGAGCCCGAGCAGCACGGTCGTCAGGCTGCGCGACCACTGGAACTCCTGCACCAGCATCGCGGAGAAGGTCAGCGGGCCGTCGCCGTGGGCTTCGGCGTCATCGCGAAGGCGCCCTGCCACCCGGCCGAGTTGAGCAGAAAACTCGTCGAGAAGTCTTCCGCCAGTTCGGGGCCGATACCGCCGATGTCCCGCAGGGCGTTGGTGCGTACCGCGTAGTGCGAGCCGATGCAGACCGGCCCGAGACCGGCGCTGTGTCCGAGCTGCGCCGGGCCGTGGAACGTCGCCTCGCGATGCAGCCGCCCTCGTGCGGCCCAGGACAGCCCGGCGTTGGCGTCGCACACGCTGGGGGCGGCGACGTAACCGATCGCGCTGTCGGCGAAGGGGCGGACCATCTCGGTGAGATAGTCCGGCTCCGGGACGTGGTCACAGTCGAGCTGGGCCACCACGTCGTAGTTCTCGTAACCGCCGTGGTCGTAGAAGTAGGCGAGGTTGCCCTCCTTGCACCGGGTCCTACGAGGCCAGGTGGCGCGGTGATAGGTCTCCATCTCGAAGCGGGTGGAGAGCTGGACGCCGTATATGCCGCACCAGTTCCGTATCTCTTCGGTGGGCGACTCGTCGCACAGCCAAACGTCGAAGGGGTGTGGGAACCGCTGGCACAACATCGCGACCAGCGTCGCCCGGACGGTCTCCCAGGGCTCGGACGGTGCGCGGGTGACCACGAAGGCGACGCGGAGCCCGGGTACGTCGATGCGCGGATCCACTCGCTTGAGCCGGTTGACCCCGACCATGAAGTAGACCGGCATCACCGAGAGGTAGAGCAGCACTGTGCTGTTGACCCCGAGACCCACCCAGGTGACCCGGTGTGCCGGCTCCAGCCACCACCGCCAGAACAGCACCAGGCAGGTCAGCCAGCCGATGCTCATCAGCGCGACCAGCATCCGGTCGCTGGTGCGCAGAACGGGCACGAACGTCCCGCGCTGCGGCCGGCGCAGCACGATGAGGCAACGGTCCAGCAGCGGCCCGCTCGCCCGGATGCCTACGACGCTGCCCCGGGACAGGGCGGACACCGCGTTCACGAGCTGGTCGTGGTCCCGCAGGGAGACCACGGGGGCGGGGGCGCGGTGCCGGACGGCAGGAAGGGAAGCATCTGGGGCCGACCACGGAGGCATGGGTGTGCCGGCGCCCGAATTCAGGGTACTCACGTACCGGACTCCGAATCATGAGCATGTCATTCCCATCGGCCACTCGGGAGGGAGCGGCCGATGAGCTGATGGCAGGGCAGACGTTCAGGCAGCCGTAACGCCCTCGGCGGCGCGGTGTTCCAGGACCGCCGTCCCGTCGAGCTGCCCGCCGATGAGTGCTTCGCGGGCGGCGAGGACTTCCTCGGGCCGCTCCCGGAAGTACTGCACGGTACGAGTGAGCCCGTCCCTGTCGGTGATGACCGGGCTCCAGCCGAGCACCTTCTGAGCCCGCGTGATCACCGGACGGCGCCGAGTGGGGTCGTCGGCAGGGAGCGGGTGGTACTCGACGGTGCGCTCGGCGCCGGTCAGCTGGAACACCAGTTCGGCGAGGTCGGCCACTGTCCGCTCACTGGGGTTACCCAGATTGACAGGGCCCTGCTCGGTGGAGTCGATCATCGCAACGATGCCGCGGACCAGATCGTCGACGTAGCAGAAACTGCGCGTCTGCGAGCCGTCGCCGTACACCGTGAGCGGATCGCCATTCAGTGCCTGAGCGATGAAACTGGTCACCACGCGGCCGTCGTGGGGTCGCATCCGGGGCCCGTATGTGTTGAAGATACGGAGGATTCCGGTGTTGACGCCGAGGGCACTCCGATATGCGCTGGTCAATGCCTCGGCGAATCGCTTCGCTTCGTCATAGATGCTGCGCGGGCCCACCGGATTCACATTGCCCCAGTAGTCCTCGGGCTGCGGATGAACCAGGGGGTCGCCATAGACCTCACTCGTGGAGGCGAGTACGAAACGGGCGCCGGCGCGGCGCGCGAGCATCAGTCGCTGCGGGCCCAGCTCGCCGATCTCGCGACGCGCTACGGCAAGGACGTGCTGGTCGTCGAGACGGCATACCCTTGGCTGCTGCCTTCCGGGGACGGGAGGCAGTACTACGTGACACGCGCCGACCAGTTGCCCGATTCCGCGCTCTTTCCGGCGACGTCCCAAGGGCAGGTGCCTACTTCGAGGCGCTCCGGACAGCGGTCCGGCAGGTTCCGGGACGTCGCGGTCTCGGCTTCCTGGCGTGGGAACCTGCGTGGCTGCCCGGAGTCGACCGGGACGGCGGCAGCGAGGGGGACCCCTACGGCAACCTCACCATGTTCGACTGGAACGGCGCCGGGTTCCCGTCTCTGGCGGCGTTCCGGCCTGTCTCAGTCCCGCGCCGATGACAACCACGTCCAGCGGGCCGTCCGCGCCCGCGTGCCCGGCGGCCGGATCGAGCTCAAAGGGCGTGGCCGTCACCCTCTCCGATCCGGTTGCGCAGTACTCCGAGGCCTTCGACCTCCAACTCGACGACGTCGCCGGGCCGGAGCCACCGCCCGTCACCGTGTTCGAGGATGCATCCGGTGCCGACCGTCCCCGACCCGATGATGTCTCCGGGCCGGAGCCTGGTGTTCTCGGCAGCGCGTGCCATCATGGTCTCCCATGAGTGGTAGAGCTCGGACAGATTCCCCCGGGAGCGCTCCTCGCCGTTGACGCGGGCCACCATCTCGCCGTGCGCACCGTCGAATTCCTCGGGTGTCACGAGAAAAGGGCCGATACTTGTGGCGAAGTCCTTGCCCTTTGCCGGGCCGAGCCCGACGCGGGTCTCCTTTCGCTGGAGATCCCGGGCCGACCAGTCGTTCATTACGGTGAAACCGCCGATCCCGCCGCCCTCTTTGATGACGGCCGCCACTTCCAGCTCGTAGTCCAGCATCACGGTTCCGGAGGGGTAAGGAATTTCCGCGTCAGGGCCGTAGATCGCGGCGGGATTGGAAAAGTAGAAGACCGGAATCTCGTACCACTCGTCGGGCACCGCCGCGCCATGCAGGGCGCGGGCGGTCGCCACGTGCCGCTCGAACGCGAAGAAGTCGCGGACGGCGGGCGGCTCGGGGACCGGGGCCAGCAGCTCGACGTCGTCCAGCGGGAACCGGGGGCCGTCGGCCACCTGCCCGGATACGGCGAGGACCGCCTGGAGGCTCGGCGCCTCCAGGCGCACGACCTGGTCCCCCTCGACACGCCCGGGCGTGGCATCCGCCGGTCCGCTGCCCTTCGGTTTGAATGTGCACAGGCGCACGGGGACCTCCGTCGCGGGCCGTGTCCTGGACCGGGACTCAGAACTGCGGGCCACGATACGGGACAGATTTTCCTTATTCTGGGACCATACGGGAGGTTGACGGCCGCGTCCCCGCGACGCGTCGCCGTCGCCCACACCAAGCAGGCCACCGGCAAGGTCCTCTTTTCCCCTCCCGACCGGCTGATTCGCATTCCGACCGGTCCCGCAGTTGTCAGGCCGGGATACGTGCCACGACGGTGAAGAGGGTGAAAGAGGCCAGGAAAGGACCTTGTGAAAGCGACGCGAACCAACGGCGCCCACGACCCTCGTCCATGTCGCCGGATTCGATGGCCCGTCGCGTGTTGCGCCCCAGACCGGGGATCTGGTCGGCGACCTCAATGCCCCGGAAGACCGGGGTCGTGGTCACAATGGCGTCGACGGTGAACCCGGCCTCCTCGGCCAGACGTGGCAGCCGCCTGCCGATGGTCGCGTTTCGAACGGCCCTGGTGGTGGTGTATCGGGTGAATGCCCGGCTGGTGTCAACGTCGTCGGAGTCGACTATCAGGGTGTCCCAGTCAGGTTCGGCAAGACCGATCACGGCACCCGGGCGGCCGGCCCGGCGCAGCTCGGCGAGAACTCCGGCGGGATCCGGCACGTGCATCAGGACACGGTCGACGCGTGCCCGGTCGACACTGTGATCCTCCACGGGTAGGGAGCCGGCGTCGCCGCTACGCACCTGGACCCGAGGGCGATCGGCCATGCGCCGCGCTTCGGCGAGCATCGCCGGATCCCGGTCGACTCCGATGACGGACCGGTTTCGCCAACGCCGACGGCCAGATCGCCGAGGTCGGTCCCGGGGCCGCATCCCACATCCAGAGCGGTGTGACCCGGCTTCAGGCCGAGCATTTCGAGCAGGCGCTTCTTGTAGGCGCGGCCGGCCTCCGCAGCCGCCGCCTGGTCCATGCAAGCGATCCGATCGGGCGCGCCGACGCCGGGTTCACCAGTCATGACACCCAGCCAAGCACATGCCGGGATTCGGCCTCCAGGGCTTGTCAGTCCCGGAGTTCGGCGGGGAGTCCGGCCGCGGGCACATTCTGATACGCGACCGGCCGCTGGAAGCGCTGGATCGCCGCTGTGCCGACCGAGGTGGTGGTCGGTGCTGTCGTCGCCGGCCAGGGACCGCCGTGCTGCTGGGCGTCGCTCACCGTGACTCCGGTGGGCCACTCGTTCCAGATGACCCGGCCGGCGTGTTCCGAGAGCAGGTCGAGGACGCGGGCGCCGTCGGCGTCGAGGTCACGGCCGCCGTGCACCGAGCCGGTGAGGCTGCCGGGGTAGCCGTCCAGCACCTCGGCCACCTCGTCCAGTGAGTCGTAGCCCACGACGAGTGAGGCAGGGCCGAAGACTTCGGTGGTGACGAGGGACGGGTCTTCCAGCACCGCCTTCACGGTGGTCCGCAGCAGTACCGAGTCCGGTTCCTGACCGGGGCTCTCGATACGTGCGGCGACCTCGACGCCGGGGCGGGAGGCAATTTCGCCGAGGGCGCGCAGGTAACCCGCCTCGATACGGTCGTTGAGCATCGGCCCGGCCGGGGCGGCGGGGACGGCCGTCAGGAAGGCGTCGGCGTCGGGGACGAAAATAACTCCGGGCTGCGTACAGAACTGTCCCGAGCCCAGGGTGTACGACGCGGCGAAGCCCTTCGCGATCTCCGGACCGCGTTCGGTCCATCCTGCGGGAGTGACGACGACCGGATTGGTCGCGCCGAGCTCACCGTAGAAAGGTATGGGGTCGGGGCGCCCGGTGGCCAGGTCGAACAGGACGCGCCCGCCGTGCGTGGAGCCGGTGAAGCCGACCGCCTTGACCCGCGGGTCCTGGACGGCATCGGTTCCCGCCTGCTCGCCCTCGATGAGGCCGAAAAGCCCTTGGGGGGCCCCGGCTTCGGTGAGTGCCGCAGTGACCACACGGGCCGTCAGGCGGGACAGTTCGGGGTGTCCGGGGTGGGCCTTGACCACTACGGGGCAGCCTGCGGCCAGCGCGCTCACCGAGTCGCCCCCGGCGACGCTGAAGGCGAAGGGGAAATTGCTGGCCGCGAAGACCAGCACCGGGCCGATCGGCACTTGGGTGCGGCGGATGTCGGGCCGCGCTCCCATCGGCCACTGCTGGTCGGCGTGGTCGATGCGAGCGTCGGTCAGGTCGCCGGAGGCGAGCCGGTCGGCGAAGAGCCGGGCCTGGAAGGTCGTGCGAGCCAGTTCGCCGGTGAGACGCCCCACGGGGAGGTGGGACTCCTCGCGGGCGACGGGCAGCAGCGTGTCCGCGGCGGAGTCGAGTGCGTCGGCGAGGGCGCGCAGCCAGCGGGCCCGGTCGGCTGCCGGCGTGAGTCGCGCCGGGCGGACGGCGGAGTGTGCGGCGGCCAGGGCTGCCTCTGGGGTGGCGGGGATGGGCGCGGTGAATCTCGGTGTGTTCACGCGGGGCTTCCAGTTCGGACGGGTCAGGTGACGATCGCATGGGACGCCATGTCGGCGAGGGTCCACTCCTCGACCTCGACGAGGTGGAGTGCGGCGGCCTCCTGCGCGGCCCCTACGTCGCGGCGTGCCATGGCGTCGAGGATTTCCAGATGGCGTCGGGTCGAGCCCGCGAGCCGGTGCCGGCCGGTGGCGCCGAGCACCCGCAGCCAGTACACGAAGGGCTCGACGGACTCGCGGGCCGAGATGAGCCGGCTGTTGCCCGTGACGGCGACGATCTCGCCGTGGATGCGGGTGTCGCTGATGAAGAAGGGCTCGAAGTCGCCATGCTCAGCGGAGTCCAGAGCCGCGACCGCCTCGGCCCGCAGGTCCGCGATCCGCTCCAGGGGCATCGCCTCGGCGGCGACTCCCGTCGCCAGCCATTCGAGGCCCTTGCGCAATTGGCAGACCTCGTGCACATCGTGCCGGGTGGGCCGGGTGACGAAGGTACCCGAGCGGGGCCGCGTCTCGACGAGCCGGTCGTGTTCCAGGCGTGCCAGCGTGTCGCGCACCGGAGTGCGTGAGACGCCGAACTCCTTGGCGATCGACTGCGGGTCGAGACGCGAGCCCGGGGCGTAGACGCCGGTGGTGATGCGCTCGCACAGGATGCCGTACAGCTGGCCGGCGATCGACTCGATGACGAGGGAGGGCCGGTGACTGGCCTGGGTGGGCGAGGTGGTCATGACCGCTCCTCCGTGGTCTTCACATCTAGTGGATCAGATTAGCCTTTTGGAGCGCTTCCCGGATCCGTTCCCGTTCGGCTTCGGTCGCGGGAGCGAACGGACGGCGTGGCAGCCCCGGTGAGCGGCCCTGCAGCTCCAGGGCAGCCTTCAGCGTGGCCGGCAGGTTGGGTGCGTCGATGGCACGCCATACGGTGAGAATGCGCTCGTGGAGCTCCAGGGCCTTCGCGTGGTCACCGGACTGCACCGCCTCCCAGAGCTCGACGCTGAGCCGGGGGGTGACCGTCGGGATCGCGGCGAGAGCGCCGTGCGCGCCCATGACGAACGCGGGGTAGTGCAGGTCGTCCAGCGCGGCGAGGATGGTGAACCGGTCGCGTACCCGGTGCAGCAGATCTGCCAGTAGGTGGATGTCGCCGCCCGACTGCTTGACGGCCACGACCTGCGGCACATCGCGCAGCAACTCGATGGTGGCGATCGGTACCAGGGCCCAGGGCACGACGTTGTAGAGGACGATCGGCAGGTCGGTCGCCTCGCCGATCTCCCGGTAGTGAGCGACCGTCTCCTCGGGCGATGGCGCGAAAACATAGTGCACCGGAGTCACCTGGAGCGCGTCGACTCCGGCCTCCTTGAGCGCCAGGGAATAACGCTTCGCCTGGGCGGTCGAGTTCTGGATGACGCCGCCGATGACCGGCACCCGGCCCGCGACCTCGTCGACGACGACCTCGCAGATCGCGACGCTCTCCTCCAGGGAGAGGGTGTGTCCCTCGCCGGTGCTGCCGCAGGCGCAGATCGCGGTCACCCCCTGGTCGAGAAGGTACTTCACCTCCCCGCGAAGAAGGTCCAGATCCACCGCGTCGTTCTCGTCGAACGGCGTGACGACCGTGGAGATCATCCCCGCGAGCCGAATCTCCTTCATCAGATTCTCCTGAGTGTTGCTGAGTCCACATCACGGATGTAATGTCTGATGCATCAGATGCTAGCACGTGGGTTCCGCTACAGAAGCGTCTCCGCAGAGCCGCAATCGCAATGGAGCGAGCATGTCAGAATCGGCCACCGCGCCCGCCTCACCGGCCGGGTCGCTGCGCAAAGTCGTCACCGCCAGCGCGTTGGGCACCACCGTCGAGTACTACGACTTCACTCTGTACGCGACCACGGCCGCACTCGTGTTCGACAAGGTTTTCTTCCCCAACGCCTCGCCGCTGATCGGTACTCTCGCGGCCTTCGCCACGTACTTCGTCGGCTACGCGGCCCGCCCGCTCGGCGGCGTCATCTTCGGCCACTTCGGCGACCGACTCGGCCGCAAGAACGTCCTCATCGTCACCATGCTGATGATGGGACTGGGCACGTTCGCAGTCGGCCTGCTGCCCTCCTACAGCAGCATCGGAATCGCCGCCCCCCTGCTGCTTGTGCTGATCCGGCTGGTGCAGGGACTGGGCATGGGCGGTGAGTACGGCGGCGGCCTGCTGATGGCGCTGGAGTACAGCCCCCGCGAGAGGCAGGGCTTTTTCACCTCTCTGGTCCACATCGGTACGCCTGCCGGAGTCCTGATTCCGGTGAGTCTGGTAGCGGTGCTGGACGCGGTGCTGCCGTCCTCCGCGTACGCCGGCTGGGCCTGGCGGCTGCCGTTCCTCGCGAGCATCCTGCTGGTCGGGGTCGGCGTCTACATGCGTCTGCATGTCACCGAGAGCCCCGAGTTCGTCAGAATGCGGGCCCAGCGCGAGGTGCAGAGCCTCCCGGTACGCGACGTGTTCACCCAGCGGCCGGGAACAGTGGTGCTGTCGGTCCTCGCGAAGATCGCGGAAAGCGGCCTGTTCAACATCTACTACGTCGTGGCCATCACCTACGTCACGACCGAGCTGAACCTCGACAAGCGACCTGTGCTGATCGCCGTCCTCATCGCCTGCGCGGTCGAATGCTGCACACTGCCGTACTTCGGTGCGCTCTCCGACCGCATCGGCCGGCGCAAGGTCTACATCGCCGGTGCACTCTTCCAGGTCGTCCTCGCCGTGCCGTTCTTCCTGCTCATGCAGACAGGCAGCTTTTGGGGGTACGTGGTCGGCATGACGCTCGGACTCGGACTCGGTCACGGCGCGATGTACGGCGCGCAAGGCGCGCTGTTCGCCAACCTCTACCCCGTCAATGTCCGCTACACCGGTCTGTCCGTCACCCAGCAGATCGGCGCGACGCTCGGCGGCGGCCTTTCGCCCCTCATCGGCGCCGCTCTGCTCACCGCGGGGCACGGCCACTGGGGATGGCTGGCCGTCTACTGCGTCGCCGTGGCCCTCGTCTCCAGTCTCGCGGCCTCCCGGCTGCGGAACGGAGAACGGCAGCCGGACCCATCCGCTCCGCAGGAGCAGGCCGTCTCTTCCCGGCCCTCCGAAAGGACCTCCGCGCCGTGAACCATTTCTTCCTCCCCGAAGCCGAACCCGTCGACGTGTCCCTGCGCGGATTCGCGCGTGCCCATTCCGGCCTGGTCGAACTGCACGAAAACCCCCTCTTCGTCACGGCGGCCGACAGCCACCCCGGCCGGCGGGTCGGAATCGTCTCCGGCGGCGGATCCGGCCACGAACCGATGCACGCCGGATTCGTGGGCCGCGGCATGCTCGACGCCGCGGTCCCCGGGCGGATCTTCGCCTCTCCGCACAACCGGCAGGTGTACGAGGCCAGCCGTGCGGTCGCCCGGGACGAGGGCGTCCTGCACATCGTCAAGAACTACACCGGCGACCGGATCAACTTCGGCATCGCCGCCGAACGGCTGCGGGCCGACGGCATCGAGGTACGCCGAGTCCTCGTGGACGACGACCTCGCGACCGAGAGCGACCAAACGGCGACCGGACGCCGTGGCACGGGCGCCACCGTGATCATCGAGAAGCTGCTCGGCGGCGCCGCTGACACCGGCCTGGGCCTCGGGGAACTCGCCGAGGCCGGGGGGGCGTTCCGCCGCGCGTCCCGCAGCATCGCCGTCGCCGGCCGCGCCCAGACCTCACCGTCCAGGGGCGGGGAGGCATTCGCCCTCGGCGACGAGGAGGTCGAATACGGCGTAGGAATCCACGGCGAGCGAGCCGCCGAAACGATCACCAGGCCGCCGTTCGAGGAACTGACCGAGCGCATGACCGCGCAGGTTCTCGCCGCACTGCCCGACACCGGCGACGGAGTCATCCTCCTCGTCAACGGCCTGGGCGCCACCACCCTGCTGGAGCTCTACGCCGTGTACGAGCAGGTCTGCGAAGTACTGGAGAAGCGCGGTGTACGCGTGGCGGGGCAGCTCGTCGGCACCTACGTTCCCGCGCTGGACATGAGCGGCTTCTCCCTCACCATGACGGCGGTGCAGCCCGACTGGCTCGCGTGGTGGCAGGCGCCGTCGCGCACGCCTGCCTTCCCTTCCCTTCCCTTCCCTGGAGCTGACCGATGACGATCGACCAGGCGCAGCTGCTGCGCACCTACGCCGAAGCCGCCGACACCGCCCACCAAGCGCTGACCGCGCTCGACCAGATCTCCGGCGACGGTGATTTCGGGGACAACCTGCGTGAGGGCCTCCGCTGGACCGTCGCCGCACTGGACGCGCGCCCCCAGGAGCCGGCCATGGCAGTGGCCGGCTCGGTCTTCCTCGACAAGGTCGGCGGCACCAGCGGCCCCCTGATCGGCCTGCTCCTCAGCGCGATCAGCCGTGCCCTCACCGACGCGTCCGACGAGCGCGAGGGCTGGGCGACCGGCGTGCGCGAGGGTCTCGCGGCGATCCAGCGGGTCGGGGAGGCCGAACCGGGCGACCGCACCATGGTCGACGCGTTGGTGCCGGCCCGTGACGCCCTCGACGCGGGAGCGTCGTACGCGGACGGCGCCCGGGCCGCGCTCGCCGGGGCGGCCGCGACGGCGGACATCCGCGCTCGCCGGGGCCGCGCGTCCTACGTGGGCGATCGCGCCCTCGGGACACCGGACCCCGGCGCCACCGGCATCGCACTCCTCTTCTGGGCCCTGGCCCGGGTGGCCGAGCCGGACTCCGGGCTCGGCGAGGTCAACGAGCTGGTACCGGTACCGGGAAAGGCGGGCTGAAAAGCCCTCAGACCAGTTCGGGGCGGTGCCACTGCTCGCCCAGCACGTGGTGTGCCAGGAAGCCCAGCACCGTGGCGTACCACAGGCGGACGTTGTTCGGTTTGAGGATCCAGTGTCCCTCGTCGGGGAAATACAGGAACTTCGCCGGGACCTCGAACCGCGCCAGGTCGTTCCAGAGAGCCAGGGCCTCGCCGATCGGTACCCGGTAGTCCTTGTCGCCGTGGATCACCAGCATCGGTGTGGTGATCTTCGCGGCCCGCAGGTGCGGGGACTCGCGCTCGTACCGCTCGGTGCGCACCAGCGGGTCGCCCTGCCGCCGCATCCAGTAGGCCGGGACATCGGTGACCCCCGCGAAGCTGTACATGTTCCACAGGCTCGCGTGGGTGACGATCGCTTTGAAGCGGTCGGTCCGGGTGGCGATCCAGTTGGCCATGTAGCCGCCGTACGAGCCGCCCATCATCGCCGTGCGCTCACTGTCCAGGTCGTCCCGCCGCAGCGCGGCGTCGGTCAGCGCCATCACGTCCTGGTACGGCGCTCCGCCCCAGTGTGCCCAGCCGCGCTCGTGCATCCGCTGCCCGTAGCCGGTGGACAGCGCGGGATCCGGCAGCACAACCGCATAGCCGGCGGCCGCGGCCACCCAGGGATTCCAACGCCAGTGCCAGGAGTTCCAGCTGCCCTGCGGGCCGCCGTGCACCCACAGCAGCACAGGCGCGGGGGTCGCGGCGGAGGCCTCGCGCGGCAGCACCAGCCAGGCGCGCAGCGCCGTCCCGTCCTCGGCGGTCGTGTGCACCTCGGTGAGGCTGCCGGGCAACTCGCCCACCTGCCCGGGGCACGGCAGCGGCACCGGCTGCCGGCCGGGCGCCGCGGCGTCGAGGCGTACGGGGGCCGGCGGGCTGTCCACGGCCGAGCGCAACGCGTACAGGGTGCGGCCGTCCGGGGCCACGACCACGTCGGAGTACGCGCCGGACGCGGTGAGCCTCACCACCTCGCCGCTGCCGGTGGAGAGCCGGAAGACCGGCGCGTGCCCGGCTTCATCGGCGGTGAAGTAGACCACCGGCGTGCCGTCCCCGCCGGGCACCGGGGAGACGACCGGGGCGCCCGGCCAGTGGTCGAAACCGGGCAGCAGGTCGCGTCCGGGGTCCTGGTCGTCCATGGCGTCCGCCAGCCACAGCGTGACGTCACCAGGAGCGTCCCAGGTGATCCGCCCCTCGCGGGTGCAGACCAGATGCCGGCCGTCCGGAGCGAAGGCCGGAGCGCCGAACTCGGCGTCGGGGGACTCCAGCACCCGCAGTTGCCTGCCCGTGGCGGCGTCTGCCACCACGATGGCGGCGCGGATCTCGTCGGGGAGCGTACCCACGGCCGCCGCGTAGGCGATCAGCGAGCCGTCGGGGGAGAGCGCGATCCCCTCGTAGGCGGCGACCCGGCGCTCCCCGCAGTCCACCACGGCGGACTGCCCGGCGGCGGCGTCCGGAACGGTGAACACCCTCGGGAGGCCGGGACCGAGGTCGTGGTCCCAGAACCGCGCCGGCACCGACTCGTGCAGGATCGCCGAGACCTTGGCCTTCTGCCGGGCCTCGCGCAGTCGCGCGTCCTGCTCGGCGTCTGCCGCGCCGGGCAGCAGGGCGGCCGCCAGGGCGATCCGGGATGCCCCGGACGCGGTCGCGTACTCGTCGATCCCGCCGGGCCTGGTAAGCAGCTGCGATGCCTCGCCGCCGCCCGCCGGCAGGCTCCACAGTGCTGCTTCCCGCTTGTCGTCCTCGCCCTCACCGGGGTCGGCGACCGGGCGGGAGGAGAGGAAGAGCAGGGTGCCGTCGGGCAGGAACCCGGGGGCGGACTCGCCGCGCCCGGAGCGGGTGAGCCGCCGGGCCGGACGCTCCCCGGACGGATCGACGTCCCACAGGGCGCCGATGAACGTGGTGTGGTCGGTGGAGAGTTCCTGAACCACCGTCACCAGACGGGTTCCGTCGGGTGACAGGGCCAGCGAGGAGACTCGGGGCAACGCGACGAACGCCGCCAGGTCGTGGAAGGCAGTGGAATCGGGCATGGGGATCATCCTGGGTCCCGGAGCGGTCACGTACCAGCCCTTTCCGGCAGCCGCTTCCTCTCCGGCCCCCGGCTCCGCCGACCGCCGACCCGCCATCGCCGGCGAAAGGCGGGTTTGTCGGGGTCGGGCCCGGAGGCTACAGTCCGCGCGTGACCAGCCATCAGAAGGGCTCCCCCAACTCTCATTGCTCCTCGTGCGGCCTCGCCTTCCCGCCCGACCCCGGCTGGCCCCGCACCTGCGCCGTCTGCGGTGCCACCGCCTACCGCAATCCGCTGCCGGTGGCGATCGCCCTGCTGCCCGTACGCGAGGACACCGGCACCGGCCTGCTGGTGATCCGCCGCTCGATCGAACCGCGGCGCGGCCTGCTAGCCCTGCCCGGCGGGTTCATCGACTACGGCGAGACCTGGCAGCAGGCCGTCGTCCGGGAACTCGCCGAGGAGACCGGCCTCACCGCGGCCGCCGGCGATGTCCAGCTCGCCGACGCCCTCACCGACACCGACGGCGGTCATCTGCTGCTGTTCGGACTGCTGCCCGAACGCACCGCCGAAGAACTGCCGCCCTTCTTCCCGACCGACGAGACGGACGTCCGGGGCGTCCTGGCCGCTCCCGCCGAACTGGCCTTCCCCCTGCACACCGAGGCGGCCGGCCGCTGGTTCGCCGGCGACTACCCCGCGATCCCGCGGGACAGGCCCTAGGCCGTGTCCGGCTGGTCATGGGCGGGCAAGGCGTCGTCCGGTGCGGTACATCGCAAGGCGCCGGAACGCTTGCACAGTGGCTCTATTCGGGCCCGGACGCGCTGGGGGCACCTCCTGGGGGCACCTCCCGGCCGAAGGCTGGGGGAGGCTGCTCGCGCCCGCTGCGGAGAAAGGGCCGTTCATGATCGGCCGGACACGGCCCGGTCCTTGAGCCCGGGGAGCACACGCTCGGCGAAAAGGTGAAGGCTGCGCCACCCCTCCTCAACCGGCATGCCGCCGCACAGCGGGTGCAGGACCAGGCTCGCCCGGTCGCCCGCCGCCTCGGCGAGGGCCAGGCACGTCTGCGGGGTGATGATCCGGTAGATGCCTTCGCGCCGCAGGTCAGCCACGGACGCGGCCCCGGAGCGGACGGCGGACCGGATGTCGGCGGACTGCCAGGGGCGTATGTACGGGCCTCGTGCAGCAGGTGGTGGCCGTACGAGGCCCAGGCACGGTCCGGGTCCTCGGCGAGATGCAGCAGCGGAACGGGGCCCGGCGGCATCAGGCACCAGCCGTCGGTGCCGTACTCCGCGCGGCGCGCGTGGTAGTACGCCTCCAGCTCCGGCAGATGGGCGCTGGGGAAGAACGGCAGACCGAGCCGCGCGGCCCGGCGGGCGGCCGCCCGTGAGCTGCCGCCGACCAGCAGCAGGGGATGCGGCCTGCTGTACGGGCGCGGGGTCACCCGGACCGTGCGGCCGCGGTACGGGAACGGCTCGCCGGTCCAGGCGGACAGCAGCGTCTGGAGGATCTCGTCCTGCAGCGCCCCCCGGTTCCGCCAGTCCACGCCTTGCGCGGCGTACTCCTCCGGCCGGTAGCCGATCCCGGCGACCGTGACCAGACGGCCGCCACCGGTCAGGTCGAGCACCGCGATGTCCTCGGCGAGCCGCAACGGGTCGTACAGCGGCCCGATCAGCGCTGAGACGGTGACCGCGATCCGCCGGGTGGCACCGAGGACCGCACCGGCGAAGACCAGCGGCGAGGGCAGCCATCCATCGGGGGAGCCGTGGTGCTCCTCGGTCTGGATGGTGGTGACCCCGTGGTCGTCGGCGTACGCGGCCATCTCGACCGCCGTCCGGTAGCGGCCGGAGAGGGCCCCGGGCGTATCGCCGGGGCCGGGGTCGACGAGGTTGAGGCGGACAACGGTGGCAGGCATGGCGCGGACGGTAGGCGCGGCACTGGAAAGAGTCCATAGCCGGAACCGCTGTAGTCGTGCGATCTGCCTGCTTGGCGTCTGGGCGCGGCACTGGTGATAGGTCGGGCTGACCGGTGTATCCGGTTGAATCCAGGGTCAGGCACCGCGCAGTCCCGGGATCGCCGCGGTGGCCGGGTCACCGTGGGTCAGCGGCCGCCGGGCGGTGAGTATCCGTGCGGTGTCCCGGTCAAACCCGGCGGTGCCGGTGAGGACAGCCTGTGCCTGGTCGGCGGGCAAGGCGTTGAACCAGCGGAGGGCGAGTGCGGGCCATGCCGCGGAGTCGACCGCGCCGAAGAGGCGCAGGCGGGAGATTCCTCCGTCAGGGAAGACGTCGAAGCGGACGTGAGTGACGGCTTCGGTGCCGGCGATGTCGAAGAAGTGCCTGGTGTCGGGCTGGAGCCGGGTTCGGGACAGCAGGGGGAACCACACGGGGGAGTCGGGCCCCGGGGTTGTCTCGCTGTTCGCCCCGTACAGTGCGCACTCGCCCGAGGCGTTGTTGACGTAGTAGGACGTGTCGACCTCTATTTGGCGGAGCTGCCCGGGCGCGGCGAGGCTGATGATCGCCCAGTCGTTGCCCGTTCCGCGTCGGCGGCGGGTCTCCCAACCGTCCCCCATGTGCCGGGCGAGGCCGGGAAGGTTGAGGGCGCCGGCAGATGAGTAGAAGGTGTCGCTGCTGACCTCGACCACCCCGCCGTGTTCCCGGGCCGCCAGGTCGGGGGTGAGGCCGTCGAAGCGGCGGGGGTCTGGGACGACCCGGCCGTTGACGCGGAGCCGGGCGACGCCTCCATCGGGGTGGATGGACAGCCGTACGTGGGTGAACCGGGTCGGCGCTGTCACGGTGAAGTGGTTGTGGGTGCCGCCTTCCAGTGCGGAGAGGGGAACGATCTCCTCCCAGCTGACGTCGGGCGCGGTGAGTTGCTCGGGTGACGGATAGCCCTCCACCCCGCAGGCTTCGAGGCGGCACGTCTCCGGGTAGTTGCCGGTGAAGAAGCTGGTGTCGACGTCGATGGAGTGGATGACCCCGGGGCTGCCGAGGCGTATCAGAGCCCAGTCGTGGCCGGGTGTGCGCCTGCGGCGGGTCTCCCAGCCGTCGACGATCTCCCCCTTGTGTCCGAAGGAGCCGGGGGTGAAGTCAGCGGCAGTGGGAACGATCAGGTTCTCCTTCTCGCCGAAGGATTCGTCGTTCGCCATGACGACACTGCCACCGAGGGCACGCGAGGCGAGGTCGATCATCTGTGGTTGGTGGTCGTCGGTGGGCATCTTGCGACTACTCCTATGGTGCGGGTGGGCTCTCGACGGTGCGGGGTGTCAGAGGATCAGGTGCTTGGCAACGGCCGGCCGATGTCTACGGGGCCGGCGACGCGTAGGTGCGGGACCTTGCTGGTGCTCAGTCCCAGACCCGCGACGGCCTCGGTCAGCTACCGAGTACTGCGAGAGTTACGGAAGCTGACGGGCGTCCGTCGAGGAGTTAAGGAGTGACTGCACATCGCTTAACGCAGGCTACACAGCGCGGACCGCGGTCCGCGTTACAGTCCTGTTAAGCGGCGACTCGATAGACTCGCGGCCATGACGGACCGCACGACCCCCGCCGCCAACGGCCTTGCCGCCGATCTTGGCCAGAACATCCGCGTGGCGCGCAAGGCGCAGAACATATCCCTGCGGGAACTGGCCCGCCGTGCGGGCATCAGCGGCAGTGCGTTGTCGCAGATCGAGACGGGTAAGACCCGCCCTACGGTCAAGACTGCCTACGAGATCGCGCGCCAGCTCGGAGTGACGCTCACCGACCTCTCCGCAGGGGTGTCGAGCCCGGGCGGCGCGGGCTTCCATGCCGCGCCCGGACTGTTCCCGCCGCCGGCCGGCCAGGGGGATGTCGTACGCGATGGCCTGGTGGCCCACATGCGCCAGGCGGTGGAGTTCATCCCGCGCGAAGCCCAGCAGGTCGTCGATCTCCAAGGGGGGGAGCAGTTCAGGGTTATCAGTGGCCACTCCCTGCCAGGGGCGAACTGCCTGCTCCTCACCTACGAACCCGGAGCCGTCTCACCTCCGGGCGAGGAGTTCGTACGCCATGCAGGCCACGAGTTCAACTACCTCGCCGCCGGCCGTTTGGTCATCGAGGTCGGCACACAGCGGTTCGAGCTGAAGCCCGGCGACACTCTTACCTTTCCCGCCACGACACCGCACCGCCTGTCCAATCCATGGGCCGAGACCGCGGAGCTCGTATGCGTGTTCGTCAGCGCCCCGGGCCCCCGCACGGAGGTGACCAGCTGAACCGCTCCGCGACGCGAACCTGCACAAGGCGACAGAGCTGACTTGGTATCACTTAACGTTTTCTGCCGACGGACCGGCAATCGCAGGTCGCCCCGCAACTCCTGGACGGCCTCGGAGTCCGAGACGTCGCACCAGGCTCCGTAAAACCGCACGGCGGTCGGCGCCCGCGGCGGTACGGCCAGCCGTACCCCTCTGACCTGCGCACACAGCTAACCGTGCCTGCACGGCCCCGCCGACTGGGGAGCACAAGTACGTTCCTGTCGCTCGACAGAAATCAGGGACGGCCTGTTTCGCCCAGGTGACACAGCGATGTCCATGTCGTACACCACCCCTCACCGCCGGGCCCCGGCGCCGCCAGCGGGCCTTTTTGAAGTTCAGTAGCGCTTCATTCTCGGGCAGATCTCCTGACGCACCATCACTCGCAGGGCCAGATTTCTGGATCAATCGGACATTGCATCCCTTCGGGCAGGCCCGGAATGCCTTGGGAAGCTGTCGTTAACAGGCCTCCGGCTCTACTCCTTAACGGGGACGTTATGCCGCTTAACGGGGATGTCATGAATGACCGCTGAAGTGTGGCCATGCAAGGAGGCTTCGTGACGACGCTCTTTCACAGAGCCTGAGGCGGTGATGTTTGATGACATACACGACAGTGATCCTCGCGGGACGGCTGCTCACTGGTTCACACCAGGGCACTTCACACATGATCCGCGACGCCGCACTCGTCATCCAGGACGCGACTGTGCGGTACGCAGGACCGCGTGCGGACCTGCCCGACCTCGACGATGACGTGGTCGAGATCGACGCCACCACTTCTCTGGTCATGCCCGGACTGGTCAACGCACATCACCATGTCGGACTCACCCCCACCCAGCTCGGGGTGTCCGACGACTCCCTCGAACTGTGGATCGCCCGCAGGCACGGGCCACCGGCGGTGGATCCCTACCTCGACACCGTGTGCGGCGCCGAGGACCTTCTCGCCGGCGGTGTGACCACGGTCCAACACCTCAACGGACGCCTACGCGGCTTCCCCGAGGAGTATGAGGCGGCCGACACGGCCATGCTGCGGGCGTACGCCGACGTCGGCATGAGGGTGTCCTACTCCCGGGGACTGACGGACCAGAACCGTTTCGTGTACTCCGACGACGAGCAGTTCATCGCCTCACTCTCGCCCGCCGAACAGGCGGCGGTGCGCATGTTCAGGCCCGCCCGCTACGAGACCCCCGAAGAACAACTCGCGTCGAGCTACACGCGGCTGCGCGAAAAGTGGCACGGGGCCGCCGACGGCCGCATCGCCATCCAACTCGCGCCCGCGAACCTGCACTGGTGCAGCGAGGAACTGCTGCTGGCGGCCGCCGAGATCTCCGCGCGGGACGACGTCGGTATGCACATGCACCTGTCCGAAACGCCCTACCAGGAGGTCTACGCGGCCCAGCGCTCAGGCGGCGGTACCGCAGTGGGGTACCTGCATGAACGCGGACTGCTGTCCACCCGGCTGACCCTCGGCCACGCCGTGTGGATCAACGAATCCGACATCGACCTGCTGGCCGCCAGCGGCACGCTCGTATGCCACAACCCCGGAAGCAACCTGCGGCTCCGCAGCGGCCTGGCACCCACGGCGCGGCTACGGGCGAATGGCGTCCGGCTGGCACTCGGGATCGACGAGGCAGGTCTCGCCGACGACCGCGACATGTTCAGCGAGATCCGGCTGGCCTGGGCGCTGGCACAGGCACCCGGCCAGGACACGACCGCGCGCACCACCGCGGCCCAAGTACTGGACATGGCGCTGGAGGGCTCGGCGGCCACCACACCGTTCGCCGGGCGCATCGGCCGCCTGGAACCGGGCTATGCCGCGGACTTCCTGGTGCTGGACTGGGAATCGGTCACTGGCGCATACCTCGACCCGGCGGCCGAACGGATCGATGCGGTCATGCGACGGGCACGCCCCGCCGCGTTGCGGCAGGTGTATGTGAACGGCGAACTCGTCTTCGCCGACGGCCGGACGACCAAGGTCGACGGCTCCGCGATGCGGGCGGAACTACGCCGATTCCTCGCCGCCCGGCTTGGCCCTGAGCAACAGGACCGCCAATCCGCCGCGGCAGCGCTCGAGGCCGCTGTGGCCCGCTTCTACACCAGCCCCCCGTGGCGGGATTGGCGGGAGATCACGGAGGAGAGAGCGTCATGGAACAACCTCTGACCTGCGTGAAACGGGGCCGGAACCACCCGCTTACCACCCATGTGACAGCGCCGGGCGTGCTGCGCGTGACGACGAGGAAGGGATCGAAGTGACCGACGACCTGATGTGTCCGAGGATCGGCGCGGGGACCGCCGAGTACGAGTGGATGACGTGGCAGGAGATCGCCGAGGAGGCCCGGCGGGATACTCCCGTGGTCATCTCGGTGGGGGCGACCGAGCAGCACGGCCCGCACCTACCGGTGTCCGCGGACTGGGCGATCCCGCAGGCTCTATTGCGGCTGGCCGCGGCCGAAAGGCACTTCGTCGTGGGCCCGGCGCTACGGCTGGGCTACCGCTCCCGTCCCGGCAGCGGTGGCGGCCAGCACTTTCCTGGCACTCTCTCGCTACGCGCCACCACATTGATGGCGGTGTTGGAGGACGTGCTCAACGAACTCGTGCGCGCACGCTTCACCCGCATCGTTGTCTACAACTGGCACTTCGAGAATGCCGGGTTCGTGTACGAGCCGGCCTTCCTGGTCTCCGAACGCCACCCGCAGGTCAAGATCGTGGTGGTGGAGCAGGGCTTGCCGCAGTTCTCCGAAGAGGATCTGGCGGAGCTGTTCCCGGACGGCTTCCCCGGTCTCGAACTGGAACATGCCTCGCTCATCGAGACCTCGCTGTTCGCCTATCTGCGGCCCGGTGCCATCCGGGAAGACCGGATCTGCGACGACGCGCCGCTGCGGCATCCGCCCTATGACGTAGTGCCGATCGACACGACGATGTCCACCGCCAGTGGCGTACTCGCCTCGGCCACCAAGGCGAGCGCGGAGAAGGGAAAGCTGCTGGCCGAGCGGATCAGCGAGCACATCCTGGACATTATCGAAACGGAGTTCCCGGCCTCGACCGCGGCCGGCGGCGACTCGGCCACGGGGGCCACCACTGCCGGCTGAGGCGAAGACTCCGGGCCGGGCCGCCCAAATCATCGGAAATATCTCTCGGTCAAATCGAGCTTTTGGCGCATATCGAAATAAGACTTCGTATACCCGCATATCATGTAGGGAGTCACACCGTGAAGATGGGCGCAACAGTCCAGACGGGGACCGGGACAGCCGAGCACGGGTCACCGGACCTGCTGTCGAAGCTCGAGTCGTCGGACATGTTGGAAGAGGTCGTACCGGAGAGCCGGCGCGACGGATCACTGAAAATGACCCTCTTGTGGGTGACGTGCCAGGCCACTGTCTCCAACATGTACACCGGCTACCTGGCTCGTTCCGCGGGTTTGTCGCTGGGTGACCTGGTGTGGGCCTCGTTGATCGGCGTCGTCGTCATGGTCGGCTACGGCCTGCTGGCGACCAACGTGGGGACCATCACGGGCCAGCCTCACTCGGTACTGGCCCGAGGAGTCCTCGGGAAGTCCGGGAGCGCTCTGGCGTCGCTGCTTCTCGCCGTCACCGGCTTGGGGTGGTATGGGTTCCAGACGGTGTTCCTGGCGCAGCTCTTCAACGGCCTGTTCGGCCTCACCCACCTGCAGCTCTTCTGTGTGCTGTTTGCCCTCGTGATGATCACTAACAACCTGCTGGGGTTCCGCAGCGTCTCCGGCTACGCCCGTTTGGCGGCCCCCATCCTCCTCGTGTGGGGCGCGTACACCATCATCAAAGCCATCGCCTCGGCCTCGGGACCCAACCTGTTCGCCGCTCCTCACGTCCAACAGACCCAGGGCATCCTCCTCACGGTCGGACTCCTGGTGGGCGTGGCCGTGTACGGCAACGAGCCCGACATGTTCCGGTACGCCCGCCGCGACCGGGGCCGCAACCTCGTGCCCCTGCTGGTCGGCTACGGGCTGGGGATGCTGGTCTTCCCCGCGGCCGGCTACCTCATGGCCGAGCTCTCCAGTGCCTCGACCCTGGGTGCCACGATGCACTTCTTCACCAAGTTCTCGCTGTTCGGGCTCACCGCGCTGGCAGTCGTGGTGTTCACCATCAACGTGGTCGCGGTGAACGACGCCAACCTCTACGAGGCGGTCAACGCGGTGCAGAACTTCCTCCGCGGCCGGCGGCGGATCGAGACCATCCTCGCACTCGGTGTCATCGGCGCGGTGGTCGCCGCATTTATGCAGCGATCGTCCTCACTGCAGGCCAACTTCTTCATCGTGGCCAATATGTGTGCGGTGTTCCTGCCGTGCGCGACCATCGTCATGGCCATGGACGTGTTCCTCCTGGAACGGCTGTCCGGTTGCCGCCGACCCGCCGGACAAGACGGCGTACCCAGGGCCGTAACGTCCTGGGCGGAAGCCTCACCGGGAAACGCGGCAGGGATCGTGGCGATCCTCGCCGGGCTTGTGGTCGGAGCCATTACCGGTGGGCTCATCCCAGGAACGTCGGGCTTCGGGAAGACCAACGTCGGAATCCCCTCCGTGGAGGCATGGCTCACCACCATCGTCATCTACCTGGCGGCCATGCTCCTGGTCCGTGTCCTTCCCTCCTACCGTTCCAAGCAGGTCCTCCTCGGTCTGCCGGCCGCCGAGACAGCGGGCGCCTGACCATGGGAGTGGGCGGATCGAATCCTCTCGTCGACGTCCATGTTCATCTCTACCGGGACAAGAGCGCCGGCCGGCAGGCAAAGGACAGCTACGTCATCTGGGAGTACGGTGACGACCCCGGCGTGGAGTTCGCCACCGCCGCCGGGGACATCACCGACCTGGCCACCACCTACGGACAGGCCGGCTTCGACCGGGCCGTCGTCGTCCATCTGTTCGATACGGCCCTGGCCCGTACTGAAGCGACGGACCGGCTGCCCCCTGGCCGTTCTCCGGAGGAGGCGGCCCACATCACCGCCGCGATCGAGGAGGCGGTCGCCGAGGCCATGCGAGCGTCCAATCGCTGGGTCGCCGAGACGGCCCGGAACAACCCGCTGGTGGAGGTGCTGGTCAGCCTCGACCCGACGGTGCTCAGCCGCCGGGAGATAGCGGATCACCTGACGGAGCTCGCCGATGCGGGCGTGCGGGGCGTCAAACTGCACCCTGTAGCCCAGGGGCTCCTGCCCATCGATCCCCGGCTGCACGCCATCTATGACATCTGCAGCGACGCCGGCCTGGTCGTACTGTCACACTCGGGTCCCGGCCACCGCGGCGACGCATCGGCGCGCCCGAGCGAGTTCGGCCCGGTGCTGCGACAGTGGCCGAACCTGCGCCTCGTCCTCGCCCACCTGGGCGGAGCGAGCTGGCGGGAAACCGCCGAGTTGGCCGACACCTACCCACAGGTCGCCTTCGACGTGTCCGAGATCATCGAATGGATCGGGGCCCCCAACGCCCCGTCGGCGACCGAACTGACAGAACTGGTCCGGCACATCGGAGCCGATCGTGTGATGCTCGGCTCCGACTTCCCCTGGTACGACCCGGTGCGGACGGCGGACCTGGTGGACGGACTGCCCGGCCTCGGGGCCGGGGAACGGGCGGCGATCCTGGGTGTGACGGCTGTCCGCCTGCTGGGTCTGGAGCGGTGATGACCATGCGAGCCGGAGCTCGAGCCGCGGATGGTGCATGGGATGAGCCGCAATGGCCATGATCGACCAAGTGGTGTCGCTGGCGCAGCGACTGGTTCGTATTCCGAGCCCCTCGGGACAGGAGCGTGCCGCCGTCGAACTGCTCGCGGGGAGCATGCGGGCGCAAGGTTTCGCGGTCCGGATCGACGCGGCGGGAAACGCGATCGGGACCCTCGGCCGCGGCCTCCCCGGCCATCCCCGGGTCGTCATCGACGGTCACGTCGACACGATCCCGCCGCCGGCCGAAGGGGACTGGTCCCGCGACCCGTTCGGCGCGGAGATCCTCGATGGTCGCCTCTACGGTCTCGGCATATGTGACCAGAAGGCTTCGCTGGCGGCGGCGGTCGTGGGACTGGGTTCGATGGCTCAGCGGTTCGCCGCGTCACCGGGCATGGTCTCACTGGTCGCCAGCGTCAGCGAGGAGTTCATGGAGGGCGCGGCGCTGGCATACGCGCTCGACGTACTGCGGCCGACGTGCGTAGTGATCACTGAGCCGAGCGAGTTGAAGCTCATGGTCGGGCACCGGGGACGGGCCAAACTCCAGGTCGAGATCGTGGGCCGCTCCGCTCACGCGGCCCGCGCCACGGACGGCGTGAACGCGGCGGAGGCGCTGGCCGATCTGCTCGTCGAGCTGCGGCGGGCACCGCGCCCCAACCATTCCCGGCTGGGGTACCGGGACATCACCTGCATCGATGTCGTGTCGTCACCCTTCCCCTCCGTGTCGACCGTGCCCGGTCGGGTTCAGGCCCGCTTCGACGTCCGCTTCCTGCCGGAAGACACCGAGGAGGAACTGCTTGCCCTGTTCTCGCACGCGGCGGCCCGGGCGTGGAAGAACTGGCCGCGGCCACCGAGCCTTTCGGTGGGCACAGTGGAGGTCAGCGCACTTACGTACACCGGGCAGGAGCTCGCGGTGCGGGAGATCGCGCCGGGGTGGTGGACGGAAGGAGCGCTGGTGGACACCGCCCGCGCGGCGCTCGCGTCCATCGGTCTCTCCGACACTCCGGGCGCGTACTCGATCTGCACCAACGGATCACTGACCGCCGGCGGACGGGGAGTGCCCACGATCGGCTTCGGTGTCGGTGAGCAGCACATGGCACATCGTGCTGACGAATATGTCCACGTGGACGCATTGCTGGATGGCGCGCGTGGCTATGCGGCACTTGCGGCCGCGCTTCTCGAGGGCCAGGTACCTGATAATGCCCGTGAATGCGGAATCAACACAGGAACCACTGAGGCCCATTGATACTGCGATTTTGTCATAAACGCACTGAATGTCGCCCATCCGGCGGCATCATCCTCTGAAAGGAGAGCATGTCAGTGGGCATCCGGAAAACGATTTGCGCCTCATTGGCCGGACTCGCGTTGGTAACACTCGCCGGGTGCGGCAGCTCCTCGGCCACCGCTCCGTCTGGGTCCTCAAGTGCGGACACTCTGCGAGTGGCGATCAACCCCGGCTTCGTCCCGTTTGAGCAGATCGAATCCGGGAAGCTCACCGGCTTCGATGTGGATCTGTCCCGGGCGCTGGCCCGTCGCCTCGGCCGCAAGAACACGACCTTTGACCAGCTTCCTTTCACGAGCCTGCTGCCGGCCGTAACATCAGGACGCGACCAGGTTGCCATTTCCGGGATCCTGGACACGGCGACGCGGCGCAAACAGGTGTCATTTTCCAAGCCTTACATCAATGACTCGTTCGTGATCTCGATAAAGTCATCGAACGGCTCAGTAAAGGGAGTTTCCGACCTTTCGAAAGCGAACATCGCCGTTCAGGTCGGCACCATTCCGGAAGAGTTCGTACGGGCGAAGCTCCCGAAGGCCAAGATCGTCACGGTCCAGGACACGCCATCGGCCTTCCAACTCGTGGCCCAAGGCCGCGCCGACGCCGTGATCACCGATGCCCCTGTGGCGGGTTACTACGTCAAGAAGCTCGGCGGGAGCCTGAAGGTCCTGCCGACCCCGCTCAACTCGGCGCAGCCGATCGCCGTGGTGCTGCCGCTCCACAGCACGCTGCAGCAGTCGGTCGACAAGGCGCTGGCCGCGATGGAGGCCGACGGCACGCTCGGAAAACTGCGCCGGACCTGGTTCGGCAGCTCTGACCTGAACGGCGGTGCATAGGTGTCCGCCGTATTCGACAATCTGCCGTTCCTCCTCAACGGGTTCGTCGTGACGCTCGGCTACGCAGCCGGGGCGCTGGTGTTCGCCATGCTCCTGGGGGGCCTGCTGGGGACGGTGGACTACGCCGTGCATTTCTGGCCCGTGCGTTGGGCGATCCGGGGGTTCGTGGGACTGTTCCGCAACACTCCGTTCATCGTCCAGCTGTACATCTGGTTCTTCGGTCTGCCCTACCTCGGAGTGCAGCTCTCCGCCCCGGTCGCCGGCATCCTCGGTCTCGGCCTGTACGGGTCGAGCTATGTGACCGAGATCGTGCGTGCCTCGCTGGCGGGCGTTGGTAGGGAGCAGGAGGAGGCCGGGCTCTCGCTGGGCCTCGGCCACCGGGACATCATCGTGCGCGTCGTGTGGCCCCAGGCATTCGCCGGCATGGTTCCCGGGCTGACCAATGAGGCCGTGGCCCTGGTCAAGAACACCTCGATGCTGGGGTTCATCACCATCACGGAGCTGACCCTGCGCACGCAGCAGGTGATCAGCTCCACTTTCGCCTCGTTGCCCCTCTACCTGACCGCCGGAGCGATGTACCTCATCGTCAACGTGCTGTTGACGTTGCTGGCCCGCCGCCTGGAGAAGGTACTGGCACGCGGTGGGCGCGGCAGCGCCCTCAACCTCGGATCACGGACGGAGGTCCCGGTTCATGCCTGACGCTGGTCAGAGTTCTAACGAGGTGGTACTGGAAGTCCGGAATGTGGGAATGTCGGTCGGCGGCACCACGATCCTTATCGACGTGGGCTTCCAGCTCGAACGTGGACGCACCATCAGTGTGGTGGGTCCGTCCGGGTCCGGTAAGAGCACCCTGTTGCGCTGCCTGAACAGGCTGGAGCGGATTTCCAGCGGGTCGGTCCTGCTGTGCGGCGTCCACACGGACACGCTCCCGGCGTCGGCGCTGCGCAGCCGCATCGGCCTGGTCTCGCAGAAGTTCGCACTGTTCGGCCACCTCGACGCCCTGGCCAACGTCACGCTGGGGCTGCGGCGGACGCGGCACATGTCCAAGCCTGCCGCGAACGAGCAGGCGATGGAGTGGCTCAACCGGGTGGGGCTGGCCGGCTTGGAGAAGCGCCGCCCCCATGAGCTGTCCGGTGGTCAGCAGCAGCGGGTCGCTATCGCCCGTGCCGCCGCCCTGGAACCGGACGTGCTCCTGCTCGACGAGGTCACCAGCGCGCTCGATCCGGAACTCGTCGAGGAGGTCGAGAACGTGGTCCTCGCGCTCGCTCGCAGCGGCACCTCCCTCGTCGTGGTGACTCACGAGATCCCCTTCGCCGCGAAGGTGGCCGACGTCATGCTGATGATGGATGCCGGGCAGGTGGTGGAGACCGGGTCGCCCCAGGACGTCCTGACCAGCAGCCGGCCTCGCTCACAACGGTTCTTCGCCCGCCATTTGCGAGGGTGGGGCGACACCACGGGCGGCCCGGGCCGTCATCTACCACTGCGGACCGTCCAGGAAGGACACGCATGACGATCGTCGCCCCACCCGCCGTGCGGCACCGCGCCGCGCACATGCTCGGCAGCACCGCGTCCGAAGGGAGTGCCGCGAGCCCGGGTGCGCTGGGTGGGCCCAGTGCCGGGGTCGTCAACGAACTCCTCCTGGGGAGGGCCGGGTAGTGGGCGGCACCGAAGGTCTGCGGATGGATGTGTGGAAGCAGCCACTGCGGCTCGTCCGGCCACTGACGATCTCGCGGTCCACGACGACGGTGGTGGAGAACGTCTTCGTCGCCATCACCATGGCGGGGAAGGCCGGATACGGGGAGGCAGCGCCAGGGCCGTGGCGAGGGGAGCCGATCGAGGCGATCCTGCGCTATCTGGACGTGGCGGCCACCCTCCTGGGCGACGACCCGTTCGACGCCGATGCGATCCTGTCGCGCCTGGACCAGCGGCTCGGCGAGAACAGGGCCGCGCGCTCAGCCGTCGACATGGCCCTGACCGACCTCGTCGGCAAGCTCGTCGGTGCGCCGGCGTTCCGCTTGATGGGCCTGGACGCCACTCGCACCCGCGACCTCTGCTACACGATCGGGCTCGACTCCGTCGACGAGATGGTGAAGGCCGCGGTGGATGCCGCGTCCGCATTCTCCGCGCTCAAAATCAAGCTGGGCGGCCCCGCTGACGCCACCATCGTGCGGGAGATCGCGGCGGCCGTGGACGTGCCCCTACGCGTCGACGCCAACGGCGGGTGGAGCGCCAGACGCACGCTCGATCTTCTCGACGAGGCCCTCGTACCCTGCGGGATCACCCTGCTCGAGCAGCCCGTGCCGGCCGCGGACCTGAGGGCCCTGGCCGAGGTCCACGAACGGTCCCCCATCCCCGTCATCGCCGACGAGTCGGTCACCGACCTTTCGTCACTGCGGCCGCTCATCGGGAAATGCTCCGGCATCGACATCAAACTCACCAAGTGCGGCGGGATGCGGGAGGCTCTGCGCCTCATCCACGCGGCCCGAGCCGTTGACCTGTCGGTCATGATCGGATGCGAGGTGGAGACCTCCCTGGCGATCACGGCCGCCGCGGTCCTCACCTGCATGGCCGACTATGCGGATCTCGACCTCCACCTGTGGCTGGAGAACGACCCCTTCGTCGGCGTGGGACTCCTCGACGGGAAATTCGTACTGCCCGACGGCCCCGGCTTCGGCGCCGAGCCGACCCAGGCGCTGCGGTCCCCGTCCCCGGGCTCGAGCTTCTGACGTGCCGAGTCGACGGTGACCATGCGGGGTCGTCGGACCACCGGGTCGTGCCCGGGTACCAGCCGGTAGCCCCGCGCGGCTGCGATGTGTGTGCCGGAAGCCCAGCCCGTCGACGGACTCACCGGCACCGGCGGTGTGACGGGGCATCACCTCGCAGCGCGCAGCACCGCCCATACGACGTGGCCTTGTCCGCTCTCGGAGGTGGCGACTCCCCACCCGTCCGCCAGGCTGTTGACCAGCTGCAGCCCGCGCCCGTTCTCGTCTCCGGCACCGGCCTCGCGCATCTTGGGTTCGCCGGCATCGGCGCCCTGGTCCGTCACTTGGAGGTGTATGTGCCGATCATCCGCCCGCAGGAGGCAGCTGACGGTCTTGCCGGCCGTGTGCTTCAGCGCGTTCGTGACGAGCTCGGAGATCACTAACGTCGCGGTGTAGCAGGCCTCTTCGCTGAAGGTGCAGCGGCTCAGCAGCGTGCGCACACGGCGCCGGGCTTCGCCCACCGACGCGTCGTGCACGGGAAGCTCGAATGCTTCCCGGCGAATGCCGGAGGCCGACGCGGGGTGTGCGGCAAGGAAGGTCATCGTGTCGATGGGTGCCACGGCCGATTCCTAACGGTGGGGGGACGGGGCCGCGCAGCCCCGGGGCCAAAGCGTCGATGGTGACCGGGTATGACACTTCGTTGGGCATGCTGGGCCAAGTCTTCGGCGGAGATGCGGGGGAGCATCTCCGGCGGCCCGCAGACCGCCCGGCAACGCCTGGCCAACGCGCGGGGTGATGCGTTTCCAGGATGGCGCCTGACAGGGCGGTGCTCGATGCGCGCGTTGACCACCGTCCGTGCCGCAGCCGATTGGACTGGACCACTCGCTCAACTATGCTCGACCTTTACGGCACTTGGCAAGCAGCACTCTGCAATTCTCATAGTTCCAGGTGCAGTGTGTTCCCCTCGGCTCGGCCATGGCACACTGCCGGTCATGAGCGTGGGGAGGCAGACGTGAGCGAACCTCGGCCCAGCCCGACGGCGGGTCAGTTCGTGCTTGGCAATCGCCTGCTGGACCTTCGGGAGAAAGCGGGCATGGCGCGTGATGGGGCTGCCAAGGTGATCCATGTCAGCCCCGCGACAATCCACCGGATGGAAACGGCCAAGGTCGCACTGAAAATCCCTTACGTCCGGTTGCTGCTGAAGGCGTATGGGGTGAGCGAGAGCGAAGCCGAGGCCTTCGTCGGGCTGGTTGAGGAGGCGAACAAACCAGGTTGGTGGCAGCGGTTTCACGACGTCCTGCCGGACTGGTTCAGCGCCCATGTATCGCTGGAAAGCGCAGCCAGTCTCATCCGGTTGTACGAACCCTACTTTGTCCCCGGCCTGTTGCAGACCGAGGACTACGCCCGCACAATCCTGCAGACCGGGACCCTCGGGCAGACAAAGCCGGACGAGGTCGAGCGGCATGTGGCTCTGCGAATGGAACGACAGGCACTGCTCACGCGCCCGGGCGCGCCGCGTCTGTGGGTGATCCTCGATGAAACGGTACTGCGCCGGCGCGTCGGCACCGCTGCCATCATGCGGGAGCAGATCGACCGGCTTCTGGAATCCTCCCGGATCCGCAATGTCACCCTGCAGATCGCCGAGTTCGCCGCCGGACACCACTCAGGTGCTCACGGGCCGGTCGCCCTCTTCCGGTTCGATGCACCGGAATTGCCGGACATGGTTTATCTGGAATACCTGACCGGCGCCGTCTACCTCGACGAACGCGTCGAAGTGGCCTCCCATTACGAGGCCATGGACCAGATAGCGGCCCTGGCGGCGCCTGCGCAACGTACGAAGGAAATCCTGAAGGATTTCCGCAAGGAGCTTGAATGAACCACAGGAACAATGGCATGCCGGCCCGCGACCTCGGTACCGAAGGCTGGCAGAAGCCGTGGAGCGCCGGGAACGGCGGGAGCTGTGTCGAGGCGTTGAAGCTGAACGACGGCCGGGTTGCGTTGCGTCAGTCCACCGATCCGGACGGCCCCGCACTCATCTACGCGGCCAATGAATTTTCTTCGTTCATCAAGGGTGTGAAGGAGGGCGATGCCGACTTTCTACTCTCCTGACAACTCGTCGGTGCCGTGCAACGGCCCGTTGGCATGCGAACTCTCCCCCTCTTGTCGTGCTCGCTTAGCAGAACCCATGGAGTGCTGAAATGACCGAATATGACGCCGGAGCAAATCGGGTTGACACGAGCACAGCTCATTCGGCGCGCGTGTACGACTATTTCCTGGGCGGCAAGACCAACTATCCGGTTGACGAAGAGCTGGCGGAGACGATTCTTGCTGTCGACCCGACAGTCAGGAACACCGCGCTGGTCAACCGCTGGTTTATGCACCGGGCCACGCGATGGCTTTCCCAGAATGGCGTTCGTCAATACATTGATATCGGTACCGGAATCCCCACTGAACCCAACCTCCACCGGATAGCCCAGGAGGCTGCGCCAGCATCCAACATCGTCTACGTGGACAACGACCCGATCGTCATCCGCCACGCCGAAGCCTTGCTGGACAGTGCCCCGGAAGGCGCCACCGACTATATCCAGGCAGACGTACGCAATCCTGGACGGATCATTGAGGCAGCCGGCAGGATCATCGACTTCGGCAAGCCGGTCGCCCTTTCGGTCATCGCGCTACTGCACTTTGTGTCGGATGAGGACGATGCGTACGGCATCGTCCGCCGCCTCGTCGACGCCCTCGCACCGGGCAGCTACCTCGTCCTCGCACACGTGACAGGCGACTTCGACCCGGAGAACGCCGAAAAGGTCGTCGCCCTCTACCGCAAGAGAAGTGGCACCACGCTTCGCCCGCGCACCCGCGAAGAAGTCGCCAGGTTCTTCCAAGGTATGGAACTCGTCGCCCCGGGCCTCGAACTGGCACCGCAATGGCACCCAGAGCTGAGCCGGGATGAGTCGGCGGCTGGGGACACCCCTGTCCCGGTGTATGTGGGTGTCGCACGAAAGGTGTGACCCGCGGCCCTGCTGCACAGGGATGGGGCGTGCCCGGACGCCGATCGGCTCCGCAGTGCGCGTGTTATGTGGCGGCGCCCGGCCGGTCGGGTGTGACGTCGGCCCGTATGGCGGCGAGAAGTCCAATGCCCTCGTCCACCCCGGCCGCGGTGGGGATGACCTGGTCTACGCCGGCCAGGGCGAGTACCTGCCGGACATGTCCGCCGATGGCGGCCAGGACCAGCGCGCCGCCGGCTGCCTGGGCGCTTCGCTGCACGGTCAGTAGGGCGTTCATCCCACGGGAGTCACAGAAGGCAAGACCCGTGCAGTCCAGCACGATCCACGGACGTCCGCTCTCGAGCACCGCGCCTACGACCGCGGCCAGCGTGCCCTCACTGTCCAGGTCGAGCTCACCCGTCAGCTCCAGTACCACCTGCTCATCCTGCTCCCGGTTCGCCGGAAGGACCACCAGCCGGGTGCTCACCTCATGCCTCCTCGTTCAGCGCGGTCGGGACCGCGGGTTGGCTTCGCTGCCCCCGCCCCCCAGGAAGCGCCGGGCGCTCCACACGCCCGACGCCCCTCGGTTGTCGGCTTCGCCTGCCGGGGACTGCAAGATTATCTCTTTCGGCAACATTCCAAAACCTACTGTGGTGATGATATATATGGTCCATACTTGAGTGTACGTTTATGTGATGGCCAGGCAGTCGGCCGTTCCGGCGTCGAGGCCCATGGACAGGCGCATCACCTGGTCGCCGGGGAGGGCGAGTTCGCCCTGGTAGGGGACTGCGTACCGGGCCAGGCGGTCGATCTGGTCCGCAAGGTCGTCGTGGCCGAGGTAGCCGTCGAGGACCACGGCGATGCCCACGCTCCCCTGGCCTACGTACGGCATCGAGCGGCGGCCCTCGTCCAGAGCTTCGGTGCGGTCCACCGCGCAACGGGCCAGACCGGTCCGCATGTCGCTGGCGACTCCGGCCTGGTCGCGGGTCGGGGTGTCGGCCCGGTCCGCCAGCAACCGGGCCGCTTCCAGTACGTGTTCGTACAGAGCGCTCTCCCCGGTGGTGCGGGACAGCTTGTCCAGGGTCAGGCCCTGGCGGTCGGGGGCGAGGCGCTGCCACCTCTCGGCGAGCACGCGTTCGGCCAGTTCGACACGGCGCGAGCGGGATGACCCGGCCGGGCGAGCACCACAGCGGTGCCGAGCAGGCCGTCGCGGCAGGGGATGGCGGAGGCGAGGATCGCCCGCCGCCGGTGCGCCGCACGGTCGCGGCCTGCCCCGGCGATCTTCCGCACGGCCTCGTCCAGAAAGGGCCCCGGCACGGGGAATTGGCGGGCCCTCCACCTCGGCCAGGTGCGCGGCTTGTCCCGGTCGATGGCCAGCACCACGGCCAGCGGGAAATGAACATGAAGGCGACAGCGCGCGGAACGCAGTAGTCCCACACCCTTGCGGCGGTCTTTTGTCATTCCCTCCCGCTGCGTGGCCACGACAATTCCACGGGAGCGGTATGGGGGGTCTTCGAATTTAACCGGGCTTCGCCTCTCTGCGGCTCCGCCTGGTGGTCGCGCAGCGTGACCGTAGGCGTTGGTGCTCGCGGTTGCGGAAGCCGAAGGCGTTGCGGGCTTCGAGCTTGATGAGG
>NZ_SUMC01000240.1 GCF_005047355.1 Actinacidiphila oryziradicis
CTCGTCCACGGCGCGCTTCAGGTCGTAGCGTAAAGGCGCTCAGGTCGATCGGCGGCCCTGCCACGACGTGGACGGTGTGCTGGGGGACGACGAGGTGGTGCTGCGGCATCCAGCCCGCCCGGGAGCGAGTGCGGCGATCGCTCGGTGAAGGCGGCCGGACGATGCTGGCCGCCAGCGGTCAACTGCTGGAACTGCCAGCGGTAGGAATCTTCGCCTGCTCCCACCCATCAACGTCGTTGCGGCCCCCGACGATGCCAGCGCCACCAGCTCCGGATCCACGCCGCGGCCGCCTTTGCCGCTCAACCGCCTTGCACGCAACGGCAGAACGCCGCCACCGCCCGTGCCCCGGACGGATCGGGTGAGCGTGACAAAGCCGCGAGTCGCATTCCCCTCTCCCGCATCGACGGGAAGGTCATGAGATCGTCCCGGGACCGTCACCAGCAGCCGGTGCCCCACCGTGCCCGGTACCCCGGACGAATCGACCACAGCCGTCGACCGGACCGGAACTCCAGCGGCCCTGCCGCAATAGCGGCAGCTGGGCGCCTCAGTTGGCTGCGCGACAGAAAAAATCTTCCGGACAAGCAATAAGGAAGGGGTAAGCCTGGCAAACCAGGTGAATATACCTATTAGTTCGTGAATGGCACCCGGGTAGACGATGCCCAAACGTCTTCCCACCTGCCAGTAAGGGAAGGAGGTGAACCATGAGCGACATCGCGCAGCAGCCCCCTACGGCGGACGAGGCCGAGACCGCACCCGTCGGAGGTGAGGAGCCTGCAGCCGAGACAGCTGAAGCAGCTGAGGCGGAGACGCCTGAAGCCCCTTCGGCGGAGGAGGCCGAGACCGCACCCGTCGGAGGTGAGGAGCCTGCAGCCGAGACGGCTGAAGCAGCTGAGGCGGAGACGCCTGAAGCCCCTTCGGCGGAGGAGGCCGAGACCGCACCCGTCGGAGGTGAGGAGCCTGCGGCCGAGACAGCCGAGACGGCCGAGGCGGAGACGCCCCCAACCGTCGAGAGCGGTGACGAGGAGTCCCCCGAAGAAGCTGGAACCGAGGAATCAGAAGCGACAGCGACCGACAGTGGGCAATCCTCAGATGAGGAGTGATTTTCCTGTGCGGCACGAACTGTCGCACAGAACAACTTCCATTTTTCGCATGACAACTGGAGCCGCCGCCGGTATCGCCCGGCGGCGGCTCCCTGGCAGGCAGAGCTTGGTCCGCAGTGAAGCAACGCTCCGGGCGGCCGAGCCGGACGCCGGCCGCACGGTCCCTATACCGCCGGCCGACCCGTGGTGGACCGAGTACGGCCGCGATGACGTCACCGGCGGTGCTTTGACTCATCCCGTTGCTGGCTCACGAAAGCCGTGCTGGATGGGCAGGACAGCTGTAGCCCCAGTAGTGGCTGTGGTCCATCGCATGCTGTGGCTGGGCCATTACCGGAGCATCCCGGAACGGTGCGCTTTCACGGCAGGTCACCGGAAGTCCGTGGCGGAGTCCCTGCTTTCACCTGTTTGGGTCAACGCCGCGGCGCGGGTCGACCCGCTCGGCTGCACGGGTTGGCGGAGGGGCAACCGGTCAGGTTCGCGGCCGCCCGAGCCCAGGGAGACGGTGGCGCCGGTCACGCTCTCGCCGAGCAGCTTCTGGAGGGTGCGCGGAGGATGCGCAAGAGGCCATCCATGATGCATGGTCCGGCGGGCGATCAAGGGCCGGTTCGCGGCCGGGCCTGCTGATCTCGGCGGCTTCGTAATTCACCCGACCAGCCAGGAGGACACGTGATGGCAGAGACCACGGATTTGCTCGTACCGGCGTTGCGCGATGTCCGTGACGCCCAAGCTTCGGTCGTCGACAGCTTCCAGGCTCATATCGCCGTCACCCCCGCCGGGAAGTACCGGCGGATCCTGGAGCGCCACATCGCCGACGCCCAAGACCATGTCAGCAGCATCGACGAACACGTGGAGCAGCTGCGGCCGCACGACCCGCTCCGGGATGCCCTCGACGGGGTGCGTGACTTCGCCGGGCAGGCCACCCGGGCTGCCCGGCTGCCCTTCGACGTTGCCATGGCGGTACCGGTCGGCGCGTTGTGGGGCCGGAGAAGGGCCCCAGAGCGCCAGCTGCTGAAGAACGCCGAGGACGAGTACGCGATCACCGCCATGGCTGTGGCTACCTGCCGGGCCGGCGAAAGCATCGCCCGGGAAACCGACGACGCCGCTGGCGCGGAGCTGCTCGGCTCCATCCGCCGCCACGACGAGGAACTGCTCCAAACGCTCGGCGGCAGCCTTGCGGAGCACGCCGGGGCGGTGGTGGCCGCCGCGAACGGCGGCCGCTCCGCGGAGCGGGTCGGCTCCACCGGGGCCGCCCAGGCGGTACGTGCCGGTTGGAGCCGTCTGCAGGAGACGGTCGCGGGTGCGATCCGGTGGCTGCCTGGCGTGACCCGGATGTGGAGGGAGTTGAAGGGGGCCGCGGTAGCGGAGGACGAGCTGCCGATTTCCGGCTACGGCGAGCTGACCGCCGTCGAGGTCACCGGCCGGCTTCGGCACCTGTCCCAGGCCGACCTGGCCACGGTCGAGGGCTATGAGCGGGCCCATGCGGGCCGTTCCACGATCCTGAACAAGATCGTGGACCTGCGCGGGGACGAGCCCTGGCCCGGTTACGACTCCATGAATGCCGACGAGATCCGCACCCTGATGCACGTGGCCGACGCCGACCTCGCCCAGCAGGTACTCGACTACGAGCGCCGTCACCAAGAACGCACCACCATCACCACGGCCGCCGAACGCATAACCATCTGACCGGATGAGCCGTCCGGCCCCCGGCCCCCGTCAGTGGGCGCGGATGGTTCCGGCCCACCGGCGGCGCGGGGAAAGTAGCCGATCGGGGCGCGCACTGCGTGAGGTAGAGCGGCATGAACTTGCCTTGAGTGACGGGCGACGCCCCCGGGCGCGAGTACCAACGTTGGCCGACACGGCGGGCGGGTGTCGCAGACAACGGGGTTGGGAGAGCGGGCCCTCGTCCTCACCGCTCCGAACGCGGCACCGAGCGCATCCGACTGCGGCCTGCGAATCCCCCGCGCCGATGCAGCGCCGACTTCCAGTCGGCGAGGCTGCCCGAGCGCGCGGTGATCCAGCTGCGGGGGCACTCTCTCCCCCAGACTCGCGTCTGGGTGGGGTGCCCCCGGCCGAAGGCTGGGGGCAGTGCCCCACCTGCCTTCCCCCTGGCTCCGCCGGGGCCGGAGGCCGTCAGCGCCGGGCAACGCCCTCCACCCGAGCGGCGGCAGCCACCGCGGCGGTGACCGCCGGGGCGACCCGCTCGTCGAACGGGCTTAGGATGATGTTGTCCGCGCTCAGCTCGTCCGCCACGACCGCCGCCAGCGCCTCGGCCGCGGCCAGCTTCATGCCTTCGGTGATCCGCGAGGCCCTCACCTGCAGCGCGCCGGCGAAGATGCCCGGGAAGGCGAGGACGTTGTTGATCTGGTTAGGGAAGTCGCTGCGCCCGGTGGCCACCACGGCCGCGTACTTGTGCGCGACCTGGGGGTGGATCTCGGGAGTCGGGTTGGCCATCGCGAAGATGAAGGAGCCCTCCTTCATGGTGGCCACCGCCGCCTCGGAGACTGTGCCGCCCGAGACGCCGATGAACACGTCCGCGCCATCCAGCGCCTCCTCCAGCGAGCCGGTCAGGGCGGCCCGGTTGGTGTAGGAGGCCAGCTCCCGCTTGACCGAGGTGAGATCCTCACGGCCGGCATGCACCACGCCCCCGCGGTCCGTCACCGCCACATCGCCGATCCCTGCCTCAGTCAGGATCTTGGCGATGGCCACCCCCGCCGCGCCCGCGCCCGAGATGACCGCGCGCAGCTCGCCCAGCGCACGCCCCGTCAGCCGGGCGGCGTTGCGCAGCGCGGCCAGGGTGACCACGGCGGTGCCGTGCTGGTCGTCGTGGAAGACCGGGATGTCGACCCGTTCCTGCAGCTTCCGCTCGATCTCGAAGCAGCGCGGGGCAGAGATGTCCTCCAAGTTCACCCCGCCGAAGGACGGGGCCAGCCGGACCACGGTCTCGACGATCTCGTCCACGTCGGTGCAGGCCAGCGCAATCGGCACCGCGTCCACCCCGCCGAACTGCTTGAACAGGATCGCCTTGCCCTCCATCACCGGGAGCGAAGCCTCCGGCCCGATGTCGCCGAGGCCCAGCACAGCGGTACCGTCCGTGACGACCGCGACGACCTTCGACTTCCAGGTGTAATCGTGGACGAGTGCGGGCTGCTCGGCGATGGCGGTGCAGATCTTGGCGACGCCCGGTGTGTAGGCCAGGGACAAGTCCTCGGCGTCACGCACCGGCACGGTGGCGGACACCTCCATCTTGCCGCCACGGTGCAGCGCGAAGGCCGGGTCGATCGGGAAGTGATCCAGATCGCTGTCGCTGTCGCTG
>NZ_SUMC01000241.1 GCF_005047355.1 Actinacidiphila oryziradicis
CGATCCGACAACCGCTCCTCAACCGGCGGCTTGACCTGTCCAGCTCGTGGCACTCAGCAACCCTCCCGAGGCACACACTACAAACAAGATCAACCCAAAGTCAGCGGCATTGTGGCTAGCCCCGTACTTCGCAGGTCGCTGAATCAGGTCTCGCGAAGTACAGGGCTAGCCGAGTCGGGCGCCTGCGGTCATACAGGTCACCATGGGCCCATGGCGGACGATACCGCCTGTGGTCGGTCGTGGGGGTTGCTGTCGTTCACTGCTCTACCGCGGGTGTCAGTTCCTGTTCGGCCCACACGGTTTTGCCGTCCGGTGTGTAGCGGGTGCCTCGTCGGTGGGAGAGCTGGGCGACGAGGAAGAGGCCGCGGCCGCCCTCGTCGGTGGTCCGGGCGTGGCGTAGGCAGGTGAGGCTGGTGTTGGTGTCAGAGACTTCGCAGGTCAGGACCTGGTGCCGGATCAGGCGCAGACGGACGGGGCCGGTGCCGTGGCTGATGGCGTTGGTGACCAGTTCGCTGACGATCAGCTCGGTGGTCGTCGCCAGATCCGGCAGTCCCCACTTGGTCAGTTGGCCGACGGCCAGGGACCGGGCGGTGCTGACGACGGCCGGGTCGGTGGGCAGGTCCCAGGAGACCACCTGGTTCGGGCTGAGCGTGCGGGTGCGGGCGAGGAGCAGGGTGACGTCGTCGGACGGCGCCCGGGTCGGCAGGGTGTCGAGCACGGCCGAGCCGAGGTCTTCCAGTGGGAGACCGGGGTTGGCGAGGGCGGTGGCCAGACGGTGCATCCCGGCGTCGATGTCCTGGTCACGGGTTTCGACCAGGCCGTCGGTGTAGAAGGCGAGCGTGCTGCCTTCGGGAAGTTCCAGCTCGACGGCCTCGAAGGGGAAGGGGGTCAGTCCGAGGCCGAGTGGGGTTCCGGTGGGGAGGTCGGGGAAGGTGACGTGGCCGTGCGGGTCGATGATCGCGGGCGGGGGGTGGCCGGCCCGTGCCATCGTGCAGCGCCGGGTGACCGGGTCGTAGACGGCGTACAGGCAGGTGGCACCCACCACGGCGGTGGCCAGGTCCTTCGCGTCGGCGTCCTCCTCTGCGAGGCGGGTGACCTGGTCGTCGAGGTGGGCGAGCAGTTCGTCGGGGGGCAGGTCCATGTCGGCCAGAGTGTGCACGGCGGTGCGGAGCCGGCCCATGGTCGCGGCGGCGTTGATGCCGTGCCCGACCACGTCGCCGACGACCAGGGCCACCCGGGCACCGGACAGCGGAATCACATCAAACCAGTCACCCCCGACGCCGCGGTGGCTATCGGCCGGCAGATAACGCGAGGCCACCTCGACCGCGGACCCGCCCGTCAGGCGCTGCGGGAGCAGGTTGCGCTGCAGGGCAAGGGCCGCAGCGCGTTCGCGGGTGTACCGGTTGGCGTTGTCCAAGCACAGCGCGGCCCGGGAGACGAGTTCCTCGGCCAGCAGCAGGTCGTCCTCCTCGAACGGCACCGGATCCTCGGTACGGGCGAAGACCGCTATGCCCAGCACCGTGCCGCGCGCGTGGATCGGCACGACCATCGCAGAGTGCATTCCGTACCCGCTGATCTTCTGCGCCCGGGCCGGGTCCTGGTCGAACCACGTACCGGGGGAGGTGTCCAGGACCGGTTCCAGGTAGGACTTCCCGGTGGACAGGACGCGGGTGTAGGGCGAGGTCGGTGGGACGAAGACCGCCTCCCCCCGGGCGCAAAAGGCATCCGGGGCCCCGGGGCGGATCGATGCCAGGCCCGCGCGGCGGAAGGCGGGGATGTGCTCGCCCATCGGCCCCAGCCGGGCCAGGGGCTCCTCACCGAGCGGGACCGATTCCGCCAGGTCGACGGCGACGAAGTCAGCCAGGAGCGGCACCGCGAGGTCGGCCAGTTCCTGCCCGGTCCGCATGACGTCCAGGGTGCTGCCGATCCGCGTGCTGGCCTCGCTGAGGATCGCCAGGCGCTCGCGCGCCCGCTCCCTGTCGGTGACGTTTACGCACATGCCGCACACGGCCAGCGCGTGGCCCTCCGCGTCCTCGAGGCGGAAGTAGGAGACCGTGAACGCGTGTTTCCGGCGCGCATTCCATGCCGGGTACTCAAGGTCAAACACCGGGGTACCGCTCTCCAGCACCTGCCGCATCGCCGCCTCGAGTGCTTCGGCCTCGAAGCCGGCCACCACCTCCGTCAGCCGCCGTCCCAGCCGCACCTCGGGAAGGATGTCGTCCCGGCGCTCTGCGAGGTCGTTCAGCCAGGTGCAGCGCAGCTCCAGGTCGCGGACGGTGATCCCGACCGGCGCGCGGGTCAGAAGCGACGACGGCCTCAATCCGTTCACCGCCAACGAGGCGACCGCGGCCAAGTCGGTCACCGAGACGAGCCAATGGGCACTGCCGTCCTGCCCCGACAGCGGGGAGACCCGCAGGCTCACCTCGAGCCTGCGGCCGTCGCGGTGGCGAACCGCCGCAAGACCGGACCAGCCACCCCGGGCACGGCACCGCTCCGCGAAGGCGGACGCCTCCGCCCAGTCTTCGGCAGACGCCAGCATGACCCCGGCGGGTCGGCTCACCACCTCCGCGGGTGAGTAGCCGACCAGCCGCTGGCCAGCCTGCGACCACCCGACCACCGTCCCTTCCGCGTCGATCATCGCGATCGGCGCGCCGACCAAATCGGAGGCCCCCGGCACTGCGGCGGGCACCATGCACTCAGGCCTGTCCGCTGCCCGCCCGCGAGGTGTGTTCCGGACCGTCGGGATCGCACTGTTCGCGTCGGTCATGCGGTCGAGCCAATCGGCCGGCAGCGCGTGCTCAGAGAACATCGTTCGAAAGTACCCGGTTTCGGGATATATGGCGTGTGTCGCTCGTCACACTCAGATTCGAACGAGTTGGCCGGTCCGTTCTGGCGTGGCTTCGCTGTCACCGGCGCACTCGCGCTGTTCCTTCCGGACTCGCAAATGCATTATCAGCACTCCCGAAACCGGTACTCCCCTACGCCTACCAACTCATCGCCGCCCTGGCCCGCGAACTCCAGAGCAGCAACCGCGAATTCGCCGACAACCTCACCCCGCCGCCCTCTGAGGCCGAGCGCGGCCAACTACTGCGCGCTCTGGCCAGCAACTCCATCCGGGGCAGTTTCGAGCGGCACTTCGGCGTCGCGCTGGCGTTCCAGAACTGCCCCCGGGTAGCGGCCTTCCGGCCCAAGGCCCACGAATGGGCAGACATACACCTAGTTCACCCCACCCGCTCCCAGATCCTCAACCAGTCACCCGAATTCCGCGACTGCTGAACCCGGCCGCAAGCCCGCCGGACTGGCCACCCGCCACAGCCACACCCCGACCGACTGTTCGTTCCGGACTACCGGTGGGGCCTCAATGACAAGAGATCGGGCCCGGCCCACTGATCCAGGTACCGAGATCATCACGCCGCTTGGACCGGTTACCTGGTGCTGAAACAGTACATCCGTGACTCCTCCCCCGGCTGAAGCCGGGGGCTTCTCGTTACGCCGGGTTGGCGTCGCGACGGACCAGCCCGGCCCGTAGAACGTTGGTGGCTCCCACTGTGTCGGCGTGCGCGGTCTGGCCGCAGGCGACGCAGTGGAACTTTTCCTGTGTGGGCCGGTTCTCCTTGGCGGTGTGCCCGCATTCGGGGCACTCGCGGGAGGTGTTGCGGGGGTCCACGGCGATCACTTCCCGTCCGGCGCTTTCAGCCTTGGCGTACAGGATCATCAGGAACACCCCCCATCCGGCGTCAGCGATGCTGCGGTTCAGCCCGGCCTTCGCGGCGGCCCCGTTGGGCAGGAAGACGCCCGCGTTCTCGGGGTCGGGCTTGGGTAAGGGGGCCTTGCTCATGTTGCGGATCTTGAGGTCTTCGTGCGCGATGAAGTCGTGCACGCGGACCAGGCCGAGCGCGGTCTTGTGCGCGTGGTCGAGGCGCTGACGCCGGATCTTGCCGAGCAGCGCGGCGACCTTGTCCACGGCCCGCTGGTGGTTGGCGGTGCGGTCCTTGGCCTTGCGGCGCCCAAACCGGGACAGCGCCCGCTGCGCGGATTCCAGCTTCGCGGCGGCCTTACGCCCGTGCCGCGGGTTGGGCACGAACCCGCCGTTTGAGTCGGCGAGGAAGTTGGCGATGCCCAGGTCGATCCCGACCACGGATCCGGTCGTGGGCAGCGGCTCGGGCCGCTCCTGCTCGGCGGTCAGCACGACGAACCACTGACGGCCCTCGCGCTTCACGGACACCGTCTTGATCCTGCCGGTCACGGCGCGGTGCTGGTTGACCTTGACGTGGCCGACGCCCTGGAGGCGGACGCGGGTGACGGGATCGTGCGGGGCGGAGTCCCAGCGGCAGCCGTCACCGTCCTTGGGGAACTCCACCGTGTCGAACCAGTTCACCCCGCGAAAGCGCGGGTAGCCGGGTGTGTC
>NZ_SUMC01000242.1 GCF_005047355.1 Actinacidiphila oryziradicis
ACCTGCGCCGTCCCTGGGAGCGACCCGCCGAGCCCCGCCGCCTCACTCCCGCCCGCGTCCGCCGGGGGTTTCGCAACGTCCGCGCGACGGCGGCCCGTCCCGCGGCCGCACCGAAACCGTCCAAGCCCGGCTCAGGACGGCCTCCCGGCTCGAAGAACAAGCACCGAGCCAAGCGCCACGACGTCGGCAAGACGGTCAAACGCGCCGAGTCGATCAAGGAACACCAAGCCCGCCGAGGATTAACGTCAAGCTGAGCTTGTCTTTTATGGTCAGAAGCTGTTTGCACAACGTCACGGCGATGGAAGTGGCGCGGGTGTGTCGCCGGGCGGCCACCAGTGAGCGCCGTAGTAAATGTGGTTCGCCCAGAAGTCGGGATCCTCGTGATAGGCGATGTCCGAGCCCACGATCCACGTCCGCGGAGTCCGCCCGTCGTCCCCGGGCTCACACCAGTGACGAACGATGCGCGCGACCGCCTCACCTGGGGTGATGCCGAATTCCGTCGACAACTGGTGGGCGACAGCACGACAGAACTGCAACGCCTCGGCGTCCCCGGCGCACGGGAACTCGTCGTCCGACCGAAGAACCGACTCGTGGACGAGATACTCCACGGGCCCGGGCAGGCCACCGACGCCGACGGGCACGCGAGTTGCGATCTTGTCCTGCAAGGCCGACACCGTCAGCCCGTACTCTTCGAGGAAGCGATCCAAGTCCCGCTCGACGCCGATGCATACGTACCGGGCAGGAGCAGGATCACGAGGCGCAGGCATAACTACATGATGCCCGCGCCCCGACACAGTTCAGGCCGTCACCAGTAACCACGAGCGACGCCGTGTTCGATTTCTGACCATAAAAGACAAGCTGAGCGCCCTTTGAGGGGCGTATGGGACCTTGCGTGGTCAACGATGCCCGACCGCCCCCGGTGGGGCAACCCCGCATGGGCCGTTCGCGAGCAGGTGCAGGCGTCACGCAGGTCGCGGGCTGTCCGCTCCTCCCGCGTGATGCGGGGACGGCGGGCGGGCCATGAAACGCCGGTCAGTGAGCGGCTCATGGCTGCGCCACCCCTCGTCGAGCGCGCGGGCCGCCACCGGCCTGATCTCGTCGCGCAGGTCCCGCAGCCTGTTGGCCGGTGCTCCCAGGCCGTTCAGCGCAGGCGGACCGCCTCGACGCAGGCATCCGGCCGGGAGGTGAAGGTGGGGCCCAGTGCCTGGTGGGTCATCCACTGGTGATAGACCAGGAGTCGCAAGGCCCGCTCCCGCACGTTGCGCCGGTCGTCGTCGGGGTTCAGCGTGCGCAGCCTTACGGTCAGCCGGCGGCAGACCTCGAGTTGCTGTGCGCCGTCCTGGCCGCCGGAGCCGGGCGGGCCCGGCTCCGGCCACCACCTGGTCCGCGAGCGGTCGTGCCGCCACCGCATCGTCCAGGATTCCCATCAAGGCCTCCAGCTGGACCTGGTGAGTGGGGTGCGGCTGAGCGTGCCGGGCGGGCCAGAGGTCGTGCCCGGCCCGGTGAAGCACACTGGCGGCGCCTGGACTCGGAGGCGGGTGCGGGGAGGCGGGTGCGGGCATGGCTCCTGGTCGCGTGAATCAACCAGGGACCGTCAGCGGTACCAGCCGCGGTTGCGGTGAGCCCCCTCACCGGCATGCCCGACGTACATCTCCGGTGCGCCGCGCCGGGCACGGTTCGGCAGCACCGCCGGTCCTCGCGCTTCGCCGAATGGCGCGGTCATGGCACGATCAGCACCGGGCACGGCGCGCGGCGGCTGACCTGCTGCGCGGTCGACCTGAGGTGCGGCACCCACGGCACGCGGCGGCCGCGGCGAGCGAGCACGATCAAGTCCGCGTGGACTTTCTCAGCGGCTCGCACCAGCTCCTGTGCTGCTGGCCCGGCGCGGATCTCCACGGTCACCTGCACGCTGTACTCGTCGGCGAACGCACGGGCAGCGGCCAGCCAGGGACGGAATGCCTGCTCTTCCACCACCATTTCCTCCTCCACCTCGCCCATCGTCGCGGCGTGGTGCGGCGGATGCGCCTCGACCACCACGGTGATCAGCTGGGTGCCGTGGTTGCGTGCCAGGCCGATCGCACGCTCCAGGGCCCGGCGCGCCTGCGGTGAGTCGTCGTACGCGACCACGATCCGGCTGAACACACCACCGGTGGGCTCCGCCTCAGTCCCGGTCATCGGGCTCACCGCCCGGGGACGCTGCGGACCACCGGGGAGCCGCCGCCCAGGGCAGTCAGTCGGGTCCGCCGTCTCCCGAGCCAGAGGTGCGCTGGGCCGCTTCTTCCCGTGGTCGCCCGGCAGATGCCGACGGAGAAGAAGCGCGGGTTCACGGGTCGCTGTCTTGCGGCAGCACGAGGGAGGCGCCGAGCAGATCGGGGACGGTGCCGCGGAGGGTGTCGAGGTCGCGCGCGAGACGGTCGCAGAGGCGTCGGTCGAGCGCGGTTGGCTTGGTGGTGAGCAGATGTTCGTGTTTGCCACGGCACCGGTCGACGGCGGTGCGGGTCAGCGTCGCGAGGCGGCGTCGGCCTTCGGCTTCCCTGTCGCGGCCGGTCCGCCCGGCGCAGTGTTCGTCCCACTGCGCCGCCCAAGCGTCGGCCACCCGTTGGGGGAGCGTGGCAGCGGCCTGTTCGGCGGTGGCGTTCACCTCCTGCACGGTCCGGCGGCCCTGAGCGCGTACCAGGCCCACCGCCGTCGTCGAGCAGCCCGGCGGCCAGCTGCCGGGCCCGGCAGCTGGGGGAGATCAGCAGGTCCACGTCCCGGCGCTGCGTGAACGTGAAGTAGGCGCTGAGTGACACCGCCAACTCGTCCACCCCGCCGCACTGCCGCCTGGGCGGCACACACATACACCGACACGGCGGCGCCGAGCGCCTGGGCGGCCACGGCTGTGGCATGGGGCGTTGTCTCGGGCAGGTCGGCGGGGTCCAGCAGGTTGGCCTTGTTCAGCACGACGAAGGTGCTGAACGGATGCCTGCGCCACCAGGCGGAGCAGTTCCTGCTCGGCTGCGGAGACCGGTGGGTCGGCGGTGAGGACGAAGATCGCGGTGTCCATGGTGCACACGCTGGCCAGGGCTTCGTCGGTGTTCTGGCCCTGCACCGAGCCGGTGCCGGAGGTGTCGACCAGCTCAACACCGTCGGCGAGCAGCGGTGTGTGCAGCTGCGGGACGACCTCAGCGATCCCGAGCCGGTTGCCGGGATCGGCCGTCTGGGTGAGGTACTTCGCCAGGTTGTGTACGTCGTGCTGCCCCACGCGGCCGTCGGTGGACCGGAGGACCATGCCTTCCGGTCCGCCACCGCGCACCGTGGTGGCCAGGGCCGTGACCGGCAGCACGCCGGTCGGCAGCACGTCACGCCCGAGCAGCACGTTGAACAGCGTGCTGGTATCGCCGGCCATGAGCACCCGGGAGCGGTTCTGGCGCAGCTGGCCGCCTGCGCCGTCCGGCAGGCAGCGGTCGTCGGCATCGTCGCCGACACCGGTGGCATCCAGGCGGTCCGGTATCAGATGCGGCTGGGGGCGTGCGCTCGCGGTCATTAGGGTCTGCCTACCTCGTCGGCAGGGACCGTTGGCGGCGCTCGGCCGCGGCGGGCGGTGGGCGCCTCCAGCGTCTCCTGGATTCCACGGTATCGGTGGCCGACCGGCGGCGGGAAGCGGTCGATCCGGTCATGGCCGCCTCCTGCCGCCCGCGCCGGCCGTGACCACGGAAAGCGAGGACCGGGGCGAGCAGCCCGGCCGGGTACTGCGCCCAGAACGCTGCGTCCATCCAGCTGAGGCGCTCGTCCAGCACTCCTGCGTCCAAGCCGTCACCGAGCAGCGCAAACAACCGGGTGAGTCCCCGTCCTGACCGTGCCGCACGGCACCTCATGCCCGTGTTGGGGCGCTTTCGCCCTGGTCGATGGGCTTGACGACGAAAGGGAGTGGGCAGTGCTGCCAACGGACACGCCGGGCTATTGCCGGCGCACCGCCTTGGGCGGCGAGTAATCACTCGAGGGGTGTGCATGCAGGGCAGCGCGTGCAATCATGAATTTACGTAGTATTAACGTGGGGGTCGTGTAGAGAAGGTGGACGCCGCGACTAGAGAAGGTAGCCGCCACGACTAGAGAAGGTGGACGCCACGACCATTCCGTGGAGGCCGCAGCTGTCGGTGCCGTGGCTGACAACGGCGCGCGGCGCCGGCGTGGAGGCTGGATGGGCCGCGCGGCGCCTGGCCGGGATCCCGGTGGACCTGGCCGGCTGGGGTCTGCGGCAGCTCACCGGGCGGCTCGGCCCGGCCGTCACCTGGTTGCCGCCGGGTCCGGTCGAGGAGCCGGAGGCCGAATCGGGGATGCCGGTGCTGCTGGTGCGCGGACTGGCCGACCGGGCGTCGG
>NZ_SUMC01000243.1 GCF_005047355.1 Actinacidiphila oryziradicis
ACAGCCGGCACGTCGCGACTGTTCACCAACTCCCGCAACTCAGCGATCTGTTCCACAGAGAGCTCCATGCCAGAACCAACGAGCCCCATCGATCAAAGTAACGACTGCAGGATCACGAGACACTAGCCCCTCCTCCCATCAGTGGTTCTGAACTTGAACAGAATGACTTGACAGACATCCCATGAGCTGGAGTGTCAAATCAGTAGTGCGTGGGTTGCCTTTGTCGCGCGGGCGTTCAGCTCGAACGGATGCCCTAGTCTCGGCGGGTGACGCTCTACTTCGACCCGATGGCTACCGTCCGCAGCAGGGACCACAATGCGTTTCGGAGCCGCTGGGAGGACCGGCTGTGGCTTAACGTCCCCGGGCCTTTCTACGGCGGGGAGACCGACACCTGCTGGACTGGACGGCTTGCAGCGCCCGCCCACGTCCTCTACGGGGGTGAATACCTTACCGAGTATGTCTATCGCCAGCCCGGAACGCCTGCGGAGACCGCCGTGCTGGTCGACGCGGCAGGCGACGACCCGTTCGGGGGGTACGGCTGTGACGGCGACTCCCGGTGGACACCGGAAGCCGTCCGGGAGTGGTGGCGTAACCGCGGACAGGTCCTGCAATACCTGTCCGACCAGCGGAGCACATGGGATGAGAGCGATGCCGCACAGGGCCAGGACATCGCTGCTGCCGTCCGCGACTTCGAGTCCTACATCGGCGGCGGCCTGGCATCCGACCTGCAGATCTACCTCTACTGGCTGGAGAAGCGACAGTCTCCCGATCCCGGTGACCGGCTGCCCGAGCTGTAGCCGAGGGCATTTCGCGGCAACAAGGCCGCCGATCCGCGAGGAACGCAGCGATCCCAGGGGCTGAGGTGTCACGCGGCGAGTGCGTGGGCTCGGTGGGACCAGGCGGTCGCCTCGTCGTACGGTGTGCCGGTTTTGAGGCAGCCGTGCAGGATGCCCACGAGCCGGTTGGCGAGTTGGCGCAGGGCGGCGTTGAACTCGATGCCGCGGGCGCGTTGGTGCTCGTAGTAGGCCCTGGCGCCTGGGGAGACCCGCAGTGCGGAGAATGCTTGGGCGATCAGGGCGTCGATGAGCCGGTCGTTGCGGACGTGCCGGGCGGTCACGGCCTTCTTCTTGCCGGAGGCGCGGGTGATCGGGCTGGTGCCGGCGTAGTTCTTGCGGGCCTTGGCGCTGGCGTAACGGTGCGGGTCGTCGCCGAATTCTGCGAGTACCCGGGCGCTGAGTATCGCTCCCAGTCCGGGCTGGGACCGGATGATCTCGGCGTTCGGGTGCTCGCCGAAGAAGTCCTCGACCTGTGTGTGCAGGAACTTGACCTGCTCGTTCAAGGTGACCAGCATCGAGATGAGCGCGCGAACGGAGACGGCGTAGGCCGCCGTCACAGCGGTGGGCTGGCCCAGGTGCTTGGCGCGCAGTACGGCTTGGATCCTGGTGACCTTGTCGGGGATGCCGCGTCGGCGGGCGCGCTTGAGGGCCGCACTGATTTGTGTGGTCGTCAGCTTCGCAGCGGCGACCGGATCGGCTGCCTTGGCCAGTAGTTCCAGGGTGTCGGGGGCGTCGAGGTCGTCGAACGCCTCCAGGGCGGCGGGGAAGTAGTCGAGCAGGGCGTGCCGCAGCCGCTGCGTGGTGCGGGTGCGTTCCCAGATCAGGGTCTTATGTGCGCGTGTCACGACCTTGACCGCTTCGGCGTCGGCGGTGTCCCCGGAGATCGGGCGGAGCTGGTGGGAGTCGGTACGCACCATGTCAGCGAGCATGTGCGCGTCGGCCCCGTCGCTCTTGGCCCCCGACACAGCCAGGCGCTCCCGGTACCGGGATGCCTGCAGCGGATTGACCGCGTACACCGTGTAGCCGGCGGCGATCAGCGCCTGCACCCACGGGCCCCGATCGGTCTCGATTCCGATCACGACCTCGGCCTTGCTGTCTTCGCCGAGCTCCGCACCGATCATCGAGTGCAGTCGTTCGATTCCCGCGACGCCCTCCGGCAGGCGAGCCTTGGACAGCCGACGGCCTGCGGTGTCCATCAACTCGACGTCGTGGTGGTCCTGGGCCCAGTCGTCCCCAACGAACAGCAACTCGTCCTCCGTCATCAACCTCGATCGGCAGTAGCCCGCAGGAGAACCATCAGCGACCTAATAAGGCTGTGCTCACGCCGCAACCGGGCGGGCACGACATCCCATCAGCGATTTCGCTCCTGGCCGACCGGCAGGGGCACGATCTGTCAACAGGACTCGGTGTCCAGGGAACAAAGAGTGCTCACCTGCCGGCGGCTACCAGGCACCGAGTCTGCCGGATGGAGCCTCGGTAGGTCTTATTAGGGAACGCGACCAACGTCGAACGCGACGTCCGCGCGGGCCTGGTCGCCGCCGCCAAGCGGCACGGAATGCCTACGGTCGCGCTCATCGTCGCGACCCCGGCCTCCGTCTGCGTCGAACGGCAGCGGCCTCGCCCGGCCAACCAAATCGTGCCCGACGACACAGTGGATCATCGTGCCGGTCTTCCTCGCACCCGGCGAGGACCCGAACGACATGGTCGCCTCAGCCAGCTACAAGCCGCTTGTAGCGGTGCTCCAGGGCCTGCGCTCGCACGATGAACGACTCGTGGAGCAGCTGGCCTCCCGCGCCCTCTCGCGGGGAAGCCAGGAGCGGCGCGTGCACGTGAAGCGGGACGAGGACGGGCGGATCGTCGGAGCCGAGAGCGAGGACGAGGACGTCGACCAGGAGCAGGACGAAACGCAGGCCGCGGTGGAGTCCGCGCTGCTGCACTTCTCCACCCCACGCGACGCCGCGACCATCGCGGCATTCCTGCGGACCCGGGTCTACCGGCCGGAGTCGCTGGTGTGGCTGGACGGCTACCAGGCCCTGCGCCGCTGGCGGGCCGAGAACGAGATCACCGGCCTCTACGCCGTCCCCTACGACACGGAGACCGAGGTCGGCGTCACGAAGGCGTTCCCGCTGGGGCGGTGGGTGCACCAGCAGCGGCGCGCGTACCGCGCCGGCGAACTGGAGCAGCACCGCAAAGAGCAGCTGGACACCGAAGGGATGGTCTGGGAACCGGGTGACGAGGCGTGGGAAACCAAACTCTCAGCCCTTCGCAGCTCCCACCGCGCCCACGGGCACCTCGCCCCCCGGCAGGACGCCGTGTGGGGCGAAACGGAGGCCGAGCAGCAGCCGGTCGGGCAGCATCTGGCCAACCTCCGGCGGAAGGGCGGCCTGGGCAAGGACCCAGAGCGGGCCGAGGACCGCGCCCGGCAGCTCGCCCAGATCGACGAAGACTGGAACTGCCCATGGCCACTGGACTGGCAACGCCACTACCGCGTCCTCGCCGACCTCGTCGACGCCGACGGCACCCTGCCCGACATCCAGCCCGGCGTGCTCTTCGAGGGCGATGATCTGGGGAAGTGGCTCGAGCGGCAGCAGAAGTCGAGTAACTGGGCGCAGCTGTCCACCGAACAGCAGAAACGGCTGTCCGCGCTGGGCGCGAAGCCCGCTGAGCGGCCCGCTGCGGCCCCGCCCAAGAAGAGCACGGCTGGCGGTCCAGCCAAGGCCTCGGCAGCCTTCACGCGGGGCGTGGCGGCCCTTGCGCAGTACATCGCGCGGGAGGGCGTAGGCAGGCCGGTGCCGCGCGGGCACAGTGAGGAAATCGCCGTCGACGGCGAGGCCGAACCGATGTCCGTGAAGCTGGGGGTGTGGGTCTCCAACACCAAGGCGAGGCGGGACAAGCTCACCGGCGAGCAGCGGGCCGCCCTCGCGGAGCTGGGCATCGAATGGGCGTAGCCGGGTGTCCCGAAGGCGGCGGTCTGCCGGGTGCCCGGCGGGCCGCCGCTCGTCTCTGCGCTGCGGCAGTGTGAAGTGCCGGGGCCGGCGTCCGCGCTGGCCCTATTGTCAGGCGAATGCCAGACACCATGCACGAGGATCTCTTCAAGTCCGCCCGGCGATGGGCTCAGACGGCTCTGGACGCCTACACAGACCCCGCTGATCACGACTTCGCCGTTCATCACATGGCCGTCGCTGACGAGCACCTCTCCAAGTCCTATCTGTCCTCCATAACCGAGGTGCTCCTGGTCCCGGACAGGCCGAGCATCGATGATCTGCTCGTACTGGGCGGTCATGAGGGCAAGGCCGGGAAGGGGCGAGCTGGGCTTCGCACGATTGGAGGCGCCGAAGCCGTAGCCCGAGCGGAGAAGGTTCTCGGCAAGCCGGAACCTGTCAACGTGATCAAGGCAGGTAGATGGTTCTATCCCTGTGCCGGGATTGTTTGCTCGTCCGGTCGGGGTTGGTCGGGCTTGTTGATCCAGGCGGCCCCGGGGAGCTTGGGTGGCTCGGG
>NZ_SUMC01000244.1 GCF_005047355.1 Actinacidiphila oryziradicis
CGCCGCGAGGCCCTCGACCACGTCCTACTCATGAACGAGGCCCACGCCCGGCAAGTCCTCGCCGACTTCGAACGGCACTACAACACGCATCGACCTCACCGGGCCCGAGATCAACGGCCCCCTCACGGCTCCGGGCAACCAGCCACCATCCACGACGTCGACGGCCGCAGACTCCTGCGCACCCGCGTCCTCGGCGGTGCTATCAACGAGTACCGGTACGCCGCTTGACCTGCGGCGACGACTTTTCGAGCCCCGCAGGGTGACATCGCGCCGGACGCGGACCCCGCCCGGCTCGCCGGGCTCCTGCTGGCTGTGCTGCGCGGCATCGAAGCGCTGGGCAAAGGCGGCGGCAGCCCGGACTCGCTGCGCGCGATCGCCGAAACGGCCTTGGCCGTCCTGCCCAGGCCGTAGAGCGGCCATGGCCCGAACCGGAGAACGGCCCTGCCTTCGCGCCCTGATCACCGGAAGATCACCTGACCGAGCAGCCGGACTCGAACCCATGACCACCATGATCGATAGAGCAACGGCTTCTGACCATCCTGTAGCTCGTCGAGGCGCTCACGAGCCGGGGTGTGTGGTGTGGGTGGTGAGGGTGCGCGTTTGTGCGGCTGCCTGTTCCCGTTGGCGCCAGGCTCCGGGGGGAGTTGCGTGGTAGCGGCGGAAGGCGGCTGCGAAGGCGAAGGGTGATGCGTAGCCGACGGCGTCGGCGATCTGGGCCAGGGTGAGGTTGTTGGCGCGCAGGTGGTCGCGGGCCTGGGTCATGCGCCATTCGGTCAGGTACTGCATAGGTGCTTGGCCGAGCGCGTCTCGGAAGGCCCGCGCGAAGGCGGCGCGGGACAGGCCGCTGAGCGCGGCGAGTTCGGGGACCGTCCAGGGGTGGGCCGTGTTCTCGTGGATGGCCTGCAGGGCGGCGCTCAGCCGCGGGTCCGCGGAGGCACGGTACCAGGGGGGTGCGGTGGCGCTTCGGTGGAAGTCGTTGCGGATGGCCAGCACGAGGAGCAGGTCCAGGAGGCGGTCCAGCACGAGCTGCTGGGCCGGTTCGGTACGGACCAACTCGCGTGAGAGCAGGGTGACCACGTCGCGCAGGGGGTCGTCGATCGCCGGGGTGAGGGTCATGACCTGGGGCAGTGCGTCGAGCAGTCCGCTGCCGACCTCGCCGGAGAACTGGTAGGCGCCGCACAGGAACACGGTGGCCTGCGGGTTGTCACCGGGGCCCGTGTGGGTGTGCCGGGCCCGGAACTCCTGCGGTTCCAGGCAGTCGGCGCCCGGTGCGTAGCCGATGTGGTGGTCCGGGCCGCCGCGCACCAGCAGAACGGATCCCGGTGAGAGCTCAACCGCGTTCCGGGGGTCCTCCAGCCACAGGTATCCGCGCCCGCGGACGACGGTGTGCACCGCGAGCTGGATCGAACCGCCCAGCCGCAGCCCCCAAGGCGGCTCGGCGACCGTCCGCGCGAAGACGGCACCGGTGGCGCGCGCCCGCACCAGATGGTCGTACAACAAGTCCATGGGATCAGACTCATCACAACGGCCGCCAAGGTCAAGAGATTGAGAGCTTCACGTAAAAAGTCGAGCGGAACACACATGGATTCACTTGGCCAACGTTCCGATGATGGAGTCATGAGAAACGAAGCACCTACCGCACTGGTCCTGGGCGGCACTGGCCGCACCGGCTCGCTCCTTGCAGCGATCCTCACCCAGGCAGGCATCGCCACCCGCACCTCGTCCCGCCACGGAGCCGACGTCCGGTTCGACTGGGACGACCCGGCCACCCACGCGGGCACCCTGGCTGGGGTGGATCGCCTCTACCTGGTGACCCCCGTCCTGCGCGTGGCCTACGCCGACCAGGTCGCCGCCTTCCTGGACCTGGCCGAGACAGCCGGGGTCCGCCACGTCACCTTCCTGAGCACCTACAACGCCGACCAGGCACCGCAGGGAATCGACATCGCCGCCGTCGAGGCCGACCTCGCCGCCCGGCAGACCATCACCCACGCCGTCCTGCGCCCCGCCTGGGTGATGCAGAACTTCACCGACGACCACCTCCCGGTCATCGACGGCGCGATCACAGCCCCCAGCGGCGGGGGCACGGAAGCCTTTGTCGACGCCGCCGACATCGCCTCCGTCGCCGCCCGGACGCTGCTGGATCCCGGCGCCCACGCCGGGGCGCAGTACACCCTCACCGGCCCGCAGGCCCTCACCTTCGGCGAGGTCGCCAGCACCATCGCCTCCGTGAGCGGCCGCCCCGTCGCCTACCACGACATCGACCCGGAGGCCTGGATCAGCGGCGCACTGGCCGCAGGCGTCCCCGCCGACTACGCCGCGATGTTGCGCTGGCTCACCGGCGCCATCATCACCGGCCACGGCTCCGTGCCCACCGGCGACATCGAGAGGGTCACCGGCCGGCCCGCCACCACTTTCCGCGCCTTCGCCCAGCGCAACGCCCGCGCCTGGACCCTGGAGGCCAAATGAGCAGGACCGTTGCTGATGATGCGCCCTTCGGGGCGAACAGCCCGTTCTTCCGGATCATCAAGGAGGGCCTGGAGGGCCTGGTCGACGGGGAGGACTACTTCGACCTCCTCGCCGAGGACGTGGTCTTCGAGTACGTGATCTCCGTTCCGGGATACCCCAGGCGGGTCGAAGGGCGGCAGAACATCGTCGACTTGTACAGCGGCTACGGCGATTACATGGCACTGTCCAGCGCGGACAACCTGCGCGTGCACCGCGACCGCGAAGCCTCGGTGGTCGTGCTGGAGTACGAAGTGCACGGCACCTCGGTCCAAACCGGCCGGCCCTACGACAACCGCTTCGTCTCGGTCGTGACCGTCAGGGACCTCAAGGTGACGCACTGGCGCGACTACCTGGACCCCGTCGCGGTGTTCGACGCAGCGGGATGGCCGCAAGGCCGCAGCTAGGGCGTGTTTTGAAAGTGCTGGTCATAGCCACTCGTTGATGACCGCGATGGTGACAGTGGCCTCATAGCGGACGGCGAGCTTGTCGTACCTCGTGGCCACCGACCGGTGGCGCTTGAGGCGGTTGATCCCGCACTCGACCGCGTGGCGCTCGCGGTAGTCGGCCTTGTCGAACTTCGGCGGACGGCCGCCGCGGGGCACGCGCTGGCGGACATGGTCCGCATCGATGGCCCCCAACTGCGGCCGGTGGCCGGGGACAGCGACCAGGCCCAGGCCGTCAAGGTCGTCGCCCGCGCCCACCAGACGTTGATCTGGGAGCGCACCCGCACCTTCCAGCGGCTGCGCAACACGCTGCGCGAGTACTTCCCTGGCGCGCTGACCGCCTACGCCGGCCTGGAGTTGACCAGTGCCGACGCCCTGGAACTGCTGGTCAAGGCACCCACACCAGACGAGGCGGCAAAGCTGACCAAGCAGCAGATCACCGCGGCGCTGGCCCGCCAGCGCCGACGGAACCGGGACCAGAAAGCCGCCTCGATCCAGGCCGCGCTGCGCGAGCCCCAGCTGGGCGTCGCCGCCACGGTCACCGCCGCCTACGCCGCGGCGGCGACCGCGCACGCGAGGCTGCTGATCGCGCTGAACGAGCAGATAGACGTGCTGGAAGAGCAAGTGAGCGCGCATTTTCTCGCGCACCCGGACGCTGAGATCTACCTGTCGATGCCCGGCATCGGCGAGGTCACCGGCGCCCGGGTGCTCGCCGAGTTCGGGGACGACTCCACCCGCTACACCACCGCCAAGGCCCGCAAGAACTACGCCGGCACCAGCCCGATCACCCGGGCCTCCGGCAGGACTCACGCCGTCCACGCACGCCACGCACGCAACGACCGACTCGCCGACGCCCTCCACAGACAGGCGTTCTCCGCCATCAACACCTCGCCCGGCGCCCGCCGCTACTACGACAAACAGCGCGCACGCGACGCCGGCTACAACCCCGCCCTGCGCCAGCTCGGCAACCGCCTCGTCGGCATCCTCCACGGATGCCTCAAGACCCGCACCCTCTACGACGAGACCACCGCGTGGTCACACCACGCAGCCCTCGCCGCAGCCGCTTGACATCCCTACGCCATGGGATGTCTGACCCCGGCCGCGCTCATGGCCGCGGGCGCCTCACTGGGGACCAAGTCGGTGCAGGTCATCGGAGAGCGCTGCTGCCCATGCTGCAGCTCCTGGTTCGGCTGCTCCTACCAGGCGATCGCGACACGACCTGGGCGACGTCAGCGGCAGGTTGGGGTCCTCGGCCTCGCCGAGGAAGTCAGGCTCCGCTCGGCCCTGGATTATGTTCCGCCTGATGAGTACCAGCAGGCGTTCTGG
>NZ_SUMC01000245.1 GCF_005047355.1 Actinacidiphila oryziradicis
TCGGCCTGAACTACGGCTCCCCCAAAGCCGCAGCCGTCCTCGCCGAACAGGCCCGCCGCACCGCCGGCACCGCCCCGACCGCCGCCGCGACTCTGGCCGCCGCCGTCGCCGCCCGCGCCCTCTCCCGCCAACCCGACCAGGCCCGCCACGCGCTGGCCGACGCCGACCGGCTCATGGAGCAGCTCAGCGGCGAGCAGCGGGCCGACACCTGGTTCGGGCACTGCGAGCAGAAACACCACGTCCACCTCTCCCACGCGCTCACCGCCCTGGGCGACACCGGGCGGGCCCGCGAAAGCCAGGACCACGCGCTCGAACTGTCCGCCCCGACCAGCAGCATGACCCGCACCCTGCTGACGATCGACGCCGCCGCCTGTACCCACCATGACGGTGACACCGAGCAGGCGTGCCGCCGCGCCGCTGCCGCTCTGGCCGTACTCCCCGCCGGCTACCGCACCGGCCTCATCCATGCCCGCGCCACGGACCTGTACCAGTCCATCCCCGCCCAGCACCACCGCGAGCCCGCCGTACGCGCCCTCCACACCGCCCTCGCCTGAAGCCAGCACTAGGCGCGACGCGCGCCTCGTAGGTGTCGCCGCACGGAACTAGCTTGCCCAGGGGTGCGTGTGGTCACTGCTCGCTGGTCTCCCCGTCGACCTGGAAAAGCAGGAGTTCGTAGACCGGGCCGCCGGGTTCGTTGCGGTACGGGCCCGCGTACGTGTACCCGAGGCGGTCGTACAGGCCGCGGCCGGCAGTGTTGTCCGGGCGGACCAGGAGCGAGGCGTAGTCGGGGTTGATGGCCTTGAGCAGCTCGGAGTGGAGGCGGGAGCCGATGCCCTGGGACTGCCGGGCCGGGGTAACGGCGAGCTCGCACAGGCCCATGAGGCGACCGGCGCGGACGTGTTCCGGGATCTCGGGGAGGAGTTCGCCGTACCAGTACTCGGGCGTGCACGGGAAGGCGTAGCCGAAGCCGACCATGGAGCCGCTCGCGTACGCCGCGACCAGCGTGAAGCCCTCGTGCTTGAGGTGGAGGGTGACCTGGCGGCGCAGCGCGGCGGCGGACAGGCCGTCGGTGGAGGCGCCTGGGGTGTTGACGAGTTCGGGGTGCGCGTCGGACCAGATGTCCGCGATCGTGTCGAGCAGCGGCGGGACCTGGCCGGGGCCGTACGTACGGATCACGACGTCTGTGCGGGTGCTGGTCACGCCCGTCCTCCTCCGGTGGCGGTAGGGGAGGCCACTGTGGCGAAGGCATCTGCCGTTCCGTAGTGGCACAAACTCGCGCAGCCCAGCAGCCAGAAGCGTGCGAAGTGGGCCCATGGGCTGAACCGCACCCGGTGGTCGTCCTGCGGCAAGGACTGGGACGCGGTGGCCATCACGCCCCTGGACAGGGGCCTGGAGGCGCTGGTCGGGCTGCGCATCGGCCCGCACCGCGGCACTCTCGTCCTGGTCGACCACGTGCGCGGTGTGCTGTACGTGATGGTGCCGCCCGGCTCCGGCGACGTCCTCGCCGGCCTTCCCGGCGTGCGGGTGCTGTCCGACGGCAACGCGCTGCTGATGCCCGCCACGTACGACGACAGCACGGCGGCCGCCGACCTCATCAGCTACCCGCGCGACGGCGAGCCGCCCGTCCTGGTCCCCGCAGACCGGCTCGCCAACCGTCTGCGCGACCTCACCGCTCACGCACCCGAAGGGGCGCCCGTGTCATGAACGGCTACACCGTGCTGTACGACCCCGAAGGCCGGATCGACGCGGAGCTGCCGCTCGATCGCGCAACGCACGAGCGAGTGGCCCGAGTGGTGCTTGCGTGGTCCGACCCGGGGGCGCTCCAGCCCGACGACTACGAACAGGTCGGGCTGCTGCTGACCGGAGCCGCCCACGCGGTCGCCGCCGATGTGCGCGAGTACGCGAGCAGGCTGCCCGACGACGACGGCCGGCGCCTGCTCGCCGAAATCGTGCTGGGCGAGGCCGACGGCCGTCTACCGCAGCGGTCCCGGAACCTGCACGGGGTGCAGAACAAGGCCCGCATGCTGCGTGCGCTGTACGAGAGGCTGGACCGGCTCCAGGACGCCGTGCCCGCCGTGGAAGCGACAACCAGCGTCTCCCCCTGATCGTCGCCCGGCGCCGCCCCCCGTCGGCTCCGGGCGACCACCATGAAGCCCCCAGCGGCCCGCTCTGCACCAGCGGTCGCCGGGGGCTTCTCCATGTGTGCGGCGTCGACTCCTACGACAGGTCGGTGGTGCCGATAGCGGCGCGGGGCCGGTTGCGTGCCCAGCGCTTCAAATCGCCGACGCGGTAAAGGAGTTCAGCGCCGCGCTTGTCCGCCGGGTCCGGGAAGGCGGGGTTGTTGCCCGCACAGACACATCCCCCATAGTCCGCACCACCACCCGCAAGGCCATGCGGAAGCGCCAACCGCCGCTGACGCTCATTCAGACGTGGGAGCAAGACCTCGAACCGCCGCGCCAGCTGGTCATGGGCCTCATGGGACGATGACTTCGGCCCGGTGTAGGTACAGAACATGGTGATCAGGGGTCGAGACCCGTGACTACCGCGGTGGTGACGCCGGCGTAGGCCAGATGCGGCACGAGGTCCGCGATCCAGTCTGTCCGTGACCAGGCCCGCGGGTCGGTGACTCTCAGGACTGTCATGAGACCGTTGGTACCGATCATTGCACCGATCGTCGCGACCGCATAGATTACCGCAGGCGCAGGCCGCCAGCCGAGGGAGCGCGCTGCACCCAGAAGCGCCCCCATACCCAGACCCGCGGCGATCCCGCTGAGTGCCCCGAGGGCGGCGATGCGGTTCTCCTTCTGTGCCGCGTCCCCGGGTACCGTCACGTGCACCGCCTGGGACAGTGCCTCGACGGTGGCTTCGGGTGTGTGGCTGGCGGGGCGGGCGCGGTAGACCATGTCAAGGTAGCCGGTGACATTGAGCGCCGTGGTACCTGCAGCCCCGGCCGCCGCTCCGCGCAGCAGCCCGGCGATCACACGTGTCATTGGCCGTGTCCCCTATCGTGCCAAAAGTGGAATTTTGCACGTTCATGTGCCACCGACTCGACGCATAAGAAATCTTCGCATTCTGAAGCCGCGCATGCGCGGTGAGTGGCCAATCGGGTGGTCCTCACGCCTGTGCTGGTCCAAACTAGCGACTATGGACTTGACCAGGGATTTTATGCTGCTCGTCGGTACTCGTTGATCAGCCCGCCGAGGACGGGCCGCCGCTGTACCCTGTGCTGGTCCAAAATGGTGACACCGGGTGTGATCAGGGATTTTATGGCCGTCGCTGCGGAAATCCTTCGTCACCAACACCGCAGGCCGGCAGCTCGCCGACCTGGAGCTCCGCCACCGCCGTCGGGCCCGCGCCGAGGACCGCGTTCGGGCCGTCCGCGACACCGGCCTGCGCAACCTGCCCCTCCACGGCGCCGCCCACAACCAGGTCTGGCTGGAGGTCGTCTCCCTCGCCTTGGACCTTCTCGCCTGGCTGCCCATGCTGGCTCTCGACGGACCTGCCCGCCGCTGGGAGCCCAAGACCCTCCGGCTGAGACAGTTCTCCGCAGCCGCCCGCCTGACCACCACAGGCCGACACACCTACCTGCGCTTCGCCCGCCACTGGCCCTGGACCGAGGCCCTCACCAGTGCCTTCGCTCGGCTCCAGGTCCTACCGGCGCCGGACTGACCAGACCACCCCGCCCGTCCCGACGAACCGCATCACCCCCGGCGCCGTGGAACTCCGCGCCCACCCGAGGCGACACTCGGGCCCTCGCCACACCCACAAGACAGAACACGCCCATCCACAAAAGCCCAGAGCCCGCGTCAGCAAGCTGACACAGGCTCATGAACGATCGAGGCTAGCCCCGTCCTCCGCACGTAGCTCGTGTGGGTGACGGCGGCCATGATCGCGGATCGATTCGTGGCCGAGTCGACACCACTTCGGGGTTCGGTCGTTGGGCAAGGTGTCCCCGATGTTGACTGGTACCGACCGGTTCAACATCGCTTGACACAAGCCCCGCAAGCGATTCCCCCATGTGCGAAGTACCCGGCTAGTGTCTCGTGATCCTGTTTGTGTCACTTCGCGTTGTTGTCGACGAGTTTCTTGATGTTGGTCTGGACGAGTCGGACCTTGGCGAGGATCTCGTCGGCGGTCGCGGTCCAGGTG
>NZ_SUMC01000246.1 GCF_005047355.1 Actinacidiphila oryziradicis
CCGCCAGCCAGGTGACCCGATGACGGATGATCAAGCCCGATGATCATGGTCGCCGACCAGCCCACTCATACCTGATGAACCCCAAACCAGCCCCTCTCACCTGCGGATTGAGGATGGAAACTCCTCATTGGCAGGTAGCCCCACATTCCAAGATCGAGCCGCACGCTCTGTGACCTATGTCATGCCGCCTCCGGCCCAGTCGGCGGGCCGCAGTTGGCGGCCTCGGCCGACCTGGGACAGGAAGAGCCGCTTCGGCTGCGGCGCCAAGGTCGACAGACCATTCGGGCTTGATCACGGACAGGACAACGTGGGCCATCAAGGTGTGAACTCATGTGTGAAGTAGCGGCCTTTGTCGAGCTCGGTGATCAGCCCGGTCCGCACAGCGTGAGCCACGGACCGGGCTGGCCACGCGGTCGGGAGGGAAGGCCTTCAGGCTGCGGGGACGGGCAGCAGCCGGTAGGTGTCCCCATGCGTGATCACGCGGCCGGAGGAGACCTGGATCCGCCGTCCGATCGCGCGCGGGTGCACCGAGTAGTCGTTGAGGTCGACGCGGATGTAGTGGTCCCGGCCCAGGCGGGTGTGGAAGCGGTACCACTGCGACGGCCCGATCGGGGGCAGGGCGAGCATGCCCGCCCGGTCGGCCTCCCAGCGATCGGCGGGGCGGGCCTGGATCCTGCGGTGCAAGCGCCGGTTGGCGACCTTGAGCCAGTCCTGGAGCTGGCCGTTGAAGTCGTCCGGGCCGGTGAATGTGCGCCCGGGCACGAAGCTCGTCTCCAGGTAGCCATTGGCCCGCTCGACCAGGCCCTTCGCTTCTGGATCCCGGGGGCGGCACAAGTGGATCTTGACCGCGAGCAGGCCCGCGAACGCGGCGAACTCGGTGGTCAGCCTGCCCTGCCCGATGCCGGACTCGTTGTCCCACACCAGCATCCTGGGGACCGCGCCCCAGCCGGTCAGCAGCCGCCAGTGCCCGGCGATCAGGTCGCCGGTCTGCCGGGTGGGCAGCATCCGCGCGGTGATCACCCGCGAGTAGCCGGACACTATGACCAGCACCGGCGGGCAGCCGAACTGCCCGTAGCCGACCGGGATGTGCACCGGCGGGAACCACAGGTCACACTGCGCCAGCTCACCGGGCTCGTAGACCGTCCGCCCGACCGGGTCCGCGGGCAGGTAGGCGGGCCGCAGCTCGCGCACCCGCTCCTTGAGCACCGTTATCCCACGCTCCCAGCCGATCCGCTCGGCGATGACCGTGGCCGGCATCGTCGGCGTCGCCTTGAGGAGCTCGCGGATCTGCGGCTCGAAAGCGTCCACCGCCGAGCCCTTCGCCGGACGCTGGTAGACCGGCGCCCGATCGGACTCCAGCGCCCGCTTGACCGTGTTCTTCGAGATGGACAGATGGCGGGCGATCGCCCGGATCGGCATCTGCTCAGCCCGGTGGAGCCGACGAATCTCAGCCCAGTCCTCCACGGAAATCACCCTCTCCTCCTGACCTTCGAATCAAGATCAGGATGATCGGACGACCACCAGGTGGGTCAGATTTGTACCGCCGTTCAGCGGTCAGGATTCAGGTCTGGCACACTTTCCGTGCCAGGGCACAGAGCGTCACGGGCTCCATGATCATCAGCGAGCATCATACGCACAGAGCCTCGTATTCCCGCCGTGTGACAGCTGCTCCAGATGGCATGTGGTAACGCTCCGTTGTGCCAGCACGGAAAGTGTGCCAGAACCAGGATTCACCCGACGCCGACAACCGTCTGTCACCCGACGCTGACAGACGCCATGAACCCGTGCAGCCGGACCTCTTCCTACGCTCCCGGCACCGACAGCCCCGCTACCCCCGTCCCCGCGGGGCTGTCACCCGCTCGGCCGCGGACGCCAAATCCGGATGGGTGCAGATCTTTTGAGGGTCTGGCCCACCTGCGGTTTTGTACGGATCGAGTCCATCGTCGCCACGGAGCCCATCACGGCCGACCTGCCCGTCTTTCTCTCACGGCACCCGTTGCTCCGCGTCGGCGCCGTACGGCCGGGCGTAACTGACACGGCGTAGCCGTGCTGGATCACGAACCCGCAGGTCACGCTCGTGCCAGACACCCTCAAAAGATCTGCACCCTTCTCAGTTCGCCGGGCGTTGCGCGGTTCCCCTGGAGGGGAAACCCTCACCCGCAGGTGACACATCGTTCTCCTGGATGGGAAACCCGCAGGCAGGAAGCCCAGAACGTCGGGCGGTACCACTGGATACCGTCTTGTTTCAGCGGAGCAGAACAAGTAGCGCGGTTTCCCTCCCAGCGCGTACATCGGTTACCTGGGCGGGAAACATGCAGGTAGACGCCCCCGTACGGGCGTTTCTGCTGCGGGGGCCCGCGCGTCACCTGCCGGCGGTCCTGTCCGCGGCGTACTTCTGGACCGTGGACCACGACTACGGCATGCACCTCACGCTCGCGATGGGCGGCCGTTTCGGCCTCCACACCAACGACTGGCCCCCGAGCACCCAGTGGGTCGCCCCCTACCTCTCGATCATCGCCAACGCCTTGGACCAGGAAGAGTCCGCGGCGTTCTTCGAGGCGGCCCGACGCGCGCACCACCGAGAACTGAAGGTGACGAAAGCCCGGACGCACCAGTTCGGCTTCGCCGCCTACCTGTCCACCCAGCTGGACGACCAGGAGCGGACCCTCGCCCGCGCATCGGCATGGGAGGCGATCAAGGCGATCCACCACATCGTCCGGCAGGACCCCACCGCCGACTTCGAGCAGTACATCGACTGCGCCATCGATGCCTGGGCCCGCAGCGCCGGACGGCAGCCGGTGGCAGCGGCCTCTGGCTCGTAGCCGAGCAGCAGCACCAGGCACAGTCGACCCGCCCCGTGCCGAATGCTGCATGCGCTGCACCGCCTGCTGCTGCACTCCGGAGCCCGCCTGTTACACGAGCAGCACCCATGTGCCGCCTGGCTCCGGGCCGGGACGTGCAAAAGCTGTGCCGCAACCCGAGCAGCAGGGCAGCACGGGCGAGCAGCACCAGGAGCAGCACGTGCAGCTCCCGGACCGGGTTGTTGCCACCCTTGGCGCACCCGTTGTCGCAGCCGATATTGGCACGGCGCCCCGGGCGGCCAACGGCCCCCCGGCAGTCGCGGACAGCCAGTGACCGGCCGGACCGCCCTCGCGCGCGAGCGTTGGAGACCGCCGGAGCGGCCCCCGGCGAGGTGATGAAGAAGAAGCACCATCGCAGCCGTCGCCGGATTGCGCAGTCCGCCGCCGAGCCCGTCGCGGCCGTCGCGGCCGTCGTCCCCAGAGCCGTCGCGGCCGTGGTGAGTTCCGCCCGGGGCCGTGGTGAGTTTTCGGATTGCGCACTCACCGCCGCAGGTCAGAGCCGGTTGCGCAGTCACCGCCGCGCCGACTGCGCAACCGGCACGGCCCATTGCGCAGCCCGGCCGGGCGCAACGCAGGGCGTGTAAATGCTGTGCTGCAACCCGAGCAGGAGGGCAGCGGCACGGCAAGCAGCACCAGGAGCAGCATGAGCGGGAAGAGGCGCTGCTACTGGTCGGGGTGGACCGCCTGGACGCCGTGGCGGCGGCGCATGAGGTCACGGTGCCACCGCAGGATCGTGTCCGGGGAGACAATCAGGCGGAACTGCCCCAGCCGAGCGCGAGGCAACCGGTGGAGGAGCGCGACTAGGAAAACGCGGTCCGCCGCAGTGAAACGTGGCCTGTCGATCTGCCGCTGCAGGACGGCGAGCTGGTGACGCAGCGTCAATATCTCGATGTCCTTGTCGATGTCGGTCATCGGCAGCAGCCGCATGAGGGCGAACACCCTCGACACGGCGAGGTAGGGCAGTCGCAGCACGATCGATCAGCCTGACACGCCTGCCCGCCGATCGTCGGCCGTTCGCAAGACCTGCACGTCACAGCCCATGGATGGGGTTTTCGGCACCCGCAGTGAGGTGGGGCTGGAACTGCACCCGGAGAAGACGAGGATCGTGTACTGCCAGGATGACAACCGGCGCGGCTCCTACGAGCACACCGAGTTCACGTTCCTGGGGTTCACCTTCCAAAGGCGCTCCAC
>NZ_SUMC01000247.1 GCF_005047355.1 Actinacidiphila oryziradicis
CATGTGCACCGACAGCAGGTATTGCTTCATGACGTTCTCCTCGTCAGCAGGAGCCGGCGTCTTCCCGGCCCTCTACTGCCACTACGAACGTCCGAGGGCCGGATCGACACTCGGCCCGAAGTTTTTTTGCGGCTTCGTCTCGCGGTGTCCTCGGGCTCGGTCGCAAGGCCCAGGATGGCAGCTCGCCGAGCCCTACTACCAGCAGCTCAAGCCACCGCTCGACGTCTACACCCACCGGCTGGGACATGCCCTCGACATGGAATGCTCAACTGGCCAACTCAAGCGCTCAGTCACAGCGGCAGACCCGTGCGTCGATTGTTTGGCCGTCCGGCAAGGTGACCCTCGCGTACGGCTCGGCCGTGGCCTGGTGTCCCGCCGCTCTCTCCATGCTCGAATCGTAGTTCGATTCTTTCGGGGTGCGGCATCACGGTGTACGCGGTGAGATCGGGGCATGGCCCGTCGCCCGTCCGCAGCAGCCGCCACCGGCCCGGCCGGGCTGCCGGCGCTGGAGCCGATGCTGGCCACCGCCGCTCCGCTGCCCCCAGATGAGGACCGGTGGGCGGCCGAGGTGAAGTGGGACGGCGCGCGCACCCTCGCTTACGTCCCTGGGAATGGGTCGGTCCGGTTGATCTCGCGCGGCGGGATCGATGTCACTGCGACCTATCCGGAGCTCGGGGTCCTGGCGACCTTGCTGCACCCGAAGCTCAGCGCGGTGCTGGATGGTGAGGTACTCGCCTTCGGCCCGGACGGACGGCCGAGTTTTAGCCGCCTACAGCGGCGCATGGGTCTCAGGCGGCCCGGCGCGGAGCGGCTGCGCGAGGTGCCCGTGACCCTGGTCCTGTTCGACGTGCTGATTCTGGCCGGTGAGTCTGCGATGAAACTGCCGTACACCGCCAGGCGGGAGCTGCTTCAGCACCTAGGTACGTGGCCCGCCCCGGCGTTTCTCCTCCAATCCGGCCAGCCCTCGCTCGGCATAGCGGGCTTTGCACCGGTCCACTGTCAGCGGCGCCACGCCGGCGAGCTCGGCGATGTCCTTGCGCCGCCGCCCCTCGGCAGACCACAACACGATCCGCGCACGCAGAGCCACATCGGCTGGAACATCCCGCGAGCCCGCCAACTCCCGCAGCTCAGCCATCCGTTCAAAGGAGAGATCCATACCAGTCCCAACGATCACGGGATCCTCAAGTTCCATGAACAGGATCACGACACACTAGCCACAGTTTTGGTGCCGTTGGTGCAACGTACCTGCCCACAGGGCGCCGGTGGGTACGGCGGCTCGTATTGGCTGTATTTGACCGTTAAAGAGGCCGAGGACCTTGGCGGCTTGGACATCATTCGGTCAGCTATGCGCAAAGTTGCCCGCGATCTGGGCTGGGTAAAGTTGCAGACTTATGGGGTGTCCAACGACATTGTGATGGTGGGTGTCGTTGACAGGCGCGAGATCCCCGAGCCGTATGCTGCTGTTGTCCAGGCGCATCGTCTGAACCGGCAGCGAGACATGAACGAGACGCTGTCCAGAATGTTCGATGACGGGAAGATGGATACGGTGCCGGGCTCGGTCTACCTGATGACACAGGAGTTCCGCGCCGCTTACGCTGACGCAGGTGGCTAGGCCGTGTCTGATAATTGATCTTGAGGTGGGTCGAGGCGAGTTGACGGATGCGGCCTGTGAGCGGATAGCGCCGTTGCTCCCGGGGCCTGGACGGGCGGGAGCGCCCGTGGCGGGATCACCGGCAGGTGGTCAACGGGGTGCTGTGGCGGCTGCGCACAGGTGCGCCGCTCGAACAGCTCCCACAACTCATCCGGCACCACACGCTCCACGATCCCCACGACCGCAGACTACCGAACAATCCAAATGAGATGTCCTCTAATTGACCAGATCGGCCGTCAGTTCTTCTTCAGCTCCTCGGCGAGCATCACAATGATGCCGCTGGGACCGCGGACGTACGTGAGCTTGTAGACGTCCTCATAGGTCGCCACACCGCGAAGCGGACGGCATCCGTGCTTTGCGGCTACCTCAAGGGCTTTATCGATGTCGTCGACTGAGAAGGCGACGCGATGCATGCCAATCTCGTTGGGACGAGTGGGCTTCGACTCGATCGCTTCGGGGTGGATGTACTCGAAGAGCTCAAGGCGACCGTGACCGTCTGGCGTCTGGAGCATCGCAATGTTGGCGTGATTGCCATCAAGGCCGACGGCAGTGTCGGTCCACTCACCACTGACCGTGTCACGGCCGACGACCGTGAGGCCGAGGTCGGTGAAAAAGGAGATCGTTGCTTCGAGATCGCGAACGGCGATGCCGACGTTCTCAAGTTTGATGGCCATGCGTTGCATGCTACCGAGCCGGGCCGATCAGGTACTGCCGGCAAGGACGCAGCCGTGTACCAGGACACTGTCGAGGTCGACCGTGACCTGTCCACCGGCGTCCGGAGCGTGTTTGCCCGGCGGTAAGGACGTCGATCAGGCGGGAGACCGTCGGGTCAGAGGCGACCGGGCCGAAGACGGCCGGCTCGCACCGCAGCATCGCGACATCCGCGAGGCAGTCACCGCCGAGCGCGACCGCCAGGGCGACGTCCAGGAGAACCTTGTCTTGCGGACCGTCTCGACCAGCAGTACCGCACCGGCTTGCGAAGTCACTCCGGGACCGTCGCCCTCGACGCGGACACGCGGGTAGGACCCGATACGCTTCTTCACCTGGAAAGTGCCTCCGACGGTGGCGGGAAAAAGGATTTCAGCAATCCTAATTCTCGCTGGTCAGAGGAACTTTCAGCCTTCTTGACCACCAGTCGGACAGCCCGCCTCGTGAAAGCGCGAGGCTAGTACTCCAGCCGTAGTTCGTGATCTTCATGCCTGAGCGGCTTGTCGTCGGTAGTGGCTGGCCTGGGATCGGGCCTGGTGGCGGCGTCGCCAGTCGGACCAGCCGAGCCGGTGGACGGCGTCGTGGACGGGTTGGACGACGAGCGTGATGAACAGTCGTTGGATCTCGTTGCAGGTGAGCGGTATGAGGGCGGCGGGTGCGGGGTGGCGGTCGCGTTCGTCCGCGCGGACGACGGCCAGGAAGGCGTGCGCGAGCATGGCCAGGGTGACCCAGCGGGACCAGGACGGGTAGCGGCGGACCTGGTGCTCGTCCAGGGCGGCCAGGCCCTTGCCAGCCTGGAAGAATTCCTCCACCCGCCACCTTGATCCAGCGACGCGCACCAGGGTGGTCAGCGGCACCGGTGCGGGCGAGTAGCAGCGGTAGTAGGCGAGTTCGCCGGTGCTGCGGTTGCGGCGGATGAGCAACTGGCGACTCCCGGGCCGGGGGTCGACGAGGTCGATGACGGCCCAGTCGTAGAAGCGGTGGCCCTTGGCTCCGGCCCCTGCGGACAGCTTCTGCCAGGCCCGCTTGGGCACCTCCTTGGCCAGCGTGTCCGCGCGGAACTTCCCGGCGCCGGTGGTGACTTCGTGCGAGCAGGCCACCGCGAGGACATAGCCGGTCCCGCGTTCCTCCAGCGCGGTCCGCAGCTTCGGATTGCCGCCGTAGACCTAATGGGCAATGAAGAGAGGCCCGGTGGCCGGCGTCCAGGAACCGGGCGGGCCCCCGACACGGGGCGGCCCCACCTGGTTGCGGTTGCGGCGGTGCAGAGGGCACCTGGCACCCCCCGATCTCGGCGGCACCCGGCAACAGAGTCTCCGATCAGTGCCACGCACCCGCCGCGGCGTTCATGCTCGGCGGCGAGTGACAGATATCGCACTCATAACAGACCTGATTCAGCGACCTGCGAAGTACGGGACTAGTGGCAATGCCGCTGACTTTGGGTTGATCTTGTTTGTAGTGTGTGCCTCGGGAGGGTTGCTGAGTGCCACGAGCTGGACAGGTCAAGCCGCCGGTTGAGGAGCGGTTGTCGGATCGCATCGCGTTGGGTGT
>NZ_SUMC01000248.1 GCF_005047355.1 Actinacidiphila oryziradicis
GCCGACCACCCCACATCCAGCACACCCAACTCCGGCCGCGCCACCAAAAACTCACGCAACCGCCCCGCCTGCGCCCGCAACGCCACCTCATCCCGCGCCGACACCACCACCGGCACCACGGGAAGGCTCCTCTCGGGCTCCCGCTCCGGCTCCTCAACGACCGCCGGCGCCTCCTCCAGGATCACGTGCGCATTGGTGCCGCTGACGCCGAAGGACGACACGCCCGCACGGCGCGGACGGCCGGGGTCGGTCCAAGGCCGCGCGGCGGTCAGCAACTTGACCGCGCCCGACTCCCAGTCCACCTGGGAGGACGGGGCGTCCACGTGCAAGGTGGCGGGGAGCTGCTGGTGCCGCATCGCCTGCACCATCTTGATCACTCCGGCCACGCCGGCCGCCGTCGAGGAGTGGCCGATGTTCGACTTGATCGAGCCCAGCCACAACGGCTGTGCGTCCGCGCGGCGCTGGCCGTAGGTCGCCATGAGTGCGTGTGCCTCGATCGGGTCGCCGAGCCGGGTGCCGGTGCCGTGGCCCTCGACCGCGTCGACCTCGTCGGGCCGCAGCCCGGCGGACGCCAGCGCGGCGCGGATCACGCGTTCCTGCGACGGACCGCTGGGCGCGGTCAGCCCGTTGGACGCGCCGTCCTGGTTCACCGCGCTGCCCCGGAGGACCGCCAGCACGTTGTGCCCCAAGCGGCGGGCGTCCGACAGGCGCTCCAGCACGATCAGGCCGACGCCGTCGGAGAAGCCGGTCCCGTCGGCGCCTTCCGCGTACGACTTGCAGCGGCCGTCGGCGGCGAGCCCGCGCTGCCGGGAGAACTCCACCAGCAGGAACGGCCCCGCCATCACGGTCACACCGCCGGCCAGCACGAGCGAGCACTCACCGGACCGCAGCGCCTGCGCCGCCAGGTGCATCGCCACCAGCGACGACGAGCAGGCCGTGTCGACCGACACCGCCGGGCCCTCCAGGCCCAGGGTGTAGGCGACCCGGCCCGAGACCACGCTCGTGGTTCCGCCGGTCATCCGGAAGCCTTCGAGCTCCGGCCCGCCGCCTCCGGCCATCAGCCCCGTGAGGTAGTCCGACGGGCCGACGCCGCAGAACACGCCGGTGTCGCTGCCGCGCAGCGAGCCCGGGTCGATCCCCGCGTCCTCCAGCGCCTCCCACGCACCCTCCAGCAGCAGGCGCTGCTGCGGGTCCATGCCGAGGGCCTCGCGCGGGCTGATCCCGAAGAACCCGGCGTCGAAGTCCCCGGCGCCGTCGAGGAATCCGCCGCCGCGCGTGTACACGGTGCCAGCCTGCTCCGGGTCCGGGTCGTACAGCCGCTCCAGGTCCCAGCCGCGGTCACCGGGCAGTTCCGAGATGACGTCGCGGCCGGCAGCGACCAGGTCCCACAACTGCTCGGGCGATGCCGCGCCGCCGGGGTAGCGGCAGCTCATGCCGACGATCGCCAGCGGCTCGTCCGCGTCGGCGCGCTTCCGGGCCGGTACCCGCGCGGCCGCCGCCTTCCCGACACCGGCGCCCGACACCTGTGTGACCAGGAACCGCGCCACCGCCGTCGGCCTCGGGTGGTCGAATATCAGGGTGGCGGGCAGCTTGAGTCCGGTGGCCTGGGCCACCCGGTTCCGCAGCTCGACCGCGGAGAGCGAGTCGAAGCCCAGTTCCTTGAACGCGCGTCCTGGGTCCACCGCCGAGGCCGAGGCGTGGCCGAGCACGGCCGCGACCTGCGCGGTGACGAGGTCGAGCGTCACCTGCTCCCACTGCTCGCGGTTCACGCCCGCGAGCCGCGTCGCGAGCGACCCGCCCCCGCCGGCCCGCGCGGGGCGGCCCGGGGTGCGGACCAGCCCGGCCAGCAACGGCACCGCCGTACCGGCCTGCGCCTGTTCCCGCAGTGCGGCCAGGTCGAGTTGCACCGGCGCGACCAGCGCGGCGTCCACCCGCTGAGCCGTGCCCAGCAGTTCGAGGCCCAGCTCGGAGGAGAGGGGCTGGACGCCGATGCGGTTGAGCCTGGTCAGCTGAGCGGCGTCGAGTTCCCCGGTCATCCCGGTTTCGGCCGCCCACAGGCCCCAGGCCAGCGACACCGCCGGACGCCTCTGCGCCCGGCGCCGCGCTGCCAGCGCGTCCAACCCGGCATTCGCGGCGGCGTAGTTGCCCTGGCCCGCACTTCCGATCAGCGCCGCGACGGAGGAGAACAGCACGAACGACTGGAGGTCCATCCCGGCCGTCAACTCGTCCAGCAGCAAGGCCGCGTCCAGCTTCGGCCGCATCACCCGGTCCAACTGCTCCGGCGTCATCGACGCGAGCAAACCGTCGTCGAGGACACCGGCCGCGTGCACCACGCCCGCGAGCGGGACCTCCAACGACCCCAGCAGCGCGGTCAGTTGCTCCCGGTCCGCCACATCGCACGCCGCGACCCGCACCCGGCAACCCGCAGCCTCCAGCTCCGCCACCAACTCGCCCGCACCCGGCGCCTCAAGACCTCGCCTCGACGCCAGCACCAGATACCGGACACCACCGGAGGTGACCAGGTGCCGGGCGACCAGCGCGCCCAGACCACCCGTGCCACCGGTCACCAGCACCGCACCGTCCGCGCCTGCACCGAGCAGCGGTACGGTCCCCAACGCCGGGGGTACGGTGGCCCGCGTCAGCCGGGGAGCCAGCACCTGCCCGCCGCGCACCGCGACCTGCGGCTCGTCGAGCGCGGCGAGCGCGGCCCAGTCCGGGCCCGCACCTCCGCTGTCACCGTTGCCGCCGTTTCCGCCGGCCGGGTCGAGGTCCACCAGGACGAGCCGTCCCGGGTGCTCGGACTGCGCGCTGCGCACCAGGCCCCACGCGGCGGCCGCCGCCACATCCGGCGCCTCCCCGCCGGCCGACACCGCGCCCCGGGTCACCAGCACCAACCGGGCCCCCGACAGCGACTCCGCCGCCAGCCACTCCTGCACCAGGCCCAGCGTCTCCGCGGCCGCCACATGCGCCGACCGCGCCACATCCGCCGCGTCACCGTCGGGCGCCGACGCTCCGGACGGCACCGCCGCCACCACCGCGTCCGGCACCGCGGCACCCGCCGCCACCGCCGCGACCAGCGCGTCGAGATCCGCGAAGTGCTCCTCCGTACCGGTCAGTTCACCCAGGCCCGCCACCCGCGGCGCGGCCGCGTCCGTGGCCGGTGCGACCGGGCTCCACTCCACCGTGTAGAGCGATCCGGCTTCCGGCCGTCGCCCGCCTTCCAGCTGTGTCTGGTCCACCGGCCGGAACGCCAACTGTTCGGCGCTGAACACGAGTTCGCCCTGCTCGTCGGCGATGTCAGCCCGCAGTGCGGAGTCCGCCGTCGAGGTGATCCGGACCCGCACCCGGCCGCTGCCGGGCAGTCCGAGCCGCACGCCCGACCAGGAGAAGGGCAGTTGGGCGGCGGCGTCGTCGCCGCCCTTGTCGAGCCAGCCGAGGCCGCCGTGGAGGGAGGCGTCGAGGAGCCCGGGGTGGATGCCGTACTGACGGGCACTGGCGATGTGGTCGTCGGGGAGGGCGACTTCCGCGTAGATGTACTGGTCCTGCTCCCAGGCGGTGTGCAGACCCTTGAAGGAGGAGCCGTAGTGGTAGCCGAGGGTGGCGAGGCGCTCGTAGAGGTCGTCGACCGCGACGGGCTCCGCGTCCTCCGGCGGCCAGGTCTCCGCCCAGTCCACGACTGCGGGGATGCCGGAGTCGGGGGTCAGGGTGCCGCGGGCGTGGCAGGTGGGCTGGACGCTCTGCTGCCCGCTGCTCTCGCTCGGCGTGGTGTAGATCGCGATGTCACGGTGACCGTCCTCGTCGGGCGCGGCCACCGTGACCTGGAGGTCCAGCTCATCGCCCTCCGAAAGCAGCAGCGGGA
>NZ_SUMC01000249.1 GCF_005047355.1 Actinacidiphila oryziradicis
CCTCACCCGCGCAATCAACCCCGGCGGCCAGCACATCCAGCGAGGCCTCATCCCACCGGGAAGCAATCAGAGCCCGGGTCAAGTCCTGGCACAGCCCGGCGAGGAAGGACACCCGCTCCGACAGCACTCGTTGACCGACCCGTTCACCGCTGTCCTCGACCAGGCCACGGAAGGCAGTACACGTCGCCGTCGCCATCAACCGTGCCACACCCACCCCCTCCCACCCGACCCCGCACACCCTGCCAACAGGACGCATCCCCGCATCCGATCGGCCTAACGACCGACCATCACACAAAGACACGCACCCGCCGACACCGCCCGATTCATACAGGAACACGCAGCCAAACCATCAACAGTTGAAGACCCTGCTCGACAGCAGACGAGCGCGGGGCTTAATCAGTTGACCGGGTGGCAACGGCTGGGCAGGCTCCAGCACGACCTGCCTGCCCCTACCGGGAGACCTACGGATGACTTCTCACCTGCATGCGCTCTGCTTCGATGCGCACGACCCGCTCCGTCTCGCGCGCTTCTGGGCGGACTTTCTCTGCTGGGAGACGTCCGATGACACCTCCGACGGCATCACACTGCTTCCCAGCGATGACACCGGGTTCCGGCTCCGCTTCCTCCTGACCCAGGAGCGGAAGACAGGCCAGAACCACATGCACTTCGATCTGACGAGCACGTCCCTCGACAACCAGAAGCAGGTGGTGGAGAGGGCGCTCCAACTTGGCGCCCGGCACATCGACATCGGCCAACGCTCGGAGGAGGGACATGTGGTGCTCGCCGACCCCGAGGGCAATGAGTTCTGTGTCATCGAGCCGGGCAACAGCTTCCTCGCCGAGTGCGGATTCATCGGAGCGCTGGCGGGCGATGGTTCGCAGGAGACCGGGTATTTCTGGAGCCGAGCGCTGGGCTGGCCATTGGTCTGGGACCAGGACCAGGAGACCGCGATCCGCTCACCGCACGGTGGTCCGAAGGTCACGTGGGGTGGTCCACCCCTGATGCCGAAGACGGGGAAGGAACGGCTGCACTTCGACCTCGCTCCACCGGTCGGCAGTGACCAGCAGACTGAGGTCGACCGGCTCGTCTCCCTCGGGGCAACGCGCATAGGCCAAGGGGACGTCGACTGGGTGGTGATGGCCGACCCCGATGGTCACGAGTTCTGTGTGCTGACCCCCCGATAAGCCCCGGAGCGGGGCTCACGACCCTGCGGGCCGGAGACCCGGCATGCCGAGGTTGATCGGCGCGATGCGAGCCAGCCGCTGGCTCTCTTCGCGTTTCTGACGGAGGAAGGTGAGGGTGAGGTCGAGCCCCTCGATCTCTCCGAGCCAGCCCTCCTGCTCGGCACGGGCCCGGCGATCCAGGAGGTCGGTCTCGATCTCGTCGAGGCGAGGCAGCATCTCGTCCAGAGCGCTCACTTGCCAATCCTGGCCGGTCAGTCAGATTGCGTCAGCCCCTTCGCGGCAGCCGACGTCGAGCGCCCGGCCCGACGCCAGGCCTTCGAGCTCTGCGACCAGCGTGGCGTTGGGCTCACCACTCCAGACTTGCCTGGTCCGGGGGTAGCGCTCGTTCCATGCACGGGCGGCGGCTGTCGCTCCAGGGCGTTCCTCGGCCGACGTGTCGCGGCGGGGTTCGGGTTCGTCGATCATGGTGAATCTCCGTGCCGTGGCGTATTCGTCATGCCAGCATCCGGCCGGGCCTCGCGCCGGCGACTCTTTCGATGCACATGTCCGTCCATCGCGCGATGGTCCGGGACGCAAGCTTCGTCGGTGCCGTGGCGCATCATCGCCGGCGCGCCAGCGCGAGTCGACGCTGCGATCTTTGCGCGCGCTATTCGGCTCAATGAAGCTTTCCGATCACATCTGCTCCGTGATGCGGTCAAGGATGTGGCCCTGGCCAGGGTGCTCGGCAACGGCGCCACGGCCGGAACGTGGGGCGCCGCCCCGGCCGGCGTCATCGTCATCGTCATCCTGGCCGTGCTGCTCGACAGCGCTTGCGCCGGCCGGTGCCGCTGCCGTGGGGATGGCGTTGTCGACGAGGACGGCTGCGATGGCGGCGGCGGTGGTGAACGCTTCGGTGTTGAGGACTCGGCTGCGGGCCGAGGCGCCGTCCAGGAGCAGCGCCAGTTGCTCGCCGAGCTGTTCGGGGTTGGTGGCGCCGGCCTCGCGGGCGGTATCGGTGAGCCGGGCGGCAAAGCCTTTTTTGTAGTTGCGGGCGTGTACGCGTGCCGGGTGGCCCGGGTCGGGGATTTCGACGGCCGCCGCGATGAATGGGCACAGGGGCGCGTGCACGTCGAACGCGGCGAGGAGTCGTTCGCGAGGTGTGAGGTCGGTGCGGTCGAACACTTCGGGCAGGATGTCGGGATCGAATCGGCGTAGGCATTCGGCGATCAGCTCGTCCTTGCCGGTGAAGTGCTGGTAAAGCGTGCGCTTGGACACCTCAGCCACCGCGCAGAGCTGGTCCATGCCGGTGCAGTTGATGCCTTGATCGCGGAACAGTTGTTGTGACGCGCTGAGGATGCGCTCTCGTGCGCCCCTGCCGCGGCGCAGGCCTCGCGGCCCCTTCTCCAACTCTGTCACACGCCCAGCGTAGCCCATTTGGGTACCGCTCGGTGTGCATAGCTTGCACCCCGCGCGACTGTTCGATACGTTAAGTACGCAGACCGGTGTACATAACATCGGCACGGCATGTGAATGGAGTGGTCGTGGGAAAGCTCGATGGCAAGGTTGCGGTGATCACAGGCGCGACAAGTGGGATGGCGCTGGCCGGTGCGAAGTTGTTCGTTGATGAAGGAGCTCACGTCTTCATTTCGGGCCGGCGGAAGGACGCGCTGGACGAAGCCGTCAAGCTGATCGGCCGGAACGTGACCGGCGTGCAGGGCGATCCGGCCGACCTCGATGATCTGGACCGTTTGTTCGAGACGGTCAAGCAGGAAAAGGGCACGGTCGACGTGTTGTGGGCAAGTGCTGGGATGGGCGAGCAGGGCAGGCTCGGCGAGATCACCGAGGAGCAGTTCGATGCCGCCTTCTCGCTGAACGCGCGCGGCACGCTGTTCACGGTCCAGAAGGCGCTGCCGCTGTTCAACGATGGAGGCTCGATCGTCATGACCGGGTCAAACGCGTCGCTCCGGGGCTACCCCGATTGGAGTGTGTACGCAGCGAGCAAGGCCGTGCTGCCCGCCTACGCACGGGTGTGGGTGTCCGAGTTGAGGGACAGGAGGATCCGGGTGAACGTGCTGACCCCCGGCCAGGTCGCCACGCCGATTCTGGAGGAGGTGATGGACGAGCAGATGAAGGCGCAGTTCGAATCCGTGATCCCGCGGCGAGAGATGGGCCGCCCTGAAGAGATCGCGTCGGTCGCGTTGTTCCTCGCCTCGGACGACTCGAGCTACGTCAACGGCATGGAGCTGGTTGTCGACGGCGGCACCACAGTGATCTGAGCGCGTCGCGGCCGGCTGCGTCCGCGGGCCGAGAAGGACGGTCTGCCGCCAACCGGCCGGCGCCTGGAGTCGCCCTACGACCTCGAGGCCCGCTACACGCGCCGCGGGCACCGGACCTGGGTCGGTTATCTCGCTCATGCCACCGAGACCTGCGACGAAGGCAGCATCAACGTCATCACGGACGTGGCCACCACCGTCCCCACCGGCGACAGCGTGGCCCTGCCCGGCATCCACACCCGGCTGGGGCGCCGCCGCCTGCTCACCGAGCACCTCGTCGACACCGGCTACACCTCCGTTGCACTCCATGACACCGCCGCCCGCACCCACCGCGTCACCATGGTCGGCCCGCTCAGGACCAACAACTCCCGGCAGCGCAAGA
>NZ_SUMC01000025.1 GCF_005047355.1 Actinacidiphila oryziradicis
GGAGGGATAACCGCTGAAAGCATCTAAGCGGGAAGCCTGCTTCGAGATGAGTGTTCCCACCTCCTTTGAGGGGTTAAGGCTCCCAGTAGACGACTGGGTTGATAGGCCGGATGTGGAAGCCCTGTAAAGGGTGGAGCTGACCGGTACTAATAGGCCGAGGGCTTGTCCTCAGTTGCTCGCGTCCACTGTTTGGTTCCCGGGTTGCGAACATTCGCACCGGTAGAGCCAGTCACTTAACTGAAGAGTGTGCTTGTTCGCCAACAACACCCGATGGTGTTTCGGTGGTCATAGCGTTAGGGAAACGCCCGGTTACATTCCGAACCCGGAAGCTAAGCCTTTCAGCGCCGATGGTACTGCAGGGGGGACCCTGTGGGAGAGTAGGACACCGCCGAACAATCTTTGTGGACCCTCGGTCCTGGCCTAAGCGCTGGGACCGAGGGTCTTTTTTTATTTGATCCGCCGGTGCACAGCCACTCCTCCGGTAGGAGACACTGGCACTACAGCAGTACTGATCCGACAGGAGTCACCGTCGATGTCCAACTCACCCGAAGACCGGTCGGACCGGCCCGAGCGCCGGGATTCGCGCCAGGGCAGTGGTGACCGGGGGGGCTTCCGTAGCGGCGGCCCGCGCCGGGACGGCGACCGCCCTGGCGGCGGTGCTGGCGGTGGTGGTTTCCGGCGTGACGACCGAGGCGGATTCCGCCGTGACGATCGTCCGGGGTCCGACCGTGCCCGTACCGAGCGCCCGCGCGATGACCGTCCCCGTACCGAGCGCCCGCGCGATGACCGGGGTGGCAGTTTCCGTCGTGATGACCGGCCGCGCTTTGACCGGTCGGCTGGTGATCGGCCTCGTACGGACCGGCCGCGTGATGACCGTCGTGATGACCGCCCCAGCGGTCCCCGCCGTGAGGACGACCGTGGCGGCAGCTTCCGCCGTGATGACCGGCCGGCTGGTGATCGGCCCCATACTGACCGGCCTCGTGTCGATCGTCCGCGTGATGACCGTCGTGATGACCGCGCCAGCGGTCCCCGCCGTGAGGACGACCGTGGCGGCAGCTTCCGCCGTGATGACCGGCCCCGGGACGACCGTGGCGGGAGCTTCCGTCCGCGTGAGGACCGGGGTGGCAGTTTCCGTCGTGATGACCGGCCGCGCTTTGACCGGCCGGCTGGTGATCGGCCCCGTACGGACCGGCCCCGTGTCGATCGTCCGCGTGATGACCGCGCCAGCGGTCCCCGCCGTGAGGACGACCGCGGCGGCAGCTTCCGTCGCGACGACCGGCCCCGGGACGACCGTGGCGGCAGCTTCCGTCCGCGTGAGGACCGGGGTGGCAGTTTCCGTCGTGATGACCGGCCGCGCTTTGACCGGCCGGCTGGTGATCGGCCCCGTACGGACCGGCCCCGTGTCGATCGTCCGCGTGATGACCGCGCCAGCGGTCCCCGCCGTGAGGACGACCGGGGTGGCAGCTTCCGTCGCGACGACCGTCCGCGTGAGGACCGGGGTGGCAGCTTCCGTCGCGACGACCGTCCGCGTGAGGACCGGGGTGGCAGTTTCCGTCGTGATGACCGGCCGCGCTTTGACCGGCCGGCTGGTGATCGGCCCCGTACGGACCGGCCGCGTGATGACCGTCGTGATGACCGCCCCAGCGGTCCCCGTCGTCAGGACGACCGCGGTGGCACCTTCCGCCGGGATGACCGGCCGGCTGGTGATCGGCCCCGTACGGACCGGCCCCGTACGGATCGGCCCCGTGTCGATCGTCCGCGTGATGACCGTCCGCGTGATGACCGCCCCAGCGGTCCCCGCCGTGAGGACGACCGTGGTGGCAGCTTCCGCCGGGATGACCGGCCGCGGGGTCCGCGTCGGGACGATGACCGGGGTCAGAGCCGTCGTCCGAGTGTTGAGGGGCGCGGGCGGTTCGAGAGCAGGGGCAGGGATGAGCGGCGTGAGGAGCGGGAGCCGGTCAAGCGGCTGCCGATTCCGGACGAGGTCACGGGTCAGGAGATCGACCCAAGTGTGCGTCAGGAGCTGATGAGCCTGCCGAAGGGTCTCGCGGACGACGTGGCGCGCAACCTGGTCATGGTCGCTCAGCTGCTGGACGAGGAGCCGGACCGGGCATATGAGTACTCGCGGGTCGCCCTGCGGTTGGCATCGCGTGTGGCGGCGGTGCGTGAGGCCGCGGGGTTCGCGTCGTACGCGACCGAGAGGTACGCGGAGGCGCTGGCGGAGTTCCGCGCTACTCGCCGGATGACCGGCACGGTGGATCTCTGGCCGGTGATGGCGGACTGCGAGCGCGGTCTGGGCCGACCGGAGCGCGCGCTGGAGATGGCGGGTGCGCCGGAGGTGCAGAAGCTGGACCGGGCCGGTCAGGTGGAGATGCGGCTGGTCGCGGCCGGTGCTCGGCAGGACATGGGCCAGGCGGAGGCGGCGGTGGTGACGCTGCAGAGCTCCGAGCTCGCGTCGAGCGCTGTCCATCCGTGGACGGCGCGGCTGCGTTACGCGTACGCGGACGCGCTGCTGGCGGTGGGCAGGGAGAGCGAGGCCCGCGACTGGTTCGCGAAGGCGCTGGAGGCCGACCAGAACGGCACGACGGACGCGTCCGACCGGCTTGCCCAGCTGGATGGTGTGGCGTTCGTGGACGCACTCGAGGAGGAGACCGAGGACGTGGTGCCCGACACCGCGACCGCCGAGGTCGCTTCGGCCGACTCCGAAGTCCGGTCCGAAGTCCGGTCCGAAACCCAGCCCGAGTCCGAGTCCGAGTCCGAGTCCGAGCCCGAGCTCAAGCCCGAACCCGAGGACGATGTGACCGACGAGGCCGACCCCTCGTTCCTGGACGCCCCGTTCAAGGAGCCGGTCCAGAGCGACGAGGACTGATCGGACGGCGGCCTGTCTGACGGCCGTACAAGCCGAAAAGCTGAACAAGAAGGAGGGGTGCACCCGTTGCCACGGGTGCACCCCTCCTTCTTGTTCAGCCCAGGCCGAGGCTGCGCATCACAAGGCCGCTGGCCGGCTTGGGGCCGAAGGAGGTCGATTTGCGCGGCATGGTGATGCCCTGCCGGGCGAGTTCACGTACGACGGTCTCACGCACCGGGTGCAGCAGGACGGCCGTGCCGCCGTGCCGCTCCGCCTGCTCGACCGCGGCTTCGGGATCATGTATGTAGGCGATGTGCTCGGGGGCGTCGGGCACCTGCCATACATCCTCCAGGAGGAGGCTGTGCAGCACTGCGGCGTCGAGCCGACGCCAGGCCTCCGGGCGGTCGTGCGGTACGGACTGGTCGACGCGGTGCGGGTCGGGCAGGTCGAGGAGGCGGAAGCCGCCGTCGCCGCCCAGCAGGAAAGCGTTGCCCTCGACGGTGGCCGCATCGAGGACCGCCAGAGCGTCCTGCAGGTGCCGGCCCGGCAGTTCCCGGACGCGGAAGACACCTCGCACGGCGGCTACCGCTTCGGCGACGGGCAGGTTGGGCAGCACGCGGTGGATGGCGCGCACTCGCAACGGGTAGCGGGTGGTGTCCACCAGCAGCACCAGCCCGTAGTCCCAGGCGCTGGGGGCGGCCTGCTCGCCCTGGAGTTGGAGATAGGTCGCCCAGCGGTGGTGGCCGTCGGCGATGAGTGCCTGGCGCGTCGACAGATCGGCATTGACGGCCGCGATCTCGTCCGGGTCGGTGACATGCCAGAGCCGGTGGCGGACGCCGTCCTCGGTGGTGGTGGTCAGCAGGGGCTCGCGCCCGGCGGTGCTTTCCACAACCTCGGCGGCTGTGGTGCCGTCCTGGTAGACGAGGAGCAGCGGTTCCAGGTTGGCGGCGGTGGCGCGCATGAGCGCGGCGCGGTCCGCGACCGGGCCGGGCATGACGTCCTCGTGCGGCAGTACGACGCGCTCGGCGGGCGGGGTGAGGCGCAGGGCGCCGATCAGCCCGCGCTGGAGGAGGTCGCCGTCGCGCTGCTCGTACACATAGAGGGCCGGTTCGGGGTCGGGGGCCAGGACGCCCTCCTGCTGCCATTGGCAGAGCGTCCAGGCCGCCTGACTGGTGGCCTGGGGCAGGATGAGCCGGACGACGTTGTGCGGGTCTGCGGCGGCGAGGTGGAGCTGCCCGTCGGGGCGGATCACGACGTCGTACGGTGGCGAGGTGACCGCGGCCAGGCTGCCGACCCGTTCGGGAACGTAGCGGAGCCCGCGGAAGGGCGCGAGCCGCAGGCCGCGCGCGGGGGACCTGGATGTGCTCATCAGCGCATGCTACGCGGGTTGCGCGGGTGAGGAATGATCGAGCGGAACAGTCAGACGTATGAGGAGCGAATGAGCTATGAGCCACCGGACGGGCCTGAGCGGCAGCGAACAATCGTTGGACGTTGCGTATGACACGGCTTTGCTCGACCTCGACGGCGTCGTATATGCGGGTGGTGACGCAATCGCTCATGCCGTCGAATCGCTTGGCGCCGCGCGCGGGCACGGCATGCGCCTCGCATATGTGACGAACAATGCGGCCCGCACCCCTGAGGCGGTGGCTGAGCATCTGACCCGGCTCGGAGTGCCTGCCGAGCCGGGCGAGGTGATTACCTCCGCCCAGGCGGTGGCCCGGTTGATCGCCGATCAGGTGCCGACAGGCGCGCGGGTGCTGGCGATCGGGGGTGAGGGGCTGCTGGCGGCGCTGCGGGAGCGTGGGCTGGAGCCGGTGGGGTCGGCGGACGACGATCCGGCGGCAGTGGTGCAGGGGTATGCGCCGACGGTCGGCTGGGAGCAGCTCGCGGAGGCGTCGTACGCGGTGAACCGGGGCGTGCCGTGGTTCGCGTCCAATACGGATCTGACGATCCCCACGGCGCGAGGCAAGGCGCCGGGCAACGGTGCGCTCGTGGAGGTCGTACGGATCGCGACGGGTGCCGAGCCGCAGATCGCGGGCAAGCCGCTGCCGCCCATGCACCGCGAGACGGTGATCCGTACGGGAGCACGGCGGCCGTTGGTGGTCGGGGACCGGCTGGACACCGACATCGAGGGTGCGAACGCAGCCGGGGTCGACTCGCTGCTGGTCCTGACGGGTGTCTCGACGCCGGCGCAGCTGCTGGCCGCGGAGCCGAAGTACCGGCCGACCTACGTCGACGCGGATCTGCGGGGGCTGCTGGTGCCGCAGCCGGCAGCCGAGGGGGCCCGGTGCGGCGGCTGGGTGGCGTCGGCGGGTGACGAGGGGCTTGTCCTGGAGGGTGAGGGCGCGCAGCTGGACGGGCTGCGAGCGTTGTGCGGGGCGGCCTGGACGGCGGCGGGGGAGGGCTCGTACGGCAGGGACACGGGCAAGGCGCTGGCCCGGCTGGGACTTTAGGCAGGGTCCGGCGGACCGGGTTGCCTGCGGCGCCCGGGAGGCTCCCGCGGCCGTCCTGGGGCGGCTGGAAGTCGTAGCTCCCGTTCGGGGGTGAGCTGTGCTGTCCGCAGCACCTTGAGTTGGAAGAAGCGGTACGGATCTGGATCGGTGGCCCTGGGCGCCTCACCTCTCGGGAGGGCGACGGTACGGGAAGGGCGACCTTACCGAGTTACAGCAGTGAGCGCAGCCGCAGCAAGTCCCGGAATCCCGCCTGCAGCTTCACCCGGCCGGTGCCCCACGCCTTCGCGAAGGGCAGCTGTCCGTGGACCATCGCCACCAAGTCGTCACCGGACATCGTCAGCCGGATCTGCGCGCGCTCGGACGGCAGACCCTCCTCGGTCGTCACATCCTGGATATGGCCGCCTGCCAGCCGTCCGACGAAGGTCATGTCCAGGTCGGTGATGTGGCAGCTGAGCGAGCGGTCGAGCGCGGCGGCGCTGCGGATGTCGCCGTCAGCCTTCGCAAGGGTCTCCGACAGCCGGTCGAGTGCGTAGCGGCACTCCTCGATGGTCGCCATCGGTGGTGCGTCTCCTGTGTTCGGGTGGTGCGGGGTGCGGTGCGCGACACCTGGGCAGCCTTGGCGCGCGGCCAAGGCGCCGCGATCGCGCGCGTATCGGTCGAAGGTACCGCAGGGCGCTGTCGGTGGGACGTGGGACGGTAGGCGGTAGCGTCATGACCATCGGTGTCAATGGTGAGGTGAGGAGTGAGGTCAATGCGGGACGCGCTGCGAACGTGTCTGCAGATCGCGGGCGGCCTGGCCGAGGCCACCCGGCGGAGGACGGCGCATGCCGCCAGGGAACTTCTCGATCAGGCCGGGATAGATGTTGACGACCTCCAGCGGAAGATCGGCGAGCGGATTCCGCCGGAGGTTCAGACGCTCACGGATGAGCTGATCGCGTCCGGGCGTGCCAATCGCGACCTCCTGACCGGGCTCATCCGGGAGGAAGTCGACAAGACGTTGAGCCGGGTCGGCCGGATCGCCGACGAGGTCACCAAGGTCGGCGTCGTCCTGGAGGTGCTCGAGCGCCGGGTGCGCAACCTTGAGGCCGAAGAGCCACTCCAGGACGACGCCCCTTCGGAGGCGGCCCCGGAGGCGGCGCCGGTGGCCGATGAGGCCGGCCCGGGAGCAGGCACGGACGCGGATGCCGGGGCGGCGGCTCCGGGCAGGGCTCGTCCCGCCCGTAAGACCGTGCAGGCGGAGAAGTCGGCGGCCGCCGGGGCCGGGGCCGCTCCGCCCGCGAAGAAGGCTTCGTCCTCCAAGAGCGTCGCTGGGAAGCCCGCTGTCAAGTCCGGCGAGGCTGCTCCGGCCGGTGCGAAAACCGCGAAGGCGCCGGTGAAGAAGGCCGCTGCGAAGAAGGCCGCCGCGAAGAAGGCCACGCCTGCCGCGACGCCCGCGACGGCACCTGCGAAAAAGACCGCAGCGAAGAAGACCGCAGCGAAGAAGACCGCTGCGAAGAAGACCGCAGCGAAGAAGACCACGGCGAAGAAGACCACGGCGAGGCCGACGGCCAAGAAGGCCGCGCCCGCCGCTGGGCGTACCACGACCGGGGGGCCGGACACGGAGGCAAAGAATGAGTGAGCCGCTGAACGGCGAGGCGCTCGGGGCCGTAGGGGTGGGCGCGGGGACGCAACCCGTGGAGCCCGCCACAAGCGGGCCCTCAGCGCTGGGGGTCGTCGTGGCCCCGACTGGGAATGAGGAGGTTGACGCGCTGATCGAGCGGCTGGGCGATGCGGATGCCCTGCCCACCCAGAGTCATATCGAGGTGTACGAAGATGTGCACCGTGGGCTGCGTGACGCGCTCACCGCACTCGACGACAACAGGAGCTGAACCGTACGTGGCACGACGCCGACTCGACGCCGAGCTGGTGCGCCGAAATCTCGCCCGCTCGCGCGAGCACGCCGGGCAGCTGATCGCTGCAGGCCGGGTGACCATCGGCGGTACGACCGCGACGAAAGCGGCGACGCAGGTGGAGACCAGCGCGGCCGTGGTCGTGGCGAAAGATGACCATGACCCGGACTATGTGTCGCGCGGGGGCCACAAGCTCGCGGGTGCGCTCGCCGCGTTCGTTCCGCTCGGGCTGCGAGTGGAAGGCCGCCGGGCGCTGGACGCGGGGGCGTCGACGGGCGGTTTCACCGATGTGCTGCTGCGCAATGGCGCGGCGCATGTGGTGGCCGTCGATGTCGGTTACGGGCAGCTCGCGTGGTCGCTGCAGAGTGACGAGCGGGTCTCCGTGAAGGACCGCACAAATGTGCGTGAACTTGTGCTGGAACAGATCGATGGCACGCCGGTTGACCTGGTTGTCGGCGATCTGTCGTTCATCCCGCTGGGCCTGGTCCTGCCGGCGCTGGTGCGGTGTGCCGCGCCTGAAGCGGACCTGGTGCTGATGGTCAAGCCGCAGTTCGAGGTGGGCAAGGACCGCCTCGGCAGTGGTGGTGTCGTACGGAGCACGCAATTGCGCGCCGAAACCGTCCGCCATGTCGCCGAACAGGCGGCCGGGCTGGGCCTCGGGGTGCTGGGCGTGACCGCAAGTCCGTTGCCGGGACCGTCCGGCAACGTGGAGTACTTTCTGTGGCTGCGCGCCGGGGCGCCAGAACTCGACCCGGCGGATATCGACCGTGCTGTGGCGGAGGGGCCCCGTTGAGCGATTCGCAAGCGCTTTCCCAAGAGCGCACCGTTTTCCTGCTGGCCCACACCGGGCGGCCTGCGGCGATCCGCAGTGCCGAGCGGGTCGTGCAAGGGCTGACGAGGGCTGGCGTAGGGGTCAGGGTGCTGGCCGACGAGGCCGCCGACCTGCCGCTGCCGCCGTCCTCGGTGGAGATCCTCCAGGAAACCGGTCCGGTGGCCGTCGAGGGATGCGAGCTGATCATCGTCCTCGGCGGTGACGGGACAATCCTGCGCGGCGCGGAGTTCGCCCGCGCGTCCGGCGTACCGATGCTGGGGGTCAACCTGGGCCGGGTCGGCTTCCTGGCCGAGGCCGAGCGGGACGACCTCGACAAGGTCGTGGACCGGGTGGTCACCAAGGACTACGAGGTCGAGGAGCGCATGACCATCGATGTTCTCGTACGCGAGAACGGGCGGATCGCCCACCGGGACTGGGCGCTCAACGAAGCATCGGTGGAGAAGCAGGCCCGCGAGCGGATGCTGGAGGTCGTCACCGAGGTGGATGGCCGGCCGGTGTCGCGGTTCGGCGGTGACGGCGTGGTCTGCGCGACCCCGACCGGCTCGACCGCGTACGCCTTCTCGGCCGGCGGCCCGGTGGTCTGGCCCGAGGTGGAGGCCCTGCTCATGGTGCCGATCAGCGCGCACGCGCTCTTCGCCAAGCCGCTCGTGACCGCACCGAGCTCGGTGCTCGCGGTGGAAGTGCAGCCCCAGACCCCGCACGGGGTCCTGTGGTGCGACGGCCGGCGCACGGTGGAGCTGCCCGCCGGAGCCCGGGTGGAGGTCCGCCGGGGAGCCGTACCGGTGCGGCTCGCGCGACTGCACCACGCCTCCTTCACGGACCGGCTGGTGGCGAAGTTCGCCCTCCCGGTGGCGGGCTGGCGCGGCGCGCCGCACTAGGCCAGGCACTGGCGTCGCCGGCTGGACCGGCGACGGCCGGACGAGGTCCGGGGCGCTGTCCCCTCAAGCCCCGGACCGTTCGGCGGCCGTCGGCTGGGAAGGTCGCGCCGGTGTCATGGGGACAGCCCGGATCCCCCCCGCATGAGGGAGCCCCGTCGCGCGGCGTACCGCAAACCTCGTATGGTCGTATCCGTGTTGGAGGAGATGCGGATTCGGGCGCTTGGAGTCATCGAGGACGCCGTGGTGGAGCTTTCACCCGGTTTCACGGCGGTGACCGGCGAGACCGGCGCGGGCAAGACCATGGTCGTCACCAGTCTCGGCCTGCTGCTTGGTGGCCGTGCAGATCCCGCGCTGGTGCGGATCGGCTCGAAAGCGGCGGTCGTTGAGGGGCGGATCGCTCTCACGTCCGGTTCCCCGGCCGCCCTGCGTGCCGAGGAGGCGGGCGCGGAGCTGGACGACGGCGCGCTGCTCATCAGCCGTACGGTCTCGGCCGAAGGCCGGTCGCGGGCGTATGTCGGCGGCCGGTCCGTTCCGGTGGGGTTGCTGGCCGAGCTGGCGGACGACCTGGTTGCCGTCCACGGCCAGACCGACCAGCAGGGGCTGCTTCGGCCCGCCCGGCAGCGGCAGGCGCTGGACCGCTACGCGGGCGACGCGGTCGCGGTGCCGCTCGTGAAGTACGCCGAGGCTTACCGTCGGCTGCGTGAGGTCGCCGCCGAGCTGGACGAGCTGACCACGCGGGCGCGTGAGCGCGCCCAGGAAGCGGATCTGCTGCGCTTCGGACTGGAGGAGGTGGCGGCTGCCGAGCCGCTGCCCGGCGAGGACGTGGAGCTGGCCGCCGAGGCGGAGCGGCTGGGGCACGCGGAAGCGCTCGCCTCCGCCGCCGCGATCGGGCACGCTGCCCTGGCCGGCAATCCGGAGGACCCGGAGGCAGTGGACGCCAACACCCTGGTGGCCGGTGCGCAGCGTGCGCTGGACGCAGTACGAGGCCACGACCCGGCGTTGGCCGGGCTGGCCGACCGGATCGGCGAGATCGGCATCCTGCTGGGCGACGTGGCGGGCGAACTGGCCGGTTACGCCGATGACCTGGACGCCGATCCGCGGCGCCTCGCCGCCGTCGAGGAGCGGCGGGCGACGCTGCTCCACCTGACGCGTAAGTACGGTCCCGATATCGATGCCGTACTGGCCTGGTCCGAGGCCGGGGCCGACCGGCTCGGCGAGCTGGAGGGCGATGACGAGCGGATCGCCGAGCTGGCTGCCGAACGGGACGCCCTGCGCGACGAGCTGGGCGGGCTCGCCCAGGCGCTGACCGATGCGCGTACGGAAGCGTCGGACCGCTTCGCCGAGGCGGTCACGGCGGAACTCGGCGAGCTGGCCATGCCGCACGCACGGGTCAGCGTGGCCATCCGGCAGACCGATGACCCCGAGGGCATCGAGGTCGACGGGCGGCTTGTGGCCTATGGCGCCGCTGGGGCCGATGAGGTCGAGCTTCAGCTCGCGCCGCATCCGGGCGCTCCGGCGCGGCCGATCGCCAAGGGCGCTTCGGGCGGTGAGCTGTCGCGGGTCATGCTGGCGGTGGAAGTTGTCTTCGCAGGGTCGGACCCGGTGCCGACGTACCTCTTCGACGAGGTCGACGCGGGGGTCGGCGGCAAGGCTGCCGTAGAGGTCGGGCGGCGCCTCGCCCGGCTCGCGCGGACCGCGCAGGTCGTCGTCGTGACGCATTTGCCGCAGGTGGCGGCTTTTGCCGACCGGCAGCTGCTCGTCGAGAAGACGAACGACGGGTCGGTGACCCGGAGCGGGGTGAAGGTGCTGGAGGGCGAGGAACGGGTCCGCGAGCTCTCGCGAATGCTGGCGGGGCTGGAGGATTCGGAGCTCGGACGGGCACATGCGGAGGAGCTGCTCGCTGCTGCGCGGGCCGCGCGGTGACGGGCGCTTTCCCGCCCGCCCACTCGTTGCCGGGGACTGTACAACGGCAAGGAGCCGGAACATGACCGCCCTCCTCGCGACGGTCGCCGCGACCCGCTCCGCGTTTGCCACCCTGCGGCGTAAGCCGCGGGGCGGGTCCGCACGCTGGGCGCGGACGAACCACGCGGGCCGGACGGTGGACCTCTACGGCGGCCTCGCGGCAGCGACCGGCACCGTGCTCGCCACCGCGGCCGCGCCGGGGCTGCCGGTCCGGAGCCGCACGGCGGCACTCGCGGTGCTCGCCGCGGGAGGCTGCGGGGCGTATGACGACCTGGCAGGCACGCCCGGAGAGCGCGGTTTTCGCACACATATGGGGGCGCTGCAGGAGGGTCGGGTCACTTCGGGCGCCGTAAAGCTGTTCGGCATCGGGGCGGCCGGACTGGCGGCCGGGGCGCTGCTGAAGGAGCGCCCGGTGGACAGGCTGCTGGCCGGAGTCGTGGTGGCGGGCACGGCGCATCTGGTGAACCTGGTCGATGTGAAGCCGGGGCGGGCCGCGAAGGCGGTCATCGCGGCCGGTGTGCCCGGGATGCTGCGCGGCGGGCCCGCAGGGGCACTGGCAGGCGCACCGGTGGGCGCCGCGGTGGCTGTACTGGCGGACGATGCGGGGGAGCGCACGATGCTGGGTGACGCCGGGGCGCATGCGCTGGGCGCGGCGGTAGGGGTCTCGATCGTGGTTGCGAACGGGCGGGCGGGGCTTGTGCTGCATGCGGCGCTTCTGGCGGGGCTCGCGGCGGCCGGGGACTGGGTCAGCTATGGCGAAGGCCTGTGGAGTGCTCCCGGTCTGCGTACGATCGATTCCTTGGGTCGCCGCCCGCAGTGACGCGGGGCGGCAGGTCGGCCAGGTCGGTCACTGGTGTTATGGCGAGCGGTTGCGCCATAGCCGTCCGTAGGATCACTCGTACGGGTGGTCCCTGGTACGTGCGCACGGGCGTGGCCCGGCCGCGTTGCCGTGATGTCGTACCGGCCTGGCATCCTTGAGGACAGTGGCAACACCCGCCGTACGATGCCGAGTCAGGAGCCCGACCTCGCGTGATCAGTAGTACTCCGACCCCGTTGCACGGGCAGCTGCACGCCGTCCAGGTGCTGGGCGAGACGGCGGGCGCACACGTGTCCTCACTCGCGGGCGGCCTGGTGGCGCGCGGCGTGCAGGTGACGGTGTGCGGGCCCTCGGAGGCTGGGGCGGATTACGGATTCACGGCAGCCGGGGCCCGGTTCGCCCCGGTCGAGATCGCCCGCCGGGCCAACAGGGGCGACGCGGCGGTGGTCGCGTCGCTGCGTGCCGCCTGCGCGGGCGCGGATGTGGTGCACGCGCACGGCCTGCGGGCGGCCCTGCTCGCCTCGCTGGCGCTCGGTGGCCGTCGTACGCCGCTGGTTGTCACCTGGCACAGCGCTGTCCTGGCCGAAGGGGCGAGGGCGCGGATGCTGCATCTGCTGGAGCGGCGCGTGTCGCGCGCCGCCGCCGTCGTGCTCGGCGCGTCGTCGGACCTGGTGGACCGTGCCCGGGCCTCAGGCGCCCGCGACGCACGGCTGGCGCCAGTCGCGGTGCCCGGTCCCGTGCGCGAGGCCCTGCCGGCGGAGCTCCCCGCCGATGCCGAGCAGCTGCGTCAGAAGACCCGCGCCGAATTCGTCGAGGAGCGGAGCCCGCTGCTGCTCGCGGTGGGCCGCCTGGAGCGGCACAAGGGGTATGACACGCTCCTCGACGCCGCTCACCTCTGGCTGCGCGGCCCGGAGCCGCACCCGTTGCTCGTCATCGCGGGCGAGGGCTCGCGGCGCGCCGCACTCACCCGTCGCATCGAGACCGAGGGTCTTCCGGTGCTCCTCACCGGCCGCCGCGACGACATCCCGCAACTCCTTGCCGCCGCCGACATCGTGGTCCTCCCCAGCCGCTGGGAGGCTCGCGCCCTGATCGCCCAGGAGGCTCTGCACGCCGGTGTCCCCCTGGTCGCCACGGCGGTCGGCGGTATCCCCGAACTCGTGGGCGAGGCCGCCGAGCTGGTCCCGTACGGCGATCCGGCCGCTCTCGCCGCCGCCGTCGCCCGGCTGCTCGCCGACCCGGCCCGCCGTGCGGAGCTCGTGGCTGCCGGGCGCACGCAGGCCGCCACCTGGCCGACCGAGGACGACACGGTCGCCCAGGTGCTCAGCATCTACGACGAGTTGTCCACGAGCCGGTGACAGCTGAGATGGGAGTCCGGGAGATGCGCGTACGGATCGAGCCCTGGGCGGAGAGCGACTTCGATCTGCTGCGACCTCACCGCCATGCCGTGACTCCGTGACGCCGTGATCAGCCCGGCCCAGGACCGGGTGCGGCTGCCCAGCCGTGGCGGGCTCGACGGCTACCGGCCGTGCCGGGCGTCCTGGAGGGGTGGGGACGGTAGGTTTCGGGCCGCGCTACGAGGGACTTCACGGCGCCGGCGAACGGGTCCGGCTCTCGCGGAACTGACCCAGGTGCACGCCGTCCACCACCAGGCCGTTCTCGGCCTGCTCCGGGCGCCCTGACTCATCCCGTCCCCGACCGGGCCTGTACGGGCCACCGGGCGCCCACGCCCGCCGACCCGCACCCACCCCCCGGATGCTCAGCCCCCGTAAGCCCCGCTTGCCGTCAGCCGCAGGGCCGTGTCGATCAGCGGCACATGGCTGAAGGCCTGCGGGAAGTTGCCGACCTGCCGCTGAAGCCGGGGGTCCCACTCCTCCGCCAGCAGTCCCAGGTCGTTCCGCAGGGACAGCAGCTTCTCGAAGAGCCGCCGGGCCTCGTCGACCCGCCCGATCATCGCCAGGTCGTCGGCGAGCCAGAAGGAGCACGCGAGGAAGGCGCCCTCATCGCCCGGGAGACCGTCCAGGTTCTCGCCGTCTTTGCAGTTGGCATCCGTCGGGTACCGGAGGACGAAGCCGTCTTCCGTGGACAGCTCGCGCTGGATGGCCTCGATCGTGCCGATGACCCGCTTGTCGTCCGGCGGCAGGAAGCCGACCTGCGGAATGAGCAGGAGAGAGGCGTCCAGCTCCTTGGAGCCGTACGACTGCGTGAACGTGTTGCGCTCGCGGTCGTACCCCTTCTCACAGACATCCCAGTGGATCTCGTCGCGCAGCTCGCGCCAGCGCTCCAGGGGCCCGTCGACCTCGCCGGACTCGATCAGCTTCACGGTCCGGTCGACGGCGACCCACGCCATGACCTTGGAGTGCACGAAGTGCCGCCGGGGCCCGCGGACCTCCCAGATGCCCTCGTCCGGCTCGTTCCAGTGGCCTTCCAGATACCGGATGAGCTTGAGCTGGAGCAGGCTGGCGTAGTCGTTCCGGGCCAGGCCGGTCATATGGGCCAGGTGCAGGGCCTCGGTGACCTCGCCGTACACGTCCAGCTGCAGCTGGTGGGCTGCGCCGTTGCCGACACGTACGGGCTTGGAGCCCTCGTATCCCGGCAGCCACTCGAGCTCGGTCTCGCCGAGCTCGCGCTCGCCGGCGATGCCGTACATGATCTGGAGATTCTCGGGGTCACCGGCAACGGCCCGCAGCAGCCACTCCCGCCAGGCGCGGGCCTCGTCCCGGTAACCGGTACGCAGCAGCGACGACAGCGTGATGGCGGCGTCACGCAGCCAGGTGAAGCGGTAGTCCCAGTTCCGTACACCACCGATGTTCTCGGGGAGGGAGGTTGTCGGGGCGGCGACGATGCCGCCCGTAGGCCCATATGTCAGGGCCTTCAGCGTGATCAGCGAGCGTACGACCGCGTCCCGGTAAGGGCCGTGGTAGGTGCACTGCTCGACCCATTCGCGCCAGAAGTCCTCAGTTGCCTCCAGCGAGGACTCAGGCTCGGGCAGCGGCGGCGGCTCCTTGTGGGAGGGCTGCCAGCTGATGGTGAAGGCGACGCGGTCACCCGGGCCGACGGTGAAGTCGGAGTAGGTCGTGAGGTGCTTGCCGTAGGTGTCGACCTCGGTGTCCAGCCATACGGAGTCGGGGCCGGCGACGGCGACGGTACGGTCACCGACCTTGTGGACCCAGGGGGTGATCTGGCCGTAGGCGAAGCGCATGCGGAGGGCGGAGTGCATGGGCACACGGCCGCTGAGGCCCTCGACGATGCGGATCAGCTGCGGAGCACCGTCACGGGGCGGCATGAAGTCGGTGACGCGGACGGTGCCGCGGGGGGTGTCCCACTCGGATTCGAGAATGAGGGAGTCGCCGCGGTAACGGCGCCGGGTGGCGGTCGGCGGCTCGGAGCCCGGGGCATAGGCCGGCCCGAGGCGCCAGAACCCATGGTCCTCGGTGCCCAGGAGCCCGGCGAAGATCGCCGGGGAGTCGAAGCGGGGCAGGCACAGCCAGTCGGCCGTGCCGTCCCGGCAGACCAGGGCAGCGGTCTGCATGTCTCCGATGAGCGCGTAATCCTCAATGCGGCCGGCCACGTACATCTCCAGTAGAACAACGGAGCCGCCCCTGCCAGGGGGGCGATCTTGCGGTCTGGGGATCTTTACGAGCACTTGTTCCGGGAGCGGTGTGGGTGGTGCCGTGCCGGCCGGCTCGCTGCGATGCGTTCGAGCAGGATACGACGTTGAAGCAGGGGGTGCGCGCGCTACGACGGATCACGCTGCGCCGGTCGGGTTCTTTTTGTCGTACGAGCTCCCAGGTGCTAAAGAGGTCGCATTTCCCAGACCAGCTGCCGGAAACACCTGAGCCTGGTCGCTGATACCCTGGTAGCCCGTGGGCCGGTGGGCCGAACCACTGAACCGCCGCGATGACGCCCCCAAAAATCAGGGTGCCGTCTCGACCCTACCTAGCGACCACGGGAGCCCGTCTTGGCACTGCCACCCAAATCCACGACGACCAAGCACATCTTCGTCACCGGGGGTGTCGCCTCCTCGCTCGGCAAGGGGCTGACGGCCTCCAGCCTGGGTGCGCTGCTGAAGGCGCGTGGTCTGCGGGTCACGATGCAGAAACTCGACCCGTATCTCAATGTCGACCCCGGCACGATGAACCCGTTCCAGCACGGTGAGGTCTTCGTCACCGACGACGGTGCCGAGACCGACCTGGACATCGGCCATTACGAACGCTTCCTGGACGTCAACCTCGACGGCACGGCGAATGTCACCACCGGGCAGATTTACTCCTCGGTGATCGCCAAGGAGCGGCGCGGCGAATACCTCGGTGACACCGTGCAGGTCATCCCGCACATCACCAACGAGATCAAGTCGCGCATCCGGCGGATGGCGGCTGACGACGTCGATGTCGTGATCACCGAGGTCGGCGGCACGGTAGGCGACATCGAGTCGCAGCCGTTCCTCGAATCCGTACGCCAACTGCGCCACGAGGTCGGGCGTGACAACGTCTTCGTCGTCCACATCTCACTGCTGCCGTACATCGGCCCGTCCGGTGAACTGAAGACCAAGCCTACCCAGCACTCGGTCGCGGCGCTGCGGAACATCGGTATCCAGCCGGACGCGATCGTGCTGCGGGCCGACCGCGAGGTCCCCACCGCCATCAAGCGGAAGATCTCGCTGATGTGCGATGTCGACGAGGACGCGGTCGTCGCCGCCATCGACGCCAAGTCGATCTACGACATCCCCAAAGTGCTGCACACCGAGGGCCTCGACGCCTACGTGGTCCGACGGCTGGACCTGCCGTTCCGCGACGTGAACTGGACCCAGTGGGACGACCTGCTGCGCCGGGTCCACCAGCCCGCCCACGAGGTGAAGGTCGCGCTCGTCGGCAAGTACATCGACCTGCCCGACGCCTACCTGTCGGTGACCGAGGCACTGCGGGCCGGCGGGTTCGCCAACAACGCCCGCGTCGAAATCAAGTGGGTCACCTCTGACGACTGCAGGACCCCGGCCGGCGCCAAGAAGCACCTCGGCGGCGTGGACGCGGTCTGTGTGCCCGGCGGCTTCGGCGACCGGGGCGTGGAGGGCAAGGTCGCGGCCGTCACCTACGCCAGGGAGAACCGGATCCCGCTGCTCGGGCTCTGCCTCGGCCTTCAGTGCGTGGTCATCGAGGCGGCCCGTTCGCTGGCCGGCATCGAGGGCGCGAACTCGACGGAGTTCGACCCGGCGACCGCCCACCCGGTGATCTCCACCATGGCCGAGCAGCTCGACATCGTCGACGGCAAGGGCGACCTCGGCGGCACCATGCGGCTCGGCCTCTACCCGGCGAAGCTCGCCGAGGGCTCGATCGTCCGCGAGGTGTACGGCGGCGAGCCGTACGTCGAGGAGCGGCACCGCCACCGCTACGAGGTCAACAACGCCTACCGCAGCGAGCTGGAGAAGAAGGCCGGCCTGCTCTTCTCCGGCACCTCGCCGGACAACAAACTCGTGGAGTATGTCGAGTTTCCACGCGATGTGCACCCGTACCTGGTCGCCACGCAGGCGCACCCCGAGTTGAAGTCCCGCCCGACCCGCCCCCACCCGCTCTTCGTGGGGCTGATCGCGGCGGCCGTCAAGCGCCAGCAGGCCTGAGAGGTTAACCGCATGCTCCAGGACATCCCCGAGGAATGGCCCGTCGTCGCCACCGCGACCCCGTTCACCGGGAACAAGACCAGCGTCCGCACCGACAAGGTCGTCATGCCCGACGGCACGGTCGCCCAGCGGGACTACCAGGTCCACCCGGGCTCGGTGGCCGTGGTCGCCCTCGATGAGCGGGGGCGGGTCCTCGTCCTGCGACAGTACCGGCACCCGGTGCGGCAGAAGCTCTGGGAGGTCCCCGCCGGGCTGCTCGACGTCCCCGGCGAGAACCCGCTGCACGCCGCTCAGCGCGAGCTGTACGAGGAGGCGCATGTGAAGGCCGAGGACTGGCGGGTCCTCGTCGACGTCTACACCACGCCTGGCGGCTGCGACGAAGCCGTACGGATCTTCCTCGCCCGCGAGCTCTCCGAGGCCGACGGCGAGCGCTTCGAAGTGTCGGAGGAGGAGGCGGACATGGAGTTCGCCCGGGTGCCGCTCGCGGAGCTCGTACAGGGTGCGCTGGCGGGGCGGCTGCACAACAACTGCTTGGTGGTGGGTGCGCTGGCGTTGCACGCCGCGCTCGCCGGTGATGGGCTGGACGGGCTGCGCCCGGCGGATGCGGTTTGGCCGGCGCGGCCGTTCAGCGTTTAGCCCTTGCCGGGCGGGTCGGGGCTGTTCTCTTGCCCGGCGCCGGGGTTGCCGAGCCGTCCTCAAACGCCGGACGGGCTGGGTTTGGTGCCCTGCGCCGTTACGCGGGGTGCGCTTTGTTCGGTGGGTGGGTCGGTGGCGCCTCCGGGGTGACTCTCTCCCCCAACCTTCGGCCGGGAGGTGCCCCCACGACTGTGTGCCAGGGCCCGGGACGTTATGCGCCATCGCCGGCGGCACTTGGGCGACACAGTCTGCGGGGACACCCCTGAACCGCCCCCTCCGGCCGTCACAGCGCTTCACGGTGGGTTGTGTCCCGCGGTCACCCCGGGGGTTGCCCGGCGCGCGGTGCCTTTGGTTTTACGGTCTCCGCCCCGAGCGGCCGTCACACGTCTGTCCGGCCGGGAGGGGACGCGCCGGGGTGTCCCCGCAGGGGACGAGCGCGTGCACCCCGGGCAAGCGGGCCGTGGACCCGCACGTGCGAGCCCCGAGGAGATCACCCCACAGCGGCCCCGACCCCCCCCCACGACCACATGGCGTGGCGGCACGCACGACAACCCAGCCGGTCCGGCGCTTGTAGGGGCACCTCCTGGGGGCACCTCCCGGCCGAAGGCCGGGGGAGGTAGCTGGGGGAGGAACCGGCACCCCCGGCGGGGGAGGCGCGGAACGGCACCCTTGGCAGGCGGAACGAAACCGTGCCGGTCCGGCCGGGCAAACCCAGCCGGTCCGGCGTTTGTGGGGGCACCTCCTGGGGGCACCTCCCGGCCGAAGGCTGGGGGAGGTAGCTGGGGGAGGAACCGGCAACCACCGCAGAGGGGGTGGAACCTGCGCACCCGCAGCTGGGACAACCTGCCGTGCCGGTCCGGCCGGGCAAACTCAGCCCGTCCGGCGTTTGAGGACAAAGCGGCAACGGCGGCGCGCGGAACGGAACCGCACCGGGGGCACCCGGCGCCGTTCCGGCCGGCCCAGCGAGGGGAAAGTCGGATGATCGGCTGATCCGATGGGGTGATCCTTGGCTTGATCTGCCGCGTCGGAGCCCCGAGCGGGGCGGGGCCGGTGAACTAGGCTCATTCTGTTCCCGTGCGCGTTGGCGTCGGGCTCGTTTGCGCAGGCAGAACGGGAGTGGACCCGTGGCGGATCACGTGCTGGACGCTGACGCCTCGGCGGCAGCGTCGGACGGCAGGGGGACGGCTGCCCCACGCCCCGGTGCGTCGGTGTCCGCGGCTTTGCCGGGTGGGACCACGGATGGAACGCAGGATGCGGACGGCGGGGGGGCGGCTGTCCCCGGCGCCGGTTTCAGGACAGTGGGCGCGCCGGCCGAGGACATCGAACATCTGCGGCCGGATGCCGCTGAGGGCGGGGACGCGGCGCGGGCCGTACCGCGGGAGTCGGATTCAGGCCAGTGTCCGTTGCCGCCCGGGTTGCCGTACTTCGCCGGGCGGCGGCGGGAGCTGGACGGGCTGCGGGCGGATATCGACCGGCCGGGGCTGGAGGCGTTGCGTGGCCGGGTGCCTGCCGGGTGCCGGGTGCTGCTGGTGGCGGGGCGGCCGGGTTCGGGACGCACCACGTTGGCCGTGCGGCTGGCGCGGGAGGTTGCCGAGCGCTATCCGGACGGGCGGTTCTTCCTGCGGCTCACCGACAGCGACGGCGAGCGGCTGCCCGACGGGCAGGCCGCGCGGGCCATGCTGCGCGCGATGGGTGCCGCGCCGGAGCCCGGAGCGGGGCCGGAGAAGCTGCGGGCCGCGCTGCGCTCGGCGTTCGCCGCCCGCCGCGCGGTGCTGGTGCTGGACGATGTGGCCCACCCCGAGCAGTTGCTCGCGCTGCTGCCCGATGGCCCCGGCAATCTCGTGATCGCCACATCGGGCGGCCCGCTGCCGGGCGTGCCCGATGTGCGCCCCTGCACCGTGGGCGGCCTTGATTCCGCGGCCTCCATCGATCTGCTCACCCATCTGGTCGGTGCCATCCGCATCACCAATGACCCACGTGCGGCGGAGGCCCTGGCAGGGCAGTGCGCGGGGGATCCGACGGCGCTGCGCCTCATGGGTGCCTGGCTGGCCGCGCATCCGCGGCTGGCTGTCGCCGACGCGCTGCACCGCCTGCGCGCGGTGCTGGATGTCACCGCGGTGGAGCGCCCCGACCGCCCCGTACGCAGTGCCGGTGGCGGCACCGGTGAGCCGCGGTCGGGCGCGTCGGCGCCGCTGGCGAGAGCGTTCATGGCGGTGTACGAGGCGCTGCCGCAGACCGCCGCACGGTTGCTGCGGTTGCTGGTGCTGGCGCCGGCCGGGCTGGCCGACGCGCAGATCGCCTCGGCGTTGGCGGGGTGTTCGGTGGACGCGGCACGGGGCGCTCTGGAGGATCTGGCCGCGTGCGGACTGCTGGAGAGGGAACCCGGGACGGCGACGCTGCCGCACTTGTACCGGGTGCCGGGGTGCCTGGCGCCGTTGCTGCGGGCGCTGGTGGAGACGCGGGACCGGCCGGCGGAGGTGGCGCTGGCACGGGCGCGGATGCTGGAGCGGACAGTACGGCTGCTGCACGCGTGCCGGCTCGGGCTGGCGCCGGACCAGTCCGACGAGGTCCCCCGGCCGTTGCGTTTCGCGTCCCGCGCCGCGGCGGCGGAGTGGCTGAGGGCCCGGCTGCCGGCGCTGCTCGCGGCTGCCAGGAGCGCGGTGGCGGACGGCGAGCTGGACACTCTGGCCCGGCGGTTGGTGGCCGCGTTGGTAAGGGCGCTGGCCGCCGACCCGGAATGCGGTGACACCACGGCGGAGCGGTATCAGCTGCACTGCCTGGTCCTCGATGTGGCCGAGCGGCGCGGCCTGCCCAGGGAAAGGGCGGCGGCGCTGATCAATCTCGGTGACCTGGAGGCGGAGTCCGCCCGCCCGGCCGAGGCGCTGGAGCACTACCGGGCGGCGCTGGTGGCGGCCCGCGAGGGCTTCGACGGGGATGCGGAGGGCCGTGCGCTGGAGGCCATCGCCGGTACGTATCTGGAGCTGGACGACCCGCAGCGGGCCTCGGACTGGTTCGGCCGGGCGCTGGCCCTGAGGCAGACCCGCGGCGAACTGGTACACGAGGCGCGGCTGCGCGGCAGGATCGGCGCGCTGCACATCTATGCCGGGCGGTACGGGTCCGCGCTGAAGGAGTGGCGGGCGGTGGTCGCCGCCCACCGGCGGCTGCAGGACCTGCCGGCACAGGCCCGGGCGCTGAGCGAGGTGGCCCGGGTGCAGGAGTACGCCGGGCACCCGGAGGACTCCCTGCGGACCTGCCGGGACGCCCTCTACTGGGCCCGGCAGGCGGGGGAGCGGCGGCTGGAGGGGGCGGTGCTGCTGCGGATGGCCGACACCCTGGACCGGCTCGGCGATCCGGCCGGGGCGCGGTTGCAACGGGCGGCGGCGGACCATCTGTTGCAGACCGATGAGTGAGGGTATCCGGATGATCGCCTGCGAAAGTGTCAACGTTTCGGCTTGAACCCGACACATTGAAAGGCTGGACAGCGAGTCTTCCTTCACTACACTTGGTGGTGCCGCAGGTAACGCGGTCAGGTCCGGCGTACCCGGTGAAGGGTTGCTATGTCCGGATTTCCGGAGGCCTGTAGCAATCCCGACAGCTCCCAGAACCAAGGACCGTGATCGACGTGAAGGTCGGCATCCCCCGCGAGGTCAAGAACAACGAGTACCGCGTAGCCATCACCCCCGCCGGTGTGCACGAGCTGGTCCGCCACGGCCACGCCGTCCACGTGGAGCAGGGCGCCGGTCTCGGCTCCTCCATCCCCGACGCCGAGTACACCGCCGCGGGGGCGGCGATCTTCCCCACCGCCGACGAGGTCTGGGCCACCACCGACCTGCTGCTGAAGGTCAAGGAACCGGTCGAGGAGGAGTACCACCGGCTCCGCAAGGACCAGACGCTCTTCACCTACCTGCACCTCGCCGCCTCCCTCGAGTGCACCGACGCGCTGCTCCGCTCGGGCACGACGGCCATCGCGTACGAGACCGTTGAACTCCCCGGTCGTGCCCTGCCGCTGCTCGCCCCGATGTCCGAGGTGGCCGGCCGGCTCGCCCCGCAGGTCGGCGCGTACCACCTGATGCGCTCGGCGGGCGGACGGGGTGTGCTGCCCGGCGGTGTCCCGGGGGTGGCTGCGGCCAGGGCTGTGGTCATCGGCGGCGGTGTCTCCGGCTGGAACGCCGCGCAGATCGCCGTCGGCATGGGCTTCCATGTGACCTTGCTCGACCGCGACATCAACAAGCTCCGCGAAGCGGACAAGATCTTCGGGGCGAAGATCCAGACGATCGTCTCCAACGCTTTCGAGCTGGAGAAGGCCGTTCTGGAGGCCGATCTCGTCATCGGCGCCGTGCTGATTCCCGGTGCGAAGGCTCCGAAGCTGGTCACCAACGAGCTGGTCTCCAGGATGAAGCCGGGTTCGGTTCTTGTCGACATCGCGATCGACCAGGGCGGCTGCTTCGAGGACTCCCGTCCCACCACACACGCCGAGCCGGCGTTCCAGGTGCACGGCTCGGTCTTCTACTGCGTCGCCAACATGCCGGGCGCGGTGCCCAACACCTCGACATACGCGCTGACCAACGCCACGCTGCCGTACATCGTCGAACTCGCCGACCGGGGGTGGCGCGAGGCTCTGCGCCGCGACCAGGCGCTCGCCATGGGCCTCAACGTCCATGAGGGGCAGGTCGTCTACGGTCCGGTCGCCGAGGCGCACGGGCTCGCCGCCACCGAGCTCGAGGACCTGCTCGTCGCCTGACCTGGGGCGGAATCAGTGTCGGCACCGGCACCGGCGGCGTGATTTTTACGACTGGTGTCAACTTGTCGCCAATCCGGCACCTATGGCCGGGCCTTGGATGCCAGGGCCCGGCTATTGGTGTGGAACACTACCCTTTCACCGATTCGTACCCCGCTGAAACGTCGACGATGAGCTCGTTACACCCTTGACAGCGGGGCGTTCGGTTGCCGACACATCAGGCCGCGTCTGGCGGATTGTGTTGCTGTGAACCACCGACACGCCATAGAGTCGCCAACCGTCGGCATGCTGCCATGCTGACCTGTCTAGAAGTTTCCTGGTCACCAAGGAGGTAAGACGACTTGTGAATGAGTCGACATTTGCTCCCGGGGGTGGTCAACCAGGAATGACCGTTCAGGCCGACGGCCACTCCCGGCTGGAGGCAGTGGGCTCCGTCGCGGTCCGAACCTTCGAGGCCCGCCGGCCCGGTGTCCACCCGAGCACAGAGACGCAGTCCGTACCCGCCATGGCGAATTACGAGGACGATCTGCAGGACGGTCAGTTCTACGACCCCGACGCCGAGTACGAGCCGGACCCCGAATACGCGGCCACGCTCGCCCCCGACGCGGCGCGTCAGCGCCGCGAACGCGTCGGCCCCACCGGCCGCCCACTTCCGTACTTTCCGATCCCCGGACCGCTCACCGAGCACGGCCCGGCAAAAATTGTCGCGATGTGCAACCAGAAGGGCGGGGTCGGCAAGACCACCTCGACCATCAACCTGGGCGCCGCGCTGGCCGAATACGGCCGCCGCGTGCTGCTGGTCGACTTCGACCCGCAGGGCGCGCTCAGTGTCGGCCTGGGCGTAAACCCGATGGAACTGGACATCACCGTCTACAACCTGCTGATGGAGCGTGGGCTGGCGGCCGACGAGGTACTGCTGAAGACCGCGGTACCCGGCATGGACCTGCTGCCCAGCAATATCGACTTGTCGGCGGCCGAGGTCCAACTGGTCAGCGAGGTCGCCCGCGAGTCGACATTGCAGCGGGCGCTCAAGCCGCTCATGGCCGACTACGACTACATCGTCATCGACTGCCAGCCCTCGCTGGGCCTGCTCACCGTCAACGCGCTCACCGCGGCGCACACGGTGATCGTCCCGCTCGAGTGCGAGTTCTTCGCCCTGCGAGGGGTCGCGCTGCTCACCGAGACCATCGAGAAGGTCCGCGAGCGGCTCAACCCCGAGCTCGAACTCGACGGCATCCTTGCCACGATGTACGACTCGCGGACCGTGCACAGCCGCGAGGTGCTCGCGCGGGTCGTCGAAGCCTTCGACGACAACGTCTTTCACACCGTCATCGGGCGTACGGTGCGCTTCCCGGAGACCACGGTCGCCGGAGAGCCGATCACCACCTACGCGTCCAACTCGGTCGGCGCCGCCGCCTATCGCCAGCTCGCCAGGGAGGTGCTCGCCCGGTGTCACGCCGAGTGAGTCTCCCGGGGGCGGACGAACTGTTCCGCACCACCGGGGGGAGGGCACTGCAGTCCTCGTCGCCACGGCAGCACGCCAACGGCGAGATTCCCGGCCCCGCCGAACGGCCCCTGCGCCCGGTCCCGGGCGGCGAGCCCGAACCGGGCCCGGACGCGGCGGCCTCCCCCGAACACGGCGGCCGTGAGCCCGACCAGGGCGCCCCCACGGCTCGTACGGTGCCCGAACAGGCCGGAGGCCCGGCCCGCCGCCCGCAGCCCGGCCAGGGCACCCCCACGGCGTCCCAGGGGCCCGCCCCCGTCCAGCCCGCCCGCCGTAAGTCCTCCCGCCCCAATCGCCGTCCCAGCGGCCGCGAACGGCACGACGAGAAGATCACCGTCTATGTCTCCGCCGAGGAGCTGATGGACCTCGAACACGCCCGCCTCGTCCTGCGGGGCGAACACGGGCTCGCCGTCGACCGTGGGCGCATCGTCCGCGAAGCCGTCGCCGTGGTCCTCGCCGACCTCGAAGCCCGCGGCGACGCGAGCATCCTCGTACGCCGCCTGCGAGGTCGCTGACCCCCTCCGGCACGGTACGGTGCCGTCTCCGACGGCGCCCAGCACCAGGACCGCAATGCCCCCTCCCGACGACCCACGCCCCCAGCCTTCAGCCGGGGGGACCCCCATCTCGCGCTCGCCCCGGCGCAACCTCGGGCGCGGTCCCGGCCTGGCTCCGGCTGACTCCCCGCAGCCTGCCGCGCCCGTCCCTCCGGGCGGCGCCCCCGGCGAGGGCGCGACGCAACCGGACGGCGAGCCCCGCGGGCGTGTGCTGGGCAGCGGCCCCGCGGCCCGCAGCGCCGGCGAGGCGGTGGTGACCGGCGAGGGTGATTCCGGGCTCGTTCCGTCGGCGGGCGCGCCCGGGGACGTACCCCGGACGCAGGAGACACGTCAGAGGCCCGGCGCAGCCGTTTCCGTCCCGGCGGAAGAGGAAGCCGCGGGAGCCAACGGCAAATTCACCGTGCGGTTGGTGAACTTCGAGGGGCCGTTCGACCTGCTGCTGCAGCTGATCTCGAAGCACAAGCTGGATGTGACCGAGATCGCGCTGTCGAAGGTCACGGACGAGTTCATGTCGCACATCCGGGCCATGGGCCCGGAGTGGGACCTGGACCAGGCCACGGAATTCCTCGTCGTGGCGGCGACGCTGCTCGACCTGAAGGCGGCCCGGCTGCTCCCCGCCGCCGAGGTGGAGGACGAGGAGGACCTGGCGCTGCTGGAGGCCCGGGACCTGCTCTTCGCCCGCCTGCTGCAGTACCGCGCGTACAAACAGGTCGCGGCGATCTTCGCGGACCGGCTGGAGGCGGAGGGGCGGCGCTACCCGCGCACCGTGGGTCTGGAGCCGCAGCATGCGGAACTGCTGCCGGAGGTGGTGCTGAGCATCGGCCCGGAGCGGTTCGCGCAGCTCGCGGTCAAGGCGATGCAGCCGAAGCCGAAGCCGCAGGTGTACGTGGACCACATCCACGCGCCGCTGGTCAGCGTCCGGGAGCAGGCGGAGCATGTGATCGCGATACTGCGCGAGCGCGGCGCGGCGAGTTTCGGGGAGCTCACCGCCGACGCGCCGGACACGCTCACTGTCGTGGCCCGCTTCCTGGCTCTTCTGGAGCTGTACCGGGAGAAGGTGGTCGCGCTGGACCAGGAGGAGGCGCTCGGTACGCTCCAGGTCCGCTGGACCGGCGGCGGGGAAGAGGATCGCACGCAGCCGCTGGTCACCGACGAGTTCGACCAGGAAGCAAAGCCGGAGAAGCAGCAGAAGCCACAGAAGGAAGGGGCAGAGCGATGACGACCGACGAGGCCCCGGCGGGGCTGCTCGCCGCCGAGGTCGGCGAGCTGGAGCTGAAGCCCGCGCTGGAGGCGGTGCTGATGGTCGTCGACGAGCCGGCCACCGAGGAGCACCTCGCGAAGGTGCTGGAGCGGCCCCGCCGCGCGGTCGCGAAGGCGCTGCGCGAGCTGGCGGACGAGTACGCGACACAGAAGCGCGGCTTCGACCTGCGGCTGATCGCAGGCGGCTGGCGCTTCTACACCCGCCCGGCATATGCGCCGGCCGTCGAGAAGTTCGTCCTGGACGGTCAGCAGGCCCGGCTCACCCAGGCCGCGCTGGAGACGCTGGCGGTGGTCGCGTACCGCCAGCCGGTGAGCCGGTCCCGCGTCTCGGCGGTGCGCGGAGTGAACTGTGACGGTGTGATGCGCACCCTCCTCCAGCGCGGTCTGGTCGAGGAAGGTGGGACGGAACCCGAGACAGGTGCGATCCTGTACAGGACGACGAACTACTTCCTGGAGCGGATGGGCCTGCGCGGCCTGGATGAATTGCCGGAATTGGCGCCTTTCCTCCCAGAAGTGGACGCCGTCGAGGCGGACTCCCTGGAAGGGGTTCCGTCGTTCGACCCGGACGGCCCGGACACGACCTCGATTACGGAAACTTGATGCGAAGCAGCGACAGGAACAGCGGCAACCGGAACTCCCGGAGTGCGGGCAGCGGCGGTGGCGCCAAGCGCGACGGACAGAAGCGCACGGGCACCCCCCGGCCCGAGGAGCGCCGCTACGACGTCGGCAGCACGGGCCAGTCGGGCGCGAACCGGCCCGGCGGGGTCGCCCCCTCCAAGCCCAGCAACAAGCCCACCGGCAACCGCGGCCGCAAGCCCGCCCCCGCCCGGCCGCGCGAGCTGGACGCCCAGATCGAGGAGCGCAACCGCGCCCGCCACGACAAGCCCCAGCTCAAGCTCCCGAAGACCTTCCCCGGGGCCGAGCAGGAGGGCGAGCGCCTCCAGAAGGTGCTGGCGCGGGCCGGCATGGGCTCGCGCCGCGCCTGCGAGGAGCTGATCGAGCAGCGGCGTGTCGAGGTCAACGGCAAGATCGTCACCGAGCAGGGCCTCCGGGTCCAGCCGGAGAAGGACGAGGTCAAGGTCGACGGCCTGACGGTCGCCACCCAGTCGCACCTCTTCTTCGCTCTCAACAAGCCGGCCGGTGTCGTCTCCACCATGGAGGATCCCGACGGCCGCCAGTGCCTCGGCGACTACGTCACCAACCGTGAGACCCGGCTCTTCCATGTCGGCCGCCTCGACACCGAGACCGAGGGCATCATCCTGCTCACCAACCACGGCGAGCTGGCCCACCGCCTCACCCACCCCCGCTACGGCGTGAAGAAGACCTACCTCGCCGCGATCCAGGGCCCGATCCCGCGCGACCTGGGAAAGCAGTTGAAGAACGGCATCGAGCTGGAGGACGGCTTCGCCCGTGCCGACCACTTCAAGATCGTCGAGAATGTCGGCAAGAACTACCTTGTCGAGGTGACCCTGCACGAGGGCCGCAAGCACATCGTGCGCCGCATGCTCTCCGAGTCCGGATTCCCGGTCGAACGGCTGGTCCGCACCCACTTCGGCCCGATTCCGCTCGGGGACCAGAAGTCCGGCTGGCTGCGCCGCCTCACCAACACCGAGGTCGGCATGCTCATGCGCGAAGTCGACCTCTAGAGCGTCCGGGGCCGCCAGAGGGTCCAGGCGCTTAACCTTTAACAAAAATCCCATGGTTGGACGGTCACTTTTACGGCGAGGATGGTCCGCATGACCGCCATCCACTCCGAACGCCTGCGCGAGGCCGGTTTGCCCGATCTGCGGCCGGTCCTCGATGGGCAGGGGCATCCGCTGCTGTTCGCCACCGTCTCCGGTGCGCACCTGTACGGCTTCCCCTCCAGCGACTCGGATGTGGACCTGCGCGGCGCCCACCTCCTTCCGCTGTCCGGCATCATCGGACTGCGGGAGGGCGAGGAGACCCAGACCCGTATGTGGGACCGCGACGGCCTCGAACTCGACCTCGTCACCCACGACCTGCTCAAATTCGCCCGGCTCATGATCCGGCGCAACGGCTATGTCCTCGAACAGCTGCTCTCGCCGCTGGTGGTCCACACCAGCGGCGTGCACAGCGCCCTCGTGGACCTCTCGCCGGGCCTCATCACCCGGCACCACGCCCACCACTACCGCGGCTTCGCGAACACCCAGTGGGCCCTCTATCAGAAGACCGGCGAGCTCAAGCCCCTCCTCTACACCTTCCGCGTCCTGCTCACCGGCATCTACCTCATGCGCACCGGCACCATCGAGGCACACCTCCCGACTCTCCTGGACCAGGTACGCGCTCCCTCCTACGTCGCCGGCCTCATCCACGACAAGGCCCTCGCCGAGCACAGCCTCGCCATGGACGTCGACCCCAAGCGCCTGCGCACCGACGTGGAAGCCCTCCACACCGCCCTGGACGCCGCCCAGGAGGCCTCGCGCCTACCGGGCGAGCCGACGGTCTACGACGCGCTGCACGACCTCGTCGTACGGACCCGGGTGGCCGCGTGAGGAGCTCCGCCACCGGCGCGCTGACCGGGCTGGCGCTCGGCGACGCACTCGGTTTCCCCACCGAGTTCAACGACGTGCCCTCGATCCTCGCCAAGTGCGGGCCCTGGCGGCAGATGGAACTGCCGAGGGCCGCCTTCGTCACGGACGACACCCAGATGACCCTGGCGCTCGGCCGCGGGCTCCGTACCGCGATGGAACGCGGGCCGCTGGCGCCGGTTCGGATGGTGCGGCCGGTGCGCGAGGGGTACGTCGAATGGTGGCGCTCACCCGAGAACAACCGCGCGCCGGGCCGCACCTGTCTCGTCGCCTGCGAGCGGCTCAGCCACGACGCCCGGCGCTGGCAGGAGGCCAGCCAGACCGGCTCCAAGGGCTGCGGCGCGAACATGAGGGTCGCGCCGCTCGGCCTCGTACCCGGTCTGAGCGGCGAAGTGCGTGCCGGTGCCGCGCAGTTGTAGTCCGCACTCACCCACGGGCACCCCACCGCCCTCCCCACGAGCGACCTCACCGCGCACGCGGTGTACCTGCTGGCCCAGGGCACTCCGCCGGGGCAACTGACCGGGCTGCTGCGGCAGTACGCGGTGGAGAACCGCAAGAGCTGCGTCGGGCGACATAGACGCCGCGGCGGTCGGTGTCGCTGGCCTCGGTGGCCAGGCCGAAGGCGCGGGATCCCATGACACAGGCATAGGTGGTGTGGTCGGTCACCAGGGCGTGACCCGCAGGGCGCATGACCGAGATTGTGGCCGATGCCAGGCCGGACCGCACCTGGTATCGCCCGGGCTCACGCGAGCCTACGGGAGCAGGATCTCCCCGCTCCGGACGGCGATCGGCTGCGGGGCGAGGGGGCGGGGCGCGGGGCCGGCGGCGACCGAGGCATCGGCGACGCGGTATTTGCTGCCGTGGCAGGGGCAGTTGATGGTGCCGCCGGACACGGAGGTCACCGTGCAGCCCTGATGGGTGCAGACGGCCGAGAAAGCCTTGAACTCGCCGGTCGTGGGCTGCGTGACCACGACCTTGCGGTCGGCGAAGACCACGCCGCCGCCGACCGGCACCTGGGAGGTCTTCGCGAGCACCTGGCCGCGGCCCGTTCCACTGGAGGAGGCCGGCGGCGGCGCGCCCTGGTTGTCGCCGTACTTGCTGCAGCCGGCCAGCGCCGCCACCATCGCGCCCGCCGTGAGCAGCACCTCCCGGCGCCTCATGCCGTCACCCCGTTGGTGCGGAAGAACCACAGGGCCGAGGTCAGCCAGATGGCGGTGAGCACAGCGAAGACCAGCCCGCCGACGACCGGCAGCAACCAGCCGGGCAGCCGCTCCGCCCGCAGCAGCAGCATCTTGGCGCTGAAGGCGCCGAAGAAGAAGCAGCCGAGCAGCGAATGCCACATCACCCGCGCGCTGTACGTCTGGTAGCCGAGCGCGTAAAGGCAGTGCACGGCGACGGGCACGGCCAGCAGAAAAGCGGCCCGGCCGGACCAGCGGTGCAGCGCGCCGGTCCAGGACGGGGCGCGGAGGCCCGGCACCTTGCCGTACATGAGCAGCGCGGAGGCGGTCTGGACAAGAGCGAAGCCGAAGGCGGCGCTGGCGAGCCAGGACTTGACGGCGCCGGTGCTGGAGAAGCCGACGAGGTTGAAGGCCGTACCGGTCGGGTCGTGGGCCTTGCCGTAGACGCCGAGGAGAACGGCGACAGCGGCGGCGGCCAGGGCGGGGACGAGGTAGCCGAGGGCGGCGCGCGGGCCGCCGGGGCCCGGGGGACCGGCCGGGAAGGAGGCGGTACGGGCGTTCGGGTCCACGCTCATGGGGCACTCCCGATCGGCTTGGCGGTGAGCTGTCGGCCGTAGACGGTCACGGCACCGGTCGCGGGATCGATGGAGGGCGCGCCGGACGGCACGCCGTCGCGGTCGACGATGCCGACCTGGCTGCCGCTGCGCTGGACGATCCAGCCGCCCTCGACCCTGGCGCCGCGCACGACGGCGGTGGCCCTGTACAGGCCGGACGGCTTGACGGCCTTGTCTGCGCTGAAGGCCCAGTTGACGCGGCCGGGCAGGTGGACAGTGCCTGATATGCGGCCGCCGCGCAGTGTGCCGTCCAGGCCGGCGCCCCGCTTGCCGGTCAGCCGCATGGTGCCGTCGTCCTTGACGTCGCCCCGGAGCCAGGCCTCCTTCGTACGGCCGTCGCAGACGTACGCGACGGCCTTGCCCCCACGCAGCGAAACGGCGACGCTCGCGGCCCGGTCGGCGGTACGGCCCGCGTAGTCCGCGTCGGGCGGCGCGGTGGCGGAGGGACCGGCAACCGTGGGCGTGGGCGTCGGAGCGGTGCCCGGCGTGGCAGGGGCGGTTCCGCCGCTGTACGAAGTGACTCCCGACCCGGTCGTCACATTCAGCGACAGCATGGCCGCCGCGAGTACGAACCCGGCGAGGAGCGTGTAGAGCGGACCCGAACGCTTCGTCATCCTGGCCTCCCCCCGAGGCGCGACGTCAGGCCACCATGCAACCACCGGCCAACCAGATCGCGGAAGCCGCGCCTGGGGGCGCAACGGTATGAACCGGCGCTCAGGACCAGAGCGCGAGCGCCTCCGCGCTGCCGTCCGGGCCCCGCCGGACCTCCAGCATGCCCGCCACCGCGGAACGGTTGACGCGGCCGTACACATGCGGGAAGCGGGTGCTGTCCGAGACACCCGGCGGCGGCGCCGGATCGGCGGCCTCCCAGCGCACCTCGGCGTCCAGCGCGTCCTCATCGATGAGCAGCACCATCAGGGGCCCGGCCACCTGCCGGTAGAACGCGTTGGCCACGGCGAGCGTGACCGCCTCGTCCGGTGAGCAGTGCACAAAACCGTCTGTGGCGAGCGACGCCGGCGCGTACGGCCGGTCCGGCTCGTGCAGCCAGTCGTCAAGGGGCACCAGGTGGTAGATCATGCCCACGGTTGTACCCCACACACCCCGTCTCGCGGGTCGGGACCCCCAACCGTGTCCCGGCGACCGCGACTACGCTGATCAGGTATGTGCACCAGGACCCGAGGGAGCAGTGACATGGCGGTACGAGCGGTCCGTGGAGCCGTCCAGTTGGAACGGGACGATGCCGAGCACTTGCACGCGCAGGTTTCGGAGCTGCTCACCGCCATACTGGAGCGCAACCGCTTCGCCGTGGACGACCTGATCAGCGTGCTCTTCACCGCGACTCCGGATTTGCACAGCGACTTCCCGGCGGTCGCCGCCCGCAAGCTCGGCATCACCGACGTACCCCTGGTGTGCGCCCAGGAACTGGACATCGCCGGGGCCATGCCCCGGGTCGTACGCATCCTGGCCCACGTCGAGACCGATCTGCCCAAGGCCGAGGTCGCCCACGTCTACCTCGGCGCGGCGGCGGCGCTCCGCAAGGACATCGCACAGTGAGAACCGCGATCGTCATCGGGACCGGGCTCATCGGTACTTCCGCCGCCCTCGCCCTCGCCGCACGCGGGGTCGAGGTGCACCTCGAGGACCACGATCCGTCCGCCGCCCGCATCGCCGTCGCGCTCGGCGCGGGCACGGACGAGGCCCCCGACGGGCCGGTCGATCTCGCGATCGTCGCCGTACCCCCGGCGCGTGTCGCGACGACTGTCGCCGACGCGCAGCGCCGCGGCCTGGCCCGCGGCTACCTCGATGTCGCCAGCGTCAAGTCCGGGCCGCGCCGCGAACTGGAGGCGCTCGGCTGCGACCTCAAGGCCTACATCGGTACGCACCCGATGTCCGGCCGCGAGCGTTCCGGGCCGCTCGCCGCCACGGCTGACCTCTTCGAGGGGCGCCCCTGGGTCCTCACCCCGACTCCCGGGACCGACACCGAGGTTCTCAACCTCGCCCTCGAACTGGTCGCCCTCTGCCGCGCCATCCCGGTGGTCATGGACACCGACGCCCACGACCGGGCCGTCGCCCTCGTGTCGCACACCCCGCACCTCGTCTCCAGCATGGTCGCCGCCCGGCTTCAGCACGCCGAGGACGCGACGGTACGGCTGTGCGGGCAGGGCATCCGCGATGTCACGCGGATCGCCGCCTCCGAGCCAGGCATGTGGATCGACATCCTCTCCGCCAACCCCGGCCCCGTCGCCGATGTCCTCGCCGACCTCGCCACCGACCTGACCGGCACGGTCGAGGCGCTCCGCGCCCTCCAGTCCGCCGACGAGGAGAAGCGCCGTCAAGGCGCCACCGGCATCGAGGACATCCTCCGGCGCGGTAACGCCGGGCAGTCCAAAGTCCCCGGCAAGCACGGCACCGCGCCCAAGTCCTACGAGGTCGTCGCCGTCCTCATCGGCGATCAGCCCGGCGAGCTCGCCCGCGTCTTCGCGGACGCCGGACGCGCCGGGGTCAACATCGAGGACGTCCGCATCGAGCACTCCACCGGCCAGCAGGCCGGCCTCGTCCAGCTCATGGTCGAACCCTCGGCTGCGCCGGGCTTGACCGTGGCCCTACGCGACCGTGGCTGGTCCATCCGCCAGTAACCCGGCGCCGTGGGTGGTGTGCGCTTGTTCGGTTGTTGGGCCGGGGTCGCCTCCGGGGTGACTCTCTCCCCCAACCTTCGGCCGGGAGGTTCCCCCCCCAGCTACCTCCCCCGGCCGAAGGCCGGGGGAGGTAGCTGGGGGGGGAACCGGCACCCCCGGCAGACGGAACGAAACCGTGCCGGCCCAGCCGGACAAGCCCAGCGGGCAACCACCGCAGAGGGGGCGGAACCCGCACCGGGGGCACCCGGCGCCGTTCCGGCCTGCCCGGCGAGGGCGACGGTACGGGGGCCAGCGAGGGGCCGGTAGCCTTAGGAGAAGGCGTTCAGCCATCTCCGTCCCGCGAGTGTGTACGAGGAAGGTCTCCCGACTGTGTCAAATCCGGTGATCGTCGCGATCGACGGCCCCTCGGGCACGGGCAAGTCCAGCACTTCCAGGGCGGTCGCCGCCAAGCTGGGCCTGAGCTACCTCGACACCGGCGCCCAGTACCGGGCGATCACATGGTGGATGCTGACCAACGGTATAGACGTCAACGACGCCGCCGGCGTCGCCGACGCCGCCGGGAAACCGGTGATCGTTTCTGGTAGCGATCCCGCGGCGCCCACCATCACGGTGGACGCCGTGGACGCCTCCGGCCCGATCCGTACGCAGGAGGTCACCGCAGCGGTGAGCGCGGTCAGCGCTGTGCCGGAAGTACGGGCCCGGCTGGTGGAGCTGCAGCGCACGGCGGCGGCCGAGGCGCTGGCGGGCATCGTGGTGGAGGGCCGGGACATCGGTACGACCGTGCTGCCGGATGCGACGCTCAAGATCTTCCTGACCGCGTCCGAGGAGGCCCGTGCGGCCCGCCGCACCGCTGAGCTGAAGGGCAAGGAGGCCCAGGACCTGGCCGCCACCCGTGCGGCCATGGCCAAGCGGGACGCGGCCGACTCCGGGCGTAAGACCTCGCCGCTCGCCAAGGCGGACGACGCCGTGGAGGTCGACACCAGCGAGCTCACCCTGGACCAGGTCATCGAGTGTGTCGTTACCCTGGTCGAGGAGAAGCGGATCAAGGCGTGACCTCTGAACAAGCCGGCCGCGCCACGGTCCCCGGGCCGCGTGGAGCGGCGGTCGGCCGCCGCATCGGCATCGGCCTGATGAACGGCCTGTGGCGGCCGAGGGTGCTCGGCGCCTGGCGGGTGCCGGCCTATGGGCCGGTCATCCTGGCCGGGAACCACTCGCACAATGTGGACGGCCCGATGATCATCGGGACCTCCCCGAGGCCGGTGCACTTCCTGGTCAAGAAGGAGGCCTTCGTCGGCCTGATGGACCCGTTCCTGCGCGGGGTGGGCCATGTCGCCGTCGACCGGGACACCGTCGACCGTGCCGCGATCACTGTCGCGCTCGGCGTCCTGGAGCGCGGAGGCGTCCTCGGGATCTTTCCTGAGGGCACCCGCGGCGAGGGAGACTTCTCCGAGTTGCGCTCGGGCCTGGCCTACTTCGCGGTGCGCTCCGGCGCACCCGTGGTGCCGGTCGCGGTGCTGGGCAGCGCCCGGCCCGGTCGGGTGATATCGGCGCTGCCGCCGCTGCGCAGCCGGATCGATGTGGTCTACGGAGACCCGTTCACGGCGGGTGACGGCGGCGGAAGGCGCACCCGTACGGCGATGGACGCCGCCACGGTGCGCATCCAGGAGCGCCTCGCGGCGCACCTGGATGCTGCTAAGCGTGCTACGCAGCGCGCCTGAAAGCGTCCGACACCGTCGATTAGGCTCGATGAGGTAGCTCCTCCTCCGGTGGACACCGGGGGCTTCTCGCTCGGCCCGCCGGGCTCTGCGAAGGGCAAGCCCTGCCCTGCATGCGTCAAGAGTAGGACTTTGAGGAAAGATGGACATCGAGAACGAGTACGGCGACGCCGGTGCGCTCGGCGGTGCGGAATACGCCGAGTTCATGGAGCTCGCCGCCGAGGAGGGCTTCGACCCCGAAGAGGTGGCCGGCGACCTGGCCGCGGCGGGCCACGGTCCGCTGCCCGTGCTGGCGGTGGTCGGCCGGCCGAATGTCGGCAAGTCGACCCTGGTCAACCGGATCATCGGACGCCGCGAGGCGGTCGTCGAGGACCGGCCCGGAGTGACGCGTGACCGCGTCACCTACGAGGCGACCTGGAACGGCCGCCGCTTCAAGCTCGTCGACACCGGCGGCTGGGAGCAGGACGTGCTGGGCATCGACGCCTCGGTCGCCGCGCAGGCCGAGTACGCCATCGAGGCCGCCGACGCGGTGGTCTTCGTCGTGGACTCCACAGTCGGCGCGACCGACACCGACGAGGCGGTCGTCCGGCTACTCCGCAAGGCAGGCAAGCCTGTCGTGCTCGCCGCGAACAAGGTTGACGGTCCCTCCGGCGAGGCGGACGCCACCGCGCTGTGGAATCTCGGCCTCGGCGAGCCGTACCCCGTGTCATCGCTGCACGGCCGTGGCACCGGCGACCTCCTCGACGCGATCCTGGAGGCACTCCCGGAGGCCCCGGCCCAGACCTTCGGGGAAGCGGTCGGTGGCCCGCGCCGGGTGGCGCTGATCGGCCGGCCCAACGTCGGCAAGTCCAGCCTTCTGAACAAGGTCGCGGGGTCGGAGCGCGTCGTCGTCAACGAGATCGCCGGCACCACCCGCGACCCGGTCGACGAGCTGATCGAACTCGGTGGCATCACCTGGAAATTCATCGACACGGCCGGTATCCGCCGCCGGGTCCACCTCCAGGAGGGGGCCGACTACTACGCCTCGCTCCGCACCGCCGCCGCGCTGGAGAAGGCCGAGGTCGCGGTCATCCTGATCGACGGCAGCGAGACCATCAGCGTGCAGGATCTCCGGATCATCACGATGGCTGTCGAGGCCGGGCGCGCTGTCGTCATCGCCTACAACAAGTGGGACCAGCTCGACGAGGAGCGCCGCTACTACCTCGAGCGTGAGATCGAACAGGATCTGGTGCAGGTCCAGTGGGCGCCCCGGGTGAACGTCTCGGCGCTCACCGGCCGCCACATGGAGAAGCTCGTCCCGGCGATCGAGGCCGCGCTCGCGGGTTGGGAGACCCGGGTCCCCACCGGGCGCCTCAACGCCTTCCTCGGCGAGATCGTCGCCGCCCACCCCCACCCCGTCCGCGGCGGCAAGCAGCCCCGCATCCTCTTCGGCACCCAGGCCGGCACCAGGCCGCCCCGTTTCGTCCTCTTCGCCTCGGGCTTCCTGGAGGCGGGCTACCGGCGGTTCATCGAGCGCCGGCTGCGCGAGGAGTTCGGCTTCGCGGGGACACCGATCCAGGTGTCGGTGCGGGTCCGGGAGAAGCGCGGCCGCAAGAAGTAAAAGGCGGCGGGGGACAGGGCGCGGCCTCCGGGCCGCCTTTCACCCATGCATGCGGTTGTCGTGGCCGCTCCCTGCCGGCAGCGCCGGGAGATGGCCACGGTGCCGCCCGGGGCGGTAGGGCGCGCCGCTGAAGTCGTTGAACTGCAGCGCCTCCTCGCCGGAGCGGTCACCCGGCAGCGTACGGAAGAGCCTGCGGTACTCGGAGCAGAGCGCGTCGTAGATCGGTGTGCCCGAACCGTCGGAGGCGCTTTCGGGCGCGCGCATGGGCGGAATATGACCGCGGTAGGCGGCCCAGGAGATAGCGTCAAAGGTGTGCACGTCTGGGCCAACGACCATGCGCGGAGTCGGGATGCGGGCCATACGGCTGAATTACGCCTTCCTGCCCGGGCACAAGAAGGGCGCGCACGGTTTTCCGTACGCGCCCTTCGGTGGGTGACGATGGCTCAGGTGCCGGAGAGCGGCATGGTTGCGCCGACCAGCACGCCATGGCGGGCGGCCCGGTCCAGGGCGTCGGCCAGCAGGTCCTCACGCGGCTGCTGGCCGATGGAGCCGACCGGGGCCGCATAGACGTACACCTCGTTGGACTTGTTGACCGCCTGCCGCCAGCCCTCGCTGACCGGCAGTGGCTGGTGCGCCTGCCACCAGGCACCGGCGGAACCGGGCTGGAGGATGGCGTGCAGCTGGCCCATGGCGAGCAGCACCGACCAGCCGGCGAGTGGTGATGGCGGTGCTGACAGGTCGTTGACCGGCAGAAAGCCCTGCTCGATGAGGAGCGGGAGAAAGTCGTCGCCGGGGCCGCCCTGTCCCGGGCGGGCGACCGGGCCGGTCGGCTCGATCACCAGTGCGGGGCGCACATCGCCCTGTACCAGGACCAGTCCGCAGGTGATTCCGAGCACCGCCTGGCGCGGCGCCAGAACAGGCGCGGCCGGCACCGAGGGGGCGACAGCGACCGAGGGCGCGGCGCTCCCGCCGTTGCTCGTGATGCTCTGCACCGCGCCCTGGAGCTGCTGCTCCGACACCGGGACGATCTGGGACGGAATGCAGGTGGCGTGGGCGAACGCGAGCACGGCGGTCTCCTCGCCCACGAAGAGCACCGTACTGGTGCGCTCCTGCGAGGTGTTGCCGGGAGTGCGACAGGAGGTGCAGTCGTATGTGCCCGGCGCGCTCTCGCCTGCGAGCAGACGCTGCGCCTCCTCTTCGCCGATCTCGGCTCGTACCTCGTCGCTGACGTCGAGCATGGGCGGCACGGAAGCCTCCTTGACTGTGCGGCTACGGCTCCTTCGCCGGGCTCTGCCCGGCACGCAGTTAACAACGGAAGACCTGCGGTGGGAGTCACGCCCTTTCCCTATCCGGATCGCCTTAGAGGCCGCGCGAATAGGTGGGGCGGCGTCGCGTGCCGATGGGCGGCGCCTGGAAGTGTTGCCGTCGGTGTCGGTCGACGACTCTCCCCCAGACTCCGTCCGGGAGGTGCCCCCACCAAGCTCTCGGCTCCGCTCGAGCAGGGGGCACCCCCATCGCGTCGCCTCCTTCCTCCGCCTTGCCAGACTTGCCCCTCGCCCCGCTCCTTCCTCCACCCCACCTATTCGCGCGGCCTCTTATTCAAGCCCGTCCGGGGGTCGGGGGACAACGCACGGGGTTCTGCGGGTGGCTCTGGGCGGTGTCTCGCCCATCGAGCCGGAGATGGCCAAGGGCTCGCTCCTGGCGGTCTCCTCGACAACGACGGCCTGCTGGTGCCGCCGCGTGACATCGGCGAACCTTGGAGGCCTCGCGGTGGGTGTGGTGTACGGAGGTAAGGACGTGGCCAAGGCGGGGATTCGCAGAGCCGGGAAGCCGGCCGGGTAAGAGGCCGCCCGCCGCAAGCCGGGCGCCACCGTCGCGGCCGGTACCGCCGCGCTCGTCCTGGTCGCTGTCCCCGCGGTGACCGGCAGCAGCGTGCCGCACGCGGCGTCCTACGAGTCCCCACCGGTCGCACCGCTCAATGCGATGGCGCCTCCGCCTCGGCGTCCGCCGCTTCGATCTGCGCCACCTCCGGGTGGTGCAGATCGAACGCGGGCGACTCGGACCGGATCCTCGGCAGCGTCGTGAAGTTGTGCCGGGGCGGCGGGCACGCGGTCGCCCACTCCAGCGAGCGGCCGAAGCCCCACGGGTCGTCGACCCCGACCTTCTGTCCGTACTTCGCCGTCTTCCACACGTTGTAGACGAACGGCAGCGTCGAGGCGCCCAGCAGGAACGACCCGATGGTCGAGATCGTGTTGAGGGTGGTGAAGCCGTCCGCGGCCAGATAGTCCGCGTACCGGCGCGGCATTCCTGACACGCCGAGCCAGTGCTGCACCAGGAACGTGGTGTGGAAGCCGACGAACAGCGTCCAGAACTGGATCTTCCCCAGCCGCTCGTCGAGCAGGTTCCCGGTGAACTTCGGCCACCAGAAGTAGAACCCGCCGAAGGTCGCGAAGACCACCGTCCCGAACACCACGTAGTGGAAGTGCGCCACCACGAAATACGTGTCTGTGACATGGAAGTCCAGCGGCGGTGAGGCCAGGACGACCCCGGTCAGCCCGCCGAACAGGAAGCTCACCAGAAAGCCGACCGCCCACAGCATCGGGGTCTCGAACGACAGAGAACCGCGCAGCATCGTGCCGATCCAGTTGAAGAACTTCACCCCTGTCGGCACCGCGATCAGGAACGACATGAGGGAGAAGAACGGGAGCAGCACCGATCCGGTGGCGAACATGTGGTGCGCCCACACCACCATGGACAGCCCGGTGATGGCCATCGTCGCCGCGATCAGGGTGATGTAGCCGAACATCGGTTTGCGGGCGAAGACCGGGATGATCTCGCTGATGATGCCGAAGAAAGGCAGCGCGATGATGTACACCTCGGGGTGGCCGAAGAACCAGAACAGGTGCTGCCACAGCAGGGCCCCGCCGCTCGAAGGCTCGAAGACCAGCGATCCGAAGCGCCGGTCCGCCTCCAGGCAGAGCAGCGCCGCGGCCAGCACCGGGAAGGCCATCAGGATCATGACCGAGGTGAAGAGTGTGTTCCAGGTGAAGATCGGCATCCGGAACATCGTCATCCCCGGTGCGCGCATGCCGATGATCGTGGTCAGGAAGTTCACCGCGCCCAGGATCGTGCCGAAGCCGGCCAGCGCCAGGCCCATGATCCACAGATCGGCGCCGATTCCAGGCGAGTGTGCTGCGCTGTTCAACGGGGCGTAGGCGGTCCAGCCGAAGCTGGCACCGCCCTCCGGTACGACCAGGCCCCCCAGCACCATCAGCCCGCCGATGAGGAAGAGCCAGTACGAGAGCATGTTCAGCCGGGGGAAGGCGACATCCGGCGAGCCGATCTGCAGCGGCATGATCTCGTTCGCGAAACCGGCGAAGGTCGGGGTCGCGAAGAGCAGCAGCATGATGGTGCCGTGCATGGTGAACAACTGGTTGTACTCGTCGTTCGTGAGGATCTGCAGCCCTGGGCGGGCCAGCTCGGCGCGCATGAAGAGCGCCATCACTCCGGCCGCCAGGAAGAAGCCGAACGAGGTGATCAGGTACAGGTGGCCGATCTTCTTGTGGTCGGTGGTGGTCAGCCAGTCGACGATCAGCCGCCCCGGCCGCCGCGCCTTTACCGGTTCGGCAGTCGCCTCCGCGGTGTACGACCCCATCGTCGCCCCCTCGCCATCCGACACTCATGCCGCCTGGCACCCAGGCAATCACCCACCGTGCGTGCGGCCCCGCCCGGCGCGCTAGGGCGCGTAAGGAATCTGGCCGCGGTCACCGGCCCGCAGTAGCGTGCCCGTCAGGCCGGCGCCGCTGCCGGCCGTGCAAGAGGAAATGGAGCAGGCATATGACGGTCTATCAGCCTCCTGGAAGCCCTGGCGGCCCCGCCTCCTACGCACCCCGCTACGAGAACTGGATCGGCGGCGCATGGACCGCCCCGGTCGAGGGCGGTTACTTCGAGAACCCGTCGCCGGTCACCGGCGAGGTCTTCACCGAGGTCGCCCGGTCCACCGCCGCCGATGTCGAGCTGGCCCTCGACGCCGCCCACGCGGCCGCCCCGGCCTGGGCCCGTACCTCTCCCGCCGAGCGGGCCGCCGTCCTCAACCGGATCGCCGACCGGATGGAGCAGCACCTCACCGAACTCGCCGTCGCCGAGGTCTGGGACAACGGCAAACCCGTCCGCGAGGCCCTCGCCGCCGATCTCCCGCTCGCCATCGACCACTTCCGCTACTTCGCGGGCGCCATCCGCGCCCAGGAGGGCTCCATCGCGCAGATCGACGACGACACGGTCGCCTACCACTTCCAGGAGCCGCTAGGAGTCGTCGGCCAGATCATCCCCTGGAACTTTCCGATCCTCATGGCGGTCTGGAAGCTCGCCCCGGCGCTGGCCGCGGGCAACACGGTCGTTCTCAAGCCCGCCGAGCAGACCCCCGCCTCCATCATGTTCCTGGTCGGACTGATCCAGGACCTGATCCCCCCGGGAGTTCTCAACGTCGTCAACGGTTTCGGCACCGAAGCCGGCCGACCGCTCGCCTCCAGCGGCCGGGTCGCCAAGATCGCCTTTACCGGTGAGACCACCACCGGCCGGCTGATTATGCAGTACGCCAGCCAGAACATCATCCCGGTGACTCTGGAGCTCGGCGGGAAGAGCCCCAATGTCTTCTTCGCGGATGTGGCGGCCGAACCCGACGAGTTCTACGACAAGGCACTCGAAGGCTTCACGATGTTCGCCCTCAACCAGGGTGAGGTCTGCACCTGCCCCTCGCGGGCGCTCATCCAGTCCTCGATCTACGACCGCTTCCTCGGCGACGGTCTGGAGCGCACCCGCGGCCTCAAACAGGGCAACCCCCTGGACACCGAGACGCAGGTCGGAGCCCAGGCGAGCAACGATCAGCTGGAGAAGATCCTCTCCTACATCGACATCGGTACCGCCGAGGGCGCCAAGCTCCTCACCGGCGGCGAGCGGATCGACCCGGGCGGGGCCTTCTCGGGGGGCTACTACGTGGCTCCGACGATCTTCGAGGGCGACAACAGCATGCGGATCTTCCAGGAGGAGATCTTCGGCCCGGTCGTGTCCGTGACCCGCTTCGAACAGCTCGAAGACGCCGTGGGTATCGCGAACGACACCCTCTACGGTCTCGGGGCAGGGGTGTGGACGCGGGACATGAACACCGCCTATCGGGCCGGGCGGGCCATCCAGGCCGGCCGGGTTTGGACCAACTGCTTCCATGCCTATCCCGCGCACGCGGCCTTCGGGGGATACAAGAACTCCGGGATCGGGCGGGAGACCCACAAGATGATGCTTGACCACTATCAGCAGACGAAGAATCTGCTGGTCAGTTATGCAACGACCGGGCTCGGGCTGTTCTGAGCGATCGTCCGAGCGGCTGTCCGAGGGCGGGGGCTCTGGCGCCTCCGCCCTGCTCGGGCGCACCCTGACGGAATGACCGCATCGCAGGCGAACCGGGTCTCGCTCACTCCCGAGGCCGCACAGCTGCTGCGCAGCCTCGCGGGCCGCCACGGCCCGCTGATGTTCCACCAGTCCGGCGGCTGCTGCGACGGCAGCTCGCCGATGTGCTTCCAGGCCGGGGAGTTCCTGACCGGGGACGCGGATGTGCACCTCGGTGACCTGGACGTGTCCGGAATGGATCCGGTGCCCGTCTGGATGTCGCGGGACCAGTTCGCGTACTGGAGCCACACGCATCTGACGATCGACGTGGTGCGGGGCCGTGGCAGCGGCTTCTCGCTGGAGGCCCCGACCGGCAATCGCTTCCTCATTCGCTCCCGGCTGCTGACCGATGACGAGTTGGATGCGCTGGGCACGTGATGTGCAGAAGCTGTGTGCTCGTTGTTTCCCGGAATTCCACTCATGGTTGACCGGGGAGTAATTCCGAGCCCTCTGAGAATTACATGAGAGACAGAAAATAATCCCCGAAAGACTGAAGGGGCCACATCAAACCCGGTAGCGGAATCTGTGACAGAAGTGTGACGATCATCTACGGTGGCGGGTATGGCACCCATTCCTGGCCCCGGACAGCAGCCGCAGGACGACCTGGAGATCTACGTCGGTCTCATCTCGACGGAAGCGGAAGAACGCGCCCGGGGGCGAGGCTGGGCCAAGGTACGCGCCCTTCCGCCGGGCGCGATCATCACCATGGAGTACCAGGCGGGACGGCTGAACTTCACGGTCACCGATGGTGTGGTGACGCGCTGCTGGAGCGGCTGAGCCCGCTGTGGAGCCGCGCCACGCCGCCGGATCGGCCGAGGTCAGCCGACGGAACCCCGGCCCCGGGTGGCGGGCTGGCCGATCGGCGCCGGGCGTGCCGGGCGCTCGACGGGCGGGCGGCGGCTGCCGGTCGGGGTGACGGGGGTCCGCTCGTGCCGCGTGTTGTGCGGCCGGCTCGGGTAGTGCGGCTGGGCGGGGGCGTTGGCCGGCGCGCGCTGGGCGACCAGCTGCGGCCTGGGAGCGGCGGCGGTGACCGGCGGCAGAGGGGCCGGCGGGGGGAGGGCGGAGCGGCGCAGCCTGGCCCAGAAGCCGATCAGGAAGTCCTCGGCCATGGCCATCGCGGGCTCACACCAGGGCAGAGCCAGCAGGACCAGCAGACCGGCGGCCCAGCCGAGCAGTACATCGCTCACCCAGTGCGTGCCGAGATATACGGTCGTCATGCCGACCCCGAGCGCCAGCAGGGCGGCGATCACCGAGGTCACCCGGCGGACCCCCGGGGTGGTCGCCAGATAGGCGAGTACACCCCAGGTCACGACCGCATTCGCGGTGTGTCCGGAAGGAAATATATCGCCCCCGGCGAAGAGCTCAGGGGAGCCGACAGTGGTCGCGTAATGCGGGCCGAGCCGCCCCAGGCCGTACTTGACGGCCCCCACCGTTACGTTCAGCAGCAGCAGTGAGGTGCCCAGGACCAACAGCGGATGCAGGGTCCGCTGCCGCCAGGCGCGCCAGACCAGCCAGGCCGCGACCATCGCGGCGGTCGGGCCGCGCTGGCCCAGCACCACGAAGTAGTCCAGGAAGGCATGGATCTGCGGCCACTGCTTGTACGGCCGCCACATCATGACCTGCCAGTCGAGCGTGACCAGCTTGGAGGAGGTGACCACGGCAACCACGATGGCCACGTAGGACACCAGCGTGGCGCCGAACAGCACGAAGCGTGTTCGGCCCATGCGCAGGAGGGCGCTGGCTGTCTCGGGCTCCTCCAAGGCGGGAACCTTCTCATGGATACGCACCTAATCGACGTTACAGCGTGTGACAGGTGAGTTCGGGCAATCGAGAGTCTTTGTGATAACGATGTGATGTGGAGTGTGTCTCATTCGGGACATTGTCCGGCTGTTTCGGCGGAATCCCCAAAGTTTCCGATCTCATGTTTGAGCATCTCTCAGACCCCTTCCGGCGCTTTTATTCTTTTCTTACGGCCGTGTTTATCAGCCAGTACTGGACCGGCGGCCCCGCGTGACTAGTACATAATCGGCCCGTGCTTGACGTTGCTGACCCCACCACCGCACAGCCGGTCCGCGCCGCGCTGCGCCGCGCCGCCCCCGCTCTGCTCGCGTACGCCGCGGTGCGGCTGCTCGGTGTCGTCGTCCTCGCGAGCTGGGGCCTGGTGGAGGGCGAGGGCTGGCACCAACTCCTCTCCGCGCGTTGGGACTCCCTCTGGTACACCCGCATTGCCGAGGAGGGATACGGCTACACGCTCTACCTCCCTGATGGCCGGATTCATTCGAACCTTGCCTTCTTCCCGCTGCTTCCCTGGCTGGAAAGAACCGTCGCCGCGATCACCCCGCTCGCCCCCGCCGACGCCGGGCTGGCGGTCAGCTGGTTCTCCTCACTCGCCGCCGCCTGGGGGATCTTCGCTGTCGCGGACCGGTTGTACGGCCGCCGCACCGGAATCGCCCTCGCCGTGCTGTGGGCCGTCCTGCCCACCGGGATCGTCCAGTCGATGGCGTACAGCGAGTCGCTCTTCACCGCGCTGGCCGCCTGGGCGGTCTACGCCCTGCTCACCCGCCGCTGGGTATGGGCGGGCGGCCTCGCCGCGCTCGCCGGGCTGACCCGGCCGGTCGGCCTCGCGGTCGTCGCCGCGGTCTGGGTCACCGCCGCCGTGGCGCTGCGCCCCGAGGGATGGCGCGGGCCGTGGCGGAGCCCGTCCGGGCCGGCCCTCGGCATGGCGATCGCGCCGCTCGGCTGGCTGGGCTACGTCGCCTGGACCGGCGCGCGCACCGGCAGCCCGCTCGGCTACCTCGACATCCAGCACCAGTGGGGCAACGGTTTCGACGGCGGCCTCGCCTTCGCCGGCTTCGTCCGGGACAACCTCACGGGCCCCTTCCCGCTGGCCGGAATCGGGCTGCTCGCCGCCATCGCGCTGGTCGGCTGGCTGTACGTCCTGTGCGTACGGCAGCACCAGCCGCTGCCGCTGCTCGTCCTCTGCGGTGTCGTGGCCGCCCTCGCCCTCGCCGGGTCCGGGTACTTCGGCTCCAAGCCCCGGCTGCTGATGCCGGCGTTCCCCCTGCTGCTGCCGCCCGCCGCCGCGCTCGCCCGGATCCGTACCACGCCCGCGGTCCTGATCCTGGGCTGCGCCGCACTCGCCTCCGCGGTCTACGGAGCCTTCTGGCTGCACGGCTCGGGGCCCCCTTGATCCTGGGGGAGTGATCTGGGCCACGTAGTACTCGGCCATACTCGCGTACTCTGTCGTTTCACTCTCGTACGCCGCTGGGCTCCCCGGGACTGTCCCCCACCGTCTCCCCAGCGCGGCCGCGAGCGCACCGCTGGGAGGTATCTAATGACCGGGACGCCCACGGCCGGTACCGCTGAACCGGCCCACGTCCCACAGCACACTCGGCCGGTCAACCGCTGGACCGTCCTCGTTGTCCTCTGTAGCAGCCTGCTGCTCGTCGCGCTCGACGCCACCGTGCTGCACGTGGCCGTCCCCGCCGTCACCGAGGACCTGCACCCGGGCGCGATACAGCTGCTGTGGATCGTCGACGCCTATCCGCTCGTCGCCGCCTCCCTGCTCATCCTTTTCGGTACTCTCGGCGACCGGGTCGGCAGACGCCGTGTGCTGCTCATGGGTTACGGGCTGTTCGCCGGCGCCTCCGCGATCGCCGCGTTCGCGCCCAGCGCGCACATTCTCATCGCGGCCCGCGCCCTGCTCGGCGTCGGCGGCGCGATGATCATGCCCGCGACGCTGTCGATCATCCGCCAGGTCTTTCCCGACCGCCGTGAGCGGGCGGTCGCCATCGGCATCTGGACCGCCGTGGCCGCGGTCGGCGCGGCCGTCGGCCCGGTCCTCGGGGGCTTCCTCGTCGAGCACTTCTGGTGGGGCTCGGTCTTCCTCGTCAACATCCCGCTGATGGCCGTGATGCTCCCCCTCGGGCGCTGGCTGCTGCCGGAGTCGCGCGGCGAGCAGGACGGCCCCTGGGACGTCTTCGGCGCGCTCACCGCTGCGGCAGGGGTCCTCGGCGCCGTCCTCGGCGTCAAGGATCTCGGCGGCGGCCACGGCTCCGGCCGCCTCGGCGGGATCGTCCCGCTGCTGGTCGGGGTGGCGCTGCTGGTGATGTTCGTGCGGCGGCAGCGGCGGCGCGAGCATCCCCTTATCGACATGCGGATGTTCTCCCGGCCCGCCTTCAGCACCTCCGTCGGCTGCATCGTCCTCGCCATGCTCGCGCTCGTCGGCCTGGAGCTCATCGCCGTCCAGTACCTGCAGCTCGTGCTCGGGCTAAGCCCCTTCTCGACCGGCCTGCGGCTGCTCCCGCTCACCTTCGCCGCGATGGCCGCCGGCCTCTTCGGCTCCCGCCTGCTGCAACGGCTCGGCCCGCGCACCATGGTCAGCCTCGGCTTCCTGCTCACCGCTCTCGCCGTGCTTGGCCTCACCGTCATGGGCCAGCACGACCGGCCCTGGCTGCTGACCGGCGGCTTCGTCCTGCTCGGCTTCGGCCTGGAGACGACGCTCTTCGGCGCCTACGAGTCCATGCTCAGCGAGGCCCCCGCGGCCCAGGCGGGCGGCGCCGCGGCCATCGGTGAGACCTCCTACCAACTCGGTGCCGGCATCGGCATCGCCCTTCTCGGCAGCGTCATGAACGCCGCCTACGCCCCCGGCCTCGCCCGTGTCCCCGGCGTGCCTTCCTCCTCCTCCGCCGAGGCCGCCAAGTCCCTCGGCGAGGCCTACGACGTCTCCGGCCGCCTCGGTGGCCCGGCCGGGGCCGCCTTGCGCCATGCCGCGCGTCACTCCTTTGTGCACGGGCTGCACATGACGCTGTTCGTCAGCGCCGGGCTGCTGCTCCTCGGCGCCGTCGCCGCCTTGCGCCTGCCGCGGGTCATGGAGTGCGGCGCCGCTGCGGCCGCCGCCGTCGCCGGCATCCCGGCGCAGGCCGATCCTGCCGAGGTCCCGGCCCGCGAGCGCGCCCTCGCCCGCTGACGGCGAGCCGTGCTCTACCCCGTACCGGCGGCAGGGCGTAGCGTCGGGCGGGACGCTGGAAGATCACCGGAGGGACGAGGATGTCCGCTGGAAGGCTGCCGCGATTCGACGCGGGCGATCCGCTCGGGATCGACGATTTGCTGAGCGACGAGGACCTGGCGGTGCGGGACACGGTCCGGAGCTGGGCGGCGGACCGGGTGCTGCCGCACATCGCGCAGTGGTACGAGAACGGGGAGCTGCCGGTCATCCGGGAGCTGGCCCGGGAGCTGGGCGCGATCGGGGCGCTGGGGATGCCGCTGTCGGGGTATGGCTGCGCGGGGGCGAGCGCGGTGCAGTACGGGCTGGCGTGCCTGGAGCTGGAGGCGGCGGATTCGGGGATCCGGTCGCTGGTGTCGGTACAGGGGTCGCTGGCGATGTACGCGATCCACCGGTTCGGCTCGGCGGAGCAGAAGGAGCGGTGGCTGCCGGGGATGGCGGCGGGCGAGGTGATCGGCTGCTTCGGGCTGACGGAGCCGGACCATGGTTCGGATCCGGCGGGGATGCGGACGTATGCGAAGCGGGACGGCTCGGACTGGGTGCTGACGGGCCGCAAAATGTGGATCACCAATGGCTCGGTGGCCGGGGTGGCGGTGGTGTGGGCCCGCACGGACGACGGCATTCGCGGGTTTGTCGTCCCGACACGGGAGCCGGGCTTCTCGGCGCCGGAGATCAGGCACAAGTGGTCGCTGCGTGCCTCGGTCACCAGCGAGCTGGTGATGGACGACGTGCGGCTGCCCGCCGATGCCGTACTCCCCGAGGTGACGGGGCTGCGCGGGCCGCTCAGCTGTCTGAGCCATGCGCGCTACGGCATCGTGTGGGGTGCGATGGGTGCTGCCCGCAGCAGTTTCGAGTCGGCGCTGGAGTACGCGAAGACGCGTGAGCAGTTCGGCCGGCCCATCGGCGGGTTCCAGCTGACGCAGGCGAAGCTGGCGGACATGGCGGTGGAGCTGCACAAGGGCATTCTGTTGGCGCACCACCTGGGGCGGCGGATGGACGCCGGACGGCTGCGGCCGGAACAGGTGAGCTTCGGCAAGCTGAACAATGTGCGGGAGGCGATCGAGATCTGCCGGACGGCCCGTACGATCCTGGGCGCGAACGGGATTTCGCTCGAGTATCCGGTGATGCGGCACGCGACGAACCTGGAATCGGTGCTCACCTACGAGGGCACCGTCGAGATGCATCAGCTGGTGCTGGGCAAGGCGCTCACCGGGCTGGACGCCTTCCGCTGAGCGGAGAATCGGACATCAGCCGGTGAGCTGCCTCGCTCAGCTCTGGTTGAAGAAGCCGTCGCCGCCACTGCGGTGGTCGGCGTTGACGACCTTGTAGTCGGCGGGGGTGAGCAGGAAGACCCGCGTGGCGACGCGCTCGATCGAGCCGCGCAGTCCGAAGGTGAGTCCGGCGGCGAAGTCGACGACGCGCTTGGCGTCGGACGGCTCCATGGCCGTGAGGTTGACGATTACGGGGATGCCGTCGCGGAAGAGCTCGCCGATGCCGCGGGCGTCCCGGAAACCGTCCGGGGTGACGGTGGCGATCCGCCGGCCCTCGTCATGCGCCGAGTCGGCGGCCACTCGCACCCGGGGGTCGGTGACCCAGGATTGGCCGGGCTCGGCGCCCTCGGCGTAGTCGGCGTAGTCCTCGTCGTAGTAGTTCTCGCCGCCGTTGTCGTCAACGAGGCCCAGCCAGGCACTCGCCCGTCGAACAGAACCCATGGACGCCTCCTCTCATACGCGGTCTGTACCGTCCGCACCTCTATCGTCGTCCATGATGCGGATGATGCGCCAAGCGGATAGCCGCCGCACAGAGGATTCGTGACACAGCTGGTGCACAAAGAGATCGCCGTGGAGTCAAGCGGCGCTTGAGTCAAAGCAGCTGACGGGACGCCGGATAACCTTCCCCACTGGAGAGTGACGAAACAGAGCCGGTTAGCCGTATAGCATGACGGGCCGATGATGTGATCACAAGCCCCGAAGGCGAAGTTCGGAATCGTCAGGCCATCACGGTCCGAATGAGGTGGAGAGAAAAGCCGGAGAGCGAGGGAGGTGGCGCGTGTGTGAGGCAGGGGAAGCCGTCTCAGCCCGCCGCAGGCACAGGCACAGGCCCGGAGCGGACTACAAGGTCAGCGACAACACGACGACGACCACACCCGACCGAAGTCGATGTGGTCGCGGGTGACCAGCTGACAAGTACGCATGACGCCAGTGGATCAGGCTGTCGTTATTCCGTCAACTGTGCTGAGACGGGCTGATCAGTATTCGGACATGCTTGACAGTGCATGGAATCCGGGCCCTACCCTGGGGCAGAGCCGTAATGGCCCGCCGCGTTGAGGGACGCGGTCGTGTGCAGGCAGTGCCCGTGATCCATCTGTGCGTCCACGGAGTCTCCGCATGCCTGCCTGCCCTGGTTCGCTCTCTTCCGGTATCCCGGTCCTGGTCATCGTCGGCGCCGGCCCGCGCGGTACCGGACTGGTCGAGCGCATCGCCGCCAACGCCGCCGAGCTGTACGGCGAAAGCCGCCGCCTCGACATCCACCTCGTGGACCCGTTCCCGCCCGGCGGCGGCCGGGTGTGGCGGCACGAGCAGTCTCCGCTGCTGTGGATGAACTCCATGGCCGAGGACGTCACCATGTTCACCGACGACTCCGTGGAGTGCGAGGGCCCCATACGCACCGGCCCCGCACTCGACGAGTGGGCCGCGCGGATCCGGGGCGGCGAGCTCGACCCGCCCCCCGACCCCGAGCTGGCCGCCGAGGTGGCCCGCCTCACCAGCCAGAGCTTCGGCACCCGTCGGTTGCAAGCCGCCTATATGGCCTGGGTCTACGAGCAGTCGGCCGCCGCCCTGCCGCCCGGCATCACCATCACCGTCCATCCGCACCGGGCGGTACGGATCACCGGGCCGCGTGACGGGCGCCAGAGCGTGTGGCTCGACGGCGGCCCCGGACCGCTTAGCGCCGACCTCGTCGTGCTCGCCCTCGGCCACCTGGACGCCGAACCGGACGAGGAGCAGCTGGCGCTGTCCGGCTTCGCCGCCGGCCAGGAACTGGCCTACCTGCCACCGGAGTTCACCGCCGACAGTGACCTGTCGGTGCTGGAGCCGGGCGAGCCGGTGATCGTTCGCGGCTTCGGGCTCGCCTTCGTCGACCTGATGGTGCTGCTCACCGAGGGCCGCGGCGGCCGGTTCGAGCCGGACGGCCTCGGCGCAGTGGTCTACCGCCCTTCCGGCCGGGAGCCGGTGCTGTACGTCGGCTCGCGGCGCGGCGTTCCGTACCGCTCCAAGATCGGCTACAGCTGGCGCGGCGAGCGGCCCCCGCTGCCCCGTTTCTTCGGCCCCGCCCAGGTCGATGAGCTGCTGGGCCGGCCGGCGAAGCCCGACTTCCGCCGGGACATCTGGCCGCTGGTGGAGAAGGAGCTCGGCTTCGCCCACTACCACCAGCTCTTCACCGCCCACCCCGAGCGCACCGCAGTCAACTGGCCGGATTTCGAGGAGAAGTACGCCGCCGCCGACCCCGGCAGCGCCGAACTGCAGGTCCTGGTCGCCGGGGCCGTCCCCGACCCGGCCGACCGGCTCGACCTCGCCGCCCTGGACCAGCCGCTGGCCGGCCTGCGCTTCCCCGACACCGACGCCCTCCAGGACGGACTGCGCGCCCACATCTCGGCTGATCTCGCCCGCCGCCACGACCCGGCGTACAGCCCCGACCTCGCGGTCTTTCTCGGGCTGCTGTCGGTCTACGGGCAGATGATCCGCCTTGGTGACGTCGGCGGCTGGTGGCATGGCTTCTTCAGCTACCTCGCCTCCGGGCCGCCCGGTCCCCGGCTGCGGCAGCTGCTCGCGCTCTCCGAGGCCGGGGTCGTCCGCTTCCTCGGCGCGGACACCGCCGTCGAGGCCGATCCGGTACGCGGAGTCTTCCGGGCCTCCAGCGCCAGTGTGCCGGGCGGGAGTGTGGAGGCACGGGCGCTGGTGGAGGCGAGGCTGCCCGAGCCGACGGTGGACCGGACCAGGGACCCGCTGCTGAGCGCCCTGCGGGCAGAGGGAGTACCGTCCACCCCCACCGGGCTGATCGCGGTCACTTCGGATGACGGCCGGATCGTGGACCGCACCGGACGCCCGCACCCGCGCCGCTTCGCGCTCGGCCCGCACACCGACGCCCGCGCCGCCGGGGCCTTCGCCCGCCCCCGTACCAACGCGCCCGCCTTCCGGCAGAACGACGCTGTGGCCCGTGCGCTGCTGTCGTTCGCGAGGTCGGCGGTCTGTACCGCCACGACGCCGTGCTGAAGCGGTAGCACGGCCTGCCCAGAAACCGGCTGACCCACCGCGTTCGACCGGGCCGCATCCGCCGCGACCACTACACGGAGGCCTTGACTCGATGCCCGCACCAACCCGTCCACTGCACCTGGCCGTCGCCATCGACGGCCGGCGGAAGTACAGCGCCGCCTCCGCCTACTACGTCGAGCTGGCGCGGCTCGCCGAACACGGCACCCTGGACTTCGTCACCCTCGAGGACTCCCCGGCCCCGCCCGAGGACGGTACCGGCCGGCTCGACGCGCTCGCCGTCCTCACCCGGGTCGCCCCGGCGACCGACCGGATCGGTCTCGTGCCGACCGTCACCACCACCCACACAGGACCCTTCCCTGTCCCGGCCGCCCTCGCGACCCTGGACCGGGTCAGCGACGGCCGGGCCGGCTGGACGGTCCGGGTGTCCACCACCGGGGCCGGGGTCTCCGTCCTCGGCCCGTCCGGCGTGCCCGGCTCCCCGCAGGGCGACCCGGTGATCTCCGTCCCCGTCACCGACCCGGACACCTCGGAGATCGCCGCCCGGTACGCCGACGTCGCATATATCCGCGCCACCGACCGGCCCTCGGCCGGCACGGCCCGCGAAGCCCTGCGCACCCGCGCCAGTGCCCACGGCCGGGACCCCGGCGCCCTGACGGTCCTCGCCGACCTCGCCGTCGACTTCAGAGGCGGCGAGAACCGTGCCGGCGCCATCGGGCACTCCGGCGGCCCGCTCTACCAGGGCGGCCCCGTGCACCTCGCGGACCTCATCGCCGACTGGCAGCAGTCCGGCGCCGTCGACGGCTTCCACATCCGCCCCCTCGACCCGCCCCGGGACCTGGAGCGCTTCGTCAACGGCACGGTGGCCCTGCTCCAGCACCGGAGTCTCTTCCGCGGCTTCTACCCCGGTACGACGCTCCGCGAGCACCTGGGGCTGGCCCGCCCGGTGAATCGTTACAGCCTGGCCCGGGAGGCGGACCGATGAGTGCGATGGAATGCCCCGAGCCCCTCCACGTTGGCATCCGTACGCAATACGAGGGAACGACGCTGCGCGACCGGCTCGGTCTGCGGCAGCCGGTATGGGAGGCTTGATCGATATGAGCACTGAGTCCGAGGAAGAACAGCAGAGCTGGAAGGCCTGGCGTGAGCAGCGCGCCGAGACCGTTTCGGCGCCGTACGGGTCACTGTCGCTGACCGGCACATACTGGCTGGTCGACGCGGTGGACGGCCGGATCGAGGGCGTACCGGGCCACTGGGCGCAGACCGGGGACGGCGACGGGGTGGTCCTCACGGCCGGGCCGGACGACGGGCTCACCGTCGACGGACGGCCCCTGGACGGCGCCGTCCCGCTCATCGCCGACACCGGCCCGGTGGACGCCTCCCGTCTCGTACACGGCGAACGGCGGCTGGTGGTGCTGCACCGCGAGGGCCTGTGGGCGGTACGGATCTGGGACCCGGCCGCCGGTGCCCGGCTCGCCTTCGCCGGGATCGAGGCCTTCGACTACGACCCGCGGTGGGTGCTGCCCGCCGTCTTCCGCCCGTACGGCGAGGACCGCTCCGTCCGGGTCCCCAACGCGGACGGGGTGGAGCGCGGGCTGGCCGTCGGTGGCGAGCTGGCCTTCACCGTCGGCGGCACCGGGCACTCCCTGGCCGTCGCCGTCGAGCCGGACGGTTCCCTCTGGGGCGTCATCGCCGACGGCACCAGCGGCACCGGCAGCTTCCGTTTCCGCTTCATCCGCCCGCCGGCGCCCGCAGCCGACGGTTCGGTGGTGCTCGACCTCAACCGTGCGCTGCTGCCGCCGTGTGCCTTCGCGGACGGATTCATCTGCCCGTTCCCGCCGCCCGGGAACACCCTCCCGTTCCCGGTGGAGGCGGGGGAGCGCGCCGTACTCACCAAGTGAGGCACCCGCCGGAGCAGGCGATCCGGCGGTTGTTTTGACCGCCGGATCGCCGTTTCGTCATGGTTACGCGGCCGAAAGGCACTCTTGTGCGTTTGTGTCCCGTTCTGGATACTCCTCTAAGCACATTCGAGGAGGATCACGTGAGGACTGAGCGAACCAATCCCCGCAGCGGTACCGCAAGACGCGTCCGGCCGTTCGCCGTCGCGTTCTGCCTGCTGACCGCCGTCGTGCTCTCCGTGCCCCCGGCCGGCGCCGCCGCTTCGGCAGAGGCCACCCCGGAGCGTGCGGCCGCTGTCGCCGGGCGCCTCGGCGCCGGTGTGACCGCCGGCGCGTACTACGACGCCAGAGCCGGCGCCACCATCGTCGATGTCACCACCGCCTACGCCGCCGAGGCGGTGCGCCGGGCCGGCGCGGTGCCCAGGCTCGTCCGGCACAGCTCCGCCCAGCTGGCCGGCGCAGGCGCGGCCGTCCTGGCCGCCGATGTCGCCGGCACCGCCTGGGGCGTGGATCCCCGGACCAACAGGCTTGTGCTCAGCGCCGACGGCACTGTCTCCAAGGCCGAGCTGGCCAAGCTCAAGGCCGCCACCGCTTCCTACGGCAGTGCCGTGAGCATCGCGCGGACATCCGGGACGTTCAAGAAGCTGATCGCGGGCGGTGACGCCATCTACGGCGGTTCCTACCGCTGCTCGCTGGGCTTCAATGTCGTCAGCGGGAGCACGTACTACTTCCTGACCGCCGGCCACTGCGGAAAGGCCGCCTCCACCTGGTACAGCGACCTCGGTCACCTCACGGCGCTGGGTACCAACGCGGGCTACAGCTTCCCGGGCAACGACTACGCCCTCGTCCGCTACACCAACGGCTCGGTCCCGAAGCCGGGCGCTGTCGGCAGCCAGGACATCACCAGCGCCGGCGACGCCTACATCGGCGAGTCCGTCTCCCGGAGCGGCAGCAGCAGCGGCACTCGCACCGGCACCGTCACCGGGCTCGGCTACACGGTCAACTACGGCGACGGCAACATCGTCCGCCAGCTGATCCGCGCGAATGTCTGCGCCGACAGCGGTGACTCCGGCGGCCCGTTGTACTCCGGACCCATCGCCCTCGGTATTACCTCCGGCGGCAGCGGCGACTGCGCCTCGGGCGGTACGACCTTCTTCCAGCCGGTCACCGAAGCGCTCAGCGCGTACGGCGTCAGTGTCTACTGACCCTTCAGGGTCCCTCTACTGGTAAGGACACCCTTCGGTGCCCTTGTGCAGCCGCCACAGGGCGGCAATACTCCTGCGCAGTGCTTGTCAGGGGCATGACGTATGGTGTCCCTGCCTGCGCCTCACGGGCCCGCACCCCCCGGACCTTTTCCACCCCCCACAGGAGGAACCAGTGAGGACCACGCGCACTCCCCACCGCAGCGGTATCGTCAGACGAGCGCGGCTGATCGCCGTGGCGTCCGGCCTGCTGGCCGCCACCGCTCTCTCCCTGCCCGCCGCCAACGCTGCCCCCCAGGCGAAGGCCACTCCCGAGCGCGCGGCCGCGGTTGCCAAGTCCCTCGGCGCGAATGTCACCGCCGGCTCGTACTACGACGCCAAGACCAAGGCGACCGTCGTCAACGTCACCACCACCGCCGCCGCGCAGACCGTGCGCGCCGCGGGCGCGGTACCCAAGCTGGTCAAGTACAGCTCCGCCCGGCTGGCCAAGGCCGACAAGGCCACCCTGGCCGCCAACATCGGCGGCACCGCCTGGTCGGTCGACCCCAAGACCGACAAGCTGGTCGTCAGCGCCGACGGCACTGTCTCCAAGGCCGAGCTGGCCAAGCTCAAGGCCGCCACCGCTTCCTACGGCAGTGCCGTGAGCATCGCGCGGACATCCGGGACGTTCAAGAAGCTGATCGCGGGCGGTGACGCCATCTACGGCGGTTCCTACCGCTGCTCGCTGGGCTTCAATGTCGTCAGCGGGAGCACGTACTACTTCCTGACCGCCGGCCACTGCGGACAGGTCGCCTCCACCTGGTACAGCAACTCCGGCCACACCACCACTCTCGGGACGAATGTCAGCTACAGCTTCCCGACCAATGACTATGCCCTGGTGAAGTACACCAACACCTCGATCACCAAGTCCGGCACCGCCGGCAACACGGACATCACCAGCTCCGGCACCGCCTACGTCGGCGAGTCGGTCCTGCGGTCCGGATCCACCACCGGTATCCACTCCGGCTCCGTGACCAGCCTCAACGCCACCGTCAACTACGGCAGCGGCGACGTCGTCTACCAGATGATCGGCACCAACGTCTGCGCCGAGAGCGGTGACTCCGGCGGCGCCATGTACACCTCCGGTGGCATCGCCCTCGGCCTCACCTCGGGCGGTAGCGGTAACTGCACCTCGGGCGGTGTGACCTACTTCCAGCCCGTCGCCGAAGCGCTCAGCTACTACGGCGTGAGCGTGTTCTGAGCCTCTTCCGAACTCCGGGGCCCGGCAGGCGGGGGAGCGCCCGCCGGGCCCCGGCCACGCGTGTCCAGCTCGCCCGCGCCGCCGCGCTGGGTGGGATGTCAGGTGAGGCGTACGTCCCGCTTCTCGCTCTCCTGCGCCACGAAGCCCAGGAGCCGCTCGCCTTCCTCCACGACCGCTGCGCGGTCGCGTGCGGTGAGCGGGACATAGGGCTCCACGGTGAGGGTGGCGGAGCCGTTCCGCTCCTCGATCCGCCAGGTGCCGTGCACGAAGCCGTCGACGAGGAGACCGCCGCGCTTCTCGCGGCCGGAGAGCAGGAACCGCTGACGGTGTTCGTCGGTGAGGAAGACCCGGCTGCGGTCGGCGTGGGAGAGGAGGAGATTGTCGTACTGGGGGAGGAAGCGGGGCGGGGCCGGGGTGTCGGGGGAAGGCAGGGGGAGGCCGTCGATGTCGTAGAGCTGGGTGCCGTTTTCGTCGCGGTAGGGACGGAGCCGCGGCCGCAGGCGGTCGATGACGGCGCGTACGCCGGTGAAGCCGGACCAGACGACGATGTCCTTGACGGAGGCGGGCCCGAAGGCGGCCAGGTAGCGGAGGACCGCGGAATCGGGAGTGGAGTCGTCGGCGACGGGGTGGCCGAGCCAGGATTCCGCGGGAAGGTGCACGGCCGCGCCCGAGCGGCGCCAGAGGCCGCGCGGCGGGGGCTGGACGAGGGGGACGCGGGCGGAGACGGCGAGGGCGAGGGCGAGCCGGTCACGGTCGGGCCACTGCTCACGGAGGAGTTCGCCGAGGCGGCCGGCAGTGAGGGGCTGCTCGTCGAGGATTCTGCGCCCGGCGGCGGCGACCGGCCAGGTGTCCAACCCGGCGAGTTGCTTCCCGAAGCTGCTGAGCAGCCGGCGCTCGATCATCGGCTGCATGACAGGGCGCAGGGCAAGACAGTCCCCGGCGGTGACCAGGTGGACCGTCCCCCGCATCAGGGTCAGCCGTACCGCGCGACGCTCTGTGAGAAGCGCCGACAGACCGGCCGGCGTGAAGGCGGCCAGCCGGGACCACAGGGCGGCGTAGGGATCCTGGGGCACCTGGGCCTGCAGGCCGACGAGGTGTTCCAGGGCGGCCTCGGTGGTGAGGCCCGACCGCCGGAGCAGCAGCTGCCGCTCCACGAGGGCGCGCCCCAGGGTCCTGCGGTCCAGTACGGGTTCCATGGTCGTAAACGGTACGGACCGATGCGGTCAGCTCCTGTCCGCAATGGCTGGCAGACTGGCGCCATGCTGGAGACCTCCGCACGGCTGCTGCGTCTGCTGTCACTGCTCCAGTCGCGCCGCGACTGGACGGGGCCCGATCTGGCCGAGCGGCTGGACGTCACCCCGCGCACGGTCCGCCGTGACGTGGAGCGGCTGCGTGCCCTCGGCTACCCGGTGCACGCCACGCCCGGCACGGCCGGGGGCTACCGGCTGGGCGCGGGCGCCGCGCTGCCGCCGCTGCTGCTCGACGACGAGGAGGCGGTGGCGATCGCGCTCTGCCTGCGCACCGGGGCGGGCGGCACGGTCGCCGGGATCGAGGAGACCTCGCTGCGGGCGCTGGCCAAGCTGGAGCAGGTGCTGCCCTCGCGGCTGCGGCACCGGGTGCAGGCGATGCAGGCGGTCGCGGTCTCGGACCGTACGTACGGGCCGATGGTCGGGCAGGACGTCCTGACCGCCATCGGGGCGGCGTGCCGTGACCGGGAGCGGCTGCGCTTCGACTACCTGGGCCACGACGGTGCGTCGAGCCGGCGCACCGTGGAGCCGCACCGCCTGGTGCACCACGCGCGCCGGTGGTACCTGCTGGCCTGGGACACCGGCCGGGAGGACTGGCGGACCTTCCGGGTCGACCGGATGGACCCGAAGTCGCCGACCGGCCCGCGCTTCACCCCGCGCGAGCCCCCGATGGAAGCGGCGGCGTATGTGGCGGCCGGGGTGACCTCGCGTGCGTACCGCTACCAGGCGGTGGTGGCGCTGCGGGCCCCGGCGGAGACGGTCTCGCAGTACACGTCCTCAGGTTTCGCGACGGTGGAGGCGGTGGACGCGGACAGCTGCCTGCTGCGCACCGGCTTCGAGTCGCTGGACTCGCTCGCGCTCTACCTGGGGCTGTTCGGAGTCGACTTCGAGGTGCACGAGCCGCCAGAGCTCAAGGAGCGGCTGCGGGTGGTCGCGGAGCGGCTGATACGGGGGACATAGCGCCCTCCGGACCGGCGCCCGGAAGGGCACTGCGAGGTACCGTGGAGTTACTGCGGTACCGGACGGCAGGGGGCCGTGATGGTCGTGGAGTTGATAGCTGCCGGGCTCTCGGCCGGTGTGGTGTACTTCCTGGCCGGGGCACGCGTTGTGCAGCAGTTCGAACGAGGCGTGGTCTTCCGGTTCGGCCGCCTCAAGGATCAGGTGCGGGCGCCCGGGTTCACCATGATCATTCCGATCGTGGACCGGCTGCGGAAGGTCAATCTGCAGATTGTCACCATGCCGGTGCCCGGCCAGGACGGCATCACCCGGGACAATGTCACCGTCAAGGTGGACGCGGTCGTCTACTTCAAGGTGATCAACGCGGCCGATGCGATCGTGCGGGTCGAGGACTACAAGTTCGCGGTGTCGCAGGTCGCGCAGACATCGCTGCGCTCGATCATCGGCAAGAGCGATCTGGACGATCTGCTGTCGAACCGCGAAAAGCTCAACCAGGGCCTCGAAGTGATGATCGACAGCCCCGCGCTGGGGTGGGGCGTGCAGATCGACCGGGTCGAGATCAAGGACGTATCGCTGCCCGAGACCATGAAGCGGTCGATGGCCCGGCAGGCGGAGGCCGACCGGGAGCGGCGGGCGCGGGTGATCAACGCGGACGCGGAGCTCCAGGCGTCGAAGAAGCTCGCCGAGGCGGCCGAGGTCATGCAGGACCAGCCGGCCGCGCTTCAGCTTCGGCTGTTGCAGACGGTGGTGGCGGTCGCCGCCGAGAAGAACTCCACGCTGGTGCTGCCGTTCCCGGTGGAGCTGCTGCGCTTCCTGGAGCGGGCGACGCCGGCGTCCGAGGCCTCGCCGCAGGCGGTTCGGGGCGGCGCGGCGGTGCCGGCGGCCCAAGCGCCCCCGGCAGTGGAGAAGGCGTCGGCCGATGGGGCGTCGGCCGATGGGGCGCGGACGGAGGACGGCGCCGGCCAGGAGCGGGAGCGGGAGTGAGAGACCGCGCGGCCCGATCGGTGGGCGGACCTCAGCCGCCGGACGGGCCGGTCTTCGCGGGACGCAGGACAAACGGGGTCGTCGTCGCCACCGGCAGCAGGCCGAGGCGGGACAGGATGGGGCGGCTGTCGGCGGACGCGTCGACCTGGACGTAGCGGAAACCGCGGTCGGCGGCGAGGCGGGCGCGGTGGGCGAGGGTGGCGCGGTAGATGCCGCGGCCGCGCCAGGCGGGGAGGGTGGAGCCGCCCCACAGGGATACGAAGCCGGTGCCCTGGTGGAAGCGGGCCCATGCCGCGCAGACCACCGTGTCGTCCGCCTCGGCGGTGACCACGACGCAGGGGTCGCCCGGTCCGGCCAGTTCCCGCTCCAGGACGTCGGGCAGCCAGCTGTGGTCCCGGCCCCAGACGGCCTCCTCCAGCGCGCGGACGCGTTCCAGGTCGGTACGGGAGGTGATCTCCCGCAGCCGTACGCCCTCGGGCAGCTCCGCCGGAGAGGCGAGCCCGGCGGCGTCGCCGATGAGCACGGTCTCCGGCTCCTCGGGGACGAAGCCCGCCGCACGCAGCCGCTCCGGCAGGTCGGCGGGCAGATCGTGGCTGTGGTGCTTCCACTCGACTTCAAGGCCGAGGGCGGTGAAGTGGTCGCGCTGGGCCGCGATGAAGGAGTCGAGTGCGGCGCCGTCGAGCCCGCCGAGATCCTGGTAGCCGATGAAGCCGTGGCCGCTCTCGTAGATCTTCCTGACAACCGGGCCCACGCTCTCCACCGACCGGTAGGCGGCTGACCCGGCGACGACGCGAGCGCGGAGCTGGCTGTCGTAGGCATCGCGATACGCGAGGGCCCGCGCGGAGAGCTCGCGGGATTCGGGAATTCCGGTGGTGGTCATCGCGGGCAGTCCACCACGTATGACCGGTCCCGGGCCAGCGGTTTTCCGGGCGCGGACGCTACACCGCCGCCCGCACAGGTGGAAGGGGCCTTGCAGATCACGACTCGGTCTCGGAATACTCACCCGTAGCTTGGCGTGGACGCGGCGCCTATGGGGGGCGCAGTCCGTACCGGCATGTCCTCCGTGCCCGCTACACGGACGTGCGGGCACATCCCCCCACGGGAGGTCCGAATTGCTGCACCGACACTTATCCAAGCGGAAAGCCGCACTGATCGGAGCCGGCGTCATCACAGTCACCGCCCTGGCGATCCTGCTGCCCAATGCCAATGCCTCGCAGCCGACGCCGACGCCCAAATCGCTCACCCCCGCCGCCGCGGTCACGCTGGCCTCCAGGCTCACCACGAAACTGGGCGCGGGCACAGCCGGGACGTACTACGACCCCCAGACCGACCACCTGGTCGTCAATGTCCTCGACGACTCGGCCGCCGACACCGTCAGTGCGGCCGGTGCCGTAGCCAAGACCGTAGAGAACAGCACCGCGAAACTCACCGCCGCCGCCCGGACCCTGAAGCAGCGGGCCACCATCCCCGGCACCTCCTGGTCGGTCGACCCCCGCGCCGACCAGCTGCTGGTCACCGTGGACAACACGGTGACCGACGCCAAATGGCGGCACGTGGAGGCCGCCGTCACCTCACTGGGTGACGGTACGGCCCGGATCCACCGGTCGACGGGGAGGTACGAGACCTTCGCCGCGGGCGGCGGAGCCATTTTCGGCGGCGGCGCGCGCTGTTCGCTGGGCTTCAACGTGGTCAAGGCCGGCAAGCCGTTCTTCCTCACCGCAGGACACTGCGGGGTGGACATCGCGAGCTGGTCGGACTCCCGGAACGGCGCCGAGATCGGCCGTACCCAGGCCGCGACCTTCCCCGGCGCCGCCGACTTCGCACTGGTCCGGTACACCGACACGGGCGCAGACCACCCGAGCGCCGTCGACCTCGGCAACGGCCAGCTCCAGCGGATCACCCGGGCCGCGGACCCCACCGTCGGCCAGAGCGTGGTGGGCAGTGGCAGCACCAGCGGGGCGTATGACGGAACGGTCACCGGCCTCGACGCCACCGTCAACTACCCGCAGGGCACCGTCACCGGGCTCATCCAGACCGACATCTGCGCCGAGCCGGGCGACAGCGGAGGACCGCTCTTCTCCGGCGAGACCGCTGTCGGGCTGACGTCGGGAGGCAGCGGCGACTGCACCACCGGAGGTGAGACCTTCTTCCAGCCGGTGACGGCGGCGCTCAGCAAATTTGGTGCTGAGATCGGCTGAGCTACGTATGCGTACAGCCATGTGCGGACGTAGGACGTACTTGGGAGCGGTGGCTCTCAGGTACGTCCGCGGCCGTATCCGTGCCCGTGCCCGTGCCCGGCGAGGGGGAACGCCATCACCGTCGCGCCGACATGCACCGCCCCCGGCGAGCGCGGGGCGCGGGCCGCGTCGTGCAGGTCGACCAGCAAGGCGGCAAGCCGGTGGCGGAAGTCCTCCCAGGCCTCCGGGTCCACCCACAACTCGGCGTCGGCGGTGACACCCGCGCGGTGCGGGGCGCGCCGGGCGGCGCGTTCACGGAGGTTGAAGGAGAGCGCCTCGGCGAGCAGCGGGGCACCTTCCTGCTGTTCCGACAGCGGGGTGCCGTGCACAGCGCGGTATCGGCGCTCCCGGCCGCCGCGGTTCGCGCGGACCTCGGCCAGCTCGACCAGGCCTACCGCGTCGAGCCGGCGCAGATGCTGGCTGGCCAGGGCGTGGGAGATGCCGAGTTCGCGCGCGAGTTCCGCGGCGGACAGGGGGACGGTCCAGATGAGTGACATCATGCGCAGCCGTACGGGATGTGCGAGGGCTCGCAGGGTGGGGTCGGTCGCGGGCATGCGGCTTAGTTAATCGTGCTGGACCGATGGTCCCGCAACCCCCTAGCATTCACTTGGTAGTTGTCTGCGGCCGGAAGGACCCACATGGAATGGGGGACCGCGCGGGTCCTGCGCGACCGCGATGCGGGCCTGTACCTGGGCGGAGTGCTCATCTCCGGCTTCGGCAGCTCCGCGATGCTCTTGGTCGCGGGGATCTGGGTGAAGTCCCTGACAAACTCCAACAGCCTTGCGGCGCTGGCCGGTTTCTGCGTATGGGCGCCCATGTGGCTCGGCCCGCTCATCGGTACCCTCGCCGACCGGGTCCGCCGTCGCCCGCTGCTGGTCGCGGTGAACACCGGCCTGGCCCTCCTGCTCCCCGTCCTGCTCGGCGTCCGCTCCAGCCACGGCGTCTGGCTGATCTTCGCCGTCCTCTTCCTCTACGGCACCGCCTCCGTGCTGTGCGACGCGGCGGAGGCCGCCATCGTCACCGCCACCGTCCCCGACGCGCTGCGCGGCGACTTCAACGGCCTCCGCATGACCGCCAACGAGGCCATGAAGCTCCTGGCCCCGCTCATCGGCGCCGGGCTCTTCGCCCGCTACGGCGGTGGCCCGGTCGCCCTGCTCGACGCCGTCACCTTCGCCCTCGCCGCCCTTGTCTTCGCCCTGCTGCGGGTACGGGAAGCGGCCCCGGCCCCGCTCACCACGGGCGGCTGGCGCACGCAGACCGCCGAGGGCATCCGCTATCTGCGGCGGCATCCGGCGCTGCGCCGCCTGGTGGGCGTCGGCTCCGCCGCGATGCTGCTCTCCGCTCTCAGCAGCTCCGCGATCTACGCGGTCGTCGACGCGGGGCTGCACCGCTCTCCGGCCTTCACCGGAGTGCTCTACTCCGTGCAGGGCGCCGGCTCCGTCGTCGGCGGACTCCTCGCCGGTCCGCTGCTGCGCCGGATGCCGGAACGGCTCTTCGCCGCCGCCGGGATGGCCGTTTTCGCCACCGGCATCGCTCTACGGGCCGTCCCCTTGACCGCCGCCGTCCTCGCGGGGAGCGGCTCGATCGGCGTCGGGCTGCCGTGGGTGATCGTCGCCGGGCTGACCGCCGTCCAGCGCGAGACCCCGGGGGACCTCATCGGCCGTGTCGCCGCCACCGCGAGCACCGTCGTCTTCGCCCCTACGGCGCTGGGGAGCCTCGTGGGCGCCGGGCTGGTCGCCGTCGTCGACTACCGAGTGCTGCTGGGCTCGCTCGGTGTGGCGGGCGCGGTGGTGGCGGTGGCGGCGTCAGGGGCGCTGCGGCGGGGCGGGGTGCGGGACCGGGGAACGGGGCCGGACACGGCGCCGGTTCAGGAGGCCGGTCCAAGCTCCAGCCGCAGCCGCAGGTAGTCCGCCCCGCCGGGGCCCGGGGTGCGCTCGCCGTCGGGGCGCCAGCCGTGGCGGGTGTAGAAGGCGAGGGCGCGGGGGTTGCGCTCCCAGGCGGAGAGGGTGCCGTAAGGGATCGACGCGTCGCGCAGCGTCCGCACGTAGGCGTCGTGGAGGAGCGAGCCTATGCCGCGGCCCCAGTTGTCCGGGCGTACATGGATCTGGTGCAGTTCGCCGGTCGTGCCGATGGCCAGAATGCCGAGGACCGCCGATGCGTCCGGGTCAGCTTCGCGTACGGCGCAGAGCGTGGTCCGGTCGGTGCTGCGGATCGCCCGGGCCCAGCCGGCGATGCGGTCGGCGTGCTCGGCGGGGGTGCAGATCTCCGCGTCGTCGAGGCCGCCCGCGCGGTAGTAGGCGGTACGGGCCTCGGTGTGGACGGAGACCATCGCGTCGAGGTCGGCCGGGGTCGCGGGGCGGACGGTGATGTCAGCGGGTGATGTCTGCATGGCCGTTCCGACGTCCGCGGGAGGCTTCTCGGTTGCCCGTTGCCCGTTGCCCGTTGCCCGTTGCCCGCGTTGCCTGTTGGCGTCCCATCCGACAGGGATTTCATCCTTGACAAGAATATTTGTCGGTGGAACGCTGGTCGTATGTTCGATGTGGCAGTGATAGACGATCCGGCCGCCGCCGAGATATCGCTGGACCCGGTGCGGGCCCGGCTGCTCGCCGCGCTGGCCGAGCCCGGCTCGGCCAGCACGCTGGCCGTCCGGGCCGGGCTGACCCGGCAGAAGGCCAATTACCACCTCAGGGCGCTGGAGCGGCACGGCCTGGTCGAGCTGGTCGAGGAGCGTCGCAAGGGGAATTGCACGGAGCGCGTACTGCAGGCGACCGCTGCGTCCTATGTGATCTCCCCGACCGCGCTGCCCGAGGTGGCCCCCGACCCTTCCCGGGCCCCGGACCAGCTGTCCGCCCGCTGGCTGCTCGCTCTCGCGGCCCGGCTGGTTCAGGAGGTCGGCGGGCTCATAGCCGGCGCGACCGCCGCCCGGCAGCGCCTGGCGACGTTCGCCATCGACAGCGAGATCCGGTTCGCCTCGGCCGCCGACCGGGCCGCGTTCGCCGAGGAGCTCACCGGCACCCTCGCTGCCCTGGTCGGCAAGTACCACGACGAGACGGCGGAAGGCGGCCGACCGCACCGCCTCGTCGTCGCCCTGCACCCAAGCGTCTCTGGAACTCTTAAGGATCCTGGGTCATCGCGTGGCCCCGAGGGGTGGAAGCGGTGACGAGCGCGGACGAGTCCGGGCCGATCCTTGGGCAGAGCCCGTGTGCGGCGTCACTGGCGGTGACGAGGTGCCAGCGTCTGGACTGTGCCCGGCTCTTTCGGGTCGGGCACACCCTGGGATCGCTGCCCCGCCGGACGCTGAACCGGTCACCGCAGGTGAAGCACGATGCCAGTGGCGGGGACCGCGCGCATTTCCAGCACGCGGCGTGTATGTCAGGTAGAACGAGAGGCAGTCCATATGGTTACGCCCGAGCCGAATCGGCTTTCCGCGGCTTCACCAGGCCAATCGCCGCCCCGTTGAAGACCCTCAAGAAGAAGGAGTGGTAGAGATGTCCAAGGAATTCGAGATCAAGCGCGAAGGCGAGCTGCACACCACCCCCGAGGAGTACTGGGACGCGATCACGACCGGCACCGGAGGCTGGCTGTGGCCGATGGAGTTCGAGCCGCGAGAGGGTGGTGCGGCCGCCTTCGGCGGCACTGTGACCGTCTGGGAGCCGCCGCACCATTTTGTCACCCGGGTGGAGGGCGAGAACGGCTGGTTCAACCAGTTGGAGCACGTCATCGAAGGACGTGACGGCGGTACGACCTGGTTCCGCTACGTTCACAGCGGCATCTTCGGCGACGACTGGGACAACCAGTACGACGGCGCCGACAAGCACACCGACTTCTACCTCCATACCCTCAGGCAGTACCTGACCTACTTCAGCCGCTGCCCGGTGGCGTATGTGGCGACCGACGGACCGGACGCCTCGAAGGCGCCGGACGCCTTCCAGGTGCTGCGGGACGAACTCGGGCTCGGCGCCGACGTGGCCCAGGACGACTCGGTGCGGGTCACGCTGCCGGGCATCGAGCCGCTGGACGTGGTGGTCGACTACCTCACCCCGGAGTTCATCGGCCTGCGAACGGATGAAGGGCTGTACCGCTTCTTCGGCCGGAACGCCTTCGGGGCGCCGATCGGGATAGCCCTCCACCTCTTCGCTGACGGCGTGGACCAGGACAAGGTCCGCTTGACTTGGCAGTCTTGGCTGAACGGAGTGTTCGCGCAGTCCTAACCTCGTAGGCCATGGAGAACGCATTCGCACAGGCGGCCCGGATCTGCGACCGGATCGGCGAACTCGACCAGGAGATCCTGGCGTTCCTGCCCGAGCCCGGCAGGCGGGACCGCCTGGAGCGCGATGCGCGGTCGGTGCCGGGAGCAGGGCTTCCGCTGCAGGGTGTACCCGTTGGTGTGAAGGACATCATCCGCGTCGACGGACTGCCTACGCGCGCCGGGTCCGCCCTGCCGCCCGAGGTGTTCGCAGGGCCGCAGGCGCCGCTGGTGGACCGGCTGCGGGCAGCAGGGGCGCTGGTGGCGGGCAAGACGGTCACTGCGGAGTTCGCGGTGACGGCGCCCGGTCCGACCCGCAATCCGCGCAACCCCGCCCACTCGCCCGGCGGTTCGAGCAGCGGGTCGGCGGCGGCCGTCGCGGCGGGCATGGTGCCGCTGGCGGTCGGGACGCAGACGGTGGGCTCGGTGATCCGCCCGGCGGCGTACTGCGGGGTGGTCGGCTTCAGGCCGACCCATGGGCGGATCCCGGTGGAGGGGGTGATCGCCAACGCGCCGTCCTTCGACACGGTAGGGGTTTTCGCCGCCGACGTGGCAGGCGTGGCGCTCACGGCGAGCGTGCTGTGCGACGGTTGGCGGCAGGCCCTGGGGCCGGGCCTCCGGCCACCGGTGCTCGGAGTCCCGGACGGCCCGTATCTGGCACGGGCCGGGGCCGAGGCGTTGGACGCGTTCGAGGAGCAGGTGGGGTCATTGCGGGCGGCCGGTTTCCCGGTGCGCCGGATACCGGTGATGCCTGACTTCGAGCAGATCTTCCAGTGTCTGTATGTCATCAATCGTTTTGAGGTCGCGCGGACACACGCTGAGTGGTTTCCGCGCTTCGGGGAGCTCTACCGGGAGCAGACAGCCGCCGCGATCTGCCAGGGACAGACGATCGGTCACGACGACTACGCGAAGGCGCTGCGGCAGCGCGAGGACTTCCACGACCGGCTGACGGCGGCGATGTCCGACGCTCGCATCGACCTCTGGCTCGCTCCTTCGGCGACCGGCCCGGCGCCGCGCGGCTTGTCGAGCACCGGGTCGGGCGTGATGTGCCTGCCGTGGAGCGGCGCCGGGCTGCCGTCCCTGACGCTGCCGGCCGGGGCGGCACGGAACGGGCTGCCACTCGGGCTGCAGTGCGTCGGTCTGCCGGGCGCCGACGAGGAGTTGCTGGCCCGGGGCGCCGTGCTCGCGGCCGTACTGCCGGGTTGACAACTTGTTGCCGGGTTTTAGGGCCTGTCCGGCCCTAGTACCCCCAGGGGGCGGCCCTCCGGGACGCTGAGCCCCGGGTGGCCGCCCCCTCGTGGTGACAGGGGGCTTGCTGGCTCCCGGGCCGGCCCGTCGACTGCTCACTTCGCCGGCTTCAGCCCCGCGAGCTTGGTCGTACTAATGTTCGAGGAGTGGTCTATGGTGGAAGGAGAGGCCCGCAGGTAGGGCAGGTCGGAGGGGGCGCGTGAGCCGCGGGAACAGTAGGAGGTGCGTATGCCGGACTTTACGCATCTGCACACGGTCTCCGGCTTCTCGTTGCGGTACGGGGCGGCGCACCCGGAACGGCTGGCGGAGCGTGCGGCGGAGCGCGGGATGGACGCGCTGGCGCTGACCGACCGGGACACGGTTGCCGGGGTGGTGAGGTTCGCGAAGGCGTGCGTGGCGGCCGGGGTGCGGCCGGTGTTCGGGGCGGGGGTGGCGGTGCCCGCGGCGTACGGCGCAGGGCGGCCGGGGGAGGGGCGGCGGCGGACGCCGGTGAAGGGAGGGGCGTTCGTGGCGGAGGCAGCGGACCGAGCGCTCTTCCTGGCCCGCGACGGGGCAGGGTGGGGCGCGCTGTGCCGGCTGGTCAGCGCGGCGCACACGGACGGCGGCACCGGCTGGAGCGACCTGGCCGGCAGCGGCAGCGGAGACGGACTGTATGTGCTGCTCGGGGCGGACTCCGAGGTCGGCAGGGCGCTCTCCGCCGGGCGCCCCGACCGGGCGGCGAAGCTGCTGCGGCCCTGGCGCGAGGTGTACGGGGACGCGCTGCGCCTGGAGACCGCCTGGCACGGCAACCAGGGCACCGGGCCGGGGTCGCTGCGGCTCGCCGCCCGTACGGTGGGCTTCGCGGCTGAGCAGGGCGTCACGGCGGTGCTGACCAACGCCGTACGGTATGCCGACCCCGGGCAGGGCGAGGTGGCCGATGTGCTGGACGCGGCCCGCCGCCTGATGCCCATCGACGTGACCAGGCCGGAAGCCCTGGACAGCGGCGAGCGCTGGCTCAAGGGTGCCGGCGACATGGCCCGTACCGCCGAGCGGATCGCCGAGGCGGCGGGCGGCCGGCGCGGGGAGGCGCACCGGCTGCTGCGGGCCACCGAGGAGATGGCCGCCGGGTGCGCGGTGGACCCCGAGGACGACCTCGGCATCGGGCAGGTGCACTTCCCCGAGCCGGAGCTGGTCGGGGCGGGCGCCCGGACCGCCGACCGGGTGCTGCGGTCGCGGTGCGCCGCCGGGATGGTGCGTCTGAGGCACGACGGGGACCCGGAGTACTGGCGGCGGCTCGACGACGAGCTGCGCATCATCGAAAGGCTCGGCTTCGCGACGTACTTCCTCACCGTCTCCCAGGTGGTCGATGACGTACGCGGCATGGGGATCCGGGTCGCGGCCCGGGGCTCGGGCGCCGGATCGCTGGTCAACCACCTGCTGGGGATCGCGAGCGCAGACCCCGTCGAGCACGGGCTGCTCATGGAGCGCTTCCTGTCCGGGCGGCGCAGCGCGCTGCCCGACATCGACATCGACGTGGAGTCGGCGCGCCGGCTGGAGGTGTACCGCGCGATCTTCGCGCGCTTCGGTGCCGAGCGGGTCGCCGCAGTCGCCATGCCCGAGACCTACCGGGTGCGGCATGCCATCCGGGACGTGGGCGCCGCGCTCGGCATGGACCCGGCGGCCATCGACCGGCTCGCCAAGGCGTTCCCGCACATCCGGGCCCGCGACGCCCGGGCCGCGCTCGCCGAGCTGCCCGAGCTGAAAGCGGTCGCGGGCGAGGACCATGGGCGGCTGTGGGAGCTGGTGGAGGCGCTGGACGCGCTGCCGCGCGGGGTCGCCATGCACCCGTGCGGGGTGCTGCTCTCCGATGCCGGGCTGCTGGGCCGTACGCCGGTGATGCCGACCAGCGGCGAGGGCTTTCCGATGTCGCAGTTCGACAAGGAGGACGTCGAGGATCTCGGGCTGCTCAAACTCGATGTGCTGGGCGTACGGATGCAGTCCGCGATGGCGTATGCGCTGAGCGAGGTCGAGCGGGTCACGGGCGAGCGGATCGACCTGGACGCCGTGCCCGCCGGGGACCCGGCGACGTATGAGCTGATCCGGTCCGCCGAGACGCTCGGCTGCTTCCAGATCGAGTCGCCGGGCCAGCGCGACCTGGTCGGGCGGCTGCAGCCGAGTACTTTCCACGACCTGGTGGTCGACATATCGCTTTTCCGGCCGGGACCGGTCGCCGCTGACATGGTGCGGCCCTTCATAGAGGCGCGGCACGGGCGCGCTCCGGTGCGGTATCCACACCCCGACCTGGAGGACACGCTGCGGGAGACCTATGGCGTTGTCGTCTTCCATGAGCAGCTGATCGAGATTATCCGTGTCATGACCGGCTGCGACCGGGCGATGGCCGACGAGGCGCGGCGCGCGCTCTCCGACCCGGCACGGCAGGGCCGGGTGCGGGCCTGGTTCGCGGCACAGGCGCGCGAGCGGGGGTACGGGATGGAGGTCGTACGGCACACATGGGAGATCGTCGAGGCCTTCGGGGCATACGGGTTCTGCAAGGCGCACGCGGTGGCGTTCGCCGTGCCGACGTACCAGTCGGCGTGGCTGAAGGCGCACCACCCGGCGGCTTTCTATGCCGGGCTGCTCACCCATGACCCGGGTATGTACCCGAAGCGGCTGCTGCTCGCGGACGCGCGGCGGCGCGGGGTGCCGGTGCTGCCGCTGGATGTGAACCGGTCGGGCACCGCTCATTTGATCGAACTGGTGTCCGATGGGGTCTGGGGGCTGCGGCTCGCCCTCTCCGAAGTGCACGGCATCAGTGAGGAGACGGCGACGCGGATCGCCGCCGGGCAGCCGTACTCCTCGCTCCAGGACTTCTGGCAGCGCGCCCGTCCCGGCCGCGCCATCGCCGAACGCCTCATCCAGGTCGGCGCCCTGGACGCCATCGCCCCCGGCGTCAACCGCCGCGACCTGCTGCTCCAGGCCGCCGAGCTCCACCGGCAGGGCCGGGCGGCCGGTGCCGACGGCCAGCTTCCGCTGGCCGAAGGGCGGTCCGCAGCCCCGGCGGGCCTCCCCGACATGGACGCCGGCGAGCGGCTCGGTGCCGAACTCGGCGTCCTCGGCATGGACGCCTCCCGGCACCTGATGGACGACCACTTCGCGTTCCTGGAAGAGCTCGGCGCCATCCCCGCGCGCCGGCTGCATGAGGTACGGCACGGCCAGACCGTCCTCGTGGCCGGTGCGAAGGCCGCCACCCAGACCCCGCCGATCCGTTCCGGCCGCCGCGTCATCTTCACCACTCTCGATGACGGCACCGGCCTGGTCGACTGTGCCTTCTTCGACGACAGCCACGCCGCCTGTGCCCACACCGTCTTCCACTCCTGGCTGCTGCTGGTGCGCGGGGTCGTCCAGCGGCGCGGTCCGCAGAGTCTCAGCATCGTCGGCGCCGCCGCCTGGAACCTCGCCGAACTTGTCGAACTGCGTCGCACAGGCGGCCTGGAGGACGTTGCCGCCGAACTGGCCGCGCCCGGCGCGCCTGATGCCGCCGACCCGGGTGCCGGTCGCCGGATCCACCTGCCCACCGGGTACGAGATGCACCCCTGGGCGGACCTCCAGCCCGCCGGGGACCGTGCTGCCACCGGCCGCAAGCTGTGGCACTCCAGCCCGGGGAGCGCGGGATGACCGGTGGCGCGGGTGCGGGTGCGGACGCCTTCGGCGGCCGCCGGACAGCGAGCGCCCCCGGGGTGCTGTACGTGCGCTTCCACGCCGGGGCGGAGATGTACGACCGCCTCCTCGGCCTGCTCCACGAGATCACCCCCGTCGTCCAGGCGCTGCCGCCCGACGCGGCCCTGGCGGATGTGCGCGGCGCACTGCGCTACTTCGGCCGTGACGCCGCCGGACTCGCCGCGCTGGTCAGGGTGCGGGCACTGGCCCGCTATGGCGCCGACTGCACGATCGGCGTCGGCGCCAATCCGCTGCTCGCCCGACTGGCCGTGTACGACGGCGGCCTGCCCGACGGCCCGCAGGGCAGGCCGCCGGGTGCGGTCCGTACCGCCCCGGAGGACTTGGGTGCCATACCCGCCGCCGCGCTGCCCGGCGTCGGACCGGCGACCGCGCGGCAACTCGCCCCGTACGGGCTGGACACCGTCGGCCGCATCGCGGCCACCCCGCTCGGCACGCTGCAACGCATTCTCGGCGCGGCGGCCGGCCGCCGGGTCCACGACCAGGCGCGCGGCATCGACCCGGCCCCGGTCACCCCGAACGCCCCCGCCCGCGCCATGGCCGGCGACCGCCGTTTCGGACGCGACGAGCTCGACCCCGTACGCCACCGTAGGGCACTGCTCTCCCTCACCCACGAACTCGGCGCCCGGCTGCGCGCGGAGGGCCAGGTCGCCCGCTCACTGACCCTCACCGTCCGCTACGCCGACCGCTCCACGACCACCCGTACCCGTATGCTCCCCGAGCCGACCGGCCACACCGTGGCCCTCACCGACACCGCGTACCGGCTGTATGCCTCGCTCGGTCTGCAACGCGCCCGCGTACGCGGCGTATCGCTGCGCGCGGAGGGCCTCACGGCCGCCGGACTCGCCGCCCGGCAGCTCACCTTCGACCCCGGCGACGACAAGGCCCGCCGCATCGAGGCCGCCGCCGACCGTGCCCGGGCCCGCTTCGGGCCGGGGGCGGTGCGCCCGGCCACGCTGCCCGGCACGGCGGCCTGACCTGCGAAGAATTCTTTACTGACGCGTGGCTTCCGCATTTTGCTACTCGCGCGTAATTTGACGTATGAACAAGTGTCTTGTGATCCGGATCACAGTTGGGCATTGAGTTGTAGTCCACTCAGAGCCGCAAGGAGTTCACAGGATGCTGCCCCTGAAGCTGGGATCCCTTCGATCCCTCGTGTGCGCCGGTGCGCTGGTGGTCGCCATGACCGCAGGGCCGGGTGCTGTCGCCGCCCACGCCGCCACCACCAGCGGCTGGAACGACTTCTCCTGCCGCCCGTCCGTCGCCCATCCCCGCCCCGTGGTCCTCGTGCACGGCACCCTCGGCAATGGCACCGACAACTGGCTCGGCCTCGCCCCGTACTTGGTCGCCCGCGGATACTGCGTCTTCTCCCTCGACTACGGCCAACTGGACGGAGTGCCCGTCTTCTACGGGCTCGGCCCGATCGCCGGCTCGGCCCAGCAGCTCTCCGACTACGTCGACCAGGTGCTGGCCGCCACCGGTACGGCCAAGGTGGACATCGTCGGCCACTCACAGGGCGGCATGATGCCGCGCTACTACCTCAAATTCCTTGGTGGCGCCGCCAAGGTGAACGCCCTCGTCGGCCTCGCCCCCGACAACCACGGCACCACCCTCGACGGGCTCACCAAACTGCTGCCCTATTTCCCCGGCGCCGCCGAGGCGCTCGCCGGAACCCTCCCACAGGGCCTGACGGACCAGGTCGCCGGATCGGCCTTCCTGCTCAAGCTCAACGCCGGCGGTGACACTGTCGCCGGGGTCCATTACACCGTCGTAGCGACCAGCTACGACGAAGTCGTCACCCCGTACACCTCCGAATTCCTGACCGGCACCGATGTGCGCAACGTCCTGCTCCAGGATCTGTGCCCGCTCGACCTCTCCGAGCATGTCGCCATCGGCCTCACCGACCGAATCGCCTTCCATGAGGCGGCGAACGCCCTCGACCCGGCGCACGCCACAGCGACCGACTGCCAGTCGGCGGTCAGTTGACCCATGGCGGCGCGAAGCGCGAGCCGTCGGCGAGGATGCCCTCCAGGCCCACGCTGGTGGTGACCCAGGCAGCGGCCGGCTCGTCCATGGTGTCGAGCCGGACGGAGGAGCCCGCGGGGGCGATGGCGGCATCGCCGGGGGTGAGTGTGTGCGGCTTGCCGTCGATGCTGAGCCGCACCGAGCCGCTCAGTACCAGGAACACCTCCTCGCGGGTGATGGTGTGAGCGACGCCGGTGAGGTTCGCGGGGACCTCCAGCCGCCAGGCGCAAAGCTCCTTGCTGCCGCGCGCGGGCGCGGCGTACGACGTGAAACGGGCGCCGTGCACCTCATGGACGACGGCCTCGGCGGTGCGGACAGCGGGCATGGGAACCCCTCCTGTAATAGGCAGGCAACTTGAGCAAGTTGCCTGCCTATATGGTCAAGCTACTTGCTCAATGTGTCAAGCTGATCGCGTGAACGATGAAGACGCCATGGCTCTGACCGCTACCTTGCTCGCCGCAGCCGGCGCGCTCGTCGCCGCCATCGACGACGGTGTCGCCGCGCGCGGATTCGACGACCTGCGTCCTGCCCATGGCTTCGCCTTCGCTCGTATGTCCGCGGCTGGAGCCACCGTCACCGAGCTGGCCGAACACCTGGGCGTCACCCGCCAGGCCGCCAGCCAGCTCGTCGACGAACTCGTCCGCAAGGGTTACGCCGAGCGTCGCCCCCACCCCGACGACGCCCGCGCCCGCCTCGTCGTCCTCACCGACCGGGGCCGGTACTGCACCCGCGCCGCCGAGGATGCCGCGACCGACGCCGTACGCCCCTGGGTTGCCGCCATCGGCGAGCGCCGGCTGCGCGCCCTGCGCGACGATCTGGCCCGTCTCGCGCCGAACGGGCCCATCCGGCCCACCTGGTAGAAACCGCTACGAGCGCCGGCGGCGGCACGTCAGGCACGGTACGGGCGCCCGGCGCGGCGCTTATGCCGTTGTCAAGGGACCACTGAGCGCCGAATAAGAACGCCCCCGTGGCAGGGTGGCCCCATGACCGAACCGACCCCCCGTCCCGCCGCCCTGCGGCTGATCGAGGCCGTCGTCGACCCCGGGACCTGGCACAGCTGGGACGAGCCCGTCACCGCCGCGCCCGACGACTCCGCCTACCAGGCAGACCTGGAGCGGGCCCGCGCCCGTACCGGACTCGATGAGTCAGTGGTCACCGGCGAGGGGCCGGATCCGGGGCCGCGAAGTCGCGGTGGTCGCGAGCGAATTCCGTTTTCTCGGCGGCTCCATCGGTGTCGCGGCGGGGGAGCGGCTGGTACGGGCCATCGAGCGGGCCACCCGCGAGCGGGTGCCGCTGCTCGCCTTCCCGGCCTCCGGCGGCACCCGCATGCAGGAGGGCACGATCGCCTTCCTGCAGATGGTCAAGGTCGCGGCCGCGATCACCGACCACAAGGCGGCCGGTCTGCCCTACCTGGTCTACCTGCGGCACCCAACCACCGGTGGCGTACTCGCCTCCTGGGGCTCGCTCGGCCATGTCACCGCCGCCGAACCCGGCGCGCTGATCGGCTTCCTCGGACCCCGTGTCCACGAGGCGCTGTACGGCGAGGAGTTCCCGCCCGGCGTACAGATCGCGGAGAACCTGCTTGCGAACGGCATCGTGGACGCCGTCATCCCGGCCGACCGGCTGGCGGAAGCCGCGTCCCGCGCGCTCGGGGTGCTCTGCGGCGAGCAGTCCGGAGCCGGAGCCGGAGCCGGAGCCACCGCTCCCTGCGACGGGCCCGGGCCGGAGCCCGACAGCGCCTCGGGACCCACGCCGTCCACCGCCGAGTCCATCCGGCGCTCGCGGCTGCCCGGACGCCCGGGACTGCGAGGGCTGCTCGCGGAAGCGGCCCACGACGTCACCCTGCTCAGCGGCACCGGGGCGGGGGAGCGGGACCCCGGACTGCTGCTCGCGCTCGCGCGGTTCGGCCCGACACCCTGCGTGGTCCTCGGGCACGACCGGCTCAACAGCATCCAGCCGGGCGGCCTGCGCGAGGCCCGGCGCGGGATGCGGATAGCGGCGGAGCTGGACCTGCCGCTGCTCACCGTCGTGGACACGGCGGGCGCCGCCCTTTCCCGGGAGGCCGAAGAGGGCGGTCTGGCGGGGGAGATCGCCCGTTCCCTCGCCGACCTCGTCACCCTGCCCGCCCCAACCTTGTGCCTGCTGCTCGGCCAGGGCGCCGGCGGTGGTGCGCTCGCCCTCCTCCCCGCCGACCGGGTGCTGGCCGCGCGCCACGCCTGGCTCTCCCCGCTGCCGCCCGAAGGCGCCTCGGCGATCCTCTACCGGACCACCGAGCGAGCGTACGAGGTCGCCGACCGGCAGGGCGTACGCTCCGCGGACCTGCTGGCCAACCGGATCGTCGACCGCGTCATCGAGGAGACCCCGGAGCCGTTTCTGGTCCGCCTCGGAGACATCCTCGGTGCCGAACTGGCCGCTCTGCGCACCCAGGACAAGGCGTTCCGGCTGGCGGCGCGCCGGGCCCGCTACCGCAGCCTGGGGCTGGGCTGACCCGCCTCGGGGCGTGTGCGGTGGACACGGCATTGTCAGTGGCGGCTGGCACCATCACAGCATGAACACCGAGGACTACTGGGACGTGGCAGCCGACCACTTCGACGACGAGCCGGACCACGGCCTGCGCGATCCGCGGGTGCGGGCCGCATGGGCCGCCCGGCTGCTGGCCTGGCTGCCCGACGCCCCGTCCGATGTGCTGGACCTCGGCTGCGGCACAGGCACCGTCGCCCTGCTCGCGGCCGGGCAGGGGCACCGTGTCACCGCGGTCGACCGGGCGCCGCGGATGCTGGCGCGGGCACGCGAAAAGCTCGCGGGGTCCGGCGCGCGGGTGCTGGCCGGAGACGCGGTGGAACCGCCGGTCGGGGACGGGGAGTTCGATGCCGTCCTGGTCCGGCATGTGCTGTGGGCGCTGCCCGACCCGGCGAAGGCGCTGCGCCGCTGGGCGGGTCTGCTGCGGCGGGGCGGGCGGCTGGTCCTTGTCGAGGGCCGGTGGGGCGAAGCCGACCCGGTGGGCATCTCCGCCGACACCCTCGCCGAGTTGGCCGCGCCGCTGGGCGGACAGGTACGGATCGAGCAGCTCGCACACGACCCCGCCCTGTGGGGGCGGGAGGTCCATGACGAGCGGTACGCGGCCGTCGTACGGCCCGCCCCGCCCAGCCGGCACGCCGAGATCGTGGATGTCCACCTCATCCTCCGCCGCGGCGGCGACATCCTGCTCGGCCGCCGGGCCGGCACCGGTTACGGAGACGGGCTGCTCAATGCTCCGTCCGGTCATGTGGAGGCCGGCGAGGACGTGCGCGCCGCGATGATCCGCGAGGCGTACGAGGAGATCGGTGTCACCCTGGATCCGGCGGAAGTCAGGGTCGCCCTCGTCATGCAGCACCGTGCGCCGGGCGGCGACACCCGCGTCGGCTGGTTCTTCGAGGCCCGGCACGCCCCGGGCACCGGAGGCGAGCCGGAGAACCGCGAACCGCACAAGTGCTCCCAGCTCGGCTGGTTCCCCCTCGACCCGCTCCCCGACGACATGATCGCGTACTGCAGGGCCGGCATCGACGCCTACCGCGCCGGACAGTGCTTCCTGCTGCATCTCCACGAGGCGGGGGATCCGATCGCCTATGATCCGGGCGGTCCTGACCGCGCCGTCCCGTTGTCGTGGTCGCGGACCTGACCGGACAGACCCCAGGGCGGCCGATGTGCCGTGCCCCGTCAGGAGAACCATCGTGAGCCTCAGGATCGCCATCGACCCGGCCTCCGCCACCGCCCCCTTCGAGCAGCTCCGCGCCCGGATCGCGGACCAGGCCCGGTCCGGCGCGCTGCCCGTCGGCTACAAGCTGCCGACCGTACGGGGCCTCGCGGAGGAGCTGGGTCTCGCGGCCAACACCGTCGCCAAGGCCTACCGTGCCCTCGAAGCGGACGGCGTCATCGAGACCCGCGGCCGCAACGGCACCTTCATCGCAGCCGCCGGCGATGCCGCCGTCCGTGAGGCCGCCGCCGCGGCGACCGCGTTCGCCCAGCGTGTCCAGCGGCTCGGTCTGGACCGGGCCGCCGCCCGCGCCGCTGTCGAGGACGCCCTGCGCGTCGCGTACGGCCAGGCGGAGCGGGGCTCGCCCTCCCCCCAATGACCAGGTGCCCCCGAGGGTGTTGCCGTCGGCCGGCGTCAGAGGTAGAGGCCGTCCGAGGAGGCGGCCGAGGTCGGCGAGGGGATGGTGGGGGAGGTGCCGCGCCGGAGGGCGTAGAGCTGGGCGAGGGTGGCACCCTCGCGGGCGATGCCCTCGGAGGTGCCGAGCCAGGCGGTGGCCTCGCCGCGGGTGAGCGGGCCGACCTCGATGCGGGCCAGGCAGCGGCCGGGCCGGACGACGGCCGGGTGGAGCCGCTCCAGGTCCTCGTTGGTGGTGATGCCGACCAGGACATTGCGCCCCTGGCCGAGCAGGCCGTCCGTCAGGTTGAGCAGCCTCGACAGAGCCTGGCCGGTCTGGTGCTTGGCCTGGCCGCGGATGAGCTCGTCGCAGTCCTCGAGCAGCAGCAGCCGCCAGCGGCCGCCTGACGCCCCGTCGTCCTCTCCGATGGCGATGTCCATCAGATAGCCGACATCGGTGAAGAGCCGTTCCGGGTCCAGTACGCAGTCGACCTGGCACCAGTTCCGCCACGACCGGGCCAGCGTGCGCAGCGCGGAGGTCTTCCCGGTGCCCGGCGGGCCGTGCAGGAGCATCAGCCGCCCGGTGATGCCGTCGGGAGTGAGCTTCATCAGCCCGTCCATGGCGTCGGCGACCGGCGCGGTGTAGTTGCCGCGCACCTCGGCCCAGGTCTTGGCGGAGATCTGCCGGGTGGTGCGGTGCGGGCCGCGCCGCGGCGAGACATACCAGAAGCCCATGCTGACCTCGTCGGACTGCGGCTCCGGCTCGTCCTCGGCGCCGTCCACGGACTGCCCGAGCACCCGCTCGGCGAGCTCGTCACTGACCGAGGACACAGTGACATCGGCGCCCCGGTTCCAGCGCGAGATCAGGATCGTCCAGCCGTCGCCCTCCGCGAGCAGCGAGCTGCGGTTCTTCTCCCGGACCGAGCGCAACACGGTCGCGTCCGGCGGCAGCAGGGTCAGCCCGGCCTTGACGCTGTCCAGTGACGAGCCGCGCGAGTACGGCTGCTCGCCGGAGGTGAAGCGACTCAGGAAAAGGGCGTCGATGACATCGCCCGGCGAGTCGCTGTCGTCGAGACGGAGATGGATGGGGAGCACCTGGTGCGGTGGAGTCTGCGAGGTGGGCGAGTTGGGCGAGTTCGGCGGCTTCTGCGGCACGGGCCTCCTCGGGTTGACGGATGCGTCGGACATGGCGTCGATGATCCGGCACAGGGGCCACTTCCGCCCACTGGTTTTCCCTGGTTCCCCTTGATGAACTGTCCAAAAAACCGGTTGTTCCGGGCACCTCCACCCCGGTGATCTCAACTCAGGGCGTTCGCCTTCTCCCGGACCGGCCGTACGCCCTCCCGGCGAGCGGCAGCAGGAACAGTACGGCGCTCACTGCAGCGACGACCGCGACCCCGCCGCGTATGGACCACATGTGCAGGGCGAGCATTCCCTGGGCGACCAGCAGGTCCATCGCCACGGCCGTCCCGGTCGCGACCACGGCACGGCTCAGCGGGTCGAGGTTTAGCAGGACGGCGGCGAGCGCGGTAGCCGGTGCCATGAGGAGGAAGAAGAAGGTGAACGGCGCCCGTACGGGTGAGGCGATGTCCGCGAGGGCGAGCACAGCTCCCGCCCCGCAGACCCCGGCCGCTGCCCCTGCCCGCAGGAGCAGCGATTCCCTGCCGAAGGACTGTCTGAGGTCTTCTCCGGTTCCTCCGGTCCCTTGAGCCTGTTCGGTCTCTTCGTTGTCTTCGCGAGTTGGTTGCATTGGCGACTTGGCCCCCCAAAAACGCCGGATGCAGAGCTTCAATGTCGCGCAGTCCCGGCGACCGCGTCAAGGAAACAGCCGTCGTCCGCCGGTGGTTGACCGGGGACGACGGCCGCGTTTCAGCCGCGCGTTGTGCTGTTCTGCGCTGCCGGAGTCATCGCGCTACTGCACGATCTTCAGCAGTTTGTTCGGTGAACCCGTACCGACGCTGGTGAGCACATTGGACGTGGCTCCGGCGACCAGCGCGCTGGCGACCGTGGCCGGGGTGGCGCTGGTGTGGCCCGCGAGGTAGACGGCTGCCGCGCCCGCGACGTGCGGGGTGGCCATGGAGGTGCCGGAGAGGGTCGCCGTCGCGGTGTCGCTGGTGTTGTAGCCCGCGAGGATCGACGATCCGGGAGCGAAGATGTCAACGGTCGAGCCGTAGTTGGAGTAGCTGGCCTTGGCGTCGGCGCTGGCGGTGGCGCCGACGGTGATCGCGGTGCTGACCCGGGCGGGGGAGTAGTTGGCCGCGTTGGCGCTGGAATTTCCGGCCGCGATGGCGTAGGTCACGCCGGAGGAGATGGAGTTCGCGACCGCGGTGTCCAGGGAGGTGCTGGCGCTGCCGCCGAGGGACATGTTGGCGACGGACGGGGTGGTGTGGTTCGAGGTCACCCAGTCGATGCCGGCGATGACTCCGGCGGTGGTGCCGGAGCCGGAATTGTCGAGCACCCGGACCGCCACTATCTTGGCGGCCTTGGCCACGCCGTAGGTCGTACCGGCGATGGTCGTGGCGACGTGAGTGCCATGACCGTTGCCGTCACTCGCGGTGGTGTCTCCGTCCACGGCGTCGTAGCCGTAGGACGCCCGCCCGCTGATCTGTGAGTGAGTGATCCGTACGCCGGTGTCGATGACATAGGCCGTCACACCGCTGCCCGCGGTGTCCGGGTAGGTGTAGGTACCGCTCAGCGGCAGGCTGGCCTGGTCGATCCGGTCCAGGCCCCAAGGGGCGCTCGACTGGGTCGCGTCGGCGTGGACCACCTGGTCCTGCTCGACGGAAGCGACCGAGGGGTCGGCCGCGAGCCGCTTGGCCTCGAAGGTGCTGAGCTTGGCCGCGTAGCCGTTCAGCGCCGATCTGTAGGTCTTCTTGACCGTGCCGCCGTAGTTGGCGACCAGGGTCTTGCCCTGGGTGGAGGCGGCCTTGAACCCGGCCGTCTTCTTCAGGGTGACGATGTAACTGCCCTTGACCGCGGTGGGGGAGCCGGCGTGCAGGATCTTCCCTGTGGCCGGTGCGGCATGGGCGGGGAGAGCGGTGCCGGCACCGAGTGCTGCTACGGCGGCCGTTGCGACGACCGTCGCGGCGATCTTGCGCTGGGTGGAACGCATCACTGCCATCGCGAGGGAGTCCTCCTCGATCGGTGGCGCGCTGTGGTGCGCGCGCTCAAGTGGGGGGTGTGCGCACGGTATGGCGCACGTCTACGGGAGCTTTGGCTCTGCTCTCGATGAGCTAAAGATTCGCCTATCTACGGGCGTAGATCAAGGGGTCTGACTAGATGTCATATCCCTGTCATAGAACCGAAATCTTCGGTCCGGCCGCATGGGCACAAGTGCCGTCCATGCCGAGTTTTGGCATGAACACTTCCCGAAACGGTTACTCCTTGGTACGAAAGATCCGGCAGAGATCCTGCTATGGGAGGTTTCATGAGACTGTCCCGATTCATGCCAGCCGCATCCGCGCTGCTCCTCACCGCCGCTCTCGCCGTCTTCGGCGTGAGCCCGGCACATGCCGCAGGGCCCGTGTATGCGGCCCTCGGAGACTCCTACTCCGCCGGGGTCGGCTCCGGGAGCTACGACAGCTCCAGCGGTACCTGCTACCGCAGCAGCAAGGCGTACCCCGCCTTGTGGGCCGCCGCGCATAACCCGTCCGGGTACTCTTTCACCGCTTGTTCCGGCGCCACGACCACCGATGTGATCAACAGTCAACTCGGTCCGCTCAGCACCGCCACCACCCTGGTCAGCATCAGCATCGGTGGCAATGACGCCGGTTTCTCCGACGTCATCAGCACCTGTGTGCTCGACTCCGACAGCACCTGCCTCGCCCGCATCGCCACCGCCACCGACTACGCCACCAACACCCTGCCCGGCAGGCTCGACGCGGTCTACGACGCCATCAGCGCCAAGGCGCCCAACGCCCATGTCGTCGTCATCGGCTACCCCCGTTTCTACAAGCTCGGCACCATCTGCATCGGCCTCAGCGAGACGAAGCGGGCCGCCATCAATGACGCCGCCGACCTCCTTGACACCGTCCTCGCCAAGCGCGCCGCCGACCACGGCTACGCCTTCGGCGACGTACGGACCACCTTCACCGGCCATGAACTCTGCTCAGGCTCCGCGTGGCTGCACAGCCTGACCTTGCCGTCCTACGAGTCCTATCACCCGACCGCGTCCGGCCAGTCCGGGGGCTACCTGCCCGTGTTCAGCGCGGCGGTATAGCGCAGCCGCGGTACGGCGATGTCGTCTCCGTCGATCCGTACGTCGACGGAGGCGCTTCGCAGTCCGAAAGGTACGACAGCTCGGTGTGGGCGACCGTCCGGCTCTTCGCCCCGCCCGTGGGGAAACCGGCGGTCTTCCACCCCGGGTCCGAACTCCCGCCATCGCCGGTCGTCGTCGACGGCCCAGTTGTCGTCGCCGCACCGCCGCCGACCACGGTCCCGGTGCCGTTCACCGACCGGCCTCCGCCACCGTTGTGCGTCAGCACCCATGCGATGCCGCCCGCCGCCAGCAGCAGAGCCAGAACGCCCGCCGCCATCGCGGCCACCGCCCGGCGGGGGCGCTTCCGCCGACCGCGCGCGGTGATGGCCCTGGCAGCGGCGGCCGGCGACGCGTGCGCGCGCGCCGACGGCGGAGTGAACGGTGCCGCCGGCGCCCGGATCCCGACGACGGTCGGCGCGGAGTAAGGAGTGCGGCCCGCTGCCACCTCGTCCAGAATCCGCTGGGCCTCCCAGCCGCTCAGGCGCCGCGCCGGATCCTTGCGCAGCAGCCCCTCCAGCACGGGGACGAGCGGTTTCGCCCGGCGCGGGACCGGTGGTTCCTCCTCCACCACCGCGCGCATCGTGCTCAGCGCCGTGTCGCGGTGGAACGGCGAATCCCCTTCCACCGACACAAAGAGCAGCACCCCCAGTGACCACAAGTCCGACTCCGGCCCCGGAGTACGCCCCAACGCCCGCTCGGGCGGCAGGAACTCCGGCGAGCCGACCAGTTCCCCAGTACGGGTCAGGGCCGAGCTGCCCTCGAACGTCGCGATCCCGAAGTCGGTGAGCACCACTCGGCCGTCATCGCCGATCAGCACATTTCCCGGTTTCACATCCCGGTGCAGTACGCCTTTCTCGTGCGCCGCGCGCAGGCCCGCCAGCACCCGCCCGCAGATCTGCGCGGCCCGGCGCGGTTCCAACGGCCCCTCGGCGCTCAGCACGTCCGACAGAGTCAGCCCGCGGACCAGCTCCATCACGATCCACGGGCTGCCCTCGGCCATCGCCACGTCGTACACCGTGATCACGTTGGGGTGTTCGACGCGGGCCGCCGCTCGGCCCTCCTGCTCCAACCGGGCATAGAGCTGCCGCACTCCGTGCTCGTCGAGCCCCGCCGGGGCCCGTACCTCCTTCACCGCGACCTCGCGGCCGAGCACCTCGTCCAGCGCCCCCCACACCACGCCCATGCCACCCCGGCCGAGCTCGCTGAGCAGCCGGTACCGCCCCGCGACGATCCGTGTTGGCATCGGCACCCCCCATCCGTCCGTCCCGGATCGATTCGACAGGTTTCCTCCCACACCATCAGCCAAGCGTCGTCGCCACCCCGCGCAGCACCAGCCCGCACCCCAGCGCCAGAACCACCGCCGCGGTGCTCAACGGCGCCAACCGGTGGGCCAGCGTCAGCAGCCGCCCCTGCGCCCTCTCCCGGGTGCGCCGCGCGACCCGCTCCCCGACCCGTACGACCAGGAACCCAGCTGCCGTCAGCGTCAGCGCCAGCCCCGCCCCGTACGCCAGCACCAGCAGGAACCCGAACCATGCCTGCCCCAGGGCCGCCGCCCCGACCAGCACCACCACTGCCGACGGGCTCGGTACCAGCCCCCCGGCGAACCCGAGCAGGATGGTGCCGCGGAGGGTGGGGCCGGCGGAATGGCTGTGAGCGTGCGGACGGGGGTGCGGGTGGGTGTGCGGGTGCGGGTGATCGTGAGGGGCCGGAGCGCTCGTTTCGGGCTCTGGCTGTTCGGAGGTCAGGACCGTCTTCGTGCTGTGCGCCGATGCGGCCGATGTGGCCGACGCGGAGACGAGCACGCGGTCATGGGGTTCCGCAGTAGGTCCGTGCGGGTGCGGGTGCGGGTGCGCGTGCGGGTGGCCGTGGCCGTGGCTGTGCCCGTGGTCGTGTCCGTGGTCGTGCCCGTGACTGTGTGGTTGGTCGCGCAACCGCCAGGCTCGGCGCAGAAGTATGGCGCCCGCGAACGCGACGAGGACGCCGCTGGCGATGCCGAGCCAGGCGATGACCGATGGCGCCGCCGCCGAGCCGGCGGTGACGAGGGCCCCCAGGGCGAAGACTCCCATGGTGTGTGTGGCGGTCACCGAAGCGCCGAGGGCGAACATGTCGCGCCGCGAACGGCGGCCGCCGGCTGCCGCGGCCGCGGCCATCATGGTCTTGCCGTGCCCCGGCGCCAAGGCGTGCATCGCGCCAAGGATCAGTGCCGTACCGAGGGCAAGGATCGCGAAGCCGAACGTCAGGTGGTGCCGGGCGACCAGACCGGTGAGGGCCTGCGTCCAACGGTCCGTGCCACGCGGCAGGATACCGGCGGCGGGCGTCTGCGTCCCGGTGCCATCGTCGGCGAGCGCGGGGCCGCCGGGGGCGGCACGCAGGGTCGCGGAGCGTATGTTGTCCGGGGAGGACAGGAGATCGCGGGGATACGAGGTCAGCCGCCGCGACAGCGACTTCTCCGGTACGTCCGAACCGCTGAGCGTCATCCGGTCTCCGCGTGCGGTGATCTCCCGCCACCCCGGGCCCGTCCCGATGTCCGCAGGCGTGTACGCGACCGATGTCCGCTCCCCGCGCGGCAGCTTGGCCGTCAGCCGGCACTCCACCCGCAACGTCGGCAGGCCGGCCTGCCCCGGCCGCACCGCTGCCGTCGCCGCCTCCGTCACCGGGCGTTCCGGCTTGCCGTCCACCGTCAGCCGGCCGCCCCGCACGGCGGCCTCGCACCGCGTTTTCGCCCACGCCGTCAACTCACCCCCCGTCATCTTCCCGTCCCTGTCCGCGTCGACCAGTGGCTTCGCCTGCGCGGCCGGGATCTCCGCCAGGTCCTCCACATGGTCGATCCGCAGCTTTCCGGGTGCGGCCACCAGCCCGTCGTACCGGTTGACGGTGAAATTGCCCAGCGGGTGGGCGCTGGCAGCCCCGGCGGGCAGTAGCACGAGTGCTGCCGCAGCCGCCGCGACGGCTCCGCCCGCGGCGATCCTGCGTCGAATCATGATCGGTTCTCCTCAGCGGAAGTATGTGCCCGTGCTCCGGCGGCTCGCGGGCCCGGCGCCTGCGGCGCTTTCCCCTCCCCGCCCCTTCCCGGCTGCGGCCGGTATGCGGCTGGCGCCGCGTGGGGGCTCCGCCCCCAGGCCCGCCCCTTACGCTCTGCGGGCGTGGGGAGACCCCAGGTCCTCAAACGCCGGGCGGGCTGGATTTGGCCGATGTTGTGGGCAGGCGTTCCGCAGGGCCGAGCGGAGCGAGACGGGGGCACCTCCTGGGGGCACCTCCCGGCCGAAGGCTGGGGGAGGTAGCTGGGGGAGGGTGGGCACAACCCGGCCACCGGCCCGCACATGAACACCGGGGCCCGGGGCAGAGCCCTGGTTTTGGGAAGGGGCGGGCCGGGGAGGCCGGGCCCAGCGGCGGGACGGCGCGTCGCCGAGCGCAGAGCTCATCGCGCGCCGCCCAGGGCCTTGAGCGCGGCCCGCGCGGCCTTCGCGCCGGTCGGGGAGAATCCCGGGTTCAGCTTGAGCGCCGCGGCGAGGTCGCGGCGGGCGGCGGCACGGTTGCCGAGGGCCCGCTGGATCATGCCGCGGTGGTAGAGGAAGGTCGCGTTGCGGTACCCGGGCGCGAGCGCGCGCTTGGCGTACGGAAGTGCCTCGCGGTCGCGCCCGTTGACATGCAGCGACCAGGCCAGGGCGTCCGCGGTGTGGACGCTGTGGCGGCGCTGCCACTCGGCGCGGGCGGCGTCGAGGGCCTCCTTCGGGTCGCCGTGGTCGGCCGCGACCAGCGCGGTGTCCAGGTCGGTGGCGACGCCGTTGGCGCGGGCCAGCTTGATCCAGGTGCTGACGACGCTGTACTGCTGGTCGGCCCGGTCGTGGTCACCCTTCGCCTCGTAGACCTCGCCGAGGGCGGCGAGCTCCGCAGGCAGCGGGTAGCGGCGCACGACCTCGCCGAGGTCGTGCGCGGCGGCGTCGAGGTCGCCGCGCGCGGCGTACGTACGGCCGCGGCCCTCGATCGCCGGCAGGTAAGAGGGTGTGGCGCGCAGCGCTGTGGCGAAGTGGCCGAGGGCGGCACTGTACTCGCCCTGGGCCCAGGCGAGATTGCCGAGCGCGGTGGAGACGTAGGAGATGTCACCGACGGCGGTGGCGGAGTCGAGGGCTTGCACGAGGATGCGTTTGGCGCCGGCCGGGTCGCCGCGCAGTTCTGTGACGTAGGCGAGGCGGGTGAAGATCGGGATGCCGGGGCGGGTGGCGTCGGCGTGCTTGGCGGCGGCGTAGGCGTCGTCGTACCGGCCGAGTTCGACGAGGGCGTCAATGCGGATGGCGAGGCCGCGCTCGCTGTAGGCGTTGATGGCGAGGGCCTGATCGGCGTAGCGCAGGGCCACGGTGAAGTCGTGGCGGGCGGCGGCGAGGGCGGCCCGCCCGGCGAGGGCGGCGTCGTTGTCGTTCGGCCGGATCTTCATGGAGCGGGCGAATGCCTCCTCGGCCTGGGGATAGCGGGTCGGGTCGCCTGTGGTGCGGGCCTGTTCGATGTAGGCCGCGCCGAGGGTGGCCCAGCTGCCGTAGTCCATGGGCTGGGACCGCAGTTCGGCCTGGAGGGCGGCGATGGTGGTCGCGAGGTTGCTGTTGCTCAGCTGGGCCAGCGGCACTTCGGCGGCCACGGCCGCCCGGGTCGTGGACGAGCCGTGCGAGGACGAGCCAAGTGCGAGCGCCACGGTGGTGAACGCCACCGCCAGCGTCACGGACACGGCTGCGGCCCGGAACCACCGCCGCGTCACCTTGACGGTCGGTTCGACGGTCGGCGGCCGGACCGGGTCGGCGACCGGTGTCTCCTGGCCGGGAGAGCTCGACATGGTCTCTGCCTCTCTGAGAGGACCGCCGCGGAGGCGGGGGATGGGTGTTGGTACGGAGTGGAGGGCCTGCCCGGGAGCGCCGGACAGGCCCTCTGCCGCCGGCCCGGGACGAGGGGGTAGTCACGTGCCGGCGGCGGGGCGGGCGCGGCCGGGCCGTGGGGGATTCACGCGGCCGCGCCCGGTTCTTGGGGTCAAGCCCGGTGGTAGGGGGTGCTGCGGCGCATGCGCCACCAGGCCAGGGCGGAGCCGATCAGGAGCACGCCCACGCCGCCGGAGGCGATGGAGGCGATCAGGACCGTGTTGCTGTTGGAGCTGGTCCCCGCGGCGATGCCGGGGTTGAAGGCGGTACCGGTCAGGGCCGACTTGCCCGACGTACCGCTGCTGCTGGTGGTGGTGCCCTTGGCGAGCGCGCCATGGGAGCCGGAGTTGGGCTCGCCGATGTACGGGAAGCTCTTCTCGAACGACACGTCGTTGGCGTCTACCGCGTCGCCGAGGTCGTTCTTGCTGCCGACCAGCTCGCCCTCGACGGTCTGGAGGGCGATGTCGAGGACGTCATCGGTGAGCCTGCGCCCGTTGGGGAAGCCGGCGTTGTCGCCGTCGAGGACACCGAGCCGCTTGGGCTTGGCGGTCGGCGCGATCGAGGTGTTGAGCCGCAGTTCTTCCGCCGGGCGTACGTACGGCGGCTGGTTGAGGCCCTTGACGCCGGTCAGGAACACCGACACCAGGTCGTTACGGGGCTCGGACGGGGCCGGGATCTTGTAGATCGCCTCTATCAGCTTGGGCAGTTCGGGGTTGGTGACGTTCTTGAGGAACTGCGCGTCGTACCAGGGCTGGGAGGCGTTGAACTTGTCCTTGTCCTTCAGCGGGTTGATGACCTCGTTGACCAGAGGGTTGCCGAGCCGCGAGACCTGGACGTAGTCGCCGTAGGAGTCCTTCTTCTGGGTGGTGGACCAGATGCCCAGAATGGGCTGCTTCGAGGATTCCACGATGTACTTGGTGGGCACCTGCAGGGCGACAGTGTTGACGTTGTAGCCCTTGAGGGTGTCATTGCCGACCTCGGACAGGTTGCCGCCGTAGAGCAGGTCGAAGACCCGCAGGTCGGCGAAGAACGGGTCGTCGGCCTGACCGGCGAAGGCCGTGGTTCCGTAGCCGATGTCCTTGACGGCCTGGCTGCGCAGGGTCGCGTAGTTCGGCATGGAGGCCTGGCCGACGTTCGACGGGGCGACCGGCAGGTTCTTGGCGATCCGGGTCCTCTTGACCACCCGGTCCTTCTTGATCTTCAGCAGATCGATGTCGTACGTCTGGATGAAGTTGAGGTCCGGGTCGTCGAGGCTGGTGACCACGCCCGTGTTGTAGAGGAAGGTGTCGCCGCTGCGGGTGTGGTCCTTGAAGGTCCAGCGGTAGATGTAGTCGCTCTTGCCGTCGCCGTCGTTGTCGATGTGGATGTCGTACTGGCCGTCCTCGGCGAACTTGTAGAAGTTCGGGCCGCCCCCGGGCTCCTCGAACGGGATCCAGTTGGCCACCAGCGTGGTGGTGTCCGGCTTGTCGGGGCTGACGAACGCGTACAGGTCCGTGTTGTCGAACTGCGGCTGGCCCGAGATCAGCGGGGCCTCCCGGTGGCTGGAGGCTTCCGCCGTCCCCGGCTGGAGGCCGGCGACGCCCGCACTGGCGAGTACCCCGGTGGCCAGCGTGCCGGCTGCCAGCAGTGCGATCCTCCTGGTCGCCCTGAACCGCGGCCTGAGCCTGCCCCTGAAGATTGCGGTCATCGCGTCGGTCCTTCGTCCTTCGGTGAGTGCCGCCCCCCTGCCGGAAGCGGTGCCTGCGAGGGGTGTTCGGAGCCGGAACGGCCGCGGATTGGTCGGGTCCGGAAATTGTTTTGGGGAATCCGCGCCGATTCTTCGTATCGAACGTCTGAAGGACTTTGCGGCTGCCGGAAGAATGGCTGGCCACTGACATGGAGGCAGGGTGGATCAGGACGGCAAGGAAGCGGACCGGCTGCTCCCGCTCGTCGCGAGAGGCGACCAGCAGGCGTTCGAGGAGCTGTACGGTCTGGTGGCCGGGCCCGTTTACGGGCTTGTACGACGGGTGCTGCGCGATCCCGCGCAGACCGAGGAGGTGGCTCAGGAAGTGATGCTCGACGTCTGGCGCAGCGCCACCCGTTACGACTCGGGGCGCGGCACCGCCCTTGCCTGGATACTCACTCTCGCCCACCGGCGCGCCGTTGACCGGGTACGCTCGGCCCGCGCCGCCGGTGAACGCGAGTTGCGGGTAGGGCAGCGCATGGAGGGGCCCGCCTTTGACCAGGTCGCCGAGGCGGTCGAGGGTAATTTGGAGCGCGAGTGGGTACGCCGCTGCCTGGGGCGGCTCACTGATCTGCAGCGGCAGTCGGTCACCCTGGCGTACTACGACGGCTACACCTATCGCGAGGTCGCGACTCTTCTCTCCGTACCGCTCGGCACGGTCAAGACCCGTATGCGCGACGGCCTGACGCGGCTGCGTGAATGTCTGGGGAGCCCGGTATGAGAACCGGTATGGGAAAGAGCGCTATGCACGAACTGGCGGCGGCCTACGCCCTGGACGCGTTGGAACCGCGCGAACTGCGCCGGTTCGAGCGACATCTGCCGGAGTGCCCCGAATGCGAGGAGCAGGTGCGGCTCCTGTCGCAGGACGCCGTGCGGCTCGGGTGCGCCGCGGCGGTGCTCCCGCCGGACCGGCTGCGGGAACGGGTGCTGATGGCGGTGCGGACCACCGCCCAGGAGCCGCCGCTCGTCCCGGCCCGGCCGGCTGTGTCGGCCCGGTCGGCGGTACGGGCCCGGGCCCGGGGCGCCGCGCGTGGGGCCGGTGCCAGGCTGGGATCACGGGCCAGGCCGCAGCGGCGCTTCGCGGTGCGGCTGACCGCGGGCCTGGCCGTCGCGAGCCTGGTGGCGGCGGCCGCCCTCGGGGTGCTGCTGGCCCGTACGGACGCGGAGCTCGAACAGCAGCGGACGGCCGCGCGGGCGGTCAACCAGGTGCTGGCCGCCGCGGACGCGAAGACCGTGAGCGCGAAGGGGATCACCGCGATCGTCTCTCCGGGGCTCCGCCGTGCCGTGGTGACCGCGCACGGGCTGGCCACCCCGCCGCAGGGGCGGGTGTACCAGTTGTGGCTGATGGACCCGCCGGCCGGCCAGGGGCAGCAGCGTACCGTCCGGTCGGTCGGGCTGCTGTCGATGGACTCGGCGACCGGGACCAGCGGTCCGCTGGTCGCCACCGCACTCGCCGACGGCTCTGCGGTATTGGCGGTGACTATTGAGCCGGATGGAGGATCGGCACAGCCGACGACCGAACCCGTGACCCAACTTCCGCTCGCGGGTTCGGGATTGGGGGCATAAGTGTCAACACCCTTGACGTACAGGTGAATCCGGTGCAGGGGATGCGCGAGTGACGGGGAGGAGCGATAGGGTTAACCTGCCCGGGCCGGGTGCCCTAGTACGGGTGGGGAGTGTCATGGAACAGATAGCAATGCGGAGCAGGCCACGAGTGCCTGCCATCAACTGCGGGAGCAGCGCCTCCAGCGCGCGTGTGGACCGCCATCTCGCGATACTGGCCGGGCCTGCCCTGCCACAGCGCGAGACGGAGGAGGCCACGCTGCTGATGCGTGAGCTGACCCAGCGCGACACCGAAAGCACCACCGCCAGCCGTGGTGCTCGTATGTCGCTGTTCGCGCCACTGCGGCGGCTGCGCCGCTCGCTGTTCGGCAGCCGCGGCTGACGAGCTGACCGGCGGTTACGTTCTTATGGATCCGGGGTGAGCACACCGTCCCGGCACCGCGTTGTGCCCTGGGGGCAGCGCGTCGGTGTGCTCACAGGAGGGCGAACTGTCCTCCAGGACCCTCCTCGCGGTGGTCCAGTACGGAGGCGGGCTGTCGTGCTCCCTCCGGGACCGGCAGCACCCCCGCGGCGCGCAACCCGGCAGCGTCGATGCGGGGGCCCTCGGCCAGCCGCCTGATGATCCGGCGCCGCTGAGGGCGCGTCTCGGCTAGCAGTGCCAGTACGGTAATCAGCTCCAGCAGTTCCGAGGTCCAGGTGCGCGGCCAGCTCCTTGACGCCGCCCGCCGTTCGAACCATGTCTCCAGCACGCGGGTACCACCCGCGTGGAACTCCCAGACCGCGGCCGGCACAGGGGCGATACGCCCGGTGCCGAGGTGCAGTGCCTCCTCTTCGGGGTCATAGCCCAGACCGGCGGGGGCATCGGGGATCACTGCCCGTACATAGGGGCGCTTGCCACCCGGCAGCCGCGGATTCCCGGTGCGGGTGTGGAGCTGGAGAGTGTGGTGCCCCAGGGCAACCCCCTCCGCCCACAGCCCGGGGTCGGCAGTGAGCGGCACGTCGCGGCCGGCAGGGGAATGGCGGGCCGCGACCGCCGTCCAGGCGAGGATGTCCCCGGGCGCGACTGGCAGGCCCAGCCGGTCCGCGAGATGCTCCCGCAATCCCGGCGCCAGGTTCGGGTCCAGACCGCCGGGGCGCCGGAAGAGGGGCCGGATCCGGCCCGGGCGTCCGGCCGGCGCATGACCGTCCGGCAGCAGCGCGGAGAACACCAGCGGCGGCCCGGGGCTCTGCTGAATCCTTGCCTGTTCGACCGCGAAGATCTGCTGCTGCCCGTCGGCGACCCGCCACAGTTCCGGACGGGCGGTGTCGATCAGCCGGTGGTCCGGTATCAGCCACTGCTGGTCGAAGGCTCCATGCAGCACCCGCACCGGCTCCGGGCAGCGGCCGCTCTCCAGCGCGAGCCGGGTCGTCGGCGCCGGATGACCGGGCAGTTGCGCAACAGCGCTGTGCAGCGTCCGGCCCTTGGTCGGATGGAAGAGCGCTTCTCGTTCCGCCTCCGATCCGGCCTGCACCAGCTGCTCCCACCGGGCGGTGAGCGTCGCGGCGTCGGGGGCGAGCACCCAGCTCCGGCCGAGCCGCAGGGGTGCGACGGACCAGGGCATCAGATCGGTCAGCGCGGGCGCGTCACCGTACTTCTCTGTGCCCGATGCGGCGGAACCCGCAGAACTCGCAGAACCCGTAGAACCATTCCCCACCTTCCGCATGCTACTGATGCGGCTCAGGGGGCCTCCAGGGAGACCGTGAATGAGAACCGGTCACCTCGGTAGTGGATGCGCACGACATCCACCACACGGCCCGTGCCGTCATAGGTCACCCCCGTGTAGTGCAGGATCGGGCTCAGCAGCGGAACTTGGAGCAGTCGCGCGGTCTCCGGGTCGGAGAGACGCGCCTCAACCGTGTCGGTGATGCGGCTGATGCTGACGCCCAGGACATCGCGCAGCACCTTGGTCATCGGCCAGCGGGCGAGGTCGGCCAGATCGATCCGGTCGGCGAGCTCCGGAAGGAGGAAGTTCTCCGCCCAGTTGGTCGCCATGCCCTCCTCGTCGCAGCGCAGCCGCCGGTAGGTCGTCACCTCGGTGAGCCCCGGGAAGTGCTCGGCCAGCTCAACCGGTACCGGCGCGGGCCCGTGGCTGAGCACCGCGGTCCGGTCACCGGACTGCAGGGCCACGATCGTGTCCACCGATCCCAGCAACCGCACCGGCGCGCCACGCCGTGCCGCCGGCTGGATGAAGGTGCCGCGCCGCCGGTGCCGGCTGATCAGCCCTTCCGCCTCCAGCTCCTTGAGCGCCTGCCGCATGGTGAGCACGCTCACGCCGTAGTGCTCGGCCAGGGCATCCTCCGTCGGCAGCCGTAGAGAGGCATCCGCCTGGCGGTTGAGTATCGAGGCGCGCAGCGACTGCGACACCTGGTACCACAAGGGCAGTTTGCGGTTCAGGCCGAGAGAGTCGGGCGCGAAGGCGGTCACGGCCGGCCGTGCCAATGCCGTTCGAGCCCCCGCCACACCTCGTCGTACCCTGGCCGCTGGTGCTCCGCCGCCAGCGCGTAAGCGGTCGGGACGACCGGCCAGCGCGTCTCGAACATGAAGGCCAGGCCATCATCGACCTTCTGCGGTATCAGGTCGGCGCTGCTCGCCGTGTCGAAGGTCATCCGGTCCGGGCCGTGCGCGGACATCATGTTGTGAAGCGAGGCGCCGCCAGGGACGAAGTCCTCCGCCCTGGCGTCATAGGCGCCCTCGACCAGGCCCATGACGTGCTGGGGGGAGTTGCGTCCGACCGGCAGGGCGCCCGGGACAGCCTCGCTGGTGTGCTCGTTCCCGAACCCGGGTGAGTACAGGAGTTCCTTCGGGCTGGCGCTGCTGATCATCACCGGCTCCCCTCGTCGACCTATTCCTATGCTGAACCACAGGAATCGATCCGGCAAGAGCCTCGGACCGGGCTGTGGACAACCCCCGCCGTACCCACGGACCGATTGTCGGTACTCGCCGGTAATCTCGGATACGACCGTGCGCCGCCGCCGTCCCCGGGAGGGCCCATGAGTACCCGTACCGCCCTGCGTATCTGCCCGCTGTGCGAAGCCACCTGCGGCCTCACCCTGACCATCGACGAGGGCCGCGTCACGCATGCCCGCGGTGACCGGGAGGATGTTTTCAGCGCGGGTTTCGTCTGTCCCAAGGGCGCCTCCTTCCCCGCCCTGGACACCGACCCCGACCGTCTGAGCCGCCCCCTGGTGCGGCGGGACGGCCGGCTGGTGGAGGCGAGCTGGGCCGAGGCGTACGAGGCGGTGGCCGCCGGCCTCGGCCGGGTGATCCGGGAGCACGGCGGGGAGTCCGTCGCCGTCTACCTCGGCAATCCCAATGTGCACACCGTCGCGGGCGGCCTTTACCCGCCGCTGATCATCCGCGCCCTGGGCACCCGCCAGATCTACGCGGCCAGCACCCTCGACCAGATGCCCAAACAGGTCGCCTGCGGTTTCCTCTTCGGCCAGGCCTTCGCGATCCCCGTCCCGGACCTGGACCGTACCCACCACCTCGTGATCATCGGCGCCAACCCGTTGGTCTCCAACGGCAGCCTGGTCACCGCCGCAGACTTTCCCGGCAAGCTCAAGGCGCTGCGCGGGCGCGGCGGCCGGCTCACCGTCATCGACCCCACCCGCACCCGGACGGCCGAATTGGCCGACCAGCACATCCGCCCGCGTCCCGGCACCGACGCGGCCCTGCTCTTCGCGATGGTCAATGTCCTGTTCAGCGAGGGCCTGACCGACCTGGGCGGCCTCCAAGGGCAGGTCACCGGCGTCGAAGAGGTCCGCGCGCTCGCCGAGCCCTTCAGCCCCGAGGCGGTGGCCGCCCACTGCGATGTCCCCGCCGAGGACATCCGGACCCTCGCCCGCGCACTGGCCGCCGCCCCCTCGGCCGCCGTCTACGGGCGGATCGGCAGCACCACCGTCGAGTTCGGCACCCTGTGCAGCTGGCTCATCGACGTCATCAACACCCTGACCGGCAATCTCGACCGCCCCGGCGGTGTGATGTTCCCGCTCTCGCCCACGGGCCGGGCGCCCCGTCCGCCCAAGCCCGGCAGGGGCTTCACCACCGGCCGCTGGCGCAGCCGTGTCTCCGGCCATCCCGAGACCGTCTCCGAGCTGCCCGCCGCTGCTCTCGCCGAGGAGATCGAGACACCCGGCGAAGGGCAGGTGCGAGCCTTTCTCGCCATCGCCGGGAACCCGGTCCTGTCCGCCCCCGACGGTGAACGGCTCGACCGGGCGCTGGCTCAGGTCGGCTTCATGGTCAGTGTGGATCCCTACCTCAACGAGACCTCGCGTCACGCCCACGTCGTCCTGCCCCCGCCCCCGCCCTCCCAGAGCGCTCACTTCGACTTCGCCTTCACCAACTTCTCCGTCCGCGACAACGCCCGCTACTCCCCGCCGCCGCTCCCGCTCGCCGACGGCCGCCCGGACGAGGCGGAGATCCTCGCCACACTCGTCATGATCATGTACGGCGCGGGGCCGGACGCCGACGCCTCGGTCGTCGACGAGCAGGCCATCGCCGCCACCCTCGCCAAGGAGACCGCCGACCCGCACTCCCCGGTCGCCGGCCGCGATCCGGCCGAACTCACCGCCCGGCTCACCGGCCGTACCGGCTACGAGCGCCGTCTCGACCTGATGCTCCGCCTCGGCCCGTACGGCGACGCCTTCGGCACCGACCCCAGCGGTTCAGGACCGGCCCTGACCCTCGAACGGCTCCTCGCTCACCCGCACGGCATCGACCTCGGCCCGCTCAAGCCCCGGATCCCCGAGGTGCTGCGCACCGCCTCCGGCAAGGTGGAGCTGGCCCCCGCCACGCTCGTGGCCGACGTACCCCGGCTGCGCCGGTCCCTGAGCGACCACCGCGACGGCGGCCTGGTCCTCGTCGGCCGCCGCCATCTGCGCTCCAACAACAGCTGGATGCACAACGTCCCGGCACTCACCGGCGGCACCAACCGCTGCACGATCCAGGTCCACCCCGAGGACGCCGCCCGGCTCGGCCTCACCGATGGCGGTCCCGCCCGGGTCAAGGGCGACGGCGGGGAAGTCCAGGTCCCCGTCGAGATCACCGACGCCGTCCGCCCCGGAGTGGTGAGCCTCCCGCACGGCTGGGGCCACCACCGCGACGGCACCCGGCTGGCCCATGCCTCACGTGAGCCGGGTGTGAACGTCAACCAGCTCCTCGACGGCAGCCGGCTGGATCCGCTGTCCGGCACGGCCGTCCTCAACGGCTTCCCGGTCCAGGTCGCCCCGGCCTGACCGGTCCCGGACCGGGGACGCCGGATCGAGGAGTGCCTTGGCCGAGGGCGCCTGGCGGACAAAAAACTATCGGCGCTAGTTTGGGGTTCCTCAAAGCTCGGGAGGACGAAGTGAAGGCCTACGACGGCATGTACATCGACGGCGCCTGGCGGCCCGCCGCCGGAGACGAGCGGATCGAGGTGGTCAACCCGGCCGACGAGCAGGTGATCGCCACCGTCCCGGCGGGCACCGCGCAGGACGTGGATGAGGCGGTGCGGGCCGCCCGTGCCGCCTTTCCCGGCTGGGCCGCCACCGCGCCCGCCGAGCGGGCCGCCCGGATCGCCGCGCTCCGGGACGCGCTCGCCGCCCGCCGCGAGGAGATCGCCGGCACGGTGAGCGCCGAGCTGGGCGCCCCGCCCGCCTTCAGCCGGGCGGTCCACGCCGATCTGCCGGTGGCGGTGGCCGGCTCGTACGCCGAGTTGCTGGGGAGTCACGAGTTCGAGGAGAAGATCGGCAATTCGACCGTCTTCCATGAACCGGTCGGCGTCGTCGGAGCGATCACTCCCTGGAACTATCCGCTGCACCAGATCGTCGCCAAGGCCGCCCCGGCTTTCGCCGCCGGCTGCACGGTCGTCCTCAAGCCCGCCGAGGACACCCCGCTGGTCGCCCGGCTCTTCGCCGAGGCGGTGCACGAAGCGGGCTTCCCCGCGGGAGTGTTCAACCTGGTCACCGGCCGTGGACCGGTCGCCGGCCAGGCGCTGGCCGGGCACGAGGGCGTCGACCTGGTGTCCTTCACCGGTTCGACCGCCGTCGGCAGGCAGATCGCCGCCACCGCGGGTGCCGCCGTCAAGCGCGTCGCTCTCGAACTCGGCGGCAAGTCGGCCAATGTGATCCTGCCCGGCGCGGACCTCGCCAAGGCCGTCAATGTGGGCATCGCCAATGTCTTCTCCAACGCGGGCCAGACCTGCAGTGCCTGGACCCGGATGCTCGTTCATACCGAGCAGTACGACGAGGCCGTCGCCCTCGCGGCCACCGCCGCCGCGAAATACGTCCCCGGCGGCGACCGCCTCGGCCCGGTCGTCAGTGCCAGGCAGCGCGACCGGGTCCGCGGCTACATCCGGCGCGGCATCGAGGAGGGCGCCCGCCTCGTCGCCGGCGGCCCCGACGCCCCCGAGGGCCGCAGCACCGGCTACTACATCCGCCCCACCGTATTCGCGGATGTCACGCCTGGTATGACCATTGCCCAGGAGGAGATCTTCGGCCCTGTCATCTGCGTCATCCGCTACGAGGACGAGGCCGATGCCCTCCGCATCGCCAACGGCACCGTCTACGGCCTCGCCGGAGCCGTCTGGGCCGCCGACGAAGCCACGGCCACGGCCTTCGCCCGCCGCATGGACACCGGACAGGTCGATATCAACGGCGGCCGCTTCAATCCCCTCGCCCCCTTCGGCGGCTACAAAGATTCGGGCATCGGCCGCGAGCTCGGCGCCCACGGCCTCACGGAATACCTCCACACCAAGTCCCTGCAGTTCTGACCGGGAAAGAGCCGCCATGGTCCGCGCCGCCGTACTGTCCGCCGTCAACGCCCCGCTGGAGATCACCGAGATCGAGATCCCGGCCCCCGGCCCCGGCCAGGTGCGCGTCCGCCTCGCCGCCGCCGGGGTGTGCCACTCCGACCTCTCCCTCTCCAACGGCACCCTCCGCCAGCCCGTCCCGGCCGTCCTCGGTCACGAGGGCGCCGGCACCGTCACCTCTGTCGGCGAGGGCGTCACCGCCGTTGCCCCTGGCGACCCCGTCGTCCTCAACTGGGCCCCCTCCTGCGGCGGCTGTCACTTCTGCGGCCTCGCCGAACCCTGGCTCTGCGCCAACTCCGGCGCCGCCGCCACCGCCCCCTACGCCACCCTCGCCCGCGACGGCAGCGAGCTCTACCCGGGCCTGGGCACCGCGGTCTTCGCCGAGGAGACCGTCGTCCCGGCCAATGCGGTGCTTCCCCTACCCGACGGCGTTCCGCTCACCGACGCCGCTCTGCTCGGCTGCGCCGTCCTCACCGGATACGGCGCCGTGCACCACTCGGCCGCCGTGCGGCCCGGCGAGTCCGTCGCCGTCTTCGGCGCCGGGGGAGTGGGGCTCTCCGTCCTCCAGGCCGCCCGTATCGCGGGCGCCGGCCCGCTCATCGCCGTCGATGCCTCGCCCCACAAGGAGGAGCTGGCCAGGGCCGCCGGAGCCACCGACTTCCTGCTCGCCTCGCCCGACACGGCCAGGCACATCCGCAAGCTCACCGGCGGCCATGGCTCCGATGTCGCCATCGAATGCGTCGGCCGCGCCGACACCATCCGTACCGCCTGGTCCGCCACCCGCCGGGGCGGCCGGACCACCGTCGTCGGCATCGGCGGCAAGGACGACCACGTCTCCTTCTCCGCCCTGGAAATCTTCTACTTCGGCCGTACGCTCTCCGGCTGCGTCTACGGCAACAGTGACCCGGCCGCCGACCTCCCGGTCCTCGCCGGGCACGTCCGGGCCGGCCGGCTGGACCTGAGCGGGCTGGTCACCGAGCGGATCGGCCTCGACGGCATCCCGGGGGCCTTCGAGGCGATGCTCGCGGGGCGCGGCGGCCGAGCCTTGATCGTCTTCTGACAGCAGCGCGGGCACCGGGCGGGCGGGCGGCCCGCCCGCCCAGGGGGTCTCAGCCGCCTATGGCGGTCAGCCGCTGGTATTGCAGCACCAGCCCGTCGACGAGGGCCGTCAGCCCGGTCTCGAACGCTCCCTCGTCGACCCGATGCTGATGGTCGGCGAGCAGATGGGCCTGCCCGAGATGCGGGTAGTCGGCGGGGTCGTAGGCCGATGCGTCGTCGACGAAGCCCCGGGCGAAGGAGCCGAGGGCTGATCCGGCGACGAAGTACCGCATCAGGGCGCCGATGCGGGTGGCGTGGGCCGGCGGCCAGCCGGCGGCGGTCATGCCGCCGAAGACGGCATCGGCCATACGCAGTCCGGCCGGGCGCCGGCCCGGGCCCTGGGCGAGGAAGGGCACGATGTGGGGGTGGGCGGTGAGCGCCGCGCGGTAGGAGCGGCCCCAGCCCAGCAGCGCCGCGCGCCAGTCCGGGCCACCGTCGAACATCGACAGGTCGACCTGGGCGACGACGGTGTCGGCGACGGCGTCGAGAATCTCGTCCTTGGTCGCGAAGTGGTTGTAGAGCGACGGCCCGCTCACGCCGAGTTCGGCCGCGAGCCGCCGCGTGGAGACCGATTGCAGCCCTTCGGCGTCCACGAGCGCCAGAGCGGCGGAGACGATGCGCTCACGGCTGAGCAAGGGCTTGCGGGGACGTGCCATGCGGCACATAGTAGGGGCCGTCTATCTGAAACTAGCAGTGCTAATTTATGAGGGATGCCCCCGTGAACCTTGAGCTCAGTGAGGAGCAGGCCGCAGTCCAGCGGCTGGCCAGGGATTTCGCCGACCGTGAGATCACCCCGAACGCGCTCGCCTGGGACCGTGCGGAGAGCGTGGACCGGGGGATCGTGAAGAAGCTGGGCGCGCTCGGCTTCCTGGGGTTGACCATTGCAGAGGAGTACGGCGGCTCCGGCGGCGACCACCTCGCATATGTGCTCGTTACCGAGGAACTCGGGCGTGCCGATTCCTCGGTGCGCGGAATCGTCTCCGTATCCCTGGGGCTTGTCGCCAAGTCGATAGCGGCATGGGGGAGCGCGGAGCAGAAGCACGCGTGGCTGCCACGGCTCTGCGCCGGCGAGGCGGTCGGCTGCTTCGGTCTCACCGAGCCCGGCACCGGTTCGGACGCCGCCAACCTCACCACCCGCGCGGTGCGCGACGGCGGCACATATGTCATCAGCGGCACCAAGATGTTCATTACCAACGGCACCTGGGCCGATGTCGTCCTGCTCTTCGCCCGCACGGGGGACGAACCGGGCCACAAAGGCATCAGCGCCTTCCTGGTGCCGGCCGACACGCCCGGACTGACCCGCCGCGAGATCCACGGCAAGCTGGGGCTGCGCGGTCAGGCCACTGCCGAACTCGTCCTGGACCAGGTCCGCGTCCCTGCCTCTGCGATGATCGCTCCCGAGGGCAAGGGCTTCTCGGTCGCCATGTCGGCGCTCGCCAAGGGACGGATGTCGGTGGCTGCCGGGTGTGTCGGCATCGCCCAGGCCTGCCTGGACGCGGCGGTGACGTACGCGGGCGAGCGCGAGCAGTTCGGTAAGCCGATCGCCCGCCACCAGCTTGTGCAGGAGTTGATAGCCGACATCGCCGTCGATGTGGACGCGGCCCGGCTGCTCACCTGGCGGGTCGCCGACCGCATAGACCGCGGATTGCCGTTCGCCACCGAGTCCTCGGTGGCGAAGCTGTACGCGAGCGAGGCGGCGGTCCGCTGCGCCAACAACGCCCTGCAGGTCTTCGGCGGCTACGGCTACATCGACGAGTTCCCGGCGGGAAAGCTGCTGCGTGACGCCCGCGTCATGACGCTCTACGAGGGCACCAGCCAGATCCACAAGCTGCTCATCGGCCGAGCCCTCACCGGGGTCTCCGCCTTCTGAGTATCCCGGAGCGCTAAGCGCTTGCTCAGCTTCGTTGTAAGGTGTCCGCCATGGACGTGGAGGCGAGAAGGACCGAGGCGTGGGGCGACATCACCCCGGACGCGGCCCGGCGGTTGGTGATCGCCGCGGTGGAGGCCTTTGCCGAGCGCGGGTACCACGCGACCACCACCCGCGACATCGCCGGCCGTGCGGGGATGAGTCCCGCCGCGCTCTACATCCACTACAAGACCAAGGAAGAGCTGCTCTATCAGATCAGCCGGGTCGGCCATCTGCTCTCTCTCGGCCTCCTCCAGGAGGCGGCGAGCGGCGGCGGTCCCCCGGCTGAGCGGCTCGCCGACGCCGTACGTTCGTTTGTGCGCTGGCACGCCGAACACCACACCACCGGGCGTGTCGTCCAGTACGAGCTGGATGCGCTCAGCGTGGAGCACTACACCGAGATCGTCGCGCTGCGCCGGCAGAGCGAGACTGCTGTCCGTTCGATCATCCAGGACGGGGTGCGCTCCGGCGACTTCGACGTCCCGGAGGTCTCCGGCACGACTCTTGCCGTGCTGTCGCTCTGTATCGATGTCGCCCGCTGGTTCAACCCGGACGGCCGTCGTACGCCCGACGAGGTCGGCGCGCTCTACGCCGGCCTCGTCCTGCGGATGGTCAGTCCGGCCGGTGGCCGCTAGAGATAGAACCTCGACACCGTCTCCGCGACGCAGACAGGCTTCTCCCCGCCCTCGCGTTCGATCGTGATCCGAGTGATGAGCTGTACCCCGCCCGTCACCTCCGTCACCTCGGCGATCTGCCCGGAGGCCCGCAGGCGCGAGCCGACCGGTACCGGCGCGGGGAAGCGGACCTTGTTCACCCCGTAGTTGACGCCCATCTTCACGCCCTCGACCCGCAGCAGTTCCGGGGTGAAGGACGGGATCAGCGAGAGCGTCAGGAAACCGTGCGCGATGGTCGCGCCGAACGGCCCCTGAACTGCCCGGTCCGGGTCCACATGGATCCACTGGTGGTCACCGGTCGCGTCCGCGAACAGGTCGATCCGCTTCTGGTCGATCTCCAGCCACCCTGTGGTGCCGAGCTCTTCGCCCACGGCGGCCCGCAGCTCGTCCAGTGAAGCGAAGGTCCTGGCCTCCGGCATCCCGTGCCTCCTCGTCATCGGTTTCTAAGCGCTTGCTCAGTGCCTGCCCAGCATGCTTCCGGGGCGCGGTCCTGTCAACGCCCCCGTCAACGGCGAGGGGGCTTCGGAACTGATTATGTTATGTATAAGTTTGTCCGCATCTGGGTGGGTCGGATTCCAGGGAACGCGGAGGCGACGGTGGCGGAAGCGCCGGCAGAAACCAGCCCGCAGAACGCACGGCCGGGTGACGGGACGCCACTTCCCATTCCCGTCGCCCCGCTTTCCCCTCTCGGCGTCCGCCACGGCAGGCCTCGCTGGACCCGTCCCCGCACCTGGCCGCAGCAGTGGCTCAACCTCATCGCCTACTGGTGCGCCAGCCGCCTCGTCATGCTCGCCCTGCTCCGCCGGGGCGCCGGCGACATCGCCCTCGAGGTCCACGAGTACTACCACCACTGGAGCCACGTCCTGTCCCAGGGCAGCTTCCCCATTGGCGATGTCACCTGGCAGTACCCACCCGGTGCCGCCCTCGTCATGACCGCGCCCAACCTGCTGCCCGGCCTCAGCTATCTCCAGGCCTTCGTCCTGCTGATGTTCGCCGCCGACGCCGTGACCCTCCTGGCCCTGCTGCGTGCGGGCACCGGCCGCCCGGGACACAGCACGGCCGGCGCCTGGTTCTGGGCGCTCGGCCTCCCGCTGATGCTGCAACTTGCCTACGCCCGCTACGACATCCTCGTCACCGCCATCGGCGTCCTCGGCCTGCTGGCCATGCCCGGCCGCCCCCTGCGCGGCGGCGCCCTCGCCGGCCTTGGCGCCCTCATCAAGATCTGGCCCGCCCTCACGGTCCTGGGCACCCCCCGGGGCCGCGCCACCCGCCACGCCTGGGCCGCCGTGCTCAGCTCGGCCGCCGCGATCTTCCTTCTCCTCGCTACCGTCTTCCGTGGCGCCCTGGACTTCCTCGCCGCCCAGCATCACCGCGGCGTCGAAATCGAGTCCCTCGGTGGCACCGCGCTCAACCTGGCCCGGCTCGTCGGCTGGCCCGGCCGCGTGGAGCTCCGCTACGGCTCCATGGAATACCTCGGGCCCTACGTCTCCTCCGTGGCGCGTGCCTCCCTCGTCCTCACCGCGATCTCCTTCGCCTGGCTGCTGCTCTGGCGGCTGCGTGCCCGCCGTTGGACCCCGGCCACCCCGTATGACGCGGCCCTCACCGCTGTCCTGCTCTTCACGGTCACCAGCCGGGTCATCAGCCCCCAGTACCTGGTCTGGCTCATCGGCCTCGGCGCCGCCTGCCTGACAGTACGGAGCACCACCCAGCGGCCGGTCGCCATCATGTTGCTGCTCGCCGCCGCCGTCACCACTGTCGACTTCCCACTGTTCTTCGGAGCCGTGGTCAACAGCTCCTGGCAGGGTTTCGCCGTCCTCGCCCTCCGCAACGGGCTCCTCCTGGCCGCCACCTTGCTGTCCTGCGTACGGCTCTGGCGGGCTGCCTGCTAAAGCCGGCCGGAGCCGGAGCGGGTCACCAGAGGGCCGGACGCCGGCCGGCCCACGGCCGCGCCGCCTCCAGCTGGGCCGAGAGGGAGATCAGGGTCGCCTCGTCGCCGTATCGTCCCCCGAACATCACGCCGATCGGCAGCCCCGCCTCCGTCCAGTGCAATGGCACATTCACCGCGGGCTGGCCCGTCGCGTTGAAGATGGGTGTGAACGGTGTGAACGCCGCCAGGGCCGCGAACTCAGCCGCCGGGTCGGCGTCGTCGCGCAGGCTGCCGACAAGTGCGGGCGGCTGGGCGAGGGTCGGGGTGAGGATCACGTCGTACGACCCGAGCAGCGCATCCGCGATCAGCTGCCCCATCGCCCGGAAGGTGTAAAGCGCCTCCGCGAACTGCGGCCCCGAGACCTTGTGGCCCTCCGCCCGCAGATACCGGGTGAGCGGCATCAGCAGCTCCTCCTGCTCCGGCGCCACCGGATACACGGTGGCCATCACGCCCCACGCCTTGGTGAACGCGCCGAGGGCGCCCTCGTCCACCGGCAGTTCCATCTCGTCCACCTCATGGCCCAACTCGCGCAGCAGCCCGGCCGCCCCGTCGTACGCCGCCCGGCAGTCCGGATGCAGTTCCACCCCCGGCACCGGCGGGCTCGGCAGCCCCACGACACGCAGACGCCCCGGCTCACGCGACACATATGAGGCGAACGACTCGCCCGGCGGCAACGACGGCGCGGCGTACGGCGCGCCAGGCATCGGTCCGGACAGCACATCGAGCAGCGCCGCGGCGTCCGCGACCGTACGCGCCAGCGGGCCGCTGCTGCTCAGCCCGCTGACGTCATGCTGCACCGGGCCGCCGCTCACCCGCCCCCGGCTCGGCTTGATCCCGAACAACCCGCACACGGAAGACGGGATCCGGATCGACCCGCCGCCGTCGCTGCCCTGCGCGACCGGTGCCAGGCCGGCCGCCACAGCCGCCGCCGCGCCCCCGCTCGACCCGCCCGCCGACCGCTCAAGGTCCCACGGAGTGCGCGCGGGCGGCGCGAGACGGTTCTCCGTGTAGCAGGGCAGCCCGAACTCGGGGGTGTTCGTCTTCCCCAGCAGAATCGTTCCGGCTTCGCGCAGCTTGGCCGCCACATGGTCGTCCACGTCCGGCACATGGTCGGCATACGCCGCCGAACCGAGCGTGGCGCGTACTCCTGCCACAAAATTGAGGTCCTTGACCGGCACGGGCACGCCATGCAGCGGCGACAGCTTCCGGCCGTCCCGGCGTGCTTCGGCTGCCTCCGATTCGGCCTGTGCCGCCTGCTTCCGGGCGAGTTCCGGCGTCACAGTGATGTACGCGCCCAAAGTCTTGTCCAGCCGCTCTATGCGGTCCAGATAGTGCTCGGTCAGCTCGGCAGGGGATACCGCACCCGTCCGGACCGCCTCCGCCTGTTCCAACGCCGTCAGATCATGCAGCTCAGCCATGAACCGAAATCCTGGCACTACTCGGCGGTAACGACCAGCCCCCATGCTGTGAGGATCCCCCGGCCGCCTTGACGGCCAGGGGCGGATGATGCGGGAGAGAGTTGAGTCAGCGGACGGCGAGGTGCTCGGCGAGCCGGGCCTGCTTGGCGTATTCGATGGCGCGGGGGGTGAGCACAGGAATGGGTACGACTATGCCGCAGCCGGTGCAGACCGGACCGGAGCGGGGGTAGTGGTTGAGATCCTGGCGCCAGACGATCCGGGTGTCCGCGCAGGCGGGGCACTTGTCGGCGGGGGCCGATTCGATGGCGCTGATGATGCGCCGCAGCACGTCGGCCAAGCGATCGGAGGGATGCAGACGCGGGTCGTCGCACCAGGCGACTCCGTTGCCGCCCCAGGTGCGGCGGTGCCAGTCGTCGAGGGGGCTGGGCCGGCGGAGGCCGTCGTGCTTCTCCCGTTTGCGGCGGGCGGCGAACTCCGCTTCGTAGGCAAGCCAGACGATCCGCGCCTCTTCCAGCTCCTCAAGGGCCGCGACGAGCCGCGCCGGGTCGGGATCACGGTCCAGCGGAGCGATACCGGCCCGCGCACAGAGATGATCCCAGGTCGCCCGATGCCCGTACGGGGCGAATCGTTCGAGGCATCTGCGCAGATAGGTGCGCCGAGCCGCGCGGGCGAACCGCGGGTCGTGCACTTGTCTCGCCAGACTTCGGAAACCGGCCATGGCATGCCACCTCCGTCTTCGGAACCGCATCGCTGAGAGATGGACGTATGGGACCGCGATTTGGATCCCGAAGTGGTCCACGCCTTGGACGCGGGACTGCCGGACACCGGCGCCCTGGCCTCTTACCAACCAGTAGTAACCCCCGGTAACATCGCGGGCATTGGTCTTCGGGAGGAGCAGCAGTGCGCATACGCATCAGCAAGCTCAGAACTGTCGCCGCAGCGGCGCTCATCGCACTCGGAACCACCTTAGTCTTACCTCTCCCTCAGGCGGCGAACGCCGCCACCACCACCGACTACTGCCAGTCGCAGTGTTCCGACATCCTGCCTCCCGGCGAGAACGGCAACGCCACCCTCGCCCAGATCCTGCTCAACCAGACGCTCGGCATCGAGCCCAGCCACGCCGAGGACCAGCTCGGGCCCTACGCCAACCTGGCAACCGGCTATCAGACCCTCACCAACTCGACCATCAGCAACTTCTTCAACGACTCCTCCTTCGGTGTCACGTCCAGCCAGGTCGCCTCGACGGAGACGCCGCGCAGCGATGTGACGATCGTCCGCGACAAGGCGACCGGAGTGCCGCACATCACCGGCACCACCCGCTCCGGCACCGAGTACGGCGCCGGTTACGCCGCGGGCGAGGACCGGCTCTGGATGATGGATCTCTTCCGTCATGTCGGGCGCGGCAACCTGACCTCGTTCGCGGGCGGGGCGCTGGCCAACCAAGGCCTTGAGCAGGAGTTCTACCGGGTGGCCCCGTACACCGAGGCCGACCTCCAGGCGCAGATCGACTACATCTCGGCGAACAACGGCACCCGCGGCACGCAGGCGCTGGCCGACGCCCAGTCGTACATCGACGGCATCAACGCCTACATCGACGCCTCCGACAGTGGCCGCTACTTCCCCGGCGAGTATGTGCTCACCGGTCACAAGGACTCCATCACCAACGCCGGCACCATCGACCACTTCAAGCTCACCGACCTGATCGCGCTGGCCTCCGTCATCGGCGCGCTCTTCGGTTCGGGCGGCGGTGGCGAAGTCCAGAACGCGGTGTCCCTGCTGGACGCACAGCAGCAGTACGGCGTCACCGCGGGCACCAAGGCCTGGGAGTCCTTCCGCGAGCGCAACGACCCCGAGGCCGTCCTCACCGTCCACGACGGTTCGAGCTTCCCGTACGCCACCGAACCGGCCAGCCCGCAGGGCGAGGCGCTGCCCGACTCCGGATCGGTGACCGAGGAACCACTTCTGTACAACAAGACCGGCAGCGCGGCCACCAGCACCGCCTCCGCCGCTTCGGCGGCGGCGGCCGTAACCAGCCTGACCGCCCAGAAGACCGGTATGTCCAACGCCCTCGTGGTCAGCGGCGCGCACACCGCCAGCGGCCACCCCGTCGCCGTCTTCGGGCCTCAGACCGGCTACTTCGCACCGCAGCTGCTCATGCTCGAGGAACTGCAGGGTCCGGGCATCAGTTCGCGGGGCGCGGCCTTCGCGGGACTGAGCATGTACGTGGAGCTGGGCCGCGGCCAGGACTACTCCTGGAGCGCCACGTCCGCGATGCAGGATGTCACCGACACCTACGCCGTCCAGCTCTGCACGGACGACTACCACTACCTCTACCACGGCACCTGCACCGCCATGGAGAAGCTGACGCAGACCAACGCCTGGACCCCGACGACCGCCGACTCCACCGCCGCCGGCGGCTACACGATGGTGGTCTACCGCACCAAGTACGGACTGGTGCAGGACAGGGCGACGATCGGTGGCGTGAAGGTCGCGTACACCTCGCTGAGAACCTCGTACATGCACGAGGCGGACTCGATCGTCGGCTTCCAGATGCTCAACGACCCGGGCTATGTGACCAGTCCGGCGACCTTCCAGTCGGCCGCGAGCCACATCAACTACACCTTCAACTGGTTCTACGTGGACTCGACCCACACCGCCTACTACAACAGCGGCAACAACCCGGTCCGCGCCACCGGGGTGGCCGCCGACCTCCCGGTCTGGGGCCAACCCGCGTACGAGTGGTCGGGCTGGGACCCGGTGACCAACGCCGCCACCTACACCCCGGCCGCGCAGCATCCGCAATCCGTCGACCAGGACTACTACATCTCCTGGAACAACAAACAGGCGAAGGACTACGATTCGGCGGGCTTCGGCTACGGCTCCGTGCACCGCGCGAGCCTGCTCGACGCCAGGGTGAAGAAGCTGGTCGCGGCGGGCGGCGTCACCCGCGCCCTGCTCGTCAAGGCCATGTCCGACGCCTCCCTGACCGACCTGCGCGCTGAGGACGTACTGCCGGACATCCTCAGGGTGATCAACAGCCAGACCGTCACCGATTCCTCGCTCGCCACCGCCGTGTCGCAGCTGACGGCCTGGGTGACGGCGGGCAGCAAGCGCACCGAGACCTCGGCCGGCTCCCAGACCTACGCCAACGCCACCGCGATCCAGACCCTGGACGCCTGGTGGCCGCTGCTGGTCAAAGCCGAGTTCCAGCCTGGTCTCGGCAGCGACCTGTACACCGCGCTGACCGGCGACCTGACGATCGACGAGTCACCGTCCACGGCGCACGGGCCGACCGGTTCGCACGCCGGCAGCTCCTTCCAGTACGGCTGGTGGTCCTACGTCGACAAGGACCTGCGTTCGGTCCTCGGCGATACGGTCAGCGGTGGCCTGAGCCAGTCGTACTGCGGCAGCGGCAGCCTGTCCGCCTGCCGGGACACGCTGCTCAGCACCCTCAAGACGGCCATCGGGGAATCCGCTGCCACGGTGTACCCCGGTGACACCACCTGCAGTGCCGGCGCCCAGTGGTGTGCCGACTCGATCGTCCAGCGGACGCTGGGCGGCATCAAGCACTACAACATCAGCTGGCAGAACCGGCCGACGTTCCAGCAGGTCGTGGAGTTCCCGGCGCACCGCTGACCCGGTGCGGTGACTTACGTACGGGCCGGATCACGCCTCAGTGCGCGATCCGGCCCGCACGCCACGCGACACGAGCGGCTGATGCCCGCGGCTCCTTCCCCGGATGTGACCGACCGCTTAGTATGTGAGCCAAGCCGGTCCGAGCCCAGGGAGAAACGACGATGGTGGAAGTGCTGCGCGATGCCGGGGTGGTCGTCACCGGAGCCGGCGGCGGCATCGGAGCCGCACTGGCCCGCCGGTTCGCCGATGAGGGCGCACGAGTCGTGGTCAATGACCTAGACGCCGGCGCGGCCGAACAGGTCGCGGCAGAGATCGGCGGCACAGCCGTAGCCGGGGACGCCTCCGGGATCGTGGCCGAGGCCCGCGAAGCGCTCGGCGGCACGATCGACATCTTCTGTGCCAACGCCGGAGTCGGCACCGGCGGCGGTCCCGAGACCGATGACGAGGTATGGCTCCAGGCCTGGGACGTCAATGTCATGGCGCATGTGCGAGCCACCCGTGAGCTGCTGCCCCAATGGCTGGACAGGGGCAGTGGCCGCTTCATCGCCACCGTGTCGGCGGCCGGGCTGCTCACGATGATCGGCGCGGCGCCCTACTCCGTCACCAAGCACGGCGCGCTCGCCTTCGCCGAGTGGCTGGCCCTCACGTACCGCCATCGCGGCATCCGGGTGCACGCCGTATGCCCCCAGGGCGTCCGCACCGACATGCTGCGCGCCTCCGGCGCGGCCGGAGAGCTGGTGCTCGCGCCGACCGCCATCGAGCCGGAGGAGGTGGCCGAGGCGGTGCTCCAGGGGATCGCGGACGAACGGTTCCTGATCCTCCCGCACCCCGAGGCGGGGAAGTACTACGCGGCGCGTGCCACGGACACCGATCGCTGGATCGACAGCATGAACCGCCTGCAGCAGAAGCTGGAGCACTCCGGCTAGTGGCATACCGCTCGGTATGCTGGGCGGCGCGCCGGTACGCAGAACGGAGTACCGGCACGGAGAAAGGGCCGGTCATGGCACGAACCACCACCCCCAAAGCGACCGCTGTTCCCCAGCGGCTGCTCGCCGAAGCCACCCGGCTCTTCGCCGAACGCGGATACGACCGGACCTCGGTGCAGGAGATCGTCGAGGCGGCCGGGGTGACCAAGGGCGCGCTCTACCACTACTTCGGCAGCAAGGACGATCTCCTCCACGAGATCTACGCGCGGGTGCTCCGGCTCCAGCTGGAGCGCCTGGAGGCGATCGCGGTCAAGGACGAGAAGGTGTCGCAGCGGCTCCTCGAGGCCGCCGCCGATGTCGTGTCCACCAGTATCGCCAACCTCGACGACAGCAAGATCTTCTTCCGGTCCATGCACCAGCTGAGCCCGGAGAAGCAGAAGGCGGTGCGCGCCGAACGCCGCCGCTACCACGAGAAATTCCGCGCCCTGGTCGAGGAGGGCCAGCGCGACGGGGCGTTCCGGGCCGAGCTCCGCCCGGACCTCGTCGTCGACTTCTTCTTCGGCTCGGTGCACCACCTCGGCCTCTGGTACCGCGAGGGCGGACCGCTCTCCGCCGAGCAGGTGGCCGCGGATTTCGCAGACCTGCTGCTGTACTCCGTACGGCAGCCCTGACCCGGATGGAGCCGCAAGTGAAGGCATGGCGTGTGCACAAGAACGGGGAACCGCGCGAGGCGATGCGCCTCGACGAGATCCCCGACCCCCAGCCCGGCCCCGGCGAAGTGCTGCTACGGGTGCGTGCCGCCAACGTCAACTTCCCTGACGCGCTGCTGTGCCGCGGCCACTACCAGATACGACCGCCCCTGCCCTTCACCCCCGGCGTCGAGCTGTGCGGCGAGGTGCTGGCGCTCGGCGAGGGAGTAACGGGGCCCGAACCCGGCACTCGCGTCATCACCCCGGCCGCGCTTCCCCACGGGGCCTTCGCCGAACTGGCCGTAGTCCCGGCCGCCGGTGTCCTCCCCGCACCCGGGGCGCTCGATGACGCCGAGGCCGCAGCCCTTCACATCGGGTACCAGACGGGGTGGTTCGGACTGCACCGCCGGGCCGCGCTTCAGCCCGGCGAGACGCTGCTCGTACACGCCGCCGCGGGCGGCGTCGGCAGCGCTGCCGTCCAGCTCGGCAAGGCTTCGGGCGCGACGGTCATCGGCGTCGTCGGCGGCCCGGCGAAGGCCAAAGTGGCGCACGATCTGGGCGCTGACATCGTCGTGGACCGGCACAGCGAAGACTTCGTCGCAGTCGTCAAGGAGGCCACCGGCGGCCGTGGCGCCGACGTGGTCTACGACCCGGTCGGCGGTGACGCCTACGCCAAGTCCGTCAAGTGCATAGCCTTTGAGGGCCGGATCGTGGTGATCGGCTTCACCAGCGGCACGATTCCGGCGCCCGCGCTCAACCACGCCCTCGTGAAGAACTACTCGATCCTCGGCCTGCACTGGGGCCTGTACAACACGTACGACCCCGCTGCGATCCGGCGCTGCCACGACGAGCTCACCCGCCTCGCCGCCGAGGGTACGGTTAAGCCGCTGGTCAGCGAACGCGTCGCGTTTGAAGGCGCGGCCGATGCGGTCCAGCGTGTTGCCGACGGCGTGACGACGGGCCGTGTGGTCATCCTGCCCTAACGGGCTCTGCCTGCGCCGGGGGCGCCCGGTATGGCTTGCGCGCCGTCTGCGGTGGTTGCCGTTTCCGTCCTCAAACGCCGGACGGGCTGGGTTTTCGTGCCCTGCGCCGTTGTGCGGGTGCGCTTTGTTCGGTGGCGGGGCGTTGCTTCTACGGTTTCCGCCACGGCGAGGCGGTCACGCGCTCATGCGGCCGGGAGGGGACGCGCCGGGGTGTCCCCGCAGGGGACGAGCGCGTGCACCCCGGGCAAGCGTGCTGCGGACCCGCACGCGCGAGCCCCGAGGAGATCACCCCACAGCGGCCCCGACCCCCACCACCACATGGCGTGGCGGCACGCACGACCACCCAGCCCGTCCGGCGTTTGTGGGGGCACCTCCTGGGGTCCCGGCCGAGGGCTGGGGGAGGTAGCTGGGGGAGGAGCGGCACCCCCGGCAGAGGGGAAGCAACCCGCGCCGGGGGTACCAGGCACCGCACCGGCCAGCCCGGCGAGGGCTACGCCAGGCGCCGCAGTTCGCGCCGGGCCAGGGACCGCTTGTGGACCTCGTCCGGCCCGTCGGCCAACCGCAGGGTACGCGCGGCGGCCCACATCTCCGCCAGGGGAAAGTCCTGGCTGACGCCGCCGGCGCCATGCACCTGGACGGCCCGGTCAAGGATCTGCCCAACCTTGACCGGGGTCGCGATCTTGATGGCCTGGATCTCGGTGTGGGCACCGCGATTGCCGACGGTGTCCATCAGCCACGCGGTCTTGAGCACCAGGAGCCGCAGTTGTTCGATCTCGACCCGCGCCTCCGCGATCCACTCCTGCACGACGCCCTGCGCAGCGATCGGCTTGCCGAACGCGACGCGCTCGGACGCCCGTCGGCACATCAGCTCGACCGCACGCTCGGCCATGCCGATCAGCCGCATGCAGTGGTGGATCCGACCCGGCCCGAGGCGGGCCTGGGCGATGGCGAACCCGCCGCCCTCCTCGCCGACCAGGTTCTCGGCCGGGACGCGTACGTTGTCGAAGAGCACCTCGGCGTGGCCGCCGTGGTCTCCGTCGTCGTAGCCGAACACGCGCATGCCGCGCCGCACATCAACCCCGGGCGTGTCGCGCGGCACCAGGATCATGCTCTGTTGGCGGTGCCGATCCGCCGAGGGGTCCGTCTTGCCCATCACGATGAAGATCCGGCAGCGCGGATTCATGGCGCCGGAGATGTACCACTTGCGGCCGTTGATGACGTAGTCGTCACCGTCGCGCTCGATCCGCGTCTCGATGTTCGTGGCGTCGGACGAGGCGACGTCCGGCTCCGTCATCGCGAAGGCCGAGCGGATTTCCCCGGCGAGCAGCGGCTCCAGCCACTGCTTGCGCTGCTGCTCGGTGCCGAACTCGCTGAGCACTTCCATGTTGCCGGTGTCGGGCGCGGCGCAGTTCAGTGCGGGCGGGGCGAGGTGGAGGCTGCGGCCGGTGATCTCGGCGAGGGGGGCGTACTGCAGGTTCGTCAGCCCGGCGCCGTTCGTGCCCGGCAGGAACAGATTCCACAGACCGCGCCGCCGCGCCTCGGTCTTGAGTTCCTCGACGATGGGGGGCGCGGCCCAGCGGGCGTCGCCCTCGGCGTCCTCGCGTTGCCGGGCGAAGACCGGTTCGGCCGGGTAGACGTGCTCGTCCATGAAGGATTGCAGCTGCCCGCGCAGCTCCTCGGTGCGTGCGTCGTATGCGAAATCCATGGTCAGCCTTCCTGAAGGGTGCTCAGGCCGCGGTCGATGAGAGCGGGGACGAGCGCGCCGATACGGTCGAAACCGGTCCCGACGGTCTGTCCCAGGGTGTAGCGGTAGTGGATGCCCTCGGCGATCACCGCGAGCTTGAAGTACGCGAACGCCGTGTACCAGGCGACGGCAGAGGTGTTCCGGCCGGACCGTTCGGTGTAGCGGGTGATCAGCTCGGCGGGAGAGGGGTGGCCGGGCGCGCCGCCGCTGGTGGTCACGGGAGAGCCGTCGCCCTTCTGCTCGCTGTACATCACGAGCAGCCCGAGGTCGGTGAGCGGGTCGCCCAGGGTGGACATTTCCCAGTCGAGGATGGACTTGACCTGGTCGTCGGGTCCCACGAGGACGTTGTCCAGCTTGTAATCGCCATGCACGACCGCCGCCGGGCCCGATACGGGCAGCGCCTTCCCGAGCCGTTCCTGCAGCTCGTCGATGCCCGGCAGCTCCCGGCTGCTGGATGCCGCCAGCTGCTTGCCCCAGCGGCGCAACTGCCGCTCCAGGAAGCCTTCCGGCCGTCCGAAGTCGCTCAGCCCCACCGCCGCCGGGTCCACCGAGTGCAGCGCGACAAGGGTGTCGACCAGCCCGAGCACCACCCCGCGGGTCCGCTCGGGACCGATCGCCGCGAGCTCCTCCGCGGTCCGGTACGGGGTGCCGTCCACGAACTCCATGACATAGAACGGCGCACCGATGACGTCGTCGTCCTCGCACAGAAGCACCGCTTCCGGTACGGGTACGGGCGTGTCGCGCAGCGCGTTGATCACCCGGTGCTCGCGCGCCATGTCGTGTGCCGTGGCGAGTACGTGGCCGAGCGGCGGCCTGCGCACCACCCATCTCGAGGTGCCGTCGGTAACCGCGTACGTCAGATTCGACCGTCCGCCCTCGATCAGCTCGCCGCGCAGTACGTCCCGTACCAGTCCGGGACGCTCGTGGTCGATGTGCTCGCGCAGCCCCGTCAGGTCGAGTCCTGGGAGATGGTTTTCACTCGTCGACACTTCTTCGTGCTCCCCACTGTTCTCCGTCCACCGGAAAACATCATGTCCGACTCATCATGCCGACCGGTCGGTATGTAGTCCAGTGCCCGTCCAGTCCGGTCCCGAGCCACCGGTGGCCGGCGGGGCGGCGGCCTCGATCTTGGCGCGGGTGGCCAGCATGACCTCGGCGATCTCACGTTCGTGCTGTGGCGTCAGCCGGGCGACCGGCACGGAGCAGCTGATCGCGTCCACCGCTGGGGTCGCGTAGCGCAGGGCGAAGCCGAAGCCCACGATGCCGACTACGCCCTCCTCGCGCTCGATCGCGTAACCACGGACGCGGACCTGGTCCAGCTGGGCGGTGAGTGCCGCGCGGTTCCGGACGGTGTGCGGAGTCAGCTGCCGCAGCGGGTCCGCGGGGAGGGCGGCGTCGTCCCGCTCGGCGAGCAGGGCCTTGCCGAGTGCCGCGACGTGGGACGGCATGCGCCGCCCGACGCGGCTCCAGGTGCGCAGGTACTGGCGGGATTCGCGGGTGGCGAGGTAGACGATGTCGTCGCCGTCGAGACGGGCGAAGTGAATGGTCTCGCCCAGCGATTCGGCGGCCTCGTCGATGAAGGGCCGGACGAGTTCGACGCGGGGGTCGGAGTCGATATAGCTGGTGCCGACGAGCAGGGCGTGGATGCCGATGCCGTAGAGCGATCCGGTGGCATCGGTGCGGACCCAGCCGCGGGCGATGAGGGTCTGCAGCAGGGCGTAGAGGCTGCTGCGCGGCACGTCCAGCTCCTCGGCGAGTTCGCGCAGGCGGGCCGGCCGGTTGTCGCGGGCGGCGAGGAGTTCCAGCAGGTCGACGGTGCGGGCCGCCGATTTCACTTCGCGCACGCCGCGCGGCTCGGGGTCGGACATGGGGTCGATCGTAATGCCGCGGCGACACCGCGGGCCGTTGCGGGAGGTATTGACGTGCCCCTCTTGCACACCTAGTCTCCGTCTTCATGCATAGACGACATCTACATACGGAGACAATGGCCTACTCCTCCGCCGTGCACGCCTTCGCCCCCGAGATCGCCGACGCGTTCTTCGCCGCACTGCGCGACGGCCGGACCGCCCGCACCGAGGAACTGCTGCGCGGCTTCTACCTGCCGCTGGTCGAGCTCCGTGACCGTGTCCCGGGGTACGCCGTGTCCCTGGTCAAGGCCGCCGCCCGGCTGCGCGGCCGCCCCGTGGGGCCAGTACGGGCCCCGCTGACCGACCCGGGGCCGGACGACCTGGCCGACCTCGACGCCCTGCTGACCACCGGACTCGACCTCGTGGGAGCCATACGATGACCAACCCCGACCTCACCATCACCGAGGTGCGGCTCACCCCGATCCTCATTTCCGACCCGCCGCTGCTCAACACCCAGGGCGTGCACCAGCCGTACACTCCCCGGCTCGTCGTCGAGGTCGTCACCGCAGACGGCGTCACCGGCATCGGCGAGACCTACGGCGACACCAAGTACCTCGACCTCGCCCACCCGCTCGCCGACGCCCTGCCCGGCCACTCGGTCGCCGACCTGAACGGCCTGTTCATCCTCGCGGGCCAGGTCTGCGGCGACCCGGCCGGCACCTCGGACTCCGTCGACGTCGGGGGGCTGCGCGGTGTCCAGACCGCTGACAAGCTGCGGCTGTCGGTCATCTCCGGCTTCGAGGTCGCCTGCCTGGACGCGCTCGGCAAGTCCCTCGGCCTGCCGGTGCACGCACTGCTCGGCGGAAAGGTCCGCGACAGCGTCGAATACAGCGCCTACCTCTTCTACCGCTGGGCCGAGCACCCGGCAGGCCAGGAGCCCAAGGACGACTGGGGCGCCGCTGTCGACCCCGCCGGGGTCGTCGAGCAGGCCAGGCGCTTCGCCCGCGACTACGGTTTCACGTCCTTCAAGCTCAAGGGCGGTGTCTTCCCGCCCGACGAGGAGATCGCCGCCATCAGGGCGCTCGCGGAGGCCTTCCCCGGGCAGCCGCTGCGCCTGGACCCCAACGGTGCCTGGTCCGTCGAGACCTCGCTGTACGTCGCCGAGCAGCTCGGTGACGCACTGGAGTACCTGGAGGACCCGACCAGCAGTACGGCCCGGATGGCCGAGGTGGCCGCCGGTACGGAAGTCCCGCTCGCCACCAATATGTGCGTGACGACATTCCCGGAGATCGCGGAAGCCTTCACCAAGGGCGCCGTCCAGGTGGTCCTCTCCGACCACCACTACTGGGGCGGTCTGCGCAACACGCGCGAGCTCGCTGCGATTTGCCGCACCTTTGGTGTCGGCCTGTCCATGCACTCCAACACCCATCTGGGTATCAGCCTCGCCGCGATGACCCATGTCGCCGCGACCGTACCCAACCTCGACTACGCCTGCGACTCCCACTACCCGTGGCAGACGGAGGACATCATCACCATCCCCCACACCTTCACCGACGGCCGGCTCACGGTCTCCGACGCCCCCGGGCTCGGCATCGAGCTCGACCGCGTGGCCCTGCGGGCCCTCCACCAGCGCTGGCTCGAGGACGACGGCACCATGCGTGACCGCGACGACGCCGCCGCCATGCGCAAGGCCGACCCCGACTGGGTCACCCCCGCTGTCCCGCGCTGGTGACTCCCCTTGCGGCTGAACCGCCGCCGCTCTCGCGGAGGTGGTGCTGGCCGTCGGGGTTCCTCAATCGATGGTTGCGGATACAGGCCGCATCCACCGCCCTTCCCCGGCTGCCCAATGGCGGGCAGCCCCAGAACCCGGAGCCGCCACGTGAACGCATCCCCCGGTCACGTGCAACACCAGTCCCCGTGGTCGAGGCCAGGACCGGCAGCACCACCGGTGGCCTGCTCGGGCTGTCGGCGGTGTCGGTGGTTGCCGCGACCAGCGTCCTGCTGCTCCACCGGCCGGACCGGGGCGGCGGCCACAGCGCCGCGGTCCCTGCCGCTGCCCGTACCGCCAAGGCCTGACCCGGCCGGGCCTGACCGTGATCGTCAGGCCCGGCAGTCCGGGACCTGGCCGCCGTTCATCAACGCCATGTCGCTGAAGACGGCCGCCAGGTCCAGTGGCGAGCCGTGCGGGAGCCCGTCCAGTTCGGCATAGGCGCGGTGCAGGTTGCCGACCAGGCGTTCCGGCGGGCCCAAGGCGGAGAATTCACCAGGATGGGCGCCGAGGGCCGTTTCCAGGGGGGTGCGCCCGGCCGCACGTCCCTGCGCCGCCAGCTCGGCGACGTAGTAGAGATAGCCCTCCATCGTGTCGTACACCTCCGGGCCGCAGACCGGTCCGTGGCCGGGCACGATGAATTCGGCGTCCAGCGAGCGCAGCACGCCCAGCGCCCGCAGCGAGCCGCTGAGCGAGCCCATCGCGATGAAGGGCGCGCCTTCGTTGAAGACCAGGTCCCCGGCGAAGACGACCCGCTGCCCGGGGAGCCAGACGATGGTGTCGCCGGTGGTGTGGGCGGTGCCGGGGTGGATCAGGTGGATCTGGCTGTCGCCTACCTCCATGACCAGGCGGTCGGCGTACGTGATGGTGGGAGCCGTGACGGGGACGTCCCCGTAGTCGATGTCCGGCCAGACGAGGTGCAGCTGGTGCCCGGCGGCGAGCACCTCGTCGCGGCAGGAGGTGTGGGCGATGATCTCGGCGCCGTCGGCGAACACCCGGTTGCCGTAGGTGTGGTCGCCGTGATGGTGGGTGTTGACGACGACGTCCGGCATGGGCGCGCCGGTGGCCAGGAGCGCGTCGCGGAGCAGCTGGGCCCGGCGCTCGGTGGCGGCGGTGTCGACGAGCAGCGTGGTGCGGCCGTCGCTGATGAATCCGGCGTTGTTCAGGCACCAGCCGCCGTCCGGCTGAAGATACGCGTGTACGCCGGGCACGAGCTCGGTGAGATACGGGAGATACGGCTCGGTTTCCGCCGTACCGGCCGCGGTCGTCGTGCGCATGGGGGTGCCCTTCGCTCTGGGGGCACCAGGCTGACAGCCCGGCCCCCCTCAGGGAAGGGCACTCGCCTTCGGCGCGTCGCTACCGTGGGTGCCTGCGTTACAGCACCAATGAGAGCAGCAGCACGAAGCCCAGCGCCACCACCGAGATCACGGTCTCCATCACCGACCACGACTTCAGGGTCTGCGGGACGTCCATCCCGAAGTATTCCTTGACCAGCCAGAACCCGGCGTCGTTGACATGTGAGAAGAAGAGCGAACCGGCGCCGACCGCCAGGACGAGAAGCGCGGTGTGGGTGGAGGTCATGTTGGCCGCCAGCGGGGCGACCAGACCGGCCGCGGAGATCGTCGCGACCGTCGCGGAGCCGGTGGAGACCCGGATCAGGACCGCGATCAGCCAGGCGAGGAGCAGCGGTGAGATGTGCCAGCCGTCCGACCAGTTGAGGATCATCTGGCCGACACCGGCGTCGATCAGGGTCTGTTTGAAGCCGCCGCCCGCGCCGACGATCAGCAGGATGCCGGCGATCGGGCCCAGCGACTTCTCCACCGTCGTGGAGATCCGCTCCTTCGGGAAACCAGCTGCCCGGCCGAGCGTGAACATGGCGAGGACGACCGCCGAGAGCAGCGCGATCAGCGGTGTGCCTATGACGTCGAAGATCCGGAAGACCAGGCTGCTCTTGTTGTTCACCGTGACATCCACCAGCGCCTTGGCCAGCATCAGCACCACCGGCAGCAGCATCGTGCAGATGGTGGCGGTGAAGCTGGGCCGCCGTTCCAGGTCGTCCGAGGCGCGGGGCGGGGTGAGGTGCTCGGGCGGGGCGACCTTGACCCAGCGGTCGGCGACCCGCCCGAAGAGCGGTCCGGCGATGGCCAGCGTCGGCAGCGCGACGAGCACGCCCAGCGCCAGGGTGGTACCGAGATCGGCATGGATGGAGTCGATCGCGGCGAGCGGCCCGGGGTGCGGCGGGACGAGGCCGTGCATCACGGACAGACCGGCCAGCGCCGGGATGCCGACCCGCATGAGGGAGTAGTTGCCGCGCCGCGCGACCAGCAGCACCACCGGGATCAGCAGCACGATGCCGACCTCGAAGAAGAGCGGCAGGCCGATCAGCCCGGCGATCAGCGCCATCGCCCATGGCAGCCGTCGTTCGCTGGTCCTGGCCAGCACCGTGTCGACGATCTGGTCGGCGCCGCCGGAGTCGGCGAGCAGCTTGCCGAGTATCGCGCCGAGTGCGATGAGGACACCAACGCCGGCGACAGTTGAGCCCAGGCCGGTCGTGAAGCTTGTGATCGTCTTGGCCAGCGGTGCCCCGGCGACGGCGCCGAGCACTCCCGAGCCGATGGTGAGCGCGAGGAAGGCGTGTATCTTCCAGCGGGTGATCAGCAGCACGATGACGGCGATGCCGGCCAGCGCCGCTATGGCGAGCTGAGCGTCCCCCGCACTGGTGATCGGGGGCGTTGTGGTGGCCGAGGCCGCTGCCAGCAGCTCCACGCTGAGTGCAGACACGTTGGTACTCCGTAGGGCAGTGGGTGTGGTGGGTTCAGCGGGGGAGTGCGGCGTACGCGCGCTCGGCGAGCTGCTGCGGGCCGCCGTCGATGGCGACGACAGCTCCGGCCTCGTCCGGTCCCAGCGGTTCCAGGGCGTCGAACTGTGAGCGCAGCAGGCCCGGTGGCATGAAGTGGCTCATGCGTGCGGTCAGCCGCGCGGCGATCAGTTCCTCGGAGCCGTCCAGGTGTACGAAGAACAGGGCGGGCGCCGCCGCTCGGAGCCGGTCCCGGTAGCGGCGCCTGAGCGCAGAGCAGCTGACGACCCCGCCCTCACCGTGCCGGTCCGTGATCCAGTCAGTGATCGCGTCCAGCCAGGGCGCGCGGTCGGTGTCATCCAGCGGGTGACCGGCCGCCATCTTCGCGATGTTCGCCGGCGGATGGAAATCGTCGGCCTCGGCGTACGGGACGCCGAGCCGTTCGGCGAGCAGCCCCCCGACGGTCGACTTGCCCGAACCGGACACCCCCATCACGACCACCAGGGGAGCGTGCGGATCTGCCATGTGCTGGTACCTCCTCGTCCATGCGACGGGACCAATAAACGCCATAGGTAGTACTTATTCAAGAGTTCGAAACCAAAATGTCACATGAGCTGGTCGCACCATAGGCTGTTGCCATGTCGAACCAGCTGGCGAGGGAAGGAGAGAGCGGCGGACTGCACGCCCGTGTGCTGGCGGAACTCGGCCCCGCCATCGCCTCCGGCGACCACCCGCCCGGCACCGTCCTCCGCATCGACGAGCTCGAACGGCGCTACGGTGTCTCGCGTACGGTCGTCCGCGAGGCCGTCCGTGTCCTGGAGGCCATGCACCTCGTCGAGACCCGGCGCCGCGTCGGCATCACCGTGCGCCCCACCGAGGCCTGGAACGTCTTCGACCCCGCCGTCATCCGCTGGCGCCTCGCCGGTGCGGACCGGCCGCGTCAGCTCCGCTCCCTCACGATGCTCCGTACCGCCGTCGAGCCGGCCGCGGCCGGGCTCGCCGCGGTGGCCGCCACGCCCGAGCAGTGCCGCGACCTCACCCTATTGGCGGCGGAAATGGCGGCCGCCGGGCGCGCCTCGGACCTGCGGGCCTACCTGGTGCACGACATCGCCTTCCACCGCGTGATACTCCGGGCTTCGGGCAACGAGATGTTCGCCCGCCTCGGCGATGTCGTCGCCGAGGTCCTCACCGGCCGCACCGAGCACCACGTCATGTTCAGCACCCCGGACCCCGAGGCCGTCACCCTGCACGTACGCGTCGCCGAAGCGGTCCGCGCACGCGATGTGGGGGCCGCGGAGCGGCTCATGCGCGAGATCTGCGTCGGCGCCCTCCGCGAACTGGACATCCTCGCGTAGCCCTCGCCGGGCTGGCCGGTGCGGTGCCGGGTACCCCCGGCGCGGGTTGCGTTCCCTCTGCCGGGGGTGCCGCTCTGTCCTCAAAGGGGTCCCCGTAGTAATCGCCGCGAAAACAACGAATATCGCTGACCTGCAGTGATGCGGCCTGGCGCGCTGGTCAGCCTTCCTGTCCGACGGATTCGGCAGCGGCGCCTTCGCGGTGCTTGCGCAGTTCCCGGTACAGAGTGGAGCGGCTTACCCCGAGTTGGGTGAGCAATAGTCCCCGAGTTCCGTGTTCGTCCGTAGCTCCCTGGCACGGCTGAGAGTGCCTGGACCTGGGCCTGTTACCTCGTTCGGGTGACTGCCGGCCGTTCTGACCCAACCTCGTCCGTAGTGCGCAACCCTCATCCCTGTCGGGATTCCTTCAGCCTGGGTGAAGTCGTGGAGGCGTGGCTTGGCTCTGGCCGTAGTACGTGATCTGCGCGAGTACCGGGCGCCGGTGAGGCTCGACGGCGACAGCCGTGCCAAGCCACGGTCCCGCACCTGCCTCTACGTCTACTTCGGCTGCGTTCGCCCCCTTCTGGAGAACTGGGCGGCGACCCGTGGTCACCTGCGCGAGATCACCGTCACCGACGTCACGGCCGTGCTGTCACCCCTGCGCGGATGGCAGCGGCGCAACGCGATCGCCGCACTACGCTCACTGTTTCGCTTCGCCAAGAAGCGCGGCCTGATCTTCGCCAACCCCACCACCCGCCTGAAGGCCGAGGACATCCAGCGCAACCTGCTGCCGATGACCGACGCCGAGGTCCTCGCCGTCCAGCGGATCGCCGCCACCCCGGCGCAACGGCTGATCGTCGCCCTGGCCGCCGTCCACGCCGCCCGCGCTACGGCCATCCGACGCCTCACCTTGGACGACCTCGACCTGCCCAACCGCCGGATCACCATCGCCGGACACGCCCAACGGCTTGGCGAACTGTCTCATCAGACCCTGCTGGCCCGGCTCGCCCAGCGTCGCATCACCTGGCCGAAGACTCCCAACCGGCACGTATTGATCAACGCGAAGACGGCCCTGGGAACCGGGCCTGTCAGTGCCGAATACCTCAAGCGGCACCTGCTGCACCAGGGCGTCTACCTCGAACGCATCCGCGGCGACCGGGTACTGCACGAAGCACTGACCGTCGGCGCCGACCCGTTGCACCTCGCCCTGGTCTTCAACCTGTCCCACACCGCCGCGAGCCGCTACGCGACCATCGCCCAGAACCTGCTCGACGACCAGACGGGAGTCTGCCGAGATGCGGTCGGAAGGGAGACCGGGCGCTCTTGACGGCTGCCCGGAAGGGGATCCCCGACCGAACGATGCTGGCGGAGCAGACAGAGCGGACCGGCCCGGCTGCTGTCGAGGAGCTGCTTTTAAACCAGTGGCGTCCCCGTCGACGAGCCTCATAGCTTGTGCGTTCGTGACTGATGATCCGAAGATGCGCCCGAACCGACACGACCTCGGCCGAGTGTTCAACGAGGTGCCGGAGCTCTACGACCGGGTCCGGCCGGGATACCCCGACGAGCTGTTCGCGGACCTTGGCTCCATCACCGGCATGGACGGACGGTCGTCGGTGCTGGAGGTGGGCTGCGGTACCGGTCAGGCGACGCGCTCGCTGGCAACGCTCGGATGCTCAGTGACCGCCATCGAGCCGGGCGCAGAAATGGCCGCACTCGCTCGCCAGCGGATCGCCACCTTCGGCAACGTCGAAGTCGAGACGTCGATGTTTGAGGAGTGGGACGACCGCGGTCGACGCTTCGATGTTCTCGTGGCTGCGTCGTCGTGGCACTGGGTCGACCCGTCAATTGGCTGGCAGCGAGCGCACGACGTGCTCTATCCCGCAGGCTGGGTGGCACTGCTCGGCAACGTCGTTGTCCGCCGGCCGGGAGAGCCGGAGGTGTACGCCGAGACCGCCGATCTCCACGAGCGATTCTGCCCCGGGAACCCCGGCTCGGGTCATCCGCCCCTGGAGGACGACGTGCGCACCACCGACGAGGGTTGGGGACTGGTCGAAGATCCCGGCGGATTGTTCGGCCCAACGATCGTGCGCTGGTACCCGACCGTTCAGTGGTTCAACGGGGACGGCTTTGCCGATCACCTTCGCTCGTTGTCGCTGTACCGGAGACTCGACCGCGACGTCCGTGAGCCCCTGCTTGACGCAATCGCCGAGCGCATCCGCACGCGGATGGGCGACCGAGCATCACGCCGTTACCTGAGCGTCCTCCGTGTCGGACAGCGCGCCGAGTGAGCCCAGTGGTGAAGGACCTGCCGATTCAGCGGCAACGGACCCGCCGCACTTTCATGCTTGCGTGCCGAAGACGCCGTGGGTTCCCAGTGAAAGCACCTCAGTCACGCTGAACTCACGGCCGACGTGCCGTTAACGAGCGGCGAACCAGGTGACAAGCAACCCGCCAGTAGCTTTCGGATCGAAGGCGCCCTGCTCACTCGTCGGTGTCGTCGGCCGCGTCGGCTTCGGCGAGGAGGCGGTAGACGGTGGCGACCGAGGGGTGCTCGCCCTTGTTCTTGCCCGAGGGGATGACGAGCTTGCCGGCGATCTGCGGGACGGGGACGCCCTGGGCGCGCAGGGCGCGGGCGTAGTCGGCCATGTTGTCGTCGACGACCTTGGGGCGCCCGCCGTGACGGCCGCGCTCGCGGGCGGACGCCTGGCCTTCCAGGGACTTTTCCCGGATGTACTCGCGCTCGGACTCGGCCATGCCGGCGAAGAACGCGAACAGGGCGGCGCCGTGACCGGAGGGGTCGTAGACCCCCTGGAGGGGGCCGGTGAGGAGTTCGCGTTCGATGTCGTGGTGCGCAGGTCCTCGGTGATGGCCAGGAGCTCGGCGGCGCCGCGTCCGAGCCGCTTCATCTCGTGCACCGTGAAGATCACCCGCTGGCGGGGGACGGCTGTCTTGATGGTGCGGGCGAAGTCCATCGCCTTGACGAACTCCGGCCGGACCTTGATCCGGGTGCTGATCTTCTCCGAGAAGACCGGATCACACCCGGCTTCCTCCAGGGCGTCGAGCTGGCTCTGGAGTTCTTGCTGGGCGGTACTGCAACGGGCGTAACCCACCCTCGTGGGCTTCGTGGCGGCCTTGGGCACGGCGCCGTCGATGGCCGGGCCCATCTCCCACGCGTGGCCGGGGCCGCGGTCGGCGGGGGTGCGGACTTCGAGGTCGGCGCGGAGCTGGGGCACCAGACCGGCCGGAGGTCGTCGTGGAACGGGACCGAATGGAGGCTATCCTCGCCGCCCATCCCCGTACACCCGCGGCGGTGGTTGATCCGGACGTGCTGTTCGCTGCCACGAGCCGCCAGGACCTGCGCGAGGGCCGGTTCACCGCGGTGATCGGGGACTGCCACGCCGTCCGGGAGGTCATCACCCACACCAGCTTCGGTCCCCTGATCCAGGAACGCGCCCCGGAGCTGCTGCCCGAGGTCTACGAGGGCTACCTGTCCCTGCTCGACGACGGCGAGGTCCTCGCCAACCTGTCACGGGGCCACCCGGACAAGTCGTCGACACAACTCGTCTACCCCTGCTACGACCTGGAGGTCTACGGCCGATCCGGGCAGTCCCGCGACCGCGTAGTGCAACCCTCCCAGCTGTACGTCGTGCTGCGTGAAGGGCGGCTGGAGCTGCGCGCCCACGGTGTCGTGGGCAGGCTGCGTCTCATGGCGCCCCCTGCCGGCGGACCGAGCATCCGCCAGGACCCGCTCTCCCCGTTCGCCTTCCCGCGTCATTTCGGCGGGGCCGGACTTGACGCCCCACCTTGGAGCACATTCCCCGTATCCGCTGTGGCCGTGTCGTCCTGCAACGCGAGACCTGGCGGGTCCCTGCCGCCCGCCTGCGCGGTGCGGCCGTTTTCGGCGGCTCCGTGGGACAGACGGGCGGGGAGGAGGCCGCGGAGTTCGTCGCCGTCTGTCGGCTGCGGTCCGAACTCGGCCTGCCTCGGCACGTCTTCGTCAAGGTCCCCGGTGAGCCGAAGCCGATCTACGTTGATTGGCAGGCTCCGCTCCTGGTACGCCAGTTGTGCCGGCTGGCCGCACGGAGGGATGGCACGCTGGAGATCTCCGAAATGCTGCCCACGCCCGACCAACGCTGGTTGAGCGTGCACGGCCATCGCTACACCAGCGAGCTGCGGTGCGCCGTGTTCTCCCCGGGGGGCCCGAGGTGAGCGCACACACCACCTTTCGCTTCAGTTCCGGCTATCACCGTGTGATCGGTGCCGCGAGCGCGTCGGCGGTCGGCGACGGCATGCGTTTCGCCGCCCTTCCGCTGCTGTCCGCCGCGCTGCTGCACGACGCGTTCCAGGTGTCCGCAGTCACTGCGGCTACGACGGTGCCCTGGCTGCTGTTCGGCCTGCCGGCTGGGGCCTACGCCGACCGGTTCGAGCGCCGCCGCCTGATGGTCATCGCCGATTTGCTGCGCGCCCTGACGCTGATCGTCACCGTGATGCTGCTCGCCTGCGGCTGGCTGACGTTTTGGTCCCTGCTGACCGCGGCGTTCCTGCTGGGTGTCGGGGAGGTGCTGTTCGACTGCGCGTCCTTCGCGCTGCTGCCGAGCATCGTTCCCAAGGAGAAGCTGGAGGCGGCGAACGGTCGGCTCTTCGGGGTCCAGACGGTGGGCCGCGACCTGCTGGGACATGTGCTCGGCGGAGTGCTGTTCACGGTGGGCCGGGCGGTTCCCCTCCTGCTCGACGCGCTCTCCTTTCTGACCTCTGCAGTGCCGCTGACCGGCGTTCGCGGGCCGCAGCCCGAGCGGTCCACCGTCAGGCCGCGGCTCCTGACCGACATCCGCGAAGGCTTGGTCTACGTGCTGCGTGACCCTTTGCTGCGCGCCCTGACCGTCTCCGCGGGCGTCATCAACGCCGTGTACCTCGGACAGATCGCCGTCTTCGTCATCTTGGTGCGCGATGTGCTGGGGCTCCCGGACGCCGCATATGGAGCGCTGCTGGCCGCCGGAGCCGCCGGAGGCGTGGTCGGCAGCGTGGCCGCGAGCCGTATGACCAGAGCGATGGGCCGGGTCCCCACCCTGATCGGAAACCTTGCCCTCATGGGTCTCGCGGGCCTGGCGGTAGCGGCAACCGACAGCGTGTACGTGGTCACCGTCGCCTACTGCGCCGCCGGGTTTGGCCTGATGGTCTGGAACGTCGTGGCCGTCTCCCTGCGACAGGGACTCATCCCGGATCGCCTCCTCGGCCGGGCAACCGGCGTGTACCGATTGTTTGCCTGGGGGACGATGCCCCTCGGCGCACTGCTCTTCGGCTGGCTGAGCACGTTGGCGGGACCGCAGACGGCCTTTGCGGCCGGCGGCGCGGTCACACTGGCGATGTGCCTGCCTGTCGCCTTCACCCTGCTGAAGGACAGCAGGATCACCGACGACCGCAAGAACCCCGAAGGTGCACATGATGAGTGAGCGAATCACCGAATTGGACAGCCTGGCCGAGCGGTGGGGCCTGAACGGCCTGGAACTGGTTGGCAAGGGTCTGGAATTCTCCGTCTACCGGGCGCAGGGGCGCGACGGGCAGCCCGTCGCGGTGCGTCTCGCGCACCGGCGGTTCGACTCGAACGCCAATGACCCCCATGTGGACACCCGGGCCTTGCTCCTGCAGGAGTACGAGATCGCGAGGCATCTGGCCGCCCACGGTCTGCCCGTCGCTCAGGCGAAGGAACTCGTCCTGGCGGACGAGCCGGCGTCCCCCGACGTACTGCTGTCTGCTTATGTCCCCGACGACGGATCGAGTCTCGACTCCTTGGGACTCGGGCAGCTCCTCGCGCGGCTTCATCAGGCGCCGCCGCCGCGCCTGACGCCCGTCGCGTCGGAGGGAGGGCCCACGGCGAGCGCGATCACCGCACGTATCGGGCGCCGTTGGGCCGAGATCGGCCACCTAGTCAACGACTGGCCCGAACCGCCGGACGCGTCCCTCGTCGCCGGACATCTCACCAGCCTGACCGAGGACAGCCTCCTGCACCTCGACGTCCGCAGCGACAACATCCGACGACAGCAGGGGCAGACCGTTGCCCTGCTGGACTGGTCGAACGCCTTGCTCGGGTCTCCCCCGGTGGAGTTCGGGCGCCTGGTCGAGTACGCCCGGTATACGGAGAACGAGCTCGATGTGGAAGCGATCCGCAGCGGATACGCGAGGACGGCAACGGTTCCGCCCGACAGCGATCCGTGCCTGTTGGTGTGCCGACTGGACGCCGCACTGATGCTGGCTCTCGTCTTCCTCTCTGAGGCGCCCGACCCGAGCCGTGGACCGGCGGCAGCCGACCACGCACGAGAAATCGCGCTCAGGGTGATCGCACGTCACGCGTAGCAGTTCATTTCACTTCGAACCTCTTGGAGTACGTCATGGTGAACCTCACCCGTATCTACACGAAGACGGGAGACGACGGCACGACTGCTCTTGGTGACATGAGCAGAACGAGCAAGCTGGACAAGAGGCTTGCGGCCTACGCCGACGTGGACGAGGCGAACTCCTCGATCGGCGTGGCCATCGCGGCAGGGGATCTCTCGGACGAGATCGCCACTCTTCTGGTGCGGATCCAGAACGACTTGTTCGACGTAGGCGCGGACCTCTGTACGCCCCTGTCGGAACCTGGGCGCGACACAGCAGCCTCGCTTCGTGTGGAGGACTCGTACATAGAGTTCCTGGAAGAGCAGTGCGACTGGTTCAACGAGGGTCTTGAAAAACTGCGCGGCTTCATTCTCCCCGGCGGAACGCCCGGCGCCGCTTTCCTCCACCAGGCCCGGCCGGTTCCTCCCCCAGCTACCGCTGGGAGGTAGGGGTGTCCCAGCAGACTGTGTCGCCCAAGTGCCGCCGGCGATGGCGCATAGATCGCCGGGTCCTGGCACACAGTCGTGGGGGCACCTCCTGGGTGCACCTCCAGGCCGAAGGCTGGGGGAGAGAGTCACCCCGGAGGCGCCACCGACCCAACCACCGAACAAGCGCACCCCCACGGCGCAGGGCACCAAAATCCAGCCCGTCCGGCGTTTGAGGACAAAAACAGCAACCCCGTGAGGGCTACGGCTCCATCGCCGGGCGGAGCCGCTCCAGCAGAGCGTAAAGCGTGGCGCGCTCCGGCTCGTCGAGGGTGTCGAGCGCGCCGTGGGTGGCCTGCATCTCCTCGCGGACACGGCGAATCGTCTCGTTGCCGGCGTCGGTGGCGATGACGTTCTTCACTCGGCGGTCGGTGGGGCTCACCTCGCGCTGGACGAAGCCGTGGGCTTCGAGGCGGTCGACGATGCCGGTGATGTTGGAGGCGTCGCAGACCAGCCGTTCGGCGAGGACGCGCATCGGGGCCGGGCCGCTGCGGAGCTGGGAAAGGACCTTGGCCTGCATGGAGGTGAGGCCGTGGCGGGCAGCGGCGGCGGCGAAGTCCTGCCACATGGCGGTGCCAATGGCCGCAACCAGCTCAAGGAGCTCGATCTTGGCGGGCGCGCTCGGCGGCGTCGGTGTGGAGGTGCTCATGGTTGAAGCGTACCGAAAATACTTGAGCTGCTCAAGTATTAACTTGACTACCTTAACTATCGAGCCCGGTCAGAACAGCACCAAGGTCCCGAACACCGCCAGCGCGACCGTGCATCCGGCCGCCAGGACGGCCGTCCGTGTGCTGAGCGCGGGCGGCGGCTCCGTAGCCAGCGCTCTCGCCCGCCGCTGAGCAGCTGCCAGGAAGGTCAGCCACGCCAACGCACACAGTGCCAGGGCTGTGTCCGAGAGCGGCGACAGACCGTGGCGCAGCGCCAGCCGCCCGGCCAGCACTCCTGCGACCGCGCAGGAGAGGACCGTACGCTGCCAGGCCAGCCGTGTCCGCTCCGGCTGGAGCCCGGGGTCACGCGCCGCCCGCTGCATCAGCCCGCCCGTCCGGCGACGACGATGAGCACCATGCCCACCGCGACCCCGGCCACCAGCAGCGCCAGCGCCGCCGGGAAGCGGGAAAGCGGCAGATCCTCGCCCCGCCGCATGGCCAGCTCGCACCGTACCCACTGGTTGACCGCCCGCAGGGCGCACATCACCCCGCCAGCCAGTAGCACCAGCGCGAGCGCCACCCGTACCGGGCGGTGCAGATGCGGCAGGAACTGGTCCACCGCGAAACCGCCGCCCACCAGCGCCATCGCGGTACGCAGCCATGCCAGGAAAGTCCGCTCGTTCGCCAGCGAGAAGCGGTAGTCGGGCGTCGGGCCCTCCTCGCGCACCCGCTCGGGCGTGAACCACAGCCGGATCCCCGCGGCAGCCGCTCGTACGAAGCCGGTCATTCAGGGCCGCCGTTCCGTTAGCCGACGGAAGGCTTCGAGGCCGTCCGGTACCCAGTCCCACTCCGGTAGCCGGGCCGCAAGTTCGTCGTCGGTCAGGAAGGCGTGCCAGGCCACCTCCTCCGCCTGCGGTGACACCGGGAGCTCGCAGCGGACCTCATAGACCCTGGACCACCAGGTGTGCCCGGCGGCCTTCCCCGAGCCCTCGTAGAGGAACGAGAACAGGGGAGCGGGCTGTGGCAGTCCCGACACCCCCAGCTCCTCCTCCGCCTCCCGCAGCGCCGCGTCGTCGTATGTCTCGCCCGCCCCGACGACTCCGCCGACGAACATGTCGTACAGCGATGGGAACACCAGCTTGACGGGGGTACGCCGGTGCACGAAGATCCGGCCCTCACTGTCGCGTACGAGGATGAACACGCACCGGTGCCGCAGGCCGCGCGCGGTCGCCTCGCCGCGCCTCGCCTGGCCGATCACCCGGTCGTGCTCGTCCACGATGTCGAGCAGTTCGTCCGTGGAGGGCGGCACGAGACGGAACCGCTCGGCGACGACCAGCGTGTCGTCCGTGATGGCGATCCCGGGTTCCCCCAGCGCCTCCCGCATCGCTTCGCCGCCCCAGAACCGCTCATGGGTGGCACGCCAGTGCGCCACCGTCTCGTACCCCTCGCCCTCGTCAATGGCGTGCGCGAGGTCGATCTCGGCCAGCGGTACGACCCGCACCTCCGTGGTCTCGACCACCGCGACCGGCCGGCCGCCGGAGTCGATGACGGCGGACCGCTGTCCGACGACGGGCAGCGGGTCGCCGGAGCGTGCGTAGTCCTCGTACAAGCCGGTAGTGGAGGTCTTCGCCCCGGACAGGACCGCGGCGACGAGCTCGTCGCGTACGGGTCCTGGGAACGCGAATTCGGCCCTGGGGAGAGCTTTGAGGAGATCGTCGTACGCAGACATGCGCCCAACTTATGCGACGCCAGGCATGTCACGACAACGGGAACGCGACAACGCGGCTATGGGCGCCGTGCCGGTCGAGCCGCATGGCGGCGGCTCATGTTTCGCACGTTGAAGGCGGTACGGTGCCGCCGCTCGGGGTAGTGGTCCGATCGCGGCCCCGGAGTGGATGTGCGAGCGTGGGCCGGAAAAGTACCCGTACAGGAGGCGAGCTATGAAGCGACCCAAAATCCTGGTGGTGGGCGGCGGATTCGCCGGCCTGGAATGCGTGCACCGGCTGGAGCGCCGGCTCTCCCCGGACGAGGCGGAGATCGCCCTCGTGGCCCCGTTCAGCTACCAGCTTTACCTGCCGCTGCTGCCACATGTCGCCTCGGGCGTTCTCAATCCGCAGGCCGTCGCGGTCCCGTTGCGCAGGGTCCTGCACCGCACCGTGGTGATCCCCGGCGGGGCCATCGGCGTGGACGCCGAGGCGAAGGCCGTCGTCATCAGGAAGATAAACGAGGAGGTGATCGCGGAGCGGTACGACTATCTCGTCCTCGCTCCCGGAAGCGTCACTCGCACCTTCGACATCCCGGGACTGATCGAGTACGGCCGAGGCATGAAGACCCTCGCCGAGGCCGCCTTCATCCGCGACCACGTCATAGCGCAGCTCGACCTTGCCGCCGCCAGCACGGACGAGGCCGAGCGGGCCTCGCGGCTGCAGTTCGTCGTGGTCGGCGGCGGCTACGCCGGTACGGAGACCGCCGCCTGCCTGCAGCGGCTCACCACCGCCGCTGTCGAGCGCTACCCGCGCCTCGACCCGGGGCTCATCAAGTGGCATCTGATCGACGTCGCGCCGAAGCTCATGCCGGAGCTGGGTGACAAGCTGGGCCTGAAGGCCCTGGAGATCCTGCGTGGACGGGGGGTGGAGGTGTCCCTGAAGACCTCGGTCGCCAAAGTCACCGAGGAAACGGTCACCTTCACCGACGGCCGCGAGCTGCCCTGCCGCACCCTGATCTGGACCGCCGGAGTCGTCGCCAGCCCGCTGGTCGGCACGCTCGGCACCGACACGGTACGTGGCCGCCTTGTCGTCGACGCCGAGATGGCGGTCCCCGGGCTCGACGGGGTCTTCGCACTCGGCGACGCCGCGGCCGTACCCGACCTGGCCAAGGGCGGCGACGCCATCTGCCCGCCGACTGCCCAGCACAGCATGCGGCAGGGCCGGGTCGCGGCCGAGAACGTCACCGCCGCCCTCCGCGGCGGGCCGCTGCGTCCGTACCGTCACAAGGACCTCGGTCTGGTCGTCGACCTGGGTGGCACGGATGCCGTCTCCAAGCCCCTCGGCATCCCCCTCAGCGGACTCCCCGCCCAGATCGTCGCCCGGGGCTACCACCTGGGCGCCATGCGCACCCTCACCGCCCGCTTCCGGGTCTCCGCGCTGTGGTTCCTCAATGCCGTCGCGGGGGACGATTTCGTCCGTACGGGCTTCCTGGCCGGCCGGCCCGCGACGCTGCGGACCTTCGAGATGACCAACTCCTACCTGACACCTGAGCAGGTCCGTGCTCACACGCGGGCACTACGGTCCGTGGCGTAACCGCGCTTGGTAAAAGGCCGTCTCTGCTTCGGTCATAAGTCGCTTTCAAGGGTCTGGGCCGCTATTGGCGCTACGTAACCTGAAATCATCCCGTCGGCACTGGGCGGATGGGAGCAGGGAGCGACTACCCGTGGAAAGCGACATCCTCCGTAAGGCGATTTTTTTGCTGCGCGACTGCCATGAGTCGGAGCAGCAGGTCGTTGAGGGCCTCAAGAGCTACTACCCGGGCCTCTCGCTCGGCGATCGCGAACGCTACGTCGGCGAGGCCTGGGACATGGTCCATGGGATCCACACCACGGTCTGACCCAGCGAGCGCAACGCGTTTTCTCCGCATCGGGCCCTCCCGCAAGTGCCGCTGAGAGGGCCGTATGCCGCTGTGGGGCATCGAATAGAGTTTCCTCCCGCAGGCCGGAAGGGATGATGCCCCATGAGCAACCTCGATTCGAAGCCCATTCCCACCAGGTGTGGAGGCCGCGGGGACGTCCCCGGCGAGCCGGTACATGAGCTGCTGACCGGGCGGCTGGTGCCGCTGGGCGACAGTACGGTCGTCCGCCGTCTGCTGCCGAACCTGGGCCGGAGGATGGTCGGTGCCTGGTGTTTCGTCGACCACTACGGGCCGGATGACATCGCCGACGAGCCAGGCATGCAGGTGGCGCCACACCCGCACATGGGTCTGCAGACGGTCAGCTGGCTGCACGCCGGAGAGGTGCTGCACCGCGACAGCCTCGGCAGTCTGCAGACGGTCCGGCCGTTCGAGCTGGGGCTGATGACCTCGGGCCGGGCGATCTCGCACTCGGAGGAGTCGCCGCGCGAGCACGCGCCGACCCTGCACGGGGCCCAGCTCTGGGTGGCCCTGCCCGACGGGGACCGGCACACCGCGCCCGCCTTCGAGCATCACGCCGAACTTCCCGTGGTGAACGCTCCGGGGCTCACCGCCACCGTGATCCTCGGCGAACTCGACGGCGCCGTCTCGCCCGGGACGGCGTACACGCCGATCGTCGGCGCCGATCTGGCGCTGGCGGCGGGGACCGACGTAAGGCTGCCGCTTGAGCCGGACTTCGAGTACGCCGTGCTGGCCATGTCCGGCGCCACCGAGGTCGACGGGGTGCCGGTGGAGCACGGCTCGATGCTCTACCTCGGCAGCGGCCGTGATGAGCTGCCGCTGCGGGCGGAAACCGGAAGCGGGCTGATGCTCCTCGGCGGCGAGCCGTTCGCCGAGGAGCTCGTGATGTGGTGGAACTTCATCGGGCGGTCCCACCAGGACATCGAAGAGGCCAGGAAGGACTGGTCGGAAGGGTCCCGCTTCGGTGAGGTGCACGGCTACGACGGAGGCCGACTGCCCGCCCCCGAACTCCCGCCGGTGCCCCTGAAACCGCGGGGACGGGTGCGTTGACCTGAGGTTATGCGCCTGGAGGCTCATGCCGTGGTGTGCGTGCCCACCGGGGCGGGCAAGTCCGCAGTGGCAGAACTGGCCATCGCGCAGACCCTCCACCGCGGATGGGTGCTCTATCTGGCACCGACCAACGCCCTGGTGGGCCAGTTGGACCGGCGATTGTCATCGGTTTTCGGGGCTCTGCCAGGAGTACAGGTGCGAGGGTTTCCTCGGTGGCGCCGAGTACGCCGTACTGGAGAGCGAGGACCTCGCCGTCATCGATTCCTGTCAAGTGCTGGTGATGACACCCGAGAAGTGCTCGTTGGCTTTGCGGCAGAACCCTGCGGCCTTCGAGGACCTCCAGCTGTGCGTCCTCGACGAAGCTCACCTTATCGAGGAGCCGAACGGACGTGGGGCTCTCACCGAGTTGGTCATAGCCGAAGTGTTGCATAGGGCTCCCCATGTCAGGGTGCTGTTCCTGTCGGCGTTGGTTGCCAACGCCGAGGACTAGCGGAGTGGCTCACCGCAGTGACCGGTGCCGAGGCCATTCCCATCAGCCACCCCTGGCGTCCCACGAGGACACTGCGAGCCATCGCGGGATTCGACCGGGCGGGCGATGAAGCCGCTCGGGCTCTCGCCAGGCAACGCCTGGCCGCGCTTCCGGCCAGTCGGAAGAGGCTCGCGTACGATGCGCCCATTTCGCTGCTGGTCGGACTTCAGGGAGCCTGGGCATCCAACCAGCCCTGGGACTACGCGGTGGTCCGGACTCCGATGCTCGCTCCCAGAGAGCTTCACCGAACGGATGGAGTGGCTGCGACAGGTGTATGCCTCCCGATGACCTCGGCCATCGTGACGTCGATGGCGGAGAACGGCCATCGTGTACTCGCTTTCCTTCCCCAGAACCGGCACCACAGTTTCACCCAGGCAGTCAAGCTGCCTGGATCCGAAAGCTGGGTACCGGCCGGCGGCGATGAGGACATTGAGGCACTGCTGAACCTGGCGGGCGCCGAGCTCGGCATCGCGTCCGAGCTGAGGGTCGCCCTGGAGAAGGGGGTGGGAGTGCATACCGGCGCCCTCCTGCGCGAGGAGCAGCGTGCCAGCGAAGTTGCGTTCGACCGAGACCGGGTACGAGTGCTTTTCGCGACCGGCACGCTCTCGCAGGGTCTGAACCTGCCGGCGACTGCGGTGGTGATCGGCGGGACACAGGTGGGATTCGACCAGGACGCCTCACCTGCTGAGCGCGAGCGCCGCTCACGTACCCAGCTGCTGAACGCGATCGGAAGAGCCGGACGCGCCTACACGTCTGCCCGGTCGGTCGCCGTGGTCGTACCGGGGCGAGCCACCCAGGTGGCAGCTGACGTCAACGGCAGAAACGTGGCAAGAGGAGCTGACGCATCCTTCCTGATCCAGGAGGACGCCGCGAACGACATCAGCAGCAGACTCGACAGTCTCATCGAAAAGGTTCTCGGCGGAAACCTGGAAGTCGGCACCCTGGCGGGCGAAGAACAATCCGCCTTCTCCTTTCTCTCCTTCGCAGCGGGGAGTGGCGACGCGTCGGGTGTGGTGCGACGGACCTGGGCGGTCCACAGGGCCGGAGCCGCGAGCCAGGTCGAGGCGATCGCCGATGCCCTCGAAGCCACCGGCTCGGCGTTTCTTGCCCGTGAACAAGTACCGGACTGGGTGAGCCTGGCCGCCCATCGGGCTGGACTCGGGCTCCCGGAGACCTCGTATCTCTACCGATGGCTCTTCGCTGACCTGGGCGAGTACGGAGCCCCCGACACGGTGGAGGATTGGGTCGACGTTCTCGTGGACGCTCTTGGAGAAGCACCACCAGAGACGGTCGAGAGCCTGCTCCCGCTGACAAGCGACTACCGGTGCACCGCGGTTGAAGGGCTCTGGTCTTCCGAGCCGGGCGAAGCGGCCAGCGGGCGCCAGGCTTTGGAGACCACGCTGCTCGCGTGGATCCGTGGGGAAGACCTGCTGTCCGTGGCGCGCCATGCCCTGGGACCGCAGGCGGAGAGGACTGGCGGGCGTGGTCAAAACATGCCCCTGCCAAAGATCATCGGCCTGACCGACCGAGGGTTCGGGTTCCGGCTAAGCGTGCTGGCCGGAGCACTGGGAGCGATCGTCACCACTAGGTCTATTGCCATTCGCTATCAGATGGGGGGCCGGCAGTCCGGGTGCCATCGCGTGGATGAGAGCAGGGGTCCGGCCTCGGGTCGTCGCGCACCTGCTTGAGCGGCGCATGCCTCTCACTCCCTCGGCAGACTCGATGAACGACGAAGAGCTGCTTCGGCTCGCAGGTCGCCACCTCGCACAAACACCGGAGTGGATCCTGGAAGCTATGGAGGATGAGCGGGAGCGAGAACTCTTCCGCGCGATGTACCGGGTCCGCGAACTGAGGTGACTCCTTCAGCAGGTTCTTGTACCTCCCTGCTGTTCTGGGGAAGCCCGGATCGTGGCTGTCGTCATAAGCTTTTCGGGGAGGCTGGCTTGCGGCATTCCTGCGACCGTGCGGGCACTCTGAGAAGCACGAGGGGCCGCGGCGGTCGCCGAGGCCCCTACTGTGCTTGGTGTGACGTGGTTGTACCGCAGTTTATACGAGGCGGAGGACGGGCCAGGTGTCGGGCATACCGAGTAGTTCTCGACCCGTGCGGGTGTGAGGGCGAGCTCCCGGGCAAGGACCGATACGGTCAGACCGACTTCACGGGCTGCAAGCTTGAACGCCTGACCCAGAAGTACCGGTTGCTCCCCTGAGTATCCGCTGATCGGCTCCGGACTGAATCCTGGCTGTCCCTGCAATGCCCGCAGCCTCTGGTAGGCCCGGCTCGCCGTGGCGTCGGAGATCAGCCCCAGTTCGCGGCACCGGTAGACCAGGGAATGAACCGAGACGCCCCATGTGCGGGAGAGGCCGCCGAGCCGGGCGAAGTCGATGCGGCCGGGGAGCAGGGGATGGATGCTCTCCGTCGGGGTGAGGAACTCTGCAGCGAAAGCGTCGGCACTGAGGGGGCCTGACCGCTGAGCGGCGGGCCTTTCGTGAGGGTGTCCGGCGGGAGGCCGGCGAGCGGTTCGCGCGGGGTGAGAAGACCTCGGTGATCGCGAAGGACTTACGGGTGAGCGAGCGGTCGGTGGAACCGTCGGCGAAAGCGACTTCCGACATGAGCGCGGCGGCGATCTGGTGCCGTGAACGCAGCCGCCCGCGCAGCGCGACGGCGGTCTCCAGCAGCGCGCTGCGGACCACGGCTGGTCCCTGCCGGTGGCGTCTGTGGGGGCCTCCCGCACCCCTTTCGGCGGCGGTTGAACCGGCCTCAGGCACGTATCTCGTGAGGACGATCAACAGGTCTGTCGCTGGTTACTGGGAGTGACGCCGTGCGCCAGACCTTCGGTTACGCCGGGACGCAGTCCATCGCGCGGCTCATTCGATGGCGTAGGTGATGAGGACCGCGCTCAGCGGACGGCCTGGGACTGGACCGTCCACGTGGTGTGAAACGTCATCCCTTGACAGCGGATGTCGGAGTCTTCCTTCAACGTCACAGCGGCAGCCAGCACGAATGGCAGGTTGGCCTGGCTGAGGTCAAGCGTGGGCAGGGGGCCCACGCCGGCTGTGGACAGTTCGATCTGATCGTGGCAGTACGTCATGTCGTCGGCGTTCGCAACGGTGTCGACAACGACATCGCCGGCGGCAATGGAGGTCAGTTGGGCCCTTACATTGCTGTTCGGGTTGGTGAAGGTGAGGGTGACGTCTGCGGTTTCACCGGGCAGCAGTGTGGCGGTTTGCCCGCCGGTGACCGTGATGGGGGCGAAGTACTCGGCGGAGCCTGCCACTGGGCCCGATGTGCTCTGCTGGATGAAAGGCATGATGTGCCTCCTGCTCAGACGGACTGGATGTGCGTAGGAACGGTGTGTCCTCGGCGGCCCGTGCTTCACCGACGCTCGTCAGCGATCAGTGGGCGCTGCCGTGGATTTTCTTGCCGGGGCCTGGAGTCGGCGGTTCACAGCCGCCCGGGAGCCCGATCAGCCGACGTGGCCACATCGGCCATGGGCCTGGGAAGGGGCCAGCGCTCTGTCGCCGAGAACGCGGACGGCCCTCCCGCTCAGGCCGATCGAAACAGTGGTGAGGGAACACGCCGGCCCGAAACCGCTGCCTCTGCGGGCGCTCAGGAAAACGGTCAGGACGGCAGCCGAACCCCGGCCTGGAACGCCGTCCCTGGGGCCGACGGTGGGCCAGCTGCCACTCTCCCGTGGAGGGAGGGGCGGCCCACCTGTTCGGATGCGTACAGTAACCCATTTGCACCACGTCGTTGACAAGCATATTGACGTCACGTCACCCGAACGGTGGAGCGCTCGGAGTCGGCAGCCCGCGGGAAGTGCGCCCTTCTGGTCGTCCCGCATGCGATGGCCTGACAGGGCCTGACAGGGTCTGGCCGGGGCGCGCCCGCGACATGGGTGAGAGGCCGACTGACGGGATGCGCTCCCTGAGCCGGCCGGCCCCTGTGTCTTGTGTGCGGCCGTCATGCCCTCACGGGCGGCCGGTTCACGGGTACTGAGCTTTTCGTATCAGGTTTGGGGTGATGGTCAGTCCGGTCTCTGTCAGGCAGCCGTCGATGAGGTCGGGGCGGTGCTGGATCTGGCTCAGTGCCCGGCGCGGGGTGCGGGTGAGGTGGTCGGGGTCGGTGAAGGCGACGTTGGCCAGGGCTCCGCGCCGAAGTAACGACCAGATCCCTTCCACCGGGTTGAGATCGGGTGCGTAGCTGGGGAGCTGGAAGATGGAGAGCCAGTCGTGGTCGGCGGCGTACTGGCGCATTCCAGCTGCCCGGTGAGTGTTCAGATTGTCCCAGACCAGAACGATGGGGGCGCCGAGCTGCAGGTGAGCGCGGACGGCGAGGTCGCGGTAGTCGGTCAAGGCGAAGCTCTTGCGGGCGCCCTTCCAGGGCAGGTGGAAGCGCGGACGGTAGATAAGCCGGGACCTCTCGCCGGGCTTGTAGCAGGCCAGCGCGGCGATCGAGATCCGACGCCGGGACCGGCCACGGACCCGCACCACGGGAGTGCGTCCGCGCCGGCCCCAGGTGCGGGCATGCGGCGGCGTCATCGCGAACCTGGCCTCGTCCTCGTAGACGATGTAGGCCCCGAGCGCCGCCGCGGTGCTTCCACCCGCGGTTCCGGATACCGGAGTAGCGGCACGGCTCGCCGGTCTTTTCACCTGGGTGGATGAGGCGTTCGAAGCCAATGGCCGATCCAGTCGTGTGTTCGGTCGTGGCTAGGGCGGTCACGGTGGCAGCCGCCAGGGCCGGGTTGATCAGCAGACAGGCCGCCCAGCGCACAGCGTGCGACACGGCGCGTGCCGTCGCCGGGCGTCATTCTCCGGTGGAGCGGGCCGCGGGTCGGTTTCCAGCGGGCGGTGCGGCGCGCGGCCGATTACGGTACGGCTTATGGGTATGGAGAGCCGGAACGCGAGCGCTGTCCTGTTCGACGTGGACGGCACCTTGATGGACACCAACTACCTGCACACCGTGGCCTGGTGGGAGGCCTTCCGTCAGATGAAACACACGGTGAGCATGGCCTCGATCCACCGGGCCATCGGCATGGGAGCCGACCACCTCCTGGAACATCTGCTCGGCAAGGACCGCGACCAGGACGAGGACGAGGCGATCTCAACGGCTCACCTGGTGCTCTATGCCCAGTACTCTCCCCGCCTGCCCCCGCTCGAAGGCGCCGCCGACCTGCTGCGGGGGTGCGCCGCGCGGGGCTGGAAGGTCGTACTGGCCAGTTCAGCGAAGAGTAAGGAGCTGGAGGCGATGCGCCAGTCGCTGGGGGCTGACGACGCGATTACGGCGGTCACCAGCGCGGACGATGTCAAGGCGAGCAAGCCGGCCCCGGATCTAGTGGAAACGGCGCTGAAGCGCGCCGCGGTCCCGGCGGACCGGGCTGTCTTCATCGGCGACACGGTCTGGGACGTGTACGCGTCCCGCCGGGCCGGGGTGCGGTGCCTGGGGGTGCTCACGGGCGGCATCTCGGCCGCGGAACTGCTCGAGGCGGGCGCGGCCGCGGTGTACGAGGGACCGGCGGATCTCTTGGCGCGTATCGACGACAGCCTGCTGGAGTCCGTGGGCGGGTAGCCAGGCCTTGTTCCTGCCCGCCCGCGGCGGGTTACCCGGACGGGAGTCCGGTTCCGGGCCATACCTGGTGCCTCCGGTCATCCGGTCGCGGAAGCCGTTGTCACTCGGCGGGGCCTGCCGGGCGGCTGCCGTAGTCCCGGATCTCCTGGGGCTTGCGGCGACGGCCGTCCCGCGGCACCTCCTCCGGCTCACGGCGGCCGGACTCCCGCCGCACATGCGGCCCTTCGTCCTGGTGACCCGGGCCATGGCCGGCGGGCGAACCGGAGTCGAGCTCCTCACGGGTGTGCCAGGCGCCGGCACGCGGCTGCGGCCCGGCCGGCGGCGCGTGCTCCCGTGCCCGGCGCTGGATGCCGTAATAGACGGCACCGATCAGCACCCCGACGACCACGATCCCCGTCACGACCGGCCAGACCCCGGCGACGGTCCCGGCGAGGGTCTGGCCGTCATTCGTACTCGCATACGTAATGTCCATGACGGCCGCCTACCCCTGCCGCCCACGACGACACCATTCGTGCCCTCTTCCACGCTGGTGACGAACCGCCATCGCACAACGCCGTCACACAATAAGGCCCGCCCGTGATCGTCGTCACGGGCGGGCCTTATAGGGGAACAATGGCCGGACAGGGAGCGGACCTTATGGACACACCCCGGCCGAGGCGCTCTTAATGGTCGAACGCGTCCTTGGCCTTGCGTCCCGCCTGCTTCGCGTCTCCCTTGATTTGCTCGGCCTTTCCCTCCGCGACGAGGCGCTCATTTCCGGTCGCCTTTCCCGCCGTTTCCTTGGCCTTGCCCTTCATCGTCTCGCCAGTGTGCTTGGCCTTCTTCGCGGAAGCCATTTCCGTCTCCTCTCGCTCAATCCTGCGAAGCTACACCTGCCCCGGCGCCACAGCCCTATGCGCCACCGGCTCCGTACGGCCGTCCTGCCGCCCGCGCGGATGGTGCTGGTGTATGGGGACTTGAAGCCAGAACACGTGTGGCGTGTCCGGGGCCGGTGACCTTTCACCACACGGACGGCCGTTACGAGTGCCTTCACGACGGCTGCCCGGGGGAGTTGAAGGCGGCCCACTTCCCGGATGCTTGGTACTTCATCCACCCGGGGCGCGAAGAGTGTGAGGGGTGGTGCGCGCTGCCCCCGGCCCGGTCGAGGGCGAAGAGAGGTGAGAGGGGGCGGAAGAAGCCGGGCGAGAACATCCGGGTCACGCCTGAGGCTTGGTACGCGGAGGTGGTGGGCGACCCGGAGGAGGCACCACCGGAGCGCTTGCAGGGGCGTCGGCTGGCGCTGCTGAAGGCTATGGAGGCCGGAGGCAACGACGCCGTGCGGGAGCTGGTGGAGTCCTGGGGCTTGGTTGGGAAGGTCGGTCCCCGTGGCGGGATTCGGGTGGAGCTGCCCCCGGCGGAGTAAGCCGCCGCGCCCCGGGCTACAGGGTGAACGGGCTGCCGGCGCGGCGTGAGGTGGCTGGTTTCCGTCGACAGCAGGCGTCACAGCGGACGGCCTCACCGGTGGCCACCAGCTCCGCGGCCTCGGAGGAGGTCACCTCCTGGTCCCGGTCACCTTCGATCCAACAGTCAGCCCGGTGGATGGTCTGATCCGGTCCGGCACTGGCTTGGCGATGCCTCTGCACCCGGCCAGCCCGTGGCTCCACTGTCGTCCTCGGCCGCCGAGAGCTCGGCGTACTGCTCCCCCGCGATGGGCTGCACGATCGGGTAAGGACCCTGGAAGGTCACCGCGAACGGCTCGGGCCGGACGATCCGCGGGCCGGGGAGAACCGGGCGATCAGGGTGACCTCCAGTTCGTACCACTACTGCCCGGATTGCGGGTCCTTGCTCCGGCGGCTGTGACTGAGCGCTTCACTTGGCCATTCTGAGCGCTTTAGTTGGCCGGCAGTGTTGCGCCGGGTTGGAAGAGTCGGCTCGCGAGCCGGCCGTCAAGCTGAGGGGCGGTCTCGTTCCCGTGCGGTGGGCGGATGGCCCCCGTTCTTCAGTTTCCACGACGCTGCACCGTTCCGCCGTCGACCTTGAACACGCTGCGGATCCACCTGCGGCCACCTGCGGTCGAGCACGCCGTCAGCGGACCGAGCGCCTTCGGTTCTCGAGGAAGCCGCGCTCGGCGGCGTTGGTGGTCACGGCGAGCGCGGCGTCGTACGCCTCGGCGGCCTCTCGACTGCGATCGAGGCGGCAGAGCAGGTCGGCGCGGGTGGCATGGAACAGGTGGTACCTGTCGAGGTCGCCTTGCAGGCTGTCGACGACATCGAGGCCGACCTGAGGCCCGTCCACCTCAGCCAGCGC
>NZ_SUMC01000250.1 GCF_005047355.1 Actinacidiphila oryziradicis
AACCGCTACCGCCTCCACCAACCGGCCGCTCACCTGTGGGGCCGGCCCTCCGAGCCGCCCCGCTCGAGGAACTCGGCCAGGGCCTGGGCCACCACCGCGGAGATCGCCCGGTCGCTCTCCTGCGCACGTGCGCGGATCTGCCCTGCCAGCGAGCCGGGCAGCTTGACGGTCAACACCACGCTCGACTCGGGGACTTCGACCCGTCCAACAGCCACGGCCTGCTCCAGATACCGGCGTGCCTGACGCACCGACACCCCGTACCTACTCGCCAACGTGCGGGCGGCTGCGGCCACAGGCGCACCTGCCCCGGCCAGATCCGCGGCGGCGTTGACCCGCCGGGCGTACTCGACGCTATCGACACGATCACCACGCACCATGTCACAAACCTACTACCCATTGTGACGCCCCTTACCCTCCGTGCGGGGAAGGAGTTCCAGCCGTCGGTAGCCGAGCGTCACCTCGAAACAGAAGTTGCCCATTGCGTTGGGGGCGTGGTTTCTCCCGTGCTGGCGAATCTGTATCTGCATTACGCGTTTGATATGTGGCTGGCGCGGGAGTTCCCGCAGGTCACCTTCGAGCGGTACTGCGACGATGCGGTAATCCACTGTGGTAGTGAGGGGCAGGCCCGCCGCGTGCGGGACGCTCTCGCGCAGCGATTGGCGCAGGTCGGCCTGGAGTTGCATCCGGACAAGACGCGCATAGTTTACTGCAAGGATGCGGACCGGCGGGGCTCTTACGAGCACACGTCGTTCACGTTTCTTGGGTACACGTTCCGTCCGAGGCTGGCCAAGAACCGGTTCGGGAAGCACTTTGTGAGCTTTCTGCCCGCGGTCAGCAAGGAGGCGATCAAGGCGATGGGCAAGGAGATCCGCTCCTGGCACATTGCCCGCCGCAGTGACAAGTCCCTGACGGACCTGGCACGGATGTTCAACAGCATCGTGCAAGGATGGATCAACTATTACGGGCGCTTCTACAAGTCCATGTTGTATCCCCTCCTCCGGCGCATCAATCAACTGCTGGTGCGCTGGGCTTGCCAGAAATACAAGCGACTCCGCCGCCGGGAGAAACGGGCACGGGAATTGTTGGCGGGCACTGCCCGCCGGTATCCGAATCTGTTCGCCCATTGGCGGTTCGGCCTCAAGCCTGATGGCTGGACGATGGGAGCCGTGTGAGCTGAGAGGCTCCCGCACGGTTCTGCGAGCGGCGGCGGGTGCGATTCCCGCCGCCGACTCACCTGGTGGTCCACTGCCGCAGCGAGGCCCAGGCACAGCGTGTGCGTGAGGCCATCGCCGGGCGGCTGGCCGAGTGCGGGGGGCTGCGACTGCATCCCGGCAAGACCCGCATTGTGTACTGCAAGGACGCGCTGAGGCGTGGTTCGTACGAGCACACCTCGTTCACGTTCCTGGGGTACGGGTTTCGGGTGCGGATGGTCAGGGCGAAGAAGGGGAACTACTTCTTCAGTTTCAACCCGGCCATCAGTGACGAGGCCGCCAAGCAGATCCGGGCGCAGATCCGCCGTTGGCGGCTGCACCTGCGCAGTGGATGGACTCTGGAGCAACTCGCCCGGGAGATCAACCCGGTCGTGCGGGGCTGGATCAACTACTACGGGCGCTTCTTCCCGTCCGCGTTGTACTCCAGCCTCAACCGCATCAACGACTACCTGTTGCGGTGGCTCGTACAGAAGTACAAGCGGTTCCGACGGAAACGAGCGAGGGCGCGCGATGCTCTGGGCAGCCACGCCAGGCTGTATCCCGGACTCTTCGCCCACTGGAAGTTCGTCAAGCCGGGAACGTGAACGACCGGACGATGGGAGCCGTGTGATCGGAGACGATCAAGCACGGTTCTGAGAGAGCCGGGGGGCGAGATTCCCCCCGGCTACTCGCTAGGAGCTTGATCGTCGATGACATGGTCCTCTGCTGCCGCGCAGTTCGTGCCCGTGTTGTTCACGTGGACGGCGGTCGGGCGGCATCATGATCTGTCGTGCTGCTTCGCCTGGCCTACCTCGCCGTGACCAACACCTTCACGCTCCTGCGGTTGCTGCCGATGAGCGAGCGGGACAAAGACATCGAGATCCTCGCGCTGCGGCACCAGCTGCTGGTCCTGCAACGCCAAGCCGGCAAGCCCGCGTTCACCGACACCGACCGCGCGGTGCTCGCCGGCCTGCTCCACCATCTTCCGACGGACAAGCTGCGCCAGCTCGTGCTGCTCGTAAGCCCGGACACGATCTTGCGCTGGCATCGCGACCTGCTCAAACGGCGCCATGCCGCGACCTGCGCACCGAGGCGGCGCGGACGCCCGCCCACCGTCCGATCGATCCGCGCCCTGGTCCTTCGCCTGGCACGCGAGAACAGCTCCTGGGGGTACCGCAGAATCCACGGTGAACTCGCGGCGCTGGGCATCAAGGTCGCCGCCTCCACCGTCTGGGAAATCCTCCGCGAGCACGGCATCCCACCCGCCCCGGAACGCCAGGGCACCACCTGGGCCGACTTCCTGCACAGCCAGGCGGACGCGCTGCTCGCCTGCGACTTCTTCGAGACCCGCACCCTGACCGGAGCGCGCCTGTACGTCTTCGCCGTCATCGAGCACGCCAGCAGGCGCATCCGGATCCTCGGCGCTACCGCGCATCCGACCGCAGCCTGGGTGGTGCAGTTGGGGCGCAATCTCATCATGGACCTGGAGGACGCGGGCGCAAGGGCGAAGTTCCTGATCCGTGACCGGGACTCGAAATTCACCGCGGCTTTCGACGCTGTGATACAGGACGCGGGCCTGCGCGTGGTGACCTGTGGCATCCGAATGCCTCGCATGAACTCCATCATGGAGCGCTGGGTACAGACCTGCCGGCGCGAGCTGCTGGACCACACCCTCATATGGAACCAGCGCCACCTACTCCACGCCCTATCCGAGTTCGAGTCGTTCTACAACCAGCACCGCCCGCACCGGACCCTGGACCAAGCAGCTCCGCTCCGCCCGCTGCCCGAACCGACCAGCAATACAGGACAGATCGCACCCCTGGACATCCACCGACGAGATCGGCTCGGCGGAACCCTCCACGAGTACCAACATGCCGCCTGAGCTGGACGGATGATTAATCGGCACCCGCAGTGCTGGTGGGCCCGGCAGATCGTCGAGTCGACACTGACATCCCAGGTGATCAGGTCCTTCGCGTCCGCCTGGGCCTGCAGTTCGGTGAAGACTCGCTTCCACGTGCCGTCGCGCTGGCGGCGCCGGAACAGGTCGTAGACCCGATCCCACGGCCCGTACCGCTCGGGTACATCCCGCCACGGCGTCCCGGTCCGGGTCCGCCACCGTATGCCGTCGACCAGCTGCCGCCTCGTCCATATCGGCGGCCGGCCAGGCTTCTTACCCTTTGGCAACAACGGCTCCAGCCTGGCCCACTGCTCATCCGTCAGATCTCCACGCGCCACAGCGCGTGATCATTCCACGACCAAGATCGACTTTCGCAACACGCCCTAGCTGCGTCCGAGCCGTTGCGTCCGAGGGACGGTCTCGGCAGGAAGCTAACAAAGTGCTTCCCGAACCGGTTCTTGGCCAGCCTGGGCCGGAACGTATATCCAAGGAACGTGAACGCCGTGTACTCGTACGAGCCCCGCCGATCCGCGTCCTTACAATAGACGATGCACGTCTTGTCCGGATGCAATTCCAAACCGACCTGCGCCAATCGCTGTGCTAGAGCGTTCGCGAAAGTGGCCGGATACCCGGCCCGTCCGGGACGCGAAAGCGTGCTGACGTGTGGCAGGTGAGCTTTTGAAGACGAACTGTAGGAACTACCCGAACCGAAGGGCAAGTTAGACACC
>NZ_SUMC01000251.1 GCF_005047355.1 Actinacidiphila oryziradicis
CGTCGCCCGGAGGAGCTTTCCCAACGAGATGCACGCTCCAGACGGGCGCTGACCGATGCGAGGTCGGGTTCGTCGTGGGCGGCCGTCCGGAAGGCACCCAGCACGACAGCGGCGGTCTCGACCGCGTCCAGGCCCTTGCCCTGGACGTCGCCGACAATCAGCCGTGCTCCACCGGGGGGCCCCCGTTGCGGGGGCCGACCCCGGCCGGGTGGTCCTATCTCCGGCAGCCGCGCCGGTGCTGGAATAGGTCGTCGTAGGTGCCGATCAGGACACAGGGCGAGGGCGAGCAGCCCGATGGGTTCATCAGCAACGCCGCCCCGGACCGGGCGCACTTCGCGGACAAGGGCCCCGACATCCTCACACCGCCTACCACCGCCGGAGACCAGTGCAGGACCCGCACCGGTGCCGACCGCCCCGCATGCAGTGCGCCGCCCCGCACCCGCCCGGCCAGCGGTCGCCGGCAGCCCCGGCTTTCCAGCCCCGGCGATTAGGCCGAACGGGTGACTGCCGCACCGCCCGGCGATGCGGCAGCGCGGGCGCTCATCCCCTGCAGGGCCAGATGAGCCTTGACGCACCCGTAGGTGTCCCGGCCGGCGAAGAACGGGTGCTCGGCCACGGCGGCGGACAACTGCGACTGCCGGGCCCACAACATGTCAATCACCCGCTGCTCGTCACCACCCCGGCGGGAGAAGGCCTGCGGCCACCGCACCAGCTCGCCCCGCATCCCGTCCAACTCACGCTGCAGCTGCAGGAGATCGGCCGGGAAGTCGAAAGCGTCGTCCACATCAGTGTCGTCCACATCCGGGATCGTAGGATGGCCCGCCCCCAGTCCAGGCAAGTGACACCAGGGCCGACCGGGTGACACCAGGCAGCCCCGGCCCGAAGCCGCCGCACCACCGCCTCAAACCCCAGGAACCGTACCCCCCCCGATGACGCAGTCAGGTTCGGTACCGGGGCCCACAACCGCAGGCGGAGCGACCTCGTTCGGCGACACCGCACTGCGGTCCCCCTCCGGTGGCGCAGCCCGTCCGTAAGGAGTGGAGTGGCGGTGCGGCGTCCGCGAGGCAGAGTGGCGCGGCGAGGGCGGTGGGCACGGTGCGGAGGAACGATGGCGCGGCTCGTGGTCAAGGGCGAGGACCTCATCGTCCGCCTTTCGTGGTGGGAGAAGGCGGCGGCCCGGCGCCGCAACGTGCACGTGCCCCTGTCCGCGGTCCACCAGGTGGCCATCGAACCAGACTGGTGGCGGGCCCTGCACGGCATACCCGGCCGGGGCACCTTCATCCCCGGCGCGCTCTCCCTCGGCACCCGGCCGCACTCCCGCGGAAAGGACTTCGCGGCCGTCCGCGCCCGTCGGCCCGTCGTGTGCGTCGAGCTACGTCACCCCTCGCCCTACTCCCGCCTGGCCGTCACCGACCCCGACCCCGAAGCCACCGCACGCGCCGTACGCACCGCCGCAGGAATCTGACCACCCAAGGAGGCGGTCCGCCAAGGCCCCCGGGTCCGGCAGGCGGTGGGGTCCCGCGTATGGCCGTCTTCCGCCACCACCCGGACGCCTGACCGGCGTGCGAGTGCCGAATATTGCGTCCGTGCAGTTCAGAGGGTGTGTCGGCACGCGTCGATCAGGCCGCAGGGTCGACCTGGCCGTCTGGGTCCGCCGAGGGCTGGAGGGCCGCTCACCAGGGGCCCGGTACGGGATCTTCTCCCATGTATGCCGGGTCGTGGACGTGCTGCCGGACCGGAACCCGCAAGACGTTGGCGGCCTGACTCACCGTTCGTCCGGGAGCCGAGCCGCGTCAATTTTTCGTGCAGGTCACCTCGACGTCCCGGGAGACCCGGCCGCGTGCCGGACGCTGCTGGTGACCAATGCGCCGGGGATCAGCAAGGCCACGCCCACCGCGCGGTGACCAGGGTCCAGACTTCACTCCAGGACGTGTAGACGGGCTGAGTGACACACTGCGCGAACCCGTCGACGGCCGGGACGGCCCGCACGCTCAGCACCTGGCCCCGGAGGCGATCACGCCCCGCCCTGGGTTCCGGCCGATTGCCGGGCCCGGGGCTGCGGGGTCGCGGCACCCCCCGCGCCGCCTCGTCATCGAGCAGGCCGCCGTGGACTTCCCCCCCCGATGCGGCCGAACCGGCACCGCGCTTCAGTCTTCGCCCGCCCCGCCGACGGTATCCGGCTCCGGGGCAGCGCCGACCTGCACTCCGTGCATACGGGCCAGCCGCAGCAGGTTCTCCAGGTCACCGGTGTGCGTGACGACCGCGTACTCGTCGCCCTCCTCAGCTGCCCGGCGCAGCGCCTCGCGCGCACCGCGCTCCCGCCGCCTGAGGCTGGCCTCGAAGCCTTCCTCCACGTCATGCCTCCTGGTCACCACTGCCGGGTGGCCGTGCCCGTCGCCGCACCACGGGCATGGCAGCCACATCACGTAGCGAATTGAAGAATTCTGCAATTCGTCTTATATACTGAGAAGCAGGGCACATGGTCGCTGCAGGTGCCGGGGCTGGGTGACGTCGCTGCGGCGGCCGTCTGTACGGTGCGAAGTTGGGGCCGCGCACGTGAGCGGCCCGCCGTCCGGCCGCGCCAAGCATCCGGTCCAGCCACAAAGGCCATCCCGATACGCGGCTGGTGACACTTGCGTGCCGGAGCACACCCGGCCCTGGACGGCGAGGTCGCAGCAGCGTCACCTTGTCTCGTAGGGCAAGCGTGCAACCGGGCGCCGGGAGGTCCGTGATGATCGAGGCCTACATCCTGATCCAGACCAAAATCGGCAAGGCGCCCGCTGTGACCGAAGCGATCTCAGCAATCCCGGGGGTGTTGCGGGCCAAGTCCGTGACCGGACCGTATGACGTGATCGTGCGGGCCGAGGGTCCGACGGTGGACGACCTGGGCCGCCTGGTGGTAGCGCAGATCCAGCAGGTCGAAGGCATCTATCGCACCCTGACCTGTCCGGTGGTGGAGCTCTAACTCCCTGGCCCGAGACGAGGCGTCACGCGGGCGTCAGCCGTAAGGCGGCTCACTTCCGGCGCAGTGACCGCCGCAGGCCGGGCCGCTGGCCACCTTGGTGCGTACGCAGCGGGCAGGGCACCCGAAGGGCCGCCCGTTCGGCGGCTGATTCCCCAGGTCGCCAACGTCTCCACAGGCCCTCGGCCGGGCCGTCGGCCCGGCCGAGGGCAGCGAGGCGCATGCGACGGCGGACATGGCTGACGTACGGTGTCAGCGATGGGCGGAGCCGGGCTCTCGGACCGCGAGCAGCGGCGACCGCAGCCTGCGCACCCTGCGCCTGAGCACCCGACGCCACCTCTGGGAGGAGATTCGCAGGCCACACGGTGTGATCGTGGCCGCGTTGGCCGCGGCGTCGCTGTGCCTGCTCGTCGCCGGGTCGCTGACAGCGGTGGCGGCGCTCATCTGGGTCTCCGCAGGCATGTGGCTGGCGACACTCCTGATGGGATTCGGCCTCCTGCGCAAGTGGACGGGCCGCCCACGCGAGTGAGACTGGGCGCACCGTGTGCAGCGGCACAGGTCAGGGCACCCCGTACAACACCTCCCCAACCGGGCTGGCGCGACGCCGCGAGCGGCGGGACCGTCGTGAAAGCGGTGCCGAGCGTCTGCGTGAGGAGGGACGTGGTGCGCTGCCCCGGCGCCAGCGGCGGGTTGTCGTCCACGCTCACCTGGCGAAGTCCGTCCCGGGCCGCGTCGAACACCCGGCTGTCGCCGACGTTGAACGCGAGCAGCG
>NZ_SUMC01000252.1 GCF_005047355.1 Actinacidiphila oryziradicis
CCGCGAGGCCGTCGACGCCCAACGCCTCGGCGCCCGCCGCGGTGACGTCCGCGACCCCGTCGGACCAGTCGTCGAGCTGCAGCAGACGCAGGACCCCGACCATGCGGTCACTGATCACCCGCGACCACCGCGCGCCGTGCTCACGAGGCCAGCGCTTGGGACACGACGGCCAGGCCGTCCGTGAGGGGACGAAGCTCAGCTTCCCGGCCGTGCACGAGGAAGCCGGTGCCGGTGAGGCCCAGGAGACGGGTCAGCATCGGATGCGGATGGTGCAGGCACAGCAATCCCCCGGCGGTGGCCGTGCGCTCGGCAGCGGCCAGGAAGGTATTGAGGCCGCTGACGTCGCAGAAGGTCAGGAGGGTCAGGTCGATGTCGATGGTGCGGATTCCGCCTCGCAGACAGTCCTGGATCATCACGCACACCGGTGGCGCCGTGTCCATGTCGAGCTCACCCGCCAGGGTGATCGTCGTGTGGCTTCCTCGGTCGTGCCGGTAGAGGTTGAAGCTGGGCAGAACGGGCATAGCGCCTCAGTTCTTGTGACCACCTGGTGCAGCGCCGGCGGCCCGGCTTCCCGGTCCCGCCTGGCACGCATCCCCTGTGGTCGGACGCCTGGACAGGTCAGGCGAAGCACACCGGTCCCAGCAGGGCTCAAGAACCGGCTTCGCCTCGAAGGTAGTGCCCGAGGCGGTCGGACGAATCGTCCGCTCCCCACGCACCTGCACGACAACCGCGCTTGCCACGCCGGGGTCCGGGACGTCCATCGAAGCATAGCCCCACGCATACCCCAATTTGCTGGATTCCTCAAAGGATGTACACGTATCGGCGTCGTAGTTGGCGGGTGGGCGGGGCTGGCCGGTCTGGCACGGGCGTTGAGCTGCCTTGTGGCCGCGGGCGTGGCCTGGGTGATGTCGTCGGGGTTGGCGAAGGACCGCCCGGCCAGGGCGGTCTTGCGGAAGATCCGCCACGAGCCCTCCTGCAGGTTCAGCTAGCAGGCGCCGACCGGGATGAACGCGTGGCGGATGCGGGGGTGGTCCTCCAGCCAGGTCCGAATAGTGGATGGAAAGCCGCCTCGCGCAACACCTTCGGTGCTCACCGCGGCGGTGGGATTTCGCGCTGGATGCCTCTTTTCTCGCTGTGGGTACGCTGGGAGTGGGTGTTCTTCATGGAATGGCTGACGAGGCTTCCTGGGATCGCACGGCTGATGCGTACGCACGTGTGGCGGGCGTTCGAGCGGCTGGCCACGGTCCACTGGGCCCGGCTCGCCGCCGCCATCACCTACACCAGTTTCGTCGCGCTCTTTCCGCTGATCACCGTAGGTGCGGCGATCGGCGCCAAGCTGCTGAGCAAGGACCAGCTCGGGAAGCTCCAGGACAAGATTGCCGGCCAGGCGCCGGGCGTGCTGCGCTTTCCGGCCGGCGTTCTCGGCGTATGGATGATGGCGCGGGGTAGGCGAGTTCTGTTGATTGTCGCGCGGGGAGGGTCTGCCCATGGAGGGTCTTGCACATGTCAGCACTTGCGGATTCGGCTGTACAGGCGCTGGTTGAGGTTCCGAGGGCGGTGGACTGTGCCTCGGCCGGTCGGCTTCCGTGGATCGAGGAGACGGGCAAGGTCGCCCCGAGGGACGCCCGGGTGCTGTCGAAAGTGTTCTTGGACCGGCTTCAGGTTCTGGAGGAGGGCACGCCCGAGTACCAGTACGCGCGCAACACCCTTATTGAACTGAATATGTCCGTGGTCAAATTCGCAGCCGGCCAGTTCCGCAACCGGCCGGAGGGGATGGAGGAGATTCTCCAGGTCGGAATGATCGGTCTGATCAAGGCCATCGACCGCTTCGACGTCTCACGCGAGGTGGAGTTCACCACCTTCGCCATCCCGTACATCACGGGCGAGATCAAGCGATTCTTCCGTGATACGAGCTGGTCGGTGCACGTGCCCCGGAGTCTGCAGGAGCGGCGCCTGGTCCTGGCCAAGGCAGCGGACGCGTTGTCGCAGACTCTGGACCGCTCGCCGACGACGGCGGAGCTGGCGGCATACCTGGACCTGAGTCCGGAAGAGGTTACTGAGGGTGTGGTGGCCAGCAACGGCTACACCGCCGGATCACTGGACATCCCCGCCGGCGAGGGCAACGACGACGCTGCCGCCGGCTCCTTCGTCGAACGTCTCGGTGAGGACGACCCCGGGATGAAGAGCGTGGAGAACTTCCAGGCGCTCAAGCCGCTTCTCGAGCAGCTCGGGCAACGCGACCGGAGAATCCTGCAGATGCGCTTCGGCGCGGAGATGACACAGTCTCAGATCGCTGCCGAGCTCAGCATCTCCCAGATGCATGTGTCCCGGCTCCTGGGGCGGATACTCAAGACCTTGCGGGCCGGAATGCTTACGCAGGCGTAATGCGGATTCCTGAAGAACCGTCATGCTCCATTTTCAGGGGTGCAGACATGGACCGAAAAACCGCCTGACCGGAGTCCCTGTAGGCGGATCGAGGGTCAGTGGAAATTGCGGAATTTCCCACATCCAGCGCGATGCCGTCGCGGTGGCGGCCGCCGGTCTCCCGGGCGTGGAACCGGGCGAACGGGACACATTAGGATCAATAGTCGCCGATGCGGTGATCATCGACATATCGGAGGGACCTGTCATGGCGAAGCAAGTGACCGTGGAGTGGGCGGATGCCCCGGCAGAGCACGATTACCCGGCAGCCGCGTCGTTTCTGCGATTGACGGCCGCTCCGGCGCTCGTAGAGGTCCTCACCGCGCTGCTGTCACAGGCGCCCACGGTGGAGCATCGCCCCAAGGACATCCTGCGCGCCGCCCGGCTGCAACTGCTTCCTGCAGATGACCCCGAGGTCGCGAGAGACCTGAAGCACGTTACCAAGGGCAAGCCGCTGTCACCGATCCTGCTCGTTCGCGGCGAGCTGAGCCTCGACCGCCCTCTGCAGATCGCTGACGGCTATCACCGGCTGTGCGCCAGCTACCACCTCAGCCAGGACACAGAGATTCCGTGTCGCCTCGTCGACCTGCCCGCGATCGCCGTATAAACCCCCGGTACCGAGGCCAGGAGCGTCATGACGGGCGGCGAGCAGCTTAGCGGTGGAGGACCGACGGGAAGCCATGACGGGCGTGATCGCGTCGAGGCGATCGTGGACGCCCGCCACGGGGCCAGGATCGCGGCTGTGCTGGAACGTGAGCCGGTATGGGCCCGTGACTTCAACGATCTCACCTACGAAGCGCGACGGTTGTTCGGTGAACTGTTCGGGACCTTCCTGCTCGTCCTGGCCGGTGCCGGAGCGGCGGTCCTGGAGGCAGCCACCCACGGCCAGATCGGTCGGGCCGCGGCGGTGACGGCCCCCGGCTTGACAGTGCTGGCCGTGATCCTTTTCATGGGCGCGGTCTGCGGTGCCCATCTGAACCCCATCGTCAGCATCGCATTCGCGCTGCGCGGCGACTTTGCCTGGCGCCGGGTTCCCGGCTACATCGCTGCCCAGTGCGTGGGGGCCCTGCTGGCCAGTCTGGTCCTGAAGGCCACCTTCGGTGATGTGGCGCACCTGGGCGCGACCCTGCCTGGGCCCGGCTTTACCGCGCCCCAGGCCTTCGTCATCGAAGCTGTTCTCAGCCTCGGGCTCGTCAGCACGATCCTGGGTACGGCCTCCAGCGCACAAAACGTGGGGCCGCTGTCCGCGATCGGCGTCGGCGCCTACATCGTGGTGGCGGGTCTGT
>NZ_SUMC01000253.1 GCF_005047355.1 Actinacidiphila oryziradicis
ACGCGGGTGGCGTCATCAACAACACTCATTGCAGCGGCCGTTCTTGTGACACCTTCGAGCTCGACACTCCGAAGGATCACGGACGGCCGCGCTTGCTGTCAGGGGAATGGGGAACCCCGACGAGAAACGATCTTGGCGAGCTTAAATCTCAAGCTGAAAGTCGGCAATGGCCTGGTGGGTCGAGTGCTCGCGGGACCTCGGTGGCGACAGGGCTCTCGGCCGGGGCAAGCTGGCCGACCTGCGGATCCTCAGGGGTCACTCCGCCTTCGAGGAGGTCACCGCGCTCTCCTCGACCGTGGACACAGCACTGCGGTTCGGCCGCGCCATCGCCTCGACCCTGCCCTGGTTAAGCAGCCGGTCCTCCTCGCGGCGGTCTTGCTCCTGCTCCGCGGCCCGCTCCATGGCATCCTGCGTACGGGCTTCCTTCCGGGCCTGCGCCCGCGTCATCTGCTCCACCCGGAGTTGGCCCTCGCTGGGCTGGGCGGAGGACTGTGCGGTCTCCGGCTTCTGGGCGATCACTTCGCGCACCTCCGCAAAACGATCCTGAGCTGCGGTGTCGGCCTCGCCAGGGGTACCCACTATCTGGATACCCGTCATCCCCCGCACCGCCTCCTGGACCTCCGCGAGCATCTCCCGCATCTCCGCCAGCGCGGTGGTCACCTCGGTGCTCACCTCCGGGTGCTCACCTGAGTGAGCACTTCCCTCGGGCTCGTACAGCAGGACGAACCGCTCGGCTCCCCGGCGGGTGATGACGACCTCTTCGCCTCGCCTGGCCTGGTCGAGCATCTGGCCGGCATTGGACCGCATCATCTTGGCGGTGTAGGTGGACATGTACGACCTCCTCAGGCGACATCGGAGCGGACGGCCCACATGGCCTGATACACCTCGCCCATGGTGAGGGTGCGGCGCTTCTCCAACAGCTCAGCGACCATGACGATGTCCTCCCAGTATTCGTCCACCAACCTGACAGCCCCGTCATAGACCAGGGTGAGGTCCTCCTCCGAGAGGCCGAGGGCGTCCACATCGTCCATGTCGACGGACGAACCCGCCTTTATCAGCGTCGGGAGTTCGCCTCTGTCACCGTCGCCCAAGAGGATGGCCTCGGCGAAGGGGCCCGCCAGCGAAATGACCCCGCGCGCCACGACCCCGATGCGCCGCATGCCGTAGATGTGGCCCTCGCTGAGCCTGCTGCGGGGGCGCAGGGTCACATACCTGAAGGTTCCCTCCTCGACGAGGCAGGCCACCGTATGTGCGGCCTCGTGGATGGCGAGGGAAGAGAACCCCTCGGAGGGGGCATCATTGCTGCTCATGGAGCTAAGTAAACACCAAGTGCTCACCTCGGGGCAAGTCGAGGTGAGCACCAAGTGAGCACTTCTGGGGATCGAGAGGTAAACACCAGGTGAGCACCCTGGCGCCTCCTCCGAGCCGAGCAGGGCTGGACCTCTGCGGCCCCTGGGCCATGTAGGTCGGAGCGGGCTCCTCGCCCTATCGACCCCGCACCGCCCGGCACTCGCCGCACAGCGGGATCACCTTGAGCTTCTGGTTGCCCGCCCCCCGCCGCCAGCCGAAGACCCCGGGGCCCCGACCGCAGAGGGCCGCTCCGCCGCCACGAAGAGGGCGGACCGCCCGAAGGAGGTGGCGCGTACCGGCGCTGTCCACATAGACCCCGTTGGCGATCTCCGGCGGCTGGTTCATGTGCCCCTCCCCTGTCCCGGTTCGTCCCAACTTAGTGACCTCACTAAAGGTGACTAACCCGGACAGGCTACCCCAGGGGTGCTGTCTGGTCAGTGCCTCTGGGGATTTTTAAATGTCTGCCTCAGACCGTGGTGGCGGACCGGGTGCCGATCCGGCTGATCCGGGCAGCCATCGCGGCGAGCTTGGACTTGGCCGGCGAGCCTGTCCTGTACGGGCCGCCACCGTGGTCACGCGGTAAGTGCCAGTTCGGCCTCCTCTGACACCGTCGGCCACCGGCCTTCCCGCCACCACAGCGGTGTCTCCTCGACCTCCACATCGGTGACCTCCGGGGTGGCCTCCTGCGGCTCCATGACCTCCCCGGTCAGCAGGTTCACCACGATGCCGCCATCCACGCTCTCCACGGGGCCCTCAGCGGCCTCCAGGGCCCGTCGGGCTCGGGCGGTCTCCACGGCCCGCTCCACAGCCGTACGGCGCCCGTAGCGTTCCTTGTCGACGTTGAACTGGACACGGTCGGCCTTGTCGTCCCACGCCCTCCGCTGGTCCCGGATGTGCGTCCTGCGCTTGAACCCCTTGCCGGTGGCCCCGATGTCGGCTGCCACCTTGCCCAGGTCCCGGTACCCCCGGGTCCATGTGCGGTCGGTCTCGATCGCCATGCCCTGATCCCGCAAGGATGCGAGCCACTTGTAGGCGGTCCTCTTGGCCACTCCCGCCTTGGTGACTACCTGGTCCACCGTGAGGGCCTCATCGCCGAGTACCGCGTACACCGCAGCCGCTGCCCTCCCCAGCTTGAGGAAGGCGTCTGTGGTGGCCACATCCAGAGCAGGCTGTGCACGGTTCTGTGCACGAGAGTCGACACTGACCTCACGCCCGGTGGACCTCCCGTCTCGTAGAGACGGGACTGTGTCGACTCCTGTGCACACCTCCTCGGTGCATTCCGTGCACTCCCGGACCCCCGGGGCCAGGAGCTTGTAGACCTGAGCGTCACGGACCTGGAGACGGTCTTCGTGCTTGGAGAGCCAGCCCTGCTTGGTGAGGCGGTTCACGGAACGGCACGCGGTGTCACGGTGGACGGCGGCACCGAGGGCTATGTCGCGTACGGAGGCGGAGAGCAGGATGCGGCCACGACGCTGACCCTCGGAGTGGAGGTACTCCAGGACGTGACGGTCGGTACGGGACACGACCGAGTGGGACAGGTGGACACGGATGGGGACGAGGAGGGCACGAGCGTCGTCCTTGCCCTGGACAGGAGGGCTGGCCTGGAACTTGCGGACCGCACGGTCCCAGTCGGCCCTGGCGGCCTTCACGGGGTCGGCGATGGACCGGTGACCGGCCTTGCCTCCACGGAAGCGGTAGACGTCGCCTAGTTTGTTGGACTCGTCCGAGATCTCGCCATACCAGCGGGTCCAGTCCCAGCCCCGACCGATGACATGCATCGTGAAGGCGAAGACCGCCTCCGACCGGGATCCGTACTGGCCCTGACCGGTCCGCAGGAGGTCCTGCCACTTGGCGGCGAGGGGGCGGTAACGGTTCGGGGAGCCTTGCTCCCGGACGGCCGGGAGATTGTACACCGGGGAGGATGCACCGGTAGAATCGAAGCAGTCGCGCACGGTTCCTCTATGTCATTTGGTGGTTACGTCGCGCGATCAGGCCCTGCCAGGCCGACCACGCCACGATCAGACCCATTTTTGGGTGATCTGGTGTAGCTGAGGACCCCCGATCTCTGTTCGGGGGTCTTCGGTATTTCGGGGGCCATCATGGGTCTTCGAATTTAACCGGGCTTCGCCTCTCTGCGGCTCCGCCTGGTGGTCGCGCAGCGTGACCGTAGGCGTTGGTGCTCGCGGTTGCGGAAGCCGAAGGCGTTGCGGGCTTCGAGCTTGATGAGG
>NZ_SUMC01000254.1 GCF_005047355.1 Actinacidiphila oryziradicis
GATGACCTCGACCGGGTACCGGTGCCCCTTGTACGACGGCGACGCGTTCCCCACGGACACCCTCCTCCAGCCTGATCAACTCGGAGATCATCCCACGGGCCAGCCAATGTGACAGTGCCGCTCCCGCAGCTGCCCACCGGGGCGGTCTCCATGCGTGCATTCCGGGTCCGCAGCGGCTGCGGGTTGCCGACTGCCGCTGTTGCGGCGGGGTCGCCCGGGTGACCCCGCCGATGGACCGCGCCGTGCCGGTGGCCCCGGCCCCGGCCCGGATGGCGGCGCCGGACCCCGACCCCCGTCGACCTCGCGCACTACCCACTCGGGTGGGGCGCTCCACCGGGACACGGAACCAAGCCCGCTCCACACTGTGTGGGCCGGAGGCGGGCGGACGGGAGGGAAGCTCGGGGCAGTCGTGGGCTGATCGCAGACCTCGCAGGACACAGACTCCTGCCTGTAAGCCGTAGGCTCTGGGACATGGCGATCCGCCCACCTTGCGCGGGAAGTCAGTCGAATCAGAAGATTTCAACGACAGGGCGTGCGCTGCTTTCCCTGTGGCCAGGATGCCGCTGGAGATCCGTGCTCCTAGCCGCACCGGGGTTTATCACCGCGTAGCAGGTTGAGCAGGCCAGCCGCCGCGCTCCGGCCTCCGGCTGCGCCACCACGCCGATGGGCTGCCGGCGGACAGCGACGCCTTCGACGTGATCGAGGCAGACACCGGCACCGCAGTAAGCGCAGCAGCCGACGCTATCTTTCGGGTAAGCCGATGATGCGGCTATTGAGCATTCCAGGCAATTCATGGACTGTTCCTCGGGTGTGTGTGAGATGGGCGTGTTCGACCTGATCTGCCCCGCAGGCCGGCCAAGTGGCTGGCGGGTGCGAGCTGATGCCGGGGGGTTGGCCTTGTGGCGGCCTGCCCGCCGTGACATCCACACTACTCCTAGATTGGACTGAGTCAAGTTTAGAGGAGTGGTGATGTGCTTGGCGAGGCGCCTGGCGTGCCAGCTGCCGCCGGTCCGGCAGGAGGCGTTGGTGTCATCCGCAATGGATTCGACTCGGTCGAATCCAAGGGGTGCTGCGCTCTGCTGCTGGGTGGGCCGTGCGGGAGAAGCCGCGCCAGGGGCGTGTGTGTCATCCGGGGCATCCCGGCGGGGGTGGCAGGGGTGGCTGCCTATGAACCTGCGACGGCCTCCTGGCACTGCGCGCACAGCCCCCACCAGGTGATCTCGGCTTCGTCGATGGCGAACCCCTTGCTCTCCACCGGGTCCAGGCAGGGGGCGACCCCGATGGGGCAGTCGACGTCCTCGATGAGCCCGCACTTGCGGCACATCAGGTGGTGGTGGTTGTCGCACACGCGCAGCTCGTAGAGCGCGGGGGAGCCGGCGGGCTCGACGCAGCGGATCAACTGTGCGTTCGTCAGGTCCTCCAGCACGTTGTAGAGCCCCTGCCTGGACGGCCCACTCGAGCCGGACCTGCCCACTCCGATCCGCCTCTCGAGATCCGAGGCCGTGGAATGCGGATGGCCTTGCAGTGCCGTCAGGATGGCGCGGCGCTGTGCCGTGCTGCGCAGCCCCTTGCTCTTGAGTAGGTCGCCAACTGACTGCTCCATGACTGCTGCCACACTCCTTCGACCTCCGGCTGCGGCCGGTAAGGCTCGTTTCCCCACCGCGCTGGTGGGCCGTCCGCCTGGGGGTGGGCGACGGCCGTCGGCAAGAAGCGGGGTCGACACGGTGTTGTCGGGTGCGCGTCCATGCGCTCCGGGTTCTAGGCCGCCACCGTAACGTCAAAAAGTTGACAGAGTCAACTCTGGCGCGGGTGTACGCGCCGGAGGGAGTGACGGGGCGCTGTCACGTTGGCTGATGGGGTGGGATGATCTTCGGGTTGATCGTGGTGGAGGGGGAGTCGTCCGTGGAGAGTACGTCGCTGTCGTACAGGGGGCACCGGTACCCGGTCGAGGTGATCTCCCGGTGCGTGTGGCTGTACTTCCGCTTCCCGCTGTCGTTCCGCGAAGTCGAAGAACTCATGCTCGAGCGCGGCGTGACCGTCTCCCACGAGACGGTCCGCCGCTGGTGTCGGAAGTTCGGGCAGACCTACGCCAACGCACTGCGCCGCCGGCAGCCCCGGCCTGGAGACAAATGGCACTTGGACGAGGTCTACATCAAGATCAACGGCGAGCTGAAGTACCTGTGGCGGCCATGTCCTCGACATCCTCGTGCAGAACCGCCGGGACACCGCCGCGGCCAGACGTTTCTTCCGCCTCCTGCTGAAGAACACGGGCGGCATGCCGCGGGTGATCATCACGGACAAGCTCCGCTCCTACGGCGCCGCCCACCGCGAGGTCATGCCCTCCGTCGAGCACCGCTCGCACAAGGGCCTCAACAACCGGGCCGAAAACAGCCACCAGCCCACCAGGCAGCGTGAGCACGCGATGAACGGTTTCCGCAGCGTGGGTGGAGCCCAGCAGTTCCTGTCCGCGTTCAGCGGCATCTCACCCCACTTCCGCCCCCGCCGCCATCTGATGACAGCCCCCGACTACCGAGCCGAGATGACCGCCCGCTTCGCCATCTGGGAGCAGACCACCGGCGTCACCGCCCAGCCCACCGCGCCCTGAGCACACGCCCGGAACCGGGCCCCACCACGCCCCGACACACCGCCAGACACCCACACACCCAACAACGTGACAACGCCGGTGCCACTGTTCAGCCATGCAAAGCGAGGTACGGCCCGAGGGCGAACAGGGTAATGATCAAAGCAAGCTTCAGGCTGCGGGTGGGCAGCGCGTGAGCGATCTTCCAGCCCAAAAGCACCCCGGCCAGCTCCGGAATGCCAACCAGGGCGGCCAGGGGCCAGTTGATGGTGCCGTGGGCGAGATAGCCGAGGGTGCCCACGCCAGCAATGACGATCGACTGGGCCTGGGCCGAGGCGAGGGACTCCAGCACAGGCACGCCGAGGGCGACCAGCAGCGGGACGGTGAGCATCGGTCCGCCGATGCCGACGATGCCCGCAGCCAGGGCCACAGCGAAGCCAAGCCCGGCCAGCAGCGGCGCGGGCGGGTGAGCCCGCGTGGCCGCCGGACGGTGGCGCTCGCGGTACCACACCAGTGCTGCCACACCCGCCACGAACACCCCGAGCACCAGACCGAAGGCCCGCTTGGACACAAACGTATTGATGACCACCCCGATCGGAGTGCCGACGACGGCGCTCGCGGCGAGGATCAGCGCCGTGCGCCGGGTCTCGGGCTCGCGCAGCTGGCCCGACCGGGTGTAGGCGGCAGTGGCCAGCGCTCCGGTGGCGATATGGGTGATGATGGCGGTGCCGGCCACCTCGGCCGGGGACAGGCCGGTCAGGGCGAACAGCCCGATGGTGGGGAGGACCCCGCCAGGGCCGATAGCGGTGATGCCGACCCCGCCGACGAGCCCGAACAGGGCCAGCGCGATCAGCACAGGCATCGTCAGGGCACTGTCACATTGGCTGGCCCGTGGGATGATCTCCGAGTTGATCAGGCTGGAGGAGGGTGTCCGTGGGGAACGCGTCGCCGTCGTACAAGGGGCACCGGTACCCGGTCGAGGTCATC
>NZ_SUMC01000255.1 GCF_005047355.1 Actinacidiphila oryziradicis
ACCAGACCTACCAAGCCATCGCCGGCCTGGTCTCCGACCGCGCGGCCATGCGGTAATCAACCACCAGCCAACCCGCCAGGCCAGCACAGCCCGACCTCAATCGAGCACCACGTCGTTAAGGACGACGGGTATACCGGTCGGCTTGTGGATCGCGTAGAAGACGTCAGCCATGCCGTCCTCCTGGCGGTGGAAGGGGAACTTCTCACAGGCGTAATCCCTGCGCACACCACGCGCCTCGTACGGCACCGCGCCGCAGCGGAGTTTGCGGGCCTGCGCTGTTTCAACTCCGCTCAGTCGCTGCGAGTAATCGGTCAGCAGTACGTGGTCGGGGCGCAGCAGGCGCTGTTGAAGGTCGGCAACGCTGCTGGGCCCGATGCACTTCCTCAGCAGCTCTGTGGGCAGGCCCTGCACCGCTACCTGTTCGGCCCATTTAGGGTCCAGGCGACCCTGCATTGCCTCCCGGGTACGGCGCACGAGTTCGGTGTAGAGGCCGGTAATCTCCGCACCGGTCAAAGACGGGCCCAGCTCGTGGAGGAAGGCGATGTTACGCAACTCGATGTCGTCGTGCCTGGGCAGTTCCCGGACATTGATCAGGCCGAGGAAGGCAGAGACCTCGTTGACCTCAGCCTTCAGGTGGGCTGTCACCCGCTTCAAGCACCGCTCGTCATCGGCCCCTTCCCCGTGCGCGAGAGCAGTAACGGAAGCGTCGGTGGGATCGAGGTAGCCCTCCAAACCGGCTGTGAGCCCGTAGGAGAGCCCCTGGTCCTTCACCGCTCCGTACGTACGCCACAGGCTCTTGAACGGGCCCTTGGCGAGAACGTCCGTGAGCGCCCAGGGCGTGGTCGCGGCCCGCGTCTTGATCTGCTGAAAATCCCAGAAGGGACGGCCATCCGCCTGTCCCTCGTTATCGCGGACAACGATGATGTCCGCAAGGTGCTCGCAGATCACGTGCCGTACCGGCTCGTCAGCAAGGATCTCCAGGATGGCCTGCGCAGCCACATGAACCTGGTACTCGTACCCCCGAAGCGTGACCGAACCCGAATCGTCCGGAGCAACGGTCTCAATCGGATCAGCCATGTACCCCCCAGCCCATTCTCCCGAGCACGCAGCGTAAGCGGTACAACACCAGTCAGTCGATCACTTCAACGGACCTCCGTGCTCACGGCGACGATGTGTCTCATGCTCGCCCGGCCGGGGCGGTGGCGGGCCTGCCTCCGCCGGCTCTTCCCGCCCGGCGAGTCGCCGACGTGGTGCCGTGGGCCGCCAGGCGGGGATCCGGCGCCACGTCCGGTGAGGGACTACCGGTCGCGCAGCTGGTCGGCCCACTTCTGCAGTGGCCCGGCGAGCTCGAGGTTGGTCCCCCGGGAGACGGTCTGCAGCAGTTCGGCGCAGACGACGGCTTCGGCCGTGTATGTCTGGGTGGTGCCCAGGAAGGGGAAGGCGTCGCGGACCCTGTCGGCGACGTCGGGCCGCAGGAGGCTGTAGGCGTAGAGCGTGGCCTGGTCATAGCCCCACGGCCCTTGGCCCCATGCCTCCCAGTCCAGGAGCCGCAGTTCGGGGGCGGTGAGGTTGGCCCAGTGAAGGTCGCCGTGGACGGTCGCCCAGCGGGTGACCGTCGGGGCCGGGATGCCGAGGAAGGCCGGGACGGCGCGGTCGATGTACTCCTGGCGGACCGCGACGCGGTCGGTGGTGGCGGCCGCCACCTTCTCCAGCACGCCGTCCAGTGCCGGCCACCAGCCGTCGGGCAGCTCCAGGCGGTCGCGCAGGATCGGGTCGGTGGAGATGACCGGCTGGTCCAGGTGCTCGCTCAGCTCCGCCCGGTAGGCGGTGCCGTCGCCCGTCGCGTCGTGAATGGCCAGCAGCGCGGGCCGGTGCCCGCCCAGGTCCGCGAACGCCTGCTGGGCGGTCTCCGCGCCTTCCCAGAGCTTGCCGTGGGCCTTGTCCGCCGGGGCGGACGTCATCCGCAACCACACCCGCTGTCCGGTCGCCGTGATGCCCGCGCGTCCGAGGGTGCGGCCGTCCCAGCCCCAGAACGGCTCCCCACCGGTGCAGGTCACCCTCAGGGCCCGCGCCGCGCGCTCGTGCCGGGCGCGCATGCGCTGTTCGTCGGCTGGGCCGGAGGGGGGCGAGTACACCGGGATCTCCCGCAAGTAGTCCGGGGGCGCAGGGGTGGTACGCGGCCGTAGGACGGCCTGCTGCCAGTCTCCCGGACGGGGAGCCAGGGTCAGGACAGATCCAGCCGTTCCGGGCGAGTACAGGCCCGGGGTGGTGGTGACGATCGCCCCTCACCACGACCCCGAGCCTCGCGGTTACAGCAGGTTGCCGACGGCGGCGGCCTGGCCGTCGACCAGCTCGCCAACCAACGCTGCGACGTCGGCGACGTCCAGGCCGGCGGCGGCCGCGAGGTCGGCCAGCGTGAGGACCTGGCCGTCAACCAGCGGCCGCAGGACCGGCTCCGCGGCCGGGGCGAACTCGTACTCGCTGCCGGCGGCGGCCAGCATCACCGTGTCGCCGGTCGTGGTGAGCACGGCGCGGGCGGTGGTCAGCCGCACCCGCAGGCCCGGGTCGGCCGGGACGCCGCCCACGTACGGCAGGCTCGGCGCCAGCCGCCCCACGGACCGGCCGTCCATCGCGGTGGCGTACCGGGCCAGGAGTTCCGGATCGTCCAGCTCCGCCAGGAGCAGCTTGCGCAGCCCGCGCAGGGTGGCGGTCTGCGCTTCGGTGGTGTCGAGCAGGGGCAGGTCGGTGCGGAATTCCTCTCGGGAGATGAGCTGTTCGGCGAGCCAGTCGAGCAGGTTGACCGGGGTGTGGGGTTCGAAGCCGAACGTGGCGTGCAGCGAGGGGCCGCCCTGGTCGGCGCTGACCGAATGCCACCAGCCGCGCGGCACATACAGCAGGTCCCCCGGGCGCAGCACCAGGTCGGCGAGCGGTTCCGTCGGCGGTTCGGGCGGCAGCTCGGTGTCCCGGTGCAGCGGGGCCGGGCGGGTCTGTCCGAACAGCCGCCAGCGCTTGGTGCCGTCCAGCTGCACGATTAGCACATCGTGACTGTCCCAGTGGACCCCGAAGCCCTCGGTGGAGGTCCAGGAGGCGTACACGTTCGCCCGCACGTCGGTCCGGAACGTGCGCTCCAGGTCTTCGGCGAGCCGGGCCAGGGGCCGGTGCAGTTGGTCCGCGCCATCGAGGGCGAGGGAGGCGCCGTCGGCCAGCAGCGGGTGCAGGCCGGCGGGCTGGAGGCGGTGCCACACGGTGTGGCGGCGGGTGGCCACCGGCGTGGCGTAGTCCGACAACGGCAGCGTCTGCCCGTCGCGGGCCAGCCGCAGCCGGGGCGGCTCCAGCCGGTGCTGGGTCAGGATGCGGTCCAGGTCGTCCCAGGTCATCAGCCCGGCGACCTCGACAGCTTCGGGGAGGTGGCGGTAGTCGCGGTGCAGCGCCTGGGCGAGGAAGTTTTCGCCCAGGCGCTCCGCGATCGACAGGTTCGTCATCGCGTCTTCGGCTTCGGACTAGTCGTTGCCGTCGCCCTTGCCGGTGCCGCCGCCGTCACCCATCAGGGTGTTGCGGCCGCGAGC
>NZ_SUMC01000256.1 GCF_005047355.1 Actinacidiphila oryziradicis
TGGCCGCGATCGGCTACCTCCTGGCCTCCATGCGCGCCCACCAGCTCACCCCCGCACGCCTCACCGTGGCCGCTGGGTTCTACGCCGTCTTCGCCATAGGCCTGGTCCCGATTCTTGCCTGACCCCCATCACCATCACCCGCGCACCTCGCCACCGACAGGGACAGAGCGTCGCCCACCGACCCGGGCGCCCGGACGATTGCGTGATCGATGACAGGCCAGCACCACACACCCGACACCCCACCGCCCGAGCCGGCCCGATCCCGGCGCCGCGCACCACAGCGACCCACCCGCGGGCACGCACCTGCCCCCCGCAGCCGCGCCCGGCGCCGCGCGCGCAGCCGAAAGAAGCTGTTCCTGACGATCATGGCATCGATGGCCGTACTGGCCCTGGCCGCCGCCGGCGCACTGTATATGCGGCTGAACGGCAACATCAGCACCTTCAACGGCAAGGGCCTCAGCCACCAGCGCCCCCAGGACACCCCCGGAGACGCGCAGAACATCCTGCTCATCGGCTCCGACAGCCGCTCCGGTGACAACGCGACACTCGGCGGGGGCACCGGCGCCGTCGGCCGCTCCGACACCACCATCCTGCTGCACGTCTACGCCGACCACCGTCACGCGGTCGGCGTATCAATACCGCGTGACTCCCTCGTCGACATACCGCCCTGCCTGCTACCCGACGGAACCTGGACAGCCCCCCGCCAGAACACCATGTTCAACGCCGCGTTCTCACTGGGCAGCACCGCGGCCGGCAACCCCGCCTGCACCCAGAACACCGTCGAAGCGCTGACCGGTCTGCGCATCGAACACACCGTCGTCGTCAACTTCGAGGGCTTCGCCACCATGACCCAAGCAGTCGGCGGCGTACCGGTCTGCCTCCCCAACGACATCTACCAAAACGATCTCAACCCCAACCGCACCACACGGGGCAATCTCATCTACCACAAGGGCGAACAGAAGGTATCCGGAAAAGCCGCCCTGGACTACGTGAGGCTGCGCCACGGCATCGGCGACGGCTCCGACATCGGCCGCACCAAACGCCAACAGGCCTTCATCTCCAGCCTCATCACCCAGGTCAAGAAGAAAGGCTTCAGCCCCACCACCCTGCTCCCACTCGCCAACGCGGCGACCAGATCCCTCACTGTCGACCCCGGCCTCGGCTCGGCGGCCAAACTCCTGTCGTTCGCCATGTCACTGAAGAACATCGACCTCGCCGACATCCAGTTCCTCACGGCCCCCTGGCGCTACGACGGGGCCCGCATCGACCTCGTGCACCCCGACGTCGACAACCTCTGGGCCACCCTCAAAGCCGACCGCACCCTCGACGGCCACACCACCGGCCGGAAGACGCCTGGCCCGGCCCCCACGCCCAGCACGAAGCCCGTCGAAGGAGCCGGCGTCGCCGTCGCCGTGTACAACGGCACCACCACCAACGGGCTCGCCACCCGCGCCACCGAACTCCTGCACAACCACCAGTTCACCGTCACCGGCACCGCAACAGCCCGCTCACAGGACCACGCCACCACCGTCATCGAGTACGGCGCCGGCCTCAAATCCCGAGCCCAGACCCTCGCCAGGCTCTTCCCCGGCGCTGAACTGCAGCCCATCCCGGGCGCGCAAATCAACCTCGTCACCGGCCAGGACTACGCCAACACCCCCACCACACCCGCCACCCCGGCCGCACCCACATCCCTCCCCACCACCATCACCGCCCAGGCGCGCTCCGCCAACCACAACCTCTGCTCCGACCTCTCCTACGGATAGCGGGCAGCAGCAACCGGGCGACGGCGAGCTCTTTCTGATCGCTTCACTGGCCGACACGTCCTGAGCTGGTCAGTGAAGGTCAATGGAGCGATCGACGGGACCCTCACGCAGAACGTAATCGGCGATGCAGCTCTAAAAAGGTGCGCATCGCCACCGCCTGAAACGGGCATCAGGCCGGGTGCTCATGGCAGTCCCGCTCTCGCTGATTGTCGTGGCGGTTGTCCGGGCTGACCCATGCATGCTTTGGAACAAACACCGCGTCCAGCCCTCGTGGGCGTGGCGAGGGCATCGGGCGTTGCGATTTTTCAGAAATCGCTGCTGCCAGGTGTGACACTTCTGGGCCCGGGGGCGCTGTAGTAAATGGACGTGCTGCTCAGGCAGTGACCGTCCTTCGCCGCGGACCCGAACCGTGGGCGAGTTCCTGTCCCGCTCTGGCGTTCCCGTGGAGGGTAATGCCGATCGGGGTGGGGCCGCATCTTGGTGCGGCACATGACGGCCCCGGTCATCCGCCTCCCCCGTGGCGGATGACCGGGGCTTCGTGCGGTGGTGGTGCAGACTGCCACGACGGGGCCCGCGCTGGTCCCGTCCCTCTTCGGTGACCGCCGGAAAAGCCTGATCAGTCTGGTTATCCGTTCGGGTTCGGGTAATGCCCATGGGCGCTGCGAGGCCGCCGAGGGGCTGTGGCCGGCCTCGGCCTCCGGAGCATTTGCTTGCCTCCTCGGTCGCCCTAACCTTCGTATCGACACGCCTGACGGCCTGTCGCCGCGTCGGCGCCGAGCGGCGCGTCCGGTTCCGTTCAGTTGGCGCGGGACGGGGCGGTGTTGGACGCCGGTGTTGGCCGGGTGTCGTCGGGGGGTGCGGGCCAGACGGTGATGGCTTCGGGGGGCAGGTGGATCCGGCAGCCGCCGGTGGTTGGCGGCATGGCCTGGGTGGTGACAGCGATGCTGAGTTCGTGTCCGGTGGGCAGCGCGGCGCGCAGTTCGGTGATGGCGCCCAGGTGCACGGTGTCGAGGATGGTGGCCGGGTGGCCGCCGGTGTCGGTGAGGCGGATGTCCTCGGGTCGGATGCACCGGGTGACGGGGGTGCCCGCGGGGAGGTCGGTGGTAGCCACGGTGATGCGGGTGCCGTCGACCTCGATGGTGTGGGGGTCGGCGATGCGTCCGGGGTGTAGGTTGCGGATGCCGAGCAGGCGGGCGGCCTCTGGGGTGGCGGGGTGGGCGAAGACATCCCGTTGGTCTCCGGCTTGCAGGAGCTGGCCGCCTGCGACGATGAGTGTCTCGTCGGCGAGGAGGGCTGCCTCCTCGGGATCGTGGGTGATGATCACGGTTGTGGGGGCGGTGCCCTGTTGCAGACGGCGCAGTTCGCGCCGCAGTTCGTCGCGGACGGGGGTGTCCAGGCCGGTGAACGGCTCGTCGAGCAGGAGTAGGCGGGGGTCGCGGGCGAGGGCGCGGGCTAGGGCCTGTCTTTGGTTGTGATCATGATGTGGTTTCGAGGCTGCGGATCCAGATGATCGCTGCGCGTAAGTGGAGAGCGGCGAGGTAGCTTTCGGGCGTTTTGTCGTAGCGGGTGGCGATGCCTCGCCAGTCGTCGGGTAGCCGGGTCACGTTGCCGTAACCCGGCCCCCTGAGAACCGGGCATGCTTGTTTCCAAGCACCACGGCTCAAGCAAGCCCATAGACTTCACAGGATCTGTTGTTTGTTACCGCCATCGCCCGAATGAAGCTGACGATGGCATTCGGAGTGAACGAGCCGAAGATTCTTGATCTCATCAGATCCGCCGTTTCGC
>NZ_SUMC01000257.1 GCF_005047355.1 Actinacidiphila oryziradicis
GCGAGGAGATCCTCACGCGACGCAGACTCCAGAGCGGACGACATGACCCCGGATCCTGCCGCACCCACCCCGCACCTGTCACATCATCAGGAGACGGACGCACGACCGACCTTCTGAATGCTTACCCTGCGCCTGGATCCGAACCTGGTGCTGGTCCAGCTCCGTTCGCAGTTCGGTGACCCGTTGGTCGAGCCTCGCGATCTCCTTGCGCAGGCTTTCGGCGAGGATCCGAAAGTCGTCCCGGAAATCGTCATGGGCCGCTGCCCGTCGGGCCTGGCGCTGGGTGTAGAGGACTCCTACCAGGGTCAGGACGGCGATCAGGACGCCGGTCAGCCCGGAGGCGTCAGGGATCGAGAGATGGTCCACGGGGTGCCCGTCCTTCCGGCTCTTCGGGCCATCCGGCCGCGATCATCGTGCATACCGCTACGGAGCCCCAGGTCACGCTGGCCACCCAGCCGCCGGAGAACGTCTCCAGCGGCCAGGCGGCGGCGAGATACGAGAGGGACCAGATGGTGGGCGGCAGGACGGCTCCGATGAACCCGAAGGTGTCCTTGCCCCGCGCGGTGATCGGAGCTGCCGCGATGGCGCACAGGCCGCCCACGATCCAGAGCAGGGCCCAGACGCTCAGGGGAGCGATGTGCTGGAGGACGGCCAGCCCGTGCGAGGGGGCGTATCCGGGGTCGAAGCGGATGGATGCGCCGTAGAGGACACATCCGATACCGGTCGCCAGCAGATAGCTCCCGCGACGGCCGAGGCACTTGGGGAAGGTCACCGCGTACTCGCCTCCACGGCTGACGGGCTGGCCGGCTGAGTCCGCTGGAGCCAGGAGGGGAGGAGCTGGTCCACGGCCTGGATCGCCATGAGCTTCGTGACGGCGCTGGAGACCACGAGGGCGATGCCGAGACCCGGCAGGGTGCTGGGCACGGTGCCGGTGTCCACCAGGGCTGGTAGGGCCGCGAGGAGCCCCAACCCCAGCTGCACGGTGGTACGGAGCATCCGTCGAGTGGAGTCGGTCATCGTCAGACCACCTTCGCAACGTGCAGCTTGTCCCAGGACGTCTTGCCGGGCGGCCAGGTGGCCGCGCTGCCGGTGTAGCCGAGGTGACGCTGCCACGCCTCGTAGCTGGCCTTGTCGCCGGAGCCGATGGTGTCCTTGTTGGCGCTGGACGTGTACTTGTTGCAGCCCACGGCCACGAGGCGGTCGTGCATCGCGGACACGATCTTGCTCTTGCGGCCCATGGAGAACCACGAGGCGCCCGGGAAGGGCTGGTACGTGGGGGCGGGGGTTCCGCCAGCACCGGTCGCCGGAGGCTTCGGACCGGCCTGGGCAACGATCGCGGGGAAGATGACGGTCTTGAACTGCCCGACGCGGGCATCACCCGGGCAGGAGTGGCTGTTCGGGTTCCACTCCTTGAACAGCCGGTGGTAGCCGTAGCCCGGGTCGTCCCAGGTGCGGGATATCCGCAGCGGGATGCCGTGCGTCTGGTGCAGCCACACGCCGAGCTTGATGATCGCCTGGACCTGCGCGTCGGTCCAGAGGTCGGTAGCACCGTGATTGGACGCGGACTCCATGCTCACCGCACCGTGGCCGTTGGCCCGGCGGTTGGTTAGGTAGTTCGCGTCGGCGCGGGTCTGGGTGGACAGGAACTGCCCGAGGGCGCCGTTGTAGCCGAGGCCGAAGTGCGACTCGACCACGACACCGGGCTGGGTCCAGTACTGCTCGATCTGGGCCGGGGTCCACGGGGCGGTCACCGAGTGGAGGATGAACTGGTCCGGGACGATCGCGGGCTGCGCGCCCGACTCCGGTTGCAGCTCGATCTTGGTGGCGGACGGGTACCAGGTCATGGAGGAACTTCTTCGGGCCATGAAAAAGCCCCGACCGAGGGTGGTCGGGGCCTTCGGGGCACAGGATGTCAGCTCTACGGAGGGGTGAGGAAATCCTCACCCTCGCTTGAAACGGCTATCTCCAACAGCCACCTCTCCGTGTCCTCGGAGAAGAAGCGGTTTCCCTCCGAGTTGACCAGGGGTACGGGATGATTCATACCTGCTGCCGTAAGGAGATCGGACGTCCCAAGGTACAACGAGCAGATCTGGCAGTTGAAAGCGACCGGGTACGCCTCGCCGAGGCGACCTTTCTCCGCTAGAGGTGGGGGACCGGTGGTGATCTGCCCCATGTATCCGCAGGTTGGGCACTCTTTCGGTAGGCTCACCTGCAAGATCATGCTGCGCGTATTGATGTGCGGCGATCGAACCATCATAGATTCCACGTACGCCTCTGCTGCGGCAGGCGGCAGCTTGTCGATACGTTGCGAGAGGCGCACCTTGGCTTGCTCGGTGAGGCGTCCTAGGTCGCGAGCAGCCTGTTCCATGACGTCGTTCAAGGTGATCTCGACCATGCTTGCCCATATGCCCCAGAAATCGACCTCGGTCACGGACAGGCCGGCAAGCAACTGACGGGTTGTTCTTGCGAAAACAGCAAGCCCATCGAATGAGTCATCGTTGTCTGGGATGAGGTGGGCAACGCCGTTTCTCAGCTCAATCAGTTCATCCAGATCGTCATCCTTGATCGGAAGACGACCCATCTTTCTGAGGCGCGTAATTGATTGAGCCGCGCCAATCGTTCGCACCTTTGCGGCCTCGCGCACACCGGTCAGGTGGAAGAGGGTGTCGTCGCTCCCCTTCATCTCCATGAGTAGAAAGGGGCTCGTCTCTGCAAGCACCGCCTTGGCCAGCCGCTCAATGCTCACTCCTGCGTGGAGGAGGAACACCTCGCTGTCGTCCTTGGTATGGGCGTCCATCGCCGAGCGAGCGAATCTCTCAGCCCCCATGAGCAGTCTTGATGCTGTCAGCGATTCGTCCATGGATGGGACGATAGCTCTGCCTGTACTACAGGCGCGAGGGGTTACTTCCAGGATTCCTGGAGGCCGGGCTGGGGTCAGCCGGCCAGGTCGCCTCCCTCGGGTCCTCACGTGTAGTAGCTAATGACCTCGTTGATGGGGCGGACCGGGATGCCCCGCGACGCGATGGCGTCCATCAACGTGTTGAAGTCGGTCTGCGAGATCTGGTCGGAGGCCGTGACCGTCCCGGTGGTGAGCTTGTGGAGGCACAAGATCAGCCAGTCGCCGGAAGCCGCGCAGCGGTCGAGCATGCCGCCAGCCGCCGTGACGCTGGCCACCGTGGTGCCCAGCGAGGAGATGCCGGTCTTGGCCCGGATCCGCTGCGGCATGGCCGGAGGGAAGTTCTCCTTGGTCTCGCTGATGATCGTCCGCGAGGTCGTCCAGTACTGCTTGGCGATCTGGTCCACCGGGCACGCCGTCGGTGGTCAGGTCGAAGTGGCCCTTCGGGTAAGCGTAGTTGTCGGAGTGGAAACCGTTCGAGGCCATCCACAGCTTCAGCCGGGTGAAGTCAATCGATTCGTCAGCGGGATTCGGTCGCTGACCTGCTCGGCGGTTCGCCCCGTAATGTCCTCGGGCCGTTCGAGGTGGGCCGTCGCGTGACGCCGCGGGTGCGCCGGGTTCCACGGGCCCGGAGTGCTG
>NZ_SUMC01000258.1 GCF_005047355.1 Actinacidiphila oryziradicis
CCATGATCCACATGTCGCCGCCGATCCCCGGCGAGTGGACCACGTCGTTGAGCGGCGCGTAGGCGAACCAGCCAAAGGCGGCCGCGCCCTGTGGGGTGAGGAAGCCGACGACAGCGATCAGCGAGCCGAAGAGGTAGAGCCAGTAGGCGAGCATGTTCAGCCGTGGGAACGCCACATCGGGCGCGCCAATCTGGCGGCTTTGTGCGCCGCTGCGGGAACGCCTCCGGTCTCAGGCGAGACTCCGCGTGGCGCCTTGGGCGTCCAGGGTGGCCACGTGGGCGGCGGCGCGTACAGGGAAGGGAGGAGGACCTGTTGGCGGCCCGTCGTCCTCAACGTGGTCAGGAACATGCTGCGGGGCGAGGGACTGCGTCCCCTGCGGGACGCGGTCGAGGACGAGGTGGACGAGGTGTGACTTGTGCGGGTCACGTCCTCCAGCCCGGCCGGATCGTTATCGCTGCTGGACGCCGGGCGCCGTGCGTCCTCGCGCCGCAGTGAGAGGGATGAGCATGGGCAGGCACAAGAAGGTCCGCAACCGGGGGAGGACCGGCTCGATTCGGTGGAGCTGCTGCTGGCAGTGGACGGGGCGTCGTCCGTCGCGCACTTCGAGGCCACCCACCCCGACCAGTGGCACATCGACGGCCGCCAGCTGCCCCGGGACGAGCTGAAGGCGATCCACGACATGCAGCCGCCGGACCTCATCCGCCGTCCCTCGGTGCGGCGGACGTTCGACCCCGCCTGATCCCGGGCCCGCATACCTGCGGGTTGCCTGGCGCCCGGGCGTCCGCAGGGGCACGCTGGAATGACAGCCCAAGGGAGGCGCGAGCGTGGCGATCACCATCGTCGGAGCGGCGGCACAGCTGTCCGCGCGGCCGTACGCGGCCGGCGACCAGGACACGGTGCTCGCGCTGGTCGGCGACCGGCTGCCAGGGCAGCCGGAGGCAACGCCCGCGATGCTCGCCGAGGCACTGGCCGGGCGCCCGCCGGTGGACGGCAGCTGGTGGGCCGAACTGGACAACATCCTCACGGACGTCGTGCACGACCCGTCCGGCCAGGTACGGTCGTGCACGACCCGTCCGGCCAGGTACGGGGTGTCGTCTCCTACGCCACACGCCCCGGGGACGGGGCAGCCGGACTGGTCCTGTGGCTGCACACCGAGGAGGAAGACCAAGCAGTCGCCGAGGTCCTGGTCGGCCACGCGCTCGACCAGCTCGGGCCGCGCACGGTTCTGTAACTCGCGGAGGACGGCGTAGAGGGTCAGGCCGGCGCAGGGGACTTTTGGGTCGAGCCGCAGGAGGGTGCAGAAGGCCTGGGCGAGGGCTGCGAGGGTTATGTGCCGGTGCCATCCGAGGTGGCTGCGGCCTTCGAACGGACCTCCCCCTGCTGCCTCACCTCTCCGGGCTCCGTCACATCCCAGTGTCCGACCAGCCGCGTGGAGATGAGCAGGTCAAGCCCGCGCGGTCCTCGCGCAGTGACTCACGCTGTCACCGTGGCCACAGACCGCTGCGGACAAACCAGCGGGCAAGGCCGATGCGGGAATGCTTCGGCCCCGTAGCCGGGATCCACCGGCTGGGCGGTGGATCCAGGCTTGGTCCGGAAAGAATGCGGATTCGGTCAGCCGGTGTCGCATTTGATGACCAGGCGGCCGTCCTCCTCGGCGACTTCGGTCCCGAAGGCGGCGCATGCGCGGCGGAAGCGGTCGGCGATCCAGTCACTCTCGTCCGGGCCGGCGAGGCGGGTGAAGCAGTAGTCGAGCGCGATGGGAACGGCTTCGAGCCGCACCGGCTTGCGGTCCCGGTCATCGAAGGTGACGAGGAAAAGCAGGCCCCGGTCGTTGCGGAGCCGGGGGTGGGTCGCGTAGTCGTCGATGAAGTCCCCCAGGTCGTAAAGGATCGCGTCGCGCACACCGTGGAAGACGTGCGCCGAGTGGCCTGCTACGAGCGTGGCACCCGCCGTCCGGAAGGCGGCCGCGGCCGCGCGGATGTACCGAGCGGGCTTGGCGGTCATGTTCGGACCCCAGTGCGCGGTCGCGATCACGATGTCCGTGCCGAGGCCGCTGATGGTGTCCGACAGCCAACCCGGGACTCCCGCGCTGAGGTCGGCGTAGGCGACCCCCGGGTGGTCCGCACCGGCCGCGTACTCCAAGGGGTGATCGGTCACCCCGATGATGCCGACACCGACGCCCGCGCGTTCGATCACCGCGGGCATCCGGGCAGTCCGCTCGTCGGGACCCGCGCCGACCCAGGCGATCCCGGCGGCGGCGAGGTGATGCAGCGTGTCCAGGAGCGCGTCGGCGCCGAAGTCCAGCGCGTGGTTGTTGGCCAGGTTGACGCAGTCGACTCCCAGGTGGCGCAGCGACTCGGTGGCGATGGGCGGGGCGCGGAAGAAGAAGCGCTTGAACGGATCGGGCCAGGGTTTCCCGCGGTCGGATACCGCGCACTCGAGGTTGAGCAGAAACAGATCCGCCTCCCGCGCCACGGCCACGATCTCGTCGGCGAAGATGCGGTCCGGCGGGTCCGTGGCGAGCCGCTCGGCAACCGTGCGGCCCAGCATGGTGTCGCCGGCGAGGGCGAGTTTCATCGTCCGGACGCCGGTTGCGGTGCGGGCGCGAGGTGGTCGGTGAACCAGCGGGCCAGGACGGCGACCGCCTCCGGGGCTCCGGGCTCCTCGAAGAGCCGGGGCGCGCCGGGAACGACTTCGAGGCGGCTCTCACAGCGCAGCAGGGCCTGTGCCTGCTGGTTGAGGTCGAGCACCAGGTCGTCGTGGCCGCCGACGATGAGCAGCGTCGGGGCGGTCACTTCGGGCAGCCGGGGCCCGGCGAGATCGGGCCGTCCGCCTCGGGAGACCACGGCGGCGACGTCAGCGTCGGGTTCGGCTGCCGCCAAGAGCGCCGTGGCGGCGCCGGTGCTGACACCGAAGTATCCGATCGCGAGCCCCTCCGTGCCCGGCTCGGCGTGCAGCCAGCGGGTGGCCGCGGCCAGGCGCCGACCCCCTTCGGTTCGATCGGCGAAGATCACGGACTCGCCTCCTTGCCCCGGACGAGAACCCCCACATCGAGAACCCCTGTTCAAGGCTATGCCCCTGATGAACCGGCGGCCCAGAACCCGCTCGCGCAGTGCACCCAGACCTCCGCCTCCGGGAGTGCGTCCAGGGCTGCGGGCAGCTCGGGCAGCGGCACACGCCGGGTGTCGGGCAGATGCCCGGATCGCCACCCGCCGCCGCCCCTGAAGTCCAGGACCTCCACCGGCCGTCTGACCCTCCCGCTCGCCGTCGCCATGGTGTGCACCTCCATCGCCGTCCTGGCGGCCCTGTCCCAGACCGAGGCGGCCGACGAGTACAGCGACGAACGCGACACTCTGGTCCAGGCCGCCGCCGACGTGACAGAGACCGGATCCGTGGCCGGCCCTGTGCCCTTGCGCGAGGTGCCCGGCGCGGCGGACGCCGGGCCGGACCTCGATAAACCGGGGCCGGCGGTCACGCCTTGAGCCGCCGCAGGAAGTGCGGGAGGGAAGGCG
>NZ_SUMC01000259.1 GCF_005047355.1 Actinacidiphila oryziradicis
ACAGCCGGCACGTCGCGACTGTTCACCAACTCCCGCAACTCAGCGGTCTGTTCCACAGAGAGCTCCATGCCAGAACCAACGAGCCCCATCGATCAAAGTAACGACTGCAGGATCACGAGACACTAGTCCCTCTTCGGGCGAAAGTGGCGCGATCAACGGCGGCTCCACTAGCTACAAAGAGCTCATTAATCAGCCCGGAATTTCCCAAGAAGAGCAGGACAGGTTGAAAGCGGACTCCCTTCTCGGGAACATCGGAGCATTGCTGGTTGGTCGAGGAGATCTTGACGCGGCGCGCCTAATACTTCTGGTTGAAGAGTCGCGCCTGGAATGGGACGGGAATAATGAAAACGACCTCATCCTAGAAGTCCATCCCAGCGATCGAGCCGCCTTCACTTCGGACGTCGTCGACAAGCTGAAAGAAGTCTGCACGGAGGTGTCCAATCGCCTGGACTACGGAGTCAACTGGGTGGTGGTTCGCGAAGTGATACCGGAGGTTGGGCCTAACTGGCGCGACCTGCTCCGAGAGGCTGCCGAGGGGAAGCGGCCCACTAACCAGGCAAGACGCCTTCGGACTGCAGAGAAGCGCTGGGTTGAGGATCATCTATCCTTCACCAACGCTGGAGAATTGCGCGTTTACCAAGCCTTGAAGCATATCCAAGAGAAGATTCTCCCCAGAGAGGAGACGATTGGCATCTTCCCGCTCAGTAACGGCCGTGTTTCTGGCAGGACATGGGAGCCCGATGTAATTGTCACTTATAAGGGGCGGGTTGGAGTTCTAGAAATCGACGGCCCCCATCACAACGCACGAAAGGCACTTGATACGACGCGCGAGCATCTCCTGCGTGACGCGGGGGTTGCCTTCGTGGATCGCGTTCCTGTTGAAGCGCTCGAAGACCCGCAAGAACTGCTTTCTGTCTTGCGACGCTTTTTGCGGCGCTTGACCGACACTCGGTAGGCGGCAGAGAGAGTGCGTCGGTGCCGGCAGGAACCACAACTGTCCCTGTTGCCATCCCGTCTGCCGTCGTCCCACACACCGTGGAGCGGGCTTGCCCACTGGTGTCCAGGTGGAGCGCGCTACTGTACGAACGACCTGGACACCAGTGGGCAAGGCTGCTCGGCTTTGCCTGGGGCGTCGGCGGACGGGATGGCAGCTCCCCGCGTCAGCCACAATGCTCCTGCGGGCGCCGGCCGGTTGCCTGCCACCCCGGAGCCTGAGCGCCCCCGCCGGAGGCATGTGCTTTGGCCTGACGTAGCCGACTGCCCCGCTCCGTCGGGTCTCGCCTTAAGGTCCCGGGTTTACCTGCGGGTGCGATCGGCGGACGGCGGCGCGGAGCGGGCCGCAGGTAGGAGCGCAGCGCGGCCGGGAGCCGGACGCGCCCGGCGGAGCGGTAGCGCAGCCGGGTGCCTTGAAATCCGTAGAGAAGGTTGTAACTCAGTCTGGCGGCGTCCTGCCTATCGCCTACATGTACTTGCTCACTTTGTGTCGAGCAGAGGATAGGCGAGCTCTAGATCGTCACCGGGGAGGTGGAACTCCTCCAGGGCCAGAGGCCTGCCGGTCTCATCGAGCGTGACGCGGAGAACGTGGAACATGGGCACGCCGTCGGGGAGGCGGAGAGCGTGGGCCTGGTCTGGGAGGGGCATGCGGGGGCGGAGGTACTCGATGAAGTGCAGTTCGTGACCCAGTTCGGCGAGTGCCGCGTACAAGCGTGGGGCCGGCGGGGGGGCTTGGTCCTCGTATTTGGTGTCGATGAGTACGGAGAACGGCACGTAGGTGCGGTGGAGCTGGCGGAGGCGGCCCCGGTCGGCGGTCTGCAAGGCGTCGTAGGTGTAGAGGGGTTCGCCGGGCGGGATGCGGAGCAAGTCGGCCAGCGCGAGGGGGGCGTCCGTGCGGGTGGCTACGGGTTCCTCGGCGTCGTCCCAGCGGAGACCGTCGGCCTCGACGTAGCGACCCTCGGAGGTGCGGCGGACGCCCCGGGGGCGGGTGAGGCTGGGGCGGGAGTGGGGGGAGCGGACGAACATGCCCCGGCCCATCATGACCTCGACCAGGCCGGCGGCCCGTAGCTCGGCGATGCCCTGGCGCACGGTGGGGCGGGTGACGCCGAACTGCTTGGCGAGGATCTCCTCGGAGGGCAACGGCTGGCCTGCGGGGTAGGTGCCGTCGAGGATGCCTTTGCGCAGGTGGTCGGCGATCTGCCGGTACTTGGCCGGCGCCTTCTCGGGCGGCATGTGGCTCCTCCGATGACCGTGCCCATCCTGGCCGGTCTGGTCTGTGGACGATTCGTCTCCGGATTGGGACACCAGAGTCCCTGAAAACGATTGGGTTGACAACCCGTACTACGGGATGCACTCTTGGGTCCCGAACCCGTACTACGGGTGGAAGTCATCCCGTAGCTACTGCTTCAGATGGCCGGAGGCACCGGGAGCGGCGACGTTGTCGCGCGCCCTGTACCGCCGTGACCGCTGTTCTTTGAGAACTCAAGAGCGTGCTGAAGAACCACGAGTGCTTTTGATCCCTGGCGCGCCACCCACGCCGCGCCAGGGGTCATGACCACTCGTCACTTGACGTGGGGTCCATGGGACGCGTCGGGGCGGCTGCCAGTCCTTGCCCGGAGAGCAGCCGCCCCAAGGGCCGTCTCCCACTACAGAGAGGTAGACCCGTGCGGTACATCGCTGCTGGTCATGAGGCTGTTGCCGCCTCCGCACCGGACCGTGAACCGACGACCGAGGAACTCGCCGTGATCGAACGCGAGATGCCCGTCATACGGGCGGAGATCGAGTTGCTCGACGCACAGATCGCCGCCATGCACCACCCGCTTTCGCCGCTCGATACGAGGCGGCTCCGCCGCGCTGAGCGGCGGCTGCTGGCCGAGCTTTCGCGCCTCGCCATCGAGGAGCGGATGACCGGTGCGGCGGTGGCCGGATGACGGCCGCCGATGGGGCGACCGAGCGGCGGGTACCGCCGCTCGCCGGTCCGGAGAAGGCGCTCCTCGGCATTGTCGCTGTGCTCGGGGTCGGTGTCGGCGGTTTGGGGCTGGCCTCGTCCTTCGACACGGTGTCGGCGGCGGGCGCCCGCTGGGGCTTCGCTAATCCGAGGATGCTGCCGATCGGGATCGATCTGGCTATCCCGGTCTTCACCGCCGTGAATTTGTTGCTGATCCGGACGGACATGGCGCTGGGCTGGGTGCGGTTCGTGCCCTGGGGACTTACCGCAGTGACGTGCTGGCTCAATATCGCCGCCGGTTATTCGGTGTCGGCCAAGGTCGCGCACGGCACGATGCCGTTGCTGTGGGTGGTGCTCTCCGAAGTTGCCGCGCACGTCTATGCGTCCCGGATCGGAGCAGTGACCGGGCGCCGGATGGAGAAGATCCGCCGATCGCGGTGGGCGCTGTCCTCGATCATTCACGTGCGCGCGCCGGCTTGGGGTGATCGGCTGGGGTTGGTGATTCGGCCCGGTTCGTCCTTTGGGTGGTGTTGGCGATTTGCCCGCGTGTCGTCGCGGGTCAGCGTCGACT
>NZ_SUMC01000026.1 GCF_005047355.1 Actinacidiphila oryziradicis
TCCTTCAGCTCGACCAGGGTGACCTGGACACCCCATTCGGCGGTCGCCACATCGAGGATCTCGCGGATGCCGAGGTTGATCCGGTCCGTCTCCGACAGCGTCTCGTCGAGCGTGTGCTGGCCCACGATCTTGCGCAGGGTCGTCTGGGCGATCTGGTTGATAGCGGCGTGGACGTTCTCGATCGCGATGACTGCTGTGTGGTGCGCCGCCAGGGACTGGAATCCCGAACCCGCTGCGTTCGGGTTACACGGTGCGCACGACGAGTGCGGGTTTGCTGTCCTGGGCGTTGACCAGGGTGTGGATGTCGTTCGGGTCGGAGGTCCAGATGATCGCGCCGAGCGTGGCTGCCATGATGACGACGGTGGCATCTACCGCGTCGGCGGTCGTGGCTTTGCCGCACAGGATGCCGGCGGCCTTGGCTGTCTCCAGGCCTACAGGCTCGATCCGGCAGCTGGCCAGGAACTTGCCCAGGCGGACCTGGCGGCGAGCGTCGCGCCAGGCCTGGCTGACCACGACGGCCGGGATGTGGATGTCGCGGCCGTCGTCCAGGGCGAGACTGTGGCGGGCCCACATGCGCCGGTCGTTGTTGTCGATGGCGATCAAGGCGCCGGCGTCGTGCAGATGGGGAATGCTCACGCGGCGTCGGCTCCCGCGCCGCCCAGGTACTCGGCGTCGGCGGTAGCCATCTCCGCACGGGCGGCGGCCAACTCCTCTGGGGTGAAGCCGCCGTGCTCCGCCTGCCACTCGCTCACTGCTGCCCGCCCGATACGTAGACGCAGCTCACGCTCGGCGGCGCCGGCGATCAGGCGCGACAGGGGCATGCCTGCCTCCCGGGCGGCGGGTGACGCCGTCCATCAGCAGGTCGAGCAGCCGCTCGGCCTGCACGCGCTGGTGGACAGCCCCGGCTACGAGGGTGACACCCGCCAGGCTCATCAGGATGTCGGGTGAGGGCACGTCCCCCCGGATCACCCCCTGGGTGATCCCGGCGAGACGGAACTCCTCGATCGCGCCGGTCAGCTGCTCGCGCGTCTGCGAGCTCAGCTGCTCGTCGCTCTGCAGGAGAGTCTTGAGCGTGTCGGCCATACCGTGCTTGGCGGCGAGGTAGTCCAGCACCTGGGACATCCACGCCCGCAGGGCCCGGTCGGCGGGCAGCTCGCCGAGGAGGTCCGAAGTTTGGGCGGAGAGCCGGGCCGTCTCGTAGCGGTAGGTGGCGTCGACGAGCTGCTCGCGGGTCGGGAAGCGTCGGTACAAGGTGGCGATCCCGACGCCCGCGTCCTTCGCGATCTGCTTCAGGGTCGCGGCGGCGCCGTCCCGGGCGAAGGCCAGGGCGGCCGCGGCGAGCAGTTTGTCTTCGTTGGCCCGTGCGTCGGCCCGGATTGGTCGGCCGGACGGATCAGGCATGCGGTTCTTCCTCTCGACTTGCCATGTGGAGTCGGTTCCGTTTAGCGTGACGACTAAGCGGACCCTGCTCCGCTTATTGGGGACGGTAGCAGGTTGCTGTCGGCCGTTCCATCGCACCGCCGCGATCACAGAAGGGCCGCCCACGCCATGCAGTACCGCACGCTGGGTAGTACAGGAGTCCACGTCAGCTCGCTGTGCCTGGGCGCAATGATGTTCGGGAAGTGGGGAAACCCCGATCATGACGACTCGATCGGCATCATCCGCACGGCGCTCGACGCGGGCGTCAACATCATCGACACAGCCGACGTGTATTCGGGCGGCGAGTCCGAACTCATCGTCGGGAAGGCGATCGCCAAACGGCGCGACGATGTCGTCCTGGCGACCAAGGTGTCGAGCCCAATGGGCCCCGGCCTCAACGAGCGCGGCGCCTCGCGACGCTGGATCGTCCGGGCCTGCGAGGAGAGCCTGCGCCGCCTGGGCACCGATTACATCGACCTGTACCAGGTGCACCGGCCCGATGCCGCGACCGACCTCGACGAGACCTTGGGCGCGCTCTCCGATCTCGTCCGCGCAGGCAAGATCCGCTACGTGGGGTCCTCGACTTTCTCCCCCTCGACGATCGTGCAGGCGCAGTGGACCGCCGAGCGGCGGCAGCGCGAGCGCTTCGTCTGCGAACAGCCGCCATACTCCCTCCTGGTCCGGGGCGTCGAGGCCGAGGTGCTGCCCACCTGCGAGAGGTACCGGATGGGGGTACTCGCCTGGAGTCCGCTGGCCGGGGGCTGGCTGTCCGGCCGCTGGCGCCGCGACGCAGCCGACCTGTCCAGCCACCGCACACGGACGATGCCCTTCCGCACCACGTCCGCCCACTACGACTTGGACGTACCGGGCAACCAGGCCAAGCTCGACGCCGCCACCGAACTCGCCGGCATCGCCGACGAAGCGGGCCTGACACTGATCCAGCTGGCGCTGGCGTTCGTCACCACGCACCCCGCAGTCACTGCGGCGATTATCGGCCCCCGCACCGCCGGGCATCTGCACGACCAGCTGAGCGCCGCGGACATCATCCTGGAACCCGCCGTGCTGGACCGCATCGACCGCATCGTGGCGCCCGGCACCAACCTCAACCCCGACGACGCGGGCTACAGCGCGGCCGTCCTGGCCGACCCGAAGCGCCGCCGCCGCGCCGTCGTTCAGTGAACCGGGCGGGCCGTCTCGCAGCCGCACACGCCGGGGTCGGGGGCCGCCCAGGCGGCCCCCGACCGATCGGTGAGGAGCTGAAACACCCCACCGCTGTTCCATGGGTGGTCGCCTGTGAAACACCGTCACGACCGCGGACCACTCAGGGCTTTTCATGTTTCATGAGTTGTTGCAAACGGCTGGACGGCTGAAACACCCTCATGAACAGTCGGGGCTCGTGAGCGACGGCTTCAAGCGCGTGGAATCGCACGCCTGCCCGATGTCCACCTGCGCCGCCCCTGCGGGTTCGCCGTGCCGGACCGGCAAGGGCAAGGTGGCCATCCAGTACCACACCGCCCGCTTCCGCCTCGTGCCCCAACTCGCCAAGGCCCTCAACGTGCCGACCCCCGCCGTACCCCAACCCCGCTCGGTCTGGACCGAGCTGCCCAGGCCGGTGAACGCGGGCGCCGAGCCAGCCGGACACGTACGCCTCGGATACTGCCGCGCCTCGACCGCACGGCAGTCCCTGCGCGCCCGGGCTTCGATCGACCATCCGCCGGCAACCAACCGCCACGGCGAAGCGGTCGCAGGTCGGTTCGGCCTGATCCCCGCGCTGGATCGCCCCCGCCTCCAGATAAGTCAAGACCGTTCCGGTCACCGATTGGCATCGGTTCCTCCCAGTCGGCCATTGCCAGAGGCAGATGGGGAAATTGACGCAGATGTTAGGCGACGGGGGCATTGATGTTTCAGAAAGAAGCGGTAGTCTCCGGGCAGTTGGCTCAGTGATCGACACAATGCGGTCGGTCAGTCTGTCTTGATCCGCTTCGTTCCGGAATCAGCCTCAATCGGATACCAAGTGCCTGGTCAAGAATGTCGGCGGCGTCCCCCTACGGCCGGTTCACGGCTTCCGGTTGGCCCGCTCGGCTGCCGGGGCGTCCTGATGCCGAGAAGAAGCAACACAGGAGGGCTTGGTGTCCGTGGACGAGGTGAACGGGCCCGCGCGGCCGGCCCCGGCGCAGCGCGACCGGCGCGGCTGGCGGGGCATAACCGACCGATGGCCGTTCCGGCTCAAGCTCAACGTGCTGGTCGGCGTGCCGTTGGTGGTGATCTGCCTGCTGATGGCCGATGTGATCAGCGGCCTGGTGGGGCAGGCCCAGGACGCAGCCGCGGACGCCCAGTTGGTCCGCGACAGCCGGCCGGTCGCCGAGCTCGTCGACCGGCTGCAGAGCGAGCATCAGCAGGCGCTGCTGCTGTCAGTTCGGTACGAGGCCGGCACCTCCGGCAAGCGCCCCTCGCTCACGGCCTACCAGAAGGCCCAGGCCGCAGTGGACGTCCAGGTCGTCACGGTCCGTGAGAGCTTCGGCGCCCGCCTGTCCACCAACGAGGCGCTGGCCCTCAAGAAGATCGGCGGCCTGAGCGGCCTGCGGGCCACCGTCGAGCAGAGCTACCTGCCCACCGCCAAGATCGACCAGGCGTACCTCTCGCCCGTGGACGGCCTGATCGACGGCCTCGGCCTCGTCCACAACATGCACGACACCATCACCGCCATCCAGCTGGATTCGCTGCTGCACGCAGCAGCCTCCTACCGATCCTTCGAGACCGCGGTGTTCTCCGCGCAGACCGGCGACGCCAACGCGCTGACCGAGTTCGTCAACGCGGTCGGCGACAACGAGCTCTTCACCTACCAGACCGCCCGCTTCGGCCGGTTCTCCACCGACGCGCAGAGCACCGAACTCGCCAGAGTCCAGCAGACCCCCGTGTGGAACACCATCTTGTCGCAGTACGCGGGGCTGCAGGTGGACCCCAGCGCTCTGCGGGTCCAGGGGCCGGAACAGATACGGAAGGCGTTCACCAAGGCCCTGCGGTCGTACCCGGACTACCAGGCACAGGCGCAGAACCGGCTGGTAATCACCGGCTCACTGATCGGTCAGATCGCCGGCCACGTCGACCGGGCGTCCAGCAACGCTTGGTGGCACGCCGCCTGGCTGCTCGTCAGCGTGCTGCTGGCGTTCGCCCTCTGGCTGGCCTTCTCGGTGGTCATCCGCCGCTCGGTGGTCCGCCCGGTGCAGGCCCTCACCGCCGCCGCCACCCAGGTGGCCGAGGTCGCCGGCGAGGAACTCGCCAGGGTGGCCGACGACGACACCGACGACGCGAGCCCACCCCGGCTGCGCAAGGTGCCGGTCACGGCACGCGACGAGATCGGTGACCTCGCGGACGCCTTCAACCGGGTTCAGACCGCCGCCGCCGCGCTGCTCGAACGCCAGGTGCTCAGCCGCCGCAACGTGGCCGAGATGTTCGGCAACGTCGGCCGCCGGGTGAGCAATCTGACCGCCCGCCAGCTCACCCTGATCGACGCCGTCGAGCGCGGCGAGACCAACCCCGACCTGCTCAACCGCCTCTACCGCATCGACCACCTCGCGGTACGCCTGCAGCGCAACGCGGACAGCCTGATGCTGCTGGCCGGCGTCCGCGAGACAGGCCTGGACGCCGGCCCCACCACGCTCACCAACGTCGTACGGGCCGCGCTCGGGCAGATCGAGGACTACCAGCGGGTCTCCCTGGACGGCGACAGGGATGTCACGGTGGCTCCCGACATCATCGCTGACCTGACCTTGATGATCGCCGAGCTCCTGGAGAATGGGGTGGCGTTCTCCCCGGCCCACAGCCCCGTCGAGGTGGTGGTGAGCAGCGGGGCCGAGGGCGCCCTGATCGAAATCAGCGACCACGGGCTGGGCATGAGCGAGGAACGGCTCGCCGAGGAGAACTCCCGGCTGATCCGCCGCGAACGCCTCGATCTGGCGCCCACCAAGGTGCTCGGCCTGTTCGTCGTCGGCAGCCTGGCCCGCCGCTGGGGTGTCCGCGTCACCCTGAGCCGTACACCGGGCGGCGGTGTCACCAGCCGGGTGGCGATCCCCTCGGTCCTGCTGCTCCTGATGAGCGCCTTCACGGAAGACATCGGCCCGGCACACGACACCGACCGTCCCGGCGCTCGGGACGCCGATGCCAGGGCCGCGCTGCCGCAGCTGTCGTCGGCGGACCGCCGTCCGCAGGCGCCCGCGCTCCTCGCGTCGGCGCTCCCGCAGGCTCGCGCCGCGCTGCCGCCCGCGGACGCCGACGACCATCGGCGTCCTGAAGCGGCTCCGCTGCCGCAGCGCGTCCCCCAGCGGCAACATCCCTCGGCTGCCCCCGCGGCCGGTGCCTCCCAACCCGGTGCCTCCCAACCCGCGGCCTCCCAACCCGCGGCCTCCCAACCCGCGGCCTCCCAACTCGCGGCCCCCCAACCCGCGGCCGCCGAACCTGCCGCCCAGCACTCCGCCGGTGAACCGGAGGACGGCGGGTCGCGTCCGCTGCACCGCCGGGTGCGTGGAGCCACGCTCCACGCGACGCTGGGCGAGACCCGAGGACGCGGGGCACGCGAGGCGCCTCGCATCGTCGACGCGGAGGCGGTCCGCTCGGAACTCGACGAGTTCGAAGCTGCTGTGGCACGCGCGCACCGCGACAGCGCCGACGCCACGGCCCCCACCACCGCCCAGCACCAAGCAGGGCTTCCGGAAGGAGCGGAGCAGTGAAAACGCCGACAAGTGACACCTCGACCGAGCAGGCCACGCCCGGCGATCTGCGGGTTGCCGCAGCCGACTTCACCTGGCTGCTGAGCCGCTTCGCCACCGAGACCGCGGGGGTGGTGGACGCTATCGCCGTGTCCTCCGACGGACTGTTGATCGCGGTCTCGCAGCTACGTGACAGCTCGGACTCCGACCGGCTCGCTGCCATCGTCTCCGGCATGACCAGCCTGGCGGCCGGCGTCGCGGGCAACTACGGTCTCGGTGGTCTCAACAGGGTGATCATCGATCTGGAGGAGGGACATGTCCTGGTCTCCGCGATCGGCAGCGGCGCCGTGCTCGGTGTGGTCACCTCCAAGGAGGCCAAGCTGGGCAACATCGCGTACGAGATGACCGTCTTCGCCAACCGGGCCGGCGCCGCGCTGAGCCCACAGCTCGTCCTCGAACTGAAGAACAACGTCGGTTCCAGATCCGCCGAGTGACCGGTACCGGGGAGGATTCCGGGGTTAGGGGAAGGAGGGCCCATGACGGCCGGCGACACGCAAGCCGACGGGGACGCCGTCTCGGGCCTGGCCGCAGACCCGGTCGGGCGCGCCCCCGCCGTGCGGCCGTTCCTGGTCACCGCGGGCCGGGTGGCAGGCACCAGGGCCGGCACGCCGATGCCCCTGGAGACCCAGGTCGTATCGACCGCGGCGGGCATCGTGGGCATGGAACGGCTGGCCTTCGAGCGGCGCGACATTGTCGCCCTGTGCCGGCATCCGCAGTCGCTCGCGGAGGTCGCGGCCCGGCTGCGGCTGCATCTGAACGTGGTCCGCGTCCTGGCCGAGGACCTGGAGTCCACCGGCGACCTGTCGGTGTACGTACCCAGGCCCGAGGCGGCCAACGACCTCTCTGTACTGCGCAGGGTTATCGATGGTCTGCGGACCATCCCCGACTTCCGGGAGACAACTCCGTGACACCAATCGAGACCGCGGCCCGCGGCCGCGACCAGCGGTCCGCCAACCGGCCGCCGCTGCCGGTCAAGCTGGTCATCGCGGGCGGCTTCGGGGTGGGCAAGACCACGACCGTCGGCTCCATCTCCGAGATCGACCCGCTGACCACCGAAGCGGCCATCACCGAGGTCGCGGCGGGCGTGGACGACCTCAGCCTCACGCCACGCAAGACGACCACCACGGTCGCCATGGACTTCGGCTGTATCACCATCGACCCGACCCTGAAGCTCTACCTGTTCGGCACGCCCGGCCAGGAGCGGTTCGGCTTCATGTGGGACGACTTGGTCGAGGGGGCGCTCGGCGGGCTCGTCATCGTCGACACCCGGCGGCTGGACGACTGCTACGCCGCGGTCGACTACTTCGAGCACAAGCAGATCCCGTTCGTCGTCGCGGTCAACGCCTTCGACGGCAAGGTCGAGCACGACCTGGACCAGATCCGCTGGGCGCTCGACGTCGCCGACCAGGTCCCGCTGGTCACCTTCGACGCCCGTCGGCGCGGCTCGGTACGCGACGCGCTGCTGGCCGTCCTGGAACTGGCGCTGGAGCGGGCCGAGGGCTGACGACTGCCACAGACCGAGAACCGAGAACCGCAGTAAACAAGCTCGGAAAGCCACAGAACCAAACGCCCACTTGGGGGCCCTAGGGGTCCGTCTGTTCCCAGGCGTCGCCCCAGTCCGCGACGCGGGCGGCTGTCGCCCGATTCGGCCGACCTGCCGAAACCGACCGGCGGCTAACGGTGAACGTGCTGGTGAGGCTGATCGAATCGGCCCTCACCGCGGACCGGGCGACAGAGTCCCACACGGTGCAGCGGTGCCGCCAGAAAGGCCCGATCGCTCGGGCTGAACCGCACTTTCTCCTTGCCGAGTTGACGCTCCAGCGCCGTGATCTGATGGCGCAGGGCAAGGATCTCCACATCCTTCTCCCGATCACTCATCGGCATCAGGCGCAGCTTCGCGAACGCGTTCGTTACGCCCAGGTAAGCCAGTCGCAGCAGCACGGTCGATCATCATGCCGCAGTGACCGCCAGCCGCGCGAGAGCACCGGATCGAGCAACCGCGGTCGACATCCCCAAACCCGGCACACCCACTCCCACCAGGGCGGATGAGGTATTCGGCAAGGGCACCGTCAGCATTGACTACCGTGAGCACGGCAGGCGGTAGAAGGCGCAGGCCGGCGGAATGGTCGCGCCGCTGAAAGGCGGCTGGGATACGCGGCTGTGGAAGGCGGCGCCCTGCAGCAGGTGGTGGGCGACATCGGCGACCCGGCGGTGGGCGGGATCCCGCAGCTCCGACCCGGCGACCCATTCGTTGAATGCCCCCATCGCCGGGCCGCACCACACCTGGAAGTCGCCCGAGCGCCCCTGATCACCGCTTACCGCCCAGCGGGAGGACTGGCCGAGGTACCAGCGGAAGAGCAGCGCCATCCGGTGCCGTTGGTCGTGTTCGGCGCGAGCGAGCTGGTCAGGGTGGTGCCGAGCGAGATACTCGGCCGTCTCCTGCCAGACCTCTGCTACCGGCCTCTGGAGGATCTTCCGCTCCAGGCGCTCGCGGTCGGCTGCTGACAGATCGTCAAGACCGTGGTGGCTGCGGTACAGCTCGTGCAGCCGCCGTGCCCGCCCGGGGAAGAGGGTTCCGCGCCGCAGGACTTGGACCTCGGCACCGGCTTCGAACATGTCGGCGGCGGGCGCCATCGCGTAGTCGCCGTGCCCGGCTGCGGCGAGCAGGGCCTTGACCTCGGGCGAGGTGCCCGCCTCCAAGCAGGACTGGTTGACCGAGCCGGTGACGATGTACGCGGCGCCCAGGTTGAAGGCGGCGAGTGCGGCCTGCGGGGTGCCGATGCCCCCGGCCGCGCCGACCCTGACCGGCACCGGGTAGCGGTGGGCCCGGGCGATCCGGTCGCGCAGGGCGAGCATCGACGGCATTGCGGTGATGAGGGGCTGACGGTCCGTGTGGCCCGCCGAGTCGGCCTCGACGGTCAGGTCGTCGGCCATCGGGGCGCGTGCGGCCAGCTCGCTCTGCTCGGCGCTCACCAGCCCGCGGTCCAGCAGCTCGCGGACGATGGCCTCCGGAGCCGGCCGCAGGAACAGCTCGGTGGGCCACCAGGCGGCCTCCGGCGAGCACCCGGACGTCGGCGACCGCGTGGGGGCGGGGCACCAGCGCCAGCTCGGCCACGTCGATCTCGTAGCGCAGCGTGCCGTCGAGGGCAGTCGGGTCCAGTATCTCGATCTGCGAAGCGCAGCCGTCCCAGGGCTGGAAGCGGCTGTCCGGCATGCACAGGTGCAGGCCGCGCTGGAGGACGTAGATTTGCAGGGCTCCGAACGCGGCCTCGTACAGCAGAGCGGCCGGGTCGGCAGCACGGCGGCCGTCGTGCTGCCGACGGCTGTCGTGATCCCGGAGGGAGACGGACGTCACCAGCCGGCCCTGGGCGAAGCAGCCGCCCGGAGGAGGGAATCAGCACGGGCGTGGCCGCGGGGGACGGCCGCGCGCTCGACCGACCGCGCATCAGCAACCATCGCTCGATGTCACCGTGGGCCGCGAGCACCGCGTTGTGGGCCTGCCACACCTGCTCGGCGATGTCGCGGGCGAGGGTCGCTCCGGGGAGCACGACGGCCGGCGCCTCGCCGGCAACGAGGGCGGCGGAAGGCACCGGGGCCCCGGTGCCTGGCCCTGCCCCGGTGCCCGCGAGAACCCCCGGCGGTGCGAACGGCTCACCTTCGAAGCCAAGTTCGTCGCACCCGACGTCAGCGGCCCCGAGTACCTCGGACCCAGTACTGGACTCAGGCATGCCAGACTCCCGGTAGGAAGCCGACCCTCTTCGTCAACTCCGGCGAGACGACCACCATGGTGATCTCGTTCCACCGTTGCAGGACTCGCCCATCGGGAGTGCACGCGGTGGCCGTGACCAGCAGATGGAAGGGGCTCTCGCTGACCGACTCGGCGATCATCAGGAACGGCGAGTCGTCGGGCAGGGGCTCGAAGAGCTCGATGCGGGCCGCGGCCATTGGCAGGCACAGCTCACCGAAATGCTGTCGTCCGACCAGGGCTGCGGACTGCAGCAGCACGTCTGCCAGGCCCGCGCTGTACAGCGCGCCGGAGAAGGCGCCGAGAGCGAAAGCGGGGTCCGCCATCCTGGCCGCGATCACCATGCGGCCGTCCTCCTCCTTGAGCACCGGGCCCAGACCGCGCAGGGCGGGGCCGTGGAAGAGGAAGTCCCGGTAGGCCTCGTGGGTCTGTGGATCGAACGGTGGTACTTCCGCGGGCGGCAGGTCGAGGCGGGAAGCGCGGGGAGCCTCCGCCGCGAGCGTGAACCTCCCCTGATACCGCGGCGTGCGCCGGCCGTCGTCGTCCTCACTGTGGATCGCCACCGTGACCGGCGAGGCCGCTCCCTCGCCGGGCTGCGCCGTCAGCAGGAACCGGTCCCTCTGCGAGCCGTTGAAGAGCAGACCCTTGCTGACCCGGAAATCGTGGCACTCGACGACCGGCTGCCCGCCGCGTGCCCCTTCGAGGACGCGCACGCACCAGCCGACCGCTCCGGTGATGGGCAGGACCGGGGTGCCGTGAATACGGTGGTGGTCGAGAAGCGGCTGCTCGTCCAGGCCTGCCAGGTGCCGTTCGACGACTGCACCGCCGGCGGGGAGCGGGTCGCGCCGCCGGTACACCGGCTCGACCGGGCCGATCACCGTCACCAGATCCTCGGCATGCTTGGGGCTCATCTGCTCGGTGAAGAAACCGGTGCCGGTCTGACGGGTCAGCAGCGGGACACCGTGCTGGATGAACATTTCCTGGACAGCGGGGGTCGCCATGCCACCCGTCCACGGCCCCCAGGCCAGGGCGCCCACGCGGCATTGCGGATGACGGGCCTTCCAGGCGCAGGCGAACCGGTTCAGCGCCTCGTTGGCCGTCGCGTAGTCGGTCTGCCGGGCATTGCCGTGGACCCCGGAAACGGAGGTGAAGACAACCAGATGGCGCAGCCGTTGTGGGTCGAGAACCGTGAGAACGTTGTCCAGACCGGTCAGCTTGGCCGACAGTACCCGTGCGATGTCGTCGGCGTCCTTGTCCGCCAGGAACTGGTCGGCCAGCACGCCCGCGCCGTGGACGACGCCGGTGACGCGGTCTGCGTATGGCGCCAGTGCGGTGCGTACCGCCTCCGCGTCACCGATGTCCGCCGCCAGGTACTCCACGTCGACTCCGGCGGCGCGCAGTTCCTCCAATGTCGCGCGGATCTCCCGGCACTGGGCGCTCTCGCTCTTCTCGCCGGTCAGCGGAGTGCGTCCGATCAGCAGATATCCGCACCGGGTCTGCTCGGCCAGCGCCCTGACGCACCAGGAGGTGATGCCGCGAGCGCCCCCGGTGACCACCAGCAGATCGTCCTTGTCCAGTTCGGCGGTGGCCACTTCCTCGGGCAGCCGGACCAGCCGCGCCGGTGCCTCGAGAAGGCAGGGTGTGCGGCGGCCGGCGCCGTCGTGACCTACCTCGCGCAGGTCCGTGGCGGCGTCGGTCAGTTCAGTGGCGAAGCGGTCGCCGAGTTCCTTCGTCGGCAGCTCGGGGGCGAAGTCCAGGGCGCGGCAGTACAGGTCGAGTGCTTCCAGCGCGAAGGCCTTGACCAGGCCGCCGAGTCCGCCGGACAGCGCGAGTGAGGCCTCGCCGCCGCAGCCGTAGTACCCCAGCGCTCCGTCGAGTTGGGTGACGGTCACAAACCCGGCGCGGATGCCCGCGGCAGCTGCCGCGGGCAGCGGTTGCCGCAAGTGCTTGGCGACGAGGACGGCATGGGTCAGGCGGCGCACCACCTCTGAGGGGGCTGCGTCGCCAGTGCGGCTGAAAGGCAGGACGCACAGGCCCACTCGCGGCACAGAGGCGCTGATCTCGGCCACTCGCTGGGCGAGCGCATCCTCCGTCCAGTCCTCCAGCTGCCCTGTACAGTCCGCCTGCGCGTCGACGCCCGGCAGCAGCAGCCGGCACACCCGCCATCCGCGCCCGTCCAGTGCCTCGGCCAGCGAACGGGCCAGCTCTCCGCCGTCGTCGACCAGTACGGCGCACGGTTCGGCACAGTAGGCGTCGATAAGGATGTCCGGCCGGGGTAGATCGCGCAGCCCCACATGGCGGCGTCCGAGCGGCACCGGCTTGCCGAAGCTCAGGACCCGGCCCTGGCTGGAGAGCACCTGCGGCAGCATCTCGGCGAGGTCCCGGACGCTGCGTGCCCCGGCGAACCGGAAGATCTCGTCGCGGGAGAAGACCGGGTAGCGCTTCCACAGCTCGGCTGCGATCTCCACCTGCTTGAGCGAGTCGATGCCCAGCTCCATCTGCAGGTCCGCGTCCGGGTCGATCATGTCGACGGTGTAGCCGCTCTTCTCTGCCACGATGTCGATCATCACCTGCTCCATCTCCTCGCGGTCCAGCTTGGCGAGCGCGGCGCGCAGCTCGGGGTTCTGCGCCGCGGTCACATCCGTGTCGCGGAGCAGTTCGAGGGCGGACTGCGGGGTCGTCGGCGGATTCGGCGGTTCCTCGGGCGAGTTCGGATCGGGCCAGCTCGGATCGAGGGTGCTCGGATCGGGGGTGTTCGGACCCGGCGAGCCCGGGCCGGGCGTTCGCACCGTGTCACCGGAGGCGCCGGAATCCTCCTGCGGGTCCTGCCGAGTTACGCCGCCGGCTTCCACGGCGAACCGCGCCTCGGCCGGCAGGGAGTCGGCGGGCGGGGCGGTCGCACTGGTCGCACCGCCGTTGGCCCCGAGGCGCAGCAGGTCGCCGAGTACCTCGTTGGCCCGGATGTGGGCCTGTCCGAGCGCCAGGCTGTGGTCCCGGGCCGCGTTGGCTCCGGCCAGGACGGAGTCAGCCTGGCCGCTTCGGGCGCCCTCATGCAGCAGGTTCACCAGCTGCTCCGCGGTGCGCAGCTGGCCATCGAGGTAGCGGGTGTGCATCGCCAGGTGCGCGGCGGCCGCACGCGAGAGTGGGTCATCGTCTGCGCAGGCCGACGGTTCCAGGGACACCGATTGGGCGACTGCCTCCGCCCCGGCCGACGCCGCCGCCACCCGGTAGGGCTCGTTGAGCGTGCGCTGGTAGGCCTCGTTGCGCGCCAGTAGGGCGAAGTTCGGTCCGTCGAGCGTGCGGGCGACCTTGGACGGCGTGCCCGGCTCCTCCGCCCAGGGCGCGTCGTGGCGGTTGATGTCCCGGATAGGCAGGCCGAGGACGGCCAGGCGCACCGCGGCCGCCTTGAGGGTCAGCGCGCTGTCACCGCCGGTACCGATGTCGGTGGCAACGGCCTCGACCCCGCGGCCGTCGAGGGTGCGCCCGACGAACTGGGTCAGCACCTGCTTGGGCCCGAACTCGACGAAGATCCGGCAGCCGTCCGCGTACATTTCCTCCAGCCGGTCGCGGAAGTCCACGGGGTGGAGGATCTGCTCGGTCAGCACCCTCCGGTTCTCGGCCGGATCGCCGCCGTATTGAGCGCCAAGGGTGTCGGGGTAGACGGGGAAGGCCGGGGCGCCGAAGGGCACGTCGCCGAGGGCGGCGGCGAAGGCGTCCACGGCGTGGCTGACGAGCGGGGTGTGGAAAGCGGCGGCGACCGGGAGCCGCTGGGCGGAGATGCGCTGTGCTGCGCATGCTTCGACGAAGCGGTCGACGGCCGGGGTGGGTCCACCGACCACGCACTCCTCGGGAGTGTTCCGGGCGCAGACAGCCAGTTCGGGGAAGCCTGTCAAGACCGTCTCCACGGTGGCCGTCGGCGTGCGCACCGCGGCCATCGCACCGGTGTTACCCCCGTCCGCGCCGTGAGGCGGCGCCATGGCCGCGCCCCTGGCGTGGGCGATCGCCAGGAAGTCCGAGTCGTCGCCACCCCAACCTGATCTTGATTGGAGATCGGGAGGAAAGGGTGATCCAAGTGGAGGACTGGGCAGAGATCCGCAGGCTGCACCGGGCTGCAGGGCCGGTGCGAGTCCGGGCGCGGTGCTCGGCGGGAAGCAGCCGTCGGCGGCCGAGCCGGTCGTGGATCCCGGGCAGTGCCTCGGTGTCCTTGGTCGGCAGGGTGGTGGCCAGGTCGGTGATCAGGTTCACGCTGTCGTTGTCGCAGCTCTCGGTGACGTGGATTAGGCCCCATCCGGCCTTGACCGGGTACAAGCCGTGATCCTCGGCTATCGCTGCCGCCTCGTCGCCATCGCTGAGCAGCCCGGTAGCCCCTCGCGTGGTGCGCGCGAGGGGCTACCGATGATCGCTGATCAGTTCGACTGGTAGGAAAATTCGGACGCGAAGTACGGAGCCTGACCGGTCGCTGAGTAGAGCGCCTGCCACGACTGGAGCGGTGTGTAGTCCATACCCGAGCACGGGTCGCTGTGGTCCAGGCATGCCTGGTACTGAGACAGGGCCGCGGAGAACACAATCTTGCCGGCCGAGCCGTGCGCCCCGCCCCACGCGCTGATCGACGCCCACTCCTGCGCCATGGCGGCGTTGTAGATCTGAGGTGCCGCCAGGGCGGTCGGGTTCCCCCAAACCAGCTGGTACTCGTCCGCCTGGGTCCAGCCGTTGAGGCAGGATCCGTAGGGCGGGCAGCCGTCGGCGGAGCCGAAGTCGTAGTAGGCCTCGCCGGTCGAACCGAACCCGTTGGCCCAGGCCAGGGCGTATCCCGGCACCCCGTATCCGGGCTCGAAGTCGGCCGAGCCCAGGGTGCCGAGCTGGGTGGTGTAGCTCTTGGAGCTGATCCAGGAGTTCAGGTCCTTGACCATGTTGCCCCAGGCCACACCCAACGCCTGGGCGTTGCTGGAGTTGATGCCGCTACCGTGGTTGGTCACCCCGGGAGCCACGTTCATGAACGACTTGCTGCCCGCCACGGTGCAATCCCAGAACCCCTGCAGGTAGTTCTTGACGTTGGTCTCGATCGCTGCATTCGGGACGAACCCACCCAGGTAGCTGTCCCAGGCGCCGAATGTACCGGCGGCGTTCCAGCCCGGGTCGCCGAAGTTGAGCAGGACGAGCTCATCGTGCTGGCCCTGCGCATCAGAGGCCTTGCCCTGGTTGCAGCCCATTGTGTACATGTTCGAGGTGGTCACGTACCGCGAATAGGTCACCGGCGGAAAGGTGGCGGTGGCGGCCGTGGCCTTGGGGGTCGCCTTCCCTGTGGCGGACGTGTGGGCGCTGGCAACTCCACCCGTGGCCACCAGGGCGACCACACCGATACCCGCGAGGATTCTGCCAAGAGCCGCTGCGGCTTTGCTGCCGGGTATTCTCATGCTCATTCTCCCGCTAGAACTGCAGGTATCGGCTGGGGGCGCCGACCGAGATCCGCCGCGTGTTGTAGCGGTGGCCGGTGTAGCCGTTATAGCTGGACAGCCAGTTGTATTCCTCAACCTGGATGGTGCCGTCCCCGTAGACCTCGGAGACGTAGGCGACGTGCCCGCCGCTGCCGGCGCCGTTGACGTTGCCGTACCACTGCGCGATGTCGCCGACGTGCGGGGACGATTCGACCTTGGCGGCCGACCACGTGTTGGCGTTGCCGAGCCAGCTGGACGAGGAGACGTGGTGCAGCCCGTCGTTGCGCACGGCCCAGGCCGCGAACGAGGTGCATTCGCCCTCGTAGTAGCCGTATCCGTCCGCGATGTAGGTGGACGGGCCGACGCCCGGCCACGGGTACGCCGGATTGAGCTCGGACTGTGTGCCGGCGCAGTTCGGCAGATTGATGGAGAAGTTGTCGAGCGTGGGGGTGGTCGTGTAGTAGTCGCTGACGTATGAGCCGTTGGACAGCTTGTCCCAGACCCAGGTCGCGCCGTTGACGACGCTGCCGTTCGTCTGGCACGTGATGTCGATCGCCGCGCCCTCGGCGTAATGCCCGACGATCGAGGCGCTGGTGCTGGGCGCGGACCGGGCGTTGACGCCCGCGCCGCTGGTTCCGGTTATCTGGTAGGTCGTCGCGGAGGCGACCGGACCGACCAGCAACGCCGTGCCTATCGTTCCGATGACGACGACCGTACGCGCCTTGGCCCTCACATTCGCGAACATTTCAGTTTCACGTCCTTTCGGGAGTCAGTTTCCGGGAAACAACGGTGTCGGCTGCGAATTTCGCGAATCCCCGTCCCTATGGGCCATACTGTAGGGCGCATCGATTTCGTGATTCCACGTCGCAGAAAGCACTACAGACCACGACCGTCATGATTCCAGGCGATTGTCACGCAATTTGCTGACAGCGTGACGACGGCGCCGCGTGCCGTCGGACCGTGAGGTGGATTCCACCGACAACCGGGTGTCCTGTCATTGCAGGACACGACAGGGGTGCGGAACGGGGACAGGATGAGGGGTGGAAGGCGGCGCCGCGCCAGTGCGGGCCGTGGTCCCGGAGGTGGGAATCATGTCTCTCAGGAAGGCGCTTCGACGGTTCGTCAACCGTCTGGCCGCCCTGTCGGCCGCACTTGGTCTGGTACTCGGCGGCACGACGCTGATCGCCGCGACGCAGGCCCTGGCGCTGGGCCCCGGCGAGGTGTGCGCCTTCATTGAGCCGGACGGCGGCACTGTGCTGGGAAACAACTACGGCCACATCGGCTGGGGATTCCTGATCGCCGGCAGCAGCTCCTGGATATACGGCTCGACGGAGAATCCGAACGGCACGTACCAGATCGACGCCCCCGGCTTCAACGGCGCGTGGAAGCAGCAGGGCACGTGGACCGACATGATCAACGACTTCACGTTCCAGTACGACTACCCTTCGCACAGTAGGGACGTGCGGAGCAACTCGCCGTACCCGGCGCACCCATACACCCAGTACAAGTGCGAACTCACCTCGGGCAGTTCTGTCGGAGCCGCCACCAATGCCGCGGACAACAACATCACGGCCGGCTATACGGGCCTCGGCAACAACTGTTTGGACGCGGCCTATCGGGTCCTGAACGCCTACGGCGCACCGAGCCTCCCCTGGCCCTCCACCCACCCGCGCCCTTACCAGGACTGGTACAGCTCCCTGGACAGCAGCACCTGGAACATCACCGGCACGCTCGGCGAGACCTGGGTCAACCGCCACTCCGGACAACTGCTCGACGTCAGCGGGCCCAGCACCGCCGACGGTGCCCTCGTCCATCAGTGGACGTATACCGGCGCCGACAACCAGTGGTGGATCCGCCCTTGGCAGGCTGACGGCTACACCCGGCTGTTCAGCCGGTACAGCGGCAAGTGCCTGGGCGTTTCGGGCGGCAGCACGGCCGCTGGGGCCACCGTCGTGCAGTGGACCTGCAACGGCAATGCCGACCAGGAGTGGTACTTCCGGTGGACCGGCGCGAGCACTTCCGGCGGCTGGCCGATCTACAACATCGTGGACCGGAACTCGGGCCAGTGCCTGGGCATCACGGGCGGCAGCGCGGCGGTCGGCGCCCAGGCGGTCCAGTGGCCGTGCAACGGCAACCCGGACCAGGAGTGGTTCTGATTCCCGCACACCACGCCTGCTCGAGAGAGGCCGCGCGGACCACGGGGGTCGCGCGGCCCGCACATTTTGATCTGCCCCCGGAGAGACCTGGCGGCGACGCCGAGAATGAGCGAGGATGTGAGTGGTCATCACCTCACAGGAGTCTGATGTGATCGGGATCGCAATCGTCGACGATCATCCCATCGCGCTACGCGGCATCGACTATCTACTCGCAGACGTCGACGACATCAAAGTCGTCGCAGCGGCGGACTCGGTCGAGGAACTGCGTAGGCAGCTGGCCGATGCCCCGGATGGACCGACACCGGACGTGATCCTGCTCGACCTCTACCACGACGGCGACACCGCTTGCTTGGAGGCGATCGCCGAGCTCGCCACCTCGACGCGCGTGCTGGTGATCTCCGCGTCGGGGCGGCCCGAAGACGTCACGGGCGCCATCCGGGCCGGCGCGTGCGGGTACATCACCAAGAACACCCCGCTGGAGATGTTCCGCACCGCGATCTACACCGCCGCGGGAGGCGGCTTCTGGCTTTCCTCCAAGCTCGCCGACATCCTCTGCACGGAACTCAGCAACCACCGGCCGCCCCCCCAGGCGCCCAAGCCCTCTGACGGCGCGCAGCCGCTGGCTCCGCGCGAGGAGGAGACGCTCTCGCTGATCGCGCGGGGCTTCACGCATACTCAGGTGGCGACCCGGATGGGGATCAGCCGTGCGACCGTCGACACCTACGTCGAACGTATCCGTACCAAGCTCCAGCTGGGCAACAAAGCAGAACTCACCCGCGCCGCGTTGGCCCGTGCGGCCGAGCACGACCAGAGGTGAACGTCCGGGCAAATGGCGGCTCATCCGCCGCTGCGGAGACCGAGAGTGTCCTATTCCGGCATGCCGCGGAGCTGTTCCACACCGGCGGCATGCCGGAATCCCATTGCCGCTCCTCACGAGCGGATACGGGCGAAACTCCAGGTAGGCAACAAAGCAGAACTGACCCGGGCCGCGCTTGCCTACCTCTCCGACGGGACCGGTAAGTGACCGCGGAGGTCATCACCGAGGCGTCCACGGCTGCGGCCCGCGTCGAACGCGTAATTATGCGGGCCGCCATGTTCTTCCGAGTCAGCGGCCTGCTGCAGATCGCCGTAGTGGTGACACTCGCTGCCGGACGCTATCCCCACTTAGGGTGGACCTTTGCTCTGATCGCCGCGGTCATCGTCGAAAGCGCGATCCTCACCGAGGCATGCCGGCGGGCCGGCCGCCTACTTCCCGCCTGGACCACTGCCGACGTTCTGATGTGTGGCGCCGGGCTCTGGGCGGGTGCCGCCCTTACCGCCCCGACCGACGGACACACCTGGGTGCACTTCATGTACCCGTTCACCCTCATCACCTCGATCGGCATCGGGCTGTACTACAGACGTCTGCGCACCGTCATCTACATGACGCTGCTCCTGGCCGGAAGTTACGCCCTCTCCGCTCATGTGCTCCACCGGGATCCCCTCTGGAACGTCACCCCCAACTCCGCCAGCTACTTCGCCAATACCGTGGTGGCCTGGCTCGTCGCGCGCCAGCTCCGCAGCAGTGGCAAGGACGCCGACCGCAACCGTGCCCAGGCGGTCGCCCGAGCCGACGAGCTGGCCCAGGAACGTGAGCGGGCCAGACACGCACGACTGTTGCACGACCGAGTCCTGCAGAGCTTGGAAACCCTCGCCCGGGGGGACTGGCTGCCCGACGCCAATCTGCGCGCCCACTTGGCAGCGGAAGCATCCTGGCTGCGCGCTCTGGTCGAGGGCACACCCCTCGACCAACCCGATGACCTGCTAACGGCCCTGCAGACTGTGGTGCAGCGGTGGGCACGCACCGGACTGCGCGTCGACTTCAACAGCACCCAGTTGCACGATGCTCTCGACTGGCGCAAGAATCTGACGGTGTCGTTGGTGGAGGCCCTCGCGGACGCCACCGGGGAGGCGCTCGCCAATGTGGCCAAGCACGCCGGCGTCGACAGCGCGACCGTCAGGATCACCGTCACCGACCGTGAACTGATCGTCAGCATCCTTGACCATGGCCGAGGCTTCGACCAGACCACCGCTCGCCGCGGGATCGGCCTCGCCCAGTCCATCACCATGCGTATGAATGGCGTCGGCTGCCAGGCGCAGGTCAACAGCGCACCCGGAAACGGGACCTACGTCGAACTGTGCGTCCCCAGGACGGCATGTTAGATGAACCGCCGTGTGAAGCCGCCGCAGCGCTGCGCAACTGGGCCGGCCTCGTTCCCGATGACCCCGACCACGCTGCTGGCGCGTCTCAGCCGCCACCGACAACCACTACTTCAGGGCGCCCAGGGTGACCCCGGTGCGCCAGTACCGCTGCATCGCGACCATCACGACGGCCAGTGGGATGACGGACATCAGGGCGCCGGTGAGCACCAGGCTGGTCAGGTCGACGCCGGTCTCCAGGCGTCGGCCGCTCCAGTCGTACAGACCGAGCACCAGCGTCCACTTGGTCTCGCCGCGCAGCATCGTGAGGGGCAGGAAGAAGCTGTTCCAGGTGTTGACGAAGGCGAGCAGGAACACGGTCGCCGCGCCGGTGGTCATCATCCGCAGCACGATGCTGAAGAAGATACGCACCTCCCCGGCCCCGTCGATGCGGGCCGCCTCCAGCAGCTCCGGCGGGATCGAGGCCTCGGTGTAGACCTTGGCGAGATAGACGCTGAAGGGGTTGATGAAGGCGGGGATGAGGATCGCCCAGACCGTGTCCACCAGGCCGGCGCGCGAGAAGAGCAGATACATCGGCAGGGTGAGCAGGGCGGTGGGGATGAGGAAGGAGACGACGACCAGCCCGAAGGCGAGCCTGCGGCCGTGGAAGTCGAACCTGGCGAGCCCGTATCCGGCGGCAAGGGCGATCAGCGTGCCGCCCGCGGAGCCGACGCCCGCGTACAGCAGGGAGTTCGCGGTCCAGCGCAGGAAGATGCCGTGGTTGTAGTGGAAGAGCTGCTTCAGGTTCTGCCACAGGTGCATCCCGGAGAACCACAGGCCGTTGCTCTGGTAGAGCGCCGCCTGGTCCTTGGTTGCGGCCACGATCAGCCACCAGAGGGGGGCGACGGAGTAGAGCGTGAACAGGCACAGTGCCAGCAGGACCAGCCGGTTGGAACGGTCGGGCCGGACAGCCCGGACGGTGCGCGGGGACAGACCGGTCATGACGTGCTCCGGTTGGTGAAGCGGTAGAAGAGGTACGACAGCGCGCCGACGACCAGGGCGAGGAGCACCGAGAGGGCCGAGGCGTAGTTGTAGTTGCCGGAATTGAAGGCCTGGTCGTAGATCATCATGATCGGGCTGAAGTTCTGGGTGACGGTCTGCGGGGTGACGTGCCGGAAGAGTGCCGGCTCGTTGAAGATCTGCAGCATCTGGATGATCGACAGCATCCCGGTGAGGACCAGCGCCCCGCGAACCAAGGGGATCTTGATCGACCGCGCGATACGCACCTCTGACGCTCCGTCGACCCGGGCGGCCTCGAAGAGCTCCCGGGGCACCGACCGCAGCGAGGCGTAGATGATCAGCATGTTGTAGCCGATGCCGTGCCAGGTGAGCAGATTGCCGATGGACGGCCAGACCATCGAGGGGGCGAAGAAGTCCCATGCCCAGCCGAGCGACCTGCCGAGCGGGGTGAGCGGTCCGACGTCGGGGCTGTAGATGTTCACCCAGATCAGGGCGGCCACGATGCCCGGGATCATGTAGGGGACGAGCAGCGGCACCCGCATCCGGTTCGCGGCCCGGGGCCGCAGCGCGTCGAGCAGCAGGGCCATGGCGAGGCTGACGGCCAGCATCAGCGGTATCTGTACGCAGGCGAAGAGCAGCACCCGCCCCACAGCGCCGAGGAAGTCGGGGTCGCCGATGCCCCGGCTGAAGTTGCGCAGGCCCACGAACTTCAGGGTGCTGCCGCCCAGGCCGAGCCCTGAGGTCTGGACGAGGAACAGGCTCTGGTAGATCGCGTAGCCGAAGGGCAGCAGGAAGACGATCCCGAAACCCAGGAAGAAGGGGGCGGTGAAGGCCGCCCCCTTCCACGCCTGGAGCGAGTGGCCGTGCGGTGCGGACCACCGGGGCCGGAGCCGGCGCCCGGGAAGGTCTGGCGCGGCGCTGGTCTTCGCCGTGCGGTCGAGTTGGGTGAGCATGGACCGGGTGCTCCTTAGCGCGAACGTGCAGGCAGAGGTGTCATCAGCTCTTGACGCTGATGCCGCGGGTCTTGAGATCGTCGACCGTCCACTTCTGCATGTGCTGAAGGAGCTGGACCACGGTCTGCTGCTTGGTCAGCACCTTGGCCCAGCCGCCGGCCATCTCCGTGTACATGGCGGTCCAGTCCGGGCCGAAGGTCCAGTCCTTGACGATCGTGGGAATGCTGTTCACGATGACCGGCTTGGCGGCGGCGGTGTGCTTGCCGAGCAGCTTGCTGGTGATCAGCCCGTCGAGGTAGGGCGAGGCGTCGGCGATGGCCGGGTAGAACGCGGAGCCGGTGGCGGGATTCGACATGATCTTCACGGCGGTGGAGTTGGTGGACATCCAGTTCGCCGCCTCGGCGGCCTGCTGCCGGTTCTGGCACTGCTCCGTGACGACGGTGACGCCGCCGGAGTTGTTGGTGCCCGCCGGGATGGCCGGGCTCTCACCGTCGAACGCCGGCCATGGGGCCAGCGCCCACTGGCCGTTGGACTTGGTGAAGTTCTTCACCATGCCGGACATCTGCCAGGTGGAGATCTGCCGGGTGACCGCCCCGCCGTTGTCGTAGTTGCGCTGGACCGCGGCGTAGTCGGCGAAGGAGACGCTGGAATTCAGGTTGCTGTCGACGATCTGCTGGATGACGTTCGCGGCCTTCAGCGAACCGGGGTCCAGTAAGTTCACCTTCCAGCTGTCGCCGTCGATGGCGTACCAGTGGGCGCCGGCCTGCATCGCCATGGTCTCCAGGGTGGAGGGGTCCTCACCCGCGTAGTTGGTGATGTGGATGCCGTGCTTCGCCAGGACCTTGCCGGCCGCGACGAACTCGTTCCAGGTGGTGGGGACCTTGAGCTTGTACTTGTCGAAGATGTCGGCCCGGTAGACGGTGAACGCGGGCGCGGCGCTGGTGGGCGCCCCGTAGACCTTGCCCTGGATGGTGGCCTCTGCGTACGCCGACTCGTTGTAGCCGGACTTGTGCGGGCTGATCCATTGGGTGATGTCCGCGACGATGCGCTCGGACGCCAGGGTGGTGAGCTGTTCCGCGCTGGTCTGCATGAGGCATGGCGCGTTCCCGGCCTTGGCCGCGTTGCGCAGGGTGGTGATCGGGTCGGTGCCGGTCAGCCTGGTGTACTTCAGCTTGACAGTGGCGTGGCTCGCGTTCCAGGCGTTGACCACTGCCTGCTGGCCGTCCTGAGCTCCCCAGTAGGTCAGGGTGACCGGCTTGGCGGCGCTGCCGCTCGGGCTGCCGGACGCGCTGTCCGAGCCGCCGCACGCGGTGAGAGCTCCGGACACGCCGAGCGCCACGCACAGCGCCAGCGCTCTCTTCCCGGAATTGGGCATGGTGCCCCCTTTATCGACAGGTGTGGTTGCGCCGGCCCGGGGTCGCGGCACCGCTCCCGATGCGGTGCCGGCGTCCGGTCGGCAGTTCAGTTTTCGGATAGGTGCGGATTATCGCTATAGACAGCGCTGTAGAAAGAATGCTTCGGTTACTTGGGCTCTCCTGCGGGAAAGCGCTTGTCAACGTAGGATCCGCATCCAGCAGCGTCAATGATTGGGACCGGTTTTGGCGAAAGGTCGAAACTTTCGGGACGCGGACTCGGATCCCACCGGGTCCTGTCGGATAGGGAGGAATCATGGAACAAAAGGCGAACGGGCCGACGCTGGCCCAGGTCGCCTTCGAGGCCGGGGTCTCCGTGCCAACGGTTTCGAAAGTGCTCAACGGCCGCGAGGACGTCGCGGCGCAGACCCGGCAGCATGTCGACCGGGTTCTGCAGCGGATGGGGTACCGGCACAGGCGGCCGACCCTCTCGTCGAAGAAGCGTCAGTCGCTGACGGTCGATCTGGTCGTCCACTCGCTGGAGTCCACGTGGACCTCGGCCGTCCTCGCCGGCGCCGAGGCGGCGGCCCAGGAGGCCGATCTGCATCTGAACGTGAACGCGATGTTGGGAAGGGCCCGGCACACCCGGACCGCGCGCGGATGGCTTGATCGCATCGCCCTGCGCGGCACCGCCGGAGTGATCACCAACCTGGCCCATGTCTCGGGCTCGGAACTCGCGTGGTTCGAACAGCATGCGATCCCCTACGTCATGATCGACCCGAGTACCGTGCCGCCCCCGGAGACCTACTGGGTCACCGCCACCAATTGGGAGGGCGGCCGCGACGCCGTCCAGCATCTGCTGGACCTGGGCCACCGGCGGATCGCCGTCATCGCCGGCAGACAGCATCGGCACTGCAGCCAACTGCGCCTGGAGGGCTACCGCTCCGCCATGCGGGCGGCCCATGTGCGCATCGGCAGCGGCTTCATCAAGTACGGCGGATTCGACCTGGACAGTGCGGCGGCCAGGATGGACGAGCTCCTCGACCTGCCGAAGCCGCCCACCGCCGTGTTCGTCTGCTCGGACATGATGGCCCTGGGAGCGCTGCGCACCATTCAGGCCCGGGGCCTGGACGTACCCGGCGTCATCAGCGTGGTCGGCTTTGACGACCTGCCCGAGTCGCGTTGGTCGTCACCCCAACTCACCACCGTCCGACAGCCGTTGGCCGAGATGGGCGCCACGGCGGTGCGCACCCTGGTACGGATCATGAACGGTGACCGGCCCGACAGTCGTCGCACGGAGCTGTCCACCCGCTTGATCCTGCGCTCCAGCACGGCGGCAGGGCGTTAGCGCGCCCCGGGCGGTCTTGTCGCCGGCCCGGCATGCTGCCTACGATCCACGGACGGATCAAGAAAGGCGTCCCTGCCCATGGGGATCCCGACCCCACTGGGCTGCGCTCGGTGGCGACGGACGCCGGCGATGCTTCAGGCGCATGGGTTCCCGCGCGCTCGGTTTGTCCTGCGGACCATCGATCCGGCTCAACGCCGGTTCCGACGCCTGGAGATCCTCGCGTGACCGCGATCATCCACAATCCCGTGCTCTCCGGCTTCCACCCCGATCCCTCCATCCTCCGGGTCGGTCCGGACTACTACCTGGCGACTTCCACGTTCGAGTGGATGCCCGGCGTGACGCTGCACCATTCCACGGACCTGCTCCGCTGGGAGCCGCTGGGAGGGGCGCTCGGCACGACCCGGCTGCTCGACATGGTCGGCACGGTCGACTCCGGCGGGGTCTGGGCCCCGTGCCTGTCCTACGCCGACGGCCTGTTCCACCTGGTGTACACGCACATGGTGCACAACGTCGGCCCGTACCGGGATCTGCGCAACTACGTGGTGACCTCACCTTCCCCGACCGGCCCCTGGTCCGATCCGGTCCCGCTGCACAACCGGGGCTTCGACCCCTCCTTCTTCCACGAGGACGGCCGCACCTGGCTGCTCGCGATGCAGCACGACCACCGGCCGGGGCGTGACTCTTTCGCCGGAATCACCCTCCAGGAGTGGTCCCGGGAGCATCGCCGGCTCATCGGCCCGGTCCGCCGCATCCTGGGCGGCACCGGAAGGGGCTGCACCGAGGGACCCCACCTGTACCGCCGCGACGGCTGGTACCTGCTGCTCGTGGCCGATGGCGGCACCGGCGCCAGTCACGGCGCCGCCGTCGCCCGCAGCCGATGCCTCGAAGGGCCCTACGAACTCCATCCGGAACCCCTGATCACCACACGGGACGACGAGCGGCATCCGCTTCAGAAAGCGGGCCACGGGTGCCTGGTGGACACGCCCGACGGCGAGTGGTTCATGGCGTACCTCTGCTCACGCCCGCTGCCCGGCACCGGTCGCAGCGTGCTGGGCCGCGAAACCGCCCTGCACCGGGTGGAGTGGACCGAGGACGGCTGGCCGAGGATTCCCGGCGGCCGCCCCGCCCTGACCATCCCGGCCCCGGCCTCGACACGGCCGGGCGATCCGGTGGAGGCGTGCCGTTACCGGTTCCGCGAGGACTTCACGCAGCCGCGCGGCAACGGGAGTGCCGCGCTGAATCCGCGCTTCCTGACGCTCCGCCTGCCCCCCGACAGCAGCTGGCTGGATCTGCGTGCCCGCCCGGGGCACCTGCGGCTGCGTGGCCAGGAGTCCCTTGCCTCGCCCTACCGGCAGAGCATGGTCGCGCACCGCCAGACGGCGACGCGCTGCGGCGTCCGCACACTGGTGGACTTCCGGCCGTCGGCACCGCAGCAGATGGCGGGGCTGACGCACTTCTACAACACCAAGCTCTGGCACTACCTCCACCTCACCTGGGACGAGGTGCACGGGCGGGTGCTCCGCCTGGGCAGCCTGGACTTCCAGACGTACACCGAGAGCGCCACCGTGCCGGTGGCCGGCGACGCTCCGGTGCACCTGCGGGTGGACATCGACGGCCCGGCCGTACGTTTCGCCTGGTCCCTCGACGGCGATCGGTGGGAGCCGATCGGGCCGGAACTCGACGGCTCCCTGCTCTCCGACGAGTACGCCACCCGGACGGTCCGGGACCGGATCACCAACTGGGGCTTCACCGGATCCGTGGTCGGTCTCGCCGCCCAGGACCTCACGGGCGGCGGCCTGTCAGCCGATTTCGACTTCTTCGACTACACCGAGGCGTAGCGAGGGGGCCGCCGCCGCAGGGCGGCGGCGGCCCAGCGGCACCGAGCGGAGAAGTTCCGCTGCCAGCGGTGCTCGGCCGGCAGTGCGAACTGCTCGGCCGTCAGGGGCGGCTCGTCGCCGACCGCCGCGTTTCGCTCCACGTTGCCGATGCTGCGCATTCCCGCGATGACCGGAGACCACCGTCTCCTACCGTGCCCACCCGCTCGTGAGCCCGCTGATCCGGGCCTTGGCCGTACGACGCTCCGTCCACGCCCGCCGGCCTGACCGTCAGCGGCGCCTCGGGGCCCGCGATCCAGCGGGCGAAGAGGCTGAAGACGTAGGACGCGCCAGCCTCGGTCGTGCGCGGCGGTACGGAGGTGACCGCGCCCGCCACCGAGTTCCACCTGTTCCCAGGCGGTCAGGGAGTGCCGGCGGGCGGCCTCCCCGCGGCGACACTCCACTGCGGTTCTGTGAGGCGGCAGGGCAAGGTTTCCCGGTTGTTTCGAAAGTGCGTCGACCTTCTTGACGCACCTTCGCGGCGGCAACAAGCTCTGGCCACTTGCCTGGTCCCCCACCGGCATGAAGTGACCTACGAGGGGACCTCCATAGGCCAGGACACGGTCCCAGGCTTCGGTGACGCCCCCATTACGATCCCCCACTCTCAGAACGGAGATCCACCGCTATGAGCCGCACGAACGCACACCCGATCAGCCGCCGCGGTCTGCTGCGCACAGCCGGCGGCCTCGCCGCCGCAGGGGCCCTTGGCAGCACCGCCACGGCGCTCACCGGCGGAACCGCGAGCGCCGCGCCCGCCACCTTCGCCCACCCCGGCATGCTGCACTCCTCCGGCGACATCAACCGCGCGAAGGTCCGGGTCGCCGCGGGCAACGACCCCTGGCTGTCCGGCTGGAACCGGCTGACCGCCAACTCCCACTCCCAGTCCACCTGGAAGGCCAACCCCAAGGCCACCATCATCCGTGGTGGCACCGGCGAGAACTACGGAACCCTCTACAACGACCTCCACGCCGCCTACCAGAACGCGCTGCGCTGGAAGGTCGCCGGCACCACCGCGAACGGCGACTGCGCCCGTGACATCCTCAACGCCTGGTCGGCCACCCTCACCACGGTCACCGGCAACGCCGACCGGTTCCTCGCCGCCGGAATCTACGGGTGGCAGTTCGCCAACGCCGCCGAGCTGATGCGCGGCTACAGCGGCTTCGACCTCGCGCGTTTCCAGCAGATGATGCTGAACGTGTTCTACCCGCTCAACAACGACTTCCTGGTCAACCACAACGGGGCCTGCATCACCAATTACTGGGCCAACTGGGACCTGTGCAACATGGCGTCCATCATGGCCATCGGCATCCTCTGCGACGACGGCGCCAAGTACGACCAGGCCGTGAACTACTTCAAGAACGGCGCGGGCAACGGCTCGATCGCGCACGCCGTCCCGTTCCTCTACGGCAACGTGGCCGGCTACGACCTCGGCCAGTGGCAGGAGTCCGGCCGCGACCAGGGCCACACCACCATGGGCATGGGCCAGATGGGCGCGATCTGCGAGATGGCCTGGAGCCAGGGCACCGACCTGTACAGCTACGACAGCCGGCGATTCATGAAGGCCGCCCAGTACGTCGCCAAGTACAACCTGGGCAACGACGTCCCCTACACGACGTACAGCTGGGGCACCGGCCAGAGCTGTGCGTACAGCGAGCAGACCGTGATCTCCTCCGACTCCCGAGGGCAGGCCCGTCCGGTGTGGGACATGATCTACTACCACTACGCCCGGCGCCTGTACCTGGACGTCCCGTACCTCGCTTCCATCGGTGCGAACGGCCGCCCGGAGGGCGGTGGCGGCGACTACGGGACCACCAGCGGCGGCTTCGACCAGCTCGGTTTCGGCACCCTGATGTACGCCAAGTAAGCCCAGCCTGAACCCGCTCCGGGTCACCGCGTGCCGGTGGCCCGGACCGGGCATGTGGGCGCTCAGGATCGCTTACAGCTGCACCTCACCGCCACCAGTGGCCGGCCCGCGGTCCAACTGTCCGAACTCGCCATCTACCGACCTGTACCGCGCCCCCACCGTCCAGCAGGACGCCCGAAGACAGAGAAAGTAGAGAGACGAAAATGCCCCGTCAGCACGGCACTTCCGGCGGCACCCGGCAGACTGGGAGAACGCAGCCCAACGGTCCGTCCCCGCTGGCCATTCGCCGGCCGGTGAGTATGCCCGAGGTGGCCGGGCAGCCTGATGCCGGTCTGGCCCCGCGCGTTCGGGCCGCCGTGGCCGTTCCGCCGCAGGAGACCCGGCCGGAGCAGGAAGGCCCCGAGAGCCCCGCGATCCCCGAGACCTCGTCGCGTTCCGGACGCGAGGAGGATCGGGAGACACCGCCGCAGGCACCGTCGGCAGCCCATGAGGAGCCCGCCGCGGCCAGCACCAGCACCATGGGCGTGGACGAAGCGGGGGAGGCGCCTCCAGGCAGTGGTACGGCCGAGTCCGAGGGAAAGCAGCCGCCCTCGGGCGGACGGAAGAAGCTGGTGCTGGCCGCCGCTGTCATCGCCGGGGCGATATTGATCACGGTCCCGTTCCTGCTGTCGGCACACTCCGACGGCAAGCCGTCCCGCCCCGTCCGGGCGGCCGCCGTGGCTGGCACGCCGCTGGGGACGGGCAGTTCCGGCGGTCCGGCCGGCGGCCACACCTCCGTCTCCCCCTCGGCGTCACCGTCGCCCAAGCACAGCGGCGCCGCGAAGAAGCCCGCGTCGCACAAACCGGCAGCGGCACTCCAGCCGACCCCGTCGCATGCTGAGACGGCCACGGCGAAAGCCAAGACCGGGGCCGGGACATCGGGCGGATCCGCCACGCCGGCCGCCCCGGCTGCCCACGCCCTGGTGGTCGCCGCCTCAGGGGAGTGCCTCAGCCGCGGTGCCGGGACCGAAGGGATACAGCTGTTCCAGGACACGTGCAACGGCTCCGCGGACCAGCAGTGGAAGATCGCTTCGGGCGAGACCATCCGCTCATCGGGGAAATGCATGACCGTGGCCGGGGGAGCGACCGACGACCGCACCGAGATCCAACTGTCCGGCTGCGACGGCAGCGCCAGCCAGCAGTTCCACCTCAACGGTACGGAACTGCTGGCTGATCAGTCGCAGAAATGCGTCGACATCTTCGGGGGCGCGTCCGGGACTGTGGCGGTCCTCATGGGATGCAACGGGAGAGACAACCAAACGTGGACGCTTCGATGACCGCCAGAGATCTTTGGACCTCTTGACGCCGTATGCCGTCAGTCGGTCGACGTCGACTTCGCCGTGCTCATCGACACCAAACCGGTCCACCGGCTCACCCGCGTCGCAGGCATCGGCCGGCGGATCGATGGCGACCGGATCACCGGCTGGGCCCGCCTGCGCAAGCTGTTCGACGAGATCCAGGCCATCGCCGAGGCCCTGATCGCCATCGTCGGCGCCTTCCCCGAGCGGGCCTGGCAGTGGCCGGTCCGGACGGGCTGACCAGTGGCCTCACATGGTGCGGGCGGCTGGGCCACTGGTCCGGTTCACCCGTGTCGCCGGCCACCGGCCCGACCGACTACCACGACTACAAGCTCCCAGCGGGCTGACATTCCCGGGACCTGAGGCGCGGAGCTGCAAACGCGCCCTACCAGGGACGGAGGCTGCCCGGCGAGATGGTTGCCCTGCGCGGGGAAGAAAAGGCGTCGTACGTGCCTTGTACCGGCACATGAAGGCGATCGTCTACACACAGCATGGTGGCACCGGCGTCCTGACACTGGCCGAGTGGCCGGTGCCGGAGCCGGGGGCCGGCGAGGTGAGGGTCCGGGTGCGGGTGTCGGGGGTGAACCCGACGGACTGGAAGACCCGGCAGGGGCTCACGGCCGTGGGAGAGCTCGCGGAGCAGGTGCCGAATCAGGACGGCTCCGGGGTTATCGACGCCGTCGGCGAGGGAGTGAGTCCTGCGCGGGTCGGGGAGCGTGTGTGGCTGTGGCTCGCCGCCTTCGGACGTCCGCACGGCGGGACCGCGCAGGAGTACGTCTTGCTGCCGGAGCGGAACGCGGTCGTGCTGCCCGGCGATGCCTCGTACGAGCTGGGCGCAGCTCTCGGCGTTCCCGCGCTGACCGCACACCGCTGCCTCACCGTCGCCGACGGCGGCCCGGCGCGGCTCGCGCCGGGTACCCTCGAAGGGCGCACGGTGCTCGTTGCCGGGGGAGCTGGAGCCGTCGGCAATGCCGCTATTCAGCTTGCCCGTTGGGCAGGCGCCACCGTCGTTACGACGGTGAGCGGAGCGCGCAAGGCGGAGCTCGCCAAGGCCGCGGGGGCACATCACGTCGTGAACTACCGCGACGAGGACGCCGCACAGCAGATCCGCGAGCTCGTACCGGATGGCGTCGGCATCGTCGTGGAGGTCTCCCCGGCCGTCAACGCCGGACTGGACGTGGCGGTTGCCGCGCCCAACGCCGTTGTCGCCTTCTACGCCAACAACGGCGGCGACGCCATCACGCTGCCTGTCCGAGCCTCCATGGCGCCCAACCTGCGATGGCAGGGCGTGCTGCTCTACACCGTGCCCGACGACGCTGTCGCGAACGGCATCGCCGATGTCTCGGCTGCTGTCGCCGAGGGTGCGCTGCGGGTGGGGGAGGAGGCGGGACTGCCGCTGCACCGATACCCGCTGGACAGGACCGGGGAGGCGCACGCCGCCGTCGAGGGAAACACCGTGGGCAAGGTGCTGGTCGAGGTGTCGGCGGACTGAGGAGTGCCGGGAAGGCGAGCGCCCCGCTGCACGGTCCCGGCGGGCCAGGCGCTGACGGGGCCCTCCAGCACGTCCGCGGTAGCCGCGCCGCCGACCAGGGGCTGGCGACCTGCTCGCGCAGCCGTTCCGGCTCAGCCTGTTCAATGGGACGGACGGCGTGGCCGCAATCACCGGCCCGCCGCCCGTCCGGGTCACTGCATGTTGGTGTGCCGGGCCTGCATGCGTGCGTGCTCACCTTCGCGGCCCGCGGCGAGTGCCATGACCACGGCGTCGAGTACGAGTAGCGATCCCTGCTCGAAGAGGCTGCCGCTGAACTGCGCGGTGTCCCGGCTCGGTACACACAACACGACGTCGGCGAGTTTCGCGAGGCTGCTCGACGGATGGGCGGTCACCGCGAGTGTGCGTGCTCCGTGTTCTTTCGCCCGGCGGACGTAGTGCAGGGACACTGGTGTCTCGCCCGAGCCCGATACGACGATCAGTCCGTCCCCCGCTTCCACCGAGGGCGCCGTCGCCTCGCCCAGGACATGTACGTCCTGGCCGAGGTGCATGAGCCGCATCGCCGTCATCGACGCCACCAGGCCCGATCTGCCCTGTCCGGTCGCGAACCAGCGCCGTCCCGGGGTGAGGAGTTCCGTCACGGCGGCGCCGAACGAGGTCTCGTCGACGTTGTCGAGCAGGTCACCCACCTCCCGGGCGACCGCCAGCCAGGTCTTGGCTCCGTCCATCGGTCTCGCCATCAGGACCCGGCCACGGTGATGAGCACTTTGACCTGTTCCGGGTCGCGCGAGGCGGCGAACGCCTTGTCCGCGTCGTGGAGTGGGAAGGTGGCCGTCACGAACTCCGCGATGTCCACCACGCCGGCGCCGATCAGGGAGATCGCCTCGATGAAGTTGTCGGCGACATACATGAGGCTGCCCACCAGCCGGATCTCCCGGTCCTGGATCAGGTCGACACGTACCGGGGTGGTGCCCGCCGCACCCACGCCGACGACCACGACGGTGCCGCCCTTGGTCACCAGATCGACGGCCTGTGCCAGCGAAGGCCCCCGGGACACGCAGTCGAAGACCACGTCCGCGGGGCCGTGGAGTGTCTCGCCGGACCGCTCCGCGAGGTCGGCGGAATCGGCCGGGAACGCCGCGTCCGCCCCGAGCCGCAGGGCGCGGGCGCGCTTGCTCTCGAGCAGATCGGTGACGACGACCTTTGACGCGCCCCGGTGCTTGGCGGCCACCAGCAGGAGCAGCCCGATCGGGCCGGCGCCGAGGATCGCCACCGTACGCCCGCGCAGGTCACCGGACTTGGCAAGGGCGCCGAGCGGGGTGGCCAGCGGTTCGATCAGCGCTGCCTGGGTGTCCGTCATCGCGTCGGGCAGGACATGGACCCGGCCGGCGGGGATGGTGAACAGCTCCGCGAGCCCGCCGGGCGTCTGGCAGCCGAACACCTCCAGCTTCCGGCAGATGTTGTAGCGGCCCGCCCGGCACTGGGCGCACTCGCCGCAGTACAGATTGGGCTCCACGACGATCCGGTCGCCGACGGCCACCGCGGCGACACCGTCGCCGGTGGCTGTGACGACGCCCACGACCTCGTGGCCGGGGCGGTAGGGCAGATCGATGAACGGGTGCTTGCCGAGCGCCGCGTGCATGTCCGAGCCGCACACTCCGACGACCGTGCTCCGTACGAGCACCTCGCCGGGACCAGCCACGGGGGCCGGGACCCGCTCCAGCGTCACATCGTCCAGACCTGCCACGACCACACGGCTGATCTGTCGCGTCATTGCTCTCTTCTCTCTTCTGGTGCCGTCGGTTGTCCCGCGTGTGCGGGCCGGCCTAATAGACCGTGTATCCGCCGTCGGCGACCACGACCGAGCCGGTGATGAACGACGCCGCGTCACTGGCGAGGAAGACGACGGCCGGCGCGATCTCCTCGGGGAGCGCATAGCGCTGCTGCGGCGCGTCCTCGATCCAGAAGCGCCGCAGGTCGGGCCGGTCCACCGGGGCCATCTCCGTCTTCACATAACCGGGGGCGACCGCGTTGACCCGGATACCGGCGGGTGCCCACTCCGCCGCGAGGGACTTCGTCAGATGGTGTACGGCGGCCTTCGACGCGTTGTAGGCATGCTGCCACTGGGGCCGGTTGATGATGAGCCCGGAGATGGAGCCGATATTGACGATGGAGCCGAAGCCCGCGTCCGTCATATGGCTGCCCGCGGCGAGGCTGCACTTCCACAGCGCGCGGACGTTGAGGTCGAAGACCTGTGACCACTCGTCATCGGTGGCGTGCCAGGAATCGTTGTGAAAGCAGGTGCCCGCGTTATTGACGAGGATGTCCAGTCCACCGAGCGCGGCGATCGCCTCGGCGGTCATCCGGGTGACATCGTCGTCGTCGGTGATGTCGGCGGTGATCGGGACAAAGGTGAGTCCCTGCTCGGCCGCCTCCGCGACGGCGAGCGCGTTGCGTTCCGCGTCCCGGGCCGCGATGGCCACCTGGGCGCCGGCCTGGGCGAGCGCGGTGGCGAAGGCGAGGCCGAGGCCCCGGTTCCCGCCGGTCACGAGGGCCTTGCGGCCGTTGAGCTTGAAGGTGTCCAGAACGCTCATCAGAGCACCACGATGGTCTTGAGGCTGCCGGGCGTCCGGTCCGCGTTGAGTGCCTTCTCGGCGTCTTCCAGAGAGAAGCGACCGGTGACGAGGCTGTCGAGGTCCACCTGTCCGGAGGCCACGAGCTGGGCCGCTACGGGCCAGGTGTCCGTGTAGCGGAACACCCCGGTGATGATGAGTTCCCTGCTCTGGATCAACGGGATGGGAAGCGCGATCTCGTCCGCTCCCATGCCCACGAGTACGACGACACCGCCGCCGCGTACGGCCCCGATACCGCTGACCACGGCGGGGGTCGCGCCGGACGCGTCGATGAAGGCGTCCACGCCCAGATCGCGCACACTCTCCGCGACCGGGTCGATCGTACGGGTGGCGCCGAAGCGTGCCACGAGGGCCCGGCGGTCGGCCACCGGGTCGGACACGATGATCTCGGTGGCGCCGAACGCCTTCGCCGCCTGGGCCGCGATGACACCGATCGGTCCGGCTCCGGCGATCAGCACCCGGGAACCGGGCACGATACGGGCCTTGCGCGCCGCCCAGATGCCGACGGAAAGCGGTTCGAGGAGGGCGGCCGCCTCGTCCGAGAGGGAGTCGGGCACCGGGTGGGCGAAGTCGGCCTGGATGGTGACGTATTCGCAGAAGGCGCCGTCGATGGGCGGCGTGGCGTAGAACTCCATGTGCGGACAGAGGTTGTAGCTGCCCGCCTTGCACTGGCGGCACACCCGGCACGGCCGCTGCGGCTCGATGGCGACGCGTTCGCCGATCCGCCCGGTGTCGACGTCCGCGCCGACGGCGACGATCCGGCCCGAGACCTCGTGGCCGAGGACGAGCGGCTTGTCGACCACGAAGTCGCCGATCCGGCCCTCGCGGTAGTAGTGGACATCGGAGCCGCAGACTCCGACGGCCGCGACGCGGACCAGTACTTCGTCCGGCCGGACCGCCGGGACGGGGCGCTCCTCGACGGCGATCTCACCGACGCCGCTGAGCACACTCGCCCGCATCGTCTCGGGAACCTCTGGTGTATGAGACATGGTCATCTTCCTTTCGGTGTGCGACCGGTGGGAGTGGAGGAAGCGGAGCCGGGTGAGCCGGCGGCGGCGGACGACGAGGACGAGAGCAGGGCCCGGCCGGAGACGACATAGCTCGCGCCCGCGCTGAGGCAGGCGCCGAGGTTGGCCGCGTCCACCCCGCCGTCGACCCCGGAGGGCAGGCCAGGTCCCGTCTGCCCGGCCCTGGCGGCCAGCGCCGGGTCGGCGGCGCCGGTACTGCCGGGTTCGATCAGCATGACCAGCAGGCCGTCGATCGTCTCGAAGCACGGCCGGACCTCGGCGAAATCCGTGCCGGGCGCCACCGCGAGCCAGGCCGCGGCTCCCGAGGAACGGATCCGCCGGGCGATGTCTGCCACGGCGTCCAGGTCCGGGCAGGACTCGAACGGGAAGGTGATGCGGTTGACCTTCTGGGCGCAGATCTCGCTGATCAGTCCGTCGAGTTCGGGGGCGATGACATGGACGTCCAGCGGTCCGATCCCGCGCTCGGAGAGGGTCCGTACGAGGGAGAGGTCGACGCCCCAGTGGGTGAGATCGTCCATGATCACGTCGGCGTGGATCCACAGGCTCGCGTGGACGAGGTGCTCGGCGGTGGCCAGCCGGTCCGCCTCGGCGACGGCGTAGATACTGCCCGCGAGGGTGGCCCCGGGGTGGCGGGCGATCTCCGCGAGGATGGCGGGGTTCAGCGTCGGGTACCTCACGCTGTCGTCCCGGGGGAATCTGTGGCGGGGGTGTCGAGCGCGTCCCAGCCTGCCAGGACCGCGTAACGGTCGGCGGCCGTTTCGCGCACGGTCCCGGAGCCGGGGCGCGGGGTGGCGACCGACCGGGTCGCCGGGGCCCAGGCCCGCAGGACTTCCCGTACCGGCCGGTCCGACGCGATGGCGGCGGCCTGGACGCAGGCGCCGCGAGCCGATGCCTCCGGGGCGTCGGCGACCAGCACCTCACGGCCGGTCAGATCGGCCAGAAGCTGGGTGTACGCGGCGGAGCGCGCGCCTCCGCCGGTCGCGATGAGACGGCCGCCGGTCCTGACACCGGCGGCATTGAGCTGGCGCTCACCGGAGACCAGTCCAAGGATCACGCCCTCGAAAGCCGCCCGCGCGATGTCCTCCCGATCGGTCGCGGAGGTCAGACCGGACAGAATCCCCTGGGCGCCGGGACGGTTGGGCTTGCGCTCGCCGTCGAGGAACGCCGCGAGGACCAGACCGGAGCCGCCGGCGGCGTCGAGCGCCAGCTTGGCCAGCCCGTCGTGATCGACGCCGAGGATACGGGCGAAGGTGTCGGTGACGCGTGCGGCGTTCAGCGTCGAGACGAGAGGAAGGTAGCCGTCGGTCATATCGGCGACACCGTCGACCATGCCGGTGAGATCAAACACCGGGGTGTCGCTGGTGGTGAAGACGACGCCCGAGGTGCCGAACGTGTACACCACGTCCCCGGGGACGATACCGAGGCCGAGGGCCGCCGCGTGCTGGTCCCCGCCGCCCGGCCCCACGAGGGTGCCGGGCGACAGGTCCAGTTCCGTACTCGCCGTGCCACTGACCGTACCGACGGCCGTCGAGGCGTCGACGACCTCGGGCAGGGCGTCCGCCCAGTCGCGTTCCGCGTCGACATGGACCAGGAATTCGGGCAGGTAGCGGGATTCCGCGGCGCTGTAGTAGCCGGTCCCGGAGGCCTCGGAGCGGTCGGTGACATGGCGTCCCGACAGCTTCCAGGTCAGCCAGTCGTGCGGCAGCAGGACGTGGCGCAGCCGCCGGTAGTGGGCGGGTTCGTTCTCGGCGAGCCAGGCGATCTTGCTGAGGGTGAAGGCGGCGGTCGGCAGGGACCCGACGGCGCGGATCCACTCCGGCGCCCCGATCAGCCGCTTGAGCCGTTCGAGCTGTGGTGCGGAGGTGGTGTCGTTCCACAGCTTCGCCGGCCGTACGACCTGATCGGCGGCGTCCAGGGCGACCAGGCCGTGGCACTGGCCGTCGACCGCGAGCGCGATGATGTCGGTCCTGGACACACCGGCGTCGTTCCTGGCGGTCACGAGCGCGGCTTTGAGCGCTGTCCACCAGGCGGCGGGGTCCTGTTCGCTTCTCGGTGGGAACGCGGGTGGGTGTGGTGCGCTCCCCGAGCCGAGCAGCGAGCCGTCGTGAAGGTCGCGGATCTCGACCTTGCAGGACTGGGTCGAGGAGTCAACTCCAGCGACGACGGGCATGGTGGTTCTCCTAGGCGAAGTGCGATCGCGGTCCGCGCGCGTGGGGGCACACGGTGACGTCAGTGTGACCCGGGCCCGGCGGGACTCGCCGGGCCCCGCGGGTCAACAGGACTTGTAGACGAACGGCGCGACCTTGGGGTCGTCGATGTTCTGCTTGGTGATGGCGGCCAGACCGGTGATCTTGGCCTTGTCCACGGTCGAGCCCTTGCCGAGGGCGACGGCGTACTGCACACCCAGGACACCCATGTCGTACGGGTCCTGCGAGATGATCGCGTCGATGTCCCCGGCGCGCAGGGACTGCACCTGGCTGGGCTGGGCGTCGAAGGCGACGATCTTCACCTTGGAGCGCGCGTTGGCGTTGCGCACACCGACGGGCGCGCCGTCACCGGTGAAGTTGTCCACCGCGAAGACGCCTTTCAGGTCCGGGTTGGCCGCGAGGACGGAGCTGACCTTGGACGCGGTGGCCTGCGCCGAGTGGTCGGCGTACTGCGTGGTCAGCACCGTGATGCCCGGGTGCTTCGCCTTCATCTCGTCGACGAAGCCCTTGACGCGCTCGTCATCGGTGCTGCTGCCCGGCGGCTCGCTCAGCGCGACGACCTTCCCCTTGTCACCGATGAGCTTGGCGATGTTGTCGGCGCCGAGGGCGCCGCCCGCGATGTTGTCGCTGTTGATCTGGCTGGACAGATCGGAGACGTCGCTGAGCTTGGTGTCGACGGTGATGAGGTTGATGCCGGCGGCCTTGGCCTGGTGCATCGGCTGGAACATCGCGGTCTTGTCCGTCGGCGCGATGAGGACGGCCTGCGGCTGCTGGGCGACGACGGAGCTGAGCACCGGCTGCTGGGCGGCGGGGTCGAAGGTGCCGGGCGCGGAATAGGTGTACTTCACGCCGAGCTTCTTCGCCTCGGTCTTGGCGCCGCAGTCGATCGCCGAGTAGAAGGGGCTGTCCTTCACCCCGCCGACGAAGGCGACGCTCTTGACCGCGACCTTGGACGATCCCGCGGACCCCGAGGAGGCGGTGGGGCTCGAACTGCTGCATCCGGCGGCGGTCACGATCAGGCCGAGGGCGCTGAGCGCGATGACTGCCTTCTTCGTACGGGTGGCGCCGGTGAATGGCGCGAACGGCTTGGACATACGACTCTCCTGTGCGGAATCCGGAGTGGAGTGGTGATACGGGCAGGGGGTACGGAAGGCCGGCGGCCGGCTGCCCCGGGAGGGCAGCGCGGGTCAGCCGCGGTTCTGGGTCCCCCTGCGGACCTGGTCGATGAAGACGGCGGCGACCAGCACGGCGCCGACGGCGAAGGTCTGCCAGAACGGTTCGACGCCGAGGATGACGAACCCGCTCTGCAGGGTCACCGGGACGAGGATTCCGATGACGGTGCCGAAGATCGTGGCCACCCCGCCGAAGAGGCTGGTACCTCCGAGGACGGCGCCCGCGATCGTGGTGAGGTTGTCACCGGTGTGGCCCGCGATGGTGGTCGTGGAGAACTGGGCGAGGCTCATCGCGCCCGCCACTCCGGCCAGCGCACCGCTCACGACATAGATGGAGATCAGGTGGCGGCGTACCGGAACGCCCGACCTGAGCGCGCCCTCCGGATTGGAGCCGATGGCCTTCGTCCGGATCCCGTAGATGGTGTGCCACAGCACCAGCCCCGCGCCGGCCGCGACCACCAGGGCGATGACCACGAGCACGGGGACGCCCGCGATGTTCTGGTAGCCGATCGTGTCGGTCATCACCGAGGGCACCGTACGGATGTCGAGGCCGTTGCTGATGATCTGGGCCGCTCCGAGGGCCATACCGAGCGTGCCCAGCGTCGCGATCAGCGCGGGTACCCGCAGATAGGTGATGATGAGCCCGTTGACCAGGCCCCAAAAGGCGCTGGCGACGACACACACCAGCACACCGACGCCAACGGCGCCCCATCCCGCGCTCATGCCTCCCATGGCGCCCATCACCTTCGCGGACACCACGGTGCCGAAGACCAGGACCGACCCGATGGAGAGGTCGATTCCGCCCGTCGCCAGAACGAACGTCTGACCGATGGCGGCGACACCGATCACGGCGGCCGACAGGGCGATGGAGCGGAAGTTGTACGTACCGAGGAAGGTGTCGGGCCGCAGTGCGGAGAAGAGGACGAGCATGAGCAGCAGGATCACGAGCATGCCGATGCTGGGCCGCCCCAGCGCGGCGCGCAGGAAGCGCGGGGCGGCGGCGCCATGTGTCCCACCGGTGCCGTTGGCGATGGTGTCGCCCACCGATGTGTTGTTGCGGAGCAGTGTCATGAGTTCACCTCGGCGGACTTGCCGCTCGTCATTTCCTTCACCAGGTCGGCGACCGTGGCCTCACCGCGGCGGAACGTTGCGACGCGGGTGCCGAGGCGCAGGACCTGGATGGAGTCGGCGACTTCCAGTACGTCCGTCATGTTGTGGCTGATGAGGATGACCCCGATACCGCTGTCGGCGACCCTGCGGATCAGTTCGAGCACACTCTGGGTCTGGGCGACGCCCAGCGCGGCGGTCGGCTCGTCCATCATCACCAGGTGAGATGCCCACATGGCGGCGCGGGCGATGGCGACACTCTGCCGCTGACCGCCGGACAGGGCGGCGACGCGCCCCTTGTGGTCCTTGATCCGGACGTTCAGAGCGTCGAATACCTCCTCCGTCCGGTCGCGCATCCGGCCCCGGTCCACGACGCCGAGCATGCCCAGGACCCCGGAGCGGCGCAGTTCGCGGCCCATGAAGACGTTCTCGTACGGGGTCAGGTCCCCGGCCAGCGCCAGGTCCTGGTAGACGGTCTCGATGCCGTACGCCCGGACATCCTGGGGCGATCCCGGGCGTACGGGCTTCCCGTCGATCAGCAGTTCTCCCTCGTCCGCGGTGTAGACGCCGGACAGCACTTTGACCAGGGAACTCTTGCCGGCGCCGTTGTCCCCGATCAGCGCGGTGACCTCACCGGCTCGCGCCTTGAACTCGGCGCCCCGGAGGGCCTGGACCTGTCCGAAGGCCTTGTGGATGCCCCTCGCTTCCATCACAGGGGCCCGGGTGGCCGTCTTGACATTCTCATTCATGACAATCCACCCCAAGAGTGACAATGAGCGATCGGGCCACGCGGCGCGAATGCTCGGTCGGGGAACTTCATCGGCCCTCTCCCGCTGCTGAATGACGGCACGTACATGTTCACGCCGTAAATGCCGCGTTACGGCCTTATGGCGTGGGGTGTGAGTATCAGACCTCCAGCCCGCCCATGCGTCAAGTAGGATGCCCATATGGGCGGGGGTCAGGGCGGGTGGACTCCGCCGCCGAAGCGTTCAGGAGGGGGAATCCCATGGGTCCAGCCGAACTCCAGCGCGCCACGACGGTCGCGCGCCGGTACTACCTGGAGGACAAGGCCAAGAAGGAGATCGCCGACGAACTCGGCATCTCGCGCTATAAGGTCGCGCGCATCCTCGACGAGTGCCGTAAGCAGGGCATCGTCCGTATCGAGATCGGTGTGCCCACCGCCGTGGACAGTGAGCTGTCCGAGCAGTTGCGCGTCGCGTTCCGGCTCCAGCACGCTCTGGTGGTCAAGGTGACGGCTCCGGACGTTGTGACATTGCGCCGGGAGCTGGGCACCGCCGCCGCCGAGCTGCTCACCGAGATCGTGACCGAGGACGACGTCCTCGGTGTGAGCTGGGGACGCACACTCGACACCATGGCGGGGGCGCTGAGAAGCCTGGCGCCGTGCAGCATTGTGCAGATGACAGGTGTCACCGGGGCGGTCGGCGCCAACACCATTGATCTCGTACGCCAGCTGGCCGCAGTCTCGCGCGGACCCGCCTATCCGATATACGCACCGCTCGTGGTGTCCGACGCCGGTACGGCCAGGGCGCTGTACGAGCAGCCGGGCATCGCCGCCGCCACCTCACGGTTCCCGTCCATCACCAAGGCAGCCGTGGCCATCGGCAGCTGGGGCCCGGACGGGTCGCAGGTTTACGAGGCGATGCCCCCCGCGATGCTCGCCTCGCTGTCCACCACGGACATCGCGGCGGAGGTCTGCTCGATCCTGCTCGCGCAGGACGGCACACCCACGGGAGGGGACATCAGCCGGCTGACGATCAGTATTGACGCCGAGCAGCTGCGCCGGATCCCGGAGGTCATCGCGGTGGCCGGCGGCGCGTCCAAGGCGCGGGCCATCCACAGTGTGCTGCGCGGCGGACTGGCCAACTCCGTGATCACCGACGAGAGCGCGGCGCGGCTTCTCCTTGAGTCGCATGCGCGAATCCAGAAGTAGCCACCGCCCTCCGACCGAGCCCGACCGGGCGTTCGTTACGCACACGCGGCCTGACCTGCCCGGACGTAATAATCCTCATCCATGGTCCGCGACGTGCAGGTTCTCGCGAACGGCCGCCAGGACTCTCATTTCGACGGCGCTGCGGTGATCCGCTTCTCGAACCAGTGGTGGGCGTACGGCTCGTCGTTGAAGGCGGGGATCTCCTGGAAGCCGCAGGAGTGGTACAGGCTGATCGCGGCGGTGAGCGCCTTGTTGGTGTCCAGGCGCACTACGTCGCGGCCGTGCTGGGCGGCCCGCGCCTCCAGCTCGGCCAGGAACCGGCGGCCGAGGCCGAGCCTCCGGGCATGGGGCGCGACCCACATGCGTTTGATCTCGGCCGGGGCGCCGGGCGGCAGCTTCAGACCGGCGCAGCCGACGGGCTCGCCCTGCAGCCGGGCGACCAGGAACAGGCCGTGCGGCGGCCGGAGTTCGCCGGCGTCGGGCAGCAGGCTCCGCGCAGGGTCGAAGCCGGTCTCGAAACGCTCCTGCAGCTCGGTGAAGTAGGACCGCAGGCAGTGCTCGGCGTCGGGGTGGTCCGGGCCGACGGCGTCCAGCGTGACCGTCGCGGCGGTCAGCAACCGGTCGACCTCGGCCATCGCGGCGACCAGCCGGGCGCGCTGGGCGGCATTGAGCGGCTCCAGCAGGGAGCTGGCCAGCTCGTCGCTGCGGCCGTCGAGCATGGCGCGCTCCGCGCGGCCCGCGTCGGTGAGCCGGACGGTGCGCACCCGTCTGTCCCGGGGTTTCGGCTCCACCGTCACCAAGCCGTCGGTCTCCAGGGAGCGCAGCAGCCGGCTGATGTACCCGGAGTCAAGCCCGAGGCGCTCGCGCAGCCGCCGTACGTCCTGGCCCTGCTCGCCGATCTCCCAGACTAGCCGGGCCTCGCCGATGGGCCTGTCGCGGCCCAGGTAGTGGTCGTGGAGCACGCCCACGCGTTCGGTGACGGTGCGGTTGAACCGCCGCACCTGGTCGATCTGCGCCGCATCCATTGTCTGACTCTAGTCAGAGAACCTTGTGCGGGACCAGAGGCGGGCGGTCAACCTTCGTTGATGTCCGTTCTTATGCGACCCAGTCGCTGTTTCATCGAACTCAGTCGAGAGGGACAACTTCCTGATGCGCGAAGATCTGCGGATGGACTTGGATCACCTGCTGGTAGGCCACTGGAGCAGCCTCCCGTCCTCCTACGGGGTCGTGGAAGCCTCTGAGCTGGGATTTCTCAGTGACGGCCGGGGATGGAGCTCATGGTTCGACGTCGATGCGCTGTGCGTCACGCGCTTTGACTGGACGTGTCCGGAACCAGGGGTTGTGGAGCTGCGTACGAAGTGGATCGTGCAGGGAACGCCCAGCGAAGGGGGCGGCTCCTCTACGTTCTCCTCCATGGAGCCGGCTGAGCAGGTGGACGAGGTCAGGCGCCGCAGGCACCGCCCAGCGAGCAGTCTGCCTTGCTACTGCGGGAGTCCGAGCCGACCACCAGGATATTGATCGGGGATCGACCGAAGGCGTCCTTCTTCTCCACTCCTGCACTCTTTGTGGAGATAGCCGCAGTATGAATATTCCCGTTCAACTGGTTGTAAAGATAATAAAGGAAACCGGCTACGACCAGGATAAGCACGGCGGTGGTGCACGCCAGGATCTTCAAACCCCTGTGTCTACGCCTGCGTTGGGCCTACCGTGCAGCCAGACGGCTCCCCGTCGCCCCGCGTCTCGTCCGTCTCCTTCGCGGACCGGCGGTGGGCTGTGGACGCCCCCCGAGGGCCTGTTATGGGTCCATCTGCCATGTTCACATCCTAGAGACGGCGACGCCGAGGAAGGCGCGGGGCTGTTGCTGGGCAGGCGTTAGCAACCCCGGATTGCAGAGTGACTCTCCCATACCGTCAGCACCGGGTTGATACCGGGCATGGCGGTCGTGGCCGCTGCAATCGTGTCGGAGTCCTCGGCGATCACGGAGGGACGACGCACGGCAGCTCCACGGTGATGACGGTCGGGCCCCCGGCGGGGCTGCTGATCGAGAAGGTGCCGTCCACGGAGGCCGCCCGGCGGGCCAGGCCGGCCAGGCCGGAGCCGTGGGCGGGGTCGGCGCCGCCGGGGCCGTCGTCGGCGACGGTGACCCGGAGCGTACCGCCTTGGCCCTCCACGGTGACGTCCGCCCGGGAGGCGTCCGGGGCGTGCTTGGCGATGTTGGCCAGCGCCTCGGAGACGGTGAAGTAGGCGACCGCCTCGATGGTCGGGGCGGCCCGCCGGGGTACGTCGACGCGCAGCCGCACCGGCAGCGGGGCGCGGGCGGCGATGCCGGACAGGGCGGCGTCCAGTCCCCGGTCGTCCAGGACGGCCGGATGCAGGCCGCGTACCAGGTTGTTCAGCTCGTCTATCGCCTCCTTCGCCTCCCGGTGGGCCTGGTCGATGACTTGCCGGGCGTCGTCGGGCAGCTCGGTGAGCGTCGCCCGGGCGATACCGAGGTTCACGGCGAGGGAGACCAGGCGCTGCTGCGCTCCGTCGTGCAGATCCCGCTCGATGCGCCGCCGTTCGGCGTCGGCCGCGTCCACCGCCCCCGCCCGGCTCTCGGTGAGGTCCTCGACCCGGCGAGTGAGCCGCTCGGCGCGGCTGGGGCCCAGCAGGGCGAGGGCGGCGCGGGTGTCGAGCCGCACCAGGACGTGGGTGAGCCACCAGGCGAGGAGCAGGGCGGCGACGCCGGTCGCGTCGATGTACTGGGCCTCCGTCGTGTACCGGAGGAACTTCGGCCGCTGCTCGGGCGGAACCACCCAGATCCACACCAGGGCGGTCCCCGCCGCCGCGCCCCAGCTTCACAGCACGGCGGTGGCGGCCGTTCCGCAGGCCACCAGCGGCCCCACCAGCGCGTGATAGGCGACCTGCCGCCAGGTCGCCCCGTAGCTCAGCCACATCAGCGCTTCCCGCAGGGTGGGCCTGCGCCGGGCGGCGGGCAGCAGGGGGATCTCCACGCCCGCGAGCGACGCGAACCTGCGGCGCTGCAAGGTGGTGAGCGCTCCGGCGGCGAAGATTATGAGCAGCAGGCCGGGCGCTGACCCCTTCCACAGCACCGTCCACAGCAGCGCCGGGACGATCTGCAGCGGTACCCCCGCGGCGTTGAAGGCCGTCTCACGGCGCAAGCGTCGGAGCGCGTCGCGCAGCGCGGTGAGTGGGGCCATGCGCACACGGTAGAGCGCGGGCGGCCGCCCGGACCATGGAGTTGCCTTCAGCCCGGGGGTGTACCCAGCACCACCCCGAGCCGGTTGGAAGGGCTACCGACAAGGGCGGCCGGGACCGGCAGGGTGGACGGCATGACGACGACGCTGCGCTTCGGACGGGCCGCCCGCACGCTGACCGCCGCCGGGGTGGCGATGGTCCCGTGGATCTTCGTGCTGGCGCGGGTGGCCGGCCCGCACCCGGTGGTGAAGACCGGCCTGGCCGTGATGGAGGCCGTCGGCCTGGTCGGCACCGGCCTGTTACTGGCCCGGGGCGACCGGCGGCGGGTCGCCGTGGCCCCGGCCACCGCGGTGCTGCTGGTGGCCGACGCCTGGTTCGGCGTGCTGACCGCCGCGCCCGGAGCGGAGCACACGGCGGTGCTGATGGCCGCCTGCCTCGAACTGCCGCTCGCCGCGCTGTGCACGGCGGTGGCATGGAGCGCCCTGCACGCGCTGTCCCCGCGATCAGGCGGGTCTTTGAGGGCCCTGGCGTGCCATTCTCGAAGGTCGGCATGACCCGCTCCAAGCAAAAGGAGCCTCACCCGAACTCTGAGTTCGACCTCAGCCCTGTAGGTGCCGTAAACCCGTCCGGTGCGTTCCGGCGGGGCCTGCGGACGGTGGCCATCGACGTCACCAGCCTGTACCTGCCGGACAGCGAGCCGATCTCCCCCCCCTCCACGCCAAGCGCAACGACGGGCCGTCAGACGACGATGACCTCCACACCGCCGTCGCGGATTTTCGCGATCGCGTCGCCGGGCGCGTCGGCGTCGGTGATGAAGCAGTCGACGGCGCTGAGCGGGCAGATCCGGGCGAAGGCCCGCGCGTTGAGTTTGCTGCTGTCCGCGACGACGACCTTGCGGGCCCGTTCGGCCATGAGCCGATTGATACGTGCCTCGTCCTCGTCGGCCGCCTTGGCGCCCAGTTCGGGGTCGAAGCCGTCGACGCCGAGCATGGCGTAGTCGAGGTCGATCTGGGCGAGGGTGTCGTAGGCCAATGGGCCGGTGAGCTCGAAGGATTGCAGCCGTGAGACGCCACCGGTCATGACGAGTTTGATGTGCCGGCGGACGGTGAGTTCGCCGGCGATGTTGATGGCGTTGGTGACGATGGTGATCTGCTGGGGCGCCTTCCCGTCGTCGGGGGGCTGGCGTTCGGCAATCGCGCGGGCCACTTCCGTCGTCGTCGTGCCGCCGTTGATGCCGACGACATCGCCGGTGCCGACGAGCGCGGCGGCGGCCCGCCCGATGCGGGTCTTCAATTGAGCGACTGCTTATGAGCACTCTAGGGTCTGATCAACCACGGCGGCGGGGTCTGGTCGATGGTCCGATGAGGTCTTGATCCAGGAGATCCAGGAGAGTGCGAAGTGCGGAGACGAGAGTTGGCGGCGGTGGCGGGGCCCTTGGCGTTGCTCATGTCGGTGGCGGCGTGTTCGAGCGACAAGACGTCGGTCGGCGGTGACGGAAAGGCGTCATTGACCTACGGGGTCTGGGACGTCAACCAGGTACCGGCGAGGAAGAAGATCATCTCCGCGTTCGAGGCGAAGAACCCGAACATCAAGGTGTCAGTGCAACTGACGCCGTACAACCAGTACTTCACGAAGCTTCAGGCCGCGGCGACCGGTGGACAGGCCCCGGACGTATTCTGGATGAACGGCCCGAACTTCCAGCTCTACGCGTCCAACGGAGTCATCAAGCCGCTGACCGACCTGAAGCCGGACACGTCGGTGCACCCCGGCGCGTATCCGACCGCGTCCTGGACATGGAGCGACTTCGACAAGGCCCGCCTCCGAGCGGGCCGGGGAGCCGTAACGCCGGCACGCCACACTCACCGGCCGCGCCGCCACACCACGCACTACCACGCATAGAAGGAGCCCGCATGTCGTTCATCGGCGAGGAAATCGCCCGCCAGCCGCACGCCTGGCGCAAGGCCGCGACCGTCGCCACCGCAGCGGGCACCGGGCTGCCGGAGCGCGGGGAGCGGGTCGCCGTCGTCGGCTGCGGCACGTCCTGGTTCATGGCCGAGGCCTACGCGGCGCTGCGCGAACAGCGCCGGTTCGGCGAGACCGATGTCTTCACCGCCTCGGAGTTTCCCCACGAGCGCGGCTACGACCGCCTCGTCGCGATCTCGCGCTCCGGAACCACGACCGAGGTCCTGGAACTGCTCGACCGCCTGCGCGGCCGTTGCCCCACCGTCGCGCTGACCGCAGACACCGCCACCCCGATCGTCGGGGCCGCGGACCACATCGTGGACCTCGGCTTCGCCGATGAACGCTCCGTCGTACAGACCCTGTTCGCGACGACCGCGCTCGCGACGCTGCGGACGACCCTCGGCGAGCCGGTCGAAGCGCTGGCCGACGCCCTGGAAACCGTACTGGCCGAGCCGCTGCCCGAGGAGTGGGTCACGGCCGGGCAGATCACCTTCCTGGGCCGCGGCTGGGCCCACGGGATCGCCCGCGAGGCCGCGCTGAAGATGCGCGAGGCCACCCAGGGCTGGACCGAGGCCTACCCCAGCATGGAGTACCGGCACGGGCCGATCTCCATCGCCGCCCCAGGACGCCTCGTATGGCACTTCGGACCCGACAGCGACCACCTGCGCGACGACGTCACACCGACCGGTGCGCTGTTCGTCGACCATGCCGAGGACCCGCAGGTCGATCTTGTGCGGGTCCAGCGGCTCGCCGCCGCGACAGCGGCCCGCAAGGGCCTGGACCCCGACCGCCCCCGCAACCTCACCCGTTCCGTTGTGCTGAGCTCATGACTCCCTACGTCGTGGGCGTCGACGTCGGCGGCACCTCGATCAAGTCGGCGCTGCTCAGCACCGGGCTCGACGTCCTGTACGAGCAGCGGCGGCCGACGGGCGGCGGCGAGGGCCCGCGGACGGTCGTCGCCAATCTGCTCGCCGCGCGCCTCATCATCGACGAGGGACACCTCCGCTACGGCGCCGACCCGCTCGCCTTAGGGGTGGCCACCCTCGGTCTGGTCGACGAGGCCGGGGGCATCGCCCGGGAGTCCGCCGCGGTCGGCTGGCGCGATGTGCCACTGGGGGCGCTGCTGCGGGACGTCAGCCCGGCACCCGTCGCGATCGGCCACGATCTGCGGGCCGGGGCGCTGGCCCGCACCGTCACCGTCACCGCCGTCCAGTCCGCGCCCATCCACTGACAGGAGCGTTCCGCCGTGCTGAGCACCACCACCGACCTGATCGCCGAGGCCCGCGCCGCAGGCACCGGCATCGCGGCCTTCAACGTCATCACCCTCGAACACATCGAGGCCGTCGCCGCCGGGGCTGAGATCACCGCACTGCCCGCCATCGTGCAGATCAGCCACAACGCCGTCCGCTACCACCACGATGTGATGCCGCTGGCAGCCGCGGCGGTCGCGATCGCGGAGGCGAGCCCCGCGCGGCTCTCGCTGCACCTCGATCACGTCGAGGACACCGGTCTGCTGCACCGCACCGCCGCGTGCGGCGCCAGTTCCGTGATGTTCGACGCCTCGCGTCTGCCGGACGAGCAGAACATCGCCGCCACCCGCGCCGCCGCCGACTGGGCCCACCGCAACGGGGTGTTCATTGAGGCCGAACTCGGCGAGATCGGCGGCAAGGGCTCCGCCCACACCCCCGGCGTACGCACCGACCCCGCCCAGGCCGCCCGGTTCGTCGCCGAGACCGGGGTCGACGCCCTCGCCGTCGCGGTCGGCAGCAGCCACGCCATGCTCACCCGGACCGCCCGGCTCGACCTCGAACTCATCACCCGGCTCCGCGACGCGGTGCCCGTCCCGCTGGTCCTGCACGGATCGTCCGGTATCCCGCACCCGGCACTGCGCGACGCCGTCACCCACGGCATGACCAAGGTCAACATCGGGACGCTGCTCAACATCGCCTTCACCGACTCGATCCGGTCCTCGCTGAGCGAGGATCCCGCGACCGTCGACCCCCGCCGCTATCTCGCACCGGCCCGCGAGGCAGCCGCCGACGCGGTCGCGGACTGCCTGAAGGCCATCAACACCTCCGGGATCAGCGGTCCGACGCAGTAGCCCGCGTCCCGGACCGTTTACTCAACCAGCCAGGAGGATTCCATGAAGATCCCACGTTCGCGCTGGAGACGTCTCGCCGCCGCCGCCATCACCGGCGCGCTGATGCTGCTCGTTCGCGATGCCATTGCCGCCACGATCGCCCGACTTCCCGGGCACCTGCGCAGGTCGCTGACCTGGGACCAGGGAGCGGAGATGGCCCAGCACGCGCGGGCGGCGGCGTCGCGACGCCGGACCAGGTCGACCTTGTGCCACAGGTCCGGGTCGGACAGGTAGTGCGCCAGATACGGCCAGCGGCCAGTGCCCTGGGGCAGCCGGACCGGCAGGACCAGGTCCCCGTCGCGGCTGCCCGGGCCGCCGGCGAAGACCACGGTCAGTGCTCCGGTGTGGTCGAACCAGGTCGCCGCCCGGGTGCGGGGACGTCCCTTCTGGTCGGAGGTGCCGGTGGCGATCCGGCCGGTGGGGCGGGGCGGGGCGGGCGTCTTGCGGGGCTGGGCCAGCACGCTGGTGCCCGGGGGGAGGGTGGCGGCCTGTGCGGGGGTGGTGACATGTTCGGGCAGTGCGGGGTGGCGGTAGGTGTTCAGGTGGCCGGTGAGGGTGCCGTGCAGGCGGAAGGTCTCCCATTTGCGGTCGGTGGTGTGGGAGCGGGCCCGGCCGGGGATCCGGGTGTACTCCCACCAGGACCCGGTTTTCGGGCGTCCGGCCCGCCGTCCGGAAGCGTCGGGGGACAGGTGCCGGGCCACCCCGGCCCACACCTCATCGGCCTGGTGCATCGCCAACGCCTTGCTCACGTGGTCGCCCAGCCAGCGTGAGCGTTCCACATGCGCGTATGCACGGTGCTCCAGCCCGGTGCGGGAGAGTCCGAGTTCGGCCCGCCATGCCTTCGGGTCGCTCTCGCGACGCACCTCCCCGGCCCAGTAGGCATCCACCACCGCCCGCGCATCGCGTTGCAGGGCCCGTTTGACCTGCCACATCGCCGAGAACAGCAGCTCCACACGGTGCCGGGCGGCCGGATCCTGCACGACCAGCGGCAGCCGGATCACCGACACCGCCACGTCCCTCTCCCGCTGCCACGGCTCGCCCCGGTTCGGCCCCCGGAACCGCCGACCCTCCCCAGGAGCAGGAGCAGGAGCAGACCGCTGCTGCGGCAGCATCACCTTCACCCCTCCTCCCAGACCAGCGTCAGGCATAACGCCGGGTTGTCAGTTCGGGTTACGGTCTGATGTAGGTCTCTTCGCCTGGCCTTCTGCTCCAGCGCCGAACTGCGGGCCTGGACCGGCCTGTCCGGCCCGCAGTTGAAGACGCTGATCACCCGGCTGTGGCACCGCCGCCCCGACCGGGGCCGGGGGCGCCCGTGGGCCCTGTCCTATGCCGACCGGGTCCTGCTGGTCGCCCTGGCCTACCGCACCAACCTGACTACGCTTCAGCTTGGCCTCCTGTTCGACATCTCCGACTCCGCCGTCCACCGCACCATCGCCGACTTCGCCCCCCACCTGGCCGCCCGGCTCGGCCCGCCACCCACCGACAAGCGCGAGTTGTGGCTGGTGGACGGCACGTTGATCCCCGTCCACGACAAGAAACGCACCGCGAAGTCAAAGAACTACCGGCGCAGCGTCAACACCGAGGTGGTGCGCCAGGCCCGCGACCGGCGCGTGGTCGCGGTCGGCAAGACGTGGCCCGGCAACCGCAACGACGTCGTGGTCTTCCGGGAGACCGTCGGCCAGACCCTGCCGCCCCACCCCCCCGTCTGTCCGGTGACGGCGGATACCGGGGCATCGACACCGTCCGTTCCCCTCGCCGCGGACCCGACGGGAAGATCATCAAGACCGGGCCCACCGCCGCTTCCGCAAACGCCGCGCGGTCGCAGAGCACACCCTCGCCCGGCTCAAGGACCACCAGATCCTCCGCCAGTGCCGACGCAAAGGCGACGGTATCGACCACGCCATCGCAGGCATCGCCGCGCTCCACAACCTGAAACTGGAGGTGGCCGCCTGAACGCATCACCGGGGCCAGGACTCCAGATCAACACGGATGACCAGGCATTACGGGATACCTCTTAGGCTCCCCGGGCGTTCGCCAGCCGGCCGCGCAGGCGGACCGCGTCCTGGGCGGGCGGTAGGCCGTAGGCGCTTCGGTACTCGCGGTTGAACTGTGTCGCGCTCGCGTACCCGACCGCTTCCGCGACCAGCGCCGCCGTGGTGTTGCCGGCGACCAACTGCCGCCGTGCCTCCTGCAGCCGCAGGTGTTTCTGGAACCGCAGCGGGCTCATACCGGTGGCGGTCTTGAAGTGCCGGTGCAGTGTGGCGGTGCTCATGTGTGCCACCGCCGCGATCATGTCGATGCTGAGCGGCTCGGTGTAGTGCTCGGAGATCCACGCGGCCGCCGTGCGTACCCGGGCCGCGCCGGAGTCGGCCAGCGCGAATTGGCGCAGGATCGGGCCGAGCGGACTGCCGAGCAGCCGGTAGAGGATCTCGCTTTCGATGCGGGCCGCCAGTGGGCGGATGTCGTCCGGGGTGTCGAGCAGCCCCACCCACCGGGTGACGGCGTCGATGAGTTCCGGCGTCATCGGCGCGGTGATCTGCCCGCCGGGACCAGGGAGCGTGCGCGGGTCTGTTCCGTCCAGTTCCAGCAGCAGGTCGGCGAGCGCCCGGCCGTCGAGTCGCAGCACCACCGATCGGTACGGCACTCGCTCGAACGTGACGGTGACCGGCACCACGAGCGAGTTGAGGAACATCTCACCGCGGCCGGTCACCCAGCTCCGGTCGCCCGCGATGGTGCGTTTGGCGCCGTCGGCGATGAAGCAGATCATCGGCTCGTACAACAGGTCGCAGGGCGCGACGAGCTCGTCGAGCGCGACCGGTATGAGGCGTGGCACCGCGCTCTCGGACCACAGGCCACTGCTGTGCCGGGCGATGGCCGCCGCGAGCTGGTCCAGCATGAAGCACTCCCTTGCTGAGAGGATTAGGCAATCCTATGCGGTCTCCGCCCCATGACCTCGCGGTGGGCGCACCCCTAGCGTTGACGGCATGACACAGCACGACAAGAACCTGCCGAAGCGCAAGCTCGGCACACAGGGCCTGCAGGTCGGGGCGATCGGCCTTGGCACGATGGGCATGACCATGGCATACGGCGCCGCCGACGAACCCGGCGGCATCGCCACCATCCGCCGGGCGTACGAACTGGGCGTCACCCTCTTCGACACCGCCGAGTTGTACGGCATGGGCACCGGCAGCAACGAGCAACTGCTCGGCCGTGCCGTGAAGGACTTCCGCCACGACATCGCGATCGCCACCAAGTTCGGCTTCGACCTGAGCGATCCGCAGAAAGTCGGGGCCGCGCTGGACAGCCGGCCGGAACACATCCGCGAGGTCACCGAGAACAGCCTGCGCCACCTCGGCACCGACCACATCGACGTGCTGTACCAGCACCGCGTCGACCCGGATGTGCCGATCGAGGACGTGGCGGGCACGGTCGGCGAGCTGATCGCCGAAGGAAAGGTGCGCTACTTCGGGCTCAGCGAGGCCGGCCCTGACATCATCCGGCGCGCCCACGCCGTCCACCCGGTGTCCGTGCTGCAGACCGAGTACTCGGTGTTCGAGCGCGCCGTGGAGGCCGAGGTGCTGCCGGTGGTGCGCGAGCTGGGTATCGGATTCGTGCCGTATTCGCCGCTGGGCCGCGGATTCCTCACCGGCACAGTGAAACCCGCCGCCGAGTACCCCGCGGACGACATGCGCAGTTGGGACGACCGCTGGCAGCCCGGCAACTACGAGAGGAACCTGGCCGCCATCCGCCGGCTGACCGCGCTCTCGGACACCAAGGGCATCGCGGCCACACAGCTGGCGCTGGCCTGGCTGCTGGCCCAGGGCGACGACATCGTGCCCATCCCGGGCACCCGCAGCCCGCAGCGGGTCGCCGAGAACGCCGCGGCGGCGCACGTCACGCTCACGCCGGAGGACCTCGCCCGCGTCCTGGAGATTCTGCCGCACGGCGCGGCCGGATCCCGCTACCCCGAGGCAATGATGCCGTCCTGGTGAGGCCCGGCCCCTGACACGGAACGGAGCGACGCCCCGGATGGCCGGCGTCGCGGGGACACGAGGTCCACGATCACCGGTACGGAGACAGCGGTGAACCGGCCATCAGCACGCGACGGCCGGTCCGGACATCGTTGCCCAGGTGTCTGCGAATCTGTCAGCAGGAGGCCGCGACGAACCCTCGCGGCCTCCTGCCGACGGCGTTGTATGCGGCGTGTGGACCTTCACCACGGGCGGGTGATCCCGTTCGTGTCCAGGGTTACGGAGCCGTCGCGGGCCAGGGCCTGGCCGTTGACCGTCGCGCCGGTGGTCAACGTGATCGATGTCTGGGCCAGGATCCTGCCTGCGAAGGCGGTAGCGGTGCCCACAGTGGCTGAACTTCCGATCAGCCAGATGACATTGCGGGCCGTGGCGCCATTGGTGAGGAGCACGCGGCTTGCGGTTGCCGTCGTCAGGGTCGATCCGATCTGGAAGATCCAGTCGGCGTTGCGGTCGCCCTGTGCATCCAGCGTGAGCGTGCCGGTGAGCCCGATGGAAGAGGCGGCGTTGTAGACGCCGGGAGTCAGCGTCAGGCCGCCGAGGTCTCCGGAGATGCTGGCGGTCGGGATCTGGGCGGCGGCCTTGTCGTATGTCGCGATCAGATCGGCTTGGGCCTGAAGGGCGTTCGCATCCGTGGTGTGGATGGTGCCGTTCACCTGGCCGGGCGGGAATCCGGTGATGGACACTCCCGGGCTCACTCCGAGGTCTCCGGTGACGCTTGAGGGGCCGGTGTTGGTCACCGACTGTCCACCCAGCACCGCGAAGCGTCCCAGGTAGGTATAGGCGCCCGAGGCGATAGTGGTGCCACCGAGAGTGGTGACGGAGACATCGGCCGAGCCGAGCGCTCCGGCTGGTACCACGGCGTCGATCTCGGTGTCCGAGGCGATCCGGTAGGAGATGGCAGGTGTGCCACCGAAGGCGACGCTGGTGGTGTAGGAGAACCCGGTGCCGGTGACGACGACAAGATTGCCGCCGTCGACCGCTCCTGAGTCGAGGGTGACAACGGTGATGGAAGGCGGGCCGAGGTAGATGTAGGTGACTCCGCCGGCGATTCCGCCCCTGGTGCGTACGGTGACCGTCACCGGGCCCGCGGAGGCCGCCGCGGGGACAGTCACGGTGAGCTGGCCGTCGGAGTCGACGGTGAATTCGGCTGCCCGCGTACCGAATCGGACCTCGCTCGTGGTGTAGAGGCCGAGGCCGGTGAGGATCACCGCGTTGCCACCTGCCAGAGGGCCAGCGGGGGGCGGGACAAGACGGAAGGCGGGCGCCGGCAGGTAGTAGAAGGTGCCGACTACTCCCGTTCCTCCGGGGGTTGTTACCGAGACCGGGACGGCGCCGTAGCCGGAGGGGGTGATGGTGGCGGTGGTGGTGTCGCTGACGACGGTGAAGCCGGCAGCTTGGCGGGAGCCGTAGCGCACGCCGATGGTGCCGGTGAAGTGGCTGCCGGTGAGGGTCACTGCGTCGCCCCCACCGGTGGAACCCTGGTTCGGTGAAACCGGCATAGGGGCGCTCCCTGAATCCATCGGGTCGACAGACGGGCGGGTCCCGGGCCGGCCCCTTCGCCGACGACCACAGCGATTCGACTATGTTAAGTACCCCACTGATAACAATTCGTGACAACAGTCGGGACCTCATGTCACCCGAAAGGGGGCCGCTGCGGTGGCCGGGGGCCTCGGGCTGTCAGGAGCGGCACCCAATCGCGTCACGAGGTCTTCTGGAGTGATTCCACGCGCAAAGCGCTGAGTATGCCGCGTCGCGAAAGGGATGTCCGAGGGCGCGGCCGCGAGAACGTCACAAGCCCCTGGTTCTGCGACGGGCATCGGCGTCACCGGGCTCTCCGCCAACCGCGCCGCTTCGGGCGCTGCCCGAGCCGGTCACCGATTCGGGCCGGCCTGGGCCGCGTCCTGGGCCGGGGCGGTTGTGGAACCCCGGACGTCGCTCGGGCGTTCGAGTCAGTACATGCGTGGCCGGCCGGGGCCGCGCGCGTACGGGCGGAGTGTGATCGTGGGGCGGATAGTCGTCATCGGGGGCGGGATCGCCGGCATGTCGGCAGCACTGGCCCTGCACAAGGCCGGGCTCGATGCCGCCGTGTTCGAGGCGCACCCCGACGGGGCCGAGGACATCGGCGCGTTCCTCACGCTCGCGAGCAACGGCATGCGAGCTCTCGCGCAGGTTGACGCCTCCGACGCGGTCACCGCGATCGGCTTCCCGCTGAGCACGATGCGTGTCCTGGACGATTCCGGCGCCGAGTTGGCGCATATGCCGCTCGGGGAGGCAGGCGACCCGCTCCTCCGGTACCGGTGCATGCGTCGCGGCGAGCTCAACGCCGCCCTGCAGGCAGCGGCGGCGCGCCGGGGCATCAGCGTCCGGCACGGCGCCCGGCTCGCATCCGTCGAGGACGGCCCGGGCGCCGTCACCGCACGCTTCACCGACGGCAGCACCGCGACCGGTGACCTGCTCATCGGCGCCGACGGGCTGAGCTCCACCGTCCGGCGGCCGATCGCCCCCGCCGCGCAGCCCTGTTACGCGGGACAACGGGTCTTCTACGGCTACACCACCGGCGCGACCCCGGCCGGGGGGCCCGAGTGCATCACCATGGTGCGTGGCAGCGCGGCCGCCTTCGGCTACACGGTGTCGCCTGCCGGGGAGACGTACTGGTTCGCGCGCGTCGCCGGTGAGCCGTTGGCGGCCAACGAGATCGCGGACGGCACGTCCGCGCGGTGGCGCGAACTGCTCGTATCGCTGCTGCGCAAGGACGCCACCCCGGCCGCGGACATCGTCGCGGCCACCGGCGACCGCATCATGGTCACCAACGCCACCGAGATGCCGCTCGGCACGCCGTGGCGCTCCCGGCGGGCGCTGCTCATCGGTGATGCGGCGCACGCGGCCTCCCCGGCGACCGGGCAGGGCGCCTCGATGGCGCTGGAGGACGCCGTCGTCCTCGCGAAGGCCCTGCGGGACGCGCCGGACACCGACACCGCACTGGCCCTCTACGAGGCGCTCCGCCGCCCGCGTGTGGAGCACAACATCACCGTCAGCGGCCAGGTCTCCCGGGGCGGTACCTCCCCGTCACGCACCGGCCGGGGGGCGCCCGCGCCCCGGCCCGGGGAGGACGAGCTGATCCGGCACCTGGAGTGGGACACCGGGATCTGGACGGTGACCAGCTAAGGGAGCTCGGTCGTAGGTCAATCGGACTGCGGCGCCGAGGTCATCTGCGGGGTGTTCGCCGCCGACTGGTCCTCCGGTACGGTGGCCGTGGCCGGTGGGAGCTCCGGCTCGGCCTTGCGTCGTCGGGCCAGGGCCGATGCGATGAGACCGCCGCCTCGAGCACTGGTGGCGGTATACATTGCCGCAGCCGCGACGAGCACGCTGCCCTGGACGACATTCTGGTAGTTCGAGCCTATGTTGAGGACGTTGAACCCATTGCTGAGGGTGAACAGAATCAGCGTGCCGATCACCGACTTCGTGACGTAGCCCGATCCGCCGAACAGTGAGGTCCCGCCCAGCACGGCGGCCGCGATGACGGTGAGTTCGCTACCGGTCAGCAGGGTGGGATCGACGGAGTTGAACTTGCCCGCGTAAAGGACACCGACGCCGGCGGCCACGAAGCCGTTCACGACGAAGGCAGTCATCTTGTAGCGATCGACATTGATTCCCGACAACCGGGCGGCTTCGGGATTGCCACCTACCGCGTAGATGTTTCTGCCGACGACCGTGTAGCGCAGCACCAGGCTGGTGATCACGGCCAGGACGATCATGATCCACACAGGCACGGTCTCATTCAGCAGCAGGGGCCGGAAGGCGCCGATGGCCAGGAAGGCGACACCGGCGCCAACCAGCATCACGTTGCCGGCGGTGAGCTGTCGCAGCCTCGTGCGAACCGTGAGCAGGACACCCGCGGCGATCAGCAGGATGCCGCCGACGATGGCGATGCCCTCCGGCATGGTCCACCTCGCGGTCTCGAACTTCTCGAACACCGTGTCCGTCGCGGTGATGCTCTGGCCATTGAGGACTGCCTGGACCACACCCCGGACCGCCGTGAGCGTGCCGAGCGTGACGATGAAGGCGTTGACGCCGACCTTCTGCACGAGGACGCCGTTGATCAGCCCGACCAGCACACCGGTGAGCAGAGCGGCGAGCAGGGCGATCAGCGCGCCGTAGTGATCGATCAACTTCAGCGCGACTGTGCCCGCCAATGCGGCGGTCGACCCGACGGACAGATCGAAGTTACCCGTGATCAGCACGACGGTCATGAAGATCGCGAGAATGCCGGTCAGTGACGCCTGATCGAGAATGTTGCTGACGTTGACACTGCTGAGATAACTGGGCCGTGACTGCACCGACGAGGTGATCGTCAGCGCGAGGACCAGAGCGACCAGCGCATACACCACGCCTGCGGAGCGGGGTGCCAGTGCACGGCGCCAGCCGCTGTTGCTGCGCCGGCGTGCCGTCGCGGTACCAGAGGTCATGAGATTCGTGCCTTTCCTACAGTCCGCTGGCCAAGGCGGTCAGCTCATGCAGATCGGTGTCGACCACGGGGCGTTCAGAGATGATCTGTCCACGCCGGACGACGAGGATGCGGTCACAAACGCCGAGGAGTTCCTCGAATTCGGACGAGACGATGACCACGCCCTTGCCGGCGCGGGCGAGCCTGCGGATGAGTTGGATGATGTCCGCTTTGGCACCGACGTCGACGCCCGCCGACGGCTCGTCGAGCAGGAACACCCGCGCGGGGCCGTAGAGCCACTTGGCGAACACGACTTTCTGGGCGTTGCCGCCACTGAGCTCACCGACCGGCGCTTCCGGGGACGGTGTCTTGATGTTCAGCTCCGCGATTGCCTGCTCGGTAATCTGCAGCTCGCGTCGGCGTTCGGGCAGGAGGCGTCGACGCGACATGCTCGACAAGTACGGCAGTGAGATGTTGCGCCAAGCCTCCCAATCCCGCAGCAGGCCTTGCCGGGCGCGGTCTTCCGGTACGAGCGCCAGGCCTGCCCTGACCGCGGCCCGCGGTGAACGGTGCCGGAGGCGATGCTCGCCGACCCGGACCGTGCCGGCCGCGGAACGGTCGGCGCCGTAGATCGCTTCGAGGAGCTCGGTGCGTCCGCTGCCGAGCAAGCCGGCCAGCCCAACCACCTCGCCGGCGTGCACGGTCAGGCTGATCGGGCCGAACCGGCCGGGCGAACTCAGACCGTCCACGACGAGCAGGGGTTCTCCCGTAGACCTGTCCGGGGCGCTGTTCTGTTGTTCGACCCTGGCCAGTCGTTGCCCGACGATGGCGGTCACCAATTCTTGCTTGGTCACGCCCGAGGTTTGAGCGTCGACGATGACCTGACCATCCCGTAGGACCGTCAGCTGATCGGTCAGGGCGAGGATCTCGTCGAGAAAATGCGACACATAGACGAACGTGGTGCCCTGGTCGCGCAGCCTGCGGATGGAACTGAACAGCACGTCCCGCTCGTGTGGCGACAACGCCGCCGTGGGTTCGTCGAGCAGCACCAGTTTCGCGTCACGCGCCAGTGCCTGCAGAATCGCGACCATCTGCTTGCCGCCGGTCGACAGTTCGCCGATGGTCTGGTGCGGATCGATGTCGTAGCCCATGCGTTCGCACAGTTCGCGCAGCTCACCTTCGCGCCGTGCGACATCCCACCTCATCGAGTCCTTGCGACCGAGGAAGATGTTGTCCAGAACCGACAAGGTCGATACCAGCGGGGTGTGCTGGTGTACCGCTGCCATGCCGGCGGCCAGCGCTTGGCTGGGGGTCGTCCAGGAGACCGGCTCACCCTGCCACGACACCGTCCCGCTGGTCGCGGTCTCGACGCCGGACATGATCCGGATGAGCGTGGATTTCCCGGCGCCATTGGCACCGATCAGGCCATGCACCGAGCCCGGACGGACCGCCAGTGAAACACCTCGCAACGCATGGGTGCCGCTGGAGTAGATCTTGTGCACGTCCGCGACAACGAGGACCGGCTCGCGCGGTCCGGCCGAGCTTTCAGCCATGAGGATCCTTCTTCGTGGTGTCAGTGCGCTTGCGGCGTCCGGGTCACCACTGCGGTGTGCAGGAGTTGACGTTGGCCGCGGTGATCCCAGGGCTGTCGTAGAAGTTGGTCTTCGGGGGGCCGGTCAGCTTGCCGGTCACGGAGTCGTACATCATCTGCACGGCCATCGCACCCTCGTCGGCGGGCTTGTAGCAGACCGTGCCGTACACAGCGCCGGACTTGATTGCCGCGATTCCGGCGGCCGACCCGCCCAGGCCGATGATCTTGGCCTTGGAGCCGGCCGACTTGACGGCGGTCGCGCAGCCCACTGCCATGTCATCGGACAGCGTGTAGAACAGCTTGATGTCCGGGGTGGCGGCGAGAATGTTCTGGCACGCCGACTGGCCCTTCTCTTTGGTCCAGTCACCGGGCTGGGTAGCGACGATCTTGTACTTCCCGGCGCCGGCCGCGGCCAGGGCTGCCTTGAACTTGGTGACCCGGGTCGTGTTCTCCACGAAGCCCGCCGACCCGCTGATCACCGCGACCTTTCCACCGTTGGGTACGGCCTTGATGGCCATCGCGCCCGCTGTCGCGCCCGCACCCAGCTCGTTCTCGTCGATGACGAACTTCAATTTCGCATAGGGCGTGTTCACGTCCTGGTTGGCGCCGACATAGCCGTGCGCCGTTCCGATCGGGATACCGGCAGCCGCGGCCTGATCGGCCAATGCCTGTGCCGGGCCGGGAGACAGCGGCACGAGGACGATTCCGTTGACCTTCTGCGCGATCAGATCCTGGACCTGGCTGGCCTGCTTGGCTTGGTCGCCCTGCGAGTCGAGGTCCACGATCTTGACTCCGAGCTGGGCAGCCTTCGCCTTGGCGCCCTTGGCCAGCGCTGCGGGGAAGGTGACCGATTCCTGCTGATTGGCCAGCCCGAAGGTGTAGGACGTCTTCCCAGTGGCCGACTGACTGGGGCTCTGTGAGGACGTCTTCTCGGAGCTGCAACCCGATAGCGCCGCCGTACACGCGAGGGTGGCGACGATCGCTGCTGTAGACATCATTGTCTTCACTTCTGTGCTCCTGTCTGAGCTGTGCATAGATGACAGACGGTTCCGCATCGCCGAGGAGGTGGCGTGCGACGGAGTTGATGCGCTCTGCAATTGGTAAGACGGCTGCCGACAGGCTGGGCACACCTTCGGGCCGCGCCTGCTCTCTTGTCTCAACCTGACGCGTCAATGGCGGAATCTTCACCGAGGGCTGCCGGGTGGACCCATGACACGGCTCTCCTCGGCTCGGGCCGTCGCTCGCATCGACGCGGACGGGTTTGTACGGATCCTTCGGCCTTGACGCGTTCTGGACTGCTAAATCGAAGATAATATAGGATCCTAGCCACCGCTGGCCGCCTAGTCCAGAGTGAAATGTGGAGAGCTGCGGTGCAGCCGCCGAAGGCGGCCAGGCGCGCGATACGGATCCCGAGTTCCTGTACCCACAGCACCGAAAGGCATGGTCGTGCTCCCACACCTCACCAGACCTCGTCGTCACCGATTGATTCCGAGCCTGAAAGCGCTCGCGATGCTGACCGTCGCCGCAGTGGCCGGCGGCTCGCTCGTCGGCGCATCCTCGCCCGCCGCCGGAGCCGGCTCGCCCGCTCCGACATACCTCTACGCATCGCCGACCGGCACCGCGACGGCGGGCTGCGGCATCTCGGCACCGTGCAGTCTGCCTGCGGCGCAGGCAGTGGTGCGTGGCCTCACGCCGTCCATGAACTCGGATATCGTCGTGCGGCTACGTGGCGGAACGTATCGACTGGGCGCCACATGGGCGTTCAGCGACGCCGACCACGATTCGGGGCGCAACGGCCACCGAGTCGTCTACGCCGCCTATCCAGGGGAAACGCCGCTGATCAGCGGCGCCAAGCAGCTGACCGGGTGGTCGTTGCACGATCCCGCGAAGAACATCTGGAGCGCGCCGGCTTCTGGTCTGAAGACCCGCGAACTCTACGTCAACGGAGTGCGCGCCCAACTGTCGCGCGGCCCGGCCAATCCGGGCGGTTGGGGCACCCCCACCTCCACCGGCCTGGTGGCACCGGACAGTGGCATGGCGTCCTGGCCGGACATCGTCGGAACCGAGGTGGTCAGCGAGAACGTCTGGGTGCACAAATCCTGCCCGGTCACCGCAGCCTCGGGGCGCGACATCACCCTGGCGCAGCCGTGTTACCGCAACACCCAAGTGCCCTACAACTTCAAGTCCGGTGCTGTCATCGGGCAGAACCCGTTCAACGTCTCGTGGGTACAGAACGCCTACGAACTGCTCACGACGCCCGGTCAGTTCTACCTCGATTCGAGCCACGGCACCATGTACTACGTGCCACGTCCGGGCGAAGACCTCGCCACGGCGGATGTCGAGGCGCCGGTGCTGCAGACGCTTGTGCAGGGATCCGGCACGGCGGCCTCGCCGCTGAGAGACATCAGTTTCTCGGGGCTCACCTTCGCCTATGCGACCTGGCTCGATCCAGCGCGCCCGACCGGATACGCCGAGGGCCAGGCCGGATGGCACATCACCGGGGACAACCTCACCGAGGTGCCGATGGAGGACCTCACGGGGACGCCTGGGGAGGTCCGGTTCGACCACGACAGCGGTCTCGAATTCGACAACGGCACGTTCACCCACCTCGGCGGGGTAGGACTCGAACTCGCGCCGGGCAGCAAGAACGCCGCAATCGTCGGCAATCGGTTCACCGACATCGGGAGCAACGCACTGCAGATCGGCAGCGTCGACACCGTTGACCGGCACCCGCCGGTGGCCGACGAGGTATCCGGAAACACGGTGCGGGACAACGTGATCACCTTCGCCGGGCAGGTCTACCGCAGTGCGGTCGGAGTGTTCCTCGGCTACACCACCGGCACCACCGTCACACACAATGCGATCGGCCAGTTGCCCTACACCGCGATCAGCGTGAACCTCGGCTGGGAAGGCACCACCTACAGCGGCGGCGCGACCATCACGTACAACGAGATCTTCCAGGACATGGGTGTACTCGATGACGGTGGCGCCCTCTACGCGCAACTGCCGATGACCTCGCCGTCGGTCATGAAGTACAACTACCTGCACGACGAGAAGACAACCGGCGGCGCACCGCTGTACCTCGACTCGACGGCAGGCAACTGGACGGCGCAGTACAACGTGCTGCAGACCGGGGAAAGCGCGTCCCGCAACATCCAGAACTGCTGCGGGGTCGCAGCGCAGCACAACACGGTCCAGTACAACTACAGCAATGCCTCGGGAGCCCCCCACGGCACCCCGGACCCGACGAACACGGTCACCGACAACTACGACAACCTCAGCGTGTTCCCGCCCGAGGCCAAGGCGATCATGGCGCAGGCAGGTCTCCAGCCGCAGTACGCGGATCTGCTCGGCCGGCGCAGCTACAACGACACCACAAGCACGATCAGCTACACGGGCGACGGCTGGAACTACTCCAGCGGGCGGGCACAGGGCGACCTCGGCGACGATGTCCACTACAGCTACGCCGCCGGCGCCACGGTGACGATACCGTTCACCGGAAGCGGGATTTCCTGGCTCGCCCAGCGCAGTGACCAAACCGGGCCGGTGGAGGTCTATATGGACGGAGCCGACCAGGGTCTGATCACCCCGCGGACCAGTGGCGCTCCGTATCCCGCACAGCAGGTCGACTACTCGGTCAGTGGCCTGGCCGCGGGCGATCACACGCTGCGGATTGTCAACCAGTCATCGCGGTTGATGACCGTCGACGGGTTCACGGTGTCCGCCTCGCGTCCGACGACGAACGACGACGCCAAAGCGGTCAGCTACAAGGGAAAGGGCTGGAAGCGGCTGACCACCTCCGGCGCGGGCGACTATGCGGACGACCTGCACACCACCGCTGCCGCGGATGCGTCGGTGTCGTTCCGCTTTGTCGGCAGCGGGGTTTCCTGGCTGGCACGGCGTGACGCGTCAAGCGGTCCGGTGCAGGTGTACCTCGACGGCCTCGACCAAGGCGTGGTCACGCCCAACGCCTCGACGGGGCCGTTCCCGGCGCAGCAGGTGGCGTACAGCCTGACCGGTCTGAGGCCGGGGCCGCACACGATCCAGATCGTGAACCGAACCGCGGCGTCGCTGAATGTCGATGCGTTCACCGTGGAACCCGGCCGGACGACGGTGGAGGACACCGCACCGTCCGTCGCCTATACGGGCTCGGGATGGACCGGCGCTGCCGCCGACCAAGGCGGCTGCGGCACCGATGTGCACTGCACATCTGCCGCCGGCGCAGCTGTCACGGTCACCATCACGGGCAGCGGAGTCTCGTGGGTCGCACCACGCCTGAGCGACACCGGCTCGGTGCGGGTCTTCATCGACGGCATCGACGAAGGTGAGCTGACTCCGGCCAAGGGCGCGGCAGCCCCATCGGCCCGGCAGGTGAACTACAGCGTGACGGGGCTGGTGCCGGGCGTGCACACCCTGAGGATCGTCAACGGTGGCGCCGGCCGGCTGGCGGTCGACGCCTTCACGGTGCTCGTCTAGGCCGTGTCCGGGCGGCGGGTCGAACCCGGACCCGCGCTGGTCAAAGGCGAGACGTTGTCAGCTGCCGTTGACCGATCACCGGTCAACGGCAGCCGACAGGCGCAGCTGCGACGCCGACAGGTGAGCGGCCATGGCCGCGGCGGCGGAATCGGCGTCCCGCCGGGACACGGCGTCAATTACCCGGCTGTGCTCGGCAATCGTGTCATCGCTGATTCCAACGGTGTAGTAGAGGCGGTAGAGCTGAGTATGCGGACGCAGCCGGGTCAGGACATCGACCATCAGGCCGACGCCGCTCGCCTCGGCGAGCGCCAGATGGAAGGCCGCATCCTGCGCCGCGAACGCGCGGTAGCTCTCGTAGCTGTCCCCGGTCACGGGTTCGCTCATCGCGGCGATCAGGTCCTCGATTGCCACGATCTGCTTCGCGTTCGCGGCCTGTGCCGCCCAGGAAGCACTCGCCGGTTCGAGAAGCATCCGCATCCGGAACAGCTCGTCGAAGGCCCGCGAATCGAGGCGCGGGGCCGCCGTGTAGCCGCGGTGCGGGCGCTTCACCACCAAACCGTCCGACTCGAGCCTGGCCAACGCCTCGCGAATCGGGGTCGCGGATACGTCCATGTCCCGCGACAGCGCATCGATCGACAGCCGCGCGCCGGGCTCCACCACATTGTCCATGAGCTTTACCTTGATCAACTCATAGACGCGGTCGGCCAGCACGGAGCGCACCGGGCCATCCGCTGTTGTCCAGATGGACGGCATCGCGGTGTCACCTCCAGTTGCACTCGGGCCCTCAACCATAAACACATAGTAGCTGATTCGGTGGTCTGACTGGTGTCATTCGGGCCGAGATTCATATATCCTATAGGAACATCGACGGGAGCAGCGATACAGATGGCTAACGAATCCGTGATCGTCGAACGCGACGTGTGGGTGCCGATGCGCGACGGGGTTCGGCTGCAGGCCGACATCTGGCGCCCGGCCCGGGCCGGGCAGTTCCCGGCGCTGTTGCAGCGGACCCCGTACAACCGAGCGGACTCGTTCGCGGTCGTGGTGAGCGCCGGCATCGAACCGCTCCGTGCCGTGGCAGCCGGATACGTGGTCGTCATCCAGGACACCCGGGGAAGGTTCGGCTCGGAGGGCGACTTCACACCGTTCTTCGACGAGGGCGACGACGGCGTCGACACCATCGAATGGCTCGCCGCGCAGCCGTACTGCAACGGCGACATCGGGATGTACGGGGCTTCGTACTATGCCGCGACTCAGTTGCTGGCAGCGGTCCGCCAACCTCCGGCGCTGAAGGCCATCGCGCCACAGGCCACAGCGTCGGACTATCACGACACCTGGACCTACTACGGCGGCGCGCTCGAACTCGGGTTCAGCCTCTACTGGGCGCTCGGACTGGCTGCCGCCGAGGCGGCACGACGCACCGCCGCGGGACAGGACGTCGCCGAGCTGTCCGCGGAGATCGGCCGGTTGCTGCGCGATCCCTGGCAGATGTATTCGGCACGCCCCTTGGCCGACATGGCGCCGCTGAAATCATTGCTGCCGGCCTGGGGCGACTGGCTCAGTCATCCCGATCGGGATGACTACTGGCGGCCGATCAGCATCGCCGACCGCTACGACCGGATCAAGGTTCCGGCGCTGCACATCGCCGGTTGGTTCGACCTGTTCCTGCGCGGCACGGTCGCCAACTACCGGGGCATGTCCGCTGCGGGCGGCGACGCGGACACCCGCCAACACCTGATCATCGGGCCATGGGCGCACGCCGTGCCCCATGACGCCCTGGGCGAGGTGTACTTCGCCGCCGACGCGGCAGCCGCCGCACTCGACATGACCGCCGTGCAACTCGACTGGTTCAGCTCGTTCCTGAAAGCCGACGCCCCCGCTCGCTCCACGGAAGCACCGGTCAAGGTCTTCGTGATGGGCAGCAACCGCTGGCGTGCGGAGGACAGCTGGCCACCGAAGCGTGCGGTGACGACCCGGCTGTACCTGGTACCCGCACCGGACGGCGCCGCACCGGGCTCCCTGCGCGGTGCACTGCCCGGCGATGACGAACGAGCCGCTGAGTTCGTCTTCGATCCGGCCGATCCGGTACCCACTGCCGGTGGCGCGACGTTCCTGCCGGGCGCCTATGTCGGTCTGCACGCTGGGCCACGGGACCAACGAACCGTCGAGGCGCGCCCGGACGTCCTGTCCTACACGACCGCGCCGCTCGAGGACGACCTCGAGATCGGCGGCGCGGTGAACGTCGTACTGCACGCCAGGACCTCGGCGACGGACACCGACTGGACGGCGAAACTCGTCGAGGTCCATCCCGACGGCCGCGCGCTCAGCATTTGTGACGGCATCGTCCGGGCCCGGTATCGGCACGGCACATCGCACGCCGAGCCAGTCACTCCGGGAGAGTGCCACGAGTACCGGATCGATCTCGGCTACACCAGCATCGTGATACCGGCAGGGCACGCGGTGCGAGTGGAGATCTCCAGTTCCAACTATCCCCGCTTCGACGTCAACCCCAATCACGGCGGTGCGATGGCGACCGCCACCCAAAGGAATCTCGTCAAGGCTCGTCAGACGATTCAGCATGCCGCATCCACACCGTCCTACCTGGAGCTGCAAGTGCTGCCGGCGGCCGGCGGACCGACCCGAGACACGGAGGCATAACTATGGCGCGCATTGTTCGGGCCGAGCTCACAATGGTTGACCTCAAACCGATGACGCAACGGACCGATGCGATCCAGTCCTTCGTCAGCCAGGAAACGCCGATCCTCACCCTGACCGACGACGAAGGCCACGTCGGCACCGGCTACACCTACACGATCGGTAGCGGAGGAAGTTCGATCGTCGCGCTGATGCGTGACCATCTGCTCCCGCGAGTGATCGGGATGGATACCGACACCCTCGAAGCCAACTGGCGGTCGCTGCTGTTCGGTATGCACGCACTGGCCGTCGGGCCGATCAGCTCGCTGGCACTCGCCGCGATCGATATAGCCTTCTGGGATCTGCGGTGCGTCCGGACCGGCATCCCGTTGCACCGAGCTGTCGGCGGTGCGCACGACCGGATGCCCGTCTACACAACAGAGGGCGGTTGGCTGCACCTGTCTGCCGAGCAGCTCGTCGACGACGCGGTCCGAATGCGGGAGCGTGGCTTTCAGGGCGCGAAGCTGAAGATCGGCAAGCCCCATCATACGGAGGATCGCGATCGGCTCAGCGCGGTACGCGCGGCGGTGGGGGACACCTTCCAGCTCATGGTCGACGCCAACCAGGGGCTGCGCCTCGATGACGCCGAGCGACGCAGCAGGACCTTGGCCGACCTGGACCTCGCCTGGATCGAAGAGCCGCTGGCGGCCGATGACATCGGGGCGCATGCCCGTTTGGCGGCTGCCTCGCCGGTGCCGATCGCGGTTGGTGAATCGCTCTACAGCGTCAGCCAGTTCAAGGATTACCTGCATGCCGGCGCCTGCTCGGTGGTTCAGGTCGATGTGGCCCGCATCGGCGGCATCACGCCCTGGCTCAAGGTCGCGCACCTGGCGGAGGCGTACAACGTTCCGGTCGCGCCCCACTTCCTGATGGAGTTGCACGTCGCGCTCGCTTGTGGCGTACCGAACGGCCAGTGGGTGGAGCACATCCCGCAACTCGAGACGATCACCAGCACACAGCTCGAAGTCCGGGACGGCTACGCCTATCCTTCGCCCGGTCCCGGAATCGGCATCGCCTGGGACTGGGACGCGATCCAGGCGAAGCAATTGGACAGCCCGATCCTGGTCTCATGAGCCGATCAGCCGGAACTGATCCGCACGGCGAACGGCAACAGCTACCGACAGGAGATGACATATGCGCCTCGCGCGTATCGGTGACACAGGCGGGGAACGTCCGGAGCAGCCGCTGAGCGTGCAGCGCTTCGCGTCGGTCATCAGGCTGCGCCCGGAGAAAGAGGCGGAGTACCGCGCGCTGCACGCCGACGCCTGGCCCGGCGTGCTCGCGAAGCTGCGAGAGGTGCACATCCGCAATTACTCGATCTACCTGCGCGACGGCATCCTGTTCTCCTATCTGGAGTACGACGGCGACGACTACGACGCCGACATGGCGGCGATGGCCGCGGACCCTGAGACAAAGCGCTGGTGGCAGCTCACCGATCCCTGCCAGCAGCCTGTCGACAGCGCCGCCGACGGGCAGCGGTGGGCGCCGATGGAGGAGGTGTTCCACCTTGACTGAGCTCCAACCGCAGGCGCGCATCGACGCGCATCACCACGTGTGGGACCTCGCTGTGCGCGACCAGCCCTGGACGGCAGACATCCCGGCGCTGCGTCGCACCTTCACCTTCGAAGAGCTGCGCCCGCAGCTGGCCGACGCGGGCATCAGCGCCACCGTGCTGGTGCAGACGATCACGGTTGCCGAGGAGACGCCGGAGTTCCTGGCGCTCGCCGAGGAGTCGCCGGAAATCAGGGGAGTGGTGGGCTGGGTCGATCTCACCGCCGCCGACATCGCCGATCGGCTCGCCGAGTTGAATGACGGGACGAACGCCCGTTGGCTGGTCGGTATCCGGCATCAGGTGCAGGGCGAACCCGACCCGGAGTGGTTGCTGCGCCCGGACGTCCTGCATGGTCTGCGTGCCGTGGCCGACGCCGGACTCGCCTTCGACCTGCTTGTCACCGAGTCCCAACTGCCGGCCGCCATCGGCGCGGCGCGCCAGGTTCCCGAGCTGCGCTGCGTCCTCGATCACGGCGGCAAACCGCTGATCGCCGCCGGTGAGACCGAGCCGTGGCGGCAGCACATCACCGAACTCGCGCAACTGCCCAACGTCGCGGTCAAGCTGTCCGGACTGCTCACCGAGGCCGCACCCGACTGGACGCTCGACACCTTTCAGCCCTACGCCGAACACCTGCTCGCCGCGTTCGGCGCGCAGCGCACCATGTTCGGCTCGGACTGGCCGGTCTCCACACTTCGCGCCGATTACGTCGACGTCGTCACGGTCACGAGCGAGCTGCTCGCCGGCTGCTCCGAAGCCGAGACTGCCGCCGTCTTCGGCTCGAGCGCCGCATCCTGGTACCGGCTCGACGGGAGACGATGACATGAGAACCCGGCGCCTGGGGCGCACGGAGGTGGCCGTCACCGAGGTGGGCTTCGGGTCCGCCCCGATCGGCAACCTCTACACCCCGACGGACGACACGACCGCCGCCGCCGCGGTGCATGCCGCGTGGGACGCGGGCGTCCGCTACTTCGACACCGCGCCGCACTACGGCCTCGGTCTCGCCGAGCAGCGCCTGGGCGCAGCGCTGGCCGCGTACCCGCGTGCACAGTACGTCGTCTCGACCAAGGTCGGCCGGCTGCTCGTGCCCAATCCCGCACCCACCGGATCGGACCTGCCCACCGGCATGTTCGCCGTGCCGGACACCCTGACCCGGCGGCTCGACTACTCCCGCGACGGGGTGCGCCGCAGCCTTGAGGCGAGCCTGCGGCGGCTCGGACTGGACCGCATCGACGTCGTGCTCGTCCACGACCCGGACGACTTCGTGGACCAGACGATCTCCGAGGCGATCCCTGCGCTCGTCGAACTACGCGAGCAGGGCGTCATCGGCGCTGTCGGCGTCGGTATGAACCAGTGGCAGGCGCCGCTGCGAATGGTGCGGGAGACCGACCTGGACGCTGTCATGCTGGCCGGCCGGTGGACCCTTGTCGACCGCAGCGGCGAGTCGCTGATGGCGGAGTGCGAGCGGCTTGGGGTGTCGGTGATCGCTGCCGCCCCTTACAACTCCGGGCTGCTCGCGAACGACTGGCCCGGCGACGACTCGTACTTCGACTACGGCCCCGCGCCGGCCGATGTGCTGGCCCGAGCCCGGGCGCTTGCCCGCGTCGCTGAGCGGAACGGCAATACCCTGCCGCAGCTGGCGATGCAGTTTCCGTTGCGGCACGCGGCGACGGCTTCCGTCGTGGCCGGCGTTCGCAGTCCGGAACAGGCTGCGTCGAGCGCAGCGCGGCTGACCGCACCGGTCGTGGCGGACGTGTGGAGCGATATCGAGAACAGGACCTCGGCCGATGCGTGACCGCTTGACCGAATTCGTGCTCCCGACCTGCGGTTTCCGACGTCGCGGGACTTGGACGGCTCGGACGCGAGGGGACTCGCGTGAGCGCACCTCGGACAGCCGGTTGCGCCGGCTGGGACCAGGAAAGGGCGTCCAGCACATGGCGGTAGGTGCGGTCGTCAAAATTCTGGCTGAGCACAGTTGAGCAAACCCGGTGGGCAGCGGCAGGGGTCGCTCCGCGGGGGCTCCTGCGGGCACCTCGGTCGTGTCAACGGCCGGGGGCTGCTTCTTGACGGCCAGGGCGAGGAAGCCGCCCAGGATCAGGAGACCGGCGCCGATCAGACCGTCCAGGCGCAGACCGCTGAGCATGTCCGACTTGGCGGCCCCGGCGCGGCTTGGTGTCCCGGTGGTGGACAGCGTGCAGGCCGCCGTCGCGCTCGCCGAGGCGTGCTGCGCGCTCGGCCTGACCACCAGCAAGTACCGCGCCTACGCGGCGCCGCTGCCCAAAGCGCGCCCGGGGTGGCCGCCCGCCGCACACCGCCGGGGCGACACGAGGTGACGTACCGATCCGGTAGCGCGCGGCGGGCGGCCATCCCGGGCAGACCGGCTGGAGCGCGCCCGCCGAACGCCCGGCGGCGCCCGGGGAGCGAGCGAAGTGGACGCCTCGGGGCATTTTTCCTGTAACTCACCGGAGCGGAGCACCCGGTTCGAACACACAATGCAATGCCTCAGCATAGCCACGGCCCCGCTGCTGGGCGGCGTCGGAGGACCGGTCAGTACGCGCCCGCGCCGGTGAGCGCACGCACTTCCTGCTCGGCGAACTTCGCCGGGTCCGGCCGTTCGTCGGACAGGAGCGTGCCGATCCAGCCGAACAGGAAGCCGAGCGGGATGGACACGATCCCGGGGTTACCGAGCGGGAACCACTGGAAGTCCACGCCCGGGAACATGGCGTCGGGACTGCCCGACACCACCGGCGAGAAGAGCACCAGGGTCACCGAGACGATCAGCCCGCCGTACGTCGCCCAGACCGCGCCCTTCGTGGTGAACCGCCGCCAGAACAGCGCGAACAACATCGTCGGTACAAGTGACGAGCCGGCCATGGCGATGGCCAGCGACACCAGGAAGGCGACATTCATCTTCTGCGCGAGCAGCGACAGCAGGACCGCGACCGCGCCGATGCCGATGGAGGCGTAGCGCGCCGCCCACAATTCCTCGAGCTCGGTCGCCTTGCCCTTGCGGATCACCGCCGCGTAGAGATCGTGGGCGAGCGACGAGGACGCGGCGAGCGTGAGGCTGGCCACGACGGCCAGGATGCTGATGAACGCCACGCAGGCGAAGATGCCGAGCATCACCGTGCTGCCCAGCGATCCGGGCCGGCCGCCCACCGCCTGGGCGAGCAGAATCAGAGCCGTGTTGCCGGTCGGGTCCGATGCCTTGATGGTGGCCGGGCCGACGAGCGCGGCGGCGCCGAAGCCCAGCACCAGCGTCATCAGGTAGAAGCCGCCCATCATCCCGATCGCCCATCCCACGGACTTACGGGCGGTCCGCGCGGTTGGCACCGTGTAGACACGCATGAGGCAGTGCGGCAGACCGGCGAGGCCGAAGCCGAGGGCCATTGCCTGGCTGACGAAATCCACCCGGGAGGCGACGGTCTTGCCGTATTCCAGACCCGGGGAGAGAAACGCCTTGCCCTGCGGGCTCTTTGAGGCGGCCGTGCCGAGCAGGTGGCTGAGGTTCCATCCGAACTGGTCGAGCAGCAGCACAGTGGCGATGGCGGCCACCACCAGCAACAGCACGGTCTTGGTGATGGCGACCCAGGTGATGCCCTTCATCCCGCCCAGCACGACGTACACGATCATCAACGCGCCGAGGATGAGGATGACGACATCCTTGGTACCCCCGCCGGACGACCCGAGCAGCACAGCGACGAGCGCCCCGGCGCCGACCATCTGCGCGAGCAGGTAGAAGATGACGGTCGTCAGGTTGGCGACGGCGGCCGCCGTACGGATCGGCCGCTCCCGCAATCGCAGCGAGAGGGTGTCGGCGAGGGTGAACCGGCCGGTGTTGCGCATCGGTTCGGCGATGAGCAACAAAAACACGACCCAGCCGACCAGAAAGCCGATCGCGTACAAAAAGCCGTCGAAACCGTACAGCGACATGCTGCCGGTAATACCGAGTACGGAGGCGGCGGACATGAAGTCGCCGGAGAGGGCCAGGCCGTTCTGCATGGCGAAGAACTCACGACCGCCGGTGTAGAACTGGCCGGTGGTGTGGGTGCTGTGCCGGGACCACAGGGTGATGCCCAGGGTGACCAGGGTGACGACGATCGACAGCGTCACGAACAGGGTGCGGTGCCCGGAGGTCACCGACTGCGCGCCCGACGCGAGTGCCCACGAGAGCGCCATCACCGCAGTTCCTCCTGAGCCTTCCAGCGCAGGCGCAGCGCGGCGCTGTCACGCTTGGCCGCGGCGTGCCGCGAGTACTGGTGGCTGACGACGATGGTGGTCAGGACCTGGAGGACGGTGAACACGAAGCCGACGTTGATCTCGCCGAAAAGCCGCACGCCCATGAAACCCGGTGCCGTGACGGACAGCACCACGTACAGCATGTACCACACCAAGACGCCGACGACCGCCGGGAATGCGAAGTTTCGATAGTGGCGACGCACGCCCTGGAACTCCGCACTATCGTGAATTCGCTGATAGACCGCGGCGGCCGAGTCCACCACCGAGTCTGTTGGGGTATCGGCTGTGGCGGGAGTTGAGCCCCCGGATATCGGCGGATCGGTACGCATCGAGCTGGGACTCCTGTTGGGGGATGCAATAGGTCATGGCGCGACCTGGCGCGTGCAGAGTTACGAGACCGCTGCCGGACGAGCGCGGATACATAGCCTCGCACTCCTCGCCAGTTTGACTAAGCGTCATATCGCTTGACAAGCAAAGCTTCACCTGTCGCACACAACCTCACCAGCTCTCCATGAACTTGCCCAACAGTCGACGTGTTTTGCTACCCGCGGTTTGCTGCCGCTGTCGGCTGTGATGGGCGGAGGGCCGCCAGGGCGTCAGTTGGTTGGCCGTGGTCCGCTGCGGCCGTTGTCGGCCAAACCAGAAATCCTCCGACTCCCCTCCCGCTTCAAGAAGCTGACAATATTCGTACCCCTATGGTGCTTATCGCCATCGACACGGAAAAGCGGATCATAAATTCTTTCCTCAAGAGTTTCCGCTTCTTCCGGTAATCTCTCGGGAAGATCACGCAAGAGCGTGTGAAAAAAGCCGGCCCCGGGAATGGATCGCACCGCCATCGGGCATCAGGCCGCCCACGCCGTCGCGGCTTACGGTGCCGCCAGCCCCAACAGGCCCCGCACCCGGGCGTACTTCGCGGTCAGCCGATCCCGTGTCGCCGGATCGAGTGCCGCGAGCCGCTGCGGATCCGCGTTGTGCGCGAGGTCGGCCTCCTTGACCAGCAACGCCCCGGGCGTGGCCAGGATGCGCGCCGCGTAGTCTTCCACGCTCTCCCCGGGCCGCTTGGTCACCGCCAGGACCATGTCCTTCGTGCTCTGCGGCAGCGCGGCCCCGTCGAGCCATTCGCGTGACAGCGCCTCGTCCTCGACCGAGTCATGCAGCCATGCGGCGGCGATCTGCTCCTGCGAGCCCCCGCGCTCCGCGACCCCGCCCGCCACCGCCGCCAGGTGCTCGGCATACGGCCGCCCCGCCTTGTCGACCTGCTTGGCATGGGCCCGGCGCGCCAGCGCCTCCACCTCGGGCAAGCTCAGATACGCCATTGCTGTCTCCCCGTAGGCGCTCGCGTGTGGCTCACCACCCGATGGTACGGGGCCTCCGCTTGCTCAATAGATCCATGGACGCGATTCGCCCGGACGCGCCTCGGCCGCCAAGTCGTCCGCGAGCGCGGCGATCGTGGCGCGCCCCTCAACCCGCGCCAGCTGTTGCTGCGGCAGCCGCACATCGCCGTGCAGGGCGCCCAGCAGATTGCCGCAGAGGGAGCCGGTGGAGTCGCATTTCATCGCCACCTGGCGCACACCATCGCGGAGGCGCCGGTCGTCGGCATGGCGGTTCCGCCGGATGATGCAGCGGCGGATCATGCTGCCCTGTTCCGACCTGACCGGCGCGTGCCGCGACGCGTCAGGCGCCGAAGGTGAACCAGTGGAGGTTGACGAAGTCCGCCGGCTGTCCGCTGGCGAAGGTCAGATAGACGGTGTGCACGCCGGTGACCTTGCTGATGTTCGCCGGTACGGTCACCCAGGTCTGCCAGCCGCCGGTGCTGGCGAGGGAGAAGCTGCCGACCGGGGTGGCGGTGGGGCTGTCGAGCGCGACCTGGACCAGACCGCTGACATTGGCGGCGGCCCCGGAGGCGACGCGGGCGACGAACTGGGTCGCCCCGCCGCTGCCGAAGTCGAGGTTGGCGTAGCCGAGCCAGTCGCCGCCTGCGATGTATCCCACGTCGTAGCCGCCGCCGGTGTCCGTGGTGGTCTCGGTGGTGGTGCCGGACTGGCTGGTGTAGGAGGACGCCTGGATGGTGGAGAAGGCGCTGCCGGAGCCCCCTGCCGGCGGGGTGGTGGTGCCGCTGCCGTGGACGGCGTTGAGGGTGACGGTCAGCAGGGTGGGGTTGCCGTCGCTGACGTAACCCGACTGATCGGTGCCGCCGTTCGGGGTGACGTCGTCGTAGGGGAAGGCGTAGCCGCGCCCGTCGCTGGACGTGGCGTGCACGAGCCGCGCGTAGTGGTTGGTCGGCGTGGTCGTGTAGTACGTGGCCGGGCTCTCGCCGTCGGGCTGGTTGGCGTCGGACAGCAGCGTGCTGCGGTTGAGGGCCGCGCTGATCCGGGCGGTGATGGCGCCCATCTCGGCCGAAGAGACGTTGAAGGGGCCGGAGTTGCAGCTGAAGATGTCGGCGCTGGAGGGCTGTGAGAAGGTCCCGACGCCCGGGAAGGTGAGCAGGCCGCCGGACACCGTCCCGGTGAGGGTGCCCCAGGACGCCTGGGTGTCGACGTACAGCGGGGTGGACGCGTACTTCGACCAGACCTGGTTGAGATACGCGGAGTAGTACCCGGAAAACAGCGAGGAGTTGCGCACGATGCCGTTCGTCGGGCTGAGTGCCCGCAGATTCTGGCCGCCCGAGGTCACGATCAGCTGGTCCCACCCCTGGCCGTCCGAGGCGTGCTGGGCGGTCAGCCCGGCGCAGACGGTGTCCAGCCCGCCGGCCGGCAGGCCCGCCACGCTTTGGGTGCCGCCCGAACTGTTGGTCAGCTTCAGCGAGATGGGTATCGCCACGAAGTCGACGGCGCTGATGTTCGCGTACAGCTGCGAGCTGTTGAAGGTGAACTCGCAGAAGTCCCACTGAGTGTTGATGTTCGGATCGGAGGAGTTGCTCACCGAGGGCTCGACGAGGGCCGGGCCGGGGTTGAGCAGGAAGGTCAGCTTCTGGTCGACGGAGAACCACAACCGGCCGCCGGCTATCCGGGGAATGGTGATCCGCTTGGCGCCGGCGCCGGAGGCGTTCAGCGGGATCGCGCAGTCCACCGCGAGGGGAGCGCCTGTGGAGGAGGGGGAGGAGGGGTAGTAGGGGGTCTGGCCGTCGGCCTGGAGCAAGTACCAGGCGTTGCCGTTGTCGATGGCCAGGCCGGTGACGTACGCGTAGACGGTGTTGGATCCGGTGTTGTTCTGCACGTCAATGCTGAGCGTCGACGCGGTGGCGGAGGCGCGGCCTGCCAGGCTGGTGAGGATCGCGGGGGAGGCCAGTGCGGCGGCGGAGGCTCTGAGGATGGTTCTGCGAGGCAGCATGGTGTCGATCTCCTTGGCGTCCGTCGTGCCGGTCAGGCCCGGAGACGCTCATGGCAGGACCGCACGTCAGGTGGGGGGGGAGGGCCGGGCAGACAGGTCTGCCCGGGAAGCCGGCGGCGAAGAGCCGCCGCCGTCGATCGGGTCAGCTGGGGCATCCGGCTAGAGGGTAATACCACCGAGCCGATTGGTATAGACCTCGCCGGGATCCTGTCGTCTGCGGCAGCGCGGAATTCTCGTCCGGCGCCGCCTGGTGTGGCCTCGTGTGGCCTGGTGCGGCGCCCGGAAGGCCTCACTGATCCGCCAGGGTCAGGGACCCGACGGACTGACCCGCTGCTCGCCCCCGTCCTCCGTGAGATAGGCGATGACCATGTCACCAAGCATGGTGCGGTAGTGCTCTCGGCGGTCCGGCATGGTGAGGTCGCGGCCGAACAGCGCGCCGAAGGTGTGCCGGTTGGCGACGCGGAAGAAGCAGAAGGCACTGATCATCGCGTGCAGGTCCAGGGCGTCCACGTCGGCGGTGAAGACGCCCTTGGCCTTGCCCTCGTCCAGGATCCGGGCGAGGACGGCCGCCACCCGGGCATGGGTCGTGTGCTGGGCGGCCGGGCGCACCACGTCGTGGAACTCCCCGCACCTGTCCCGGTCGTGGCCGGGACAGGGAGCCCTCGGCGTCCGGGCCCGGTCGGCCAGGCCGATGCTCTCGTTCGGCCGCAGGCCGGCCGAGCCGGCGGTCCGGCCGGGGTGCGTATGTGTCCTCTCCTCCTTCTTTCCTTGCCGGGCTCCCTGAGGCCGCGTCAGGAGGCAGGGTCGCCGATCAGGTCGGCCGTCGGCGGCGGCGAGACGGGTGCCGCCACCAAGGACGCGAACGCGGGCGACCAGTGCGTCCAACACCGTTCGGGACGCGCGTTCCGAGCCAGGACTCACTCCGCTCAGCGTTGAGGAACGGTGATTCCGAGGCGTAAGGGACCATCATCTCTTCTCGCCCTGCAGCGAGTTGACAGGTGAGTGCGGCACGAACCACGATGCGTGATGCCACTGGGGCCGCAGTGCCCAGTGTTCTTCTGAACCCACGCCCGGCTCTGTCTCGGTCTGCCCTTTACGGGGAAGGGCGGCCGTCCTGCCGCTCCCCGGCCCGGGCCCCGTATCGCCAGATTGGGAACTGCATGTCCATATCGAGACGTGTCACCCTCCGCCGTCACGACCCACCAGGGCGGCTACAAGCCCGGTAATGGTCCCGGCCCGGCCAACCCCGCCTCGACCGCCGACCAGTGCGAGTTCTCCCTCGACGGCAACAGCTGGGCGTCGTACGTCAAGGTGGACGACCTCACCCTCAAGCCCGGCGCCGACGGCAAGGTCCACGTCCAGGTCAGGGTCGCCAAGGACGCCGCCAACTGCACCGCGTCGCTCGCCTCGTACCGCACCCACGGCGCCATTTTCGCGACCTCCGGGAAGCAGGTCTTCCACGACTGGGACACCGTCTCGGTCAAGTCCGGCGGTACCGACACCCTCGATGTCTCGGTGCCGGACGTCGGCTGCTTCGCGCAGGTCGACCTCTACAAGGGCAGCATCAAGTACGACGGCGGGACCGGCGCAGGCCACGGCCCCCTGCCGGAAGGCCCGAACGGCGCGGTCATCAAGGACAAGCTGATCACGTCCTGGAACGGCGGCTCGAAGGACTGCACCGCCCAGGTCGTCCCCTCGTCCCCGGCCACCACCCCCCCGGCCGCCGGCTCCGCCGCGCCGTCCACCCCGGCCGCTACCGCGCCCGAGTCGAGCACTCCGAACACCCCGAGCGCCGCCGCGACGCCGTCCAGCACCCCCTCCGCGTCGGACTCGGCCTCCGCTTCGGCCGCGCCGACCGCCGCTCCCAGCGCCTCCGGCGGCGACCTCGCCGAGACCGGCAGCTCCGGCATGGGCATGACCGCGGCCGGTGCCGCCGTCCTGCTGGTGGCCGGCGGCGGCGTGCTCTTCGCCGTACGGCGTCGCAAGGCGCCCGGCCAGCACTGACCGCGACACCGTGATCGGGACCCATGGGCCCGGTCCTCGCGGCGGCCGGCGGGCCGCCGCGAGGACCGGGCTTTGTTCCGCCCAAGAGCAGTGATGCCTTGGCCATGGCTTGCGGTTGGCAACCCTGAGTTGCGAAGCTGTCGCGGTGAGTCAAATCGAGGGAGGGGCACGTGCCTTTCGGTGAGCAGCCCGCGTACCTTCGCGTCGCCGACGACCTGCGGCAGAAGATCCTGGACGGCACCCTCCCTCCGCACACCCGGCTGCCCTCTCAGGCCCGGATCCGCACCGAGTACGGCGTCTCGGACACCGTCGCCCTGGAGGCCCGCAAGGTCCTGATGGCGGAGGGTTACGTCGAGGGCCGCTCCGGCTCCGGTACATATGTCCGCGAGCGCCCCGAGCCGCGCCGCGTCGCCCGCACCGGCTACCAGCCGTCGGCCGGTCGCTGCTCGCCGTTCCGCCAGGAGCAGGGCGACGAGGGGTTCAAGGGCGCCTGGGAGGCCGGTAGCGCCCAAGAGACCGCCGGCCCCCGGGTCGCCGAACGGCTGAGGATCCAGCCCGGCGACCGCGTCATGCGCACCCGGTACCTCTTCCGCACCGAGGGCGAGCCGATGATGCTCTCCACCTCCTGGGAGCCGTTGGCCGTCACCGGCCGCACCCCCGTCCTGCTTCCGGAGGAAGGGCCGCTGGCGGGCCAGGGGGTCGTCGAGCGGATGGCCCTGCTCGGCCTCGTCGTCGACAATCTCACCGAGGAGGTCGGCGCCCGCCCCGGCCTCGCCGAGGAGACCGCTGCTCTGGGCGGCGTCCCGGGGCACATCGTCCTGGAGATCCGGCGCACCTTCTTCTCCGGTGGCCGCCCCGTCGAGACCGCCGATGTTGTCTTCCCCGCCGACCGCTACCGGGCCGCCTATCACCTGCCGGTCCGCTGACAGAATCGGTCAACTCCTCGGCTGGGTGCGGCGGTTTCACGTCCAATGCTGTCCGAACGTGTCCATGGATTCTTGTTCGGGCGTAGGGTCGGGCATATGCGCATCGCCGTTTCCTCGGACATGGATGAGCCGCTGGCACGGTTGGTCGTCGACGAGCTGCGCCGCCGCGGTCACACTGTGCTTGCCCACGGTGCCCTTCGGCCCGGCGACCGCCAGGACTGGGCCTGGAGCGCGGAGGCCGCCGCCCGGGACGTCTCGGACGGGCGCGCCGACCAGGCCGTCGTCTGCTGCTGGACCGGCACCGGGGCGTCCATCGCCGCCAACAAGGTCCCCGGCGTCCGCGCCGCCCTCTGCGGGGACGCCTACACCGCCGACGGCGCCCGCAAATGGAACGACGCCAACGCCCTCGCGCTCAGCCTCCGCCTCACCAGCGCCCCCCTCCTCGCCGAGATCCTCGACGCCTGGTTCGCCGGCGCCGCCAGCGAGGACGAGGACGACCGGGCGAACGTCGCCCACCTCACCCGTCTCGCGGAGGCCGCCCGATGAGCGACCAGCTGCTCTGGGCCGTCATCCGCCAGGACGACGCCAACGGCAACCGCTACCGCGTCGGCCGCTACGCCACCCGTGAGGAGGCCGAGCGCGTCGCCGACACCCTCGATACCCGCGGGCGCCGGCAGCTCTACGTCATCGAGCGGATCATCCGCCGGGCCTCGTAGGGCCTGGCCGGACGGCCTCTTAGTATTCGCCCATGACAATGCGCGTGGTCGTCGCCGGGGCCGTCCTGCGGGACGGGCGGCTGCTCGCCGCGCGGCGCAGCGCCCCGCCCGAGCTGGCCGGTCGCTGGGAGCTGCCCGGCGGCAAGGTCGAGCCCGGCGAGTCCGAGGAGGAGGCGCTTGTGCGCGAGCTCCGCGAAGAGCTCGGCATCCATGTCGTGCCCCTCCGGCGCATCCCCGGCGAATGGCCCCTGCGTCCGGGCCTCCTTCTGCGGGCCTGGACCGCCAGTCTCCTCTCCGGCGTCCCCCAGCCCCTCCAGGACCACGATCAGCTCCGCTGGCTCACCCCCGACTCCCTCGGCACCGTCCCCTGGCTGGACCAGGACCGCCCCGCCGTCGCCTGGGCAGCGGCCCGCCTCGGCGTAGCGGCGCCCGCGGACTGACCACCTCTGTGGCCGGGACCGCGGCCCCGGCTGCCGTGATGGTCACCGGTACCGGCGGCAGGGCGTTCGATGGGCATCCGTAGCATGGCTGAATCGCCCCGTCGGGCTTTACGCTCAGGCACCTGTCGGTGCCGGGGAGCGGTGGGTGGGCGGGAGACCGCCATGACGCCCGTCGCGGTAGCTGGGGCGGAATATCGGGTATGGGAGCATTGGTCAGTTAAGTTCAGGGATGTGAACGGCGTGAGCGGCACCGGCGACCCCAGCGAGAGCGAGGCGGCGGCGGCCCCTGGCGCCAAAGAGTTGTGCGCGCGTGAGAGGCCTGCCGGACTGAAGCCGGGGCCGCCGCGTCCGAGGGGCCAGGGGGAGCTGGACCCGACGGCCGGGACGCTGCTGGACACGCTGCGTATGGCCGTCGTGATGCTGGACATGTCGGGCCGTGTCCTGCTCTGGAGCCCGGTCGCGGAAGAAATCCTCGGCTGGCCGGGCGAGGCGATCGTCGGCCGTCGCGTGGGGACCCTGCTGGCCGCCGAGAACGGCAATGGCGACGACAGGGACAAGGGCGCCGGGAACGGCAATGTCCATCGCGGCGCCCGCCGCGTCGCCGCCGTGCCGGCGCCGGGGCCGGGGGAGCGGATCCTGGCGGATCTGCTGAGGGACAGCCGGTGGAACGGGGTGCTGACGCTGCGCCACAGGGACGGGCACAGTGTCCAGGTCGAGGCGCGGGCCGCGCTGCTGGTGGACGGGGACGGCCACCCGTTCGTCCTGGCGTCGGCGGCCGAGACGAGCAGGCTGCGCACGATGGAGCAGGAGCTGGCGGCGCTGGACGCGCTGTTCGACTCCTCACCACTCGGGGTGGCGATCTTTGACACGGAGCTGCGCTACGTAAGGGTGAACGAGGCCCTCGCGCGGATGAACGGCCGCCCGGCCGCCGAGCATCTGGGCCGGGGCGTGCGCGGCATCGTCAACCCGGGCGTCGCCGACGAGCTGGTCACACTGCAGCAGAATGTGCTGGTCACGGGCCGTCCGGTGATCGACTTCCTGATGCCCGCGCCGGGCGGTACCGATGTCGGCTACCGCTCGGTGTCGTACCACCGGCTGGAGGACCGCGGGGGACGGGTGCTGGGCATCAGCTGCATCGTGATGGATGTCACCGAGCGGCACCGGGCGCACGCCAGGATCGAGCGGCACCGGCAGCGGCTGACGCTGCTCAACGATGTGGGTGTGCGGATCGCGGACCTGCTGGACGTACGGCGGATCGCGGCGGAGCTGGCGCAGGCGGTGGTGCCGCGGTTCAGCGACTACTCGGGCGTGATCCTGCACGCGTCGGTCACGGACGGCGGGGAGCTGCCGCGGATTTCCGGGGCCACGGAGATGCTGCAGCTCGGGATCGGGGCGGTGACGACGGGCCCGCAGGTCGACAAGATGATCGGGGTCGGCAAGGTAATCAAGATCACCAAGGGTTCGATCTTCGAGACCGTACTGCAGACCGGCAAGCCGCAGCTGGTGTCGGACCCCGAGCGGCTGCGCGGGGCGACCTATCTCGGCGATCCGAAGGTCCAGGCAGCGCTCGACCTGGGCATTCATTCGCTGCTGGCGGTCCCGCTGCGAGCCCGCGGCATCGTGCTGGGGCTGCTGGTGATCAGCCGGGCCGGCGACCGGGAGCCGTTCGACGAGGACGACATGACGCTGGCGGTGGAGCTAGCCGACCGGGCCGGGGCCTCGCTGGACAACGCCCGGCTGTACGCGCGCGAGCGCGAGGGCGCGCTGATGCTCCAGCGCAGCCTGCTGCCGCGCACCGTGCCGGAGCCGCCGGGCGTGCAGATCGCCTACCGGTATGTGCCGGGCAAGAGCGGCGCGGAGGCGGGCGGCGACTGGTTCGATGTGATCCCGCTGGCCGGCGGGCGGATCGCGCTGGTCGTCGGGGACGTCATGGGCCACGGGCTGCGGGCCGCCGCGACGATGGGACGGATCCGTACCGCCGTACGGACCCTGGCCGGGCTCGACATGCCCCCCGACGAGCTGCTGCGCAGGGTCAACGACCTCGGCGACGACCTTGCCCAGAGCCCGGTGGAGGGGTGGATGGCGACCTGTGTGTACGCGGTCTACGACCCGTCGACCCGGCAGGCCGTCATCGCCCGGGCCGGCCACCCGCCACCCCTGCTGGTCGGCCCCGACGGGCACGTGCGGTTGGTGGAGACCCCGGCGGGGGTGCCGCTGGGGGTCAGCGGGGTCGACTTCGAGTCGGTGGAGCTGGACGTGCCGGACGGCTCGGTGCTGGTGCTGTACACCGATGGCCTGATCGAGAGGCGCGGCGAGGACATCAGCACCGGCCTGGAACGGGCCCGCTCGGTCCTGGAACGGCCCTTCAGCACCCTGGAGGACGCCTGCGACCAACTGCTCTCCGCCATGGTGCCCGGCCGCGAGCCGGACGACGTGGCACTGCTGGTGGCCCGGCTCGGCGTGCTGCCCGAGGGCAGCACGGCCTCGTGGACCTTCCCCGCCGAGCCCGGCGCGGTCCGCCAGGCCCGTTGGCACGTCCGCGAGACGCTGGCCGAATGGGGGCTGGAGCCCATGACGGATGTGACCGTGCTGTTGGTCAGCGAACTCGTGACCAATTCTTTGCGGTACGCGCACGGACCCATCGGCGTCCGGATGGTGCGCGGTACTTCACTCCTCGTAGAAGTGTCCGATCCGCTGCCCGACCCGCCCCGCGAGCGGGCCGCCACCGAGGAGGACGAAGGCGGCCGTGGCCTGCAGCTGGTCGCCCGCGCCTCCCGTCGCTGGGGCACGCGGCACGGTTCGCTGGGCAAGACCGTATGGTTCGAGCTCGCGCTGCCGTCGAGGACCAGGCCGCCCGGTGATTGAGGGTTACCCCTACCGCTGTGCCCGAGGGACCCCCGAAAGGGGCCTTGACGGTTCGAACTAGCAGTACAGGGTAGTTGAATGAGGCAATTGAGGTGGCCGTTCCGGCCGAGATGATGATGTGATCGTCAAGACCGTGTGCGAAGTGGTGGGAATACTGAATACTCGGACGGAGCCGGTCCGCACGCTGCCGGGCCGACCGGATGGCCCGTGCGGCAGTGCGGGGATACACCTCAGCGAGCTGGAGGGGTCGGGCAAGTGAGCGACGTGCCAGCCGGGGCCGCGGTGCCCCAGAACCCTGTGGCTCAGAGGGCTGTGCCCAAGAACGCCGCGTTCGACGACGCCGTGTCCCGGAACCCGGTGATCCCGGGCCAGAGCACCTGGCAGGCCAGCCAGGTGGGCACGATCTACGACTACATCCGAGTCGCGGCCTTCACCCTCGACCCTGACGGCCGCATCGAGCAGTGGAGCGACCGCGCCGAGGAGTTCTTCGGCCTCTCCGCCGCGAAGGCGGTCGGCAAGGACCCCATCACCGCCTTGATGCCGCCCGACCAGTGGCAGGCAGGGCATGAGCGCATCGCCGAGATCCTCGACGGCCGCGAGTGGGTCGGCCTCGTGCCCTACCGCGACGCGAACGGCACCGAGGGGCTCGCCGAGGTCTACGTCATGCCCGCGGAGAACGGCGCCGGCGGCCGCGGCGCGTCCTGCATCGCCGTCGAGGCCCGCGTACTGCGCCAGATAGAGACCGACCTGGCCTCCTCACAGGCCGTCTTCGGACAGGCACCGCTGGGCTTCATGCTCTTCGGCACCGACCTGAGACTGCTGCGGGTCAACGAACGGTTCGCCGAGATCTGGCAGCGCCCCGCCGCCGAGGTCCGCGGCCTCGACCCCTACGACTTCCTCTCCCGCGTCGAGGCCGACCGGCTCACCTCCGCGCTGCGCCAGGTGCTGGAGAGCGGCGAGCCGGTCACCGACATGCCGGTCGTCGGCACCCTGCCGGGCCGGTCCCGCAGGCGCTGGATGTTCTCGCTGTACCGGCTGCACAGCGGCAGCGGGCGGCCGATCGGGGTGGCCGCCCTGGCCACCGATGTGACGAGCCGGCAACGGGCCGAGCGGGAGGCCGCCGACACCCGCCGCAATCTCGCCCTGCTCAATGCGGCCGGCAGCCGGATCGGCAGCTCGCTCGACCTCGAGACCACCGCCCGCGAGCTGCTCGACGTAGCCGTACCGCACTTCTGCGACCTCGCCTCCGTCGACCTCTACCAGGCCCTGCTGCGCGGCGAGGAAGGCCCCGTCGGCACCACCGACGGCAGTGGCGAGGTCCGCCGGGTGGCGTTCGCCAGCGCCATATCCGACGCCCCCGTCGCCATGTCGCCGTACGACCACGAAGCCGGCCCCGTGCCCGTCGGTGCCGTCCACCGCTACCCCTTCAGCTCGGCCTGCGCCGGCGTGCTGCGCACCGCCCGCACCCAGGTGCTGGCCGTCGACGGCGACTCCCTCCTCGGCGGCGGGCTCGTCCAGTCCACCCTCGTCGTCCCGATCGTCGCCCGCGACACCGTCCTCGGCCTCGTCCGCTTCGCCCGCGCCAAGGGCAGCGAACCCTTCGCCGAACGCGACCAGCTGATCGCCGAGGAACTCGCCGCCCGGGCCGCCGTCTTCATCGACAACGCCCGCCTCTACCGCCGCGAGCACGAGCGTGCCCTGATCCTCCAGCGCAGCCTGCTGCCCCCCGGCAACCCCGAGGCCGTCGGCCTCGACATCGCCTGCCGCTACCTCGCGGGCAACGTCGAGACCGAGGTGGGCGGCGACTGGTTCGACGTCATCCAACTCCCCGGCCACCGCACCGCTCTCGTGGTCGGCGACGTCATGGGCCGCGGTCTGCGTGCCGCCGTCGCGATGGGCGAACTCCGCACCGCCGTACGTACTCTCGCGCTGCTCGACATCGAGCCCGCCGACGTGCTCAGCGCCCTCGACGAGGTCGCCCGCGGGCTCGGCACCCCCACCGACAGCGGCGTCGACAGCGGCAGCCGCCACGCCGGCAAGGAGCGCGGCGGCTCCAGCCCCGACGACCTCTCCGAGGTCTACCTCGCGACCTGCGTCTACGCCGTCTACGACGCCGTCACCCGGCGCGTCATCATCGCCAACGCCGGCCACCTGCCGCCCGCCCTCGTCGAACCCGGCGAGCCCGCGATGTTCCTCGACGTACCCGAGGGACTGCCGCTCGGCGTCGGCGGCGAGTTCTTCGAGGAAATCGAGATCCAGCTGCCCGACGGCGCCCTGCTCGCCCTCTACACCGACGGCCTCGTCGAGTCCCGCAACCACCCGCTGGACGAGGGCCTGGAGTCCCTGCGCCAAGCCCTGGACGAGCCCGAGCGCCCGCTCGAAGACGTCTGCGACCATGTCCTCGCCCGCCTCGACACCGCACATGGCGAGGACGACATCGCCCTCCTCATGGCCCGCGTCCAAGGCATCCCGAGCGGCTCCGTCGGCGACTGGACCCTCGACGCCGACCCCAAGTCGGTCGCCCGCGCCCGCGAACTCACCCGCGAGCAGCTTTCGGCCTGGGGCCACCACGAACTCATCGACACCTCGGAACTCCTCGTCAGCGAACTCGTCACGAACGCCCTCCGGCACGGCGACGGGGCGATCCGGCTGCGCCTGCTGCTGGACCGCACCCTTGTCTGTGAGGTCTGGGACGAAGCCCTCGCCCAGCCGCGGCGGCGGCGCGCCCGCGATACGGATGAGGGCGGGCGAGGGCTCCAGCTCGTCTCCCTGCTGAGCCAGAGCTGGGGCGCCCGCCGCACCCACCGCGGCAAGACGGTCTGGTTCGAACTTGCGATTCCTGGCGGTGAGCCGACCCGTGAAATGACCGTGGACGAACTCCTCAGCCTCTTCTGAGGCTGAGGCTGCCGGCGCCGGGTGCCCACCATGGGCGGGGCGGTGCTTCGCCGGGGGCACCCGGTACAGCCGCTGCGGCCGGCCCGGCGAGGGCCCCGGCAGGCGGGGCGAACCCGCGCCGGGGTACCCGGCAACCGTTACGCCCGGCGACGGATCTTCGCACCCAGCCAGACCAGGGGATCGTACTTGCGGTCGACGACCCGCTCTTTGAGCGGGATGAGCGCATTGTCGGTGATTTTGATGTGTTCGGGGCACACTTCCGTACAGCACTTGGTGATGTTGCAGTACCCGAGCCCGTGCTCGTCCTGGGCGGAGACCTTGCGGTCCAGCCCAGCCTCGGCGGCAGCGTCAAGAGGGTGCATGTCGAGCTCGGCGATGCGCATCAGGAATCGCGGCCCCGCGAAGGCGGCCTTGTTCTCCTCGTGGTCGCGGACGACGTGGCACGTGTCCTGGCACAGGAAGCACTCGATGCATTTGCGGAACTCCTGGGACCGCTCCACATCGTCCTGGGTCATCCGGTATTCGCCGGGCTTCAGCCCCTCCGGGGGGACGAACGCGGGGATTTCTCGCGCCTTGGCGTAGTTGAAGGAGACGTCCGTCACCAGGTCCCGGATCACCGGGAACGCCCGCATCGGGGTGACGGTGATGACGTCCTCGCGCCCGAAGACGGACATGCGGGTCATGCACAGCAGCCGGGGCCGTCCGTTGATCTCCGCGCTGCACGAACCGCATTTGCCGGCTTTGCAGTTCCAGCGGACGGCGAGGTCCTGGGCCTGGGTGGCCTGGAGGCGGTGGATGATGTCGAGGACGACCTCGCCGTCGTTGACCTCGACGTCGTAGTCCTGGAGGGCGCCACCGTCGGGGTCGCCGCGCCAGACCTTGAAGTGGGCCAGGTAGGTGCTCACGCGCTCAGCTCCTCGTCGGTGAGGTACTTGAGCAGCTCGTCCTGTTCGAAGAGGTCGAGCAGGTCGGCGCGGATCGGAGCCATGTCGCGGCGGGTGAGTGCGATCTGCCCGGGGCCGGCGTCGTCGGCGATGGCGCAGACGAGATTCACCTTGCGCCAGCGGCGGTCCATCTCGGGGTGGTCGTCGCGGGTGTGGCCGCCACGGCTCTCGGTACGTTCGAGGGCGGCACGCGCGACGCATTCGCTGACCAGGAGCATGTTCCGCAGGTCGAGCGTGAGGTGCCAGCCGGGGTTGAACTGGCGGTGCCCCTCGACCCCGGCGCGGCGGGCGCGCAGCCTGAGCGCGTCGAGGCGGGTGAGGGCCTCGGCCATCTCGCCCTGGCGGCGGATGATACCGACCAGGTCGTTCATGGTCTGCTGGAGCTCCTGGTGGAGGGTGTACGGGTTCTCCGCCCCGTCCTCGACGCTGAACGGCCCCAGCGCCTCGGCAGCGGCGTCGTCGATCTGCGTACCGTCGGCAAGGGGGCGGGTGGTCTGGGCGGCCGCGTACTCGGCGGCGTGCAGGCCGGCCCGGCGGCCGAATACCAGCAGGTCGGAGAGGGAGTTGCCGCCGAGCCGGTTGGAGCCGTGCATGCCGCCCGCGACCTCGCCGGCGGCATAGAGCCCGGGGACGCCGGTGGCGGCGGCCGAGTCGGGGTCGACGTCGACTCCGCCCATCACGTAGTGGCAGGTCGGCCCGACCTCCATGGGCTCGGCGGTGATGTCGACGTCGGCGAGCTCCTTGAACTGGTGGTACATCGACGGCAGCCGCCGTTTGATCTCCTCGGCGGACATCCGGGTCGAGACGTCGAGGAAGACACCGCCGTGCGGGGAGCCCCGGCCCGCCTTGACCTCGGAGTTGATGGCGCGGGCGACCTCGTCGCGGGGGAGCAGCTCGGGCGGCCGGCGATGGTGCTCGGGGTCGGTGTACCAGCCGTCGGCCTCCTCCTCGGACTGGGCGTACTTCTCCTTGAAGACATCCGGGATGTAGTCGAACATGAAGCGCTTGCCCTCGCTGTTGCGCAGCACCCCGCCGTCGCCGCGCACGGACTCGGTGACCAGGATGCCCTTCACCGACGGCGGCCAGACCATTCCGGTGGGGTGGAACTGCACGAACTCCATGTTGATCAGCGGCGCGCCCGCGAGCAGCGCCAGGGCGTGCCCGTCGCCGGTGTACTCCCAGGAGTTGGAGGTCACCTTGAAGGACTTGCCGATCCCGCCGGTGGCCAGCACGACGGCGGGGGCGTCGATGACGAAGAAACGGCCGCTTTCGCGTACGTAGCCGAAGACGCCGCTCACCTTGGGGCCCGCGGCGGAGCCGCTGTCGGCCGGAGTCTTGAGGACGCGGGTGACCGTGCACTCCTGGAAGACCTTGAGGCGGGCCTCGTAGTCGCCGTGCTCGCGGAAGTCCTCCTGCTGCAATGAGACGATCTTCTGCTGGAGGGTGCGGATCAGCTCCAGGCCGGTCCGGTCGCCGACGTGCGCCAGGCGCGGGTACTCATGGCCCCCGAAATTGCGCTGGGAGATCCGGCCGTCCTTCGTACGGTCGAAGAGCGCGCCCCAGGTCTCCAGCTCCCAGACCCGGTCCGGGGCCTCCTGGGCGTGCAGTTCGGCCATCCGCCAGTGGTTGAGGAACTTCCCGCCGCGCATGGTGTCGCGGAAGTGTGTCTCCCAGTTGTCGTTCGGATTGGCGTTGCCCATGCTGGCGGCGATGCCGCCCTCGGCCATCACGGTGTGGGCCTTGCCGAAGAGCGATTTGCAGATGACCGCTGTCCGCATGCCCTGCTCGCGGGCCTCGATGGCGGCGCGCAGACCGGCGCCTCCCGCGCCGACCACGACCACGTCGTAGGTGTGCCGCTCGACCTGCGTCATCAGAAAAACCTCGGATCGTGGAACGCGCCACTGGCGACCAGATAGACGTAGAAATCCGCGACCGCCACGCTGATCAGCGAGGCCCAGGCGAGCTGCATGTGCCGGGTGTTCAGCTTCCCGGCCCAGCTCCAGAGGCGGTAGCGGACCGGATGCCGGGAGAAGTGCTTGAGGCGGCCGCCGACAATGTGCCGGCAGGAGTGGCAGGAGAAGGTGTACGCCCAGATCAGGACGATGTTGATGAGGAGGATGAGCGTCCCGAGACCGGCGTGGCCCCAGTGGCCGTGCTGGTCGCGGAAGCCGAGCACGACGTCGTATGTGAGAATCCCCGCGACCGGGATCGCGAAGTAGAAGAAGTACCGGTGGATGTTCTGCAGGATCAGCGGGAACCGCGTCTCGCCGGTGTACTTCGCGTGCGGCTCGGGGACGGCGCAGGCGGGTGGCGCGGCCCAGAAGCCGCGGTAGTACGCCTTGCGGTAGTAGTAGCAGGTCAGCCGGAAGCCGAGCGGGAAGATCAGCACCAGGAGGGCGGGGGAGAGCCCCCACCAGTCCCCGAACAGCGGCCATCGGGCGCCCAGCGGCATGTCCGCGCAGTTGGTGCCGAGGCAGGGGGAGTAGAACGGCGAGACGTACGGCTCGGTGTAGTAGTTGCTGTTCGCGAAAGCCCGCCACGTCGAGTACGCGACAAATGCCGTCAGCCCGAGCGCGGTCACCAGCGGTGACACCCACCACCTGTCGGTGCGCAGGTGTGGTGCCGCGATCGCCGCCCGCCCCGGCGCGTGGACGCCGTGGCGGGTGGGATGACTGCCGTCAGAGATCTCGGATGCTTCAGAGGTTTCGGTGGCCAAGGGTTACTCCGGAGGAGTGGGGGCAGGGATCGGCGCCTTTGCCGCCCTGCCTACGGCGCGTGCCGGTACGGGGACCCCAGACCCTCGTCGTCCCGCTCTCCGGCCCACATTTTCGGGTCGTACGGCGCGTCCGGGATCGTCACCATCTCCGGACGTTCCCGTGCGGCTTCTTTCGGCGCGCTCTCGCGCAGCAGCGCCATGCTCTCACCGAGGCGCGTCGCGTCGGCGCGTACGCGCCGCATGTCGAGACTGCCACCGACCTGCTGCTCCAGCCGGCTCACACACCGGAGCAGATCATTCAGCCGATGCTGAACGGTATCCAGCTCTTCCTGAAGGGACATACCGGACCTTCACCTCCGCCACTCTGCGGGTGCGACGCTGACGCCCAGCGAGTGTCGCGCGTCACAGTCGTGCTTGGGAAGGGATCTGCACCGATCGGAACCTTTCCTTGCCATCCTCACACCGCTCGGCCCGCGGGGCCACAGAGCCTTTCGCGCAGCTTCCCGGGCGTTCCGCCGATGGGCCGCCCGGGTGGCGCCGGAGCCGCATCGCGCCGTGTCGGCCGGGCGAGGGCGGCGCCGTCGCTTTGAGTAGGTGCGATAAGCGACAAATACCGCCAGGTGATCATGCCCACGGCGTACGCCGGACCGGGCCGGCGCCCGTAGAGCCCGCGGAGGTATTCGATGATGTCCAGCAGCGTGCGCATGGTGAGGCCCGTTCCGTGCGGTCGAGCGGCGGCCGTCGCGGGTCTGGCCGCCGTCCTGGTACTGGCCGGGTGCTCCTCCGGTACGGCGGAGGATCCGGCGGCCGGCACGGATGTGGCGGCGTATCCGCGGGCGGCGGTACGGGACGGAGGCAAGCTCCGCTGGGCGGTGGACGCGCTGCCGAGCACGCTGAACGCCTTCCAGCCGGGCGCCGACGGCACGACGCGGCTGGTGACGGGTGCGGCGCTGCCCGCGCTCTTCCGGCTCGACGGGCGGGGCCGCCCGCAGCGGGACGAGGATTATCTGGCGTCGGCGGATGTCGTGGCGACCGAGCCGAAGCAGGTGGTCGCGTACAAGCTCAACCCCGAAGCCCGGTGGAGCGACGGCCGTGCGATCGACGCGGCCGACTTCGCCGCGCAGTGGAAGGCGCTGCGCGGCAGGGACAGCGCGTACTGGACGGCGCGCAATGCCGGGTACGACCGGATCACGGACATCCAGCAGGGCGCGGACGCCCGCGAGGTCCGGGTGACGTTCGCCAAGCCCTACGCCGACTGGCGCGCCCTCTTCACCCCGCTGTACCCCCGGGCCGTGACCGCCCGCGCCGACGCCTTCAACGACGCCGCCCGCACCGGCCTCCCCGCGGCAGCCGGCCCCTTCGCGGTGCGGGCAGTGGATCCCCGCGCCGGCACCGTCACCCTCGTCCGCAACAAGCGGTGGTGGGGCGCGCCCGCCAAGCTGGACCAGATCGTGCTGACCGCGGTGGATCGCGGCGAGCGGCCCGCCGCGATCGCGGCCGGAAAGCTCGATGTGGCCGAAATTGATCCCTCCGACTACACCGCCGCACACCGCGACCGGAACCTGTCCCTCCATAAGGCCCCCGGGGCGTCCTACTCCCAGCTCGCCCTCAACGGCAGCTCCGGCCCGCTCGCCGACGAGCGCGTCCGGCACGCCGTCGCCCGCGCCATCGACCGCCGGGCCCTCGCCACCGCCGCACTCAAACCTCTCGGCCTGCCCTATGAGCCCCTCGGCAACCACTTCCTCCTCGCCTCCCAGGACGGCTACGCGGACCACTCCTCCGCCCTCGGCACCGCCGACGTCAAATCCGCCAGGGCCCTGCTCGCCGCCGCGGCCGGGACCGCCGGCGGCCCCGCCCCCGCCGACGACAAGCAGCTCAAGCGCAAGGAGTGGCAGACGCCCCTCACCCTGCGCCTCGTCCTGCCGCGGTCCTCCCCGGCTCTGGACCGGGCCGGCGACCGCATCGCCCGCGACCTCGCCGCGATCGGCATCCGCACCCGCGTGCTGCGCGTGGCCGACGACAGCTTCTTCCGCGACCACGTCGCCTCCGGAGACTTCGACCTGGCCCTCTACTCCTGGCCCGGCACCGCCTATCCCGCCACCGACGCCCGCCCCATCTTCGCCAAGCCGCTCCCCGCCCCCGACGGCTCGCTCACCGTCGAGCAGAACTACACCCGCGTCGGCACCGACCAGATCGACCTGCTGCTCGACCAGGCCGCCACCGAACTCGACCCCGCCAACGCCCGCCGCCTCACAGCCCGCGCCGACGCCCGTATCTGGGCCGCCGCCGCCTCCATCCCCCTCTTCCAGCGCCCCGAGCTCGTCGCGCTGGCCCCTTCCGTCGCAAACGCGGGCGCCTTCGGCCTCGCGACCCCGCGCTACCAGGACATCGGCTTCCGCAAAGCCGTGACGGCGCCGAAGCGCTAAGAGGCCGCACGAACAGGCGGGGCGGCGTCGCGTGCTGATGGGCGGCGCCTGGCGGCGTTGTCGTCGGTCAACGACTCTCCCCCAGACTCCGTCCGGGAGGTGCCCCCACCAAGCTCTCGGCTCCGCTCGAGCAGGGGGCACCCCCATCGCGTCGCCTCCTCCCCCAGCTACCGCTGGGAGGTGCCCCCACCTCCGCCTTGCCAGACTTGCCCCTCGCCCCGCTCCTTCCTCCACCCCGCCTGTTCGCGCGGCCTCTTAGAGGCCGCGCGAACGCGGGGCGGCCCGCGAAAAATCGACCGGGCGACCGATGTCGCCAGGGCCCCGTACCATGGGGTGAGGCCGCGGCTTGACTCGCCCGGCGAGCGGGCGTGCCGAAGGGGGCGCGCCGCCACCCACAATCCCGGGAGAAGCGCCGCAGTGCCCACGCGCCATGACATCCGTAACGTCGCCATCGTCGCCCACGTCGACCACGGCAAGACGACCCTCGTAGACGCCATGCTCAAGCAGGCCGGTGCCTTCGCCGCTCACCAGCATCTGGACGACCGGATGATGGACTCCAACGACCTGGAGCGCGAGAAGGGCATCACCATTCTCGCGAAGAACACGGCCGTGAAGTACCACCCCAAGGGGGGTGGCGACGTCATCACCATCAACATCATCGACACCCCCGGCCACGCCGACTTCGGCGGCGAGGTGGAGCGCGGCCTGTCGATGGTGGACGCGGTCGTCCTCCTCGTCGACGCCTCGGAGGGCCCGCTGCCGCAGACCCGTTTCGTGCTGCGCAAGGCGCTCACCGCCAAGCTGCCGGTGATCCTCTGCATCAACAAGACCGACCGCCCGGACTCCCGGATCGACGAGGTCGTCAACGAGACGTACGACCTCTTCCTCGACCTGGACGCCACCGAGGAGCAGATCGAGTTCCCGATCGTCTACGCGTGCGCACGCGACGGCATCGCCTCCCTCACCAAGCCGGAGGACGGCACCGTCCCCTCCGACAGCGACAGCCTGGAGCCGTTCTTCTCCACGCTGCTCAGCAGCGTCCCGGCCCCGGTCTACGACGACGCGGCGCCGCTGCAGGCCCACGTCACCAACCTGGACGCCGACAACTTCCTCGGCCGTATCGCGCTGCTCCGTGTCGAGCAGGGCCACCTGAAGAAGGGCCAGACCGTCGCGTGGATCAAGCGCGACGGCTCGATCTCCTCGGTCCGCCTCACCGAGCTGATGATGACCGAGGCGCTCACCCGCAGGCCCGTCGAGTCGGCCGGCCCCGGTGACATCTGCGCGGTCGCCGGCATCCCGGACATCATGATCGGCGAGACCCTCGCCGACCCGGAGAACCCGATCGCCCTCCCGCTGATCTCGGTCGACGAGCCCGCGATCTCGATGACCATCGGCACCAACACCTCCCCCTTCGTCGGCAAGGGCGGCAAGGGCCACAAGGTCACCGCCCGCCTCGTCAAGGACCGCCTCGACCGCGAGCTGGTCGGCAATGTCTCGCTGCGGGTGCTGCCCACCGAGGGCCCCAACGCCTGGGAGGTCCAGGGCCGCGGCGAGCTGGCGCTCGCCATCCTCATCGAGACCATGCGCCGGGAGGGCTTCGAACTCACCGTCGGCAAGCCGCAGGTCGTCACCAAGCAGATCGACGGCAAGCTGCACGAGCCGATCGAGCGGATGACCATCGACTCCCCCGAGGAGTACCTCGGCGCCATCACCCAGTTGATGGCGACCCGCAAGGGCCGTATGGAGACGATGACCAACCACGGCTCCGGCTGGGTCCGCATGGAATGGATCGTCCCGTCCCGGGGCCTCATCGGTTTCCGTACCGAGTTCCTGACCCAGACCCGCGGCACGGGCATCGCGCACTCCATCTTCGAGGGCCACGAGCCCTGGTTCGGCGAGCTGCGCACGCGTAACAACGGCTCGCTGGTCGCGGACCGCACGGGCTCGGTGACGCCCTTCGCGATGATCAACCTCCAGGAGCGGGGCGTCATCTTCGTCGAGGCCGGCACCGAGGTCTACGAGGGCATGATCATTGGTGAGAACTCGCGCTCCGACGACATGGACGTGAACATCACCAAGGAGAAGAAGCTCACCAACATGCGCGCCGCCTCGGCCGACAACACCGAGAACGTGGTGCCGCCGCGCAGGCTCTCCCTGGAGCAGTCCCTGGAGTTCTGCCGCGACGACGAGTGCATCGAGGTCACCCCCGAGACCGTCCGCATCCGCAAGGTCGTCCTGGACCAGAAGGAGCGCGGCCGCGCCGCCTCCCGCGCCAAGCGGTAATCCTTCCCGCCGCTGAGGTTGCGCGTGTACGACATACGGCATATGAAACGGCCCGGCCCCCTCGCGTCAGCGAGGGGGCCGGGCCGTTTTTCGTGTGGCGGGAGGCTTTGTCGTGGTTACGCCAATGACGGCAGCGCGACAACGGGCCCACGAGACATGATGACCCGCGTAGAGTTTCAACGGCTCCAGGGGTGGACCGCAACCTCTTTTCAGCCGTGGGTGCCCGGATAGCGGACACTTGTCACCGGAAGTTGTGTTAACAGTCCGTTTCGCGGGCGTCTGTCTGCGTTCCAAATGTCCGCATTGGGAGATGGTTTACGCCTGATGTGATCAAAGCGAGACCATTTGGATGTAGCTCATTGACTAAACGTGCTCGATAGTTGGACCTGTTGAGCTCGGGTCATTGGGTCCAAGCGCTTTTGGGGAGCGCCGACTCGCGAGCACAGGCGGCCGGTTCCACTGTCAGGGGTGTCAGTGGTGTGCCGGCGTTTCTCACGTACTGACAGTGAATTCCTGAGGAGGCAAACCCATGCGCGGTGCCAAGAGCGCCAAGTGGGTCGTAGGTGCGACCATCATCGCCCTGGCAGCTACCGCTTGTGGTGGTGGTGGTGACAACGGCAACTCCAGCAGCAAGTCGAACGGCATTGTGTCCATGGAGATCGGCGAGCCGCAGAACCCGCTGATCCCGACGAACACGTACGAGACCGAGGGCGGCCAGGTCATCCACGCCCTCTTCGTCGGGCTGACGAAGCTGGATGCGAACAACAAGGTCGTCAACGACCAGGCTCAGTCCATTACCTCGACGGGCAACAAGGTCTGGACGATCAAGCTCAAGCCGGGCTACACCTTCCACAACGGCGAGGCGGTCACCGCGCAGTCCTACATAGACGCGTGGAACTACGGTGCCAACCAGGACAACGCGCAGAACACCAACCCCCTCTTCAGTCACATTGAGGGCTACAGCGCCCTCAACCCCGGCGCAGGCAAGAAGGTCACGGCCAAGGGCCTGACCGGTCTGAAGGCCATTGACGCCAACACCCTCCAGGTGACGCTGAGCGGCGCGTTCTCGGCCTTCCCCTCGCAACTGTCCTTCACCTCCTTCGTGCCGCTGCCCAAGGCGTTCTTCAAGGACCCGAAGGCATTCGGCCGGGCGCCGATCGGTGACGGCCCCTACGAGATGAAGGGGAAGATGATCGACAATCAGTCGGTCACCGTCACCAAGTACGCCAAGTTCCCCGATGCCTCGCAATACGCCGTCAAGGGCATCAACTTCAAGATCTACTCGGACCTGGACACGGCGTACAAGGACCTGGTCGCGGGCAACCTCGACATCGACATCAATGTGCCGACCTCGGGTCTGGCCACGTACAAGAAGGACCTGCCGGGCCACACCCTCGACATCGCGGACTCCGCGGTCGGTTACATCGGCTTCCCGCTGAAGTACAACAAGGCGTTCCAGAACGCCGATCTGCGCAAGTCCATCTCGATGGCGATCGACCGCAGCACCATCGCGAACAAGATCTTCCTCGGGGCGCGCACCCCGGCGGACGACTACATGCCCCCGATGATCGACGGCTACCGCAAGGGCGCCTGCGGCGAGGCCTGCACGTACAACCCGACCAAGGCCAAGGCGCTGTACAAGCAGAGCGGCGGCCTGCCCGGCAACACCCTGGAGATCGGGTACAACGCGGACGGCGACCACAAGACCTGGGTCACGGCCGTGGCCAACGAGATCCAGAGTGCCCTCGGCATCAAGGTGACGGCCAAGCCGTTCCAGCAGTTCCCGACCATCCTGAACGCTCTGCAGGCCAAGACCTACAAGGGCGCGTTCCGGATGGGCTGGAGCATGGACTACCCGAACATGGAGGACTACCTCCGCCCGATCTTCTCCAAGGACGCCATCCAGAACGGCTCCAACTACGCGGGCTACACGAACAACCAGTTCGAGAAGCTGCTGGTCCAGGGTGACACCGCTGCCACGCCGGCCGATGCGGTCAAGGCATACCAGAAGGCCGACGACGTCGTCCTGAATGACATGCCGTACATTCCGGTGTACTTCTACCGGCTCAACGGCGGGTTCAGCAACAACATCACCGGCATGAACGTCGTCGGCCACCAGGTCCTCTGGGACACCGTCAAGGTCAGCTGAGTCGATCCGACCGTCCACCTGAGTGGCGGCTCCAGGGTGGGCAGAGGGGGACTGCACAACGTATGTCCTCCCCTGCTCACCCTGTTCGCCGTTCCCCGTCCGGCCAGCCGCCGTCCACCCGGCACCGGTACGGGTCAGCCCCCTGATGGAGTTCCGATGGGCCGATTCGTCGTACGCCGCGTCCTGCAGGCGATCCCTGTACTGATAGGCGTCACCTTTCTTATCTACTGCCTGGTGTTCTTGCTACCGGGCGACCCGATCCAGTCCCTGATGGGAGAGAAGCAGGACCCGCACGTCGCAGCGCTGCTGCGGGCGCAATACCACCTGAATGATCCGCTGTACCTCCAGTACTGGCACTACATCAGCGGTGTACTCACCGGTAACCTCGGCCAGACGTACACCGGCCGGGAGATCTCGCAGATCGTCGCCCAGGGCTTCCCAGTCACCTTGAAACTCTCCCTGACGGCGTTCGGGTTCGAGGCGGCCATCGGCATCGTCGCCGGCGTCTTCTCGGCGTTGCGCAAGGGCAAGTTCATCGACAACCTGGTCCTGGTCACCACACTGCTGCTCATCTCGGTCCCGGTCTTCGTGCTCGGCAACGTGCTCCAACTCGAATTCGGCGTCCAGTGGAAGCTCACCCCGGTCGCCGGTATCGAGGACGGCTGGCCGGCCAGCTACGTGCTGCCCGGCTTCGTTCTCGCCTCCGCGTCGATGGCGTACATCGCGCGCCTGACCAGAGCGAGCATGATGGAATCGGTCCGCGCCGACTACGTGCGGACCGCTATCGCCAAGGGTCTCCCGCGGCGCCGGGTCATCGGCGTCCACGCCCTGCGCAACTCGCTCATCCCGGTCATCACCTTCCTCGGTATGGACCTCGGTGCGCTGATGGGTGGCGCGATCATCACCGAGAAGATCTTCAACCTTCCCGGCATCGGCGGGCAGTTGGCCCAGTCCGTGTACCTGCACGAGGGGCCCGTCGTGGTGGGGCTGGTCACCCTCCTCGTGCTCATCTTCCTGGTGGCCAACCTCGTCGTAGACGTCCTCTACGCCGTGCTCGACCCAAGGATCCGCTATGAGTGAACAGATCATCGAACGGCCGTCTCCCGTAGGGGGCGACAAGGCTCCCGAGCCCGAGGGCAAGTCCCGTGAGGCCAGCCTGCTCAGAGACGGCTGGATCGACCTGCGCAAGCGGCCGATGTTCATCGGCTCGGGGCTGCTGATCCTCCTCCTGCTGGTGGTGGCGGTCGCGCCCGGCCTGTTCACCTCGCGCAGCCCGTTCAGCGACGGCTTCTGCGACCTGTCCAACTCCCTGAACGGGCCGAGCGCGGGTCACATCTTCGGCTACGACGTCCAGGGCTGCGACATCTACACCCGCACCGTCTGGGGCACCCGCAACTCGATCATCGTCGGTGTCGCGACGAGCGTCATGACCACCCTGGTCGGCGGAATCATCGGCATGCTCGCCGGCCTGCGCGGCGGCTGGGTCGACGGGATCGTCTCCCGCATCGCCGAGATCTTCTACGCCCTGCCGATCCTCGTCGGCGGCTTGCTGATCATGTCGATGTTCCAGACCGGCAACGTCTGGACGGTCTCCCTGGTCATGGCCGTGCTCGGCTGGCCCCAGGTTTTCCGGATCATGCGCGGGGAAGTCATCGCCAACAAGTACAACGACTACGTCACGGCGGCGAGGGCGCTCGGGGCGAGCTCCAACCGCATCGCGTTCCGGCACATCCTGCCGAACACGCTGGCACCGATCATCGTCATCTCGACGATGAACCTCGGCGTCTACATCGCGGCCGAGGCTGCGCTGTCCTACCTGGGTATCGGCATCCAGGCCCCCAACATCTCGTGGGGCCTGATGATCAGCGACGCCCAGGACCGCTGGCTCACCGCGCCGCACGCGCTGCTCTTCCCAGCGGCCGCACTCAGCATCACCGTGCTGGCCTTCATCATGCTCGGCGACGTGGTCCGCGACGCCTTCGACCCCAAGCTGCGCTGAGGGAGGCGTATATGACCATCACCGATCAGACCGCACCTGTTCCCCGACGGTCGCCGTCGCCGGAGACGACTCCGCTCCTGGAAGTCCGGGACCTGCACGTGGAGTTCCATACCCGCGAGGGCGTCGCCAAGGCTGTCAATGGCGTCAACTACACCGTGGCCGCGGGAGAGACGCTCGCCGTGCTCGGCGAGTCCGGCTCCGGCAAGTCCGTCACCGCTCAGGCCATCATGGGCATCCTGGACATGCCGCCCGGAAAGATCCCGCAGGGCGAGATCCTTTTCCGCGGCCAGGACATGCTCAAGATGTCGGGCGAGGAACGCCGGAAGATCCGCGGCCGGAAGATCGCCATGATCTTCCAGGACGCGCTCTCCTCGCTGAACCCGGTCCTCTCCGTCGGCTACCAACTCGGCGAGATGTACCGGGTCCACCAGGGCCTCAGCAAGAAGGATGCCAAGGCCAAGTCCATCGAGCTGATGGACCGGGTCCGCATCCCCGCCGCCAGGGAGCGGGTGGGGGACTACCCCCACCAGTTCTCCGGCGGTATGCGCCAGCGCATCATGATCGCGATGGCTCTCTCCCTCGAACCGGACCTGATCATCGCCGACGAGCCCACCACCGCCCTGGACGTCACCGTCCAAGCACAGGTCATGGACCTTCTCGCCGAGCTCCAGCGCGAGTTCAACATGGGCCTGATCCTCATCACCCACGACCTGGGCGTGGTGGCGGATGTCGCCGACAAGATCGCGGTGATGTACGCGGGCCGGATCGTCGAGACGGCCCCGGTGCACGAGCTCTACAAGCGCCCCGCGCACCCCTACACCAAGGGTCTGCTTCAGTCGATCCCGCGCTTGGACCAGAAGGGCCAGGAGCTCTACGCGATCAAGGGCCTGCCGCCCAACCTGCTGCGAGTTCCGGTCGGGTGCGCCTTCAACCCACGCTGCGAGGTCGCCACGGACATCTGCCGGACCGAGGTACCCGTACTGCACCCGGTGACGGAGCGGGACGGCTCCGAGCTTCCCGGCCGCGGCAGCGCGTGCCACCACTGGAAGGAGACGATCCATGGCTGAGCCCTCTAAGGAGCGCGAGCCCATCCTCCAGGTGCGCAACCTGGTGAAGCACTTCCCACTCACCCAGGGCATCGTCTTCAAACGGCACATCGGCGCCGTCAAGGCTGTCGATGGCATCTCCTTCGAGCTGTACCAGGGCGAGACCCTCGGCATCGTCGGTGAGTCCGGCTGCGGCAAGTCCACCGTCGCCAAACTGCTGATGAACCTTGAGCAAGCCACGGCCGGTGAAGTCTTCTACAAGGGCCAGGACATCACCAAGCTGACCGGCCGGGCCCAGAAGGCCGTCCGCCGCAATATCCAGATGGTGTTCCAGGATCCCTACACGTCCCTGAACCCCCGGATGACCGTCGGCGACATCGTCGGCGAGCCGTACGAGATCCACCCCGAGGTAGCCCCCAAGGGCGACCGCCGCCAGAAGGTCCGTGACCTGCTGGATGTCGTGGGCCTCAACCCCGAGTACATCAACCGCTATCCGCACCAGTTCTCCGGTGGCCAGCGCCAGCGCATCGGCATCGCCCGCGGCCTCGCGCTCAATCCCGAGATCATCATCTGCGACGAGCCGGTGTCGGCGCTGGACGTCTCCGTCCAGGCGCAGGTCATCAACCTGATGGAGAAGCTCCAGGACGAGTTCAACCTCTCCTACATCTTCATCGCCCACGACCTGTCCATCGTCCGGCACATCTCCGACCGCGTCGGCGTCATGTACCTCGGGAAGATGGCCGAGATCGGCACCGACACCGAGATCTACGAGCACCCCACCCACCCCTACACCCAGGCCCTGCTCTCCGCCGTCCCCGTCCCCGACCCCGAGGCGCGCGAGCACCGCGAGCGCATCATCCTCTCCGGCGACGTCCCCTCCCCGGCCAACCCGCCCTCCGGCTGCCGCTTCCGCACCCGCTGCTGGAAGGCCGAGGCCAAGTGCGCGGAGGAGGAGCCCCTCCTCGCCATCCCGCAGCGCTTCGTGGACTCCGACACCCCGGTCGCACACGAATCCGCCTGCCACTTCGCCGAGGAGAAGGACGTAGTCGGCGCCGCGTAACCACGTACGTACGCCCGTCCGAACCGGAGGGCGCCCATGGCCACGTGGGCGCCCTCCGTCATCCCCGCCCCGCCCCCGGCCGCAACCGGAACCAAACCCCCTTGCCGCTCACCCCGGCGCCCTTGTCATGGTGCCGGGCCACGCCCCACTCATCGGCCAGCGCATCGACGAGCGGCAGACCGCGCCCCCGCTCCGCCTCCGCGTCAGGCTCCACCGCCGCCACCGACAACCCCGGGCCGGCGTCCCACACGCTGACGCAGAGCTCCTTGGGTGCGTAGTCCATGCTGACGAACGCGTCCGTGTCGGCGTGGCGGTGGGCGTTCGTTACGAGCTCGGACACGAGCAACTCGGCGGTATCCACGATGCAGTTGAGGCGTGCCGCCTCCAGGATGCTGCGGAGCGTCGCCCGCACGATGCCGACTGACTGCGGATCGCGCGGGATGAACAGGCGGAAGGACCAGGGTTCGTCGGGGCTCATGGCAACAACCTCCGGTTGGGATGCGGCGCTCTGTGATCGAAACCACACTCACAGTAAGCGATTTGGGCTTAGTTATACAACTGCCTTGGCGGGATGCGGTTACGGAGTGGACGAGGTTCGAAGCCCTGAGCAAGACTGGCTCCGTCGATCAGGGAGGGCCGCGTGGGGCTGAGGACCAAGCCGACGTATCGTCAGCGCCGTTTCGGTGCGGAAGTTCGGCGGCTCCGCGAGCAGGCCGGGCTGTCGTCGACCGATGCTGCGGCCTTGCTCGGCTTGAAGCAGCCGCACTTGAGCAATGTCGAGGCGGGCAAGACGAGCCTCACTCCCGATCGGGTACGGCTACTCACTGCAGCCTGCGGTGCAAGTTCTACGCCATTTATCGAAGCCTTGAACGAGTTGGGGCAGCAGCCGGGCAAGGGGTGGTGGAGCGACTACCGCAAGATCCTGGGTGAGCCCCACCTCGATCTCGCCGAGCTGGAGGCCGGAGCGGTAGCCCTGAGCAGTTACGAGCCGACATTCATTCCCGGCTTGCTGCAAACCGAGAACTACGTACGCGCGATGTACCGGGGCGGATACGCCGAGGCTTCACCCGAAGAACGGGAAGCGGCCATCGCATTCCGCATGCAACGTCAGAGCATCCTCTTGGGCGAACCGCCGACTCGGCTGCAAACGGTCATCCATGAAGCCGCGCTGCATGCCTCGTTGGGCGACCGCGACATCATGCGCGGCCAACTGCTGCGGCTGATCGAGGCCTCCCGGCTGCCGCATGTGACGATCCAGATCCTCCCCTTCGAGGGTGCCGTGGCTTTCGGCACCGGCTTCATGGTGATCGAGCCGAGCGAGCCCAAGCTGAGCACGGCGCTCGTATCGCACATCGAACGGGACCTCTATCTTGAGGACGAAGACTCGATCGCCAAGTACCAGGGTTGGTTCGCTAGTCTGCAAGGGGCGGCGTTGCCACCGGTGGACGCAGCAGTGTCGCCGGAGTCCCACGCGGTGAAGGACTCGTTGGGACTGATCCAGCGGCTCCTCTACCCCCTGCTCTAGGAGGGCGCGCATGTCTCAGCTCAGGTGGCAGAAGTCGAGTTTCAGCGAAGCCGGCGCATCGAACTGCGTCGAGGTCGCCACAGGCCTCACCGGCACCCGCCGCCACCTCCGCGAGAGCGACGACCCGGCGACGGTGGTGACGGCCTCCGGCGCCGCCCTCCGCCGACTCATACTCGGCATCAAGGCCTGCGAGTTCGACGACGTAACCCCCTGACCGCAGACCTCCACCTCCGCCACCGAAAGTCAGCCACGGTGGCGAGGTAGGTGAACGCGGCGAAAGCGTGGCCACCGCCACTGCCCACCGGGCTCAGCCACTCCACCAAAAAGGTGCCCGCCCCGCTCCCGGCCCACGCTGGCGTGTCGGTTGCTGTGGCTGCGCCCAATCGGGGCGCGACGCGGTCCGTGCGTGGTTGCTCGCCGTTCGCGCCACGAGCCCCGCGCGGGCACGAGGCGCCTACTGCCCGTGCCGGGTCGCGCGCCGTTGCGTCTCGCACCCGCGCGGCTCGGGCGCCATCCTTGCGCTGGGTGGGTGGCGCGCGCGTCCCTCCCGCCGCCGGGGGTGGGGCGGTGGGGCGGATCCATTAGGTCCACGTTTCGAACATTCTAACGACCCGTAAGTCCGTTTTACCCGTTCTGAATGTGGAGCTACTTTCCAGTAACCCACTTATCCACAGGCCGGACGCCGCGCGTGCGTCGTATCGGGCACCCTGGGACTCAATCGGCGGAACATGAAACGACCCACGGGCTCAGCTCTCCCAGTTGGTTCGCGCCTCGACGCGACGGGGTTCGGCACGGCAATTTATTGCGGCTGAAACATTCCCGGGATCACCCGTAAATTCGCTGCTCTACACGGGTAGCGGGGTGCGCCCTAGCGGGATGGTTGGACTGTCGCAACTCATTTATGGCGGCGTCAATGAAAGACCGACGGCTGTGATCGATCCTTTATTTTCTGACCGAAATTTGCTCGCTTTCGCGGGTTATCCCTCATTGGCGACCGGGGAAGGCGCGGGTTCGGCGCGATCCCAGTCGGGGGTTGTCCCGGGGGAGCGAGGATGCCGCTCCGTTGGACCGAACGGGTGATGCGACAGTGCGTCAGCGCCTGGTTTGGGGTGTGATGGGTAGTCACGTCCCACTTGCGACCCAGGACTCTGGAAGGAGGCGCCCGATGCGCGGAGCCACGCGCCTGAAGTGGGCCGCCATGGCGGCGGTCGTCGCGGTGGCGGCGGCCGGCTGTGGCGGAGGAGGGGGCAGCGGTGGCGGTGGCGGCGCGTCAGGAATCATGAGTGCCTCTTGGGCCGACCCGCAGAATCCGCTGGAGCCCGCCAATACCAACGAGGTGCAGGGCGGCAAGGTGCTCGACATGATCCTCCGGGGGCTCAAGAAGTACGACCCGAAGACCGGAAAGGCCGAGAACTGGATCGCCGACTCGATCACGACCGGCGACAGCCAGAACTTCACCATCAAGCTCAAGAGCGGCTGGACGTTCAGCAATGGCGAGAAGATCACCGCCGATTCGTTCATCAACGCCTGGAACTATGCGGCGCTGGTGACGAATAAACAGATCAATGCCCCTTTCTTCGGCTATATCGATGGATACGACAAGGTCCACCCGGCGTCCGGCTCACCGGCGGCGAAGAAGTTGTCCGGGCTGAAGAAGGTCAGCGACCTGGAGTTCACCGTCAGGCTCAGCCAGAAGTTCTCGACCTGGCCGGACACGCTGGGGTACTCCGCCTTCTATCCGCTGCCCACCGCCTTCTTCACCGACCACGCCGGCTGGCTGGCGAAGCCCGTCGGCGACGGTCCGTACAAGGTGGACTCGTACACCAGGGGCACCGGGATGAACCTCCTCAAGTGGGACGGCTACACCGGCTCCGACAAGGCCCGGAACGGTGGTGTCAGCCTGAGGGTCTACACCGACACCGACACCGCCTACACCGACCTGCTGGCCGGCAATCTGGACCTGGCCGACGATGTCCCGGCCTCCCAGCTGAAGAACGTGAAGAGGGACCTGAGCGGCCGTTACATCAACCAGCCGGCCGGCATCATCCAGACCATCGCCTTCCCGCTGTACGACAAGAACTGGAACGGCGCCAGTGCAGGCAAGCTCCGCCAGGGCATCTCCATGGCGATCAACCGCGCCCAGATCACCCAGCAGATCTTCCACGGCACCCGCACCCCCGCCACCGACTGGACCTCGCCCGTGCTCGGCAGCAGCGGCGGTTACAAGCAGGGGCTGTGCGGTGCTCCCTGCACCTATGACGCGTCGAAGGCCAAGAAGCTGATCCAGGAGGCCGGCGGACTGCCCGGCGGCAAGATGACGATCGCCTACAACGCGGACTCCGGCTCGCACAAGACCTGGGTCGACGCCGTCTGCAACAGCATCAACAATGTCCTGGGCAGCGACAATGCCTGCGTCGGCAGTCCGGTCGGCACCTTCGCGGACTTCCGCAGCCGGATCACCGACAAGAGGATCGGCGGGCCGTTCCGGGCCGGCTGGCAGATGGACTACCCGCTGATCCAGGACTTCCTGCAGCCGCTCTACTACACCGGCGCCTCGTCCAACGACTCCGGTTACAGCAGCAGGGAGTTCGACAGGCTCGTCAACGAGGCCAATGCGCGGACCAACGCCAGTGACGCAGTGTCGACATTCCAGGACGCGGAGAAGCTGCTGGCCAAGGACATGCCGGCGATCCCGCTCTGGTACCAGAACGGCAGCGCGGGATATTCGAGCAGGCTGTCGAATGTGAGCCTCAACGCCTTCAGTGTCCCCGTCTACTACGCCATCAAGGTCAGCTGACGCCACCTCATGGGACGCTATGTGATCCGGCGGCTGCTCCAGATGATCCCTGTGTTCATCGGCAGCACACTCCTGATCTTCTTCATGGTGTACGCGCTCGGCGACCCGGTCGCCGCGATGTTCGGCGACCGCGCCCCCGACCCCGCCACCGCCGCCCAGATCCGCAGGGCCCTGTATCTCGACCACCCCCTGTGGCAGCAGTACCTGCACTACATGGGGCAGATCTTCACCGGGAACTTCGGCTCCGCCTTCAACGGCCAGAGCGTCACCCAGCTGATGGGCGACGCCTTCCCCATCACCCTGCGGCTCACCATCGTGGCGATCCTCTTCGAGATCGTCATCGGCATCGCCCTCGGGGTGGTGACCGGGCTGCGGCGCGGCAGGCCGGTGGACACCTCGGTACTCCTGCTGACCCTGGTCGTGGTCTCCATCCCGACCTTCGTCACCGGATATGTGTTCCAGTACCTCTTCGGGGTGAAATGGGGCCTCGTCAGCCCCTCGGTGTCCACGCAGGCGCCGTTCAACGAACTGATCCTGCCGGGGATTGTCCTCGCGCTCGTGTCCCTGGCCTACGTCACCCGGCTCACCCGCGGCTCCATCGCCGAGAACGCCCGCGCGGACTACGTCCGGACCGCTGTCGCCAAGGGCCTGCCACGCCACCGGGTGATCGTCAACCACCTGCTGCGCAACTCGCTCATCCCGGTCGTCACCTTCGTCGGCACCGACATCGGCGCCCTGATGGGCGGCGCCATCGTCACCGAGCGGATCTTCAACATCCACGGCGTCGGATTCCAGCTCTACCAGGGCATCCTGCGGCAGAACTCGCCCACGGTGGTGGGCTTTGTGACTGTCCTCGTGATCGTCTTCCTGGTCGCCAACCTCCTCGTCGACCTCCTCTACGCCGTGCTCGACCCGAGGATCCGCTATGCCTGAGCCCCAGCCACCCAATCCCAAAGGGCTCGTCGCCCCCACCGGCACCGGCGGCCCCATGGACCTCGCCACCAGCGAGGCCGAGACCCTGGAGGCTGTCCCCGGCCATGGCCAGAGCCCCGGCGGGCCGGCCGGCAAACCCCGCAGTCTGTGGTCCGACGCCTGGCTCGACCTGCGGCGCAACCCCGTCTTCATCGTCTCCGCGCTGCTGATCCTCTTCCTCGTCCTCATCTCCCTCTGGCCGTCTTTGGCCGCCCCGGGGAGCCCCTACCGGGCCGACCTCACCAAGGCCCAGCAGAGCTCGTCGCCCGGTCACCCCTTCGGCTACGACACCCAGGGGCGGGACGTCTACACCCGCGTCATCTACGGCGCCCGCGCCTCCGTCACCGTCGGTGTCTGCGCCACCGCCGGCGCCGCGCTGCTCGGCAGCTTCCTCGGCGGCCTGGCCGGCTTCTTCGGTGGCTGGGGGGACGCGGTGCTCTCACGCGTCGCCGACGTCTTCTTCGGCATCCCGGTCGTGCTGGGCGGCCTGGTCTTCCTCTCCGTCATCACCAATACGACGGTCTGGCCCGTCGTATTCTTCATCGTGCTGCTCGGCTGGCCCCAGCTCGCCCGTATCGCCCGCGGCTCGGTCATCACCGCCAAACAGAACGACTACGTCCAGGCAGCCCGCGCCCTCGGCGCCGGCAACACCCGCATCCTGCTCCGGCACATCGCGCCCAACGCCGTCGCCCCGGTCATCGTCGTCGCCACCATCGCGCTCGGCAGCTATGTCTCGCTGGAGGCGACGCTGTCCTTCCTCGGCGTCGGACTGCGGCCCCCCACCGTCTCCTGGGGCATCGACATCTCCACCGCCTCCCCTTACATCCGCGACGCCCCGCACATGCTCCTTTGGCCCGCGGGCGCCCTGAGCGTCACCGTCCTCGCTTTCATCATGCTCGGCGACGCGGTACGCGACGCACTCGACCCCAAGCTGCGCTGAGGAGGCGGCATGACCCCGCTGCTGGACGTACGCCACCTGCACGTCGAATTCCGTACGAGGGACGGGATCGCCAAGGCCGTCAACGGCGTCGACTACACCGTCGGCGCGGGCGAGACCCTGGCGGTGCTCGGCGAGTCCGGCTCCGGAAAGTCCGTCACCGCCCAGGCCGTCATGGGCATCCTCGACACGCCGCCCGGATTCGTCACCAAGGGCGAGATTCTCTTCCAGGGCCGGGACCTGCTGACCATGGGCGCCGAAGAACGCCGCAAAGTGCGCGGCGCCAAGATGGCGATGATCTTCCAGGACGCGCTCTCCGCCCTGAATCCCGTCATCAGCGTGGGCGCGCAGCTCAGCGAGATGTTCCGCGTCCACCAGGGGCTTTCCCGAAAGGACGCCAAGGCCAAGGCCATCGGGCTGATGGAACGGGTCCGTATCCCGGCCGCCAGGGAGCGGGCGGGCGACTATCCGCACCAGTTCTCCGGCGGTATGCGTCAGCGCATCATGATCGCGATGGCGCTGTCGCTGGAGCCGGAGCTGATCATCGCCGACGAGCCGACGACCGCGCTGGATGTCACCGTCCAGGCGCAGGTCATGGACCTGCTGGCGGAGCTGCAGCGCGAGTACAACATGGGGCTCATCCTCATCACCCACGACTTGGGCGTGGTCGCGGATGTCGCCGACCACATCGCGGTGATGTACGCGGGCCGGATCGTCGAGAAAGCTCCGGTCCACGAGATCTACAAGCGGCCCGCCCACCCCTACACCAAGGGCCTGTTGGAATCGATCCCGCGCCTGGACCAGAAGGGCCGCGAGCTCTACGCGATCAAGGGCCTCCCCCCGAACCTGCTGCACATCCCGCCGGGCTGCGCCTTCCACCCCCGCTGCCCCATCGCCCAGGCCGTCTGCCGGACAGACGTCCCTCCGCTGTACGAGGTGACCGAGCGGGACGGCACCCCGCTGCCCGGCCGGGGCAGCGCGTGCCACTTCTGGAAGGAGACGATCCATGGCTGAGCCTTCCAGGGAGCGCGAGGCCATCCTCGAAGTCCGCGGCCTGGTCAAGTACTACCCCCTCACCCAGGGCATCGTCTTCCGGAAGCAGGTGGGCGCCGTCCAGGCCGTCGACGGCATCGACTTCGACCTCTACGCCGGCGAGACCCTCGGCATCGTCGGCGAGTCCGGTTGCGGCAAGTCCACCGTAGCCAGGCTGCTGATGAGCCTGGAGCGGCCTACGCGGGGCCGGATCCTCTACAAGGGCGAGGACATCACCAAGCTCTCCGGGCGCGCTCTGAAGGCCGTCCGCCGCAACATCCAGATGGTGTTCCAGGATCCGTACACCTCCCTGAACCCGCGGATGACCGTCGGCGACATCATCGGCGAGCCGTACGACATCCACCCCGAGGTGGTTCCCAAGGGCGACCGGCGCCGGCATGTCCAGGACCTGCTGGACGTCGTCGGGCTCAACCCCGAGTACATCAACCGCTATCCGCACCAGTTCTCCGGCGGCCAGCGCCAGCGCATCGGTATCGCGCGCGGGCTGGCGCTGCGGCCGGAGATCATCGTCGCCGACGAGCCGGTGTCGGCGCTGGACGTCTCCGTACAGGCGCAGGTCATCAACCTGATGGAGAAGCTCCAGGACGAATTCCGGCTCTCCTACATGTTCATCGCCCACGACCTGTCCATCGTCCGGCACATCTCGGACCGGGTCGGCGTCATGTACCTGGGCAAGATCGTCGAGATCGGCGGCGACGCCGAGATCTACGACCACCCGACCCACCCCTACACCCAGGCCCTGCTCTCCGCCGTCCCCGTCCCGAACCCCGAGGCCCGCGAGCACCGGGGCCGCATCCTGCTCCACGGGGACGTGCCCTCCCCCGCCAACCCGCCCTCCGGCTGCCGCTTCCGCACCCGCTGCTGGAAGGCCCGGGAGCGGTGCGCCCTGGAGGTCCCGCCGCTGGCCGTCCCGGCGGTCTTCCAGGGTACGGACACGCCTGCGGCGCACGATTCGGCGTGTTTCTTCGCGGAGGACCGTGCCAACCCCTAGCTCCTGCCGCCGTCCACGGGGTCCGTCGCCTCCTCGATCGTGGCCCGGGCCGGGTCGAGGACGATGTCCTGGTCAAGGCCCCTGGTCGTCGGGTCCCCGGGGAAGTGGCAGGCGGTGAGGTGTCCTTCGAGGTTGCCGCCGATCCGGATCAGCGGAGGCTCCTCGTCGGCGCACTTGTCCTGGGCTTTCCAGCAGCGGGTGCGGAAGCGGCAGCCGGACGGGGGGTCGACGGGGGAGGGCACGTCCCCGGTGAGGCGGATGCGTTCACGGCCGTCGTCATCGGGGTCGGCCTCGGGGACGGCGGAGAGTAGCGCGTGGGTGTAGGGGTGACGGGGGCGGTGGTAGATGTCCTGGCGGGCGCCGATTTCGACGATCTTGCCCAGGTACATGACGGCTACACGGTGCGAGAAGTGCCGGACGATGGCGAGGTCGTGGGCGATGAAGAGGAAGGCGATGCCCAGGTCCTTCTGGAGTTGCTGGAGGAGGTTGACGACCTGGGCCTGGATGGAGACGTCGAGGGCGGAGACGGGCTCGTCGGCGACGATGAGCCTGGGGTCGAGGGCGAGCGCGCGGGCGACGCCGATGCGCTGGCGCTGGCCGCCGGAGAACTCGTGGGGGAAGCGGTTGTAGTGCTCGGGGTTGAGGCCGACGGTCTCGAGGAGTTCGCGGACCCGTGTCTCCCGGCCGCCGGGCGGATCGATGCCGTTGATCTCCAAGGGGGCGGAGACGATGTTGCCGACGGTCTGCCTCGGGTTGAGCGAGGCATAGGGGTCCTGGAAGATCATCTGGATCTCGGAGCGGATCGGCGCCAGCTGCTTCCGGGAGGCGTGAGCGATGTCCTCGCCCCGGTAGCTGATCCTGCCCGCCGTCGGTTCGAGCAGCCGGGTGACCAGGCGGCCGGTGGTGGACTTGCCGCAGCCGGACTCGCCGACCAGGCCGAGGCTCTCGCCCTCGGCGATCGCGAAGTCCACGCCGTCCACGGCCCGTACATCGCCGACATGGCGCTTGAGTACAAAGCCGCCGTGGATGGGAAAGTACTTCGCCAGCCCGGTCACTTCGAGCAGCGGGGTGCCGGCGGGCTCACGCGGCGCGGGCACCGGTGCCAGGGTCTGCTGTGCGTCGCTCATGGTGGTTCCTCGCTCCTCGGCTCCTGGCTCAGCTGTCAGCGCGGCCGGGGCTGGATCTGCTCGGTGAAGATGGTCCGTTTCTGGTCCGGCGTGAGGTGGCAGGCCGAGCTGTGCCGCGCGCCCTCGGGGATGTCGGGGCGCTCGGTGGAGCAGCGGGCGCCGCCGACCTGCCCGGTGAGGCCGCAGCGGGGGTGGAAGGGGCAGCCGGGCGGTGGGCTGATCAAGCTGGGCGGCGCGCCGGGGATGGGGGAGAGCGGGACGTCGACCGGTGCCGTGAGCCGGGGGATGGAGCCGAGCAGGCCCCAGGTGTAGGGGTGCCCGGGGGTCTTGAGGACCTCGCCTACGGTGCCGCGTTCGATGCAGCGGCCGGCGTACATGACCATCACGTCGTCGGTGATGTTGGCGACGACACCGAGGTCGTGGGTGATGATGATGATCGCGGTGCCGGTCTCCCGCTGGAGGTCCTTGAGCAGGTCGAGGATCTGCGCCTGTACGGTCACGTCGAGGGCGGTTGTCGGCTCGTCGGCGATCACCAGAGCCGGGTCGCAGACCAGCGCCATCGCGATCATCGCGCGCTGCCGCATGCCGCCGGAGAACTGGTGCGGATAGTCGTCGACGCGGGTCCTGGCCCGCGGGATGCCGACCTTGTCGAGCATCTCGACGGCCCGTTCGCGGGCGGCCTTGCGGGAGGCGCCCAGGTGTTTGATGTACGGCTCGGCGATCTGCCGGCCCACCGTGTAGTACGGCGAGAGCGCGGCGAGCGAGTCCTGGAAGATCATCGCCATCTTCCTGCCCCGGAGCTTCTGCAGGGTGCGTTCGGACGCCCGGGTGAGTTCCTGGCCGTCCAGGATGATCTCGCCGCTGATGGTGGTGTTGCGGGGGTTGTGCAATCCGAGGACCGCCAGGTTGGCGACGGACTTCCCGGAGCCGGACTCGCCGACGATGCCCAGGGTGCGGCCGCGTTCCAGACCGAAGGAGAGGCCGTCGACGGCCTTGACGGTGCCGTCCTCGGTGGCGAACCGGACATGCAGGTCGCGGACTGAGAGGAAGGGGGCCGGATCCTGGGGCGCCGAGGCCGGTTCCGGCTGGGTGAGAGTGGTCATGAGAGCCGGATCCTTGGGTCGATGATGGCGTAGGCGGCATCGACGACGATGTTGCTGACGACGATCGCGAAGGCGCCGATGAGCATCACGGCCATCTCCAGCGGCAGGTCCGTCTGGTTGACCGCCTGGACGGCGAGGGTGCCGAGCCCGTGCAAACCGAAGGTGGCCTCGGTGATGATCGCGCCGGCCAGCACGCCGCTGAGGTCGACGCCGAAGACCGTGATGATCGAGGCCATGGCACCGCGCAGCGCGTACCGCAGGAAGACATAGCTGCCGGACATCCCCTTGGCGCGGGCGGTACGGATGTGGTCCTCGGACATCTGCTCGACCATCAGCGAGCGGGTCTGCCGGCTGTAGCCGGACCAGAAGATGACCGACATGACCAGGCACGGAAGGATCAGCCCGGAGACGGATCCGGCGGGGTCGTGGGTCCAGTCCGGATCGTGGCCGCGGTCCAGCAGATGGAGATTGGTCGACAGGACGAGAATCGCGATCGGGCCGATGAAGTAGATCTGCACCGAGTTGCCGAGTAGCGAGAAGGAGCTGGCGATCTTGTCGAAGGCCTTTCCCTGCTGCGCGGCGGAGACCAGGCCGAGGCCGACGCCGATCACGAGGAAGGTCGTGGCGCCGCCGATCGCCAGCGAGAGGGTGGTGGGGTAGCGGTCGCTGACGGTGGCCCAGACCGGCTGCTGGGTGGCGAAGGAGTATCCGAAGCAGGGGGCGGGGCAGTGTCCGATGGCCATGTCGCGGCCCGCGAAGATGCCTGTCATGAAGTGCAGGTACTGGGTCCAGACGGGCTGGTCGAGCCCCATGTTCTGCCGGATGAGGGCGACATTCCGCGGGTCGCAGTTCCTGCCGCAGGACAGCAGGGCCGGGTCGGATGGCAGGGCGAAGAAGAGAAAGTAAGTGATCGCGCTGATGAGGACCAGGATGAATGCAGCGCCCAGCACTCGGCGCACAAGGAAACGGAGCATGGGTCAGGCTCTTCCGTAGGTGCCGGAGGTTCCATGGGGGCGCTGGTCCCGGCCGGGACCAGCGCCGTGTGCCGGGCTACTGCTTCACATACACGGTGCTCGGGTTGAGGGCTCCGATCACCTGGTTGTACGTGACGCCGCCGAGCCCGGAACCGTAGATGTTGAAGTACTTGTCGAAGATGAATGGGATCTGCGACGTGTCGTTCTTCAGCACGTATTCCGAGAGGGTGCGCCACTCGACGCTCTGTTTGGGGAGATCGGTCATCGCCGAGATCCGGTCGATCTCGCTGCTGACGTGGCTGTCGTCGAGGAACGAGTAGTTGTTGGTGCCGTCGGTGAGATTGCGACCGTCCAGGGTCGGCGGCACCACGGTCGACGCGTTGGGCCAGTCGGCGGCCCAGCTGGTACGGAAGAGGTCGTACGGGCTGTCAAGCTTGCTGACGAGCGTGTAGTAGGAGGTCGGATCGATGGCCTTGCGCTGGACGTTGAAGCCGGCCTTCTCCAGGGCGTTCGCGACGGTCAGCGAGACGTTCTGCCACTTGGGGACGTTGGAGTAGGCGTAGACGAGCTTCGGGTGCGGCTGGCCGGCCTCCTTCAGCAGCTGCTTGGCCTTGACGATGTCACCGGTGGGCTTGGTGAGCTTGCCGAAGGGGTCGTACTTCCGCCAGCCGGCGACGGTCGGGCTGAGCAGGGTGGTGCCGAGCTCGCCCTGGGCGCCGCCGCCGAGCGCCTGCTGCACCTGGGCCATCGGGAAGGCGTACATGATGGCCTGGCGGACCCGTACGTCCTTGATCCGCCTGGTGTTGATGTTGAGCAACTCGACGAACGACTGGTACTCGTTCACGGTGCGTGCCTTGTACCGCGCGTCGTTGGCCAGTGACGACATCTTCGAGGGGTCGGCCGACTGGGCAACGTTCAGCGAGTACTTGTCGTTGCCGGACCCGGCGGCCAGCCGGTCGGTGAGACCGGGCTCGGCGATGTTGAGCTGGTAGTCCCACTTGTCCGGGTAGGCATTGCGGATCGGGTCGGTCTTCGGGTCCCAGTTGGGGTTGCGCTCGAAGACGAGTTCCTTGCCGGACTGGTAGCTCGCGATCTTGTACGGGCCGGTGGAGACCGGGTGGTTGTTGTACTTTTGCTTGTCGTCCTTGGCCTTGGGGACCGGGGAGATGTTCGGCAGCGCCATCGCGTACGGGGCGTCGGCGTGCGGCTCACGGAAATGGAAGACGATCGTCCTCGCGTTGGGGGTGCCGATGAGTGAGGAGGGGATCTCCTTGCCCCCGTACGGCCCGGCGTAGGCTTTCCGGTAATCCCCGGCGTAGAGCCATTGCTGGACGTACTGCGGGCCCTGGGTCTCGAAGTCGGCGAAGAGCCGTTCGATGCCGTACTTGATGTCCTTGGACGTGATGGCGGTGCCGTCCTCGAATTTCACCCCGGTTTTGAGGGTGTACGTCCAAGTCTTGGCGCCGTCGGAGGGTTTTCCGGTGTCGGTGGCGAGGTCTCCGACGAGAACGGCCTTGCCCGTCCTGGGGTTGATTTTGTACCCGGTTAAGGTCCGGTTGTAGAGCAGGGAGACGGATTGCTGGCGGCTGACGTACTGCTGTGCCGGGTCCAGGTAGTCGAAGCCGGCGTCCTCGAGCGGGTAGACAGTACCGCCCTTCTTGGCACCGGCGACGGGGACGGCCGGTCCTTGGGAGTCGGCCGCGGTTCCGATGGCATAGTTGCTGATGGTGGCTTTTCCGCCGTTGTCACCATTGCCGGAGCCGCCTCCGCTGCTGCATGCGGCTGTAAGCGTCAGAATTCCTGCGGTCAGAAACGTGTAGGCATATCGTGCCTTGCTGACTCTCATGGATCCCCTGTTTGTCGGTGAAGCCGGGTTTCAACGGACGGTCCTAGCGGACGGTCTTGGGGTCGAGTGCGTCCCGGACCGAGTCCCCGAGCAGGTTGAAGGCGATCACGAAGATCACCATGGCGATGCCGGGGAAGAACATGAAGGTGACGTCGGACTCGTAGTAGCGCGAGCCCTGTTGGAAGAGCAGCCCCCAGTCCGGGGTCGGCGGGAGGATGCCGACGCCGAGGAAGGACAGTGCCGCCTCCGCGGTGACATTGACCGGGAGCAGCAGCGTCGACTGGACGAGGATCGTGCTCCAGATGTTCGGCAGCAGCTCCCGGCTGATGATCCGCCAGGAGGAGGCGCCGCTGAGCTGGGCGGCTTCGACGAATTCACGGGTCCGGAGGCTCAGTACCTGGGCGCGGACCAGTCGGCCGACGGACATCCAGCCGAGGACGAACTGCACGATGACCAGTGCCACCACCCGCACATAGGTCGGTTCCTCGTCGCGGGGTGAGACGAAGAGCGCGACGATCACCGGCGTGAAGGCGATGAAGAACAGTTGCTGCGGGAAGGCCAGCATCAGGTCGGAGAACCGGCCGAGGAAGAAGTCGGTCCTGCCCCCCAGATAGCCCTGGGCCAGGCCCAGCAGGACGCCGAGGGTGATGGAGAGGATGGTCACCACGAGCGCGATGAAGAGCGAGGTGCGGATGCCGTAGATCAATAAGGTGAGGACATCACGGCCCAACTGGGGTTCCAGGCCGAACCAGAACTGGCCGTCGATGCCGCCGTTGGGCTTGATCGGGATCCCGTAGCTGTTCAGCAGTCCGCGGTCCTGGCCGTAAAGGGCGTACGGGTTTTTCCCGTAGAGCCGGGCGATGAGAGGGGCGGCCAGGGCGATCACTATGAAGAAGATCACAATTGCGGCGCAGAGCAGGCCGGTCTTGTCACGTTTGAAGCGGACCCAGGCCAGTTGGCCCGGTGATCTTCCGGCGAGTGGGATTTTGTCCCGGATGTTCGTCCCCGGGGTCGCGGCGGCACCCCCTGGCGGGGCCGGCTCGGGTGCGGGCCTGGTCGGACTCGTCATCGCGGTCTGCTCCCGCCGCAAGTGGCCATGTGGCCGGGCTGCGTAGCGTCAATGAACGCCCTTGTTTTGAGCGGACTTTCGCAATGGATTCGATGTGCAGTCAAGAGGGCGGCTGGCATATCCACATGATCTTGTGCATTTTGAATGCGGAATTTGCAGATTGCCGTATATGTGTGCTTGATGTGTCAGTTGATATGCGCGATTGGCGAAGATCCGGGCACTCTGATGAAACGGGATGAACCGGGACTAAATTCATTAACACGCAGGCAACTTAACTGTCGCATCTCCGATATACGGACGCTGCACGCTGGGCGACGTACGGCCGTGCGGGTGCCGTAAGCCGGCCGGGGAGATCAGTCTCCCCGGCCGGCTGCCTTTGTTTCCGGACCCGGTGGAGTCGGTGGACCGACGGTGGAGTCGGTAGTTTGCCTGACGCGGGGACGGGTCCCGGTTCACGATGGGACGGCCGGAGACGGGAGGTGAAGCCAATGCGGCAGGTATATGTGCTCAGGCGTAGATCGCGTGTGTTCGGGGCTTTGGTGTGTGTGGCGCTCGGGGTGACCGAGATCGCGTGGGTGGTCGGGGACACCGAGACCGTCGGGGCCCAGGCGCTGGCCCGGGTGTGGTTCGGGCTGACGGTGGCCGGGGTACCGCTGACATCGGTGGTGGACCTGGTGCTGATAGGCGTCTACGCCGGGACGGCCGCGGCGGTGAGCCGTCCGGTCGGGGCGGGAGCGCTCGGAGCCGCCGCGGCGGTCACCCTCGCGCTGCGCCTGCCCTCGCTGTGGATCCTCACCGCCGGGTGGACCCAGGGCGCGCCGTCGCGGCAGCAGCTGCTGCTGACGGTCGTCGCGGAGCTGGCCGGTGCCGGGGTGCTGCTCCTGACCGCGGTCGCCGGGCGGCGACCCGCCTTCGGCGATGACGTCGTGCCTGTACCGGCCCGGGTGCGGGTGCGGGTGCCGGCGGGACTGCTGCTGATCGCCGTGGCGCTGCTGGAGGCCGGCTGGCAGCTGTACTTTGTGCGTTTCTTCGCCCAGAACCCCACTACGGGGTCCTACGTCCGGACGATCACCGGTGAGCATGCCATCCCGGCGCTGCTCGCCACGCCCAGCGGCTGGCTCGGCTGGGCCATTGCCGCCCTGGGCCTCGGCACCGGTGTCGCGGCGCTGCGGAGGCTGCCGCCGGCCCGGCCGCTCGGGATCGTGCTGGCCTGGCTGGTGGCGCTGACCGCGGCGCCGGACATCGGGGCCTGGGCGCAGCAGGGGCAGTTCCTGGCGTTCAACCTGAGCGACCTGGCCGGCCTGGGATCCGACGTCACCTTGCGGCAGCTCACGCTCCTCTTCGAGATCGCCGCCGCCGTGGTGCTCGTCGTGCTCCTCGCTCCGCCCGGCTCCGGCGGCCCCGCTCGCGCGCCGGACCCCTTCGAGGCGCGCGACACGATCGAGATGCAGACCATGCCGTCTCCGGCGAACTACCTGCGGCAGACGCCGCGCGTACCGCCGCCCCCTCCTCCGCTGCCCCCACGGCCCTGGTAGCGCCGTCAGGGCCCCTAAGACCTGTCCGGCCGCTGCCGGCACCGGCCTCCCCCACCTCCCGGCCGAAGGCCGGGGAGGCACATCAGCCGCAGCGGCCGGACAGGCCCTGGCTCATCCCCAGTGACCTTTTCAGGAAGGCCACCTGAAGGAGCAGCAGGTTCTCCGCCACCTGCTCCTGCGGGGTCATGTGGGTGACCCCGGAGAGCGGCAGCACCTCGTGGGGACGGCCTGCGGCCAGGAGCGCGGAGGAGAGGCGGAGGGTGTGCGCGACGACGACGTTGTCGTCGGCGAGGCCGTGGATGATCATGAGGGGCCGGACCTGCGCAGCAGGGCTGGAGAGGCCCTCGTCGGTCACCAGCGAGTTGGCGGCGTAGACGCCGGGCTGTTCGGCGGGGTGGCCGAGGTAACGCTCGGTGTAGTGGGTGTCGTAGAGCCGCCAGTCCGTGACCGGGGCGCCGGAGACGGCGGCGTGGAAGACATCGGGGCGGCGCAGTACCGCGAGGGCGGCGAGGTAGCCGCCGTAGGACCAGCCACGGATGGCGACCCGGCCGAGATCGAGCGGGTAGCTGCCGGCGAGCGCGTGCAGGGCGTGCACCTGGTCGTCCAGGGTGACGCCGGCGAAGTCGCCCGCGATGGCCTTCTCGCGGGCGGGGGAGTGGCCCGGGGTGCCGCGTCCGTCGGCGACGATGACGGCGAAGCCCTGGTCCGCGAGCCACTGGGACTCCAGATAAGCGCGCCGCGCCCGGACCACCAGCTGGCCGTGCGGGCCGCCGTAAGGGTCCATCAGGACCGGCAGCGGCCCGTCGTCCTCGCGGTAGCCGGTCGGCAGCACCACGGCCGCCGGGATCCTCCGCTCGCCGGCCTCGGTGAGGACCGGGCGGGCGGTGAGGACCGGGGTGGCCGCGTAGGAGGCGATCTCGGCGACCGGCTTCCCGTCGCGGAGCACCCGGACCACCGGGCCGATGTGGTCCAGGGAGGCGGAGGAGAGTACGGTCACGCCTCCGGAGCGGACGGCGGAGTGGACGCCGGGCGTCCCGGAGACTCGAACAACGCCCTCCGGACCCGCCCGGTATACATGGATTTCGCCAGTCTCCGGATCGGCGGCACCGGCCCCCGCGGAAGCCGCGAAGAGGACGCTGTCGGCGTCGGTGTCCAGGACGGCCCGGACGTGCAACTCCGGTCCGGTCAGCGCTTCTTCGCCGACCACCAGAACCCTTGATCCGCTTTCGTCCGTAATCCGTACGAGACGTCCGTCGGGGGTCAGGGCTGGCACACCAGGGAAAAGATCAAGCCACTTTTTATCCTCCTCGGTGTGCGCGGGCCGAGTGCTGCCCGACTCCAGGTTTACGTACCCGAAAAGCTGGCTCCGCTGGTCCCTGGCCTGCACCAACACCAGCGGCGGACCCGCGGCCGACCACAGCACCCGCGCCAGGTACGGGTACCGCTCGCGGTCCCACCCGACCGCGGTCCTGGTCCCGTCCAGGCCGACCACCGCCAGCGTCACCTCCGCGTTCGCCGTCCCCGCGGCCGGGTAGGCCACGCCGGCCGGCCGCTGCGCCGGGTTCGCCGGGTCCGCGATCCACCAGCGCCGCACCGGGGACTCGTCCACCCGGGCGGCCAGCAGCCGTGTCGAATCCGGCGACCACCAGTACCCCCGGCCGCGGTCCATCTCCTCCGCCGCGATGAACTCCGCCAGCCCGTGCGTCACCTGGCCCCCCTCCGGCCCCGCGACCGCCCGGTCGTCGCTGCCGTCCGCCTCCACGACCCGCAGCCCTCCGCCGCACACATACGCGATGCGCCGCCCGTCCGGCGACGGCCGCGGGTCCACCACCGGCTGCGGCACCTCCAGTTCGCGCGCCGTCCCCGCCCGTAGCTCCGCCAGGAACAGCCGGCCCGACAGCGCGAACGCGGCCACCTCCGCCGCGTCGTCGACCGCGTAACCCACGATCCCCGCCGATCCCTCCCGGCTGCGCTCCCGCCGCGCCCGCTCCTGCGGCGACAACGTCTCCTCCCCGCCGTCCCCGAGCAGCGCCGCCGGATCGGCCGCGACCCGCTCCCGGCCGGTCGTCAGGTCCAGCACCCACAACGCGCTGGAGCGGTCCGTGCCCGACCGCGAGCGCAGGAACACCACCCGGCCGCCATCCGGCGAGACCGTGAACGCGCGCGGCGCCCCCAGGGTGAATCGCTGCGTACGGGCGTACTGGCGCGGGAAGGAGAGCTCCTCAGTCATGACCCGAGCCTAGGTCCTGTCCGGGCGGTCTCCGTGGGAGAAGGAGCGGGGTGTGGTGCCCGCCATCGCAAGGCGGAGGAAGGAGGCGACGCGATGGGGGTCCCCCCTGCTCGAGCGGAGCCGAGAGCTTGGTGGGGGCACCTCCCGGACGGAGTCTGGGGGAGAGTCGTCGACTGACGACAACGCCGCGAGCTCCCCCAGCCCCGGCGGCTGGGAGGTGCCCCCAGGTACCAGGGCACGCGACGCTGCGGAGACCGCCCGGACAGGGCCTAGGTCGCCCCGGCGGCCGCACCGGTTCCGCCGCCTGCCGACACGGTCCGGACGCCCCGGCGGGGCGGCGCCGGCGGGCGCGGGCGCGGCGTGGTCCACCTGCGTGAAGTTTCTGCTGCCGGGCGGGCGGGGCAGCGGCGGGCGACGGCGCGGCTCAGCGCCGCGCAGCGGCCCTGGCCTGCGGCGGAAGGGCGAGTTTGCGCCATGCGCCCCCGCGTGCTTCTTTGCACCAAGCTATGCGTTGGACCACAAAGTTATGATCCGTTGCCGAGGGTGGGTAATAAGCGTGTGGCAACTGCTGTCGTGACCCTGAGGACCTGGAGGTGAGCCGCTGTGGCGCTTTCGATTTCGGCGGTGCTGCTGCTGATCATCGTGGTGTTCCTGCTGGTCCGGAAGTCCGGACTGAAGGCGGGGCACGCGGTGGTTTGTGTACTGCTTGGCTTCTATCTTGCGAGCTCGACCTTCGCCCCGACGATCACACAGCTCACCAACAGCGTTGCGGGGATGATCGGGAACTTCAAGTTCTGAGGTACGGGCGCCGTAGGCTCAGGAGCATGAAGCGTCTCCTGCTTGTGCACGCCCATCCCGATGACGAGTCGATCGGCAATGGTGCCACCATGGCCAAGTACGCGGCCGATGGCGCCCTTGTCACCTTGGTGACCTGCACGCTTGGCGAAGAGGGCGAGGTGATCCCGCCGGAGCTGGCGCACCTCGCCGCCGACCGTGAGGACACCCTGGGCACCTATCGCATCGGCGAGCTGGCCGCGGCCATGGCCGAACTCGGGGTGACCGACCACCGGTTCCTCGGCGGGCCGGGCCGGTACCGCGACTCCGGAATGATGGGCCTCGCGCAGAACGAGCACCCCGCCGCCTTCTGGCAGGCGGACGTGGAGGAGGCGGCGGGGCATCTGGTCGAGGTGATACGTGAGGTGCGGCCACAGGTTCTGGTGACGTACGACCCGAACGGCGGATACGGCCACCCGGACCACATCCAGGCGCACCGGGTCGCGATGAGGGCTGCCGAGCTGACCCCGGACATCGTGCGGAAGGTGTACTGGAACTGCATTCCGCGCTCGGTGGTCGAGCAGGGTTTCGCGCGGCTGCGGGCGCAGGGGAAGAAGATCCCGTTCGAGGGGATCGCCTCGGTGGACGACGTGCCGGGGCTCGTGGCCGACTCCGAGGTGACGGCGGTCATCGACGGGGCGGGCGAGTACTCGCGGCAGAAGGAGGCGGCCATGCGCGCGCACGCCTCCCAGATCGCGGTGGACGGACCGTTCTTCGCGCTCTCGAACGACCTCGGGCAGCCGATGTTCGGGGCGGAGCACTACCAACTGGTCCGGGGCACCAAGGGCGGCGACCCCGAGGACGACCTGTTCGCGGGGATCCCGGGGCTGGAGACCGGTGATGAGTGAGCGCGGGCGCGCCGCGCGGATCGTGTCGTACGTGGTGCTCGGGGTGTTCGGCGCGGTCGTCGCCGTGGCCGGGGCGCTGGTGCAGGACGGGTGGTTCCCGGGCGGGCTGCTGCTGGCGCTGGCGGGTTGCGCGGGGCTGTTCTACGGGGGCACGAAACTCACCGGGACCCGGGTGGGGGCGGTGGTGCCGGCCGGGGTGTGGCTGGTGACAGTGATGTTCCTGAGCTCGACCCGGCCGGAGGGTGACTTCCTCTTCGCGAACAGCATCAGCCCGTACGCATATCTGCTGGGCGGATCCATGGCCGGCGTGATCTCCGCCACGCTCTCCGGCCCCGGCCTGCTGGGGCCGCCGGGAGCACGACGGCCGGGGGCAGGATAGCGGCCGGGCCCTTGAGGCGGGGCATTTCGCCGCAAAAGCAGTCGTGTACGTAGTGCGGTGAGACGCTGTCGTGTTGAACGCGTACCCTCTGACATCCATCCGGCTCCGGGCGATCCGTAGGATCCGTAGGATCAGTAGCCCGGACCGGCGGATGGCGTCGGGTAATTCCCGTCGGTGGGGTTGGCCAACCCCTCGGCGGCGGGCCTCCAGTTGGCGTTGCCCAGTATGGTGGTGCCGCCGGCGAGCCGCCTGGGGATGGCCGTGACGGGTGGCGAAGCAAACCGGGAGAACCTGCCTTGAGCCGTGAAACTGACAGTCCGTCCTCGGGCCCGCAGGGGCGTGGCGGTGCCGCGTACCCGTCAGGGACCCAGCCGTACGGAACCCGCCCGTTTCCGTCGCTGCACCCGCAGGAGCGGCCACGGGACGGTGAGGGGCCGGCCGATGCCGCGGCGCCCGCCGCGGACGAGCCCAGGACCGAGACCACACTGACCACCCGGGTACGGATCAACATCCCCGGGTCCCGGCCGATCCCGCCGGTCGTCGTACGTACGACTGTCGAGGGAGCGGGAACGGGAGCGGGAACCGGACCGGGTGCCATGGACGGCGAGAGCGTCCAGCCGGCCGCCGAGACGACGGCACTCCCGTCCGACTGGTCGGTCGGCGGTGGCTTCGTTCCGGCCCCCGCCGCGCCCGCTTCGGCCGCCCCCGCACCGGCCCCGGCCGCCCCGCCCGCGGCGGCGGACGGCGGGAAGCCGCCCAGCGACTGGTTCGCCCCGCGCAGGTCGGCCACGCCCGCCTATGGGACCCCGATGGACCCGGCTCCGGCTCCGCAGGCACTTCAGGCTGCTCAGGCCCCGGACGCCACGCAGCCGATGAGCCTAGACGACATCGCCGGGCCGCCCCCCGCCATCGGGCAGCGGCCGTCGATCCCGTATCTGAACGACCCCACCTCCGACGGCGACCGGACCGGCCCCTTCGGCTCCCCGGTCGGCTATCCCCCCGGCCCCCGGACCCCCCAAACGGGCGGTCCCACCGCCCCGCCGGCCGCCGGCCCCGGTGCCGGTACGCCGTTTCCCAGCTACCAGCCGCCCGCCGGGCCCACCAGCGGCCCCGTCACCGGCGAGATGCGGCTGCCCCCCGTCGGCCCGGCCGGCCCGGCCGTCCCCGCCGGCCCGACCCCCGGCCGGCGTTCCTCCGGCGACACCCTGGTCGGCGGCATCCCCGCCGTCCCCGCTGCCGCAGAGGTCCCGGCGGCCGCAGTCACCAAGCCGCAGCCGGCGGCCAAGTCCAAGGCCAGGTCCAAGAAGAAGGGCCGCTCCAAGTTCGCACTGCTCGTCGGCGCCCTGGTCTTCGTGGGCGGCGGTGCCTACAGCGCCGGGCTGCTGATGGACCACGCCGACGTCCCGGCGGGCACCACCGTCCTCGGCATCGAGATCGGCGGGAAGAGCAAGGACGAGGCCGTCAAGAGCCTCAACACCGCCCTCGGCGACCGTACGACCCGGGACATCACGCTGAAGGTCGGTACCGGCCAGCAGAAGCTCAAGCCCGCCGCCTCGGGCCTCGGCCTCGACCTCGACACCACCGTCCGCAATGTCGCCCACCGCGACTACAACCCCGTCACCGTCATAGGCTCCCTCTTCGGCGGTACCCGCGCCGCCCAGCCCGCCTGGGTCACCGACGAGGAGAAGCTCACCGCCATGCTGGGCACCCTCGCGGGCCAGAACAGCGGCTCCGGCTCCGACGGCATGGTCAAGTTCGTCGTCGGCACCGGCCAGGCCATCGCCGTCCCCGGCAAGGCCCACCAGTCGCTCGACGCCAAAGGCTCCGTCAGCAAGGTCATCGCCGCCTACGAACAACGCGCCCTGACCGGCCAGGACACCCCCGTCGTCCTCTCCGTCACCACCGTCCAGCCCAAGGTCACCCAGGCCAAGTTCAACGCGGCCCTCAACGGCTTCGCCAAGACCGCCATGTCGGGCAAGGTCACCCTCAACGCGGGCGGGCACCAACTCCAACTGGGCCACATCTCGCTGCCACAGTTCCTGACGATGGTCTCGGACGGAAGCGGCAATCTCACGCCGCACTTCGACCTGCCGGCCCTCAAAGCTGTGATGTCCACCACGTTCGACGGTGTCCTCCTGCAACGCGGCAACGGCACCAAGACCGCCGTCACCCCGCAGGACGTCGTCAGCGCCATCCTCCCGGCGCTGAATACCCAGGACCAGACCAAGAAGATCGTCACCTTCCCGAACATCGCCTAACAGCGGCCCCCGGCGCGCACGCCGCGTGCCGGGGGCCGGACCATGACATCCGTCACCTCCAGGACACGACGGCGGGCACTGCCGCCGCGCCCCGTTCCCCGGGCATGCTGATCGCATGACCGCAACAGCCGTACATACGAGTACGACAGCCGCCACCACCGTGGTGAGTTTCGAGAACGTCTGCAAGAGCTTCGGCCCGGTCCACGCCGTCGCCGACCTCAGCCTCACCCTGCACCCCGGCGAGACCGTAGCCCTGCTCGGCCCCAATGGCGCGGGCAAGTCCACCGCCCTCGACCTCCTGCTCGGCCTGCGCAACGCCGACTCCGGCGCGGTCCGGGTCTTCGGTACGACGCCGCAGCAGGCGATCACGCAGGGCAAGGTCGGCGCCATGCTGCAGAGCGGCGGTCTGATGGAGGACGTGACGGTACGGGAGATCGTCACGCTCGCCTGCGACCTGCACCCGCGTGCGCACACAGCCGACCAGGTGCTCGCCAACTCCGGCATCACCGAAATCGCCGACCGCAGGGTCAACAAGCTCTCCGGCGGCCAGGAACAGCGGGTCCGCTTCGCCCTGGCGACCGCCGGCCGCAATGAGCTGATAGTCCTCGACGAGCCCACCACCGGCATGGATGTCACCGCCCGCCAGGCCTTCTGGGCGGCGATGCGCGCCCAGGTCGCCGAGGGCCGCACCGTCCTGTTCGCGACGCACTATCTGGAGGAGGCCGACGCGATCGCCGACCGCGTCCTCGTCATGAACGGCGGCCGCCTCATCGCCGACGGCACCGCCGCCGAGATCAAGGCGCGGGCCGGCGCCCGCCGGATCGTCTTCGACCTCGACGAGCCGTTCGACGAGCAGGCCCTGCGCGGGCTCCCGCACATCGTCGGCGTCGAGATCTCCGGCCGTACGGTACGGATCCGCAGCGACGACGCCGACGCCACCGTGCACGCGATCTACGCCGCAGGGCTGTACCCGCACAGCCTGGAAGTCACGGGGCTCGGCCTTGAGCAGGCCTTCCTCGCCCTCACCGCCCAGGAGGCAGGCAAGTGAAGACTCTGATCAAGCTGGAGATCCTGCGCGTCCTGCGCAACCGCAAGTTCATGTTCTTCTCCGTCATCTACCCGGCCGTTCTCTTCTTCCTCCTCACCTCCGGTGCCAAGTCCGACACCAAGCTCGGGGACACCGGCATCACCACCGTCATGTACTACATGGTCGCGATGACCGCCTTCGGTGCCATGACCGCCGTTCTGCTGGGCAACTCCGAACGCATCGCCCGCGAGCGCGAGAAGGGCTGGGTCCGCCAGCTGCGCCTCACCGCGCTGCCGGGCCGCGGTTACGTCACGGCGAAGATCGCGTCGGCCGCCACCATCAGCCTGCCGTCGATCGTCCTGGTCATGCTGGTCGCGGCAGCCCTCAAGGGCGTACGGATGGAAGCCTGGCAGTGGGGCGGGATCCTGGTGTGCACCTGGGCCGGGAGCCTTGTCTTCGCCGCCCTGGGCGTGGCCGTCGGCTATGTCGCCACCGCGGACACGGCCCGCCCCATCGCGATGCTGCTGTACTTCTCGCTGGCGATGCTCGGCGGGCTGTGGATGCCCTTCTCGATCTTCCCGCAGTGGCTGCAGCACATCGCGGAGTACCTCCCGGGCCGGCCTTACGCGGCGCTCGGCCAGGCCATCGAGTTCGGCGACGCCCCGCACCTCAGGGATGTCGCCGTGCTCCTCGTCTACCTCCTGCTCTTCGCGGGCGGCGCGGCGTGGCTGTACCGCAAGGACACCAGGAAGGCCTGAGCTTTTGTCCGTGACGAAGCAGTCCTGGCCGCCCTGGCGCGAGGCCGGCGCCGGCCCTTTCCTGGGCCGTTCGCCGGATGAGCGCCGCCAGGCGCTCATCAAGCTCGCCTGGATCAGCGTCTGGATGCTATATCTGGGCTCACCGATCAGCGACCTGCTCGACCGCCACCACGCCCTCCCGGCTGCCATCTGCGGCTGGGCGGGGCTCGTGGTCTTCGTCACCGGCTACCTTTCCGTGGCCCTCTTCCGCACCAACCAGCTGCGCCAGCCCGGTCGGGTGCTCGCCAGCCTCGCCTTCCTCGCGACCCTCTCCGTCGTTCTCTCCCTGACCTTCGGCGAGGCCTGGCTCGTCCTCTTCGTCTACACCGCCGTCGCCTTCGGGGCGGCGCTCCCGCCCCGACAGGCACGCTGGGCCATCACCGCTTGCGCTGGGGTCCTCGCCGGAGCCGGGGCCCTGGTCCACGCCGACAACGACCTGATGCCCGGCCTCCTCATCCCGTGCCTGCTCAGCGGTTTGGCGATGAGCGGGGTCCGCCAGCTCGTCTTCACCATGCGCGAGCTGCGCGAGGCCCGCGAGACCATCGCGCACTTCGCCGCCACCGAGGAACGCCTCCGTCTCGCCCGCGACCTCCACGACCTGCTCGGCCACTCCCTCTCCCTCATCACCCTCAAGAGCGAGCTCGCCGGCCGTATGCTCCCCGACCGCCTCGACGACGCCGCCGTGCAGGTCGCCGACATCGAACGGGTCAGCCGCCAGGCTCTCGTCGACGTCCGCGAAGCCGTCAGCGGCTACCGCAGGCCCACCTTCGCCGTCGAACTCGCCGGCGCCCGTACCGCCCTGCACGCCGCCGGCATCCACGCCGACCTCGAACACGCCCTCGACCCCCTCCCCGCCACCCTCGCCCCGGACGAGGAGAGCGCCCTGGCCTGGGCCGTCCGCGAAGCGGTCACCAACGTCGTACGCCACAGCCACGCCACCCGCTGCACCATCGCCCTCACGGAGGACGCGGAGAACGCCTGCCTCACCGTCAGCGACAACGGCCGGGGCCCGGATCCCTCCTCCGGCCTCGGCAACGGCCTCACCGGGCTCGACGAGCGGTTGGTGCTGGCGGGCGGCCGCCTCCGCGTCACCCCCGGCCCGGGGAGCGGCTTCGCCCTGCGGGCTTACGTCCCGCTGCGCGCGGCGCGGTCGTACTCGGCCGGGGCTGAGTAGTCATACTCGTGCCCCACCCCCTCGCCCCTGGCAGGCTCGCGACAACAGCCGCTCGCCCGATCGGCGCCGTGCTGTCAGTGCTACTTGCTCAGCCGGGTGCACGACCGGGCTCACGCCGCCCTCGAGGGCGGTATCGGCAGGTCCGCCGGGGAGACCGGCGCCCGGCCCTCGGCGTTCGTGGATAACGCGTCCTGATAGCGACGAACGCCTCCTGGCGCCGCGCCCTACGCTGACCCGTATGACTGATCGTTACGGCGAGAGCCCCGCAGCAGGTGTACGAGTCCTTCTCGCCGAGGACCAGTCGATGGTGCGTGAGGCGCTGGCGGCGCTGCTCGGCCTGGAGCCGGACATCGACGTCGTCGCGCAGGTCGCGCGCGGCGACGAGGTCGTCGCGGCGGCCCGCGAGCACGACGTCCAGGTGGCCCTCCTCGACATCGAGATGCCGGGGATGACGGGTCTGGACGCGGCCGCGGCGCTTCGGGCCGCCCTGCCCGCCGTGAAGATCGTGGTAGTCACGACATTCGGCCGCCCCGGCTATCTGCGCCGGGCCATGGAATCCGGCGCCGACGCCTTCCTCGTCAAGGACGCCCCCGCCTCGCAGCTGGCCGACGCGGTACGGAAAGTCCTGCGGGGCGAGCGCATCATCGACCCGGCGCTCGCCGCCGCCGCCCTCGCGGCGGGCGCGGATCCGCTGACCCAGCGCGAGCGGGATGTGCTGCGCAGGGCTGCGGGCGGGGCCGTCAACTCGGAGATCGCGCGGGCGCTGCACCTTTCGGACGGCACCGTACGCAACTATCTCTCGACGGCCATCCAGAAGACCGGCGCCCGGAACCGTGCGGAGGCGGTGCGGATCGCCCGCGAGAAGGGCTGGCTTTGACTTCCTCCCCGGCCTGAAGTTATCCGCCGGGGATTCCCGCCTGCTCTCACCGCGCGGGGGCGGCGGGCTGCTTCGGATGAGACCTCGCCGAGCCAGGCCCGCCGCGGGGTGTGCTTTGCCTCGGTGATGAGCAGCTTCGACAGGTCCCCGGTCTTCGGGAACGGCCAGCCCCTCGGAGCGGGCGGTCTCCCGCGCCCTGAGGGCGTCGTTGTAGACCACCCGCACACACCCGAACGCCCTGCCCAGGGATACACGCTGACCGGCCGTCGGGTACAGGCGGAAGCTGTACCGAAGCTGCATACCGTGTGCGCGCGGTGTGCGCCGACTTCGAATGCGAGCTGGTCGAGTTCAACGGCGAGAACAACCACGTCCACCTCCTCGTGAACTTCCCGCCCAAGGTCGCCCTGTCCAAGCTGGTCAACTCCCTCAAGGGCGTCTCCTCGCGCAGGCTCCGCCAGGAGTACCCGGAACTGGTCCAGCACTACTGGCGGGCACAGCGCCTATGGTCCGGCTCGTACTTCGCCGGATCGGCGGGCGGGGTTCCGCTGTCAGTCGTCCGCCAGTACATCGAGCAGCAAAATCGTCCGCTGTGACCTGCGAGTCAGAGCACTTCCCGGAATCGCTTCACCACCGGGCTGAAGCCCAGTGCACTGCGATTAGTCCCGGTAGCGCCGGGTACGGCGCCGGCGTAAGGGCCGCCCATGATCCGCCGGACACGGCATTAGTTGAGCAGCGCCCGTGCGGCTCTCGCCTGCCGGCGCACCGTCTCGGCGGCGTCCGGGTCGACGTCGGCCAGCACATCGGCGTACGCCTCCATGCCGGCCGCGCCGCTTGCGAAGTCGCCGCTCTGGACGAGGAGCTGGGCGTACTCGTAGCGGAGCCGGGCCGAGTGGTGGGGGAGGAGCAGCCCCAGTTCGACGGCCCAGAGCTGGACCGCGAGGTGCTCGGGGCGGGCGGCGGCCCAGGCGCGGATGTTGTTGAGGATGCGGCTCACGATGTCCAGCGGGTCGGCCGGGGCGAGCATGGTGGGGGAGAGCGGGCCGCCGGTGGCGCCGGCGACGAGGAGTTCGGCGTCGGCGGCGGACATGAGGCGCCCGGAGTCGAAGGGGTCGGCCAGGACGTGGTGCCCGGCGGGGTCGCCGAAGCCGACGACGAAGTGGCCCGGCAGGGCGACGCCGTAGACGGGGCCGCCGGCGCGGCGGGCGACCTCGATCCAGACGACGGACAGCAGGATGGGCAGGCCGCGCCGCCGCGTCAGCACTTCGTGCAGCAGCGAGGACTCCAGCCGCTGGTAATCCGCGGGCGTCCCGTGGAATCCGCAACTCTCGCCCAGCAGGGTGCGCATGGCCCCTGCCCATTGCTCGGGCCCCTCCAGGCCGTACGGGAGCAGCCCGGCCAGCCGGTCGAGCTCGATCTGGGCGGCGTCGGCGCCGTGCTCGCCGAGGGAGGGATCGGCGATGGCGCCGACCAGGAGACAGAGGGCGGCGAGGTCGGGCCGTTCCTCGCGAGCCGTGTCGGCGAAGAGCTGGCGGATGCCGGCTGGAGTCATGGGCGCGGCCCCCGGCGGTAGTGGTAGGCGTGATGGAGGGCGAAGCCCATGCCCTCGTACATCGCCAGGGCGCCGGCGTTCTCCTCCTCGACCTGGAGATACGCGCCCGTGGCGCCCTCGGTCAAGGCCTTGCGGGCGAGCGCGGCCATGACGGCGGTGGCCAGCCCCTGGCGCCGGTGGGCGGGGTCGACCTCGACCGCGTTGAACCCGGCCCAGCGCCCGTCCACCACGCATCGCCCGATGGCGCGCGGGGAGGCGGCGCCGGGCACGACGGCGAACCAGACCGACGGCCCGCCGGCCAGGACCTTCATCGCGGATTGCCTTGTGATGTCGTCCCGGGCCACCCCGGTGGCCTGGTCTTTGCGTGGGGGTACGGGGGGTCGCTCCCCGGGAGAGAACAGCGTGGCCGCGTCGCCCGGGGCGCCGGCGCGGTGGTAGCGGGCCAGCCACTCGTCGTCGATCTCCCGCGAGAGCGTGACGCGCTCCGCGCCGGGCCGGTCGGCGACGGGGGCGAGCGGGGCGGTGAGCATCAGGGCGCGTGCTTCGGCCGTCCAGCCGAGGGCTGCCAGCCCGGCGTCCAGCTCCTCCCCGGGGGCCTGGATGTACGCGGGCAGGCCGCGCTCCGCGTACCAGGCGGTGATCCGCTCCGCCGCCGCGGGAAGCGGCAGCCCGGGGTCGCCGGCGGGCAGTGCCGAGTTCGCCCGGCGGGTGAAGCCGGCGGCGGCGCGCAGGGTCCAGTCGCCGAGGCGCTCGGTCTCCTGGGCGGGCCAGCCCCGGGCGGCGGTTTCCTGGAGCGTGTGGATGGTGGCGGGCGGGGCGGCGAGGCCGCGGCGGGCCCGCGCCGGAGGGACGACTTTGCCGGCGACGAGTGAGGATTCCGCGATGTGGACGGCGGTGCCGTCGCGTCGTGTGACGACGAGTTCACCGGCATCCCAGGATGTGAGAAGACCGACGGCGTCAACGAATACCGGACGGCCGTCGACGACCTCCCCGATTCGGCGCACCGAGACGCGTTTGCCCACGTCAGAGCGGGTTATACGTACCTCTAGGCGTCCTCCGCCGGCGAAATCCATGCTCATGTGCGCCCCTCCTGTTCGTCTCCTGCCCAGGAACGGAGATACTAGGTGCGGGCATCGACGACGCCGCGCTCCCGCGCAGATGAGCCCTATCGAGGAGGAACGACAGCGTGACCTACGTCATCGCGCAGCCTTGTGTCGACGTCAAGGACAAGGCGTGCATCGAAGAGTGCCCGGTTGACTGCATCTACGAGGGCCGCAGGTCCTTGTACATCCACCCGGATGAATGCGTCGACTGTGGCGCCTGTGAGCCGGTCTGCCCGGTCGAGGCCATCTTCTACGAGGACGACACCCCGGAGGAGTGGAAGGACTACTACAAGGCGAATGTCGAGTTCTTCGACGAGCTCGGATCGCCCGGTGGTGCCTCCAAGCTGGGGCTGATCGATCGGGACCACCCCTTTATCGCCGCTTTGCCGCCGCAGAACGGCTGAACGATATGTGCTGACCCGCCGGTCCCGCACGGCACGCCGCCGTGCGGGACCGGCGGGTAGATACGGAAGAGAACGGAAGAGTGAGCAGCGTGCCCCCCGTTTCGTCCCGGCTCCCGGCCTTCCCGTGGGACCGGTTGGAGCCTTACAAGGCCGCCGCCACCGCGTATCCGGGCGGCATCGTCGACCTGTCGGTGGGCACCCCGGTGGACCCGGTCCCGGCCGTCGTGCAGGAGGCGCTGGCCGCCGCGAGTGACAGCCCGGGGTATCCGACGGTGTGGGGCACCGGCGAGCTCCGTGACGCGCTGACCGGCTGGGCCGGGCGCCGGCTGGGGGCGGCGGGGCTGGCGCACACCAATGTGCTGCCGGTGGTCGGCTCCAAGGAACTGGTCGCCTGGCTGCCGACCCAGCTCGGCCTGGGCGCGGGCGACCGGGTGGCGTATCCGCGGCTCGCCTACCCGACGTACGAGGTCGGCGCGCGCCTCGCCGGAGCCGAGCCGGTGGTCTACGACGCCGAGACATTCGCGACCGGCGCCGCGGGGACGGAACTGGATCCCGCCGGTCTGAAGCTGTTGTGGCTCAACTCCCCCTCCAATCCCACCGGCCGCGTCCTCACCAAGGAGGAGCTGCGCCGTACGGTGGCCTGGGCGCGCGAGCACGGGGTGCTGGTGTTCAGCGACGAGTGCTACCTCGAACTGGGCTGGGAGGGCGCCGAGCCGGTCTCCGTACTGCACCCGGAGGTCTGCGGAGGCTCGTACGAGGGAATCGTGGCCGTCCATTCCCTCTCCAAGCGGTCCAACCTGGCCGGCTACCGGGCGGCTTTCCTCGTCGGTGACGCCGCCGTGCTCGGCGAGCTGCTGCAGATCCGCAAGCACGGCGGCATGATGGTGCCCGCTCCGGTGCAGGCGGCGACGGTCGCGGCGCTCGGCGACGACGCGCATGTGGCCGTGCAGCGCGAGCGCTACGCGGCCCGCCGGGCGGCGCTGCGTACCGCCTTCCAGGGGGCCGGGTTCCGGGTCGAGCACAGCGAGGCGAGCCTCTATCTGTGGGCGACGCGGGACGAGTCGTGCTGGGACACGGTGGGGGACCTGTCGAAGCGCGGCATCCTGGTGGCGCCGGGCGACTTCTACGGCGCGGCGGGGGAGCGGCACGTACGGATCGCTTTCACGGCGACCGATGAGCGGGTGCGGGCGGCCGTAGCCCGGCTGGCGTGAGCCCCGCCGCGCCCAAGGCGGCTCCAAGGCGGCAGGGCATGAAGAAGGGGCCCGGAGAGCGGGCGCATTGGCGCTCTCCGGGCCCCTTCTGGCGCGGCTGCGGGGGGTCAGCCGCCGATCGGGAGGCCACCGGGTACAGCGCCCTTGAGGGGCACCTGGCCGACGGCCGGGAGGTTGGCGCCGCTGAGCGGCTTGCTCACGTCACCAACGGATTTGCCGAGCTTGCCGACGGTCTCGGTGGCACTGCCGGCGCTTTTGCCGGCGCTCTTCTGGGCAGCGGGGAGGGCGGTCTTGCCGACAGTGCTGACGCCCTTGCCGACGGCTGGGACAGCGGCCTTCACGGCCTTGCCGCCGACTTCACCGGCCTGGTGGGTGGTGCCGTCGAGGGTGTTGGCCACCCCGGCGCTGTCGAGGTTGGTCAGTCCACCCAGGTCGGTCGTCTGGGGCAGCGCCGCGGCGGACGCGGCGCCCGCTCCGATCAGGGGAGCAGCGGCCGCACCGACCAGCAGAGCGGCCCGGGCGATCCGGCGCGAGAGGGGGAGAGACATGGTGCTCCTTTTACGGGGAGACGAAGTGGCATGTCCGCGGGGCGGACGGTGTGATTACCGCGTGAGTCGGCGGAAGGTTGCGGCCGTCAAAGGTAAAGAGTGAGTAATGCGTGGTTTGCCGGCCACTCGTCGAAGCGGAACAATTCGGACATCTCGTGACAGGGTGACGAAACGTCACTTTCCCTTTCCCCCAAGGGAATTGGGGGTCCACTCGAGTGGATTCACATCTGATGGGTTTGACGTATTGAAGAACCACTTGGGAGTGAATACCCGCACTATTGCGCGACAGTGATGCTGACATCCCCGGCAGCCGCGGACGCCGTATTACCGCTCGTACGCGTATCGGATTTATGCCAGCCGCCGCCGGAATCGACGGCGCTCCACTGCTGGTTCCCGTACGCGACTGTCGCGACCTTCAGGTCCTGCGCGTGCGCCACCGCCCACTGCGCCAGAATCCAGCCGCGCCGCTGCTCCTGGCTCGCCGTCCCGCTTCCCGCCGGGAGCGCCGTCGGCACCGCCACCGTCCGGACCTGCGCCGCCGTCCGTGGCGCCACCTGTGAGCCGAACTCCCTGGACAGCAGCTTCCGCACAGCCGCCGTCGAACCGCCGGTGACGGGCGCCGCGCCCGCCCCCGCCGTACAGCTCAGGGCGTCCGACAGACGGCCGCCCAGCGCCGAGGCCAGCAGTGTGGCGTCCGCCTCATGCTTGGCGTACGCCTGCGGGAAGCCGCTCTTCTGCACCTGCTGGGCGGCCACGGTGAGCGGCAGCCGCGTATAGCCCTTGATCTTCACCAGCACGTTGAAGAACTCGTTCGACGCATGCACCGGATCCATGATCTGCGCCGCCGTCCCCCAGCCCTGCGACGGCCGTTGCTGGAACAGCCCCCTCGAGTCCCGGTCGCCGTGGTCGAGGTTCTGCAGCCCCGACTCCTGCATCGACGTCGCCAGCGCTATCGCCAGCGCCCGCTCCGGCAGCCCCCTGGAAGTCGCCACCGCCGCGATCGTCGAGGCGTTCGCCGCCTGCGGAAGTTCCAGGGTGAGCTCCCGGTTGTCGGCCCGCACTGTGCAGCCACTGCTCTGCGTGAGTCCGGGCAGAAAGTGATAGGCCGCATAGCCCACCGCGCTGAGCAGCACGAGGAGCGCGGTGGCGAACCGCAGCCGGCGGCCGCGCTTGCGCGATGACGGTGATGACGATTTGGACACGGCGATACGGTACAGAAGCGCGCTGTGGGCAAGCGGTCGGGCACTGTGTGCTGCGTAGGCCCAGGTAGGGTGAGGGGACATGAGCACTCCCGGGTCCGCACCCCTTCCCGCACTCGACCTCGGCCAGGACGCGGCCGCCGTTACCGCGCAGCTGGTCGACATCCCGTCCGTCAGTCTCGCCGAGAAGGAACTCGCGGACGTCGTCGAGCAGGCGCTGCGAGCTCTGCCGCACCTGACCGTGGACCGCGACGGCGACGCGGTCGTCGCCCGTACCAACCTCGGGCGGCCGGAGCGGGTCGTGCTCGCCGGGCACCTGGACACCGTGCCGATCGCCGACAATGTGCCGTCCCGGCTCGACGCCGACGGCGTGCTGTGGGGCTGCGGCACCTCGGACATGAAGTCCGGTGTCGCCGTGCAGCTGCGTCTCGCGGCGACCCTCCCCGAGCCGGTCCGCGACCTCACCTTCGTCTTCTACGACGCCGAGGAGATCGAAGCCGCGCGCAACGGCCTCAAGCGGCTGGTCGAGCGGCACCCCGAGTGGCTCGCCGGGGACTTCGCGGTGCTCCTGGAGCCGACCGACGGCAAGGTCGAGGGCGGCTGCCAGGGCACGATGCGGGTCCGCGTCGGGACCACCGGACGCCGCGCCCACTCCGCCCGCGGCTGGCTCGGCGAGAACGCCATCCACAAGGCCGCGCCGGTGCTCGCGCGCCTCGCCTCGTACGAGCCGCGCCGCGTGCTGATCGACGGCCTGGAGTACCGCGAGGGGCTCAACGCGGTCAGGATCGAGGGCGGCCACGCCGGCAACGTCATCCCGGACGACTGCGAGGTCATCGTCAACTACCGCTTCGCCCCCAGCCGTTCGGAGGAAGAAGCCCTCGCCCATGTCCGCGAGGTCTTCGACGGATACGAGGTCGTCCTCACCGACAGCGCCGCCGGAGCCCTCCCCGGGCTCTCCCACCCCTCCGCGGCGGCCTTCGTCGCCATCACCGGCACCGATCCCGCCCCCAAGTACGGCTGGACCGATGTCGCCCGCTTCACCGCCCTCGGCATCCCCGCCGTCAACTACGGCCCCGGCGATCCCAAGCTCGCCCACACCCGTGAGGAGCACGTCGCCGTGGCGGCGGTCCTGGAGGCCGAGGAGAGGCTGCGCGCCTGGCTGAGCGCCTAGGGCCTGTCCGGCCGATCTCCGCGGCGTCGCGTGCCCTGGCACTGGGGGCACCTCCCAGCGGTAGCTGGGGGAGCTCGCGGCGTTGTCGTCAGTCGACGACTCTCCCCCAGACTCCGTCCGG
>NZ_SUMC01000260.1 GCF_005047355.1 Actinacidiphila oryziradicis
CCGTTCGACGTGCATTTCGGCCTCGCCGAACAGCTCCGCGAGATGCGCGCCGACGTCCTGGACGCCGTCTACGCCAAGCATCCCGAACGCTTCGTCCGCAAGGCCCCCGAGCCACCCAAGCTCCCCGAGGCCGCCTGGATCAACAAGCCCGACCAACCCCGACCGGACGAGCAAACAATCCCGACACAGGGATAGAACGATCTACCTGCCTTGATCACGTTGACAGGTTCCGCGCGGCGGTCGTTCCTTCAGGGCGCAGCCGCTGCCGGCGCCGTCGCAGCGGCGGGCGGGAGCCTGCTGGGCAACAGCGATACGGCCCAGGCCGCCACCCCGCCCGCCACCGGCGCCGTGCCGTTTTTCGGCAAACACCAGTCCGCCATCGTCACGCCGCCGAAAACTCCCCAGCCACAGGCGATCATCGCCTCCTTCGACGTGACCGCCAAGAACCGCGGTGAGCTCACCGACCTCTTCCGTACCCTCACCAGCCGGGCCCGTTTCCTCACCAGTGGCGGCCCCGCCCCGAGATCGGGACCTCAGTCACGGGGCACCGGTCTCCTCGGCAACACCGTGGTGCCGGACGGTCTGACCGTGACCGCTGGTGTCGGCGCGTCCTTGTTCGACCACCGCTTCGGGCTGGCCGGCCGCAAACCCGCAGAGCTGGCCACCATGCACGCCTTCGCCCACGACCATCTCAACCCCGACGAATGCCATGGCGATCTGAGCCTGCAGCTGTGCGCCAACCACAACGATGTGCTGCTGAACGCGCTGCGCGACATCCAGGACCACACCAAGAGCGCGATGCGGCTGCGCTGGAGCATCGATGGGTTCCGCCCCCCGCCCCGGCCGTCGGGGGACGCCCGTGATCTGCTCGGGTTCCAAGACGACGTCGCCGACTACTTCATCAGGAAAGCGAAGGACGGGTACAACCAGTTCGTCTGGGCGCATCCCGGCCGGCCCGAGCCTGCCTGGACCGCCGGCGGCACCTACCAGGTGATCCGCATCGTCCAGTTCCACCTCGACGCCTGGGAGCGGGTGCCGGAGGCCGAGCAGGAAAAGATCATCGGCCGTCACAAGGCCAGCGGCATACCCCTGAACGGTGGCACCAACGAGGAATCCCCGGTGGTCTACGACCCGGCAGGCAAGGTCATTGCGTTCAACTCCCATATCCGCCTTGCCAACCCGAAGACGGCCAAGGTGCCTGCCGTCCACATCTGGCGCCGCAGCTACGCCTACATACGCACCCCCCACGTCAAAGGGCACGTGGAGGCCGGGCACGCCTTCATCTGCTACCAGAGCAACCTGCGCACCTACGTCGACATGCAGACGCGGCTGGAAAACGAAATGCTCGTCCCCTACCTCAACCCGACCGGTGGCGGCTACTTCTTTGCCCTGCCGGGTGTGGCCGACGACCGGGACTACTTCGCCCGCAGGCTGTTGACCTGACTGGGCTACCTCGGCTGAGCCGAGACGGATGGTGCCCGATCACGGTCACGGATCCTCCACGCCGCCGTGCCTCGCCGAATCGTACAGCCGATCCGGCCCCACTCCCGGGCGATCGTCCCCAGCCCCACCCGATGGCCATCTGCCAGGTCCTCGGTGGCCACCAAGCCGCACTCTCCTCACCGACCGATACAGCAACGCGACCCTATCCGGCCGGGCTGAAAGCCCACTCGATGGACAGGCTCACGTACCGGCTCACCGCGCTGGTCTTCCCGCTGTGGACGCCGGCGTCTGAGTCGGATGTGGCGGGAGTTGTCAAGGCCCCGAGGCGCTGACACCCCCGAGGGGTATATTGGGCCGCCTTCCGGGTTTCCTGCTCGCCGTCTCGGCGGGCGTCCTCGCTCAGGCCGCCCGCGTCAGTTTGCAGGCGGCCTCGCGCCGCGCGCCGACCGGCCGCTTCCTCACCGCCGGCGACGGCGTGGCCGCACTGGTGGCCGCCGGTGCCACCGCCTTGGCGGTCCTGGCAGCTGGCTGACCACCCAGCGCGGTTGTATAGGTCGTAGCGGCCCCGTCCGCTCGTGTCCGAAGGGAACCGTCACCATGACCGCAGGCCCTGACATGCAGTCCCGTGCGGAGCGGCGATTCGCCGCCTGGTACGACCGGATGACTGCCCGTGTTGAGCGGGGCTGGGCCGGGCAACGCCGGGCCGCGCTGGTCGCGGACCTGACCGGTGAGGTGCTGGATCTCGGCGCCGGCACCGGCGCGAACCTGCGCCACTTCCGGGCCGCCGCCCATGTCACCGCCGTGGAGCCGTCAGCGGCGATGCGCGCCCAGCTCGTGACGAAGCTGGGCCATGTCTCGGTGCCGGTCGACGTCGTGGACGCCGGTGCGGAGGAACTGCCGTTCCCGGACGGGTACTTCGACGCCGTGGTGTGCACGCTGGTGCTGTGCACCGTCCCGGATCCGGACCGCGCCCTGGCCGAGGTCTGGCGGGTGCTGAAGTCCGACGGACGGCTGGTGTTCCTCGAACACGTCCGCGCTGCGGGGGTGGCCGCCCGTGCCCAGGACCTGATCACCCCGTTGGTGCGGCATCTCGGCGCGGGCTGCCACCCCAACCGCGACACCGTGGCCGCCATCGCCGCTGCCGGATTCATCGTCCAGGCTGTCGAGAGGTTCAAGCCGGTGCCCCGGCTGCCGCTGATCGCGCCGTTCGTCGCGGGCACCGCAGCACCCGCAGTCCGGCTGCAAGCCGCGGAACGCTTCGCGCGGGGCGAGTAGATCTCAGCGATCGCAGCGCACCTGCGGGTGAGCGAGCGGTCCGTGGAGCGCTGGCGCCGGGCCTGGCGCGACGCTGGCACGGCCACCCTGGCCTCGAAGGGGCCGATGGGTCGCCCCAAGCTCACCGTCGCTGCGATGCGTGGTTGACGATCAACGGGAACCAGAACTGTTCAACACCCAGACCGAACGGGACTGTGTGCTCCAGGGTTCGTCGGTGCGATTGTGGGCCTGGCAGACGCCGAGGTCCTCGTGTTCGTGCACGGCCCCCCGAAAGCCGTGCTCGGCGTTCAGCATGAGGACGTACTTCTCCTCCTCGTTCACGCCCCAGTGCGGGGGGTAAGCGCCGCCGCGGTTGCCCAACATCGACTCACCGACGTCCAACAGGAACGAGTTCAGGTAGACGATGCGCTGGACGGCGTCCGCTCCCGCCAGTCCCTCGCTGGTTGGAAGAGCGCCGTAGTAGGCCGTAGTAGGAGGAGCGCGCCCCGGTCCAGGGCGTCTGAACTGTTGGTTCGGAGAAGGCATCATCCGGCGCGAAGCGTCCGGCCACGTGGTCATCTTCCCGGGGCCAACCATCGGCCGCCCACTTCCACGCGGCGGCCCACCGCCGACGCACCACCGCAACCAGCACCATCGAGGTTGGCCCCGGGGACGGCTGCCCGTCATTGGGCGGTCTCAGGCGGCCCTGACTGCTCGGGAGGCCTCTATCAGGAGAACGGCCGCGGCGCGGGCCTGACGGGCGGGCTCGGGGGATCCCGCGATGGCCGCCGTGGTCATGGCG
>NZ_SUMC01000261.1 GCF_005047355.1 Actinacidiphila oryziradicis
GAGATCGCCGAGGTGGCCGAGCCCGCCCCGGCCGGCCGGGGCGCCTCATCGGCCATGCCGCACAAGCGCAACCCGGTGCTGGCCGTCCTGGTGCGAAGCGCCGCGCTCCAGGTCCCGGCCCTGGCCGGGGCCCTGACGCAGTGCCTGGTCGCCGAGGACGAGCGGTCCGCGGGCGGTTGGCACGCAGAGTGGGCGCTGCTGCGCGAGTGCCTGCGGCTGGCCGGGGGCGCGGCGTTTACCGCGGTGGAACTCACCGAGGGTCTCGCCGTGGACCCGACCCGGATGCGCGCCAACCTGGAGCTCACCGGCAGCCAGGTGGTCACCGAACGACTCGTGGCGGTGCTCACCCCGGCGCTCGGCCGGGCCCGGGCCCGCGCACTGCTGACCGATGCCTCTCGGACTGCCGACACCGCCGGCACCGGCCTGCGGGCGGTGCTGGCCGCACTGCCCGCGCTGGACGGCGTGCTGTCTCCAGCGGAACTCGACTCCCTGTTGCTCCCCGCCGAGTACACGGGTGCCGCCGGCTCGCTAGTCCCGTACTTCGCAGGTGGTTGATTCGGGTGGATCGGGCAGTTCGGGGGTGTCCGAGGCGGGACCGGGGGCGTCGACTGAGTGTGTCGCTATGCCCCCCGGGGGGTCGCCTCGGCCGGTGGGGCAGCGCACCATTGACATGTGACCATTCAGTCACCTATCTTGATGGTGATGGATGGTGACGACCGCGTCTTCAAGGCGCTCGCGGACCCGACCCGGCGCCTGCTGCTGGATCGGCTCTTCGAGCGCGACGGCCGCACGCTCACCGAACTGGAGCGCGAGACGGAGATGACCCGCTTCGGGGTGATGAAGCACCTGCGGGTGCTGGAGGAGGCTGGGCTGGTCGCCACCCGCCGCTCGGGCCGGGAGAAGCTGCACTTCCTCAACCCGGTCCCGATACGCCTGATCCACGACCGCTGGATCGACAAGTACACCGAGGCACCGGCCTCCCTGCTGGCCGACCTCAAGACCACACTGGAATCGGAGGGCGAGCAATGATCGCGACCACGGACCTGGCCACCCAGGTCTACCAGGTATTCATCAAGGCCAGCTCGGAAAAGATCTGGCAGGCCATCACCACACCCGAGGTGTCCGCCCGCTACTTCCACGGCGCCAGGATCGAAGCCGGCCCCGAGCGGTACGTATCGCACGGGCCGGACGGCGCAACCTGGGGCGACGGCCCGGTCCTCGAGTTCGACCCGCCGCGCCGGCTCGTACACGAATGGCGCTCGATGTACGACCCCGACATGGCCGCCGAGCAGCCCAGCCGGGTTACCTGGGAGATCGAGCCGCAGGAGGGCGGCTACTGCAAGCTGACCTTGACCCATGACAAGCTCGACGGCGCCCCGAAGACCGCCCAGAGCGTGTCCGGGCCCGGATGGATGTTCGTCCTCAGCGGCCTGAAGACGCTCATGGAGACCGGCGCTTCCCTCACCGAATCCGGACTGCCCGCTGGAACCGCCGCGTAACCGTGCCGGGTGAGGACGGACGACCACGCCATTCCCACCGGACCAGCACTACGCCCTCCGCGAGCAAACTGAAAGGTCGCAGGGGTGCGGTGACGCAGATCCCGTGATGTCTTCGCGGACGGGTCACCGATTCAGGTCTGTGGCCAGCGGGTTCGTGTGACTTCGATGCCGAGGAGTTCGAGGAGGTGGAGTTGGACGCCGCGGGTGATCTGGACGGTGGGCGGGTCGGTCGCATGGCCGATCCGTAGCGTCAGCTCGCCGAGGTGGTAGAGGATCATGCGGCCGGTGGGCCGGACCCGGCGGTTGTCCGGGTAGAGGTCGATCATCCTCTGCTCGGGGCTCAGCGCACACCGGACCTGACGTTCAATCAGGCAGAACAGCAGCAGGGCCAGGCAGATCACCTGGATCAGGGCGGCGACGCGGTGGTTGTGCTGGACGAACATCGGGGCGACCGCGAGCGGGCCCTTGAAATCGTGGTACCGGCGTTCCACCGTGCCCTGGCCCTTGTACTGGATCAGGACCTGCCCCGGATCGGCCTGCTCGGCAGCGGCGTGATCAGCGCGTACCAGCCGTCGACCTGGGCCTCGGCATCGAGCACCTCCTGGTCGAAGTGCCAGGCGAGCGAGGGGACACCGGCCTCGTTCTCGGTGATCTCCCAGCGCAGGCAGGAGACGACGCGGCGCTTCGCGGCGATCACCCCGATGCGGGCGGCGACCTTCTCGCGGGTCTTGTAGTGTCGGCCGCCCGCCGCCCGGGCGAGTTTGTCCATATCCTCCCCGGCCCGGGCGAGGCGCTTGGCGCGGGCGGCCTGCTGGCCGGCCGCGTTGCCGGTGGAGTGGACCAGGATCCGCCGCACCGTCAGGACCGGGTCGCTCTTGCGGGGTCCGGGGAGGGTGTGGACGTCCTCCAGCACCCGGTAGACCTCCCGCTCGCCCGGTTCCTTGCCGGCGTCCCGCTCGGGCACCCAGTCCACGACCGCCGCCGACAGCAGGTCCAAGGCGGCGTAGACCTCATCCTTGACCTGTGCGGCGGGGACCGGGGCGATGAAGGGCACGCCGGCCTGGAGCAGGGCGGCGATGTTCGGGTAGGACACCAGCTTGGAGTCGGCGACCATCAAGAAGTCCTGCTGGCCGGCCATCTTCCGCAGGCCCTTCATCGCCCCGACGACCTGGCAGATTTCGGCCGCACCCCCGCCGAACACCCGGGCGTGGACGGGGATGCCGCCGTCGGCCGTGACCGCCAGCCCGGCCTGGACCTGCTTCAGGTCCACCCGCCGGTCCATGGGATGCCCGTAGCCGATGACCGGGTACTCCTGGTCCTGCTCCTCGACCGGGTAGGCGCCATAGACGGACATACTCGTCATGTCCCAATGAAACCGGGACACGTCGATGCCGAACTCGGCGATCGCCCGCGCGCCGACCGTGCCCGCGATCTGCTCCAGTTTCGGAGCGATTGCATCCAGCGCACGGGCCAGGCGGTCGTCGTTGAGCAGGTTCGGCTCGATACCGAAGACCTCCTCCACCGCCCAGGTCCGCGCCCAGTCCCCGACCCGCAGCAGCGGCGCGGGCGAGGTCAGCCGGTTGGCCACCAGCGCCTCGATGACCTGCCCATGACTCAGGTGGGCGCTCGCACCGCCCGGGCACAACTCGTCGACGATCCCGGCCACGTCCAGCCGGCGCAGAAACTCGGCAGCGACAGGCAGAGCGCCCAGACGCTTCTCCACCACGGACACCACCGCGCACTCAAAGCGCTGACGCTGGGACCGTGGCCGCGGGGACCGGGAAGTCATCGACACACCCACTCAACGCCCACAGCCCCGCCTCGGACACCGCCAAACAGCCCGATCCATCCGGGAGTGTCAACTTAACGGCTGATCTGGGTTGTCGAGTTCTAGTTGTTGGCGGGGGTCAGGCGTCCTTCGAAGGCGATCTGGAAGGCGTTCAGCGGGGCCTTCCAGCGCATGGTCCA
>NZ_SUMC01000262.1 GCF_005047355.1 Actinacidiphila oryziradicis
AGCGTACGGGATGGCCAAAGCCGCCGACGACCGCCTCGCCCTCGCCGCTTCACTCCAGCTACGCCCGCACCGCGTGACCTCGATCGCCGTGCATCCCGGGCTGGTGCGCACCGAAGGGGTCATGCAGTTCGTGGAGCACCTGGACCTGGCCACCTCGCAGTCCGCCGAAGGGGTCGGACGCGCCATCACCGCTCTGGCCGATGATCCGGACGTACTCGACCTCAGCGGCCAGGCTCTGAGCGTGGACTCGCTCGCGACCCGCTACGGCATCGACGTATCAACCTGACCGGGGCCTCCTGATCCACAACCATGGTTCAAAGCCCGCCGAGAAGCGGCTGCGCCCCGCACCCGCGGGGATGGTCCCCGCGCCACCTATCTGGACCTGCGCGCCTGGCACTGCTCCCCGCAGTCGGTCACCGTCCCCGCGGACGCGGGCACGCCCAGGCGCAGCGTCCTGGACTACGACGAACTCAACAAGACGCTCGCCGCCCCCGTCGCGGGTAAGACCAAGGCCGCGGGTCGCCGAGACCGTCGTCACCGTGGACGGTGACCTCTCGACGCCGCGCCTGGCGCAGCAGGTCACGCGGCAGCTTGCCGACACCGTCGCCGCATGGGGGGCACGCCGTCGCCGACGTGCGGTACTTCGAGGAGACCGCCGCCGTGAACGGCCGCCTGTCGTGGCACACGGGCCCGCGTGCGACTCGCTCCGAGTTCACCGCCGATGGCCGCACGGTAGTCATCCGCCACGACAGCGAAGCCACTTGGAGAGCGCGTGGACGGTCATCGTCGACGGCCAGCCCCAGGAGTACTCGTCCCTGTACCGGCTGACGTGGCCCGAACGCGTCCGCCGGCCGGCCCTGGCAGTCCACCGCGCCGAACGCTGACCGCCCCCGCCGGGGGCCCGGTCACAAGGGTCGGTGCCGCCCTGCACCGGGTGCCGGCTCAGCCGTGCTGCTCCGCGTGGGCGCCCAGGCGCACCAGGAATCGGCCCCAGTCGACGTTGCACAGCTCGAAGCACTCCAAAGTGGGGACCAGGCCGTGGTGGGTGAAGTCCAGACGGCAGCCGTCCTCGGTCGTCGCCATCGTGAACGTCGGTCGGGTGCCCTCCCAGTCGGGGACCAGCGGGCTGGACGTGACCTCCCAGACCACTACGTCGGGGCGGTGGGCGGCCAGCACCCGCATCACCGTCGGCCGCTCCTCGGTGCCGAAGGTGATCTGCAGCTCGCCCCCGGCCGGACGCGGCACCGTCACCGGCCGGGAGTACTTCCCCACCGACGGCTCACACGGCGTGGTGTTCCGGCTGGACGACCGGGCCGAGGGTGACGACAACCTGATCTCCGCCACCTCCCCCTATCTGCACCGGCTGTGCACGCGCTGCGACACCGTCGGCGACGACTTGATGCCCGCCCGGGGCACGCTGTGCGGCTACTGCGCGGCCCAGGAGGACGACACCGAGGCCCAGAGCCCGAACCCCACCACGGCCCGCACACGGCCCCGTCCCAGCCCCACAAGGCCGGCCACGCGCAGCAGCGCCCCGCCGGCCCGCCCGCCCACCCCACGACCACCAGGAGGAGCCCCGCCATGCGCAACTTCACCGCGTACGCCGCCCGCGAGGCCGTCACGTTCGCACTGCTCCACCCCACGCCGGAGGACGTTGCCGACATACGCCGCCACCTGATGGCCCTCGGGCCCGACGCCCCCGCCGCCCGGCACCTGGACATCGTGGAGGCCGACGCCGCGCTGGAGGACGCGAACGAGGCCGCCACCACCGCGCGGAAGTTGACCGGCGTCGCCCGCAACCTCGCCGTCGCCGCCGCTGACACCCAGCTCCGCGACGCCGTACGGAACGCCGAGCGACTCATCCTGGCCGTCGAGCCCACCGCCGCCCGCTTCCGGGGAACCGACATGCCCGTCACCCCCGACGCGATCACCGCCGCCGCCGCCGTCGCCTACGTCGGAGTGCGCGCCAGCGCCGAGGAATTGCGCGCCATCGCTCAGGGGACGCCCGTCGTGCAGGTGTACGAGGCCAGTAACGTTCCCGCATGACTCCCGAGATGCTCGACAGACTGAACCCGTTCCGTGACGAGGCGCTGAAGCGCGGCATCCCGTCCGCCGATGTGGAGCGGTGGATAACCTCCACCGCCCGCCCGTGCGCGACGCTGTCACCGGACGGGGACGGCCCGGTCGTGGGACAGTTTGGCGGCTCCTTGGCGCTTCCCGCTGGCGTTCCGGATCCCTTCTACCCTCTCCTCGCTACCATCGACTGCGCCGCCATACCCGGGGAGGCGACGGATATCCCGCTGCCGCCCGACGGCCAGCTACTGTTGTTCGGCTATCCCGACTTGGATCATCCCCTGTGGCCTGGCGGGGGCAGCGTGGTGTATATCCCTTCCGGCGCGGCCGTCGAGGAGCGAGAAGAAGATCCCCAGTTCAGGGAAGATCCGGAACAGCAGGAGATCAGGGATCAGTACCCGCAGGGTCAACTGCGCCTGACAATCAACGTATCCCTGCCTTATTACGGCTGTATGCAACTCTCCGAACCGCCCTACCAGAGGCCGCTCCCCGGTCATCCCCATTCTGAGGAACTATGTGCCGTCTGGATGGACACGGTCGATCGCATCGCCAGCGGCGGACCGCTGCAGATAGGCGGATACGCCACGGATGAGTACGACGGCGAGTCCGATCCCCTGCTGTCCTCCGCGGCGGAGAACCCCGAGGGCTGGGTGCTGCTCGCCGACTGGTACACCGCCATCGAGGGCAGAGAGGGCGCCACCGTCCACTGGGGGATCCGCCGGGAGGATGTGGCCGCACGGCGCTTCGACCAGGTGCGTGCCAGCGTGCTCTGGAATCCCTGACGGGGATCACCGAAAGCTCGCTGCAGCGACCGTAGGCCTGGCACTCGAAGCGCCGCAGCGTGTGCGTGCCGAGGTACAACCTGTACGGGTGCGTTCTTTTCGCCTTCGACCGCAGCGCCTCCACTCGCGCCGGCACCAACTCCATACCGAACTGCGCGGCCATCTCCTGGCAGGTCACCGGCCCCTGCCCGAGCCGGGCCCGGTCCGCCCCTCGCCTGCAGGATGCGCTGGTAGTCCACCGATAGCGCCGACCAGGTAAGTCCCTCGCGCCACACCGGCACCTGTGACTTCGGCTTCGCCGCCTCCGGCACCTGCGGCGTCGTTCCGGGCCGCCCCTCGGCGGCCAGCACCCTCTGGTCGGCCAGGGCGGGGTCCTGCCCGGTTTCGTCCGCTGGGGCCAGCACCTCGTCGACCCGCGAGCGAGCAATCGCCCACTCCTTCCATTCCCGCTCGGCAACGGCCAGCTCGTGTGGGGCTCGAAAAGTCGTCGCCGCAGGTCAAGCGGCGTACCGGTACTCGTTGATAGCACCGCCGAGGACGCGGGTGCGCAGGAGTCTGCGGCCGTCGACGTCGTGGATGGTGGCTGGTTG
>NZ_SUMC01000263.1 GCF_005047355.1 Actinacidiphila oryziradicis
TTCCCGGGCATCTTCGCCGGCGCGCTGCAGGTGAGGGCCTCGCGGATCACCGAAGGCATGAAGCTGGCCGCGGCCGAGGCGCTGGCGGCGGTCGTGGCGGACGAGCTGAGCGCGGACAACATCATCCCGAGCCCGTTCGACGAGCGGGTCGCCCCGGCGGTCACCGCCGCGGTGGCTGCCGCCGCTCGGGTGGAGGGCGTTGCCCGGCGCTGACGGCCTCCGGCCCGGGCGGAGCCAGGGGTGCCCCCGGCCGAAGGCAGGTGGGGCACTCCCCCAGCCTTCGGCCGGGGGCACCCCACCCAGACGCGAGTCTGGGGGAGAGAGTGCCCCCATCACCAGACGGCCCCTGGCCTGCGAACCGTCAGGAAGTGGCGCAGGCGGTGTTGAGTGCGCACTACGCCGCAGCTGGATCACCGCGCGCTCGGGCAGCCTCGCCGACTGGAAGTCGGCGCTGCACCGGCGCGGGAGATTCGCAGGCCGCAGTCGGATGCGCTCGGTGCCGCGTTCGGAGCAGTGAGGACGAGGGCCCGCTCTCCCAACCGCGTTGTCTGCGACACCCGCCCGCCCAGCGTGTCGGCCAACGTTGGTACTCGCGCCCGGGGGCGTCCCCCGTCACTCCAGGCAAGTTCATGCCGCTCTACCTCACGCAGTGCGCGCCCCGATCGGCTACGTTCCCCGCGCCGCCGGTGGGCCGGAACCATCCGCGCGCCACTGACGGGGGCCGGGGGCCGGACGGCTCATCTGGTCAGATGGTTATGCGTTCGGCGGCCGTGGTGACGATGGGGCGTTCTTGGTGGCGGCGCTCGTAGTCGAGTACCTGCCGGGTGAGGTCGGCGTCGGCCTCGCGCAGCCGAGCACGGATTTTCTCGGCATTCATGGAGTCGTAACCGGGCCAGGGCTCGCTCCCGCTCAGGTCCACGATCTTGTTCAGGATCGTGGAACGGCCCGCATGGGCCCGCTCATAGCCCTCGATCGTGGCCAGCTCGGCCTGGGACAGGCGGGGCAGCCGGTCGGTGACCTCGATGGCGGTCAGTTCGCCGTAGCCGGGAATCGGCAGCTCGTCCTCCGCTACCGCAGCCCCCTTCAACTCCCTCCACATCCGGGTCACGCCAGGCAGCCACCGGATCGCACCCGCGACCGTCTCCCGCAGACGGCTCCAACCCGCACGGACCGTCTGGGTGGCGGAGCGGCCGCCGTTCGAGGCTGCCACCGCCGCCGCGGCGTGCTCCGCAAGGCTGCCGCCGAGCGTTTGGAGCAGTTCCTCGTCGTGGCGGCGGATCGAGACGAGCAGCTCCGCGCCGACGGCATCGTCGGCCTCCCGGGCGAAGCTTTCGCCGGCTCGGCAGGTAGCCACAGCCAAGGCGGTGATCGCGTACTCGTCCTCGGCGTTCTTCAGCAGCCGGCGCTCTGGGGCCCTTCTCCGGCCCCGCAACGCGCCGACCGGTACCGCCATGGCAACGTCGAAGGGCAGCCGGGCAGCCCGGGTGGCCTGCCCGGCGAAGTCACGCACCCCGTCGAGGGCATTCCGGAGCGGGTCGTGCGGCCGCAGCTGCTCCACGTGTTCATCGATGCTGCTGACATGGTCTTGGGCGTCGGCGATGTGGCGCTCCAGGATCCGCCGGTACGTCCCGGCGGGGGTGACGGCGATATGAGCCTGGAACCTGTCGACGACCGAAGCTTGGGCGTCACGGACATCGCGCAACGCCGGTACGAGCAAATCCGTGGTCGCTGCCATCACGTGTCTCCTGGCTGGTCGGGTGAGTGCGAAGCCGCCGCGATCAGCGGGCCCGGCCGTAAGCCGGCCCTTGACCGCCCGGCGTGCGTCGTGGGCCTCATGTGCATCCTCCGCGCACCCACCAGAAGCTGCTCGGCGAGAGCGTGACCGGCGCTACCGCCTCCCTGGGCTCGGGCGGCCGCGAACCTGACCGGTTGCCCCTCCGCCAACCCGTGCAGCCGAGCGGGTCGACCGGCGCCGCGGCGTTGACGCAGACGGGTGAAAGCAGGGACTCCGCCACGGACTTCCGGTGACCTGCCGTGAAAGCGCACCGTTCCGGGATGCTCCGGCTCATGGCCCAGCCACAGCATGCGATGGACCACAGCCACTACTGGGGCAACAACTGCCCTGTCCTGCCCATCCAGCACGGCTTTCGTGAGCCAGCCACGGGATGAGTCAAAGCACAGCCGGTGACGTCATCGCGGCCGTACTCGGTCCTCCACGGGTCGGCCGGCGGTGTAGGGGGACCGTGCGGCCGGCGTCCGGCTCGGCCGCCCGGAGCGTTGCTTCGCTGCGGACCAAGCTCTGCCTGCCAGGGAGCCGCCGCTGGGCGATACCGGCGGCGGCTCCAGTTGTCATGCGAAAAATGGAAGTTGTTCTGTGCGGACGGTTCGTGCCGCACCGGAAAATCACTCCTCATCTGAGGATTGCCCACTGTCGGTCGCTGTCGCTTCTGATTCCTCGGTTCCAGCTTCTTCGGGGGACTCCTCGTCACGGCTCTCGACGGTTGGGGGCGTCTCCGCCTCGGCCGTCTCGGCTGTCTCGGCCGCAGGCTCCTCACCTCCGGCAGGTGCGGTCTCGGCCTCCTCCACCGAAGGGGTTTCAGGGGCCTCCGTCTCAGCCGCTTCAGCCGTCTCGGCTGCAGGCTCCTCACCTTCAGCAGGTGCGGTCTCGGCCTCCTCCACCGAAGGGGTTTCAGGCGTCTCCGTCTCGGCTGTCTCGGCCGCAGGCTCCTCACCTCCGGCAGGTGCGGTCTCGGCCTCCTCCACCGAAGGGGTTTCAGGGGCCTCTGTCTCAGCCGCTTCAGCCGTCTCGGCTGCAGGCTCCTCACCTTCAGCAGGTGCGGTCTCGGCCTCGTCCGCTGTAGGGGGCTGCTGCGCGATGTCGCTCATGGTTCACCTCCTTCCCTCACTGGCAGGTGGGAAGACGCTTGGGCATCGTCTGCCCGGGTATCCATCACATTCATGAACTAATAGGTATGTTCACCTTATTTGTCAGATTTACTCCTTCCTTATTGCTTGTCCGGAATTTTCTCTGTCGGCGCAGCCAACGGGGCCGCCCAGCTGCCGCTATTGCGGCAGGGCCGCTGGACTTCCGGTCCGGAGGACGGCTGTGGTCCATTCGTCCGGGGTACCGGGCACGGTGGGGCACCGGCTGCTGGTGACGGTCCCGGGACGATCTCATGGCCTTCCCGTCGATGCGGGAGGGGGATTGCGACTCGCGGCTTTGTCACGCTCACCCGATCCGTCCGGGGGCACGGGCGGTGGCGGCGTTCTGCGGTTGCGTGCAAGGCGGTTGAGCGACAAAGGCGGCCGCGGCGTGGATCCGGCGCTGGCATCGTCGGGGGCCGCAACGACGTTGATAGGTGGGAGCAGGCGAAGATTCCTACCGCTGGCAGTTCCAGCAGTTGACCGCTGGCGGCCATCATCGTCCG
>NZ_SUMC01000264.1 GCF_005047355.1 Actinacidiphila oryziradicis
CACCGCACCTGGCCCCAGCCCGCCGCCCCGCCGGCCGAGGCGGTCACCATCACCCCCGCGTCCAAGAGCGCCCCGGCCAAGCGAAAACCCAAGGTCACCGCTTAAAACAGCGGCATTGCTCCTAAGCGTCAAGTTCGGCGGTCTGCGCGGCCCCGACGGAGCCTTCGTCGGCATCGAGGGCCGTCCCGCCCACGTCAAGAACGCGCTCGCCTACTCGCTGCGCCGCCTCGGCACCGACCACGTCGACATCTACCGCCCCTCGCGCCTCGCGCCCGACACCCCGATCGAGGACACGATCGGCGCCATCTCCGAGCTGGTCCAGGCCGGATACGTGCGCCACATCGGGCTCTCCGAGGTAGGGCCGGAGACCATCCGCCGTGCCCACGCCGTGCACCCGATCTGCGATGTACAGATCGAATACTCCCTGTTCAGCCGTGATCCCGAGACCAACGGCATCCTGGACACCTGCCGCGAGCTGGGGATCGGCGTCACCGCTTACGGGGTCCTCGCACACGGCCTGCTCACCGGCACCTACCAACAACCCGCCGGAGGTGACCCGCGCGCCCACTGGCTGCCCCGCTTCCACCCCGACAACCTCGCCACGAACCAAACCGTCGCCGACCGGCTGCGGCTGCTCGCCGACGCACGCGGCATCAGCGTCGCGCAACTCGCCACCGCCTGGGTCATCGCCCAGAGCCGCGAGCGCGGCACCATCGTGGCCATCCTGGGCACCCGCCGACCGCACCGCGTCGAGGAGGCCCTGGCCGCGGCCGACGTCACCCTGACCGACGCGGACCTTCGCACGATCGACGAGGCCATCCCGGCCGACGCGGTGGCTGGAACCCGGTACGCCGCACCCCTCATGGCTCTGCTGGACAGCGAGCGCGGCCCGAAGCCATCTGTAAGCACATGGAACTGACCGCCGACGGCCAGGCAGACTTCGCGGCTTCCACCGACATGGTCTCCGTCAGAATCCTCGGTGAACCGAGCCAGAAGTTCCGCGACACCTACAGCATCACCGTGTCCTACCCGCCCATCGGCGGCATCACCCGCTGACCCCGCACCCACCGGGCGTGAATCTCCTACGCCGGCGCCTGCTCGACACGTGGCCCTGCCTCGCGAGACGGGGCCCTGTGGTTGGTCACGCCCTTATCCGGTCCATGGCCACTGCGAGTGACGTCGGCGCCATCTACACAAAGAACAGGCTGCGAATCATGAACACATCTGAGTCACTGCTTGCCGAGCTGGCCCGGTCCGAGAAGCCGATCGGAGTAGGGATCATCGGACTCGGGGCGCACGGGAGCTGGGCCGAGCGATCTCACCTGCCGGCCCTACGCGCCGTCCCGGGGTACGAGCTGAGGGCCCTGAGCACGAGTTCGAAACAGTCAGCGGAGCGCTCCGGACAGAAGCACGGTGTGTCCCGCACCTTCGGCACGGCGGCCGAACTGGTTGCCTGCGACGAGGTAGACCTCGTGGTCGTGGCGGTGAAGGTGCCGCACCACCGGGAACTGGTGCAGACGGCGCTGAGCGCCGGCAAGAGCGTGCTGTGCGAGTGGCCGCTGGGCAACGGGCTCGCGGAGGCCGAGGACATGGCGCAGCGAGCGCGCAGCCGCGCTGTGCCGACCGTCGTCGGCCTCCAGGCGCGGTCGCACCCGGCCCTCGCCTACGCACGCCATCTCGTGACCGACGGCTACCTGGGGGAGGTGCTGTCCACGACGGTCGTCGGCTCCGGCGGCGCCTGGGGCGCCACCGTCGGCCCAGGCGATCACTACGTGCTCGACGCCGCCAACGGCGCGACACTGCTGACCATTCCCTTCAGCCACACCCTCGACGGACTCGCGTCCGTCCTGGGAGAGCCCGAGGAACTGCGGATCCAACTGGCGTCGCGGCGTACGTCGGCCGTGGACACCGAGAGCGGACAGCCCGTGCCCATGACCGCTGCGGACCAGGTGGTGGCCTCCGGACGGCTGCCGGGCGGCGCGGTAGCCACCTTCCACTACCGCGGAGGCATGGCCCGGGGCACCAACTTCCGCTGGGAGATCAACGGCACCGAGGGCGACCTCGTCCTCACCGCCCCGATCGGCCATCCCCAGCTCAGCCCGGTCACCCTCGAAGGCGGCCGCGGAACGTCCACCGGACTCGCTCCCCTGACGGTGCCGGAATCGTACGTTCGCGTCCCACAACTGGACCCCCGAGCCGACGCGCCGGCCTCCGCAGTTGCTCATGCCTACCGGCAGTTCCTGGACGACCTGCGCGAGGGCACGTCAGGTGCACCCGATTTCGCGCACGGCGCCGCCCGGCACCGCAGCATCGAATCCGTCATTACGACAGCCTGACCGGACGTGCGGGCCTCGGCCCACCTACCAGCGGACTGCCACACGAAACCGAAGCATCGCGCAGGTGGCGGACTTGATCGAAGTCCGCCACCCAAAACCGCGAAACACGACAGATCCCTGTTGGGTTCCAAAAGTCCTGCGCATGAGCTGAGTGCGCAGTGGGGCCAGGTCGTGCAGCACAGCGCCGGCGGGTAGCCGGGTGGTGAACGTGCAGGTGGCGGGGAGGTTCCGGAGTGCTTTGCCGTGGTAGGCAGCGTCCGCGACGACATGGATGCGCCGGTCCCAGTGGCAGGCGGCCAGGAGGCGGAGCATGGACGCGGCGATGTCGACCTTGCTGAGCTCCTGCTTCGGGCGCCACAGCCGGGCCATCACCGGCAGGTACACCGGCCGGGCCAGGAAGGGCAGTTCGATGACCAGGCCGATGACGACGAAGCAGGTCCCGCGGCCGACCGGGGTGGGGCCCGTGGCCGCGCCGTCGTGCTGCCAGGCCGCACCGAAGACCTTCTTCCCGCGCCGTTTGAACAGCGTGTCGTCCACCGCGACCGTCAGCACCGCGCCGGCGGGCAGCAGGTGGCGCACGATCAGGTGGGACAGGGAGATGCCCAGGATGTCCGGGCTTAGCGGTCCCCGTCACCGCCCATTAGGCGTGGGCGCGGTCGTGGGACCAGGCGCGCGTCAACCCGACGCAGGTGAGCATCCCGGTCACCGTGCACCGCCCGGTCTGCGCGATCAGACCCGTGACCAGCGCCGTGAAGGTTCGGAACGTCGGCGCGGTGAAGTTGCCCCGTACCAACTCCAGTACGGCGAACAGTGAAGCGGGTACAGTCGGCATCGCAGGTATCCCTCCCCGGGCGCGGTCGCCACACCACCGATGCTGCCGCGGCCCCGCCCACCACGGGCCCGAACACCCGGTGCCTCACCCGTCAAGGTGATCGCCGTCCGGCTCCCGCGCCCTGGGTGCGGCCTACCGGCGCGACCAGGACAACCGACGCCGCGGCTGCTCGGGGAAGGCAATGGCACAGTGGAAGCCGTCGTCACCGACGGCGCGCCGCAACGTCCGCGCCACCGCCTCGG
>NZ_SUMC01000265.1 GCF_005047355.1 Actinacidiphila oryziradicis
CCCGTCTCTTCGACGCCCAGGAGCAGGGAGCCACCGACCGCGAGCTCCAGAAGATCGCCGCCGAAGCGCTCAAGGAGGTGTACTTCCAAGACGGCGGCCGCCGCGCCGGCAGCCTGGAGGAGGTGCGGTTCACCGACGTGCAGCACATCGACTTCGACCTGTAGGTCCCCGAGCAGCCGTGAGGGCCCGAACCGATGTGTGACTGAGCGCTTCATTTGGCCAGTGAGCGTTCGAGTTGGCCGCCTGAGTGAGCCGAGCCACGGTAGTTTGGAACCCGGCCATGATTCATGGAACCAGCTGATGCGTGCCCCCGGGGAAGGCGTTGACCCGGGTCGCTCACTTACGACGGCCGTGAGAGCCGGTCAGGCGTTCGTGCGTGATAGGTGGTCGGGGAGGTCGGTGAGCCGTTCGACGCGGAGCACCGTCTCGTCTGCCGTCGGCGATGGTCCACCAGTGACGAAGTCGATGCCGCGGTCCAGCCAGATGCCGGTGAGCCCGGCGAGGGCGGCTGCGTTTACATCGCTTTCCAGCATGTCGCCCACGTTGACCGCCTGCGCGGGGTCCGTCCGCATCCGCCGGCTGGCGGTGGCGTAGGCGACGGGCTTGGCCGCACCGAGCTCGGTCGGGGTCAGGACGGCTTCGAAGTATTCGAGGAGGCCGAAGCGGGCGAGCTTGGCGCGCTGCTGCTCGGGGTCCCCGTTGGTGAGTACAGCCAGACGCGGTCCTCGGGGAAGCCGTTTCAGGGTCTCCAGGCATGGCTGGACATCGGGATAGCACCGTCAGGACTCCTCGAACACGGTGAGGTAGCGCTCGGCGATCCAGGCGTCCAGAAGGCCGGGACTTGTCGGAACCGGCTCGCCGAGCATCGGCAGGAAGGAACGGAGCCTGCGTCGGTGGTGCTCAGCGAAGGAGCACTGACCGGCCAGGTATTCCCGCATGTGGCGCGCCTCCAGCGTCCACCACAACGTCACCAGCTCCTCCGGTGGAGCCGTCGCGTTCGGCGCGGCCTGGACGATCTGGCCGATCGTTTCCAAGACCGCGCTTCGATGATCGACCAGGGTGCCGTCCAGATCGAAGAAAATCACATCTGCCATAGGATGATCATCTCGTGGTGCCTGTCCCCGACGCGAGTGTTCCGCCTCGAGTGTGTGGCTGAGCCGGTCGGCGTAGGTGTCGAGCAGGGGCTTCATCCAATGCTCATGAACGCCCGGATCAGGTCGAGCGTGTCCTGGTCGTCGGCGCGGTGCATGCGGAGCCTGGTGATGTCGTCCAGTTTACCGACCGCAGGAGCTCGGATACCGGCTCTGAACTGCGACGATCCATAGACTACATGTCCGTGACGATGGTTGAGTGCCGTTTGGTAGCGCTCGTCCGAGTGACTGTCAGGAAGGCCCGGCGCGGCCAGGGTGCCGGTCGGGGGCCGATGCGTCTCCGGTTGGATGGCGGTGCGTGGAGATCCGCGTTCTTGAGGCGACCGGCAGAGGAGCGTGTCCCTGTGGACCAGGTGCATGAGGCAGTGGCAGGCAATCGCTATCCGGGACGGGGCGTGCTGTGGGCGAGAACCCTGGGCGGCGCGTTGTGCGGCGGCTACTTTCTCACCGGACGTAGTGCCGCGTCCAAGGCCCGTGTCCTGCGCCGAGGGGACAGAGAGCTGATCGTCGCGCCGACCGGTGAGTTGGCCCACGATCCGCTGCGGCACTACGTTGCGGCCCGCGAGCGGGATGGTTGGCTGGTGTTCGGCAATGGCGAGCAGGTAGCCGTGGTATCGGACCTGCTGCTGGAGGGGCGAACGCCGACCGAGGCGATGGCGGACCTGGGGTACGAACCCGACCCGCCGATCTTCACGCCTCGCATCACCGTGGTGGCTGACCTGCGCTTGGGGCAGGACGCCTGGTTCGGTGCCGCCCGTCGAAGCGCCGGCGGCAGGCCGTCGGCCGACGTGCTGACGCTCGCCGTTCGCGGCCTGGGTCCCGGGGATGCCGTGCTGATGACGACGTACCGCTCCGACGGAGACCATGTCGCGACCGGCGAACCGTTCCTCGAAGCGCGGACCGAAGCGGCCGACCAGAGCGAGTTCCTGGAGGAGCTGTGGGACGCTCTGGCCCCGGAGTTCCGCGTGGCGGTGGCGGTCTTCGAGCCCGGACGGCTGGCCGACGCCGCCATCCGTCACGCGGTGGACGCCCAGGTGTGATCACCCGGTGGGCGGGGCGATCTGGGCTTCGAGATCGGCGACGCGGCGGTCCTGGAAGCGGAGGTTGGAGCGGGCGGCCTTGAGTCGTTCGTCCAGGGTGCGGTTGTCGGTGGTGAGTTGGCGGACGCGCTGCTTGAGGGTGGTGTTCTCGGTGGCGATCCGCTGAATGGCATAGGAGCGCGGAGGACGGAGGAGGAGCCCCATCCGATCGTCGCTGCCGCCATAACCGAGTCGTATTTCACCGAATGGGGCACGCGGGCCACGGGCCTGCGAGCGGATTTCACCCACGTGAAGCACATAGAATTCTCGTTCTGAGCGCGCCGAATACCAGCCTGCCATAAACCTGGTGGCGACCCGTCATACAGTGCCCTGGAGGCGGACCGTTTCCCCTTTTCCCGATGGTGAATGCGAGGCATCAATGGGCACTGTGGGTGCCGAAAACCCCATCCATAGCGTGTAACCGGTAGGTTCTCCGATACGGCTGAGGAGCGTCGGACGGGTACGCCAGGATGATCAGTCGTGCTGCTGCGACTGCCGTACCTGATGCTCACGAGCGTGTTCACCTTCATACGGCTGTTGCCGATGAGCGACATCGACAAGAACATCGAAATTCTGACGCTACGCCACCAGCTCGCCATCCTGCAGCGCCAGATCGACAAGCCCCGCCTCACCCGGTCCGATCGGGCCTTCCTCGCCGCCCTCCTCCACCGACTCCCAAGGCCGCAACTTCGGCAGCTGCACCTGATCGTCTCCCCCGATACGGTCCTGCGTTGGCACCACGATCTGCTCCGCCGCCACCACGCCAAGATTTCCCGCCCGAAACGGCCGGGCCGACCGCCCACCATCCGCAGCATCCAAGCCCTCATCCTGCGCCTGGCCCGGGAGAACCCCAATTGGGGCTACCGGCGCATCCACGGCGAGCTCGCCGCCCTGGAAATCAAGGTCGCCCCCTCCACCGTCTGGGAAATCCTCCAAGCCCACGGCATCGAACCCGCACCCCAGCGCGACCACCAGACCTGGGCCGGCTTCCTGCGCAGCCAAGCACACGCGATCCTCGCCGCCGACTTCTTCGAAACCCGCACCCTGACCGGGGCCCGACTGTACGTCTTCGCCGTCATCGAGCACGCCACCCGCCGCATCCACATCATGGGCACGACCGCCCACCCCACCGCGGCCTGGACCATGCAACTCGCCAGAAACCTGGTCATGGACCTGCAG
>NZ_SUMC01000266.1 GCF_005047355.1 Actinacidiphila oryziradicis
CCGCGAGGCCGTCGACGCCCAACGCCTCGGCGCCCGCCGCGGTGACGTCCGCGACCCCGTCGGACCAGTCGTCGAGCTGCAGCAGACGCAGGACCCCGACCATGCGGTCACTGATCACCTGCGACCACCGCGCGCCGTGCTCATGAGGCCAGCGCTTGGGACACGACGGCCAGGCCGTCCGTGCGGGGAAGAAGCTCAGCTTCCCGGCCGTGCACGAGGAAGCCGGTGCCGGTGAGGTCCAGGAGACGGGTCAGCATCGGATGCGGATGGTGCAGGCACAGCAATCCCCCGGCGGTGGCCGTGCGCTCGGCAGCGGCCAGGAAGGTATTGAGGCCGCTGACGTCGCAGAAGGTCAGGAGGGTCAGGTCGATGTCGATGGTGCGGATTCCGCCTCGCAGACAGTCCTGGATCATCACGCACACCGGTGGCGCCGTGTCCATGTCGAGCTCACCCGCCAGGGTGATCGTCGTGTGGTTTCCTCGGTCGTGCCGGTAGAGGTTGAAGCTGGGCAGAACAGGCATAGCGCCTCAGTTCTTGTGACCACCTGGTGCAGCGCCGGCGGCCCGGCTTCCCGGTCCCGCCTGGCACGCATCCCCTGCGGTCGGACGCCTGGACAGGTCAGGCGAAGCACACCGGTCCGGCAACCCGAGCAGGGCTGTGAACGAGAACCGGCTTCGCCTCGAAGGTAGTGCCCGAGGCGGTCGGACGAATCGTCCGCTCCCCACAGGCACCTGCACGACAACCGCGCCACGCCGGGGTCCGGGACGTCCATCGAAGCATAGCCCCCACGCATACCCCGATCATCGATTCCTAGTGCTGGATTCCTCAAAGGACGTACACAGAGCGGCGACGTAGTGTCGGGGTGGGTGGGGTTGGCCGTCCCCAGATATGGTCGGGCGCGGGCGTTGAGCTGTGCGGTTGCCACGGCTGTGGCCTGGGTGATGTCGTCGGGGTTGGCGAAGGACCGCCCGGCCAGGGCGGGGCCGTGGGTGAGGGCCCGGATTCCGGGATCAGCCCCGCGGTCGGCGCTGCACCACAGGGGGCGGCGGCCGACTGCGGTACACCAGCAGCACCGCGCCGCACGGCGCCTTCGTCACGCGGCCCGTAATGCCAGCGCGGTAGCGGGTCAATGCCGCTGATTCGCGTGTCTGCCTTGCCGGTCAGACTGGTCGGCCCCTGGCGGGTTCCACCGACGTCACGAGAACGGCCCCGTCACCGGGAGCCCTCCCCTGGCCTGGGGCATGGGCAGTCCTGAAACTGGGGCAATGCGAGTCACGCCGGGTACGGCCGCCGCCGCGTCGGCCGGCTCTGCGGCCGGTTCCCGTACTGGCAGTGGGCCCGGCGACGGGTGCAGGGGGCCGGAAACCGCGACTTGGAAGGCCCCGGTTTCGGCGGCTGCGATTGGGGTCGGGGTGCTGCGGCGTGGCCCCGGCAGCCGGAGCCGGGTCCTCCACCCGATCCGTCACATGCAGGCCGGCCTCGACCGTCACCAGCCCGAGGCGTCCGGCGGCCGCTGCGAGCAGCGTCTGTCGCACCTGCTGCGCGGACCCGGGGCAGGTACTGCCGGGCCGGCGCCGAGAATTCCGATGCAGCACTCCAGCGCCTGGATCCCTGAGCCGTTCGGGGCATTTCCCGGCATTTCGCCCTGGCGAGTCCGTTCTCTCGCGGTTTGCTTTCGTGGTGCGGGGGAAATCCGACGCCGGTTCTCCCAGCCCGCTTGTGTACGCGGTCGCACCGTCGAGGAGATCGCCGAGGACAGTCGAGAACGGGGCCCAGGATGCATCGCGACAAGCTCGGGATCTACCTGAATGACCACTTGGCCGGTGCCACCTTCGGCATCGGGCTCGCGCAGCGAATCGCCCACCAGCACCGCCACTCGGCGCGCAGAGCCGATGTGCAGCGCATCTCAGACGAGATCACCCAGGACCGGCAGACCCTGCTCGAACTCATGGACGCACTTGGCGTCCCCGCACGCCGCTACAAAGTCTACGGTGGCTGGGCGGCCGAGAGGCTGGGGCGCCTGAAACCAAACGGCGCTCTGTACCGGCGCTCCGGGCTGAGCACGCTCACCGAGCTCGAGACCCTGCGGCTGGGAGTCGAGGGGAAGACCCTGATCTGGCGCACGCTGCTCGTCGTGGCCACGGGGGAGCCCCGTCTGGACGAATCCCAGCTGCAGGATCTGCTGCACCGGGCGCGGGACCAGATCGACACGCTGGAGACGCTGCGCCTCACGGCAGCGGCGGCGGTCTTCTCCCCCGGAATGCGCAGCGTGAGTACTGACAGCCCGTGAGACCGCGGCGACGTCGTCGACCGCGTAGTCAACAGCCATGCCCATGAAGCCTTCCGATGCCGCGGGCCGTTCATCTCTGTTCGGCCGACTGCGCCATGTGATCCGACATTCACTGGTCGGGCGCGGATGGAGGGGGAACCGTGAACTGGAGTGGGGGCCGCGGTCACTGGGCTTCGCGGCGCTCGGGTTCCTCACGCTGGTGCCACTGCTGATCGCTGTCTCCGCGGCTGATCCGACACACGGGCGGGGGTTTGCGCAGTGGCTGGGGGACGGGATCGGCGTGTCGACGGCTTCCAGGGAGCAAATCGGGCAGCTGTTCACTCAGCCCGGCCAGGCACCACGCACCACGACCGCGTTCGGCATTGCCACCCTCGCTGTCTTCGGCCTGTCATTGGGGGCACGCTTGGTCTTGGAGGCAGGCGGATGCCAGGAGTCGGTCCGCGGGCCGTAGCGTTCGGCCCCCGCACCGGTACCGCGTCGGCCAGCCAAGTCCGGTGCCGCGCAGGCCAGTGCCTCCAGCGCAGCCCGCAGTGTTTCCCCCGCCAGCTCCAGCCGGTTCAGATCCCGCACCGCCGCCAGCACGCGGGTGGAGTCACTGCGCTGCTTGCCACCCGCCTTCACCAGGCCCCGGTCCTTGAGCGCGGTCAGCAGAAGGTCCAGCGCCTTCTCCTCCAGCTCGTGCTCGACCAGCCGCGCGCGGAACTCGGACAGCACCGAGGCATCGAACCCGGGATCGTCCAGCTCCATGCCGAGCGCGTACTTGAAGTCCATGCCGAACCGCCCCCGGTGCGCCGCCGCCCGGTCGGTGAGGTTCTCGACGAACTGCAGCACCGTCACCAGCGCTAGCTGGCCCGGCGACCAGCCCGGCCGCCCCCGCACCCCGAAAGCCTCGGCGAACTCGGCATCCGAGAACAGCTCGCCCAGCTCGTCACGGACCCGCATCGCCAGCGGATACGGCCCCCGCGCCGCCACCGACCGCGCTACCTGCGCAGTCAGCTCCGGAACCTGCGGCCACGGC
>NZ_SUMC01000267.1 GCF_005047355.1 Actinacidiphila oryziradicis
CAAGCGCTGCTGCTCGTCGTCGCCCTGCTGTACGCGGGTGCCCGCATCGCCATGCGCAGCGGCCCGAACTCACCCACGCAAGTGGGACAAGGGCACACCGACGAGGCTGTCGTCACCAAACCCTAGGTGCAGTGGATCAGCCGTAGCCGCATGCCCTCGGCGTATTACTCCTCGGGCCGCAGCGGGGACTCCAGCGCTGCGGAGACCCGGGGGTCGCGGGCGACCGGGGGCAGCTGCTCGTTGGCGACCAGCTCGGGCTGGAGGACGACGCGGGTCTCCGCATCCACCGATTCCACCTCGTAGGCGATGGCGGCGACGGCCCGTTGGGTAACTGAGGCCCAGGCGGGTGGGGCGCGGTCTTCCACCGCTCCTGTACCACCGCGCTGTGAAGCGCGGATGTGAGCCAGCGTCGTCATCTTGCGGGTGAAGGCGTACGGTCGCTCGTACGTCGAGCAGACGGTGACCGCGGATCCCACACGCTGGGTGGCCGCCGCCATCGCGCTGACGGCCAGCAGCGGATCGTCGGTGGGCGTGTTGATCGCGTCCCGCACGCCTCGTCGACCCGGCCACGGTAGACCTCCTGCGGGCCGAGGGCGTCGGCGACGAACAGGGCGTCGAAGCGGCCGCGCTCGAGGATCCGGGCGGTCTCGATCCAGTGGTCCAGATCGCGGTGGCGGTGCGCCTGGCTGTCGGGGTGCCTCCACAGGCCCATAGCGGTGTGCCCGACGGTGGACTGGCGAAGGCTGTGCAGACGCACACGGCGGTCGGTCATCGTGCTTCCCTTCTGAGGTGCTCCAGGAGCCCCCTGCCGTCCGGGGTGGTGAACCATTCGGCGTGACCGAGGTAGTAGTCGTAGGCGAGGGCGGAACTGGCGGCGGAGCCGGTGACGCCGTGGAAGTAGTCCAGCTCGGACAGCGCGAACTCGGCGTGCACCAGGGGCAGCAGCTCCGGCAGGGCGGCGGACTCGGCGGCGGACAGCGGGCGCACCGAGGTGTAGCCGCGCAGGAGCGCGTCCAGATGATCCAGCTGTACGCGGACGCTGCCGCTGGGCAGGTCCAGCCACTGGACGATGTTGCGCTCGATGGCGGTGGCGAGGTCGTGGACGGCGGTGGTGCGGTCGCTGAGGCCGAAGTCCAGGACTGTGGTGACCGCCGCGGCCTCGGAACCGGCCACGTCCCACAGGAGGTTGGAGGCGTGCCAGTCGTTGTGGGTCCACAGCGGTTCGAGGTCGTCGAGCAGCGGTGCCAGCCGTCGGTGGAGGGGCAGGTGCACCCGCTCGGTGTCCGTCCGCCACGGCTGGTCCGCGAGGGCGGCGGCCAGGGCCGGGCGCCGCGCGACGTACCGTTCCAGCGCCGCCGCCGGATCCGCCGAGGCGAAGACGGTGAACGACGCCACCAGGGGCTGAACTTGGCGGTGTGGCGCCCGGTAGCCCTCCGCCGCCAGGTGCAGCCGGGCCAGCACGGCTCCGGCGGCGCCCGCGTGCCCGGCGGAGGCGAAGGGCGACCAGGACAGGGCGTCCTGGTAGAGGTCGGTACCGGTACCGGCGGTGTGGACCTCGTACACCCACTCGCCGAGCCGGACCACTGACAGCACGTCGACGACGGGTGCCCCGCGTTCGCGCAGGTGGCGCAGGAAGGCGTGTTCCTCGGCCAGGCCCTCCTCCGTACGCACGGAGACGTGGTGCCGCTTGACGAAGAGGAGCCGTTCGCTTTCCACCAGGGCGGCGGCCGACAGCGGGCGCGGGCTGCGCCACAGCACCCGCACCGGGCCACCGCCGAGCACGTCGCCGACCTCCGCGTCGGTCAGCGGTGGCCAGTCCGGGGCGACCGGCTCGGTGCCCAGGCCGTGGGCGAGCAGCCGGCTCACCGGACGGCCCAGTTGCGGGCGTCCAGTACCCGGCGCTCCACCGCGGCGAACTCCGGCTCGGTGACGGCCTCCGCCCTGCGGGGCCTGGGCAGTGGCACCTCGATCCGCTTGACCACGGAAGCGGGCCTGGGCGACAGCACATGCACGGTGTCGGCGAGCAGCACCGCCTCGCGGATGTCGTGCGTGACCAGGACGACGGTCCACCGGTAGCGCTGCCACACGTCCGCCAGCCACAGCTGCATCTCGGTGCGGGTGAGCGAGTCCAGCGCGCCGAACGGCTCGTCCAGCAGCAGTACGGGCCGCTCCAGGACGACGGTGCGCAGCAGGGCCGCGCGCTGCCGCATACCGCCGCTGAGCTGGAAGGGGTAGGAGGACTGGAAGCCGTCCAGGCCGAACGCCTCGAACAGCCCGGCCGCCCGACGCCGCGCTTCCCTGCGCCGTACGCCCTGGGCCTCAAGTCCCAGCGCGGTGTTGTCCAGCACGGTGCGCCATGGGAAGAGCAGGTCCTTCTGCGGCATGAAGGCGACCTGGCCGTCGACCCGCACTTCGCCCGAGGTGGGCCGGTCGAGCCCGGAGACGATGTTGAACAGGGTGCTCTTGCCGCTGCCGCTCGGGCCGATGACAGCCGCGAACTCGCCCGGGCGGACGGCCAGATCGACGTCCCGCAGCACGTCGAGCTCACCGAACGACTTGCCGACGCCGCGCACTTCGAGCTGGAACTCGCCGCTCATGACCGGCTCTCCTTGGTCATCGCACGCTCCCATGGCAGGACCAGCCGCTGCAGCAGGTAGGTCGCCCCGAACAGCGCGACGCTCAGCAGCGCCGTCACCGCGACCACGTCCAGGTGTGCAGCTCCGGGTCGCCGCGCAGCACGGCTTCGTGCTGGGCCAGCAGGTACGGGTCCGGGTCGACGCCCAGTTCCTCCGCCAGCCGCCGGCGGACCTACTGGAACACCTCCAGGGCGTCCTGCCGCGCCCCACCCGGCACAGAGCGGTCATCAGCTGCCCGGCGAAGCGCTCCCGGGCCGGGTGGCGGCGGACCAGGACGGTCAGCTCGCCCAGCACCGCCTCGTGGCTGCCGGCCGCCAGGTGCGCGGTCATCCGGTGCTCGACGGCGTCGAGCTGCTTCCCGGCCGGGTGGCGGCCTCGGCGCTGGTCGCGGCCATGCTCCTGCCCGTCCGCGCGCCCGGCTCCGGTCGTCCTGCCTCGGTTCGCGCGCCGGCCGCCCCCGGACGCTACCGGTAGAGCCGCACCCCACCGGCTGTCCCGAGGGCGTTGAGCTCCAGCACCCCGCCGTCCGGGGTCACGTATACCGTGCCTGCGGTGAAGTTCCCGTGGCCGGTGCCGACCGGCAGACGCGCGAGGGGGGTGGCGTGGCCCGTGCGCGGGTCGAGCTGGAGGAGTTGCTGCCGGCCGGAGGTGGAGAGGGC
>NZ_SUMC01000268.1 GCF_005047355.1 Actinacidiphila oryziradicis
CCTCGACCCCATCGAGGCCTACTGGGAGAAGCACGGCAAGCCGGCGCAGTACCCCTCCGGCACCTGGGGCCCGGTCGAGGCCGACGAAATGCTCGCACGAGACGGAAGGAGCTGGCGGCGGCCATGAGGACCGAACTCACGGACACCACGTCCAGCAGGATCAACCGAGCGCTGGTTGCGGCCCGCCGCGCCGGCGGCACCCCGGCCGTGGGCATGGTGCTCACCCTCGTCATCGTCACCGACGAGGAGAACGCCTACGACTCGCTCAAGGCCGCCGGTGATGCCTCGCAGGAGCACCCCTCCCGCATCCTGGTCGTCGTCAAGCGCTCCGGTCGTGCCTCGGCGCGCCGTAGCGAAGCCCGCCTCGACGCCGAGGTCAGCGTCGGCGGTGACGCCGCGAGCGGCGAGACCATCGTGTTGCGGCTGCACGGCGAACTCGCCGACCACGCCGACTCGGTGGTCCTGCCGCTGTTGCTGCCCGATGCCCCGGTGGTCGTCTGGTGGCCGGCGGACGCCCCGGCCGTCCCGGCCCAGGACCCGCTGGGCACGCTGGCCCAGCGCCGGATCACCGACAGCAACGCGGTCGAACAGCCACTGCGCGAACTGTCGGCCAGGGCCGCCTCCTACACCCCGGGCGACACCGACCTGGCCTGGACCCGGCTCACCCCCTGGCGGTCGATGCTGGTGGCCGCCCTGGACCAGGCGCGTACCTCCGTCGTCTCCGCAGCCGTCGAGAGCGAGGCGGGCAACCCCAGCGCCGAACTCCTGGCCCGCTGGCTCACCGATCGGTTGCGGGTGCCGGTCGAGCAGGTCGTCACCGACGGCCCGGTGGTTACCGCCGTACGGCTGGGCATCACGACCGGCGAGATCCGCATCGACCGCCCGGATGGCCCGACCGCCACGCTGGAAGTCCCCGGCCAGCCCGACCGCCGGCTCGCCCTGAAGGTGCGCAGCACCGCCGAGTTGATCGCCGAGGAGCTCCGCCGCCTCGACCCCGACGAGGCCTACGCCGCCGCTCTCCGCGCCGAAGTGGTCCCGCCTCCGGCCGCGACGGCGGCCGGGCCCCGGGCGACCGTGACTTCGCTGGCCCACGCCCGCAAGAACCAGGAGCGCAAGGATGCCTGACCCCACCCGCCTGAACCTGTTGCCGGAATGGGCCGCACTGGCCAAGCACCGCGACGAGTCCGGCGGCACCGGCCTGCGCGAGCTGTTCGCCGACGACCCGCGCCGCGCGGAACGGCTCACCGTCCGCGTCGGGGACGACCAGTGGGGCGTCGAACTCGGCAAGGTCCTCGCCCGGCGTATCGAACCCGCCCTGACGGAAGGCACCGACGTCCCCGGCCTCGACGCCTCCACCACCTCCCTGGTCACCGCCTACCGCACCCTGCGGGGCCGGTGATGCGCCTGTGCCCCGGTTCGCCGCAGCGCCATGCTCACCGGCCACGAACAGCAGCGAAGGAACGACTGACATGAACCTCGGACTCATAGGCCTGGGCAAGATGGGCGGCAACATGCGCGAGCGCATCCGCCGCGCGGGCCATACCGTCATCGGCTACGACCGCAACCCCGAACTCGCCGACGTGGCAAGCCTCGCCGAACTCGTCGAGAAGCTCGACGGCCCGCGCGTGGTGTGGATCATGGTCCCGGCCGGTGCCGCCACCCAGTCGACGATCGACGAGCTGGCCGAGCTGCTCTCCCCCGGCGATATCGTCGTGGACGGCGGCAACTCCCGCTGGACCGACGACGAGAAGCACGCCGCCGAACTCGCCGCCCGGGGCATCGGCTTCGTCGACGCCGGAGTCTCCGGCGGCGTATGGGGCCTGCAAAACGGCTACGCCCTCATGGTCGGCGGCGAGAGCGCGCACATCGCCAAGGTGCAGCCGGTCTTCGACGCACTGAAGCCCGAGGGCGACGCCGGATTCGTGCACGCGGGCAAGGCGGGCGCCGGGCACTTCGCGAAGATGGTCCACAACGGTATCGAGTACGCGATGATGCAGGCGTACGCCGAGGGCTGGGAGCTGCTGGAGGCCGTGCACTCGGTCACCGACGTCCGCGAGGTCTTCCGCTCCTGGCAGGAAGGCACCGTCATCCGCTCCTGGCTGCTCGACCTCGCGGTCAACGCCCTCGACGGTGACGAGCATCTGACCCACCTGCGGGGCTACGCTGCCGACTCCGGCGAGGGCCGCTGGACGATCGAGGCGGCCATCGACAACGCCGTGCCGTTGCCCGCGATCACCGCCTCGCTCTTCGCGCGCTTCTCCTCGCGCCAGGACGACTCCCCGCAGATGAAGATGATCGCCGCCCTGCGCAATCAGTTCGGCGGCCACGCCGTCGAAGGCTCCGGCCGCGGCGAGTGACTTCGTACAGCGATCTGTGATCCCGCTCCCGACCCCCTGGGCGGCACCGTGCCCCGAGCCGTATCGGCTCGGGGCACGGTGCCGCCGGCAGCCCAAGTTCGCCTGACAGGCCCTAGCGCCGGCGCCGCCGGTAGCCGGACCGGCCCGCGCTCGTGCCGAGTCCGCCGAGGTGCGCGGCGAGCAGCGTCAGCCAGACCAGCAACAGGCTGGTGGGGGTGAACGGGCTCGACGCTGGACGGGTCGACCGTCCGGGAGCCGCTGCGCGAGGTGAGCGAGGGAGCGGCATGAGCGACAGCATGAACGGCGGTATGGGCGGGGACCCGTTGCTGTACATACGCGACCTGCGGGTGAGATTCCCCGGCCGGGCGAGACCGTGGGGCTCGTGGGCGAGTCGGGCTCCGGCAAGGTCACCGTCGGCCGGCCGTCCTCGGGCTGGCGCCCGTGACCGGCGGAGCCATCGTCTTCCAGGACCCGTACTCCTCACTGAACCCGTCCATGACGATCGAGACGATTCTGTCCGAGCCACGGCTCGGGCACGGCCAGCAGGCCGGCCGCGACCGCGTTCGCCGGCTCCTGGACCGGGTGGGCCTGCCCGCGGACTCGGGCCGCCGCCTGACGCTGTCCGGGTTCGGGTAGCGGACGGCCGCCCAGGCCGAACTCGCGCCCCCCTGGCGTCAGGGGCGCGTCAGGGCTTCGGGATGCCGGCGTCAAGGTCGCGTCAGGGGTCGGGACAGGGCCCGGACCAGCGGGCATAGCGTCATAGAAGCGTTCGCGGCCATCGTGCCGCACCGGCGCGTCCCGTCTTTCTGCAAGGAGGAACACCATGTTCCACAG
>NZ_SUMC01000269.1 GCF_005047355.1 Actinacidiphila oryziradicis
GAGGTCCGGGCGGCGATGCCGGTGCCGGCCTGGTTGCTGGCGCGGGGCGGGCGCCCCGAGGCGTTTTGCCATCGCGAGATGCTTGACGCCGTGCGCTACCTCGTCGACAACGGCCAATGCCGTTGCTCGCGTTAGTCAAGTATGGCTGGGCTGAGAGTGATGACCTTCTCCGGAACTCGCCGCGTGCCTCGTCTGACGTGGTCTTTCGTGCGCACGATGTACTGCGAGACCGGATGTCGGGTGTAGCGGTCTGCCTCTCGGAGCCGGCGGACGCCGTTGTCGAGCTTGCGTGCGACCTTCGTGGCCATGCGCTTCATAAAGATAGCGCGTCGCTCCAGCACCGCCTCGGCTTCCCGCAGCTCGGCCAGCACCCGCTCCGCCTCCTCGCGGAGCTCGTCGACCCGCACCAGCGCAGCCGTCTCCCGAGCCTCCAACAAGCCCATGACCGAAGCCATCGCCCACCTCCATGTCATCCCGGACCAACGCGACGATCCGACTCTGCCTCGATGCCACGGACTTCATGCCTGACCAGCGGAAACCCACCGATCACGTTCGGAAAGGCAACGGCTTCTGATCTTGAGATTTAACCTCGCCGCTCGAACACGACCGCAAGTCGGCTTCACGGACCCGGCATGCACACCTTCCGTCCTGGTTTGCTGTGATTTCCTACCGCGCTGTGAAGCCTGCTTGTGAGGCAGGAAGAGCTGGTCGGAGCTGTTCGAATCCGGAGGTTAAATCTCAAGCTGATTCCCGACAGACCCGGCGGGCGGGGTGTCGGCGCGAGTGTCGTATTCCGCGCGGGCGTCGTCGATGAGCGCCAGGTGCTCGGCACTCCACTCCAGGAGGGGCAAAGTGGCTTCGCAAAGCGTGCTGCCCATCGGGGTGAGCGCGTAGCTGACATGGGGCGGCATGACGTTGTGGATGGTGCGGGTCAGGATGCCGTCCCGTTCCAGATTGCGCACGGTGACGGTGAGCATGCGCTGACTGATCCCGTCGACGGTGCGCTTGAGTTCGGAGAAGCGCCGCGGCCCTTCTTTGAGGTTGCACACGACCAGAAGCGACCACTTGTCCCCGACCATGCCGAGGACGACGCGGAGCCGACTCGCGTCCTGCTGCTCCGGAACCGGCTCACTGTCCGTCACGGTCATCGTTACCTCCAGGGAACCATGGCACCGAAATGTGCCCTATTGCCCGGCCCGTGTCGGGCACACCATGATGATTGCGGTTCCCAAAGGGTACCGAGATGCGAATGGTAACCGCTGTTTTATTCCGTGTATCTCGATGCCTCGACGCCTTGAGAAAGAAGATCGTTCCTGTCATGTCAATATTTCTGCTGGTCCACGGTGCTTGGCACAGTGGACAGTCCTGGGAGCGAGTGGTTCCGCTGCTGGAGTCGGCCGGACATCGTGTGCTCGCTCCGTCGCTGACCGGCTACGGCGACAAGGCGCATCTGCTCAGCCCTGAAGTAGGTCTCGACACGCACGTCGACGATGTCGTCCGGCTGATCGACGAAGCGGACCTCACCGACGTGGTGCTCGTGGGGCACAGCTACGCGGGGGCGGTCATCTCGTCCGCAGCCAACCAGGTGCCGGACCGGATCGCGCACCTGGTGTACGTCGACTCGATGGTTCCGGAGGACGGCGAGACCCCGGTCGACGCCCTGCCCGAACTGCAGGGCCTGATCGACCTGGCCGCGGAATCCGATAGCCCGTGGCTCATTCCGCCGCCCCCGGAACAGCCGCCCCCGCTCGGCCTGTTCGGAGTGACCGACCCGGCCGATGTCGCGTGGCTGCGCACGGTGATCTCGGATCACCCGGTGCGCTGCATCCAGCAACCGGTCCGGCTGGACAACCCGGCTGCGAACGCGATCCCGCACACCCACATCCGCTGTGACGGCGGGAACGCGGAAGGCTTTACTCTGCCGCCCGTCCCCGCGGTACAGCCCAACGGTTCTCCGGCGCGGGTGTGGGAACTGCCGACCGGCCACGACTGTATGGTCACCATGCCCGGCGAGCTCAGCGAGTTGCTTCTCAAGGCTGCCGTCAGTCCCTGACATTCGCAGACGACTTCCTATCGGACCTGGAAAGCCCTCACGAGGCTGCACTGTTGCCCACCCATTGAGCAGTGTGCATCCTGAGTAGCTGTTGTCGTACCGATCTTGGAGTTTGCGGGTCGAACGGAAGTCCCGATGGGGTGGTCGCGGGCTGTCCGGCGCATACGAGCAGGGCCTCCTGAACAGCTCATTGGTGTCGAATCACCGAGCAGCAGGAGGCCCTGGTGCCGCAGTCTTGCGTGTCGATGTCCGGGCAGTCCAACTTGGTCACCCGGGAGTGTGACGGCTTGGCTCACCGGTTCGGGAACGCCGCCGACAACGAGGCGCACGAGCGGCGGTATCCGACCGACATGACGGACGCGGAGTGGGCCGTCGTCCGCCCGCTGCTGCCGGCGCTTGGCTGGCTGCGTGGCCGCGGCGGACAGCCGGAGGTGTACTGCCACCGTGCGATGCTCGACGCTATCCGCTACCTGGTGGACAACGGCCAATGCCGTTGCTTGCGTTAGTCAAGCATGGCTGGGCTGAGAGTGATGACCTTCTCCGGAACTCGCCGCGTGCCTCGTCTGACGTGGTCTTTCGTGCGCACGATGTACTGCGAGACCGGATGTCGGGTGTAGCGGTCTGCCTCTCGGAGCCGGCGGACGCCGTTGTCGACCTTGCGTGCGACCTTCGTGGCCATGCGCTTCATAAACTGCTGCAGGTGGCGGGTCGACCGGCCGGTCTGGAGTATGACGCTGCGGCGGGCGTGCTTGAGGACCTTGACGAACGAGATGCGGTCGGGGTCCAGGCCGTCGCCGGCGGCCAGCCGCATGATGATCCTGGTCAGGCAGTGATGGATCGTCAGGTGGGCCCATATCTCCTGGTGCACCAGTTCCGGGGACGCCGACCGCACGCCGCTCCCATCCCGGCGGCGTGACAGTACGGGTGATCGACTACCAGGTCGACGGAGGCGAGACGGTCACTACGGAACTGCTTGCTTCCTCAAGCAACGGCATTGGCCGTTGTCGACGAGGTAGCGCACGGCGTCAAGCATCTCGCGATGGCAAAACGCCTCGGGGCGCCCGCCCCGCGCCAGCAACCAGGCCGGCACCGGCATCGCCGCCCGGACCTC
>NZ_SUMC01000027.1 GCF_005047355.1 Actinacidiphila oryziradicis
ACACCCAACGCGATGCGATCCGACAACCGCTCCTCAACCGGCGGCTTGACCTGTCCAGCTCGTGGCACTCAGCAACCCTCCCGAGGCACACACTACAAACAAGATCAACCCAAAGTCAGCGGCATTGGGGCTAGCCCCCGGTTTCGGGAAGGTGGGGGCACCTCCTGGGGGCACCTCCCGGCCGAAGGCTGGGGGAGGGCCAGGGGAGAAAGCCCGGCGCCCTAGTCCAGTGGCTCGGCCGGTGGCGGGAGGCCCGGCCCGCGCCCGGACAGCACCTCGCCGTACGCCTGCATGAGGTCCGGCAGGCGCAACGTAGCCAGGTCGTCCCGGCTCGGCGGCCCCGCGTACCCCGAGAGCCGCAGATCGCGATAGGCGCAGCTCTTCTCGTACAGCGTGCGCAGGAACCGCCCGTTGCCGAGCTCATCGATCCAGCCCTGGTCGACGACATGGCCGCTGATCGCCTTGAGCTCTTCGGTCGCTTCCTCGTCCCAGTGGTCACCGTTGTCCGAGGCGAGGACCTCGCCGATCCGGGTGAGCTCGAGCGGCCGGTAGCTGGGGAAGTCGACCCGGGTGGTGAAGCGGGAGCCGAGTCCCGGGTTGGCGGCGAGCAGCCGGTCCATGCCCTCGGGGTAGCCGGCCAGGATGACCACCAGGCGGTCGCGATTGTCCTCGGCGCGCTTCAGCAGCACCTGGAGGGCCTCGTCGCCGTAGGCGTCGCCCTTGCTGTAGCCGGAGTTGGAGAGCGCGTAGGCCTCGTCGACGAAGAGCACTCCGCCGAGCGCGGAGTCGATGAGCTCGTTGGCCTTGACAGCCGTCTGCCCGAGGAACTCGCCGACCAGGTCGGAGCGCTGGGCCTCGACGAGGTGGTCGCCGCCGAGGAGCCCGAGGGCATAGAAGACCCGGCCGAGGATGCGGGCGACGGTTGTCTTCCCGGTGCCCGAGGGGCCGGAGAAGACGAAATGCCGTTTGGGGGGCTGGACGGGCAAGCCCTGGCTGGTACGGAGGCGGGCCATACGGAGCTGGGCGGAGAGGGCCCGGACCTGGCGTTTGACCGGTTCGAGCCCCACCATGCGGTCGAGTTCGGCCAGGGCCTGGCCGAGGAGTACGGGATCGGGGGCGGTGGTGGGGAGCAGCGGCGGGAGCGGGGTGATGGGCAGCAGGGCCTTGTCGCGTGCGTCGTCATTGAGAGGGACGGGGCCGGTCAGGGGGTCTTCCAGGGCGGTGCTGGTGCCGCGGAAGTCCGCCGGGTCGGGATCGGTCGGCGGGTCGAGGGTGTCGGGACCGGCCTGTCCGAAGCCGGGAAGGAGCACGGAGGCGAGGTCTGCGCCCTCGTCGAGAACGTCCTCGTTGATGGCGGCGAGCCGGGCCGCGGCGTCCATGAAGGCCGGGTCCACCCGGTGCACCGCCCGGTAGAGGGGGAGCGCGGCGGCGGTGCGGCCGGTGCCTTCGTAGGCCCGGGCAAGCCAGTAGCGCAGCTCCTTGCGCTGCGGCTGCTCGCTGCGGCAGCGCATGAGCGCCGCGGCCAGCAGCGGCTCGGCCTGGCCGCACAATTCCAGGCGGACCCGGGCCATGCCGCCGAACAGGCCGGCCTCGATGCCGAGCAGTGGGTCGCCGAGCAGCGGCTCGGTGTGCCGCACCAGCTGCTCCCAGTCCTTGACCAGATAGGCGCGGCAGGCGTGCAGGAACCGGACGTGCGGATCGGCGTCCACCGGCGGGCACTCGGCCAGCGCGCGGTCCAGCTCGGCCACGTGCCGGCCGTCCAGCCAGTGCGAGGCGTGGGCCAGCAGCAGGTCCCGGCCGGTCTCCAGCACCGGCTGCACCCACCAGCCCAGCCAGTACCAGGAGTTGAGGGACCTGCGGTACAGCCGGCGCTGCTCGCCGAAGCGGTCCCGGTGCCGGTACATCTGGAGCATCGCGGTCGAGGTGTCCGCGCGCAGGGCGTGCAGCCCCAGCCAGCCGTCCGCCATACCCGGGTCGAACCGTACCGCCGCCCGGAACTCCTCCTCCGCCTGGGTGTAAGCGCCCACTGTGTAGGCGTCCACCGCACGCAGCCAGGCAAGATCGGCGGGGGCGCCCGTGCGCTCTGTGCCGTAGTCCATCAGGTCCCCCACCAGCCGATCCCCATGGCCTGTCGCCCTCCTGTCGCCCCAGGGCCCCAAACCGCTGTCTGCAGGGCGGGAGTTGATTGTGCTCGCATCGTACCCGCGGCACCCGGCGCGCCGAAGGGTGGCGTACTACGAACGCGCCGACGCCATATGGTGACGGTGTGTGAGGGAAAGGAGGGAGTGAGGGGCGAAAAGTGGTCCGCGGGCAGAACGAAGCCCCCGGTCACGGGGGAACAACCGGGGGCTTCGCGTACTGGGAGCGGCCTTCTCAACCGCGCAATCAGAAAGTAAGTCCTGTACTGCCCCTGGGTCAAGCCGCCTTGGAACGTTGATCGGGAGCTCCCCGGGCGCCACAGCGCACCGGCTGCGATCGCTCACGGTCCGTGACGATCGGGGGTTTCCCGGGCTGTCCCATCCGTCCCTGGACCACCTGGTTTCGGCCGTTCGCCGGAATCAGCCGCCGTCCGTCCGGCCCCGGCGTGTCGGCCGGGGCCGTGTCCGGGCAGTTCGCCGGGGACGAGTGCCATTCGGCGTATTACGGTGAGATCTGTGACCGACTCCGCAGCTCCGCTGTACCCCGCCGAACGTCTCGAACTCGCCCGCAAGGCCGCAGCCGAAGCGGGCCTCGACGCGCTGCTCCTCTCGCCCGGCGCCGATCTGCGCTATCTGACCGGGTACCGGGCCATGCTCAGCGAACGCCTCACCTGCCTGGTCGTTCCGGCCGCCGGGGACCCGTTCCTCGTCGTACCCGCGCTGGAGAAGCCCGGGGCGCAGACGTCCCCGCTCGGCGGGCTCGGCGTCGACATCACCGGGTGGGACGAGACCGAGGACCCGTACGCGATCGTCGGGGCACGGCTGCCGGCCGGGACGCGCAGGATCGCCGTCGACAATCACATGTGGGCGGAGAAGGTCCTCGCTTTCAGGGCGGCCCTCCCGCAGGCCGCGCAGAGCCTGGCCTCCGAGGTGCTTCGGGAACTGAGGATGCGCAAGAGCCCCGCCGAGATCGAGGCGCTGCGTCGCGCAGGGGCGGCCATCGACCGGGTGCACCGCCGGATCGGGGAGTGGCTCCGGCCCGGCCGCACCGAGCGCGAGGTCGCCCGCGACATCGCCGCCGCCATCATCGAGACCGGGCACGAGTCCGCCGACTTCGTCATCGTCGCCTCGGGCCCCAACGGCGCCAGCCCGCACCACGATGTCTCCGACCGGGTGATCCGGGCCGGCGACCCGGTGGTCGTGGACATCGGCGGCACCACGGAGGACGGCTACTGCTCGGACTCCACCCGTACTTACGCGGTCGGCGAACCTCCCGCCGCATTCCTGGAGCTCTACGAGGTGCTGCTGCGCGCCCAGCAGACGCAGACCCAGGCGGTGCGCCCCGGGCTCACCGCGGAGGAACTGGACGCGGTCGGACGGGACATCATCACCGGGGCCGGCTACGGCGAGCACTTCATCCACCGTACCGGGCACGGCATCGGCCTGGAGACCCACGAGGACCCGTACATCGTGGCGGGCAGCTCGCGCCCGCTGGAGCCCGGCATGGCTTTTTCGGTCGAGCCCGGCATCTACCTCCCGGGGCGTTTCGGGGCGAGGATCGAGGACATCGCGGTGTGCACCGAGAGCGGCGGCGAGCGGCTCAACCAGACCGGGCGCGACCTGATGGTGCTGCCCGCATAGTTGACTGGCCCCAGGTCCGGGGAGTATGCCGGTCTCGGGCCCCGGCGGCGCGGGAGTGGGGGACTGGGCCATGTTCGAGGAAATTCAGCTCTTCAGTATGCGGGAGCGTTCGGTGGGGGGAACCACCGTGGTGGAGTTGTCGGGGGAGGTGGACATCCTCGCGGCGACCCGGACTTCCGGGCGTCTCGATGCACTGACCTCGTCTCTCCACCCCGATCTGGTAATGGACCTGAGAGCGGTGACATTCATCGACTGCAGCGGCCTGTCGCTGCTCGTCCGGGCCCGTAGGCGGGTGGTCGAGCGGGGCGGGCGGCTGGCTGTGGTGAGCGACAGCCCGAGCGTACTGCGGCTGCTTCGGCTGACCAGGCTGGCGGCGGTCTTCGTCGTCCACGAGGACCTGGCCTCCGCGCTCGCCGCCGAACCACCGGGTGCGGCAAACGGGGCAATCGCCTAGCCTGGGCCTGTCCGCGGACGTTGATGAGGGACCGGCCCAGGAAGATCACGCGCACCGCGTGGCTGCGCCGGGTCCGGCCTCCAGGCTCAGATGTGGTGGTGCCGCCAGCGGGGTTCGACCTCGGCCCAATCGCGGTCCCACGCGTCCAGCCGCCGCCGGTCCAGGGTGTGGCGGACTGCCCAGCGGGTGCCCAGGAGGGCCAGCGCGGCTCCGGATCCGGCGATGAATCCGAGCGCGAGGGAATCGCTCAGGACCCTGGCACCGCTGACCGGCGGGCCGGTCGGCCGTCCGGCCGAGTCGAGCCAGGCCGTGGTGCGGCTGCCCTTCTTCTGGCCGGCGGTCGCGCCCGCGACTCCGGTGTGCTGGGAGCCGTCCGGCGCCGTCCAGCGGACCTTGACGTCGTACCGCACCTGGCCCGGCGTGGAGTCGGCGGCGGGCGGTGCGGCGGGGGCGTCCTGAAGGAGAACCGCCTGCACCGGGTGCCGCTGCAGGTTCTGCTCGCGTACCGTCCCGCTGAGGCCGCTGTGCACGGCGAGGGCCACGGAGACCGCGACAGCGGGTACCGCGAGCAGCAGCCCGAGCGTCACGATCAGCCCGAGCCATGCGTCCATTACGTCCCACCGGCGGCGCAGCGGATTACGCCGCCATCGCCGGCTCCAGCCGGTCCTGAGCATGTCGGCCCCCAAGGATGCATGGGTATACGGTCCCTGGAAAATTCATTGCTTGTGGAGGTTCTCCTTATCTAGTATCGCGCGCATGGAGCTGTTGCAGGAGAAATCCGGCCTGGAGGCATATCTCGTCGCCGACCATGTCATCGACCATCACCATCCAGTGGTGCGCGCAACAGCGGGACGACTGCGCGACCAGGCCCCCGGCCCGTATGACTATGCCGAGGCCGCCTTCGAGTTCGTACGCGACACCATCCCGCACTCCTATGACTCGGGTGATCTCCGGGTCACTTGGCGTGCCTCCGACGTCCTGGCCGGCCGCACCGGCATCTGCTATGCGAAGGCGCACGCTCTCGCCGCCCTGCTGCGGGCGCACGGTATTCCCACCGGGCTCTGCTACCAGCGGCTGGCGGACGACGACGGCTCGGATCCTGTCGTCCATGGCCTGATCGCGATGTGGCTGCCGGAGAGCGGCCGCTGGGCCCGGCAGGATCCGCGCGGCAACAAGGCGGGTGTGAACGCCCAGTTCTCGCTCAACGAAGAGCGGCTGGCCTGGGTCCCCCGTCCGGAATACGGCGAGAGCGACTACCCGATCCTCTACGCGGCCCCTGCGCCGCCCGTGCTGAAGGCCCTGTTGGAGGCCGTGGACCGACCGCACTTGTCGCGGCTGTTGCCCACCGCGCTCTGATACGGGCCCGGAGCGGACCCGGTCATTCGCGGTCCATGGCCGCCGCCTGCTCCGGGGTGGGGGCGGTGCCGCCGAGGTGGGCGGGGAGCCACCAGCGGTCCTCGGGGCCGTTCGGGCGGCCGGTGTAGGCGCGCTGGGCGTCCTCCAGGAGCTCCTGCACCCGCAGGCGCACCCGTCGGGTGAGGGCGCCAGGCTTCTCGTTCTCGTCGGGTGTCATCTGCTCGCCCACCCGGATGGTGATCGGGAAGCGGTTGCGGCCGAGCTGGCGCGGGTGGCCCTTGGTCCACATCCGCTGGGTGCCCCACAGGGCGACCGGCAGCAGCGGTACGCCGGCTTCCATGGCGAGCCGCGCCGCACCCGACTTGAAGGACTTCAGAGTGAAGGACTGCGAGATGGTCGCCTCGGGGAACACCCCGATGATCTCGCCCGAGCGCAGTGCGGTGAGGGCGTGCGCGTAGGCGTGCATGCCCTCCGACCGGTCCACCGGGATGTGCTTCATCGCCCGCATCAGCGGACCCGACACCTTATGACGGAAAACCGACTCCTTCGCCATGAAGCGCACCAGCCGCTTGGCCGGGAGCACTGTCATCCCGGAGAAGATGAAGTCGAGGTAGCCGATGTGATTGCTGACCAGCAGGGCGCCACCTTCGCGCGGGACGTGCTCGGTGCCGCCGATGTCGAAGCGCAGGCCCTGCGCCTTGAACATGACGCGGGCGAAGCCGATGACGGGCGGGTACACGAGTTCGGCCATGTCGGGGTCCCTGCTCTTTCCGGGGCGATTCCCGGCGTAAGTTACGCGTCCGTAGGTTTCGGGTCGCTGGGTGATGGTGCCCCGTAAACGGGTGCCGTGTCACCTCACGTGCCCGTCATTGAACGAGATTCTCATCACTTCTCGCCGTGGCGCGACGCAGCAGCAGGTACATCTCGCAGCCGAGGCAGTATGCGAACGCCGCGTTCAGGAAGGCGGCGGCGAGCGCGGCCGCGGTCGCCGCCAGGCCCAGCCACTGCGGCCCGGCGGAGTAACCGACCAGGCCCACAACCGCGAAGACCAGGCCCACGGCCTGCGCGAAGCGCGGCGGCGCCGCGTCCTCGGTCTCGGCCGGCGGCCCGAGCCGGGGGCGTACGAGAGTGCGGTAGAGCCAGCCGTACGGTGAGTTCTGCACGCCCGCGGCGGCGCCGGCCGCGAAGAACGCCGTCTGGACCGCCAGCAGCCAGCCGCTGCCGGTAACCAGGACGGCGGCGAGGACGATGGTGGTAAGGGTCGCGCCGAACCGCGGACCCCGGGCATCAATGTTCATAAGGCCATGATCCTGGACGGGTCGGCCCGAAGGCCCCGGGGAATCATTGCGGTCATATGAACGCTGCACAGAGCCGGGAGGACTACATGACAGGACTGGTGGTGTGCCTCGCGGTGTTCGCCGCGTCGGGGGTCTTCGGCCTTGTCCACCGGCGCCGGAACGGAAGGGTGAGGGTGCGGAGCAAGGACAGTGCGGAGCGGCTGACGGCAGACGAGATCGGCGGCCCGCTCGGCGAACGCGCGACACTGGTGCAGTTCTCCAGTGCTTTCTGCGCCCCCTGCCGGGCGACCAGGCGGACCCTCGGGGAGATCGCCGGCATGGTGGACGGCATCACGCACGTGGAGATCGACGCAGAGGCGCATCTGGACCTCGTACGCCGGCTGGCGATCCTCAAGACCCCTACTGTGCTGGTGCTCGACGCCGACGGGGCCGTCGTGCGCCGCGCCGCCGGGCAGCCGCGCAAGTCGGACGTGATAGCCGCGATCGGAGCCGCCGTATGACAGCCGCTCCCGCCCTGGCCTCCGCGCCCGCCCGTGTCCCACAATCCGGGCCACCCTTGACGGGGCGCGGATTTGATCGTCAGTCTGACGTTATGTCGCGAGACCTCCTTCTTGTCGCCCGTGCGGACGTCGACTTCGGTCGGCACTCCAGCGCGCGCTGTCCGAGCTGCTGAGCGCCCCCAGACCACTGCCCGCCTCAGGCACCCCCGCTCCAGAAGGACAACTCCATGACTGCCTCGACCGACCTCGGCACCGCAATGACTTTTGACTCCGTCGTCTTCCGATCGGTTTTCCGTCGCCACGCGGCCGGTGTGGCCGTGATCACCGCGGCCGGTGCCCAGCCGGTGGGCTTCACCGCCACCTCACTCAGCTCGGTGGCCGCCGATCCTCCACTGCTCTCCTTCGGCATCAGCACCGGCTCCTCCAGCTGGCCCACCCTCGCCGACGCGCCCTTCGTCGGCGTACACCTGCTCGGTGAGCACCAGGAGGAACTCGCCGCGACCTTCGCCCGCAGTGGAGCCGACCGCTTCGGGCGGTCCACCGGCTGGCGTCGCGGCCCGCACGGGGTGCCGCTTCTCGATGACGTCTCCGCGTGGCTGGTGGGACGTGTGGTGGCCCGGATACCCGCCGGCGACCACCGGATAGTCGTGGCCCAGGCCATCGCGGGGGACCCGCTGGGGCCCGGCCGTCCGCTGCTGTACCACGAGGGTGCATTCAACGCGCTGCGGCATTGACGGTGTCCCGTTGACCGGGCGTCGGGAAGGTCACAGTTCACTGGCCTTGTGTCCTGGGAAGGAGCTGGTTGTACTGACGAGTAATATTTCTGTCGGAGCGCCACAGCGTCCCGTTCGGGAGCCGCCGTCCTAGGCGCCTATGCTGCCTTCAAGGGCGTTCGACGAAGAACCGATGCAGTAGGAGAGCAGGCGTGAGCTTGAGGATCGTAGTCGCAGTGAAGTACGTGCCGGATGCCACCGGTGACCGTCACTTCGCCGAGGACCTGACCACTGACCGGGACGCGGTGGACGGTCTGCTGTCGGAGCTCGACGAGTACGCGGTCGAGCAGGCGCTGCAGATCGCCGACGCCGCGGACGACGCCGAGATCACCGTGCTGACCGTCGGCCCCGAGGATGCCAAGGACGCGCTCCGCAAAGCGCTGTCCATGGGTGCGCACAAGGCCATCCACGTCGAGGACGACGCCCTGCACGGCAGCGATGTCCTGGGCACGTCGCTGGTGCTGGCCAAGGCCGTCGAGCATGCCGGGTACGACCTGGTGGTGACCGGGATGGCCTCCACCGACGGGACGACGGGGGTGGTGCCGGCGCTGCTGGCCGAGCGGCTGGGTATCCCGCAGGTGACTTTGCTGTCCGAGGTGAAGGTCGAGGACGGCGTGGTGACCGGCCGCCGGGACGGCGACACCGCCAGCGAGCAGCTGCAGGCGTCGCTGCCGGCGCTGGTGTCGGTGACCGACCAGTCGGGGGAGGCTCGCTACCCCTCGTTCAAGGGCATCATGGCGGCCAAGAAGAAGCCGGTGGAGTCCCTGGACCTCTCGGACCTGGGCATCGATGAGTCCGAGGTCGGCCTCGCAGGCTCCTGGAGCGCGGTGGACAGTGCCATCGAGCGCCCGGCGCGCACCGCCGGCACGATCGTCAAGGACGAGGGCGAGGGCGGCAAGCAGCTCGCGGAGTTCCTGGCTTCGCAGAAGTTCATCTGAGCCGCCGCCCCCTCACGATTTCGCAGGAGATTCGATTCCCATGGGTGAAGTCCTTGTCTATGTCGACCACGTGGACGGTGCCGTCCGCAAGCCGACCCTCGAACTGCTGACCCTGGCGCGCCGCATCGGCGAGCCCGTCGCCGTGCACCTCGGCCCGGGCGCCGACGCCGCCGCGCCGGTGCTGGCCGAGCACGGCGCGACCCGCGTGCTGGCCGCCGACGCGCCGGAGTTCGCCGACTACCTGGTCGTGCCGAAGGTGGACGCTCTGGAGGCCGCCGCGAAGCTGGTGTCCCCGACCGCTGTTCTCATCCCCTCCTCCGGTGAGGGCAAGGAGATCGCCGCCCGTCTGGCGCTGCGGCTCGGCTCAGGCATCATCACCGACGCGGTGGACGTCGAGGCCGGGGAGGAGGGCCCGGTGGCCACGCAGTCGGTGTTCGCCGCCGCGTTCACCACCAAGTCCCGGGTCACCAAGGGTGCCGCGGTCATCACCGTCAAGCCCAACTCGGCCCCCGTCGAGGTCGCTCCGGCCGCCGGCGCTGTCGAGGAGCTGGCCGTCGAGTTCGGCCCGCTGGCCACTGGTACCAAGGTCGTCTCCCGTACCCCGCGCGAGTCCACCGGCCGCCCGGAGCTGACCGAGGCCGCGATCGTGGTCTCCGGCGGCCGTGGCGTCAACGGCGCCGAGAACTTCTCCGTCATCGAGGCGCTCGCCGACTCCCTCGGCGCTGCCGTCGGCGCCTCCCGGGCAGCGGTGGACGCGGGCTGGTACCCGCACACCAACCAGGTCGGCCAGACCGGCAAGCAGGTCTCCCCGCAGCTCTACATCGCCAACGGCATCTCCGGCGCCATCCAGCACCGCGCCGGCATGCAGACCTCCAAGACCATCGTCGCCGTCAACAAGGACGCCGAGGCCCCCATCTTCGACCTCGTCGACTACGGCGTCGTCGGCGACCTCTTCCAGGTCGTCCCCCAGCTCACCGAAGAGATCAAGGCCCGCAAGGGCTGATTCGTCCCCTGTATGGAGGCCCCCTCGTCCGAGGGGGCCTTTTGCTGTGCGCGGCAGCCCATGTGAGGATGCGCGCGTGACGAACGAGCGTACGAAAAAACGCGTTTCACTGCCCGCTTACAGCTGGCTGCCGCGTGGGGCCGAGGTGTGGTCAGCGCCCGTCGACGGTCGCCCGAATACCTGGCCGCGCCTGTGGATCGGCGTTCCGCTGATCTGGAGCCGGGTCCCGTTCGGCCACGTCTCCTGGGTCTGGGCGGTGGCGGCGAGCGTGTTCGTCACGGTGATCGCCCTCGCGGCCTGGCCGTTGCGGCGACGCGGCGCACACCCGGACGAGAACGCCGCGTGGGTCTGGACCGGGAAATCGGCGGTGCGCCTCATACGCCCTGTCGAAGACGACGGCCCGGCCGTCGTCACCCAAGTGCGGGCAGTGGGTGGGACGGTGCTCGGCCTGGAGCGGTCGGCCGCGGCGGTCCAGGCCGCGCGGCGGTTGCTGACCGCTGCCGAGGCCGTCAGTGACCAGCTGCAGCCGATCGGCCACACCGACCCCGCACCCGATGACGAAGCTGACGACGAACCGCCGGCCGAGATCTGCGTGGTACTGCACGACGCCGGTGCCGCGTTCGTGCTGGAGGCCGCGGCCTTCTACACCGTGGCCGACGAGGACGGGGACGACGACCGTGAGCGCCAGCGCGCCGTGCTCGCACGGGCAGCCGCGGCGCTGGGCGCCGAGCCGCCCGTGCTCCCCGGACGCGGCGGCCGGGTCCCGGAGGAGGCGCTGCTCACCGCCGACGACCTGCGTACGTTCGCCGACGGGGGGTTCGCCTCGGCGCAGCGGCTGGAGCGCGAGTTCACCGGGCAGGTCGCCGACGGGCCGTCGGACATCGCGCTGGAATTCGGCCGTGTCCGGGCCTGGCCGTCCCGGGTGGACGCAATGACCATAGGCCAACTGGCCGCCGCGGATCCGGCGAAGATCTCCGCCATCCTCCGGGACGACCTAGCCGCCCAGGCCGCCACCGACCGCGCCCGCGAGCAGCGCGACGGGGCTGCCACCGCGTCCGTCACCGACGAGTGGGAACGGCGCTGGCACCTCTACCTCGAACGCTACGCCGCCCGCCCCGCCGCGGGCGCCCCCTCCGCTGGCCTCCCCCCGGCCGGGCCGCGCTCCCTCACCCCGACCGCCCGCGCCGCCCTGCTGCTCGCCGTCACCGCCACCGACATCACCGCCGAACCGCTGCGCCCGGCTGCCGCCCGCGCCTTCGGCCTGGGCGCCGAGCCCGCGGTCCGCCGTATCCCCTGGCCCCGCTACCGCGGGCTGGCGCGGGCCGGTGACCGGATCCTGCTGGCGCTCACGATTTTCATCATTCCGTTCGTCCTCGTGGGGTGATAGCTTCAACTTCAACCGTTTGTTGAAATCGGGAGGCCGGGGCCCATGGTCGGAACGTCGCTGCCGGACGCCGTGCGCAAGGACATCGGCGCCTCGCTGGCAGGGACCGATGCCGAACTCGCCGGCCGTTACCCCGGCGAGCCGGGCACCCGCCAGCCCGTCCACACCGTGTACGTCCCGGCCGACGCCTTCGCCGCCGACACCGTACGCACCTGGGGCGCCCGCGCCCTCGCCGCCCTCGACGAGCACGCCCGCGACGCCGGGGCCCTCGCCGATGTCCTCGGCCTGCCCGAGGAGCTGGCCGGCTCGGTCCACGACCGCGTACGCGCCAAGCTGACCGCCGAGCCCGTCGAGGACCTGCGGATCGACTTCGAGGACGGCTACGGTCCCCGTCCCGACGCCGAGGAGGACGCCGCGGCCCTCGCCGCCGCCCGGATCGTCGCCGCGGCCACCGCCGGGGGCACCGCGCCCCCGTACGTCGGCATCCGCATGAAGTGCATGGAGGCCGCCGTCCGGGACCGGGGTATCCGCACCCTCGACATCTTCCTCACCGGCCTCATGGAAGCGGGCGGCCTGCCGGACGGACTCGTCCTCACCCTCCCCAAGGTCACCTTCCCCCAGCAGGTGAAGGCCATGGTCAGGCTCTGCGAGGAGTTCGAGAGGGCCCGCGGTCTCGGCCACCGGCGGATCGGCTTCGAGATCCAGATCGAGACCACCCAGGCCATCCTCGGCCCCGACGGCACCGCCACCGTCGCCCGCCTCATCGACGCGGCAGGGGGCCGCGCCACCGGGCTCCACTACGGCACCTTCGACTACAGCGCCTCCTGCGGGGTCAGCGCCGCCTACCAGTCCATGGACCATCCCGTCGCCGACCACGCCAAGGCCGTCATGCAGGTCGCCGCCGCCGGCACCGGCGTCCGGCTCTCGGACGGCTCCACCAACGTCCTCCCGGTCGGACCGGCTTCCCAGGTCCACGCCGCCTGGCGGCTCCACTACGGCCTGGTACGCCGTTCTCTCGCCCGCGCCTACTACCAGGGCTGGGACATGCACCCCGGCCACCTTCCCACCCGCTACGCCGCCGTCTACGCCTTCTTCCGCGAAGGCCTCGACGCCGCCTCCGCCCGCCTCGCCGCCTACGGCGCCCGGGCCGGCGGCGTCAGCGCTGTCATGGATGAGCCCGCGACCGCCAAGGCGCTCAGCGGCTACCTCCTGCGCGGCCTGGACTGCGGCGCCCTCGACGCCGACGAGGTGACCCGCCTCACGGGTCTCCCACGCGCGCACCTCAACGCCCTGGCAGGCCGCCCGTCCGCATAGGCCGCCTCCGGCCTGGATTGTGCTGACGTTGTGGGCAGGCGTGCCGCGGGGCCGAGCGAAGCGAGATGGGGGCACCTCCCGGCCGAAGGTTGGAGGAGGGTGGGCACAACGCGGACCACCGGCCCGCACATGGCTACCGGGGCCCGGGGCAGAGCCCCCCGCGCGGCGCCGGCCGCATATCGTGCCGGGGACGAACTGCACCGAGTCGGACGGCTGTTGGCCGGCCGGTACCGGGGGACCGAGCAGCTCGGGCGCGGCGGTATGTGCGTGGTGTCCCGAACTCGACACCATGCGGATATGCGTGCGACGCGAGGCGCGGGCCGCCGCCCGGGCCCGGCACCCGCAGTGATCGCGGTACACCCGCGGCCTCCTCGGCCCCCGCGAGGCCGCGGCCGTCAGGTCGTCCTCACCGATTTCGGCACAGCCACCATGGAGGATCCCGGCGACGGCACCGCGACCAGCCTCACCAGACCAGCCCGGCAACCGCCAGTGCGCCGATGGCCGCCACGACCCCGGCAGCGGCCTGCCACTCCATCGGCGGCGGCAAGTACAACCGCAACGTATGGCGCACCGCGGATTCCTGTGACGCGGCCGGAAACAAGGTCGGCACCCTCAACTCGGGCAACACTATTTCTTCCGCCTACGCGGGCGCCAGCCCGCGCTCGCGCAGCCACAGCAGCTGCTCGTACGGCTGGGAGCCTCGCCCGCCGCCATGGTCGCCAAACTGCCAGACGCGGATGTCCTTCTCGCCCGCATAGCGGTTGTACGCCGCGTAGACGGTGGAGGGCGGGCAGACCGGGTCCATCAGGCCGACGCTGAAGAGCGCGGGGGCGGTGGCGCGGGGTGCGAAGTGCACTCCGTCGAAGTAGTTGAGGGTGCCGAAGACCAGCTCCGGGTCGACGCGCTTGTGCACGCTCAGATATTGCGCCAGCTCCGGGTATGGCCCCTGGGACGCGGTGTCGGCGCCGCGCCGGTAGTGGCACAGGAAGGGCACGTCGACCAGCGCGGCCGCTACCGCGTCACCGGCCAGGCCCGCCACGGCGAGGGCCAGGCCGCCGCCCTGGCTGCCGCCGGAGACCACCACACGCTCCGGGTCGACGGAAGGGTGCGCGCGCAGCACTTCCACGGCCCGTACGCAGTCGGTCATCAGCCGGCGGTAGTAGTAGTGCTGGGGGTCCTCGATACCGCGCGTCATATAGCCGCCGACGTACTGCGTGCCCGGTACCGGGTCGGGGTCCGGGGTGTCATGGCCCTGGCCGCGGCTGTCGACGACCAGATGGGCGTAGCCGGCGGCGCTCCACAGCAGGCTCTCGTGGAAGAGCCCCCGGCCGCCGCTGTAGCCGATGTAGGTGATCACCGCGGGGAGCGGGGCGGCCGCGCCGCGCGGGAGCAGCAGCCAGGCGGCGACGGGCTGGCCGCCCCAGCCGGGGAAGCGTACGTCGTACACGTCCACGGTGCTGAGCGGCGACTCCTCTATCCGGTGGTACTCGGCCGGTCCGGTGGCGGCGTCCCGTGCAGTGGCCAGGGTCTTGGACCAGAAGGCGTCGAAGTCCTCCGGCTCCGTGATCATGGGCCGGTAGCTGCGCAGTTCGTCCAGCGGCATGTCGGTCAGCGGCATGGCGGTGCGGTGCCTCCTCGTTGGTTATTTCCCTGGTCAGGTCCTTGCTCGGGCCCTCGGCCAGATCTTTGCTCAGGCGTAATCGAATCGATTCGCGGGTCCGGTGTCAACGGGACCGGGGGCGCAGCGGATCGGGTGCGGCATCCGCGAGTGCCTGGGTGTACGGTGCCGGGGCCGCAGGATCACATCGTCCGGGCGGCCCCGCTCGACGATCGAGCCCTGTTCATCACCAGGATCTCGGCGGCGAAGTGCCGAGGGACAGACCGCTGCCGAGGAGCGCGATGCAGGCGCCGGGCGGTGGGCCTGTCCCGGACCGGGCTGGAGCACCGCGCGTACGCGCATGTGGAGCGCTCACGCTGGCTGGGCGACCACCTCTCCAAGGCGCTGGCGATGCACCAGGCCGATGAGGTGTGGGCCGGGGTGGCCCGGCATCTGCACCCCGACGCCGCCGGACGGCGGGCCGGACGCCCGAAAACCGGGAGCTGGCCCTGTCCGAGTCAACCGCACCGAAGTCCGCACCCCCACGGGGGCCGGACCCACGCGGCAGCCCGCCACCCGGAGACCTCCATCCCCGGACAACGGACCTCTGCCCGGCGAAACGCGGGAACCCGCACCGTGGCAACCCCGGATGAGACCCGACCCGCAACCAAGCGGCCCAAGGCCCACACCGGAACGACACGACCGCACCCCGCACTACCCCGAACAACAACACCGTTACGGGATAGCTCTTAGGTAGCGCATCCGCAGGCACCCCTACCTGACGGGCTTCAGGCGCAGGGCGGCATAGCCGCTGTCCGGGTTGCAACTTCGGCCTCACGACAGCCGACGGCGCCCCCAAACCCCACCTGCGCGAACTCGCCGCCTCCGGCTCCACTCTCACCGACATCGATGTCGCCCACTGCGCCCGTGAGGACGCCCAGGCTGTCCTCGTCGTACCCGCGTACCTCGAAGGCCCCTTCCCCTTCACCGAGGACGGCGATCGCTCCGGCCCCTTCGAAGTCCTCCGGCAGGCCTACATCTCCGTCAAGCTGGCCGACCTCCCCGTAGGCCTCACCCGCGAGCGCGACGGCCTCACCGAGGACGCCCTGCTCTATCTGGTCCCCTCGCTCAAACAGCTCACGGCCCCCACCTGGTACCGGCTGGAGGCGCTCGCCGAGGGCGGCGCGACCGTCTACGTCTCCCACAGCCACGGCACCCACGGCGCTCAGCGCGGCCCGTGGCACTCCCACCTCAACCGCTTCTTCGGCGTCGAACACCAGCTCCGCTACGGCCTCGTCGATCCCATCGACGACTCCGACGCCGAGCCCACCTTCGCCGCTGACCTCGGTCCGCTGCGCCGCGGCACCACTCTGCGGTTCCCGTCGCGGGCACCGAGCACAGCCGGTCCTATCTCCCGGTGAAGCCCGATGGCGCCGAGGTGATCGCCGTGGACGCGCACGGCAGGCCCGCCCTGCTGCGCCGCCGGATCGGTGCCGGGTGGATCGTTTTGCCGACCTATCCACACAACCTCGTCGCCGCCACGCCGGGCGCCAACCCCGGGAACACCCCCCGCCTCTACGCCGCCCTCGCCGAAGCCGCCGGAGTGCGGCGGGCGGTGCGCGTGGACGACCGCCGGGTCGCCGCCGGCACCCTCCTCCATGACGACGGCCGCCGCTTCGTCGTCATCATCAGCCAGTCGGAGGCGCCCCTCACCGTCAAACCGGTCACCCTCGGCGGCCAGTTGGCCGACCTCGCGACCGGCGAGCCCGTGGACGGCGTCGAGCCGGCCCCTTACGGCGTGCGCGTGCTCGGGCTGGACGAGAGCCCGTCCGGTGAGTGAGGGAGCCGTGCGCATCAGGACGTGCCGTCCGTCGCCAACCTCCTTGGGGTACCAGACCCCGCTCCTTCTCCCACGGAGACCGCCCGGACAGGACCTAGTGCGTCGGCGGAATCTCCCCCGAGCCGCGGGCGATCAGGTGTCCGGAGAGCTCCACCCGGTGCGGCGGCCCGGCCGCACCGTCGAGGCGGCGGAAGAGCAGACGGGCCGCCGTACGGCCGAGCAGAGCGGGGTCCTGGGCGATGACGCTGATGCCGGGGCGCAGGAGGTCGGCCAGCTCGAAGTCGTCGAAGCCGACGAGTGCGACCGGTCGGCCGTACCGGGCCAGCACACGAACGGCGGTTACGGTGATCCGGTTGTTGCCGACGAAGAGCGCGGTGACCGGCTCCGGGCCGGCCAGCATGCGTTCGAGCTCGGACCGTACGCGGTCGGGCGCTGTCGGCCCCATGGAGACCCAGGAGTCGTGCACGGGGAGTGCGGCTGCCGCCATGGCCTCGCGGTATCCGCGCAGTCGTTCAGTGGCGGTGTGGATGTGGGGCCGGTCGCCGAGGAAGCCGATGCGGCGGTGGCCGTGGGCGACGAGGTGCGCGACGCCTTCGCGGACGCCTCCCGCGTTGTCGGTGAGGACCTCGTCGGCGGTGATCTGCCCGGCCGGGCGGTCGACGAAGACTGTGGCGACGCCGGCGGCCATCTCCGGCTCCAGATAACGGTGGTCGTCGCTGGCGGGGACGACGATCAGCCCGTCGACGCGCCGTGCGCAGAACGCGAGCACCAGCTCCTGCTCGCGCGCCGAGTCCTCGGCGCTGGACCCGGTGAACAGCAGGTTGGCGTGCGCGCGGGCGACTTCCTCGACGGCCCGGCTCAGTGGCGCGTAGAAGGGATCCGCGAGGTCCTCCAGGACGAGGCCGATGCTCGCGGTCCGTCCCTTGCGGAGCAGTCGCGCGCTGTCGTTGCGCCGGAAGCCGAGGGCGTCGATCGCCGCCTGAACGCGGGCGATAGTGGTCTCGGTCACCCCCGCTTCCTCGTTGACCACGCGGGAGACAGTCTTCAGCCCGACACCGGCCCGGGCAGCGACATCCTTCATCGTGGGGCGGACGGTGTGCGGGCCCGCGAGGGGGGTGATGGGGGAGAGGTCGGCCACAGTCGGATCCTAGGGGGTGGACAACGTTGTCAACAAAGGGGAACACTACCCGTATCCGCCTGCTACGAGGGAGATTCTCGACTCATGCGCATCGAAGGCACCGCCGCCCCGGCGGCGACGGACCGCCCGAAGGATCCGGGCAGCCCGCTCGTGGCCGCCCTGGACATCGGCGGCACGAAGATCGCCGGTGCGCTGGTGGACTCCAGCGGCGGTTTTCTCGTACGGGCCAAGCGGCCGACGCCGCCCGGCGGGGACGCGGCGACCGTGATGGCCGCGGTCGAGCAGGTCATCGGTGAGCTGAAGTCCGACGCGCGGTGGTCCCGGGCGGCGGCCGTCGGCATCGGCAGCGCCGGGCCGGTGGATGCCTCGGTCGGCACCGTAAGCCCGGTCAATGTGCCCGGCTGGCGGGACTTCCCGCTCGTCCGGCATGTCGCGGCGGCCGTCGGCGGGCTGCCCGTGGCCCTGGTCGGCGACGGCATCGCCATCGCCGCCGCCGAGCACTGGCAGGGAGCCGCCCGCGGTTACGACAACGCCCTCTGCATGGTCGTCTCCACCGGCGTCGGCGGTGGCCTGGTCCTCGGCGGTGCACTGTATCCCGGTCCCACCGGCAACGCCGGTCACATCGGGCACATCAGCGTCGACTTCGACGGCGATCCGTGCCCCTGCGGCGCCCGCGGCTGCGTCGAGCGCATCGCCAGCGGCCCCAATATCCTCCGGCGCGCCGTGGACAACGGCTGGCGCCCGTTGGACGGCGCCGAGCCCACCGCCGCGGCCGTCGCCGCGTCCGCGCGCGCCGGTGACCCGGTCGCCCTCGCCTCCTTCGACCGCGCTGCCCAGGCGCTCGCCGCCGGCATCGCCGCCACCGCCACGCTGGTGGAGATCCACATCGTCGTCATCGGCGGCGGCGTGGCGCAGGCGGGCGACATCCTCTTCGCCCCTCTGCGGCGCCATCTCGCCAATTACGCGACCCTCTCCTTCGTCAGCGGGCTACGGGTCGTGCCGGCCGTGATGGGTACGGACGCCGGCTTGGCCGGCGCTGCCGCGACAGCCGCCCAGGTGCTCGACCTGACGGGCTTCAGTCTGCGCTGAGGGCACCGGAGATGGCGTAGTCGTGGTAGTCCCGGGACGAGATGATGAGGCCGTCGCGCACCCGTATGACCTGCGCGTTCGCGGCGACGAAGGCACGGCCCGTCGATATGACGCGGCCTGCGTAGCTGAACTCGGCGATGATCACCTCTGGGTCGCCGGTCTCGTGGACCAGGAGATCGCGGACCCGGAACTCGATGGGCAGTCCGGCGGCACCGGCGAAGTGCCGCCGGACTGCCTCGCGGCCTTCGAGGCGCCCGGGCACCGGTTTGGCGAAGGGCATCTCGATCACGGTGTCCTCGGCGTACAGCTCGGCGAGGTCGTGCCACTTCCCGTTGGTGATGCCGTCGAGCAGGCGGGTCAGGACGGTGTGCGGGCTCGCTGATCCGGACATGGCGGACTCCTTGGGCGGCCGGATAAGATCCGGAGTTATGACTCCGGTACTGAGAATCGGACTGATCACTCCGTTTGTCAACGAGCTTGCGAGCGGGTCTGAAAACGGAGTGCGATGACTCCGGGCAAGATGTCTCGCAGCGAGGCGGCACCTGACGGGGACAGGCCGCTGCGCGCCGACGCCCGGCGCAACCGGGCGCGGATTCTCGAGGTCGCCGGGGCTGTCTTCGCCGAGCGCGGCACTTCTGTCTCGACGGAGGAGATCGCCCGGGTGGCGGGCGTCGGGATCGGCACCGTGTTCCGGCACTTTCCGACGAAGGAGGCGCTTCTGGAGGCCGTCTTCACCAGCCATTTGCGGCGGCTGGCGGACGAGGCGGAAGCACTGGCAGCCGCCGACGATCCCGGCAGGGCGTTCTTGGCGTACTTCGCCCGCGTGGTCGAGCAGTCCGCGACGAAGAACTCCTTCGCGGCCGCGCTGGCGGCCGCCGGAATCGATGTGAGTCACACCCGTGGGCAGGTGGGCGTGGACCTGCGGAGGGCGCTGGAGGGGTTGCTCACCCGCGCGCAACGGGCCGCCGCCGTACGGGACGACATCGGCGCTCCCGAGGTGCTGGCGCTGCTTGTGGGCGCCTCGCGAGCGGTGGAACAGGCGGGCGCGGACCTGGATGTGCGGGCCCGCGCCCTGGGCGTCATCCTGGACGGGCTCAGGCCGCGGCGCAGCTGAGGCGCGCGTCGGCCCAGTCGGCGTGGTCGCTGTCCACGCCGTCGCCGCCGTCGGTCACGACGAGCTGGACGGTATCTGCGCCGGTCACCTCGGCCGACAGGGTCTGCGCGGGATCGGCGTTGGTGAGCACGCCGGTCGCCGCGACCCGTTGACCGTCGGCCCACACCTCGAAGGCGACGGTGCCGGCTGAGCCCTTCTCGTCATCCATGCCGACCTGCGCGGTGAGGGAGGTGCAATGGGCGCCGAGGTAGTACTCGACCGTGCTGAGAGCGTGCCCGCCGAGCCCCTTCGCGTAGACGGCGCCGCCGATGGTGATCGGGTGGCCGTCGCCGGCGGCGCTCTCGCCGACGCTGGTGTCCTTTTCGACCGGCCCCCATCGGTTCGTTGCGCTGAGCCAGGTCAGGTCGCTGACGTAGGAGGTGCCGCTCGGTGGCGGTACGACGACATAGGCGATTGCGGTGAGTCCGGATGTTGCCCGGATGCCGGTGGGGGAGCGGTAGGCGGCGGTGAAGGCGATGGGGTAGGTGCCGCTCGCGGCGCCGGGTGGTGCGGTGAAGGACCAGGAAGTGGTGAGCTTTCTGCCGGTGTGCGGTGTGTGGGCGGTGGTGGGCGAGGTCGCCCGCGCCTACCAGCCGTCGGGGGCGGTGAGCGTGGCCCTGACCGACCTGGCAGGGGTGCGGCCGAGGTCGGTGACGACGGTGGTCAGTGTGGCCGGGGTGCCGGCCTTGATGAAGGGGGTGCCGCCGGTGCCGAGTTCGACGGCCGGCGAGTACGACGCCCAGCGCCTGCTCACCGACGTCCGGTACAGCAAGGTGCCGTGCGCCGGGACGGTCGCCGAGATGGCGCCCGCGGTGTTGTAGTCCTTGTGCTGCCACAGGTCGCGCAGCCGGTAGGCGGGCTCATCCGGGAGCCCGACAGCCGCTGCCGTGGTGCCGATGCGCTGCGGTTGCGAGGTCTCGTTGAAGAGCGCGACGGTGCGGCTGCCGTCCGCCATCTCCTTGGTGACCACCCGGCGCCCGCCGTCCGAGGAGAGCACGGTGCCCTGCTTGCCGAGCGGGTCCTGGTCGACCGCGATGACCTCTCGGTTGCCCAGGATGTCGTACGTCGCCGGGGGTGGCGCTGCGCAGGTCGGAGCCGATGAGCAGCGGGGCGGCCATGACCGACCACATGCTGAAGTGACTGCAGTACTCGGTGTCGGTCATGCCGCCATCGCCGACCTCGAGCATGTCGGGGTCGTTCCAGTGGCCGGGACCGGCGCGCTGATGTCGCCGGTCGTGCGCCAGCTGTTGCCGACGTCGGCGGCCCACTCCCAGGGCTTGTTCGCGCCCCATTCGCAGATGCTGTAGACGATGGGCCGCCCTGTTGTCCGGGAGGCGGCTTCGAGGGCGTCGCGCCTCGTCGTGTAGCGCTGTTTGGCGTCCATGCCCTGGTTATCGCAGTTGTCGTACTTGAGGTAGTCCACGCCCCGGTCGGCGAATGGCTGGGCGTCGCTGTACTCGTGGCCGAGTGCGCCGGGGAAGCCCGCACTGTTGCAGGTCTTGGTGCCTGCGCTGGTGTAGATGCCGAGCTTGAGCCCCTTGGCGTGGACGTAGTCGGCGACGGCCTTGACGCCGTTCGGGAAGCGGGCCGGGTCGGGGACGAGCTTGCCGTCGGCGTCCCGCTCCGGCAGCGCCCAGCAGTCGTCCAGGTTGCCGTACTCGTAGCCGGCGGCCTTCAGCCCCCTGTCGACGAATATGTCGGCGATCCCCTTGATCATCGCCTCATTGAATTCGGCGCTGCAGTTGGTCGTGTTCCAGTTGTTGAAACCCATCGGCGCGGTGACCGCGAGCCGGTTGCCGAGCAAAGGCGCGGCATCGTCCGCGGCTACGGGGGATGCCGTTGGTACGGCGAGACCGGCCGCACAGAGCAGCGCGGCGGCCAGCGTTCCGGCGACTCTTCGACAGGCGGTGCGGGCGGAGAGATGGCGCATGGTTCCGGTGCCTCCGTCTTCGCGGGTTTGTGGAACGTCATGTCCCTGACAGACGTGTGCGTTTCTTTAGATGCCGTTGAGGCCTGATGAAAGGGGAGCGTGGGGTGTCTGATCCGGCCGGTACGCATCGGTTTTTACGGTGGCGCGTTTGCCGAAGGCGATGATCCGGGCAATTCGTAGAGGGCTATGGAATAGGGGGCACAGTGATCGTCTGGATCAACGGCACCTACGGTGTGGGCAAGACGGCCGCGGCACGTGAACTGCTCGAACTGCTGCCTGGCAGCGTGCTCTATGACCCGGAACTCATCGGCAGCGGACTGCGGATGCTGCTGCCCGAGAAGCGGCTCGGCGAGGTCTCCGACTACCAGGACCTGCCGTCCTGGCGGCGGCTCGTCGTGGATACCGCGGCGGCCGTGCTGAGTGAGGCCGGCGGCCCGCTCGTCGCCCCGATGACTTTGCTCCGCCAGGAGTACCGGGATGAAATTTTCGGCGGGTTCGCCTCACATCGAATACCCGTGCGGCATGTGCTGTTGCACGTTGAGGAAACGATCCTGCGGGAGCGAATAGGCCAGCGTGAGGAGTTTCCCGGCGACCCCGAAGCGAGCGCCTCCGTACGCAACTGGTGTCTGAGTCACCTCGCCGCCTACCGCGGGGCCCTCCCGTGGCTGACCGCCGACGCGCACCTCGTCGACTCCGGCGCGCTGACCCCGCGTGAGACCGCCGGCCGCGTCGCCGACGCGATCCGTGCGGGCGCGGGCGCACGTGACATCGTGCAGACTCCGGAGCCCACCGCGGAGACCGTCGCGGCCGGGGTGCTGCTCTTCGACGAGCACGACCGGGTGCTCCTCGTCGACCCCACCTACAAGCCCGGCTGGGAGTTCCCAGGCGGGGTCGTCGAGCCCGGCGAACCTCCGGCCCGGGCCGGGATCCGCGAGGTCGCCGAGGAACTCGGCCTCGAACTCCCCGCTGTCCCCCGGCTCCTGGTCATCGATTGGGAACCGCCCGCCCCGCCCGGCTTCGGTGGGCTGAGACTGCTCTTCGACGGCGGTCTGCTCCCCGCCGAGGGGGCGGGACGCCTTCTGCTGCCCGGCGACGAACTGCGCGGCTGGCGCTTCGTCACCGAGGACGAGGCCGCCGACATGCTCCCGCCCGTCCGCCTCTCGCGCCTGCGGTGGGCACTGCGGGCCCGCGAACGCGCGACTGTCCTCAACCTGGAGGCGGGCGTCCCAGTCGGCTAGCGCACTCCTCCTCAGCGTCGGGCGGCCCGGAAGGCCGCCCGACGACCATCTCAGCCTGCTGCGTAGTTCCGAAGGAAGAGCGCCTCGGTGAGCGAGAGTTTCTCCAGTTCCTCCGGGGAGACGCTCTCGTTCACCGCATGAATCTGCGCCTCCGGCTCACTCAGGCCGATGAGAAGGATCTCCGCACCGGGATAAAGAGTGGCCAATGTGTTGCACAGCGGGATCGAGCCGCCCTGGCCCGCGATCTCCAGATCCTTCCCGTACGCCGCGCGCATGGCGTCGGCCATGGCGGCGTAGGCCGGGCTGGAGGTGTCCGCGCGGAAGGGCTGGCCGCTGCCGCGCTGGGTGACCGTGACCTGGGCGCCCCACGGGGCCGCGGCTTCCAGATGAGCGATGAGCACCTTGGCCGCCGCTTGAGCGTCCACACCCGGCGGAACACGAAGGCTCACGAGGGCGCCGGCGCTCGCCTGGACCGATGGGGTAGCGCCGACGACGGGCGGTGCGTCGATGCCGAGGACGGTGACGGAGGGGCGGGCCCAGAGGCGGTCCGCAATCGTGCCGGTGCCGACCAGACGGACGCCGTCGAGGACCTTCGCGTCCTTGCTGAAATCCTCCTCCGAGTACTGCAGACCCTGCCAGGTGGCGTCGCCGCTCAGGCCGTCCACGGTGGTCGCCCCCCTCTCGTCGCGCAGCGAGTCCAGGATGCGGATCAGCGCAGCGAGCGCGTCCGGCGCCGCCCCGCCGAACTGGCCGGAGTGCAGATTGCCTTCCAGGGTGTCGACCTTCACCTCGACGAGCGCCATGCCACGCAGGGTCGCGGTGACCGTCGGCAGCCCGAGCCGGAAGTTCCCGGCGTCGCCGATGACGATCGCGTCGGCCGCGAGCAGTTCGGGATGGGCCTCGGCATAGCGCTCAAGGCCCCCGGTGCCCTGCTCCTCGGAACCCTCGGCGATGACTTTTATGCTGACCGGCACACCGCCGTGCGCCCGCAGCGCTCGCAGCGCCGTCAGATGCATGACGATGCCGCCCTTGCAGTCGGCCGCGCCACGCCCGTACCAACGCCCGTCGCGCTCCGTGAGTTCGAACGGCGGAGAGATCCACGCCGCCTCGTCCAGCGGCGGCTGGACATCGTAATGCGCGTACAGCAGCACGGTCGGCGCGTCCTCCGGGCCGGGAAGGTACCCGTACACCGACTGGGTCCCGTCCGGGGTGTCCAGCAACGCCACATCCTGGAAGCCGTCGGCACGTAGTGCGTCAGCGACCCAGCGGGCGGCCTTCTCGCACTCGCTTTTCGGGAACTGCCGAGGATCCGCGACCGACCGGTACGAGACGAGCTCGGCCAGCTCAGTGCGGGCGCGCGGCATGAGCGAGGCGACGGATTCGGCTAGCGGACGGGCCGGCATGGGCAACTCCCTGTGGGTACGGATGCAGTGTTGAGCGTGCTCCGAAGTGGTCATTCGGGCACATAGGCGGACGACGCCGATGGTGCCACAGCCAGCCGCGGGAATACCGGGCAATAGGATGCGGCTGAGCGGGGGCGACGGCAGTCGGTATGACGAGCGGGAGCGGAAGCGTACGTGAGCAGCGAGTATGGAGCGCAGGACAGCGGAGCGGCGGACGAGGACGCGGCCGAAGAGGTGTGGGACGTCGTCGTGGTCGGCGCCGGTCCGGCCGGGGCCTCGGCAGCGTATGCCGCGGCGACCGCCGGACGCCGGGTGCTGCTCCTTGAGAAGGCCGAGCTGCCCCGCTACAAGACCTGCGGCGGCGGTATTATCGGCCCCTCGAGAGACGCGCTGCCACCCGGCTTCGAGCTCCCGCTGCTGGACCGGGTACACGCTGTGACCTTCAGCCTCAACGGCCGGATGGCGCGCACAAAGCGTTCTCGGCAGATGCTTTTCGGGCTGGTCAACCGGCCGGAGTTCGACGCCGGCCTGGTCGAGGCGGCCCAGCGGGCCGGTGCGCAGGTGCGCACCGGGGTGGCTGTCTCGCGGGTCGAGCAGCATGGGCCGGCCGTCCCGGACCGGCGCACCGTGGCGGTGATATCGAGCGGTGGGGAGACGGTGCTCGCCCGTGCGGTGGTCGGCGCCGACGGCAGCGCCAGCCGGATAGGAGCACACGTCGGGGTCAAGCTGGACCAGGTCGATCTGGGCCTGGAGGCCGAGATCCCGGTCCCGCCGTCGGTGGCGGAGGACTGGGCAGGGCGGGTGCTCGTCGACTGGGGCCCGCTGCCGGGCAGTTACGGCTGGGTGTTCCCCAAGGGTGACTCGCTGACGGTCGGTGTGATCTCCGCGCGCGGTGACGGGAGCGCCACTAAGCGATACATGGACGACTTCGTGGCGCGGCTGGGCCTGGCCGGCTTCGAGCCGAGTATTTCCTCCGGCCATCTGACCCGTTGCCGCTCCGACGACTCTCCGCTGTCCCGCGGCCGGGTCCTGGTGTGCGGTGACGCGGCCGGGCTGCTGGAGCCGCTGACGCGGGAGGGCATCTCGTACGCCCTGCGCTCGGGACGGCTGGCGGGGGAGTGGGCGGTACGCATCTCCGAGGCGCACGACGCGGTCGACGCCCGTCGGCAGGCGCTGAACTACGCCTTCGCCGTCAAGGCCGGGCTGGGCGTGGAGATGGGTGTGGGGCGGCGCATGATGGCTCTGTTCGAGAAGCGCCCAGGTCTGCTGCATGCTGTGATCACCACCTTTCCTCCTGCCTGGAATGCCTTCGCCAGGGTCACCCGGGGGTCGACCTCGCTCGCCGACCTGGTGCGGACCCATCCGCTGGCCCGTCGTGCTCTGGATGCCATCGACCGCACCTGATCAGAACGTTTGTGCAACGGTCGCTCATACAGCGGCACTTCAGGGGAAGATCTCTTCTCAGGAGGTGCCGTTGTTATGCCGTTGCGCAATGACGCGGGTCGGATGCCCTGGTGGGCCCGGTTCGCTGCCGTACTTGTCGTGCTTGTCGGGCTTTTCTTCCTGGTAGCCAAGGCCGATCTGCTGCCCGGGCTCCCCAACCCGTTCGCCGAGAAGACCAAGGACCGCAGCGGTCCTGTTGTACTGAAGTCCATCCAGGACATGAGCCGGTTCGAGGGTGCGAAGGGGAACTTCCAGGTCGTGGTCGATCTGCAGAACGATGCCAAGTTCCTCCCTGACGCCATCCGTGGTAACCGAACCCTTTATGTCGGCGCAGGCACCGTCAACGCCTATGTTGACCTCGCCAAGGTGGGTAAGAAGGGGGTTACGGTCTCCGGTGACCGCAAATCCGTGACCCTCCGTCTCCCGCACGCCCAGCTTGAGCCCACCTCGCTCGACCCGAAGCACTCCTACGTCGTCTCGCAGCAACGCGGGCTCTTCGACCGGCTCAGCGACTTCTTCTCGTCGATTCCCGGCAACGAGAAACAGCTGAACGAGCTGGCCGCGCAGAAGATCCAGAACGCTGCGAAAGCGACTGAACTCGGCACCCGCGCGGAGGCGAACACCAGGACCATGCTGCAACAACTGCTCACCTCGCTGGGCTTCACCAACGTCGACGTGAGCTTCAGCTCTTCGTCGTGATCCGGAAGACGGGGTGCTTCGGGGCTATCGCCCGGAGCTCCTCGTCGGTGGATCCGGGACCGACGCCCCCGAAGAACACGCCGACCTCCGCCTTCCACCGCTTGAGGTAGGCGCGGAGGATCTCCGGTTTGTCGTCGTCCGCGATCTCGGTCGCGGTGAACTCCTCGACCTTCCGGCCCAGCAGCTGCCCGCCGCCCGCCACGCGCATGTTGTGGGTCCACTGGACGTGGCCGCGAGGCGCGACGAGATAGCGGTGCTCGCCCAACGTCAGGGGATTGACCGGGGTGCGCCGCCACTCGCCGCTCTTGCGGCCGCGTACGGCCAGTACGCGCGCACCCCATACGCTGAGCCCGCGGCGGGTGAACCAGGTGACGGCCCGGTTGAGGACGTGGACCGTGAACCAACCGGGCTTCATGACGTGCTCGGGCATGGTGTCCTCCGGAAAGAATTGGAGAGCGGCGCTCTCGTTTGGGATCAGTGTTGCACTGCGTGTCTCGGAATAGCAAGAGCACTGCTCGCATTCTTGGCTGATGCTCCGATCTGTGGCACAATTGCCGGCATGAGCGTGATCAGAGGAGCCAGGGAACGGGCCCGGACCGAAGTGACGGGGGCCATCAAAGAAGAGGCCCGGCGGCAGCTCGCCGCCGAGGGCGCCGCCCGGCTCTCGCTGCGCGCCGTCGCCCGGGAGCTCGGGATGGTCTCCTCAGCCCTGTACCGCTATTTCCCAAGCCGTGACGATCTCCTCACCGCCCTCATCGTCGACGCCTACGACTCGGTGGGTGAGGCGGCTGAAAATGCCCTCGCCGACTCGGAGGAGAAGGTCCCGGTCGAGCGGTGGACGGCGGTCTGCCGCGCCGTACGGGATTGGGCTCTCGGCCACCCCCACGAATACGCCCTGATCTACGGCTCGCCGGTGCCCGGGTACAGCGCCCCCCTCGACACTGTCGGCCCCGCCGCCCGCGTCGGCCTTGCCCTGATAGCCGTAGCCGAGGCCGCCCACAGAGAGGGCGCGCTGGCTGTCCCCGGATCGCCGCCGCTGCCGGAAGCGGTCCACGCCGACGCCTGGCGGCTCATCAGGGACCTGGACCGTGAGCTTCCGCCATCTGCCGTCGCTGCCCTGGTCGCCGTCTGGGCCCAGCTCTTCGGTCTCGTCAGCTTCGAACTCTTCGGTCAGTTCAACCGTGTCGTCGACGCCCGGGACGAATTCTTCGACCTCGCGGCCTCCCGGCTGGCACACCAGATCGGTATCCGGGCGGACGGTGTACTCCCGGAGGAGTAGGCACGACCACCACCGCGAGTGGACGCCGATCCCGGGCAGCCGGTTTAGCGTGGCCGCATGACGGACGAGGCGGCGCCGGCGGCAGCGCGGCACCATGGGGCGGGTCCTGGCGGCGGCCTGCCCTGGCGACCTGGACGTGACAGTGCGGCTGCGCGCTATCCCCTCCCGCGCTCCTCGCTCGCCGTCGCCGTCGTCCAGGTGCTCGGCTCCGCGGCCGCCGGGCGCGACCAACACGGCCGGGTGCACCTGGACGTACTCGGCTATGGCCTGCTTCTGCTCGGCCCGGCCCTGTTGTTGCTGCGTCGTCGGGCGCCCGTTGCCGTGGCGGCTGGAACCTCCGCTCTCACCTTCGGGTATCTCGCTGCCGGATACCCGTACGGCCCCGTCTTCCTCAGCGTCGTCGTCGCCTTCTTCGCCGCGGTCGCCGCAGGTCACCGGCGTGCTGTGCTGGTCGTCGCCGTCCTCGTCTATGCCGGCCATCTGCTGGTCGGCGTTTGGCTGTACCGCTGGCTGCCTCCGTCCGCTGACCATGCGGCCTCTTGGACGCAGGCCTCAGGGGCGGCGGCCTGGCTGCTCGCAGTGCTGGCCGCCGCCGAACTCTCCCGGGTTCGGCGGGAGGAGTTCACCCGCCAGCGGCGAGAGCGGGCCGAGGCCGAGCGCCGCCGCGCCGATGAGGAGCGGCTCCGTATCGCCCGTGAGCTGCACGATGTACTGGCTCACAGCATCTCGGTGATCAATGTCCAGGCGGGCGTAGCTCTCGCGCTCATCGACGAGCGCCCCGAACAGGCCCGCACCGCGCTTACCACCATCAAAGCCGCGAGCAAGGAAGCGCTCGGTGAGGTCCGCCAGGTGCTCGGCGCTCTCCGTGCTCCCGGCGATGCTCCGCGCTCACCCGCTCCCGGCCTCGACCGGCTGCCGGAACTCGCCGGCCAGGCCGCGGATGCCGGCCTTGTGGTCGACATCGCGGCCGAGGGTACCCGGGTCCCGCTCCTGCCGGGTGCGGATCTCGCCGCCTTCAGGATCATCCAGGAAGCGCTCACCAACATCGTCCGGCACTCCGCCTCCCGCACCGCGCGAATCCGCATCGGGTACCGCCCGGACAGTGTTGAGCTGTGCGTCGACGACGACGGACCCGCTACCACGAGCGGCCAGACCGGCAGTGGCAACGGCCTTGTCGGGATGCGGGAACGTGCCGTTGCCCTCGGCGGCACCGTCGAAGCCGGACAACGCGCGGACGGCGGCTTCAGGGTGCTGGCCTGGCTGCCCGTCCGGAAGGAGTCCACATGATCCAGGTACTGCTCGCCGATGACCAGCTGCTGGTGAGGGCCGGATTTCGGGCCCTGCTCGACGCGCAGGCCGACATCGAGGTTGTAGGAGAGGCCTCGGACGGCTCGGAAGCTGTGCGCCTGGTGCGCGAACTCACCCCGGACGCCGTGCTGATGGACATCCGGATGCCGTTCATGGACGGCCTGGCGGCGACCCGCCGTATCACAGAGGATCCGGCTCTGGCCGGAGTAAAGGTGGTCGTCCTCACCACCTTCGAACTCGACGAGTACGTTTTCGAGGCGATCCGGGCCGGCGCGTCAGGTTTCCTGGTCAAGGACACCGAGCCGGAGGAACTGCTGCGAGCGGTACGGGCGGTGGTGGACGGCGACGCGCTGCTGTCGCCCGGAGTGACCCGCCGCCTGATCGAGGAGTTCGCCGCCCGCTCCAAGGGGCCCGCCATCGCGACGGGCCTGGAGCGGCTCACCGAGCGGGAGCGGGAGGTGATGGCCCTGGCCGGGATGGGGCTGTCCAACGGCGAGATCGCGCGCCGGCTGGTCGTCAGCCCCCTCACCGCCAAAACGCATGTCAGCCGCGCCATGGTGAAGCTCGGCGCTCGCGACCGGGCCCAGCTCGTGGTCCTCGCCTACGAGTCCGGCCTGGTGCGCCCCGGTTGGCTCGGCTGATCCGCCCGGCCGTGGCGCTCGAAGCGCCGCAGCACCCCGACCACCCGTACGCAGAACACCGCCGCCGCCACGAAGGCCGCCGCAGCGAACCATCCCTGCCGCGCGGTGCCGTGCACCTGCCCGGCGAGCACCGGACCGGAGAGGATGATCATCGCTACCCCGGCGAACACCGCGCCGGTGAGCCCCGCATAGATGATCTCTACGGTCACGGTGTCCCGTTCGGCCTGACTGCGGGCCTGGCGCATTCGACCGCTCCTCCCCCCTGGACGACTCTGTGAACAGCTTCGCACAGGGGACCGACAAGAGGGTATGTATTCGTATGCAGTTAATGTGTGCGCATTTAGTTCCCGTGCATGCAGGATGGGTTTTTCTGGTACGGTCCACCTATGACCGGCGTAAAGAGCGAGCACGCCCTCGTGCAGCAGTGGCGGGAGGTTCTTGCCCTGCACGCCCGCACGGCATGCGAACTCGACAGAGGGCTCCAGGAGTACGGGCTCGGCGGGAGCGATTTCGAGGTTCTGGACATCCTGGCCGAAGGCAGCCCGGACGACGGCTGCTCCTTCCGCGTCCAGGAGTTGGCCGATCGGGTGCATCTCAGCCAGAGCGCCCTGTCCCGCCTCGTCGGGCGGCTGGAGAAGGACGGCCTGGTCACCCGCGGCATCTGCGCCGAGGACCGGCGCGGCGTACGGGTGGCGATCACCGAAATCGGTCGTGCCCGCCATGGACAGGCCCTGCCTGTCCGGCGCGAGGTACTGGAGCGCATGCTGGGCCACGCCTGATTCCGCAGGTCAGATGACGGCAGCCGTACGCTGCCACAGCTCCACGAGTGACGTGTCTCCCGAGACCTCCAGCCCCTCGTACGGACCCCGGTTCCACAGCGCGAGGTACAGCTCCGCCGCTGTGCCTCGCACCGTGCAGTCCGCGGGTCCCATGCCCGCGCGCTCCGTCCGCAGCGGGTCGGCGGTGAGGTGCATCAGCCAGTCGCCCTGCCCGGCGGGTGCGTCCACCGCCCGCACCCGCAGGCTGCGGGGCCGATCGCTGCGTACCCTGCTCTTGGCCCGGACATGGAAGCCGGTCAGGAGTTCGTCCACGCCGTCGGACGCGAAAGCCGTACCGATGGGGGTGAGGTCCTTACCGAGCGCGGCCTCGGCATCCACCCTGTGCACGGTCGTCTCATGCGCCTGCCGCCGCGTCCAGAAGGCCAACGGCGACGGGGCAGGGAGGAAGTACCAGCAGTCCAGGTCCGGCGGCGCGGCTGCCAGCCCGTCCACCAGCCGGGCATGTCCCTCACGGAACCAGGAGAGCAGTACGCCGTCCTCCGGCGCGTCCTCCTCCATACGCGCGGCGTCCGTACGCCCTTCCGTCACGAAACGTGCCGCCCAGCGGTGCACCACCCCCTGGTGACGCACCAGGTCCCGCACCTGCCACCCGGGACATGGCGGGACCTTGGCGGTCAGCCTTGCCTGCCCGGCGGCGTCCGCCAGCAGCAGCCCTTCCCGCCGGAGCACCTCTATGAACTCAGCTGTCTCCATGCGGCGATTCTGGCATCCCCGCGCGGGGCAGGACATCGCGACGCCAAAGCCGCGCCGTGCCGAACAGAGCCCAGAGCAGATGAAGCCGGTGTCGACGAACACCAGGACCAGCGCGGCAGCCACCAGGCACCCAGGGAACGGTAAGCCGCCAGCATGGCTCCGCGTCTGCTCCTCCACGGCGGACCGGCTCGTGAACTCCCCATCCGGACGGCGACGTTCCGCACCGCGTAGGCGATGACGGCCGTGACTGCCGCCAGTGCCGTCACCGTGGTCAGCGCGATCGGCAGCCCGATGGCGTCAGCGAGGAATTGGTCACGCCCGGGCCCGCACTGCTGCCGAAATGTCGGCGGGGCGCGCCGGATGTCGCGGTCATTTTGTTTCGCCTCGGCACAAAGTCAGAATAGGGGGTGTGACCCAGACTCGGACAAGACTGGAGAGAGGCCGGGGCGCGCTCGGCCCCGCGCTCTCGCTCGTACACACCGGGCGCGCGCCCACTCGCGCCGTTCTCACCACCGAACTCGGCGTGACCCGTGCCACCGCGGGCGCCGTCGCGGCGGAACTGGAGGCGCTCCGGCTCATCCGGGTGGACACCCGTCCCGGCGGCCCGGCGGGCTCCCAGGGCCGCCCCTCGCACCGGCTCGCGGTCAACCCCGACGGGCCCGTCGTCCTCGCCGCTCAAGTGCACGCCGACGGCTTCCGAGCCGCCCTCGTCGGGCTGGGCGGCCACGTGGTGGCCACCGCCCCCGGCTGCATGACCGTACCCGCCGATCCCGCGCACGTGCTGGGCGCCGTCGTCGAGGCCGGAGCGGGACTGCTCCGCGACTCCGGCAGGGTCTGCCTCGGTGCGGGCCTCGCCGTGCCCTCAGCGGTCGCCGAGCCAGAGGGCACCGCCCTCAACCCACTGCACCTCGCCTGGCCCGCCGGCGCGCCCGTGCGGAAGATCTTCGCCCAACAGGTGCGGCGGGCCGGGATCACCGGCCCCGGCGGGGCGCAGGTCGTCTGCTTCGTCGGCAACGACATCAACCTCGGCGCCCTCGCCGAGCACCGCCACGGCGCCGGCAGCGGCGCCCAGCACCTGCTCGTCGTCGCCACCGGCCACCGCGGCGTCGGCGGCGCGCTCGTCCTCGACGGCAAGCTCCACACCGGCAGTTCGGGCCTCGCCCTGGAAGTCGGCCACCTCACCGTCAACCCCGAAGGCCGCCCCTGCCACTGCGGCAGCCGCGGCTGCCTCGACATCGAGGCCGACCCCCTCGCCTTCCTCCAAGCCGCCGGCCGCGTCCCCGGCCCCGAGGCATCGCTCCTCGACCAGTCCACCGCACTGCTCCGCCAGGAGTACGCGGACCCTGCCGTCCGCTCCGCCGCCCACACCCTCATCGACCGTCTCGGCCTCGGTCTGGCCGGGCTGGTCAATGTGCTCAACCCGGACCGCATCCTCCTCGGCGGACTCCACCGCCAACTCCTCGACGCCGATCCCGGACGGCTCCACGCCGTCGTCGCCGACCGCAGCCTGTGGGGGCGCAGCGGTAGCGTTCCCCTGCTCGCCTGTGCTCTGGACCACAACAGCCTGGTCGGCGCGGCCGAACTCGCCTGGCAGCCAGTGCTGGACGATCCGCTCACGGCACTGGGAGTCTAGGACCGCTGCTGGGCCCCGGGCCCTCCCGGGGGCGCCGGGAGGGCCGTAATGCCCCGGTCTTCAGAAGAGGGGCTGGGGTGCGGCGTCCGGTGGTGGCATGGGCCGTGTGGGCGGGGGTGAGGGCGGGCCGGGGGCGGGGCGGCTGAGGGGCCAGCCCGAGGCGAGGTGGGCGTCCAGGATGAGGGTGCCCTCGGCGGTGGCGACGTACAGGTCGCTGCCGGCGACGGCGCGCAGGGTCCCGCTGAGGGCGGTGCCCGGAGCCAATCCGGTAACCACGGCGGTGGGCCGGAGCGGGCCCGGCTCCAGCCCGAAGAGCGCCGCGTGGTCGACCGCGCCGTATGTGACGCTCTCCAGTGTGTCCCTCCAGTCGAGCACGGCGCTGGCGGCGTCGTAAACGGCGCGGAGTTCGGCCGCGCGCACCTGGGCCGGCGGCAGACACGCCCGGGCGTTGCGCTTCGCGGCAGCAGATACGCGGTCGGGGATGCCCAGCGCCGCGCCGAGGACGGATTCCGCACGACGGGCTGCCATCAGCGGGCCCCGGCCGAGGAAGGCGAAGCAGATGGCGGCCTGCTCCAGCAGCCGGACGGTGCCGCGCTCGGCCACGGTGATGCCGACCTTGCGGATGCCCGTACCGAAGTAGGCGAGGTACACCGAGTAGGGCCGGGGGTCTTCGGCCTTGGTGTCGGCGGCCACCGACTGTGAGCGGTCCAGCGCGGCGCACTCCTCGCACTGATCGCGCCGCGTCTGTGGCGGCAGCGGCGCGCCGTGCGGGCACTCGGTCCAGCGGCCGGCGCGCCACACTCCCACGCAGCACCGCACTTCACCTGCCGCGACCGCCATGGCGAGCGGCTCGCCGAGCCGCAACGGACTGTCGCGGACCCCGAACCGCGGATGCGACCAGGTCCACACCGGGTCGCCGCCCTTCCAGCTGAGACCGGTGCACCGCCACATGATCACATCCTAGGGCGTACTCCCCGCGTGGTACCCGAAGTGCCGCTTGCTGTACGACGACCCGAAGCCAGGACCGGACGACGCTCGGTGGCGGACAAGGACAATGGCATCACCGAGGAGATGAGCCCTGATGGACGCCATCACACTGAGCATGCTCGCCGAGCACTGGGACGGCCCCGGCCCGTGGATCCTGTTCTACCCGCCGGTCTGGGTGGCTGTCGTAGCCGGCGTCCTCTTCCTGCTGCGCCGTAGGGGATGGCGGGGGCGTCAGGCAGCGCATCGCGAGCAGTCACCGATCGCACTGCTGGGCCGCCGTTTCGCCGCCGGCGAGATCGACGAGGACGAGTACTGGCGCCGGCTGTCCGTCCTGGACGAGCAGTTCGGGCGCGACCTCAAGGGCGGCGCCCGATGAGCGCGCGATGATCCACGGCTCACACCCGCCGCACCCCCGGTCGCGGGGGTGCGGCGGGCGTGGTGTTCAGACGAGCGCCGGTTCGGGCAGGCGCGCGTCCTCGTCAGTGTCCTGGTGCATGTCTTCCGGCACCGCCTGGTGTACGGCCGCGCCCTGTACGGCCACCGCTAGCGGTGCCTCCAACGGTTCGTACGGAACCGGGGCCTCGGCGCGCAGCGTGAACCACACGACCTTGCCGCCGTCCTGCAGCGCCTCGGTGCCCCAGCTGTCGCTCATCGCCACGACCATGGCGAGTCCGCGTCCGCAGGTGGCCATCGGCTCGAAATCGCGGACCCGCGGCAGTCGAGGGTCGCTGTCGGCGACCGCGGTCGTGAGCCATCCCGAGGCGAAGGTGAGCTCGACGGAGCAGCGCTTGTGGGGCTCGGCGTGCTGATGGACGTTAGCGAGGAGTTCGGTGATGCCGAGCAGGGCCGGGTCGATGAGCGACTCCAGTTGCCAGTAGCGCAACTGGGCCGAGACGATCCGGCGGACCTGCTGGATCCGGGACGGCAGTGCTTCCAGCTCTAGGGCGCACCGCCTACTGGCTTCGGTGATCACGGCTGCGACTCCCTCCGCGGCGGGGCGCTGCCCCTACGGGGCATGCCCCGGACCGCACCAATGGGAATGTCTGTGCGAGATTGCTGAGAGTGACCGCTTTGGTACTCCATGAAGCCACTTCAGAGTCACCCCAATGGCCTGGATCCGCAACTCCCGGGCCAGGGGCACAGCGGAATCAGGGCCGGCCGACCCCTTCGCGTGCGGTGCGCAGCGCATCCACGAACCGCGCCGCCGAGGCCGCGCCCTGGCGGCGCAGCGTCAGAAGATAGCCCGTGCCATTGACCGTCGCGAGCGCCCGCCGCCGTACAGCGAAGCGCGGGGCCAGGGTGTGCACATCCTCCACCGGGGCGCTGTCGATCTCCCGGCCCCGGCTGGTCAGCAGCACCAGCCGCCCATCCCTGATCAGCACTTGGCCGCCAAGGGTCAGCGACCGAAGCCGCCGCCCGATCCGTACCCCGGTCGCGCTGAACTCCGGCTCAGACACGATGCACCGCCTTCGTCGACTGCTCCGCAGTGTGCCCGCTCCGCTGCCCTCGCACCAGGGCCCTGGCGGTGGCCATGCCCCAGCCTGCCTATGATCGGCCATGGTCCCGGCGCACCATCCGGGGGGCGGGCGCGAGCGGGAGGATCACCATGGACCGGGCAGAAGGCGTCAACTGTACGGGAGCGGCAACGGCTACCCTCGATGTGGACCGCACCGACCCCGGCTACCGCACGTGGCTCAAAGAAGCCGTCCGCCGCGTCCAGGCTGACGCCAATCGCTCGGCCGACACGCATCTCCTGCGGTTTCCCCTCCCGGAGCTCTGGGGAATCGACCTGTACCTGAAGGACGAGTCCACCCACCCGACCGGCAGCCTCAAGCACCGGCTCGCCCGTTCACTCTTCCTCTACGGCCTCTGCAACGGCTGGATCCGCCCCGGCCGGCCCGTCATCGAGGCCTCCAGCGGTTCCACCGCAGTCTCCGAGGCCTACTTCGCCGATCTCATTGGCGTCCCCTTCGTCGCGGTGATCCCGCGCACGACCAGCTACGAGAAGCAGCGACTGATCGAGTTCCACGGCGGAGAGTGCCTTCTGGTGGACGACCCGCGGACGGTTTACGACGTTTCCGCCCGTCTCGCGGCGGAGACCGGCGGCCACTACATGGACCAATTCACCTACGCTGAACGTGCTACCGACTGGCGCGGCAACAACAACATCGCCGAATCGATGTTCCAGCAGCTGAAGCTGGAGCGGTATCCCGACCCGGCCTGGATCGTCGCCACCGCCGGCACCGGCGGAACCTCGGCCACCATCGCCCGCTATGTTCACTATTTGCAGGCCGACACACGGGTCTGCGTCGCCGACCCGGAGAACTCCTGCTTCTTCGACGGCTGGGTCAGCGGCGACAAGGGCGTCTCGTGCGACCGCGGTTCTCGCATCGAAGGCATCGGCCGCCCCCGTATGGAGCCGAGCTTTGTAACCGGCGCCATCGACCGGATGATGAAGGTTCCCGACGCCGCGAGCATCGCCGCCGTACGCGCGCTGGAGAACGCCATAGGCCGCAAGGCGGGCGGCTCCACAGGCACCGGCCTGTGGAGCGCCTTCAAAATCATCGCCGAAATGGTGGGCGCCGGTGAGAACGGCAGCATCGTCACCCTCATCTGCGACCCCGGTGACCGCTACCTCGACAAGTACTACTCCGACGCCTGGCTTGCCGGACAGGGCCTGGACATCACCCCGTACGCCACCACCATCGACCGCTTTCTCGCCACCGGCACCTGGCCCCGCTGATCGGCGGCGCGACCCGGAGAAGGCCCGCGGTCACAGGACCACGGAGCGGCTGAGGTGGCGCGGTCGGTCGGGATCGAGGCCATGGGATTCCGCGACGGCCACCGCGAGACGCTGGGCGCGCACCAGATCGGCCATCGGATCGAGTGGGCCGGCTCCCTCCGGGGAATCCGCGACAAGGGTGCCGCCGGTCCTGGCCACCTCCTCGGTGAGGCCGTCCGGGAGGGTGCCGAACATCCAGACCGCCCGGCCGGGCCCGGTGATGCTGACGGGGCCGTGACGGTATTCCATGGCAGGGTAGGCCTCCGTCCAGGCGATCGCGGCCTCGCGCATCTTCAACGCGGCCTCCTGGGCCAGACCATAGGTCCAGCCAGTGCCGAGGAAGGTCACCTGCTCAGCGGCGATGAGCCGGGCGGGCAGCGGCTCGGCCAGGGCGCGGGCAGTGTCGTCGGCCGCCTTGGCCAGGGTGCGCACGTTCTCGGGCAGGGCGCCTTCGGCCTCCAGATGTGCGCGAAGCAGGCCGAGCGCGGTAGTCGCGAAACGGGTCTGCACCACCGATTCCTCGTCAGCGAACTCCAAGCCAACCACCGAGTCGGCGGTCTGTGCGACGGGCGCCGCCGGGACGGCGGTCAGCGTGGTGGTGGCGACGGTGCCGCGCAGCCGGCCGAGCAGGTCCAGTACTTCGGTGGTCGTGCCCGAGCGAGTGATGGCCACGATCCGGTCGCAACTGCGCCCGGGCGGAAACTGGGAGGCGGCGAAGGCGTCGGTCTCGCCATGGCCGCCCTGCTCGCGCAGCGCCGCCTAGGACTGGGCCATGAACCAAGAGGTGCCGCAGCCGACGACGGCGACGCGTTCGCCGCGGCGCGGCAGGGCGGGGGCATACTGCGGGGCAGCCTTGGCGGCCTGCCGCCAGCACTCGGGCTGGGAGGCGATCTCCAGGGACGTGCGCGATCCTGGCGCGGAGGAGGGAGAGGGGGTCTCCTTGGGTGGCATACCGGTCGGCATGGTGTGTAGCTCCTCCGATGCAGGCGGGCTTCAGGGGTGGTGCACCCAGATGATTGATCGGTCGCACTTTCGCGCACTACCACGCACCGTACTGAGAATCCACCTTTGCGTGGCTTGCCGGGGCCCGACACATCAGCGGCGGCGCAAGAGCCGCACGGCGCGCTCGTCGGCACGGGCTGTCCGGGTCAGAGCCGGTGCTCGGTGCTCGAGTGAGATGGTCCGGCTGCTACACCAGCCGCCGGATCTCGCCTCGCGCGCGGTAGAAACCGCCGTTGACGGAGGACCGGACCTCCGTCACCAGATAGCGACCGCCAGGCACCCGTATGTCTTTGGGGAACTGCACCCGGCGGTGCGGGTCAAAGCCCGGCGGGACCACATGCACCCGGAGCCGGCCTGCCTCTTGTACGCACTCCACGATCACGCCGCTGCCGTCGGTCACCGACACCTCGGTGACCGACTCCACCTGGGTGCCGGGCTCGACCCGCTGCCAGTGGTCGGCCTTGATGTCGCTGCGCTGCGGAAGCAGGCCCTGCTGGGCCTCGCGCACCGCCGTCTCGCTGGCATCGATGCAGGCCGGGGAGCCGTCGGTGCTGACGATATAGAGCCGTTCATCACGGTATTGCATGGAGAAGGCCGAACCGCAGCCGGTGCCGAGCTTCCACAACCGGGTGCCGTCGGCGGCGAAACAGTAGACCGAGGAGTGGTTGTCGCCGGCGAACACGTAGCGGCCGTCGGGCGACGTCGCACAGGAGAACACGGAGGCATCGCACCGATAGCGGGCCTGCTCCGCCCCGTCGGCTTTCGCCAGCCGGTACACCCACCCCCGGCTTGTGCCGGCGAACACCTCGCCGGGCTTCTGCCAGCCGAAAAGCACAACTCCGTCCGTACCGGTGTGCCACAGTTGGTTGCCGCTGCGAGCCCCGTAGTGCGTAACGCCGCGTGAGTGCCCGCGGAACACACCCTCGTCCGAGCAGCGCACCATCCATGCCCCGTCGCCGCTGCTGCGCCTGGACCACTGGAACTCGTCCTCGTGGTCGACGGTGGTGATCCCGCCCTGCCGGTCGGAGACGCCGAGCACACCGTCGGCGATGTCGAGCCAGTAAATGTCGGCATCGCCGGCGATCTCGTACGCCACGTGCGGGATCTTTCCGCTGAGGTCGTAGACGCGCCCGTCGTCGCAGCCCGCGTAGATCCCAGAAGTCGTCGGCCACGATGCACTTCACCCCGTCCGGCAGTCCGAAGCGCCCGGTGATCCGTCCCTCATGCGTCAGCGCGTAGACATCACCCTTCCCGTTCCCCACCCACGCGTGCTCCTCGCCCACGAAGACCCGAATGCCGGTGCCCCGGAGGCGAACCGCCACAGCACGGGCGCCTGACTCGCCGTCGACCGAGTGCTGACGATCTGCCGACGAGTAACGGGCCTGCGCCGCCGTACCCCGAGCACTGCGGGTGCGTACCCCTTACGGATCTTCTCCCCTATCTTCCGGGCTGCGGCGGCAGAGGCCTTCGCCGAGTCGGCATAGGTCGCTGTGCGCACCTGACCCTGCTCGCCGATCCGTCCGTACGAGATCGTCACCGCGTTGCCGGTGACGCCCACCTCGTAGAATTTGTGCGATCCCCCGCTGTCTTCGGACAGTTCGAGGTACGTGGTGGCGTCGGGCATGACACGGTCCCCCTCAGGATGAGCGACTGCTTCTCAACATCTCCGACGTTAGAGGGGGCCACTGACAACGGCCGCGCTGAGAGCTGAGGAGCACGGGATGCTGCACCTGCTGTTTCTGCGCTACACGGCCTCGGAAGAGGAGGCCGAACCATTCGTTGCCGCGCATGTCGGCTTCCTGGAACGCCATCACCGCGACGGGACGTTCCTGGTGTCCGGGCAGACGGTGCCTCCGGCTGAGGGTGGTGCCATTGTGGCCTGCGGCGTCGACCGCGGCGCCATCGGGCGGATCGCTGCCGAAGACCCGTTCGTCGTGGCAGGCGTCGCGAAGTACACGGTTACGACGATCGATCCGGGTCGGGAACATCCGGCTCTGGCAGGCGCGCTCGGGGTGGACGGCTCGCGGGTGCGTGGTTGACGTCGCGGGGGTACAGCCGGTCGGCCGGCGCCGGCCCCGGCCGACCGGCTGTACCCCCGCGACGCTGATTACAGGTCGAACTCGCCGTCCCGGGCGCCGAGCACAAAGGCGTCCCATTCGGCCTTGGTGTAGCGCAGCACCGTGCCGGGGTCGGCTGCGGAACGCATGGCCACGCCGCCGCCGGGGAGGTACGCGATCTCGACGCGGTCCTCGGTGTGGCTGTCGGGGGCGCTGAGCCACTCGACGTTGGAGATGTCGAGCGCGTACAGCTCGTCCTTTTCTTGCTGGGTGCCCATCAGGCGAGATTCCCTTCGGTGATGGCGGTGCGGCTGTTCTTGTATCAGTTTGGGTTGTCCGAGTCGAAGTTGCCGCGAATGGAGACGTAGGAAGCCGCAGGCGGATTTTTTCTCCACTCGTTCGATCAATTTGTGACCGCCTTTGACCGAGAGTGTCGTCAGGTGTCCGGCCCGGAGGTGTCGGCGACGACGAGGCTGGAGAGATGCTCGGCGATTTCCTCGCGGAGGACTTCGGGGATGCCGGCATCGGTCACCAGGGTGTCGACATCCTCCAGGGAAGCGAAGGAGCTCAGGCCGACGGTGCCCCACTTGGTGTGGTCGGCGATCACAATCACCCGCCGGGCGGACCGGACGAACTGCCGGTTCGTTTCAGCTTCGGCGAGATTCGGGGTCGACAGGCCCGCCTCGACGGAGATGCCGTGTACGCCGAGGAAGAGCAGATCGAAGTGGAGGGTGCTGATGGCCCGGTCGGCGACCGGCCCGACGAGAGAGTCGGAGGGGGTCCGCACACCGCCCGTCAGTACCACTGTCGCCGCGCCCTCGCGCCCGGAGGGGCCGGGGTGGCGCGAGGCGCTGTGGAAGACATCGGCGACGCGGACCGAATTGGTGACGACGGTGAGGTCCGGGACGTCGAGCAGCCGCTGCGCGAGCGCGTAGGTCGTGGTGCCGCCGGACAGAGCGAGGGCGCTGCCGGGGGTGACGAGCTTGGCCGCAGCCCGCGCGATGGCTTCCTTGGCACCCGGTTCGAGGCCCGACTTCGCCTCGAAGCCGGGCTCGTGGCTGCTGGCCTGGACGACAGGGACGGCGCCGCCGTGGACCTTTTCGACCACACCCTGCCGGGCGAGGGCGTCCAGATCACGGCGGACGGTCATGTCGGAGACGTTGAGGCGGCGGGTGAGCTCGTTGACACGGACGCCGCCGCGGCGGCGGATCTCGTCGAGGATGAGGGCGCGCCGCTGCTCCGCGAGGAGATTCTGGTTGTCGCTCACCCGGGGTCCTGTCTGTCGCTGCTGCCGGTTGCTGGCCGATGACCATCCTTCCATGGCATGGCGAGCCGTCACACAGGCGACGGACACATCACGGTTGTGTGCTCCTTCGGGAATCTTCGTGAAGAGGGGCTGCGCGGTCAGAGTTGGTCGCGGATCCTGAATATGCGCGCCGCCAACGCGCCACAACGGGGAAAGTACGGGGAGGCGATCGCCATGCGGTCGGAAATGGCACGCGACATTCCACCTACCCAGCCGGGAGCGGGGCAGGCGCCGCTGTCGCTGGAATTGCTGGTCCATGGAGTCGGCGGCACGACGCCGCAGATCATGCTGAACGATCCCCGCATCACACGGCTCTGCGGCGACTACACAGCGGGCATTTACCGCCGCACGGACGATGTGGACGCGGAGCAGCGCCCGGGGGCGTACCACGGCAAGCCGGTGCCCGACGCGTTCAGCTGGTCCAATCTCACCTCCGGGGACGGGAGCAGGGCGCTGTGGCTGCTGCTTCTTCCCTTCATGGTGGCAAACCTGGCCTACTGGATGCGGCCGGCGGCCGACACGCCCGGGCTGCGGCGGACGTACGACATATTGGTGCGGATCATTGCCCTCAGCCTCACGGTGCTGCTGGTCGCCGCCGTGTCCGAGGTCGCGGTCGACCTCGTGGCCTGGCAGTGTGCGGGCCAGATGACCTGCATCGCCGACAAGAGCTGGCTCGGCTGGCTCGCCGGGCGCGAGCCGGGGCAGCGGCTCGCCATCGCGGCGTGGGTGCCATTAGGGCTCACGATGCTGCTGTGGTGGCTGTCGCACCGCACGTGGTACGCCTACGAGTCCCAGGCGCCCATCGAGCGTGACCAGCGGGCGGCCCCGGACGCGCCGCCGCTGGCCGGGGCGGGCTTCTGGTACGGCCGCCGGGCGGTCGCCCGGCTGCGGGCGGCGCACACCGCAGCGGGGCTGCTGACGGTGTCGGTGATGGTGCTGGTGCCCGCGCTGACGCGGGACCAGCACAGTGGCCCCCGGCTGGCCGCGATGGGATGGGCACTGGTGACGCTGCTGGCGGCGCTGGCGGGAGCGGCCGTAGCCGTGACATGGAGCGCGGGACGGAGCGAGGACAAGCTGGACCACGAGCTGGATCGTACGCTGGTCCGTTTTCTGCTGGGCGGCTCGGTGACGGCGCTGATGGCGACCGGCGCATATGTGTCCTGGCACCGGCCGGGGTGGCGGGCGCAGGGTCATCTGCCGCCCAGCACGGCATTCTGCTGGCTGACGCTTCTGCAGGGCGCCCTGGTCGTGGCCCTGGGGGTGACGGCGGTACTGATGCACCGGACGCAGGTACGGGCTGAACGGTCCGGCGGCCGTGGCCGCGCCGACGACGGGATGGCCGCCATGCGACGGATCGCCCTGCACGGCCTCGGCGGCCCCGCTGTGGCCGTGCTCGCGTGCGGGCTCGGCGGCATTCTGACCGGCGGTATGGCGCAGCGCGTCGCGGACTGGCTGGACCGGGGGTCGACGCCGGGGAGCGGGGGTAATGGGGTTGCCGGGCCGCCGGTGCTGCTGTCGTGGCAGGCGTCGACGATTCCGCTGGTGATCGCGGTGGTGATCGTCGTCGCGGTCGCCGAGGGCCGGCGGCTGTGGCAGCGGACCAAGGAGTTGGAGGGCAGCGTTCCGGCGCAGTACCCGGGTGAGTCGCTCCACCCGGAGCGTACGCGGCAGATCGCGGGCGCGCAGGCGCGGGCGGGGCTCACCGACAGTGCGCCGCTGCTCGTCGGGGTCACCGCGGTGGCCGCGGTCCTGCTGGGCGCAGGCGCACTGGCCGGCGCCTGGGCGAGCGGCAGGGTGCCGGGCGAGGCGACCACGCAGTGGCCGGGAGTCCTGCACGCGGGAGCCGAGGCGGCGCAGGGCATGGGATCGTGGCTGGTCGGAGCCAGCGTCGTCGCGATGGTCGCGCTGGGCCGCCGGGCGTACCGCAGCGCGGGCGCACGTCGCACGGTAGGCATCCTCTGGGACATCGGAACCTTCTGGCCGCGGGCAGCGCACCCGTTCGCGCCGCCCTGTTACGCGGAGCGGGCCGTGCCGGACCTCACCTGGCGGATGACCACCTGGACCGCGCAGTATCCCAGTGGCCGGATCATCCTGTCCGGCCACTCACAGGGCACTGTGCTCGCCGCCGCGGCCGCCTGGCAGCTGGATCCGGCGACGCGCGACCGGATCGCGCTGCTGACGTACGGATCGCCCCTGGAACGGCTGTACGGGCGCTGGTTCCCGGCGTACTTCGGGCCCGCGCAGCTCCGACAGCTCCATGGCGAGCTGCGGGCCTGGCGCAACCTGTGGCGGCGTACGGACCCGATCGGCGGACCGGTCCGCATCTGCGGAGGGGGCCCGGATGTCGACTGTCCGCCACTCAAGGATCCGGCCGCTTACGGCCGGACACCCGCCTACCCGCTGCCCGCGCCGATCCTGACGCATTTCGACTACCAGGCGGATCCGGCCTTCGCCGTCGAACGCACGATGCTGCTCGTACGTCTCACGCAGGAGCGCGCCCCCTCCGGGCTGCCGCTTCAGGACAGCGCGGGCAGGTCTTCGGGATAGAGCAGCTGGAGTTCGTCGTGGCTGGGCTCGGTGACATGGGCAAGTCGGCCGGCGTGGCGTTCGACCATGGCCTCGAAGGTCAGCCGGGCGGTGCGGCCGTTACCGAAGGCCGGACCCTTGGGGATGGCGGTGAAGTATTTGAGCAGCGCTTCGCCGGTTTCGTCGGCGAGCTGGTACTCGTGCTCCTCGGCCTGGGAGCGGACGATGTGCAGCAGTTCCTCGGGCGTGTAGTCGCCGAAGGTGATGGTGCGTGAGAAACGGGAGGCGACGCCGGGGTTGACGGAGAGGAAGCGTTCCATCTCGGCGGTATAGCCGGCGACAATGACGACGACCGCGTCGCGGTGGTCCTCCATGAGCTTCACCAGGGTGTCGATCGCCTCGCGGCCGAAGTCACGTGACCCGTCCTCGGGCGCGAGCGAGTAGGCCTCGTCGATGAAGAGCACACCGCCCCGCGCCCGGTCGAACGCCTCCTGGGTGCGGATCGCGGTCGATCCGATGTGCTCGCCGACGAGGTCCACACGCGCGACCTCGACGAGATGGCCACGCTCCAACACGCCGAGCGCGGCCAGAATCTCACCGTACAGGCGCGCGACGGTCGTCTTGCCGGTGCCGGGGGAGCCGGTGAAGACCAGGTGGCGACGGAGCGAGGGGGCCTTGAGGCCTGCCTGCTGGCGGCGTTTGCCGACGGCGATGAGGTCGATGAGGGCGCGGACCTCGAGCTTGACGCTGCCCAGGCCGACAAGGGCGTCCAACTCGGCGAGCACGTCGTTCGACGGCCGGACGGCCGGATCGTCCGGGGCGGCCGGTTGCGTGGCGGGGCGCTGCTCCGGTACGCCGCCCAGCAGCCCGTACGCCGGTGTGGAGGCGGTCTGCCGGGCGGTCACGGGCGCGGCCGGGCGGTGTTCGGCACTGGTGTCCCCGGTGCAGTCCTCCGTCACGGGGCCGGGCTCGGCGAACTCGTAACCGCCGCGCGAGCAGCGTTCGGTGCGGCAGCGGGTCAGGGTGGAGCGGCAGCCGTCGATGATGTGGAAGCCATAGCCGCGGCTGCCGGTGACCCGGCAGCCGCTGAAGGTGCCGCGGCCCTCGGCGGAGACGTAGAAACCGGCCTCGCCGGGGTTGGTGACGGTGCACCGCTCGATGGCCGGGTCGGCGCCCTTGGTGACGATGACGCCGGTCGAGACGTCATCGATGGTGCAGGAGGCCAGGGTGCCACCGCTGCCGTGGTCGCGGAACCAGGCGCCGGTGGCAGCCTCGCGGATCCGGCAGTCGTCGAGCTGGACGATGGCGCCGTCGCTGACCGAGACGGCGGTGTTCCGGACCTGGGTGAAGTCACTGTCGACGACGTCGGCGCGCGAGCCGCGGTCCAGGACGAAGAGGGCATCGGGCACATCGCGTACCCGGCAGGCGTCCAGTATGGCGGCAGCGCCGTCACTGACCCAGACCGCGGGGTAGTCGCCCGTACTGTCGTGGATCTCGCACTGGTTGGCGTCCACACGGGTGCCCGGGTCCCACACCGACAGGCCGTTGCGCCCGAAACGGCGCACGGTGGAACGGGTGAGGGTCAGCACCGACCGTGAGCGCAGGTCGATTCCGTTCTCGGGAATGTCGTGGATGTCGCAGTCCGACAGGGACAGCACGGCGTCCGTGTCCAGGGTGATGCCGTCGCCGGTGGTGCGGTGCACCTGGCAGTCGGTGAGATGCCCGACCGCCCGCGATGCGACCTGTACACCGGTGCCCTTGACCTCGTAGATCTCGCAGCCGATAGCCTCCGCGACGGTGCCCTCGTCGCTCAGCGACAGGCCCGCTCCCGAGGTGTTGTGGATACGTACGCGCTCCAGCCGGGGCGAGGCACCGCCGCGCACGGAGACGCCGGTCTGGCCGGCGGCCACCACCTCGCAGTCCTCGAACAGGCCGCCGGAGGATTCCAGGACGCTGATGCCGAGCCCTGCCGGATTGTCGACGGTGCAGCGCCGGACGGTGGGCCGGGCGTTGTCGCGCACCTCTATGCCGACCGCCGAACGGGTACTGACCCGCAGCCCGGTCAGCTCGGGCGCCGAGCCCTCGATGAGGAGCGCCGCCGCCGAGGTGTCCTGGCCCTCGATGGACAGATCCTGTACGGTCGCGGACGCTCGCACGGTCAGCGCGACGCCGCCCGAAGGGGCGATCCGCACCGAGCCGGGGCCGTCTGCGCCTCTGAGCGTTATGGCCCGCTGGACGACGAGGTTCTCCCGGTAGGTGCCCGGGTTGATCGAGAGCACGTCCCCGTCACCGGCCGCTTCGAGAGCGGCGACGAGCGTTTCATACTCTCCAGTGCGGCGGCGCCACCGCGAGCTGCTGGTGTGCGTCACCTGAACCACGCCCTGTGCCATTGGGATGCTCTGCCCCATCCTCTTGCGTTCGGCCGACCAGGTGGTCCACGGTAGCGTGCGCGGGACGGGCGCCAGCACCAGGACGGACCCGGATCACCTGCGGGTTGCGGCAATTGGCCCGAGGCGTCCGCAGAGTCCTCATCCTCCCGCGTCTGCCCGGCCCCAGTCCTGGCCCGCGGCGGCCCACTCGCGCTCCCACTCCGCGAGCCGCCTCCGCATCAGCTGCCACATGAGCGTCTGGCGGCTGATGGTGCCCAGCACCAGCGCGAGCAGCGCGGTGCCGAGACCGGCCATCGCCGCGTGAGCGGTGGCGGTCGCCGCGTCCAGCGGGGGAGTGGTGGCGTTGCCGTGCGGATCGGTCCAGACGTAAATCCGGTCGCCCTTGCCCTGGTCTACGGCTATGCGAACCGTGCCGCTGTGCTGCTTGCCGTCCGGTCCGGTCCAGCGAGCGGTGGCGGCGCGCCCTTCCTCGCGTAGGGTTCCCGACTCGGGGTCGGTGCCGGTGACCTCGCGCGGGCCGGCCTTCAGCACCACTGCGGGCAGATAGGCACGTTCGGCGCGCTGAGCCCGCACCGTCTGCTGCAGCGCACCGTTCACGGCGGCGCCGGTCGCCCAGCCGGCGGCGGGGGCTCCGACGGCGATGACCACCGCCGCCAGCAACCCGGCCCACGCCTCGGCGAGATCCGACCGGCGGCGCAGCGGATTGCGCCGCCACCGCCACAGGCGCGACCGCAGCCGCATCCGTCGTCGTACGGTCCGTCGCATCGGCCGCACTCCCTTCACCGTCCAAGTACCGCACACGGCAGGCCCGTGCGCGCAGTGGGCAGAGGTATCGAGAGGGATGTCACTTCGGGCGCGCGCGGGAACCTGTTGCACGGTGGGCTTGGAAGCCGAGCAAATTACTGGGCGGCGTTGCTGCGCCCGGACGCTGACTCGCGCGGCCTCCTACTCCAGAAGCGGCCTCTTACTCCAGAATGTGCAACGGGTCGCCGACGCGCAGGGTTCCGCGATGTTCGGGAATGAGGTTCTGCCCGAAGAGCACCTGGTTGCCGGAGCGCCGGTGGCGGGCAAGCGTACGGAGCGGTTCCTTGCCGCGCTCGGCGGTGTGCTGGTCGGTGGTGGTGACGACGCACCGGCCGCAGGGCTTGGCCACTCGGAAGATGACCTCGCCGATACGGATCCGGCGCCAGCTGTCCTCGGCCCACGGCTCGGTGCCGACGATGACGGCATTGGGCCGGAACCGGTCCATGGGCACCGGGCCCTCTTGGGCATGATCGCCCCGCGCGATCAGGGAGTTGAGAGCATGGAGTGACGCGGTCGCCGTAAGGAGCAGCGGAAAACCGTCAGCGAAGCTGACGGTCTCGCCAGGTCTCCCGAACTCGGGGTCGACAGGGCGGCGGCGCGCCGGGTCGTCCAGGTGCACCAGGCCTGCGGCACTGCCCAGATAGGCGCTGAACCAGGCCGCCGCCTCCGCCCCTGCCGGCACGGCCTCGACCTTGTCCTTCCACACCGTCACCGGTGCGGCGATCCCCGACACGGGCACGCCGACCACCAGCTCCGGGCATTCGGGCGCGGTGAGCCGCAGCCCGCCCTCCGCGAGCGGCTCAGCGGCCACCAGCGCCAGCCGGGGCTGCTCCCGCTGGGTGATGAACCGTCCCGACCTGTCGACCAGCATCCACCGGCGGTCCCCGGAGAGCCCCCACGGCTCGACGATCGCCTCATGGCACGTCTGACCGTGGACCGATTTAACCGGATATATGTGGAGCGAGCTGAGGTGGGGCGTGATCATGCCGCAATGGTGCCACCCTCGTTGGCCTTTGCCGGATCAGCCCTGGTAGTACCCCTGTCCGAGATTGCGCCGCTGGTACGGCTCTTCGCCGTATCCGGCGGGAGCGGCCGGGCGCGGCGCCGCGGGACGCGGCGGCTGCGGGCGGGCCGCCTCGTATCCAGCCGGGCCCTGATACTGGTTTGGGGGCTGCTGCGCCGGGTAGCCGCCGCCTGGGTTGCCGTTGTACCCGCCGTTGTACCCGCCGCGCGGCGCCGCCGTCTGCTGGGGGATGTACGGGGCCGGGGCCTGCTGCAACTGGGCGGGCTGCTGCTGGTAGCCGTTCTGCTGGTAGCCGGAGTACGCACCCTGGGCCGGCGTCTGCGCGGACGGTCCGGGGGGCAGTGCGGGCAGCGCTGAAGGCAGGGCCGGGAGGTTGCTGCCGGTGTCGTAGGCGGCAGGAACGCGGATCGGTGCGATCTGCGGGGTGCCTCGCTCTGCGACGAGACTGTCGTAGATCGGGGTGTCGGGGAAGAACGGTGACGTGTAGTAGCCACCGCTGTACGTACCGCGGGGGGTGGTCATAGACCATAAGTTAAGCCCACGATGTGGTCGTTGGGGAGACCGATCAGTGGGTTGTTTGATGTGCAGTGAGTGACGCTCGATCGCCAATCCGAGCGAATCATCGAAAAACGGTCGCCCCGAGCCGTTTCGATCGTGTAAAGGGCGCGATCTCCATTACGTTGGTCATCAGGCGAAGGGGTCTGACATGACTATGCGCAAGGGTGCGAACCTTCCGGTCGCCGCGTCTGCCGTGCGGGTCGAGCTCGGTTGGCGTGCCGGTCCGGGCGTGCCCGACGCCGACGCCTCGGCCCTCCTCCTGGTCAACGGCAAGGTCCGGTCCGACGCTGATTTCGTCTTTTACAACCAGCCGGCGCATGCCTCCGGCGCTGTCCGCCACGAAGGCAAGCGGGCCACCGCGGGCACGGTGACCGACACCCTTGCCGTGGACCTCGGCCGCGTGGAGCCCGCCATCGACACCATCGTGCTGGCCGCGTCCGCGGACGGCGGCTTCGGCCAGGTGCCCGGCCTGAACATCCGGGTCCTCGACGCGGCCGGGGGCGCGGAGATCGCCCGCTTCGACAGCTCGGACGCGACCGTGGAGACCGCCTTCGTCCTCGGCGAGCTCTACCGCCGGCAGGACGGCTGGAAGTTCCGTGCCGTCGGCCAGGGGTACGAGACCGGGCTCGGCGGCCTCGCCACGGACTTCGGTATCACCGTCGATGACACTCCCACGCCGGCACCACCCCCTTCCGCCGAACCCGTCCGGTTGACAAAAGTCACCCTTACGAAGCAATCGCCGTCCGTCTCGCTCACCAAACAGGGCGGGACCTCCGGGACGATGAGGGTCAACCTCAACTGGGAGACGCTCAAGCCGGCCACAGGATGGCTGCGCAGGGCCGTCGCCTCCCGGCTCGATCTCGACCTGTGCGCCCTCTTCGAACTCACCGACGGCAGCAAAGGCGTCATCCAGGCGCTCGGCAACTCCTTCGGCTCCCTCCACCGGGCCCCGTACATCCACCTGGACGCTGACGACCGCACTGGTGAGACCACCAGCGGCGAGAACCTCACCATCAACCTCGACCACAAGGACGCCTTCCGGCGCATCCTGATCTTCGTCACCATCTACGAGGGCGCCAGCAGCTTCGCCGGCCTCAACGCCACCGTCACGCTATGGCCGCAACACGGCGCGCCGGTCGACTTCTCCCTCGACGAATGCACCGTGCCGTCCAATGTCTGCGCTCTCGCCCTCATCACCAACCAGAGCGGTGACCTAGTTGTCCAGCGCGAGGCGCGTTATCTGGTGCCGCAGCGAGGCGTCAGCCCGCAGCGGACCGTCGACTACGCCTATGGGTGGGGTATGAACTGGACACCCGGCCGCAAGTAGTGCCGAGTACAGCCAACAGCTCCTGGAACAGGTCCTGAAGCGCGGACGCGCATGCCACAGTGGCCCATGCGCGTCGCCATGCTGTACGGCCCCGCAGGACCGCGGCGGCCCTGGGACTGGTGCCGGGCCGCAGCCACGGCCGCCGATGTGGTCGAGATCGTGGCCGTACCCGCCCTGACCCTGCCACCTCTCCCCGTGCTGCCCCACGCCGGCCGCGACCCCGATCAACCGCACCTCTACCAGGTGGCGGTGCTCACCGGCGGTGGCCCCGTCGCCGACCGGATCACAGCCGGCCGTGTCGAAGGTGTCCTACGGTTCGAAGCTGCCGAATGCGGCCGCATCGATGTCCTGCACGCCCACTCACCCGGCGCGCGCCCGGACCTCCCGTGGCTCTCCCGGACGACCCGCATCCCATACGTCCTCTCCGAGGACGACCCGGGATGCCTCGCACAGCGCCGCACCGCCCGTCTGTACCGCCACGCCGCCGCTGTCATGACCGTCAGCGACTCCCTGCTCGCCCGAGTCGGCGAACTCGGCCTGCCCGGCCGCCACCGCCTCGTCCCTCACCCCGTCGACCCCGCCGCGCTGCCACCCGTCCCCGCCCGGGCCCGGATCCACCAGGACCCGGTGCGCGTCGCCATAACCGAGGACTGGGACGTGCTCGCCCCCGCCTTCGCGGTCGCACACGCCAAGGATCCCCGATTACGGCTCCAGATCATCCGCGACAGTTCCGAACTGCCTTCGGTCCAGTCCCGGATACGTCAACTGGGCATCGCGGCAGCCACTGTCCTCACCCCCGCCCGCTCCCGGCCCGAAACCATCCACGAACTCGCCCACGCCGACCTCTTCGCCGCTCCCGGCGCCGGCGGCAACTTCTGCATCCCCGCCCTCGACGCCCTCTCCTGCGGCACCCAGGTCGTCGGCACCCGCACCGGCGCCCTGCCCGATCTCGTCGGCCACGACGCCGGCATCCTCGTACCGCCCGCCGACCCGCACGCCTTCGCGCTGGCCCTGGTGGAGGCCGCCGCCGGGCTCCCGCGACACTCCCGGGCGGCCCTGGCCGAGCGCACCAGGCGGCGCTACGGACCGTCCGCCGTCGGCGCGCGGCTCGCCGCGGTCTACGCGGAGGCGTCCGGGCGGGTGTAGGTGCGGCCCTTCCACGCGGCGCCCCGTCCCCGGTAGTGCTGGACCGCGGAGTCGACCGTCATCAGCAGGTACAACGCCGCGGTGAACGGCAGCAAAGGCGCCAGCCACAGCGGCTGCCCGTAGTACCGCAACATCGGCACATATGTGCCCGTCATCACGGCCCAGGCGGCGGCCCCCAGTCCGCACACCCACCCCGCGCCGGCGATTGCCCCGCCCACGGCAGCGACCGGCGGCACCAGATAGACGAGCCCCAGCCCCACCACCGTCGCCGTGAGCAGGAGCGGATTGTGCCGCAGCTGCGCGTAAGCGCTGCGCGATACCATCCGCCACAGCTCCGCCAGTCCTGGATACGGGCGCACGCTGTCCACCCGATCCGCCAGCCCCAGCCAGATCCGGCCGCCGCCGCTCTTCACCGCGCGCGCCAGCGCCACATCGTCGATGACCGCGTGCCGGATCGCCTCGGGCACGCCGGCCCGCTCCACGGCCGTACGCCGGACCAGCACGCAGCCGCCCGCGGCCGCCGCCGTCCGGCCGCCGCCGCTGATCCACCGGAACGGATACAGCTGCGCGAAGAAATACACGAACGCCGGGACGATCAATCGCTCCCAGCCCGTCACGACGCGCAGCCGCGCCATCTGCGACACCAGATCGAGTCCCCCGGCCGCCGCCACCAGCTCGCGCAGCGACTCCGGACCGTGCGCGATATCCGCGTCCGTCAGCAACAGGAACTCCGCGTTCATGCGTTCACCCGCGAGGGCGATGCCGTGCCGCACGGCCCACAGCTTCCCCGTCCAGCCCGGCGGCGGCGCGCCCGGCGATGTCACTGTCAGCGGGAGCCCACCGTGTGCCGCCGCCAGCGCCCGCGCCACGTCTCCCGTACCGTCCGTGCTCCCGTCATCCACCAGGAACACCTCCGCCCGCCCCGGGTACGCCTGCGCCAGCACCGACGGAAGGCTCACCGGCAGCACCTCCGCCTCGTCCCGTGCCGGCACGACCACCGCGACGGCCGGCCAGGCCTGCGGCTCCGCCCGCTCCGGCAGGCGCACGTCGGTGCGCCAGAAAAAGCCCTGGCAGAGCAGCAGCCAGGCCCAGGCCAGCAGCGACGTTCCCGTGATCCACGTCAGTACGCTCACGCGGGGCAGTCTGCCGTAACTGCGGCCCGGCCGGCCCCGGCGGTCGACGAGTTGGCTGACCCGGGCCGTTGGGTCGCGTCGGGGCTGAGGCCACTTCGTGGTCGTGGGTTACGGGCGGCCAGGCGGGAGGCTCCCGCGCCGCAGGCGCGGATACCGGCACCGGTAGGGTGGCGGGGTGAAGATCGCGCTCGTGGACTCCGGTATCGGCTTGCTCGCGGCAGCGGCCGCACTGCGTGGACTGCGCCCGGACGCGGATCTGGTGCTGTCGTCGGACCCGGACGGGATGCCGTGGGGCCCGCGCACGCCGGAGGATGTCACGGCCCGTGCGCTGGCCTGTGCGAAGGCAGCGGCCGAACACGGGCCGGACGCGCTGGTCGTGGCGTGCAATACGGCGTCGGTGCACGCACTGCCCGCACTGCGGGCCGCGCTGGAGCCGGCCGTACCGGTGATCGGCACGGTGCCGGCGATCAAGCCCGCGGCGGCGTCCGGCGGGAGTGTCGCGATCTGGGCGACCCCCGCCACAACAGGGAGCGCGTACCAGCGGGGGCTCATCCGGCAGTTCGCCGACGGTGCGACCGTTACCGAGGTGCCGTGCCCAGGCCTGGCGGCCGCAGTGGACAGCGCGGACGAAGCGGCCATTGACTCGGCGGTCGCCGCTGCGGCGGCGCTGACTCCGCGTGATGTTGCGGCCATCGTCCTGGGGTGCACCCACTACGAGCTGGTCGCGGAGCGCATCCGCGCCGCCGTAACACCCGGGGCCGTGCTGTACGGCTCCGCCGAGGCGGTCGCGGCGCAGGCGCTGCGTCGTATCGGGGCCGGACCCGCGCCGGAAGCGGAGCGGAGCGGCGGACTCACGGTGATCCTGAGCGGGCGCCCGGCCGGGCTGCCCGAGCACGCGATGACGTACGCGGAGGCCCGGATACTGGCGTCGATACCGCTGCCGACCCGCCGGTAGGCGGGTACTCTGCACAACATGACGGATGCGCACCGTAGTGACGCGCGCCCTCCTGAGGTGTGGACCGGGCAGGCCCGGAACCGCATGCAGTGGCTGCCGGCGGCTGCCGGGGCGGCCTGTGTGGCGTTGGGGATCGTGTTGGCGGTCGAGGACGGGATGTATGCCTCGAGCCTGGCGCCGCTGGTGATGTCGGTGGTGGGCTGCATCGCGGTAGGACTGCTGGTGCTGTTCGGGACGATCGCGTTCACGCATGTGCGGGTCAGGGTGGACCGGGACGCGTTGGAGGTGCGCTGCGGGCATATGGGGCTGCCGCGCCGCCGGATCCCGCTGGACCAGGTGAGTGGCGCGCATCTGGCGCCGCTGGTGAGCCCGCGCCATTGGGGCGGCTGGGGGTACCGCTGGCGTCCGGAGATGGGCACGGCGGTCGTGGTGCGCCGGGGGCCGGGTGTGGTGGTGGACCTGGGGAACGGTCGTCGGTTCACCGTGACGGTGGACGACGCGGAGGGCGCGGTGCGCGCGATCAGCGACTGCCTGCGACTGCGTTCATAGCTGTCACGACAGCGCATCGCGACGCGGTCCCGCCACCCTCTCGCAAGATGGCGGGACCCGCACACGTCAGGACCAGCGGGCCGTCACCACCGACGCCCCGGCGGCGGCGGTGATCAGCACCCCGAGCGGCGTCCGTTCCACCGAATCGGCACCCTCCACCCCTTCGGTGTCATCGGCGCCGACGAGCAGCACCCGCCAGCCCTGCTCGCCGCGCGTCTCCACGGTGAGCACGTCACCCGTCCGCCGGGTACGGAACACCGCGGCCGTGCCGCCGTCCGCAGTGGGCACCGTCGTCACGGTCTCGCAGCCGTCGGCCGGGGCGTGCACATGCAGAGTGACTCCGTCGGCCCAGTCGTACTCCGGAGCCTGCTCACTCGCGCCGAACGGAACGACCGAGCCGGGGCGGGCCAGCAGCGGCAGGGTGGCGAAGCCGTGTGTCTCGCGCCGCCAGCGGGGTCCGGAGACACGCTCGCCGGTCAGCACATGTGTCCAGGTGCCCTCGGGCACGTAGTACTCGACCGTGCCGTCTTCCGAGAAGACCGGGGCGACGAGGAGGTCGTCGCCGAGCATGTACTGCCGGTCGAGCTGGTGACACGCCGGGTCGTCGGGGAATTCCAGCACCATGGCGCGCATGACGGGCGTGCCGGAATCCCGCGCCTGGAGGGCGGCCCGGTACAGGTAGGGCACGAGCCGGTTCTTGAGCCGGGTGAAGTCCCGCGTGACGGCGACCGCCTCGTCGCCGTAGTCCCACGGCACGCGGTAGGAGTCGCTGCCGTGCAGCCGGCTGTGCGACGACAGGAGCCCGAACTGCACCCACCGTTTGAAGAGCGCGGGTGTCGGCGTGCCCTCGAAACCGCCGATGTCGTGGCTCCAGAAGCCGAAGCCCGACAAACCGAGCGACAGCCCGCCGCGCAGGGACTCGGCCATCGCCTCGGCCGTCGACTCGCAGTCGCCGCCCCAGTGCACCGGGAACTGCTGGCCGCCTGCGGTCGCCGAGCGGGCGAACAACATGGCCTCGCCCTCGCCCCGCTCCTCCACCAGCAGCTTGAACACCACGTCGTTGTAGACCTGGGCGTAGTAGTTGTGCATCCGTTCCGGGTCGGAGCCGTCGTGCCAGACAACATCCGTCGGCACCCGCTCCCCGAAGTCGGTCTTGAAACAGTCCACGCCCTGCCCGAGCAGCCCCCGCAGCTTGTCCGTGTACCACTCGCGCGCCGCCGGGTTGGTGAAGTCGACCAGTGCCATTCCGGGCTGCCACAGGTCCCACTGCCAGATGTCGCCGTCTCGCCGCTTCAGCAGATAGCCCTCCCGGGCGCCTTCCGCGAAGAGTTTCGACTTCTGGGCGATATACGGGTTGATCCAGACGCAGATGCGCAGGCCCCGCTCCTTCAGCCGGGCCACCAGACCCTCGGGGTCCGGGAAGACATCCGGGTCCCAGGTGAAGTCGCTCCACTGGTACTCGCGCATCCAGAAGCAGTCGAAGTGGAAGACACTCAGCGGGATCTCCCGGTCGGTCATTCCCTGGACGAAGCTGGTGACTGTCGCCTCGTCGTACGAGGTAGTGAACGAAGTCGACAGCCACAGCCCGAACGACCAGGCCGGCGGCAGCGCCGGACGGCCGGTGAGCGCCGTGTACCGGGCGAGGATCTCCTTCGGCGTCGGACCGTACACGATGAAGAACTCCAGCGACTGGTCCTCGACGCTGAACTGGACCTGCCCCACCGACTCGGTGCCGACTTCGTACGAGACACGCCCGGGATGGTTGACGAACACGCCATAGCCGCGGTTCGTCAGATGGAACGGGACGTTCTTGTACGCCTGCTCGCTGCTGGTGCCGCCGTCCGCCTGCCAGATGTCGACGCTCTGACCGTTCTTGACGAACGGGGTGAAGCGCTCACCGAGCCCGTAGACCAGCTCCCCGACGCCCAGCGCGTGCTGCGCGAGCATGAAGTGGCGGCCCTCGGCGTCGGTGACGAATCCGGTGCCGCGCCGGCCGACCGAGGTCAGGGTCCGGCCCTGCGCGGTGAAGTCCAGCTGCCAGGGTGCGTCGGTGTCCACCCGCAGCGCGAGATCACCCGCCGACAGTTCGACCACGGAGCCTTCGCGCACCGTCTTGCCGGAGCCGTTCTCCGACCGGGGGGTGAGTGCGAAGTCCGGGCCGGGACTGGCCTTGCCCGCGTGGTGGGTGTAGCGGACGCCGATGACACCGTCGGCCGGGGACCAGCACTCGGTGGTCAGGAGCGGGCTGTTGAGAGTGTCGCCGCGCTTGAGCACCCGCTTCACGGGCGCGTAGAGCGTGATCCGGTCGTCCTCGACGGCCGCGTCGGCGACCGAGGCGGCATACCGGGCGGTCACGCCCGGGCGCATGAGCCAGTAGCCGTCGGTGAACTTCATGAGTGATCCTGCTTTCGTGCGTGGTGGGAGCGGTGGGAGGCGATCAGGTCCCGGTACCAGCGGTAGCTGTCTTTCGGGGTGCGTTGCTGGGTGCCGTAGTCGACGCGCACGATGCCGAAGCGCTGGGTGTAGCCGCGGGCCCATTCGAAGTTGTCGAGCAGTGACCACACGTAGTAGCCGCGGACGTCCACGCCCGCCTCCATCGCCGCCCTCAGCGCGTGCAGGTGGTCGTGCAGATATGACACCCGCTCGGCGTCGTGGACGGTGCCCGCTTCAACGGTGTCCGCCTCGGCGGAGCCGTTCTCGGTGATGAAGACCGGCGGCAGCGCCAGGTACCGGTCCCGCAGGCCCACCAGCAGCTCCGTGAACGACCTGGGTACGACCGGCCAGCCCATGGTGGTGTGCCGGGTGCCGTACGGATCGGTCTCTCGTACGCCGATGTCAACGGCGGTGCGCCGGATGGGAAGTGCCGTGTCGGCGACGGTCACCGGGCGGTAGAAGTTGATGCCCAGGAAGTCCAGCGGGGCACCGATGATCCCCAGGTCGCCGTCACGCCGGTATGAGCCGTCCGCCAGCTCTCCCCAGGTCGCTGCCTCGTCCTGCGGATAGCGGCCGGCGAGCAGCGGCTCGGTCCACACCTCGTTGTGCAGGGTCTCCGCTCGGCGCAGCGCCGCCAGGTCCGCCGCCGAGTCGCTGGCGGCCTCGATACGGTCAAGGTTCAGGGCGATGCCGACCTCGCGGGCGCCCACCGCGCGCAGCGCCCGGACGGCGTGCCCGTGTGCGAGCAGCAGATGGTGGGCGGCGGCCAGCGCGCCCGTGCCCTCCCTGGCGCCGGGGGCGTGACGGCCCTCTGCGTAGCCGACGAAAGCCGAGCAATACGGCTCGTTCAGCGTCATCCAGCGGCCGACGCGGTCCCCAAGCCGCTCCGCGACGAGGCCCGCGTAGGCGCCGAAGAACTCGGCGGTCTCGCGGACCCGCCAGCCGCCCCGGTCTTCCAGAGCCTGCGGCAGGTCCCAGTGGTAGAGCGTGACAGCGGGGGAGATGCCGGCCGCGAGCAGTTCGTCGACCAGCCGGTCGTAGAAGTCCAGGCCCTTCTCGTTGACCGGGCCGCGGCCGTCCGGCTGGACCCGGGGCCAGGCGACCGAGAAGCGGTACGAGTCGACTCCGAGACCACGCAGCAGGGCCACGTCCTCGGGGTAGCGGTGGTAGTGGTCGCAGGCTGTGTCACCGGTCGCGCCCCCGGCCGTGCGTCCGGGGGTGTGACTGAAGGTGTCCCAGATCGACGGGCCGCGGCCGTCCTCGTCGTACGCGCCTTCGATCTGGTAGCCGGCGGTCGCGGCGCCGAAGGTGAAGCCCGGCGGGAAGAGCGGGAATCCGGTGGTCACACATTTCTCCTTCGGCTACTTGACGGCTCCGCCGGTGACCCCGGCGGCGACGTACTTCTGGGCCACGACCAGCAGGATCGCGGCCGGTACGGCGGAGATCACGGCGGTGGCCATGACGGCGCCCCAGTCGCTGACATGGGCGCCCACGAACTCGTACATGCCGAGAGTGATCGGCTTGACGTCGTCCGTGGTGTTGAGGGTGAGCGCGAACATGAAGTCCGACCAGGCGAAGAGGAAGGTGAACAGACCTGCCGTGATCAGGGCGTTCCTGCTCATTGGGATCACAATCCGGATGAATGCCGTGAAACGGTTCGCTCCGTCCACCAGCGCGGCCTCGACGACCTCCGTTGGTATGGCGACCATGAAGGCCCGCAGCAGGACGATGGAGAAGGGCAGTCCGAGCGAGGCGTCGGCGAGGATCAGGCCGCCATAGGAATTGACCAGGTGCAGGTCCACATACGCGCTGTAGAGGGCGTTGGCGATGACGATGCCGGGCACCATCTGGGTGATCAGCGTGCCGAAGACGATCGTGCGGCTGCCGCGCAGCCCGAACTGCGCCAGCCCGTAGGCGGCCGGCGCGGCCAGCGCCAGGCACACCCCGACCGAGCCCAGCGCGACGACAAAGCTGGTCAGCAGAGACCCGCCCTGGGTGTCCAGCGCCCGCCGGAAATTGTCCCAGCTGGGCGAGGTGGGCAGCCAGTGGGTGGCGGCCAGGCTCTGGCCGGGCTGGAGAGCGATGTTGAGCATCCAGTAGAGCGGGAAGAGCAGAACGAGCAGGATGACCACCGCTATCGCGGTGTTGGCGCCGCGGAGCAGGCCACTGCGGGAGTTACTGGAGTTGTTGGACACGAGGATCACTTCCCCTGGCCGAAGTCGGACCGGTTGGCCCGTAGGTACAGCACGGCGAAGACGGTGCTGATGAGGATGAGGACATTGCCGACCACCGCGCCCTGCCCGAAGTCCAGCTGGAGGAAGGAGAGCTGATACGTGACGGTGCCGAGGGTCTGGGTCGAATCGGCCGGCCCACCGCCGGTGAGCGCCAGGATCAGGTCGAGGATCTTCACCGTCGACATGAAGCCCAGGACGAGGACGACGGTGACGACCGGGCGCAGCAGCGGCAGGGTCACGCTTCGGAACGTCCGCCAGGCGCCCGCGCCGTCCAGGGAGGCGGCCTCGTACAGGTCGCGTGGGATTTCCTGGAGCCCGCCGTAGAGGATCACCATGTTGAACGGGATGCCGATCCAGATGTTGACCAGGACCGCCGAGAGCAGGGCGACATTGGGGCTGCTCAGCCACAGGACGGGGGAGTCGGTGAGGTGCAGGTCCGCCAGGAGGGTGTTGATGACGCCGGTGTCCTGGTCCAGCAGCTTCCGCCAGACGACGGATGACACCACCATCGGGACCAGCCAGGGCAGCAGTAGCACGGCGCGGGCGATTCCCGACAGCCGGAAGCGGCGGGAGAAGAACACCGCGAGCGCCAGGCCGAGCACGAACTGGCCGAGCAGCGAGCCGACCGTGAAGAGGAGGGTGTGCCAGAGAGAGTCGGTGAAGAGCGGATTGTCGAAGACCGCACGCCAGTTGTCGAGGCCGTTGAACGGCGCCTGGCCGGTGAAGTACGTACGCGGGGTGTAGTGCTGGAAGCTCATGATGACGTTCCGCACCAGCGGATAGCCGAAGAACGCCAGCATGTAGAGCACGGCCGGGGCGACGAAACACCAACGTAGGAGCGTGTTTCCGGCGCGCGTCGGGCGTGTCGCCCGGGCGGTTCTCGCCATGGGCTTTGGAGTGGTCTCGCTGATGGTGGTCATGGCCGTGTCCTCACTCGCCTGCCGTGGCCTGCGCCTGGGCCTGCTTCAGGGCTTTCTCGGGCGTGGCTTGGCCGGTGAGCACGGACTGGAAGGCGCCGGCCAGGGCGTCCGAGACGACCGGCCAGCCGGCGCCGACGCGTGCGGTGCGAGAGCGGGCGGTGGCCACTTCGTCGGCGAACGCGGCGAGCTTGGGGTTGTTGACGCTGTACTGGTGCGCCGCGGCCGTCCGAGTGGGCACGTTGTTGACGGACTCTCCCCAGCTGAGCTGGTTCTTCTCGCTGTTCAGGCAGTTCAGCAGCTTCGCTGCGGTCTTCTGCCGGCCGGTGTCGCCGGTGCGCGGGATGGTCATCACCGTGCCCCCGATCGGGGGCACCGGGGCGCCGCCGGCCTTCGGCACCGGGATGGTGGCGACCGCCCAGTGCAAGTCCTTGTGCGTGTTGAGGACGGGGACCTGCCATGGGCCGTTGACCATCATCGCGGCGCGTCCGGCGACGAACTGGTCGTTGACGTCCTGCTGGGTCCAGTTGACCACCGCCTTGGACACCGAGTTGTCGTCCACCAGGTCCTTCCACAGCTGCAGCGCGCCCGCGCCGCGGCCATCGTCCAAGTGGCTCTCGTCACCGCCGTTGGACCAGAAGAACGGCAGGAACTGATAGACGCCGTCCGCGTTGGGCGAGGCGCTGAAGGCCATGCCGTACGTCTTGCCCCGCGTCAGCTTCTTCGCGGTCGCTTTCAGCTCTTCCCAGGTGGTGGGAGGTTTGAGGCCCGCCGCCCGCAGAAGGTCGGTGTTGTAGATCAGCGCCAGGGAGTTGACGGATCTGGCGATGCCGTACTGCGTGCCTTTGTAGCTGCCCATCGACACGGCGCCAGGGGACATCCCCGTGATATCCACCGCCACGCTCTTCAGCGGGATGAGGCCGCCGGTGTCGGCGAACTGTGGCAGCTCCGATCCATCGAGTTCGAGGATGTCGGTCAGCGAGCGGGACGACGCCATCCGCAGCGCCTTTGACGCGACCTGGTCGGCGGGCACGCTGGTCTGCCGGACTTTCAGGCCGAGCGGCTTGGCGCACAGGTCGAAGAACTTCTGGTTCTGCGCGTGTTCGACGGTATCTGTGGCGGAGTTGAGCACGGTGATCGTGGCGGGATCCGGCGTACTCGCGCACCCGCCCAGGCCGACGGCGGCAGGAATGGCCGCCACGGCCAGGGCGAGTGCGGGCGTCCGCCCGCGATTGATGTGCATGTGTGGGCTCTCCGTTCGGTCTTACAGCACTGGAAGAGACGGAGTCGTGGGGTCAGGGAGGGGGCAGAGGGAGGGGGACAGGTGGGTCAGCGGCCGGTACGCGGTCGTGGGGGTGCGGCCCGCGGGCCCGGCATCAGCACCGGGGCGATCAGCCGGTGGGCGGCCGGCGACCGCGCAGGGCCCTCCGCGCGGGCAGCGATGGCTTCGACGGCGAGCCGGGTCACTTGGGCGGACATCTCGGACACCGGCAGTTCGATACGGGGCAGATCCCGGCCGCCCACATCGTCCGGCAGATTGCCGACCGCCATCACCGACAGGTCCTCCGGTACCCGGAGCCCGGCGGCGGCGATCGCGGCCAGGATGTGCGGCAGCGCCGCCACATGCTGGACGACCAGGGCCGTCGGCGGATGCTCCCCGGTCAGCAGCGCATGGACACGCCGGGCCAGCCGGGCCATGTCGCCGGTCGACTGGTGCACCCGCACTTCGGTGCCGGTTTCCGGAGCGGCCCGGCGGGCGCCCGCCACCCCACGCAGCGCGTAGCCCCGGCGGGCCTGGATCTCGTGCTCGGTCGTCGCCAGATACGCGATGTCCCGGTGACCGGCTGCCGCCAGCTCATGGATGGAGAGCGCCGCCGCCGCCTCCCAGTCCAGGTCCGTCCACGGCAGCGCGTCGTCGTCCGCCGACCGGCCCAGCAGCGCTGTCGGAAAGTCCAGCTCCCGCATCACGTCGATACGCGGGTCCTCCATCTCGACCGCCATCAGCACCGCCCCGTCCGCCTGCCCGCTCCGGGCGATCCGGCGCAGCCCCGGCACGCCCTCCTGGTCCGTCATCAGCAGCACGTCGTAGCCGTGCGAGCGGGCGGCGTCACTGATGTCGATCGTGAACCTGCCGTCCACCGCCCGGTAGCCGCCGGTGGCCCGGGGGAGCGCGAGCGCGAGCACATTCGTCCGGGTCCCGCGAAGCGCCCGCGCACTCGCCCTCGGGTGGTACCCGAGTTCGTCGATTGCCTGCTGCACCGACCGCCGGGTGTCGTCGGAGATCTTCCGGGAGCCGCTCAGCACGTACGACACCGTGCTCGGCGCGACCCCCGCGCGCTCGGCGACGTCCTTGATCGTGGTCATCCGGCTCCCTCGTGTCGAATCGATTCGTCGAATCGATTCACCAATCGTCCGCGATGCTAGGTGCCTCGCGGCGGGCGAGGCAAGACCCCGGTGTCGGCCGCCGCCATCCGGCCGCTGTGTCCGGCTCTCTCACACATGGCCGGGGCACCCGGCCGGTGCCCCGAACAGGGGCCGGACGTCCGGCGCAGCGAGCCGCAGGGCGCCGACTGTGCAGGAACGATGCAGCGGAATAACCGCCGTGTCGGCCGCGGATCGGTGCGGAATTCTCGGCGGGGCTTCTAACCTCGTCGTATGCCGATCCCTGACTTCCTCCGTGAACTGCGCGACCACGTAGGGCACCAGATGCTGTTCCTCCCCGGCGTTACCGCGCTGGTCTTCGACGACGCCGGGCGGATTCTCCTGAACCGCCGCTCGGACACGGGGCGTTGGGCCCTGATCGGAGGCATCTGCGAACCGGGTGAGCAGCCCGCCGATACTGCGGTCAGGGAAGTTCTGGAGGAGACCGGCGTGCACGCTGTCGCGGAGCGCGTGGTGCTGGTGCAGACCACCAAGCCTGTGCAGTACCCCAATGGCGACGAGACGCAGTACCTGGACATCACCTTCCGCTGCCGGGCGATCGGCGGCGAGGCCCGGGTCGCGGACGACGAGTCGCTGGAGGTCGCGTGGTTCGACCTGGACGCGTTGCCTGAGCTGGGCGGCTTCGGGCTGCTGCGGATCAAGCACGCGCTGGCCGAGGCCGGCGCTCCGACGTGGTTCGAGCCCGCGGGCCCGACGGAGTAACGACACGGGCCTGCGGCCCGGTCACAGCTTGCGGTAGGTGTACGCCTCCTCGGCGGCTGCCGTGACTTCCGCGAGAGCCGCGCCGGCGGAGGCGGTGACCACGGCGGCCACCGCGCCCTCGACGAAGGGTGCGTCGACCAGCCGGGTGCCGGACGGGAGCTCGTCCTCGTCGGTGAGCAGCGCTTTGACGGTGAGCACGGCGCTGCCCAGGTCGGCCAGGATCGCGACGCCCGCGCCGCCGTCGACGGAGCGGGCGGCCCTGGTGATCGCGGTGGCGTCGGTGCCGAGGCCGCCGTCCGGGGTGCCGCCGGCGGGGGCGACCGGGGCGACGGGGCCGCCGCCGCTGAGACCGGTCGCGAGCTGGGCCACGGCCTCGGCGACGGCAGCGCTGTGCGACACCAGGACGATGCCGACGACCCCGTCGGTCATACGGCGCCCTCCGCGGCGGTGCGGGCCAGCGCACCGAGCAACAGCGCGGACGAGGTAGCCCCGGGGTCCTGGTGCCCGATGCTGCGCTCGCCGAGGTAGCTCGCCCTGCCCTTGCGGGCCTGCAGCGGTATGGTCGCGAGCGCACCCTTGTCGGCGGCAGCGGCGGCGGCGGCGAGCCCGGCAGCCGTACCGGCACCGGAGGCGAGGGCGGACGCCAGCGCGTCGGCGGCCGGGGTGAGCGCGTCCAGCATCGTCTTGTCGCCGGGCGCGGCGCCGCCGAGCTGGGCGACGGCGTCGATGGCGGCCCGCAAGGCGTCCGCCAGCTGGGCGGGGCTGACTGTGGCCTCCTCGCCGAGCGCCTTGCCGGTCCTGCGCAGCAGGGTCCCGTAGAGCGGTCCGGAGGCTCCGCCGACGGTGCTGATGAGCTGTCGTCCGACCATCACCAGCACGCCTCCCGGGGTGCCCGGCGGCTCCTTCTCGACGGCGGTGCGTGCGGCGATGAAGCCGCGGCGCAGATTGCTGCCGTGGTCGGCGTCGCCGATGGGCGAGTCGAGTTCGGTCAGCCGGTCGGCTTCGCGTTCGATCACGGCGGTCGCCGCTGAGAGCCAGCGGCGGAAGAAGGTGGCGTCGAGCACGGGGTCGGGAGTTGTGTTCACGGGGTGCGGGTTCCTTCCGTAACCGAGGTGCCTGGGATGAGCCGGGGGGAGGAGGTTCAGATGCCCCAGCGCAGCGCGGGTGTGCTGACAGGCGCGTCCCACAGTCGCAGCAGTTCCTCGTCCACCTGGCAGACGGTCAGCGAGGCGCCGGCCATGTCGAGCGAGGTCACATAGTTGCCCACCAGAGTCCGTGCGACCGTGACACCACGAACGGCGAGTGCCCGCTGCACCTCGGCATTGAAGCCGTACAGCTCCAGCAAGGGGGTGGCGCCCATGCCGTTGACCAGCGCGATCACCGCCGAGCGCGGGTGCAGGTCGTCCACCACGGCGTCCACGGCGAAGTCGGCGATCTCGCCGGATGTCATCATCCGCCGCCGTTCCCGTCCTGGCTCACCGTGGATGCCGATGCCTAGCTCCAGCTCCCCGCTCGGCAGGTCGAAGGTGGGACTGCCCTTGGCGGGTGTGGTGCACGCGGCCAGCGCCACGCCGAAGCTCCGCGACGAGGCGTTGACCTGCCGGGCGATCGATTCCACCCGCTCCAGCGGGGCGCCCTCCTCGGCTGCCGCGCCCGCTATCTTCTCCACGAAGAGCGTGGCCCCTGTGCCACGCCGCCCGGCCGTGAAGAGGCTGTCGGTGACCGCCACGTCGTCGTTGACGAGGACCTTGGCGACCTGCACCCCCTCGTCCTCGGCGAGCTCGGCGGCCATGTCGAAATTGAGGACATCGCCCGTGTAGTTCTTGACGATGAACAACACCCCCGCGCCGCTGTCCACAGCTGCCGCGGCCCGCGCGATCTGGTCCGGCACCGGCGATGTGAAGATCTCGCCCGGGCAGGCGGCGTCGAGCATCCCGCGCCCGACGAATCCGCCGTGCAGCGGCTCGTGCCCCGATCCACCGCCCGAAACGAGACCCACCTTTCCGGCGACCGGGGCGTCCCGCCGGACGATCACCCGGTTGTCCACGTCCACCGTCAGCTCGGGATGCGCGGCGGCCATTCCACGCAGGGCGTCGGCGACCACGGTCTCGGCCACGTTGATCAGCATTTTCATGTGCTGTTCCTTCCGATCTCGGCGGTAGCCGCCGCGGCCGTGCTTTCGGTGGGTGCGAGGGGGTACGCGCGATTTTTGATGTTGGCGGATCGCGGCGGCCCGGAGCGGGGTCCGGCGGGTACGGCGCTGATTTCACGCTGACTTGGCTGGTCGTCGGTCAGCGGGGCGCAGGGCGCGTGGAGACCCAGGACGGCGGGGCCCACCACGGTGGGTGACCGGTCATTCAGAGGGAGGCGCATGGCGCACCCCATGTGTCGAGTCCTGCGAGAACCCATGGAACCAGCGTACGGATTCGGGACAGGGGAGGCACCCTTTGCGACAAGGGGGCCGTGCCGCCCTCACCTTCGCCTTCACGCGAAGAAGCCGGCACGGGGCTGAGACGTACGTGGGACGTCACTCCTGGGCACACCGACACGCGGTCGCCGAGCACGGGATGACGGCGCTCGGCGACGGAACTCACATCAGCGCCGGGCCGGTCGGTGGGGGCGCCGCCGCGCGAGCGCTCCGGTGCCCGCCGGGCCGTTTTACGGCGCGCTTCAGTCGAACGGGTCGAGCGTGATGTATGCCCGTTGCGGATTGCTGTCGTTCACCAGTGACTCGTAATTGCCGACGTCGTCGAAGGCGAAGGCGTAAGCCTTGCCGTCGGCCATCTGCGCGTGGATTTTACGGGCGTAGTGGTTGGTCACCACGTCCTGGTAGAAGGCCGTGGAGCTCGTGTCGGGATGGTTCGAGTTGACCAGGAGGGTGGAGCGGTTGTAAGCCGCGCACAGGGTGCGGGATATCGGCCCGCGTACCAGGTCGTTCGGTGCGTCGAACAGTTTGTAACAGCCGAAGATGCTGTCGGCGTCGGGTTTCTGGAACGTGGTGACGACCGCTCCGGAACTGTGGGTGAAGTTCATGACGTTGCCGGAGACCCTGCCGTAGTACTTGGTGTTCGGCTGGTCTGTGAAGGGTGTCACCGTCAGAGTCGATGTGGCGTACTTGGACCACACGCGGTTGACGTGGTCGTCCATGATCGTGGCCGGCAGGGCGCCGGATTCGAGGCCGTGGCCGGGCGCGAGGCCACGCAGGATGGTGCCGTCGGACCGGGTCTGGATCAGGTTCGCCCAACCGCCCGGCTGGCCCTTGAGGGCGTTGAAGAATCCGTTGTAACCGCCCGCCTTGAGATGGCCTGTGTTCTTGACGGTTCCGTCGGCGAGCTTGACGCCCACGGCATACGGGGCCGAGAACATGTCGACCTGTGTGCTGTTGATCCACAGTCCGGCGTCGTTGAGCGTGTACTCGGACCAGTTGAACAGAATGTTCACGTTCGGGTCGGACGGGTTCTGCGCCGCGGGCTGCACGAGGCCGCCGGTGGTCAGTTTGAAGACGAGCTTCTGGCCGTACGAGAAATAGACCCGGCCGGAGAACTTCGGCATCTGGAGCGTCGTGGACCGGCCGTTGGCCGGTCCGGCGATAGACGCGTCGGGAGCGTCGGTCGGCGGATTGCCCCCGGCCGGCCAGGCGTGGAACGTGCCGCTGGCGTCGGCCCACCCCTGCTGGCCCGTCGAGAGCAGGGTCCCGAGGTTGTAGATGTGAACTGGTCGCTGCGGCCGGAGTTGTTCGTGATCTGGAGCGGGATGGTCGCGGGAACCGCGGCCTCGGCGCGGGACGTGACACCGACGGCCGTGATTCCGGCCGCGACGGTCATCACGACGATGAATGGCGCCAGCACCTTCCGGATGTGTTGCACGCATTTCCTCCTCGTAGGCAGATCCCGATGGGCGCGAAGGGGAGACGATCCCCAGCGCTCTGAGAGCGCTCTCAGAGTCGCCAAGCGAGTGAGGTGTGTCAATGGTCTGGACCAAGATGAGCTGCCGCCCGGCTTCCGCTGTCCGGTGCGGCGGCCTCCCGGTTCTCACGCGGGACAGGACGGGCGGTCAGCCGAAGACGCCGCTGTAGGCGTTGAGGGCGGGCTGGCCGCCGAGGTGCGCGTAGAGGACGTTGGAGTCCTTGGGGATCTCGCCGCCGCGGACGAGGTCGATGAGGCGGGCCATCGACTTGCCCTCGTAGACCGGGTCGAGGATCACGCCTTCGAGGCTACCGGTGAGCCGGATGGCGTCGAGGGTCGACTGGACGGGGATGCCGTAGAGGTCACCGGCCCAGCCTTCCAGGAGGGTGATCTCCTCCTCGCGCAGGTCGCGGCCGAGGCCGATGAGCCCGGCGGTGGCACGGGCGATCTTCTCCACCTGGGCGTGGGTCTCCGACGGCTTGGCGGAGGCGTCGATGCCCAGCACCCGGCGGGGGCGGTCCTGGCCGGCGAAACCGGCGATCATGCCGGCCTGGGTGCTGCCGGTGACGCTGCAGACCACGATCGTGTCGAAGAAGACCCCCAGCTCGCGCTCCTGCTGCTGGACCTCGTACGCCCAGTTGGCGAAGCCAAGCCCGCCCAGCGGGTGGTCCGAGGCGCCGGCGGGTATCGCGTACGGGGTCCCGCCCCGGGCCCGTACCCCTTCCAGTGCCTGGTTCCAGCTGTCCTTGAAGCCGATGCCGAATCCCGCCCGGACCATCTCCACCCGAGCGCCCATGATGCGGGACAGCAGGATGTTGCCGACCTTGTCGTTGACCGGGTCCGGCCAGTCCACCCAGCTCTCCTGCACCAGGACGGCCTTGAGGCCCGCCTTGGCGGCCACCGCGGCGACCTGGCGGGTGTGGTTGGACTGCACACCGCCGATGCTCACCAGCGTGTCCGCGCCCTGCCGGAGGGCCTCGGGGACCAGGTATTCCAGCTTGCGCGTCTTGTTGCCGCCGTAGGCCAGCCCGCTGTTGCAATCCTCGCGCTTTGCCCATATACGGGCGCCGCCGAGATGGTCGCTGAGCCGGTCCAGGGGGTGGACCGGACTGGGGCCGAAAGTCAGGGGGTAGCGCTCGAAGTCGGCGAGGGTCGTGCGGGTCATGTATCGCTCCTGGGCAGGTCGTCCGGGGTTGCCCCGGACGTGTCGGGTACGTGGGGTTCGGGTGTTTCGGGCGTGTCGAGCAGGGGTGCCAAGGTCTGCCAGTTGGTGCGGGAGGCCACCGCGGCGCCCTCCGCGTCACCGGTCTCGCACAGGGCGATGATCCGGTTGTGCTGGGCGACCGAGCCGCGCCCGCTGAGGGAGGAGAAGCGCACCCGCTCCACCCGGCGCAGCAGTGGGGTGAACTGCTCCAGCACCGCGCCCACCGCCTGGTTGGCGCAGGCCGCCACCGGAACTGCGTGGAAGTCGTCGTCGGCGGCGAGGGCCGCCGCCACGTCGTCGCGGCGCAGCGCCTCGGCGAACCGCGCGTTCGCCTCGCGCATCGCGTCCAGCTCGGCGGCCGAGAGATTCGGCACTGCCGCGCGGACGGCGAGCTCGTGCATGGCCGAGGTCACCGCCTGGGCGTCGCGGGCCGCCCGGACGTCGAGGGGGCTGACGATGGTGTAGCGGCCCGGCTTGGTGCGTACGAGGCCGGTCTGTTCCAACCGGCCGAGGGCCTCGCGGATCGGCGTGCGGCTGACCCCCAGCCATGCGACGAGATCGGCGTCGTTGAGGCGCTCGCCGGGGGTGAGGGTGCCGTCGACGATTGCGTCCCGGATCGCCCGGTAGGCGTTCTCCCGGAGCAGTGATCTGGAGACGAGCCCTCGGCTCTGGGGTACCGGCATGCAATATATTGCATGCCGGGCCAGGTCGGCCTGTCAAGCTCTCCAGCCGGGCTCTAACGGGTGCTGTCGTCGAGAGAGCGGCTGATGACGAGGCGCTGGATCTGGTTCGTACCCTCGAATATCTGGGTGATTTTCGCTTCCCGCATGTACCGCTCGACCGGGAACTCGCGGGTGTAGCCATAGCCGCCGAGGACCTGGACGGCGTCGGTGGTGACCTTCATGGCCGCGTCGGTGGCCACCAGCTTGGCGATGCTGGCCTGGCGGCTGTACGGCCGCCCGCTGTCGCGCCGCCTGGCGGCATCCACGTAGGTCGCGCGCGCGGACTCCACCGCCGCGGCCATGTCGGCGATCAGGAAACCGAGCCCCTGGTGGTCGATGATGCGCCGGCCGAAGGTGGTGCGCTCGCGGGCATATGCCACCGCCTCGTCGAGCGCGGCCTGGGCGATGCCGACCGCGACGGCCGCTATGCCCAGCCGGCCGGAGTCCAGGGCGCCGAAGGCGATAGACAGGCCCTGTCCCTCCGTCCCGATGAGGCGGTCGTGGGGCAGGAGGGCGCCGTCCCAGTGCGCGGTGGTGGTGGGAACGGCCCGCAGGCCCATCTTGTCTTCCGGCCTGCCGAAGGACAGGCCGTCCATGGCGCCGGGCGTCAGGAAACACGACACGCCGTGGGTGGGGTCGGACCCGGTGCGCGCGAAGAGGGTGTAGAAGTCCGCGCGGCCGCCATTGGTGATCCACGCCTTGGTGCCGGTAATGCGGTAGCCGTCGGCGGTCGGCTCGGCCTTGCAGGTCACGGCGGCCGCGTCCGAGCCCGCCTGGGGCTCGGACAGGCTGTACGCGCCGAGCTGACCGCCGCCGAGCATGCCGGGCAGCCACCGCCCCTGCTGCTCCGGTGTGCCGTGCGCGGCCAGCGCGTAGCAGGACAGGCCGTGCACACTCACGGCGACCGCTACCGCGGCCCATCGGGCGGCCAGCTCCTCCAGTACCTGGAGATACACCTCGTACGGCAGCCCGCCGCCGCCCAGCTCCTCCGGGTAGGGCAGACCGAGCAGCCCGGCGGCGCCGAGGGTGCGGAATATGTCCTCGGGGTACTTCTCGGCCGCCTCGTACTCCGCGGCGCGCGGAGCCAGCTCCTTGTCGGCCAGCTCTCGGGTCAGGGCGAGCAGGTCCTCCGCTTCGGAGGTCGGCAGGATCCGGTCCACAGTCATCGGGGCTCCCAGGTGACAGCGCCAGTAGTACGTTGAACGATACGATCGTACTGCGGAATGACCGCCCTGGCCAAGAATGCCTCTGTGGCAGACTGGTCGGATGACGGCAGCACCCGGGAGAGCAGCGACTGCGAGAAGGACGGAGCTGTTCGACCACCTTGTGGCGCTGCTGCTGTCCGAGGGATTCGCACACCTGACGGTGGATGAGCTGGCGTCACGCCTGCACTGTTCGAAGACGACCCTCTACTCGCTCGCGGGGAGCAGGGAACAGCTCATACGGGCAGCCGTGGTGCATTTCTTCCGTGAGGCCACGCGCCGGGTCGAGGCCTCGACGGCCACTGTCACGGACCCGCGTGACCGCCTCGGGGCGTATCTCCGTGCGGTGGCGGCGGAACTCCAGCCAGCGTCCGCCGCGTTCTATGAGCACCTCGCCGCGTTCCCTCCCGTCCGGGAGGTCTACGAACGCAATACGGAGATCGCGGCGCGGCGGGTGCAGCAGATCATTCGTGAGGGCGTGGAACAAGGCGCGTTCCGCGATGTCCACGCGGCCTTCGTCGCCGATGTCGTCTCATCCGCCATGGTGAGGATCCAGCGGCGCCAGGTCGCCGCGGCCACCGGTCTGCCCGACGCGCAGGCCTATGCCGAACTCGCCACCATGGTGCTGCACGGCATCGCGACCTGACCGGCCGCCCGCGCTTCCGCAAGGCCCGGACAGGACCTGAGGCCCGCTCAACGGCGTCTAGGCGTGCCCTATGAAGGCAGAACCGTTCCTCAACACTGAGCGGGAGTGTGTCCTGGCTCGGTGCGCGCGTCCCGAACGGTGTTGGGTGCGCTGGTTGCCCGCGTTCGCGTACCTGGTGGTGGCACCCGTCGTGCGGGTGGTCCGGTCCGAGGTGGGCGGGTTTCCTCGCGCCCGAGGGCGTCTGGCCGGGCCTGGGCGCTCCGATGCCCGGCACCATCGCTCTGGTGGTGTGGGGGCGGTGGCGTCCGACGCCGGGCCGGATGTCCTTGGGCGCGCCGTCCGATCACGATGCTCGCGCAGTCGTGACCGGTGGTCTGGGGGTGGGTGGCGCGCAGCGGGGTGAGCCAGTGCCGCGCGCCCCAGCGGGAGGTGTACGCCGGATCGACGGCGACGATCGCGATGCCCTGTTCGGCGGCCATGGCGGCCAGGCGGGTGCGTAGTCGGGTGGTGGGGAAGCGGGAGATGAGCTGCCGGAACCGCTTCTTGCGGCCGTGCCTCTCACGGGTCTTTGATTCGGCGAAGTCCAGGTCCTCGACCACGATCGCGCTCACGCCGGTGCGGCGGGCCCAGTGCAGCAGCCGGGTCAGGGCGATGGGGGCGCCCCCGGACGAAGTTTGGGGGAGGATCTGCGCGTCACGGTGATCCGCGCTGCCCGACAGGTCGTAGAAGAACCGGTGGGGTGCGCCGACGGGGTTGCCGTGGACGTCCAGCTGCCAGGCGGCCAGATGATCATCGTTGGCATCCACCCCGGTACAGCCCGCCGCCAGTGCGGCCTCCAGGGAGAGCTGCGGCACCGGCGCGGGCTGCCAGCAGGCGGTCAGGTACCAGCGGTCGCGGTCCGCGTCGTGGCTGATGGTGTAGGCCACGGCCCGGTTGTCGGCGATCCGGTCGGCCCACTGTACGCCCCGGTGTGCGAAGGCCACGGGGGTGGTGAGGGTGTAGCGGACGCGCCCGTCATTGGCCTCGTGGGCCAGGGGGGTAGGCAGTTTGATACTCACCACTCCGTTGTTGGTGACGCGGATGGTCTCGTTCCCGAAGCGCTTCCCGGACTCGCCGTCCGCGCGCAGGAACATCCGCGCCGCCTCCCACCGCCCCCATCGAGCAACAGGCCGGCAAGAAGTTCGGCTACGCCGATGCCCCCGCGCTCACCCCGGCCGAGATGATCGATGTCCTGCGCCCCAGCGACGCCGGATACCAGCGCATGGCTCAGGCGTTCTACGGCCCGCTGGACCAGGCATTCAACTGGGCGAATTTGAGGGATTCGGCGTTGCCTCTTCCGCATTACTGGAACGCGTTCTAGTCTGTGCGCCGTCAAAGCAGGCACCGCAGACCTGACCTCAGGAGGGGCCGTGCACCTGGACTACACCCCCGACCAGCAGCGGCTGCGCGCCGAACTCCGCGCCTACTTCGCCGGACTGGTGCCGGACAACGCCTACTCCCGCCACACCGAACCGGCCGCCCGCAAGCGGTTCTACCGCGACACCATCCGCCGCCTCGGCTCCGACGGCTGGCTCGGCGTCGGCTGGCCCGAGGAGTACGGCGGCCGGGGGCTGTCCCCGATGGAGCAGTTCATCTTTTTCGACGAGGCCGCCCAGGCCGGCGTACCGCTGCCGCTGATGGCGCTCAACACCGTCGGTCCGACGATCATGCAATTCGGCACCGACGAACAAAGGGCGTACTTCCTGCCGAAAATCCTCTCCGGCGAGATCGACTTCGCGATCGGCTATTCCGAGCCGGACGCCGGAACCGACCTGGCCGCGCTGAAAACCCGTGCGGTCCGCGACGGCGACACATACATGGTCAACGGCCAGAAGATCTGGACCACCAACGGCGACACCGCCGACTGGGTCTGGCTCGCCGTCCGTACCGACCCGGGCGCGCCGCCCCACAAGGGCATCAGCATGCTGCTCGTCCCGACCTCCGACCCCGGGTACTCCTGCACCATCATCAACACCCTCGCCTCGCACGACACCACCGCCAGCTATTACGAGGACATCCGGGTACCCGTCACTCGGCGAGTCGGCGAGGAGAACCACGGCTGGCGCCTGATCACCACCCAGCTCAACCACGAACGCGTCACCCTCGCCGCCCACGGCACCATGGCCATCCGCGCCCTCCACGACGTACGGCACTGGGCCGCCGACACCAAACTCGCCGACGGCCGACGGGTCATCGACCTCGGCTGGGTCCGCGGCCGGCTCGCCCGCACCCACGCCCGCCTCGATGCCATGAAGCTGCTCAACTGGCAGATGGTGGACGCGCTCAGCCGCTCCACCCTCACCCCGCAGGACGCCTCCGCAGTCAAGGTCTACGGCTCCGAGGCCCGCCGCGACGCCTACGCCTGGCTCATGGAGATCGCCGGCGCGGCCGGCCCCCTGAAGGAAGGCTCAGCGGGAGCGATACTTCACGGCGAGCTCGAACGCGGCTACCGCAGCGCCGTGATCTTCACCTTCGGCGGCGGCAACAACGAGATCCAGCGCGAGATCATCTCCTGGATCGGCCTCGGCATGCCCCGCGTCCGCCGCTGAGAAGCTGCGACGAGGATTTTTGGTCGGCACAAAAGAATGTCGGCCGCCGAGGGGCGGCGGACACGTTGGAGGCCGTCGAAACCCCGGACCACGTCACGCGTGGGCTGGCGGAAGCCCGGCCCGCAACATGTCAGTTCGACGCGGTGGTATTCCTGTACAAAGGGGGACGGGTGACGGCGACACGCGCAGACCACCCCTTGCCCTCAGGGAGTCCGGGCCGTGGACGCAGCGGTCCGGGGGCGGGCGCGCTGCCGGGTGGCAGCCCGGCCGTCTGGGCTCTTCGGACCCGACTCGGTCACCTGGCAGTTGCACGGCGACCCGGTGATGTGGCTCGCCGGGGTACGGGCGCTGTATCTGCAGGCCCTGCATCCGGCCACCGTCCGGGGCGTCACCCAGAACTCCGACTTCCGGAAGGACGCCTGGGGCCGCCTGCTGCGCACCGCCTCCTTCGTCGGCGCCATCACCTACGGCACGACCCCGGAGGCCGAGCGCGCCGGGGCCAAGGTGCGGGCCATCCACCGCAGGCTGGCCACCACCGACCCCGGCACCGGCGAGCGCCTCCCGGTCGACACGCCCGAGCTGCTGCTGTGGGTGCACTGCGCCGAGATCGACTCCTACCTCGGTACAGCCCGTCGCTCCGGCTACCCCCTGACCGACGCCCAGGCCGACCGCTACGTCGATGAGCAGCGCACCGCCGCCCGCCTTGTCGGCCTCGACCCGGAGTCCGTACCCGCCGACACCGCCCAGCTCGCCGCCTACTTCGAGAAGGTCCGCCCGGAGCTGGCCGCCACCCCCGAGGCCTATGAGGTCGCAGGCTTTCTCCAGGCCCCTCCGGTCCCGCGTCTCCTGCTGCCGGCCCGCGCCGTCGTGTGGCGCCGTGCCGCGGGCCTCGCGTACGCGGCCCTGCCGGCCTTCGCGCACGAGTTGTACGGACGCCCCGCGCCCGCCGCGCCCAGCGTCACCCGGCGGCTGCGCACCACCGGACGCGCGTTGCGCGCCATCCCCCCTTACATACGATGGCAACTCCCGCCCGGCCATATCCTGAAGGCGGTCGGCAGACTGGGCCCGGGAACTCAACCGTCCCGGTACAAGTTGAGGGAACAGGCCTGTCATCCGGCCTGAGGCGCCATCCCGCCCGGCGGCCATCGCGTTCATAATGAGAGGCGAGGAGAGGGCGCGGAGAGGACAGAACGACGGGGGCGGCGGCGCACGATGGCGGCTGGACACAACGGCAGCGGCACTCTGATACAGGGCCGGTACCGGCTGGAGGAGCTGATCGGCCGGGGCGGTATGGGCGAGGTGTGGAAGGCGCTCGACGAATCGCTCGGCCGCAAGGTCGCGGTCAAGTGCCTCAAACCGCTGAGCCTGTCGACGGACACCTCTGTCACCGAAATCCTGCGGGAGCGCTTCCGCCGCGAGGCACGGGTCGCCGCCGCGTTGCAGCACCGGGGCGTGACCGTCGTCCATGACTTCGGGGAGTACGACGGGGTGCTCTTCCTCGTCATGGAGCTCCTCGACGGCCGTAATCTGATGCAAGTCCTGGAGGACACCCGGGGCCATCCACTGCCCGTACCCGATGTCGTGGACATCGCGGAGCAGGTCGGGGCGGCCCTCGCGTACACCCATGCCCAGGGCATCGTGCACCGTGATCTGAAGCCCGCGAACATTGTCCGGCTCACCGACGGCGCCGTGAAGATCTGTGACTTCGGCATCGCCCGGCTCGGCCACGACATCGGCTTCACCTCCCGTCTGACCGGCACCGGCATTGCCATGGGCACCCCGCACTACATGTCGCCCGAGCAGATCGGCGGCACCGAGACCGACCATCGCAGCGATCTGTACTCGCTGGGCTGCGTCCTGTACGAGATCGCCACCGGCGTCCCGCCGTTCGACCTGGACGACGCCTGGTCGGTGCTGGTCGGCCACCGCGACACGCCGCCCGTCCCGCCACGTGCCCAGCGCCCCGAGTTGCCGGAGGAGCTGGAGCGGCTGATCCTCGACCTGCTCGCCAAGGACCCCGACGACCGGCCTCAGGACGCCGCCGACGTCGGCGGTCGGCTCAAGGCTCTGCGCGGCGCCGCCGAAGGCCCGACGCGCCCCGTTGCGGTGGCCACCCGGGAACTGCCCTCCTGGGCACGGGGCGTGGCCCACGCCACCCGCTCCCTGCGGCCCGCCAACCAGCTCCACCACCCGTACCAGCCGCCTGAGCTCACCGGCGCCTGGTCCACCAGGCCCAGCCAGTATCCCGAGCGCCTCGGCGTCCTCGCCGGCCGGCACAGCGCGGGCATCAGCCTCGGGCGGCTCGGCCGCTGGCAGGAGGCGCTGGACACCCACCGGACGGTGGCCGCCGAACGCGAGCAGCTGCTCGGCGCCGATCACCCGGACACTCTCACCAGCCAGTACGAAGCCGGGTTCTGTCTCAACTGCCTCGGCCGCCCCGAGGAAGCGCTGCGCGCCTACGAGCACGTGTCCGCCGCCCGGCAGCGCCTGCTCGGGCCCGACCATCCCGACACCCTCGCCGCCCGGCAGGAGGCCGCGTACGTCCTTGGCCGGCTCGGCCGCCACCTGGAGGCCCACCAGGGCTACTCCTCCGTGCTCGCCGCCCGAGAGCGCACCATCGGCCCCGAGCACCCCGACACTCTGCGCTGCCGCCACAACCTGGCTTTCAACCTCGGGCGGCTCGGCCGGCTCGAGGAGTCATACGCCATGGCCGCCGATGTCGCCGCCGCCCGCACCCGTGTGCTCGGCCCGGCCCACCCCGACACCCTTGTCACGCGCTGCGAGGTCGGCTATCTCCTCGGCCGGCTGGCCCGGTGGGACGCCGCTCTTGAGACGTACGTCCAGGTCGCCGCCGTGCGCGCCGAAGCCCTCGGCCCCGAGCACCCCGACACCCTCGCCGCGCGCTACGAGGCGGGCATCAGCCTGGGCCGCCTAGGCCGCAGTGCGGACGCCTTGGAGCTCTACCGCGCTCTCGTCGCCGCCCGCACCCGCACCTCGGGCGCCGGTGACCCGGAGACCCTCCGCGCCCGGCACGGCCTGGGCGTCAACCTCGGCCGCCTCGGCCGCTGGGAGGAGGCGCTCACCGAGGCCCGCGATGTCGCCGCCATCCGTGAGCGGGTCCTCGGGCCCGATCATCCCGACACTCTCACCAGCAAGCGTGAGATGGCCGTCGGTTTCGGCTGGCTCGGCCGCTGGTCCACCGCCCTCTCGGTCTACCGCGAGGTGGCCGAAGGCCGTGAGCGGGTCCTCGGGGCCGCCCACCCCGACACCCTCACCAGCCGCAATGACGAGGCCCACTGCCTTGAGCAGCTCGGGCGCGCCGTGGAGGCACTGACGCTGTACCGGAGCGTGGCGGCACAGCAGAACGGCCTGCGGCCGCTCTGACTGGTGTCCGGGGCGGTCCTCCCGGCCTGGTCTTCGCTGATTTGTGCCGGTCGGGGGCCGCCGCCGTGCTCGGCTCCGGCGCGGTGACGCCGTGGCCGCACCAGCACCAGCGGGAGGCGATCGAGATTGCCCGGCACCGGCGCGAGCGCTGGACTGACCGTGGAGAGCGGATCGGGCAAGGGCCTGGCCCGCATCGTGCCGCTCGCGGACCGCCTGCTGCGGTCAACCCCTGGGCGGACAAAGCGGGGTTCAAGGAACTGGGCCGGGTCAATTCCTCGGCCGCGCCGAACAGTCCGTAGCCGAGCTTTTTGACCTCGCTGTCAGCCGCGCGCTGGCCGGCCTCGCCGATCCCCGTGGCGGTCGAGGCCCACCGCGCCAAGCTCGAAGCGATTGCCGCGGCTCGGACCCGTGGCTCGATCAGCCGCCGTATCGAGCTCGCCGACCTCATGGCCGCGCTCCTGGGGCTGGTCACCGCCTGGGCCAATGCCTCCCCGGCCCTCGAATACCTCGCACCCCGGCCGTTGTCCCCGGCCGCCACCAGGCCTTCCACGCCACCATGGTCACGGCGGTACAGGCATTCACCGCACTCTGACCCTGACCGAGGCCCCCGCGGCCCGGCCCGCCGGAAGGTGGTCGCGCCGGCCGGGCACCGCCGCGTCGCGCAAAAAATCTGACGCGACGTCAGAAAATCTCTTCCCCCCGCAAGCGGCCTGCGGCATCCTGCCCCCATGGAGACTCCGCTGAGCAAGCGCCTTGGCATCGAGCACGCCATCTTCGGCTTCACGCCGTTTCCCGCCGTGGCGGCGGCCATCAGCCGCGCCGGGGGCATGGGGGTGCTCGGCGCCGTGCGCTACACCGCGGCTGACGAACTCGCGCGCGGCCTGGACTGGATGGAGGCCCATACCGAGGGCCGCCCGTACGGCCTCGACGTCGTCATGCCGGCCAAGAAGGTCGAGGGCGTCACGGAGGCCGATATCGAGGCCATGATCCCGCCGGGACACCGGCAGTTCGTCCAGGAGGTGCTCGCGAAGCACGGCGTGCCCGAGCTCGGACCGGACGACGCCAACGGCTGGCGGATCACCGGCTGGATGGAGCAGGTCGCCCGCTCCCAGCTGGACGTCGCCTTCGACTACCCGATCCGCCTGCTGGCCAACGCCCTCGGATCCCCGCCCGCCGATGTCGTGGAGCGCGCCCACCGCCATGGCATCCCCGTCGCCGCCCTGGCCGGGAGCGCCCGCCACGCCAGGCACCACCAGGACGCCGGAATCGACATCGTCGTCGCCCAGGGGTACGAAGCCGGCGGCCACACCGGCGAGATCACCAGCATGGTGCTCGTGCCCGAGGTCGTCAGGGCCGTGGACCCGCTGCCGGTGCTCGCCGCGGGCGGCATCGGCACCGGTGAGCAGGCGGCGGCCGGATTCGCGCTCGGCGCCCAGGGCGTGTGGCTCGGCTCGGTCTGGCTCACCACGGCCGAGGCCGAACTGCCCTCGCCCGTGCTCATCGACAAGCTGCTCGCCGCCGGGTCCGGGGACACAGTCCGCTCCCGGGCGCTCACCGGCAAACCCGCCCGCCAACTGCGCACGGAGTGGACCGACGCCTGGGAGGACCCGGCGGGCCCCGGCCCGCTCCCGATGCCCCTGCAAGGACTGCTGGTCGCCGACGCCATCACCCGCATCCAGCGCTACGAGGTCACCCCGCTGCTCGGCACCCCGGTCGGCCAGATCGTCGGCCAGATGAACGAACGGCTCACCGTCCAGGCCGTGTTCGACGAACTCACCAGCGGCTTCGAGCAGGCCATCGACCGCATCAACCGCATCGCGGGGCGCTCATGAGCACCGTCAACGGCTTCTGGGCCCAGGCCGCCCTCGACCCCGACCGGATCGTCCTGGTCGCCCCCGACGGCGAGGAATGGACAGCCGCCCGGCTGCACGCCGCCTGCAACCAACTCGTCCACGGCCTGCGCGAGGCCGGCCTCGAACCCGGGGACGCGTTCGCCGTCGTCCTTCCGAACGGGGTCGAGTTCTTCACCGCCTATCTCGCGGCGATGCAGGCCGGGTTCTACTTCGTACCCGTCAACCACCACCTCATAGGGCCCGAGATCGCCTGGATCGTCGAGGATTCCGGTGCGAAGGTCCTCATCGCCCACGAGCGGTACGCGAGGCAGTCGGTCGCGGTCGCCGCGCCGCAGCGGTACGCCGTCGGCGAGGTGCCCGGTTTCCAGCCGTACGCCGCCCTCCTGGAAGGCCGTCCGGCGGATCCGCCCGGCGCCCGCACCGGCGGCGCGATCATGAACTACACCTCAGGCACCACCGGCCGCCCGCGTGGCATCCGCCGCCCGCTCTCCGGCAGGCCACCGGAGGAGTCCTATCTCGGCGGCTTCCTCGGCTTCTTCGGCATCAAGCCGTACGACGACAACGTGCACCTGGTCTGTTCGCCGCTCTACCACACCGCCGTACTCCAGTTCGCGGGCGCCGCCCTGCACATCGGCCACCGTGTCGTCCTCATGGACAAATGGACTCCGGAGGAGATGCTCCGCGCCATCGACCGGCAGCGCTGCACCCACACCCACATGGTCCCGACCCAGTTCCACCGTCTCCTCGCCCTCCCCGACGAGGTCAAACAGCGCTACGACGTCTCCGCGATGCGCCATGCCATCCACGGCGCCGCCCCCTGTCCCGAGCACATCAAACGCGCCATGCTCGACTGGTGGGGACCCTGCGTGGAGGAGTACTACGCCGCCAGCGAGGGCGGCGGAACCTACGCCCCAGCCGCGGAGTGGCTCAAGAAGCCGGGAACGGTCGGCCGGCCGTGGCCGATCAGCGAGATCGCCATCTACGACGACGAAAAGAACCGGTTGCCCGCCGGAGAACTCGGCACCGTCTACATCAAGATGAACACCGGCGCCTTCGCCTACCACAAGGACGAGAGCAAGACCCGCTCCAACCGCATCGGCGACTTCTTCACCGTCGGCGACCTCGGCTACCTCGACGATGACGGTTACCTCTACCTCCGTGACCGCAAGATCGACATGATCATCTCCGGCGGCGTCAACATCTACCCCGCCGAGATCGAGGCGGCCCTCCTCACCCACCCCGCTGTCGCCGACGCCGCCGCGTTCGGCGTGCCGCACGACGACTGGGGGGAGGAGGTGAAAGCCGTCATCGAGCCCGCGTCGAGTCACTGGCCCGGCCCCGCGCTCGCCGCCGAGATCCTGGCCCACTGCGAGCAGCACCTCGCTGCCTACAAACGCCCCAAAACCATCGACTTCATCGCGGAGATGCCCCGCGACCCCAACGGCAAGCTCTACAAACGACGGCTGCGCGCCCCGTACTGGGAAGGCCGTGACCGTACGCTCTAGGAGGAGGTGTCCGGGGCCCAGCCCCACCCTGGGCGCGGCTGGGGACTGCCCTCAACCACCGGACCGGCCGGCCTGACCCGCGGCCGGCAGCCCCGCCTCCCGCCACGCGCGGAAACCGCCGTCCAGGTCCGCTGCCCGGTGCAGGCCGATGTCCCGCAGCGCGGCCGCCGCCAGGCTGGAGGCATAACCCTCCTGGCACGCCACGATCCAGCGCACACCGTGCCCGGTCGCCTCGGGAATCCGGGCGTCACTCGCCGGGTCGAGCCGCCACTCCAGCACATTCCGCTCGATGACCAGCACGTCCAGCGAGTCCGCGAATTCGCCCTCGGCCGCCCGCTGTGCCGCCGGACGGATGTCCACCAGCCGGGCGTCGCCGGCGGCCAGCGCTTCCGCCGTCTCCAGCGGGCCCAGCCGGTCGATCCGCGCCCGGGTCCGTAGCAGCAGCTGCTCGATTCCACTCATCGGACGACCTCCAGTGCGGGTTCCGGCTCGTCGGTCAGTACGGAGCGGGTACGGCGCAGCGCGCCCGCCTCGTCCACGGCGTAGTACGACATGGCGGTCAGCGGCGGTGAATAGGCGTGCACACTGACGGCCGGCTCCTCGTGCACGTTCACGACATCATGCACATGCCCGAGCGGGAAGCCCGCCCCCCGGCCGGCGGCCAGCTCCCGGCCCACCATGCGGCCGCCGCCCGGCTCGTCGTAGGCCCAGCGGTGCTCGGTCAGTGTGCCGCGCACGACGGTGAGGGCGCCGAGGGAGCCCGCGTGGTCGTGCAGTTCGGTGGAGGTGTCGCGGGGCCAGCTGATCAGCCACACATCGACATACGGGTCGCAGAGCAGCCGCCGGTACCAGCGCCGCTCAGCATCATGGGTGACGGGGTGGGTGCCGCTCCCGACGGCGGCGGCGTAGCCGCGTACGAGCGCGCGCAACTGAGGGAGGACGAGCGGGGTGGGACCGCCCGCCCGATACGGCAGGGCCATGTGAGGCACTCCAGAGCAGCACAAAGGTGGTCGGGGGATCGGCTGGTCAGCCCCGACGACAGCTCTGGTCGAAATGATGCGCACGACGCCCCGGCCACAACGGCCCCAGGTTGAAGAAGTTCGTACGCATGGCTCTATGAAAGCACATGGACGCCGTGGGCGAACATGCGTCACAGCCCGCGACCGGCTGTATAGCGTCACCACATGAGTGATCTCCGTACGGTCGAGGTGGACGGACTACGGCTTGGTTACGAAACCTGGGGCGCCCCCGGCGCCCCGCCGCTCGTACTGCTGCACGCACTCGGCGAGGATAGCTCCGACTGGCGCGCGATCGCCCCCGCCCTGGCGGACCGGTACCGCGTCTACGCTCTGGACCTGCGCGGTCACGGACGCAGCGACCACCCCGGCACGTACTCCTACGAGCTGCTCAGCGACGACGTCCTGGCCTTCCTGGACGTCCTCGGCCTGGACCGCATCGTCCTGGTCGGGCACTCACTGGGCGCCTTCATCGCGTCGCTCGTCGCGCAGGAACAGCCGCGGATCCTGGACCGGCTGATCCTCGAAGAGGGCCCGGTGATGTCCCCCGCGGACCCACCGCGTCCGGTGCCCGGCGGTCCCGGGGGGCCGACGCCGTACGACTGGAGGCTGCTCCCCGCGATCGCCGCCCAGCGCAACGCTCCCGATCCGGCCCTGTGGGAGCGGCTGGTGGCGATCACCGCGCCGACTCTCGTCATCGCCGGCGGACCCGCCAGCCACTTGCCGCAGGAGGAGCTTGCCGAGGTCGCGGACCGGATCCCCGGCGCCCGGTTGGTCACGATCGACGCGGGCCATCTCGTCCACGCCGTCCGCCCAGCTGGCTTCCTGGCCGAGGTCGACGCCTTCCTCGCCCAGCCGGGGAACGGCCGGAGGGGCACGGAATGAGCCGTGGGGGAGGGCCGCCGCAGCGCCACGCCCCGTGCCTGCCGCCGTCATCCGACGCTTGCGGCGATGACGCGCGCGCAGGCAAGGGACTCCGCACAGGTTGTGTCCACCTCGACGTCGTACGTCACGCCCTTGTGGACCAGTTCCGCCTGCGACTCGGCCATCCCGGCCACCCGGTCGCCCCGCGCGATCTCCCGTCCCGCCGCGACCGGCCCGTCGCAGCGGACTGCGACCCAGAGCACTTCCAGCCCGTCCAGCGCTTCGCGCCACCGCCGCTGCGACACCGGGCCGCCGAGAAACACCTCGTCCACGATCACCCGTGCCCCGGCGCGGGCCATCGCGGCGATTCCCCGGGCCCAGGCCTCGTCCAGCGCCCGGAAGGCCCGGCCGGTCCTCACCTCGCCGTTCGGGCCGAACTCGATTCCGGCGTCGGAGGCCCGCATCGCGGCGGGCATCGCGCCGATCAGCGTATCGACCCCGAATGTCAGCCACGGATCCGGAAGTACGGCCTGAAGGCAGCGTGCGATGCCGGACTTGCCGGAGCTGGAGCCACCATTGAGCACGATCACTTGAGCAGTCACCGGGCCAGGGTAGTAATGCGGTTGACTATGCGCCCACGCATCGCGACTGTGACGGCCATGACTCATGACATCGCACGCCATCTGTGGCGGGCCGGCCAGTGGGACGCCGCCCTGCGGCAGCTCCCGGACGACCCGGCCGGCGCAACGCTACGGGCCGAGATGGTCGTCGACCGGCACCTGTGGCGGCTGGATCCGCCCGACGAGGCGGTTGCCGCGATCAAGGCGATCGAGTGTGACGAGCCGGAGCGGGCGGCCTTGCTCACCGCCCAGCTCGAATACTGGCGGCAATTCCTGAGCCTGGGCGGCACACCGCTGGGCGGCGACCCGGTGGCGGCGTTCGCCGCCCTGGCCGGCCACGACCCGCTCGCCGGCTGGGCCGTCTTCTGGCACGCAGTCACCCTGGACAACCTCCGCCATGACGCGGAGGGGGCTGCCGCCGGTTATGAGCGGGCGCGGACGCTCGCGGTCGCCGCGGACGATCTCCTGCTGGAGTCCTACGCTGTGCGCCACCTCGGCGGCCAGGCGGTCCAGAACGGCGACGCCGCGCCCGGCCTGGCGCTGCTCCGGCGCTCCCTGCATCTGCGCGCGGCGATCGGCGCACGCCCCCACACCGCCGCCGCCCAGGCGGCCCTCGCCGATGCGCTCGGCGAGGTGCCGGAGGCCGCCGGACTGCGGGCGATCGCCGCGGCGACGGCGCAGGAACTCGGTCTGACCTGGCTCAAGGCGGACGCCTAGGCATGCGGGTGCTGACATGGAACCTGTGGTGGCGGTTCGGGCCGTGGCAGGAGCGGCGCAAGGCGATCCTCGCCGTACTGCGTGAGATGCGGCCCGATGTGTGCGGACTCCAGGAGGTGTGGGCACAGGGCGGCGAGAACCTGGCGGAGTGGCTCGCGGACGAGCTCGGAATGCACTGGACATGGGCCGCGTCCGACCGGCCGGGGAGGTGGCAGCAGCGGATCGGGGACCCGACGGTGGACATCGGGAACGCCGTACTGAGCCGCTGGCCGATCGTCGGCAGGGATGTCGAGCGACTGCCGGTGAACGGCGGCCAGGACGACGGTCGGATGGCCCTCTTCGCGCTGCTGGACGCGCCGGGGCAGCAGGTGCCGTTCTTCACGGCGCATCTCAACTCCAGGGGGCACGAGTCGGCCGTGCGATGCGGACAGGTCGGGGCACTGGCCCGGTTCGTGGCCTCGCGGCGTGGGGATACGGCGTATCCGCCCGTACTCACCGGGGACTTCAACGCCGAGCCGGACGCCGACGAGATGCGGTTGATCGGCGGCCACAAGACAGCACCCCTCGTTCCCGGGCAGGTTCTCCACGACGTGTGGCGCTTCGCCGACCCGCTGCTGCCGTCCGGCACATGGGATGTGACCGAGTCCGACACCCCGGGTATCTACGAACCCAACGCCCGGATCGACTACATCCTCGTCGGCCTCCCCGGCCCTGGCGGGCTCGGCCAGGTCCGTGCCGTACGGCGTGCGGGTGATGCCCGGGTCGGCGGAGTCTGGCCGTCGGACCACGCGGCGGTTGTCGCGGACCTGGCGCTGTGACAGGGCGGGCTGATGACGGCGGCTGACGACGCGCTACCGGGTGGTCATCCGACGCAGCCGCCCGGCTTCGGCGGGCAGCAGGTTGGGGTCGGCGAGCCGGGCGGCGACGGCATCGGCGAGTCGCGGGGCAGGGTCGGTACGGCAGGCGGTGAGGAATCCGCGCAGCAGGGCGCGGAGGATCGTGCGTCCGAGGGGACCCGGCGGCTGGGCACCGCGCAGGATGACCACGGTCAGCGCGGTGTCTGCCGCGGGGTCGCCCGCGGCGGCGTTGCGCCAGTCGATGACCACCGGGCCGTTGGCGGTGACGATGACGTTCTCCGGGTGGAGGTCCAGGTGGAGCAGTCGGTCGTCGTGGCCGGTGCTGAAACGCCGCGGGAGCCAGTCGGGCGCGGCGAGGGCGTGCAGGGAGTCGTGCAGACCGGCCAGTACCCGGCCGTAGGAGTAGGCGCGCCACGGCCTGCGGCGGAGGGCCTGGACCATGGTGGGGCCGTGCAGACGGTCCATCACCATGTCGGTCTCGGTGGTGTCGTAGACGCGCGGTACGGGGTAGCCGTGATCGGCGAGGTGTGCCATGAGCCGTGCCTCTTGGCCGGTCGGGCCGCCGTGTCGGTAGCGCCGAAGCACCCGGGAGCCGTCCAGGGCGTAGATGTCGGCATCACGGCCCGATCCGATCAGCTCCATGGAGGCGCACGATACCCCGGCTCCAGGGGGTGGTGGAATCCCTGCGGCTCCGAGCGGGGATTCCGCCTGGGCCGGGGCCGCGGACGTCCCGAAGCCCCGGCCCAGCGCCCGGACCTGCGAGGACTCGGTACGCTGGGCCGGCTCCTTGCCGCAGGTGTGCGGTCAGGACGGCTGCCCGGCGGCGACCGCCCCCGCCCAGCGGTAGTCGGCCTTGCCGCTGGGCGAGCGTTCTATGTGCCCGACGACGACCAGTCCGCGCGGGATCTTGTAGCCGGCGAGACGTGCCCGGCAGTGGGTCTGGATCTGTTCCAGGGTGGGCGCCGCCACGCCGTCCCTGAGCTGGACGACGGCCGATACGCGGCTGCCCCACTTCTCGTCCGGGACGCCCGCGACCAGGGCGTCGTACACATCGGGATGGGCCTTGAGCGCTTCCTCGACCTCCTCCGGGTAGACCTTCTCGCCGCCGGTGTTGATGCACTGGGAGCCGCGGCCGAGGACGGTGACCACGCCGTCCTCGTCGGCGGTCGCCATGTCGCCGAGCAGCACGTACCGTTCGCCGCCGGACTCGAAGAAGGTCTCGGCGGTCTTGCCCGGGTCGTTGTAGTACCCGAGCGGCACGTGGCCGCGCAGCGCTATGCGGCCCGGGACGCCGGCCGGGACGGGGGCCAGGGTGGCCGGGTCGACCACCGAGATCCCTCGGCCGAACTGGACCCGGAAACCCTTTTGCGGGCCGGAGTCGGCGGTGGCGGTGCCGTTGAAGCCGGATTCCGAGGAGCCGAAGTTGTTGAGGATCATGACGCCGGGCACCAGCGCCTGGAACTGGTCGCGGACGGTCCGCGACATGATCGCGCCGGAGCTGGAGATGGTGAACAGGGATGAGCAGTCCGTCCCCTTGAGCGGGCCGGTCAGGGCGTCCGTGAGCGGCCGCAGCATGGCGTCGCCGACCAGCGAGATGCTGCTCACCCTCTCACGCCCGACGGTACGGAGCACCTCCTGCGGTACGAACTTGCGGTGGATGACGACCTTCTGCCCGAAGTGGAAGCCAATGAAGGCGGTCAGGGTGGAGGTGCCGTGCATCAGCGGCGCCGTCGGGAAGAACACCAGGCCGTCGCCGCCCGCCGCGACCCGTTCGGCGAGCTCCTCGGGCCGCTTCACCGGCTCTCCGGTGGGCGCGCCGCCGCCCATGCCGGAGAAGAACAGGTCCTCCTGGCGCCACAGGACACCCTTGGGCATACCGGTGGTGCCGCCGGTGTAGATGATGAACCGGTCGTCGGCGGAGCGTGGTCCGAAATCCCGCTCCGGTGATCCGGACGCCTCGGCTTCGTTGAACGGCACCGGTGTGATGGCCGGTTCGGGAGTGTCCTCGGGCGGTGTGCCGACGCGGATGAGGTTCCGTAGCGTCCCCGTACGGGGAACGGCGGAGGCGACACGCCCGGTGAACTCGGCGTCGTACACCAGTGTCGTGAGATCCGCGTCACGGTAGAGGTAGGCCAGTTCATCCTCCACATAGCGGTAGTTGACGTTCACCGGCACGGCGCGGATCTTCAGACACGCCAGCGCGGCCTGCAGGTACTCGACGCAGTTGTACAGGTGCAGCCCCACATGATGCCCCGGCCCGGTGCCATGAGCGGCCAGGTGGTGGGCGAGGCGGTTCGCGGCGGCGTCCAGCTCGCGATACGTCAACCGGCGCTCGGCACCGGTGCCCGGGTGCTCGATGTAGACCAGCGCCTCCCGGTCCGGGACGGTGTCGACGATCGACTCGAAGAGGTCGGCAAGGTTGTACTCCACGGCTCCTCCTACCCCGGTAAATCTGACTGGTAGTCAGAAAAGTATTGAACTTGACCTGCGCTTACTGCAACCTGTTCTACGTCTGCTGACGGGAGGACCTGATGGGCGGCACCGAACACCTCACGGCGGAACAGGTAGGCGCGACCCTCGTACTGACGCTCAACCGGCCCGAGGCCAAGAACGCACTGTCCCTGCCCATGCTCGTCGGCCTCCATGACGGCTGGGCCGCGGCTGACTCCGACGACACCATCCGCTCCGTCGTCCTCACCGGCGCCGGCGGCACCTTCTGCTCCGGCATGGACCTCAAGGCCCTCGCCGACGACGGCCGGCTGTCCGGCGAGCACTACCGCGACCGCCTCAGGGCCGACCCCGATCTGCACTGGAAGGCGATGCTCCGCCACCACCGGCCCCGCAAACCGGTGATCGCCGCCGTCGAGGGCCACTGCGTGGCGGGCGGCACCGAGATCCTCCAGGGCACCGACATCCGCGTCGCGGGCGAGGGCGCAGTCTTCGGGCTCTACGAAGTCCGCCGCGGGCTCTTCCCCATCGGCGGCTCCACCGTCCGGCTCGCCCGCCAGATCGCGCGCACCCACGCTCTGGAAATGCTGCTCACCGGCCGCCCCTACAGCGCCGCAGAGGCGGAGCGCATCGGTCTTGTCGGGCGTGTCGTCCCCGACGGAACGGCCCTGGAGAAGGCCCTGGAGATCGCGGAACTCATCAACGCCAACGGCCCGCTGGCCGTCGAAGCCGTCAAAGCCTCCGTCTATGAGACCGCCGAACTAACCGAAACGGAGGGTCTCAAGCTCGAACTCGAACGCGGCTGGCCGATCTTCGCCACGGCCGACGCGAAGGAAGGCGCCCGCGCGTTCGCGGAGAAGCGCAAGCCCGTCTACCGGCGCGCCTGAGAAGGAGCCCAGCCCATGAACGCAACAGAAGTGCTGCGCGCACCCCTCGTCGTGGAGTTCCCGTTCACCCGGTCCCTCGGCCCCGTGCAGAGCGCGTTCCTCACCGGACTGCGTGAGCGCACCGTCCTCGGTGTACGGACGACGGGCGGCGGGGTGCTCGTACCGCCCACCGAGTACGACCCGGTCACCGCCGCGGAGATCCGAGACCTCGTCGAGGTCGCCGCCACCGGGACCGTCACTACCTGGGCCTGGAATCCCACGCCACGCCGCAACCAGCCGCTGGCCACTCCCTTCGCGTGGGTCCTTGTCCGACTGGACGGCGCCGACACCGCCCTGCTGCACGTCCTGGACGCGCCCGGCCCGGAGGCCGTGCGTACCGGAATGCGGGTCCGTATCCGCTGGGCGGAGGAACGCACGGGCGCCATCACCGACATCGCCTGCTTCGAACCGTACGAGGGGCCGGACACCTCACAGGCCGCCCCGCACAGCGGTGAGTTCGCGGACCCCGTGACCGTCATCACCACCCCCGCCCGCCTCGACTACAGCTACGCCCCCGGCCGCGCCCAGTCCCGCTACCTCACCGCCCTCGCCGGCCGCCGCACCCTCGGCGAGCGCTGTCCCTCCTGCCACAAGGTGTACGTCCCGCCCCGGGGCGCCTGCCCCACCTGCGGAGTCGCCACCGACGAACAGGTCGAGGTCGGGCCGCGCGGCACTGTCACCACCTTCTGCATCGTCAACATCAAGGCGAAAAACCTGGACATAGAAGTGCCGTACGTGTACGTGCACATAGCGCTCGACGGCGCCGACCTCGCCCTGCACGGCCGGATCGGCGGCATCCCCTACGACCAGGTCCGGATGGGTTTGCGAGTCGAGCCCGTATGGAGCGAGGGCGGTGGCCGCTACCCCGACCACTACCGCCCGAGCGGTGAGCCGGACGCCGACTACGACCTGTACAAGGAGCTGCTCTAGATGCGTGTGCAGATGCGTGACGTCGCGATCGTCGCCTTCGCCCAGAGCGTCCACCGGCGCAGCACCGATGAGGTCTCCGAGGTGGAACTCCTCATGCCGGTCCTGCACGAAGTCCTCGGCCGGGCCGGCCTCAAGGCGCACGAGATCGGCTTCACCTGCTCCGGCTCCTGCGACTACCTCGCCGGCCGGGCCTTTTCCTTCACCATGGCGCTCGACGGTGTCGGCGCCTGGCCGCCCATCTCCGAGTCGCACGTCGAAATGGACGGCGCCTGGGCACTCTACGAGGCGTGGGTCAAGCTCCTCACCGGCGAGGCCGACACCGCACTGGTCTACGCCTACGGCAAGTCCTCACCGGGCGACATCCGCGAGGTGCTGACCCGCCAGCTGGATCCGTACTACGTCGCGCCGCTGTGGCCCGACTCCGTCGCCCTGGCGGCCCTGCAGGCCCAGGCCCTCATCGACGCGGGCGAGACGAGCGAGCGTGAGCCCGCCGCGATCGCCGCGCGGAGCCGCACCGACGCCGCGGCCAACCCATATACGCCGCCCACCGGTGACGGCCGGGCAGGTCGCGGCTACATCGTTCAGCCACTGCGCCGCGACGACTGCCCGCCCGTCAGCGACGGTGCGGCCGCGATCGTGCTCGCCGCCGGAGACACCGCCCGCCGGCTCAGCGCCTGCCCCGCCTGGATCCGCGGCATCGACCACCGCATCGAGGCCCACAGCCTGGGCGTCCGCGATCTCACCGACTCGCCCTCCACCCGGCTCGCCGCCGAGCGCGCCGGTGCCTTCGAGGCCCCTGTTGACACAGCCGAGCTGCACGCGCCCTTCACCTTCCAGGAACTCCTCCTGCGCAAGGCGCTGCGCCTCGGCGACGACGTCACCGTCAACCCCTCCGGGGGGGCGCTGGCCGCCAACCCCGTCATGGCGGCGGGGCTGATCCGCCTCGGTGAGGCCGCCGCCCGTATTCACCGGGGCGAGTCCCAGCGCGCCCTGGCGCACGCGACCTCCGGCCCCTGCCTGCAGCAGAACCTGGTCGCCGTGCTCGAAGCGGAGCGGCCGTGAACGCCGCCGGCGCACCCGCGACGGGCCGCACCGGCATGCCCGTACGCCCGTCGCCGCCGTCGCCTGCCAGGACAGGAAGCAGCCCGCACCGTGACAGAGGGCCCGTCGGCAGGTGGGACCTCGCCACGGGCCGAGCTGTGACACCGGCCGACTGCGCCGGCCGGCTCCCCCGGCGCGTTGTCGCCGGTCGCCGAAGCCCTTCGCCCGGCAACCTCCGGGAGGTGGCCCCCCTTCCCCCATCCCACCTATCAGGGCTCCGTCAGGCTGCCATGACCTGCGAGGACGTTGATCGCGCGGCATCGGCCACGGCGGGTTTGCCGAGCCCCCCAACGCGCTGGGAGGCGCCATGAGCAAGGAGCCGGTGGCCATCACCGGGATCGGCCAGACCAGGCACACCTCCGCGCGCCACGACGTGTCCATCGCCGGACTCGTCCGCGAAGCGGCGAGCCGAGCGCTCGCCGACGCGGAGCAGACCTGGGCGGACATCGACGCCGTCGTCATCGGCAAGGCACCCGACTTCTTCGAGGGGGTGATGATGCCCGAGCTGTACCTCGCCGACGCGCTCGGCGCGGTCGGCAAGCCCATGCTGCGCGTGCACACCGCGGGCTCCGTCGGCGGGTCGACGGCACTCGTGGCCGCCAATCTTGTCGCTGCCCGTGTCCACCGCACCGTATTGACGGTCGCCTTCGAGAAGCAGTCCGAGTCCAATGCCATGTGGGGCCTCTCGCTGCCCATCCCCTTCCAGCAGCCGCTCCTCGCGGGTGCCGGCGGCTTCTTCGCGCCCCATGTGCGGGCCTATATGCGCCGTACCGGCGCGCCCGACACCGTAGGCACGCTGGTCGCGTACAAGGACCGCCGTAACGCGCTGAAGAATCCCTACGCGCATCTCCACGAGAAGGACCTCACCCTCGCCGCAGTGCAGTCCTCGCCCATGCTCTGGGACCCCATCCGCTACTCCGAGACCTGCCCCTCCTCCGACGGCGCCTGCGCCATGGTGCTCACCGACACCTCCGGAGCGCGCCGCGCCCCGCATCCACCGGCGTGGGTGCACGGCGGCGCCATGCGCAGTGAGCCGACGATGTTCGCGGGCAAGGACTTCGTCAGCCCGCGCGCCGGGCGCGACTGCGCCGCGGACGTATTCCGGCAGGCGGGGATCACCGATCCACGCCGCCAGATCGACGCTGTGGAGATGTATGTGCCCTTCTCCTGGTACGAGCCGATGTGGCTGGAGAACCTGGGGTTCGCGGCGGAGGGCGAGGGCTGGAAGCTGACCGAGTCAGGGGTGACCGAGCTGGACGGGGACCTGCCGGTTAACCCGTCCGGCGGTGTCCTGTCGGCCAATCCCATCGGTGCCTCCGGCATGCTGCGCTTCGCTGAGGCGGCGCTCCAGGTACGCGGCCGGGCGGGCGCGCACCAGGTACCCGGCGCCCGCCGGGCGCTGGGCCATGCCTACGGTGGCGGCGCGCAGTTCTTCTCCATGTGGGTGGTCGGCTCGGAGCCACTCGGAGCATGAACACCCGCCGGGCCTGGGCAGGTTGTTCCTGCCCCTGTCCGGGACCTGGCTGCGATCGCTAGGCTGAGCCCCGGACGACGACGATGTCGGGAGGAGAACGGACGTGGCCGAAAGCACGGTCGGAGAGCGGCTGGCTGATTGGGAACAGCCGCAGCTCGATCTGACGCAGGCGCAGTGGCAGTCCAGCAGCCAGGGCATAGGAGACGTCCAGATCGCCTTCGTCGAGGGATTCATCGCGATGCGGCAGGGCCGCAACCCCGCCGGACCCGCCCTGATCTTCACCCCCGCCGAATGGCGGGCCTTTGTGCTCGGCGCGCGTGACGGCGAGTTCGACCTGACCTGAGCGAAGGTGAGCTGCAAAGCCGGCCGGCCGGGTGAGCGCCGCACAGAGGTCGCGGCCGCTCGTCCCGGCCGGCCCGCGCGGCCGGCGGCGATCAGCCCTGGCCCTCCGTCACGATTTCAGCGACGGCGGCGCGTGCGAGGTCACGGCCAGGGCCCGAGCCCGGGCAACGGCGTTCCACCGCCGTCCAGTGGGCCGGACGGTGCGCGTCCCGCCATCCAGGCGGTCAGATCGGCCAGAGCCCCACGCACGACGTAGGGCTCGCCGGTGCCGTAGGAGCGGGCCTCGGGACCGTCCGTTGCCACCAGCTCCAGCCGCACGCCCTGCGGCGCGCGCGGCGCCAGGAAGTCCAGAGCGTGTCCACACAATTCCCGGGTCCAGCCATCGGACCGGTAGCCGAGGTCCGCGTCGGCGGTGTGAATCTCCAACTCCCGCCACCAGCTGAGAAGTACGGCTACGAGATCCCCGTCCCGATAGCGCACCGGCCTTGCCCAGTCCTGCGGCCCCGCCGCGGTCCAGGCGGCCCCGGCTTCGCCCAGGGCGTCCTCGACGGCCCTACGCAGCTCCGCCGCCGTACGCGACGCCCCGGCCTCGATCGCGGCGTCACGCGCCGGACGGCCTCCGTCGTACGGCTCGACCATCTCGCCCCTGAACGCGTAGCGCGCCTGACGGGCCAGCGCGAGGCACACCCCCTCGATGTGCGACAGCACATGGGCCCGGCTCCAGCCGGGCAGAGCACTGGGCCGCCGCGCGGCCTCATCGCTCAACCCGCTCAGCAGGTCACGCAGCCGGCTGTGGCCGTCAAGGACCCGGGAACGCACTTCGGCGGGATCCATCGCCGTTCTCACTTCCGGATGCCCGCGCACACAGCCTCCCTTGTGGCCAACAGATGGGTGACGGCGGCACCAACATTAGTATCAGCACGACAGGACGGGGAGGCGCTGCCCAGGAAGGCGCCCAGACATAAAGTGCTGGTCATGACCGGAGAACGTGATCTGGCGAAGCTGCTCGGCGGCATGAGGCCACGCCTGAACCCCGGCTGTTATGTCTTCACGACGGTGGCCGGTGGTGTCCCCCCGGGCGTCAGCCCTGTGGTGACCGTAGCCGAGGACGAGGGTCTGACCCTCGTCCTGCGTCAGGAGGAGGCCGACGCCGCCGGTCTGGCCTACGACTATGCCGCCGCCTGGATCACTTTGCGAGTGCACTCCGCGCTGGAGACGGTGGGCCTGACCGCGGCTGTCGCCGCCGTACTGGCACGCTCGGAGCTCAGCTGCAACGTGGTGGCGGGCTTCCACCACGACCACCTCTTCGTGCCCCATGAACGGGCCGAGGAGGCTGTGACCCTGCTCAGCTCCCTTGCGCGGGAAGGATGATGAGGTTCGCCCACGGCCGCTGCCGGCCGCCGCTCACGGCGGCGATGCCCGCGTCGCCGTAGCGGCTGGTCTCCAGGGACCAGTCCAGGTTTCCGCGCATGATGTTGCGCATGCCGTCGACGTAGTGATCCAGATTGGCTCGCATGACCGGCGGGAACGATGCCGTGGCGAGGCGGGCGGCGAGTTGCTGGAACCGCTCGACGCGGGTGTTGGCCATGGCCGCCACCCGGTGGGCGGCTTGCGGCAGTGTGCAGTCCTGCTCGTGCCGCAGTACGAGAACGCTGTTGTTGACGTCCCCGGCGGCCAGCTCCTTGTCGAGCGAGACTATGTCATTGACGAAGATCACTACTTCCTCCGTGAGCTGCCGCATCGCGGCCAGCGGGAAGGCGGCGTGGACCTCGTCGGGAAGTGTGTACCCCCCGCACCGTTCGACGAGGTCGAGGCAGGTCTGGACGCCTATGGAGTCCCGCCTGGCCCGCAGGAACGCGAAGAGGCCCGGAGGGTCCCCGGCAGTACGGTTCACCGCCTCCCAGTGGTACGCGCGGAGATAGTCCGCCCAGTGTTCCCGGAACCGGTGCCGCCAGAGGGCGGGGCGGCCGTCGGTCGCGCGGAGCCACAGGTCCCGGAAGCTGTCCGCCAGCGCTGCAGGGGCGGTGCCCAGCGGTGGCTTCGTCTCGTCCATGATCCGCGTGATGGTGTCCACCAGGCGGGCGACCGTCTCCGGCCGTTGACCTGACGGGCCGTCGAACTGGTCGTCGAACACGAAGACCCAGCCGTTGGCATCCGTCCCCAGGTCGAGGTCCGTGCCCACCGCGTCCGGGTAGAAGAACGCCGTCAGGCGTTCCAGTTGCAGGGCGTCGTACTCCGCGATCGCGGTGTCTCCGTCGAGTAAGCCGAACTCGCGGAGCCACTCGATGGTGTGACAGCGAGCCTGTCCGGCGTCCGGGCTGATCCGCCCCGGGAATGGGATGGAGATCGAGGCGAGGGCCACATGCGTCATCATCCGTCTCCTACTCACTGGATCGCCGTCGGTGTGTGGCGTTCCGGTAACTACGAGTGAAAATGACGTATTACGACAGGTCAAGAAGGTAAATGTGGAAATTTGGCATTACGTAGTTCGGTCGGCTCTGGAAGCCGGGTCCGGACGCCGTACCCCGTCCCTCGTCACCCAATTGTGTCGAAAGGGTCACGGAGTGCGACCTGGCAGCGTAGCCTGGACGTCGGCGCAGCCGGAGGGGAACAGGATCCGAGATGGTGGACGTGGGGCAGCGGATTGTGCGAGATCACCAGTCACTGCTTGAGCGGGAGGCCGAACTCGGTGCGCTGGACAGAGCGCTGACCGACCTCTGCGTCGAGCAGGACGATCCGAGCCGGGTCCGGCGCGGTGGCCTGCTCGTGTACTCGGCGCCGGCGGGGCTCGGGAAGACCGCGCTTCTCGCCGAGGCGCGCAGGCGTGCCGCCGTCCGCGGCTGTACGGTGCTGTCGGCGCGCGGCGGCGAACAGGAGCAGCGGCTGCCGTTCCACGTACTACGGCAGCTTGTCCAGCCCCTGCTCGCGGCCATCCCGGAGAAGGAACACCCCGGGGTACTGGGCAGTTGGTACGACATCGTCGCGCCCGCCCTCGGCCTGGTGGCGGCGCGGGACGGCATCGAGCCCGATCCCACGGGGGTGCGCGACGGCCTGGACTGGATCATGACCCGGCTCGCGGTGAAGCACGGTCCCCTGGTCCTGGTCCTGGACGACGCTCATTGGGCCGACAGTGAATCCCTCGGTTGGCTGGCCGCCTTCGTCCCGAGGGCCGAAGAGCTTTCGATGCTGGTCGTCATCGGCTACCGCCCCGACGAACTTCCGCTCCAAGCCTCCCACTTCCGCAAGATCGCCGCGCGACACGGCTCGCGCCCCTTCGACCTGATGCCTCACGCCCGGCGCGGTCGGCCGGGTGGTCCGCGACTCGCTGGGCGAGGGCTCCGACGACGGCTTCTGCCGGGAATGCTGGGCCGTCACCGGAGGAAACCCCTTCGAGATCGTGGAGCTCACCGCCAAGATCCTGGACCGCGGGCTCAAGGCACAGCAGGAGAGCATCCCGGAACTCCCGCAGCTCGCCGCCGCGGTGAAGGGAGACGGCCTGGTCGAGCGGATCGCGCGCCTGGGCACCTCCAAGGTCCGCTTCACCTGGGCCGCGGCTGTTCTCGGCACCGAGATCTCGGCGTCCCTCGCCGCGCGCCTGGCCGCCATCGGGGCGGAGGAGGCCGTCGATGTGATCGAGCGCTTGCGCCAGGAGCGCATCCTCCGCCGCTCCGGTCCGGACGCCACCCTTGGCTTCGCCCACCCACTGGTCGCCACCGCCATCTACCGTGCCATTCCCGGCGCCTTCCGCGTCAGCATGCACGGCGAGGCAGCGCGCGCGGTCGTCGACGCGGGGCTCGGAGCCACCGCGGCCTCCCGCCATCTGCTGGAGACGCAGCCCGAGGGAGACCCCTGGGTCGTCCACCAACTACGCGAAGCCGCTCGCGAGTACCTGCGATCCGGCGCCCCTGAGGCCGCCCGGCGCTGCCTCGACCGTGCTCTGCGCGAACCCCCGCCCTTCGCCGAGCGCGCCGCGGTCCTTTACGAACTCGGCCGCTCAGCGCTGCTCAGCGAGCCAACCACCACGGTCAACCATCTACGGGCCGCCCTGGAGGAGCCGACGATCACCCCGGCGCTTCGCGAGTCCGTCACCTACCGGCTCGCCCAGGCGCTGGCGCACTCCGACCGCATGGCGGAGGCCGCACAGGTCGTCGCCCAAGAGGCGCAACGGGCCGCCAGCCACCGCAGTCGGCTGCGTATGCAGGCGGAGCAGTTCATGTATGACGCCTTCCGAGCCGATGAACAGGACTCACCCGCGCGGTCCCGCAGGCTCGCCAGGCTGGCTGGTCATCTGACCGGCCGCGCGCTGCCCGAGCGTTACATCCTCGGCCTGCGGGCCTGGGACGCGGTGGTGAAGGGCGAACCCGCCGCCACCGCACTGCGCTTCGCCGAGGAAGCGCTCGGCACCGGTCTCAGCTGGACGGACGACGACTACGGGTTCGAACTGCCGGTCATGGTCGCCCTGACCTTCATGTACTGCGACCAGCCCGGCCGGGCGGAAGCCCTGTTCATCAAGGGAATCGCCGAACTGGAGCGCAAGGGCTGGCGCGGCGCGCACCTCTTGTTCGGCTTCTCCCTCCTCGGCTACATCCGCTACCGGCGCGGCCGGCTCGCCGCGGCCGAGAACGTGGTGCGCGAAGGTCTGCGGATCGCCGACCGGGCGGGGCAGTCGACCCCCGCCCGCTGGTCCGCGGTCGGCGTCCTCATCGAGATCCTGCTTGCCCGCGGCCGCACCGAGGAAGCCCGGAAACTCGCCGACGAATCCAGCTTCGGCGATGTGATCCCGAACGCCGTCGTCTACCCCGACTCGCAGACCGTGTTCAGTGAAATCCTCCTGGCACAGGGATTGAACACACAGGCCGAACGGCACCTGACGGCGGTAGGGAGCCGTCTGGAAGGACGCGGTATGCGCAATCCCGCCTGGTGCCCCTGGCAGCTCCACCTCGCTGATGCCGTGGCCTACGCCGACCCCGCACGCGCCACCACCATCACCCGGGACGCTCTTGAGCGCGCCCGCCAGTTCGGTACCGAGACCGCGATCGGCCAAGCGCTCCATGCCTCCGCGCTGGTGACCAGCGGCCCCGAACAGATGAAACTGCTGGCCGATGCCGTCCGGCACCTTGAGCGCTCTCCCTCTTCCTACGAACTGGCCCGGGCGCTGGTCGGCCACGGCGCCGCCCTGCGTCGCGCCGGCCTCGCCCAGGACGCGGCCGACCAGCTCCACCGCGGTCTGGAGAGCGCGGTGAACTGCGGTGCCGACCCGCTCGCAGCCAGCGCCCGTGAGGAGCTCGCCGCCGCCGGGCTGCGCCCCCTGCAACTGCTCTCCGACGGCACCGACGCGCTCAGCGCCCAGGAGCAGGAAGTGGCCGAACAGGCCGTCCTCGGCCATTCCACCGCCCGGATCGCCGAAGGCCGGGGCATGACGGAACGTTCCGTGACAGCAATGCTGTCCACCGTCTACCGAAAGGTCGGCACTGATCACGCCGGACTGGCCAAGGTGTTGTCGCACGGCACATACGCCACATACGGCGGGAAGTGAGCACCACGACCCGGGGCCGCGCGGCGGCCCCGGGCACGTACGATGTCGGCATGTCGTTCCTCCGCCGCCGCAATGCCGCAGTGCCCACCGGGCCGGACTTCGATGTCCTCGCCATGGACCCGGGGGACTGGCCGGGCAATCTCGGCGCGGGCCTGCTGCCGGGCCCGGACGGCAGCTGCCAGGGCATTTTCCTGCGCTACGACCTCTTCGGGGGCCGTGGCCCCGCGATGCTGATCGGCAACCTCCCCGAGAACTCGCCGGCCCGCGAGCTGGAGGAGGGCCAGCCGCCTTTCGAGGTGGCTCAGCTGTTGGTGGCCCTCGGCAACGATGAGCCGGTGGAGGTCGTCGACATCGAGGACACCCCCGTGATGCAGGGCGACAACCTGTTGATCGTGCGCCGTGTCAAACTCTCCGAGGCCAGGATCGCCTGCTCCCAGTTCGACCGCAGCGACGGTGTCCAGGTGACCATCGCCACCTGGGACCGGCCGATCACCGACGACCTGTACCAGCTGCTCAAGCCATTGCCGGCGGAGATGTTCCAGCAGGGCTGAGCAGCCGGCGGGCCCGTCACCCCCGCGTCGAGGGCAGCACGCTCACGTCATCGGCCTTCACGTACGCCACCCGGTGGCCGAACTGGATCTCGTAGTACTCCTGCTGCCCCCGTACCACCACATGTTGCGCGGGGTCGAAGGTCACCGACCGGTAGTACTCGCCCAGTGTCCGCTGGCCGAGCACATACCGCTGTCCCGCGAGCAGCTTGTACGGCAGTGGGGAGACCACCTGCACCGGAACGCCGGCGGGGTAGGCCGCCGCTTCCGGGTAGGCGCGGCCGTACACCGGGATGTCGGCCAGGCCCTCCTTCGGGGTGATGACCCACCCTCGTGCGTTGACGGCGGTCGGCTGCTGTACCGGGTCGTGGAACCAGGCCTTCTGCCCGAGGTACCAGATCGCTGTCCAGCCGCCCTGCCGCTCCGCGACCGCGAACTGCTGGCCGGTGGAGGCGCGGGCCCCGGTGTCATTGACGCCGGTGGTGGAGTCGCTGTTCGGGTGCAGTCCGATGTCCTTCACCAACGGGGCGTCCTCGCTCGGCTCGGTGTAGAGCCGCACTGCCTCCGAGCCGCGCGCCGGGCAGGTGTCACCGGCCTTGACGCAGCCGGTGTACACCGGCTGGTTCTTCTCGTAGTCCGGCCGGATGGTGACCAGCCCGCCCTGTGGGCCGGCGGTGGCTCGCAGCGGGGCGCCCATCAGCTGGAAGTAGTGCGCCCAGTCCCAGTACGGGCCGGGGTCGGTGTGCATTCCCGGGATGTACGAGGTGGTGGGGCCGGGCACGGTGTCGTGGCCGAGGATGTGCTGCCGGTCCAGGGGAATGCGGTACTTCTGCGCGAGGTACGCCACCAGCCGGGCCGAGCTGCGGTACATCGACTCCGTGTACCAGGTGCCGGGCTCAGCGAGGAAACCCTCGTGCTCGATGCCGATCGACTTGGCGTTGACGTACCAGTTGCCCGCGTGCCAGCCGACGTCCTTGGTCTGCACATGCTGGTCCACATGGCCGTCGGCCGACCGGATCGTGTAGTGCCAGGCGAGATAGGTCGGGTCCTGCACCAGCTTGAGGGTGGTGTCCCAGGAACCCTCGGTGTCGTGGATGACGATGTAGTCGATCTTCTCATCGTTGGGGCGGTCGGCGAGATCATGGTTTCCGTAGTCACCGGCGCCGAACTCCTCGTAGGGTGCCGGGAGCCACTCGCAGGCCAGTTGGCGCGGGCACTCGGTGCCGCTGTTGTCGATGTCCTTCAGACCCAGCGCACGGACCTGGGCACGGACCTGGGCGGTGCCCGGGACCAGGCCCGGATGGGCGCTCAGCGCGACCGGCTGGCCGCTGTCCGTGGTGCGGGCCTCACCGTCCCGGACCACCTGGAAGACATTGTCGGCGAAGACGGCGGCGGTCTTGGCGTCGTCGGCCCCCGAGTAGCGGGCCACTGCCCCGTACCAGTCCGCCGGGTCGGAGCTCAGCGGCTCGCCCAGCGCCTTCTGCGTGGCGAGGAGCAGCGCCGCGCCCCCTTCGACATTGGCAGCCGGGTTCTTGCGCAGCTGCTCGCCGGACAGCCCGGTGAGGCCGGCGGCGCGCTCCAGCGTGGTGAGCGTCGCCGGCAGCTTCGTTACGTCCTTCACCGCGCTTGCGGTGCTCACGGTGCCGGCAGTGCTCGTCAGCGGCCGCTGGTCGTCGCCGCGAGCGTCATTGCCCCCGTCGCCCTGCTGCGGGAAGTCGGCGAGTGCGGTGCGCGCGTCGGTCAGATGCATCGGACCGTAGCCGGCGGTGACGCTCGGCAGACCCGCGTGCGCATCCCAGCGCGACTCCAGATAGGAGACCCCGAGCAGCACCTCCTCAGGCACCCGATACCGCTGTGCGGCCTCGGCGAAGGCCTGCTGGAGCGATAAGGTCCCCGGCGCCGTCGCACCGGCGGACGATGACGGGGAGACCACTGGCAGAAGCGCGGCGAGAGCGACCGTCGCCGTGGCCGTTCTGAGTGTGACCGATCTTCGCACCGCAGCCTCCTGTGGTTGGCCGGGCCGGCAGGGGCCTGACAGAACCTCAGAGGTATCTGTTGCCGGACTGTCCGTCAACTGTGCGAAACCGGACGGGCCCACGAATCAAGCCCGGCGGCGCGGATCAGCCCTTCGGGCCGGACTTGGGTGCGGCCGGCGTTCCGGGACAGGAAAACCTGCCCCGGAACGTCCGGACCGAGTCGCCCGAGGGGGGAGCTCACCTCGTACCGACGGCGGCCCTGACGGCCCTTCGGGCCAGGCCGCAGTCGTCGTGCAGCCGGCGCAGCAGCAGCCGCTGCTCCTCGCCGGCCTCGGCCGCCCCGGGAGCGGCTGGGACGGTGCTGCGCATGGCGCGCTGCACTGCGGTCTCGTAGGTACGGATCTCCCTGGTCAGGACAAGCATCAGGTTCACCAGGAAGGCGTCCCGGGAAGCCGGACCGGCCGCCTGCGCCATCTGGCTGATCTGCCGCCGGGTGACCGGGTCGTCGCCCAATATCGACCAGAGGACCGCGAGGTCATAGCCAGGGAGATACCAACCGGCGTGCTCCCAGTCCACCAGCACGGGACCGGCCGGGGACAGCAGCACATTCGACAGCAGGGCGTCACCGTGGTTGAACTGCCACGGCACATGGCCGAGGCCGTGCAGCAGCTTCTGCAGATCGCCCATGTCGCGGTCGGTGAGCAACCCCAGCTCGTGGTAGCGGGAGATCCGGGTCGGATAGTCCAGCGGGGCTTCGAACACCCGGGTCGGCGGACGCCACAGATTCACCCGGCAGAACGCGCCGAGCGTGGCCCGCACATCGGTCCGCGGCGGGGCTTCGACCGGATGCCGCTGGAGGGCGGCGGGCCGGCCGGGCATCCGCTCCAGGACGAGGGTGCAGCTCTCCGGATCTGCGGCGATCAGCCGTGGCACCCTGGCGGGGGGGCGATGTCGCACAAAAGACCGATAGGCCGCTATTTCGTGCTGGAACCGTTCGACCCACGCGGGGGAGTGGTCCAGCAGGCACTTGGCGACCGCCGGGCTGCGTCCGGAAGTGCCGACCAGCAGCACCGAGCGTCCGCTTCGCCGCAGCAGCTGGACGGGCGTGAACTCGGGGCAGATCCGCTGTACCGAGGCGATCGCCGTGCGCAGTTGAGCGCCCTGGGGGCCGGTCAAGTCGAGTCTCCCGCTGAGCGGGTGAGCGGCACCCGCCGCCATGCCCCGCCGGGCGGCGACGAGGGGGCGGGGTCGTATCACGGTGTCGGCCCCGGAGGTGTACGAGGGCCGGGGCGGGGCGGACACGGAGGACGATGCTGTGTACATGAGGGGGGGACAGTCCCTTCCTGTGCCTGCAAGTTCATTGGACAGCTCTGGAGCGGTGCCGACGCGTGGACGGTACCGGAACCGGTGTCGGCGTCCGGTCCTCCCGCACCCTGGGGAATGCGGGCTCCGGGCCGGTGGTCCGGTCGTCCACGCGCCGGGCGCCCTCCCCGATAGGTACGTAAGGAAACTGTCAGGCGTTCATCCGCTCATCAAGTTCTTCCGAACATACACTTCCGGGAGCCGGCTGCTGCCGGGCCGGGTGGCGCCTTTCTACCTGACACCCCGGTCTGGGTGGCAGACCATGTGGCGCACCCTGGCGAACCCTGGCGAATGTTCCCACGCCCTGGATCTGCGGATTACTGTCAACTCAGCCGAGGAACCTGGGGGCTTGACGTGGGCAAGGAATCCAACACCCGACTCGCGGACCTGTTCGGCCTCACCGGCTGGTCCAAGGGCGAACTCGCACGGCTGGTCAACCGGCAGGCGGCGGCCATGGGCCACCCCCAGTTGGCGACCGACACCTCGCGGGTACGCCGTTGGATCGAAACCGGGGAATCGCCGCGCGAGCCCGTGCCGAGTGTGTTGGCGGCTTTGTTCACCGAGCGTCTCGGCCGTGTCGTAACCATCGAGGATCTCGGGTTCGGCCGGCATCGGAGTAAGGGAAAGAAACAGGCCGTCGACGGTCTGCCCTGGGCACCGGAACGGACGGCCGCGGTCCTCACCGAATTCACGGGAATGGACCTCATGCTCAACCGACGCGGTCTGGTGGGCGCGGGCGCCGCGCTCGCCGCTGGCTCCGCTCTCAGCGGCGCCATGCACGAGTGGCTCCACACCGATCCGACACTGGCGGCCGACGCTCCGTCGTTCGATGACCCCCTCAGTTCACTCTCCGCCGACCCAGCTTCTTTCGACCGGTACGAGGCGGCCCCGGTCGGGGCCCAGGAGATCGAGGCCCTTGAGCGCTCGGTCGAAGTGTTCCGCGCCTGGGACGCGTCGCGTGGCGGCGGGCTCCAGCGCAAGGCGGTCGTCGGCCAGCTCAACGAGGTGGGCGGGATGCTCTCCTACCATCATCCCCTGCCGCTGCAACGCAGGCTGTGGGGGGTGGCGGCGAATCTCGCCGTACTGGCCGGATGGATGTCACATGACGTGGGTCTGGAACCCACCGCGCAGAAGTACTTCGTGATCGCCGCGCACGCGGCCCGGGAGGGCGGCGACCGGCCCCGGGCCGGAGAGGCGCTCTCCCGGGCCGCCCGCCAGATGGTGCATCTCGGGCGGCCCGACGACGCGCTGGACCTGATGCAGCTGGCGAAGTCGGGGTCCGGCGAGGAAACGCTGCCGCGCACCATGGCCATGCTGAACACGATCGAGGCGTGGGCGCTGGCGGCCAAGGGCCAGGGACAGGCCGCCCGGCGCACCTTGGGGCAGGCGGAGGATCTGTTTGTCTCCGACCGGAGCGATGTTCCGCCGCCGAGTTGGATGCAACTGTTCGACGAGGCGGATTTGCACGGCATGCAGGCGCTGGTGTTCCGCACCCTGGCCGAGCATGACCCCGCCGCCGCGAGCCTGTCGCAGTACCACGGCAATCGGGCGATGGCGCTGCGGCAGGCGGGGCGGGAGCGGTCGATGATCTTTGACCATATCTCGATGGCGTCCGCCTGCTTCATCGCCGATGACCCCGAGCAGGCCGACACCTACGCCAGGCTGGCCCTTGCCGCCATCAACAAGACCTCGTCCCACCGGACCTGGGACCGGCTGCGTGAGATGTACCGGCTCACCGGCCGGTATTCGAGCTTCCCCAAGATCCAGGAACTGCGCGACGAGATCCAGCTGGCGATGCCCAAGCCTGCCCGGAACAAAGCGGTGTAGACGGCGGGGCACCGGTCAGCAGACGACCCGCCGCCGAACGGGCCGACTGCCGGGATCACCTACAGGAAACCCAAACCAATAACCAGGAATCGGGCGAATCGCGCTCAGGGGAACCGGGCGATCAGCACGCAGGCGTCGTCCTCGCGTTCGGGAGTTCCGAGTTCTTCCACCACCGTGCGCACGCAGTCCTGCGCGGTACGGGCGTCCGCGAACCGCGGACCCATGGCGAGCAGCCGCTGGGTGCCCGCAGCGACGTCGGTGGCGTGGCGTGGCACCAGCCCCTCGGTGTGCAGGACGAGCAGGTCGCCAGGGGCGAGCTGCTCGGTGGTCTGGGCGTAGCGGGCGCCGCAGGTGGCGCCGAGCAGTACGCCCTCGGGGGGATCCAGGACGCGCCCCGTCCCGTTGCGGAACAGCAGCGGGGCGGGGTGCCCTGCCTGGGCCCACACCAGGGCGCGGTCCTCCGGACGGTAGCGGCAGCACAGGGCGCTGCCCAGGGTGGGCTGCGCGGAGGTGTCGAGCAGCTGGTCGAGCCAGCCCATCAGGGGCGCGGGCTCCAGCCCCGCCAGGGCCATCCCGCGAAGGGCTCCGAGCAGCATCGCCATGCCGGAGGTGGCCGCCACTCCGTGGCCCGTCAGGTCGCCGACCGTCAGTAGGGTCGATCCGTCGGGCAGTGGCAAAGCGTCGTACCAGCCGCCGCCGATCAGGGCGCTGGTCCCTGAGGGCAGATAGTGGGCGGCGAGGTCCACGCTGATGGGACCGCCCCCCTGCGGGAACCGCAGGGAGCCGCGCCATGGCGGGAGCACGGCTTCCTGCAGCTCGACCGCCAGCCTGTGCTCGGTCTGGGCGATCTGCCGCTGACGCTGCAGCGAGTCACGGGTTTCGCGCAGCGTTCGCTGGCTGCGGCGCAGTTCGCTGACGTCCCGGAGCACCGCCCACAGGGAGGCGGTGGCCCCGCCGGTGTCGAGTACCGGCTCGCCCACCATGTGCACCGTACGCACGGAGCCGTCGGGACGCACGATGCGGAATTCGCCGTCGATGGGCCGGCCGTCCACCAGAGATCCGGTCACCATCGAGGTAAGGGTCTGCTGGTCCTCGGCGAAGAGCCAGGACGGCAACTCGTCGAGGGTCAGCGGGCCGTCCTCGGGTGAGCGGCCGAAGATGTGGTACAGGTCGTCCGACCACTCGACCGCGTCGGTGAGCAGGTCCCACTCGGCGCTGCCGGCCCTTCCGAGGGCGTGCGCGGCCATGGCACCCAGTTGCTGCCGCGGCAACCGCGTCGGGTGGTCGCCCGGCTCGGCGGGGGCGGGTTCGGGGAGGCCGTCCCGCAATTGGCCGAGATGTTCGCCCAGGTCGTCCAGCTGGTGGACGGCGAGGTCGCACAATGCGCGCTGCCAGCGCAGCTGTGGGTCCGCGTCCTCTTCCATGGGCGGCGCGGAGTCACGGCGGACGGCGTCCACCCGGCCCCGTAACTGGCGCGCCTGGGAGATGAGTGCCTCGACCGCGCCGGGCTCCGGCGGTGGTGCGGGTGACGGCTCCGCATGCATATGGGACGGCATGACGTTCTCCGAACGTGGTCTCCGATACAGACGCTGGGCGGCTGGTGCGGACGGAAGGGCCAGTGACGACTCTGTCACAGGGTGCGATGTCCTGTAAGGCTTTCGGTGATACCCATACCGGTGGTGCTCCTGGCGTATGCCAAGGGCCTTGTGGTCGCCGGTCGCCGCAGACTCCGCGGAATGGCCGACTCCGGGTAAGCTGCGGGCCGCCCGGTCCCCAATGCATTCCCCAGCGCTGCCAGGCATAAGGCTTGACGACAGCGGTAAGGATGCCGGGCACACCGGCGGCGGAAATCCCGTTGCCAGCGAAACCCCCCGCACCGGATGCTGACCTCATGTTCGATCCCGACATAGCGCCCAGTGGGACCCTTCTCGGCCTCCTCCAGCGAGGACGCGGTGACGGGACCCTGCATGCCCTGGCGGCGCAGCGAGCGGAAGCCCTCGTCGCGTTGGAGCGGTGCGTCCTGAGTGACCCACGTCACGACTGGCGTGTGGAGTCCCGCTCCCTCTATTACGCACGGCTCTACTCCGAGCTCGAGGGCCCGCTCGACGGAATCGAACAGCACCTCTTCCACCCGGACGGCCTCCTCCCCGATGCCGTCGCCTCCGTCGACGAGTACCGCTGCGGCCTGGCCCTCTCCGTCCTCGGCCACCTCGCCGGATACGGGCGCCGTGACGCGCTGCACCTGCTGCGCCGTTACGCCGCCGTGGGAGGCTGCTGGGAATGGGCCCTGGACGAGCTCGCCGTCCGTGACGACGACGCGGGACTGTGCGTCCTCGGCACGGCGGTTCTGGCCCGCTTCCCGCAGACGGAGGAGGGCGATGCCCAGCTCGCGGCGGCCATTCGCGATGCGTACGAACCCCGGCCCTGGCGGCTGTGGGCCGAGAACACCGACGGTTCTGTCGACCCGGCCGTCGCCGCGCGAGTCCGCAAGGCCTCCGAACAGACCTCCTTCGACCGCTGGCAGCGGCAGATGAGGCCCACCGGCCCCACCCCGGGCTGGAGCGTGCGCGCCGTACTCGACTGGGCGCAGCAGGGCCTGGACGCCTACCCCGCCCAGTACCGTGACGCCCCCGCCGCCCGCTGCCTCGCCGCTGTCGCCGGCCTCGAGGACCGGCCCGAGCTCATCGATGCCGCCCGCGGCGGGCCGGACGCCGCTCGCGCCGCCGCACTGCGCCATCTCGCCGACCGGCAGGACCCCGAGGCCCTCGACCTCATCGAATCCGCCGCCGCCGACCCCTCGGAAACCGTCGCCCGCGCCGCCCTCGAATCCTTCGAAAGGATGCGCGGGACCGTTGCGCTCGACCGTGCCCGCGCCTGGTCCCCGCGCGAGGACGCCCTCGGCGCCGCCGCCGCCCGTGTGCTCGCCTGCCGCGGCGACCACCAGGACACCCAGCGGGTGCTCGGCGCGCTGCGCCGGCTCGTACAACGCGAAGGCGCGGACGCCGCGGGCCTCGCCGTCCTCGTCGAAGGCACCGGCCGGCTGTCGATCGGCTGCGCTTCCCCGGTGCTCCGGCACGTCTACCGCGAGACCTCGTCATCACAGCTCAGAGGCATCGCCGCACAGGCCCTCGCCGCCACCGACCCCTCCTTCGCCGCCGGATTCGCCGTCGAGTGCCTCTGGGACTGCGAGGAGACCACCCGCGAGCTGGCCGCCCGCCATGCCGCCACCGCCGATGTCCGCGTACTCGCCCAACTGCGCCGCCTCGCCGCCGACCCCGCCGAGGAAGCCGAAGTGCAGACCGCAGTGCGAGGCCGCCTCAGTTCCGGCGAGCCCGCCCGCTGACCAGAACCTTTCTCTGCCGCCCTCGCGTCGTTCGGCCTTGGGGGGCCTCCCGGGCTTCGCCCGGCGGCGCCGGACTCCGTCTGTCGGGCCGGTGATCCTGGCAGGCGTTGGGAGCAGGGTGCAGGGCTCCCAGGATCGCTGCCGCGGCTCGGGTCGCGGTGGCTCCGGCGCCGCCAGGACCCGGCGGCCGGCACCGGCGCGGCAGCCCTGTCGGTGGCGTTCCGGGCCGGGCAGGCTGTTGGGAGAGGAACGCGTCCGGAGTCGTCGGACCGGGCCCGGCCCCCCGCGGGGGAGGGCGGCGGCGAACGCTCACGGTGAGTTCTTCGGGCCGAAAGATCCACGTGGCCAGGATCACGTCCGGGGCGCCGACAACGTCGGTATGCGAGTCGCCATCGTCACCGAATCCTTCCCTCCCGATGTCAACGGTGTGGCCCACTGCGCCCTGCGCACGGCCGAGCACCTGGCCAGACGCGGCTATGAGCCGCTCGTGATCGCCCCGGCCGGTCCGCAGGACCCGCCGACCGGCCAGGACCCCTGCCCGGTCGTCCGGGTCCGCTCCCTCCCACTGCCCGGTTACCCGCAGGTCCGCGTCGCCCTGCCCGGCCGCCGCACGGCTGCGGCCATAGCCGCGCACCGTGCCGATCTCGTCCACCTCGCGAGCCCCTTCGTGCTCGGCGTGCGGGGCATGGCGGCGGCCACCCGGCTGCATGTCCCCGCGGTGGCCGTCTACCAGACCGACCTGGCGGGTTACGCCCGCACCTACCTCAGCCTCGGCGAGAACACCGCGTGGCGCCGGATACGCACCGTCCACAGCGCCGCCGACCGGACCCTCGCGCCCTCCACGGCCTCGCTGCGCGACCTGGAGCAGCACGGCGTGCCGCGCGTCCACCTGTGGCCGCGCGGGGTGGACTCCGTACGCTTCCGGCCGGGGCGCCGGGACGAGGCGTTGCGCCGCGAACTCGCGCCCGGCGGCGAGGTCCTCGTCGGGTACGTGGGCCGGCTCGCAGCGGAGAAGCACGTGGAACTGCTCGCCGGTGTGTGCGCCCTGCCCGGCGTGCGGGTGGTCGTCACCGGCGACGGGCCGAGCGCACCGACGCTGCGTGAGACGCTGCCGGGGGCGGTCTTCCTCGGCCGCCGCACCGGCGACGAGCTGGCCCGGATCTTCGCCTCGCTGGATGTGTTCGCCCACACCGGCCCGTTCGAGACGTTCTGCCAGACCGTCCAGGAAGCCATGGCCAGCGGCCTGCCGGTGGTAGCCCCGGCCGCCGGCGGCCCGCTGGACCTGGTGGACCACGGCGTCACCGGTCTGCTGGTCCCGCCGGGCGACGCGGACGCGGTACGCGACGCCGTGGGGCTGCTCGCCGTATCGCCCGCATTGCGCGCGGAATACGGCCGGGCCGGGCGTGCCGCGGTGGCGGCCCGCACCTGGGAAACCGTCGGGGATCTGCTGCTTGACCACTACGACCAGGTCCTCGACGCCCGTACGGCGGTGGCGGCATGACACCGCCCGGAAGCCCGCTGCGGATCGTCCGCCTCGCCAACTTCGTCACCCCGGTCTCCGGCGGCCTGCGCACCGCGCTGACACACCTGGGCACCGGCTACCTGGAGGCCGGCCACGAACCGGTGCTCATCGTCCCCGGAGCGGCCCCGCGGGACGAACTCACTGTCCAGGGCCGGGTGATCACCCTCCCCGGCCTCATGCTGCCCGGCACCGGCGGCTACCGGGTACTGGCCGGCCGCCGCCGGCTGGAGCGCCTGCTCGAGGAACTGGCGCCGGACCGGCTGGAGGTGTCCGACCGTACGACGCTGCGCTGGACCGGTGCGTGGGCGCGCAGACGGCGCGTCCCGGCAGTCATGGTCTCCCACGAGAGCGTCGACGGAGTCCTCCGCACCTGGGGCGTGCCGGCCGGCGCCGCCAGGGCGGTCGCCGACAGGCTCAATCTCCGTAGTGCCCGGGCCTTCTCCCGCATCGTCTGCACCACTGACTGGGCGGCCGGCGAGTTCGAGCGGATCGGCGCGCGCAATGTCGTACGCGCTCCGCTCGGTGTCGACCTCGACCACTGCGACCCGCGGCACCACAGCACGGCACTGCGCAGTCGGTATGCCACCGACGACCAGGTGCTCCTGGCCATGTGCTCCCGGCTCTCCCCGGAGAAACGCCCCGGGCGGGCCATGGAGGCGCTCGCGGTGCTGCGGCGCTGCGGGCTCGACGCGGTGCTCATCGTCGCGGGGGAGGGGCCGTTGCGGCCCCGCCTGGAAGCCGGCGCGCGGGCCGCAGGGCTGCCGGTCACCTTTCTCGGGCACATCGCCGACCGGGTCTCGCTCTCCGCTCTGCAGGCCACCGCGGATGTCGTCCTGGCTCCCGGCCCCGCCGAGACCTTCGGCCTCGCCGCCCTCGAAGCCCTCGCCTGCGGCACCCCCGTCGTCGCCAGCGCGCTCTCCGCCCTGCCCGATCTCATCGGCCCCGCCGGCGCCGCCGCCACCGACGACGGCCCCGCGTTCGCCGCAGCCGTCCAGTCCGTCCTCGCCCGCCCCGAACACATCCGCCGCGCCATCGCCCGTGCCCAGGCCGGACGCTACGCCTGGCCCGCCGCGGTGGACGCCTTCCTCGCCGCCCACGACACGGTGTCCCGTACGGCCCTGCGCAAGGCGGCGCCATGACCGCCACGCCGCAGATACTGCGCTTCGCCGCCCTCGGCGACTCGCTCACCGCCGGCCTCGGCGACCCCGTACCGGGCGGCGGCTGGCGCGGCTGGGCGGCGCTGCTCGCCGAAGGGCTCACCGCCGGACCGCGGGACGCGACGCTGCTGAACGTCAGCAGCAGCGGGGCGCTCACCACCGACGTGGCCGGGCGGCAGCTGGCGGAGGCACGCCTCGTACGCCCGCACTTGGCATCGGTACTCGTCGGGGTCAACGACACTCTGCGCGGCTCGTACGACATCCAGGCCATCGCCCAGCGCCTGCACGCCGTCCTCGGCACGCTGCGCGCCGACGGCACCGTCGTCCTCACCGCGTGCCTGCCGGACCCGGGGCAGATGCTGGGCCTGCCGGAAGCGCTGGCCCGCCCGCTGGCCCGGCGGATGGGGGCGGTGAACGCGGTGGTGCACGCGCTGTCGGAGCGGCACGGCGCCATTCACGTCCATCTGGCCGGGCCCAGCTGGGTGACTGACCGAGCCCTGTGGAGCGTGGACCGGCTGCACCCCAGCGAACTGGGGCACCGGCTGATCGCCCGCGAGTTCCACGCCGTACTGGCCGCGGCAGGACACGCCACCGGCGCGGCGCCCGCCCGGACCCTGGACGGGCCGGGGCCGGGCCGGGCCGCAGGGGCGTGGTGGATGGCCACCCGTGGCACCAAATGGATCGCGGACCGCTGCACGGACCTCCTGCCGGACCTCGCCCGTCTGGCCCTGCTGGAGGTCCGGCACCGGATGGCCGGCACCGACTCGCTGCTGGACGCCCGGGCGCGGCACACCACGGCGTGGGCGCTCGCCTCGCTGGACGCCGGGTCAGGGCCCGGTCTCCAGGCCTGTCCGGGAGTTGAGGACAGCGCGCGACGGTAGCGCGGGGCGCCGGGCGTCCGCCCAGGAGTGCACCCGTGCCGGGACGTCGAAGCCGATCAGCAGGATCACCACCGCGGTCAGGGAGAGCGCCAGCACCGCGATCGCTGTGCCGAGGCTGAGGGGTTCCGCGAGCTTCGCGCCGAGTACGGGCGCCGCGGCACCCCCCAACGCGCCGACGTTGTAGGTGAAGCCCAGCGCGGCGGCCCGGAACCCGACCGGGAAGTGGCCGGAGACGTACTTCGGAAGTACGCCGGAGGCACCCTGCCCGGTGCCCTGGAGGCAGAACAGCAGCACCCACAGCGCCACGATGTGGCTGCCGCCGACGGCGAACACGGGTATGACGAAGAGCAGCGACAGCAGCAGCATCCCCACATATGCCCGCCGGGTGCCGAAACGGTCCCCGGCGAGGCACACCAGCACACTGCCCGCCGCGTAGCCGGTCCCGGCGTACAGCAGGGCGTTTGAGACCTGGCCGGGGTCGTAGTGCGGCTCGGTCCTCGGATACGTCGGCAACAGCGACTGCAAGGGCCAGGAATACAGGAATCCGCAGAAGACGGTGACCATGAGGACCACCGTGACCGGCCACAGCCGGCCGGCGAACTGCACGGCGAAGGCGATGAAGCAGGCCGTGACCAGGGCGACCGAGCAGCAGAGTGACGGTCAGCGACTGATGGCACAGCACGAGGAACACACCGAGGGCGGCCGCCGCGCCGATGGGCACATTCCAGGCGGACCGGCGGCCGGTGAAGAGCACGGCCGTGACGCTGACCGGACGCTCCCGTTCGCTGGACTCCCGCCATTCCCTCGCCTCGGGGAGCCGTCCGCGCAGATAGATCGCGAGGACGACGGGGACGATGCCGAACCAGAACAGCACCCGCCAGCCGGCGTGCGGCACTATTCACGCGTAGCACTTGGCGGCGAGCACCGCTCCCAAGGGGTAGCCGGACAGCAGGATCCCGCTCGCCTTGTTGCGCCAGCCGTTCGGGCCAGCTCTCCAGCACATAGGTGGCGCTTGCGGCGGACTCCCCGGCCATGCCCAGACCGATGACCATACGGAACGCGAACAGCGACCAGTAGTCCCACGCGAAGCCGCGGAGCGCCGAGCCCAACGCGTACAGGGCGATGCTCAGCCCAATGGCCGGCCGCCGGCCGAAGCGGTCGCCCAGAGCGCCGATCGCCATGCCGCCGAACCAGCGGGAGATGAAAGCGGCCGAGACCAGGGTCGCGGCCGTGACGGTGGAGAGGTGGAACTCCTGCGAGATCACGGTGAGCACCAGGGCGATGAGGACGAAGTCGAAGCCATCCATGGCGTAGCCGAGCCAGGCGGCGAAGAAAGCCTTACGGTCCTGTGCGGTCAACTCCTGGTACCGGCGTCGGGCTTGGGGTCCGGACGGGAGCTGCGGGTGGGGCATGTGCCTCTCCAGGGACGGTGGGATGCGGGATGCCGAGGGTGACGCGCGTAACAGCACGGAACATAGGCCTCGGGTATCGCCCGCACAATTCCCACCGCGTCCGCGCCGTTTCGGCCGTTGTCAGTGCGACCGCCTAATCTGGGCGTCGTGACCATTACCGTCTCCCACCAGCACAGCAGCGGTGTGCGCCTCGCGCCGGGGCCCGCCGCGGACGAGGGCCTGGCCCGTCGGCTGAAGGCACTCGCCTGCACCGCGCCGCTGCACGACCTCGATGTGCGCAAGGCCAATCTGGCAGGCGAGTACTCGGTCTACGCGATGGCGGAGGTGGCTCTCGCCGCCATCGATCTCGTCACCCTCAACATGGACTTCGACACCGGCGCCGACCATGAGCAGATAATCTCCCGTCTGCTCCCGCGTATCGCCGCGCAGACCCCGCGACGGCCCGCGGACGAGCACGAACGGGTCGCCCGCTGGGTGCTGGAGAATCTGATCAATGTCGGCAGCGTGGACCGCGGCTTCCGCGCCGTGTACGGGACCTTCGGCCCGGACGGCGCGTATGTGCGTCGCGACTACGACTTCAAGCTGATCGAGGAGGTCGCCGGACCCGGCGGCAGCATCTATCTGCGCACCACCGATGAGGCGGTCAATGTGCTCGTCGGCGCCCTGGACACCGACGTCACCAGTGCCCAGATCGCCGCCGAGGTCAAACTGGAGGTGCTGATCAACCGCGGGCGGCTCGCCGACGCCCAGCTCGCCGCCGAGCAGGCCCGCTACCGCACGGTGCAGTACGCCGAGACACTGCGCCGCGCCCTGGAGGCCACCCGGCGTAATGTACGCGCCGTGGACTGGCTCCGTACCGTCCCCGACATGATCGCCGAGGCGCTCGACCATGTCGCCGACCGCTATCGGCACGAGAACGCGATCCTTACCAACATCCGCAAAGCCCGCGACGAGTCCGAGGAGCAGGAGCACAAGCGCCGCGCCGCCGAGCTCGTGGACATCGTCAAGGACTGCATCCGCCGCCATACGCAATTGCAGTCCCGGCTGCTCGAAGCCGGCCCGCTCTTCCGCGCCGAACAGGACCGCCAGGCCTTCGCGGCCCCGCCCGGCAGCGCGCTCGTCGGCATGCTCGATCTCTACGGGCAGCTCGTCGCCCCCGTGCTCCCGCTTCCCGTGGAGCGGGCGACGAGCGTCACCGACGCCTTCTTCGCCCGCGGCACCGGACTGCGCACCCCGGTGTCGGTGCGCGTGAGCGACCTGGTCGATGCCCTGCTGACCCCGCCGTTGGAGCGCGAGCACCTGGGGGCGGCGATGCCCGAACCCGATCTGGTCGCCACCCCCGACGACAGCCGCTTCAGCGACGCGCAGCTGGAGTCCGCCATGGAGCTCCTCGACCTGCCGCACGACGCCCCACGCCGGCTCTCCGGCCTGCTCGCCGAAGGCCGCCGCCGTGACCCCGAACTCCCGTACCTGGTCGCCCTGCTGGCTGTGCACGCCGCCAGCCCCCCGGTCGGCACCGCCTACCGGCAGGGTGAACAGCGGCTGCTCTTCGCCGTCGACGACGGCACCGAGCTCGACGATCCCGAGTTCGGCGGCGCCGACCTCATCGTCGGCACCGCCCGACTGGACGCGGCCGGCATGGCCGCCGAGCGCTCGGAGGGAGCGTGATGCGGGGATGGCCGGCGTGACCCTGCCCCGTCCCCCCGCCGGCCCGCGCCTGTCGCAAAACGCATTCCCGGGGGCCTGCTCGCGAACCTTGCGCGCCGGGCGCGGAGCGACGCCTGCTGGAACCCTGGGCGCTCGCGCCCCGCGGGTCCGGCGTGAAGCGGCAGCCTCAGGAGACCCGGGGCGTTGCCCCCGGTTCCCGCGAACGTTGTCCCCGCGGGGCCGGGGACGGGACCGGGCGATCCGTCCGCCGCGACGGCGGGCAACCGGGACGGCGCTGCCCGGCGGCATCCGGCCGACCGCAATCCGGCGGCCCCGCGCCGACAGGCGAACCACCATCCGTACCGAGGAGGCAAACCAGTGAGCGAGTACCGCGAAGCGTCAGATGACGCGGCGCATCCAGCCTCGTACGTCGGAGCGCCCACGGCCGCGCCCACCGGCCCGTCGGCAGTCACGCCCGCTGACGCCACCGACGCCGCGCGTCTCGTCTCCTTCGGCCTCCAGCCGAAACTGCTCCCCGCCCGCGACGCCGAGTACGCCGAACTGATCCGCCGTCACCGCGAGGACCCCCCCTTCGCCCGGCTCACCGACGCTGTCGCGGCCGGGCTCGGCCTCATCGTCCTCGAAGTGTCACCGCGCGCCGGAATGGCCGTCGCCGCCGCCGAGGAGTCCGTCTTCGCCGTCCGCATGGGCGACTACTCGCGTCGCGCCGCCTCCGACTCCAGCGACCGCTTCCTGCACGGCCTGGCCCACCTCGCGACGGCCGCCATGGCGTTCCCCCGCCCCGAGGATCTCGCCGACGACGGATACATCGGCCGGATCACCGTCAACGGCGTCGACGGATTCGTCCGCCAGGCCTGCCGCCGGCTGGAGGAGCGAGCCGACGAGCAGGGCGAGAACACCGACCCGGCCAGCGACGCCCCGGGCCTGGAGGCCGCCTGGCGGGTCTACATCCGGCGCAGCGCCACCGGCGCGACCAAGGACGCCCGCAGACTCGCCGGGTCCACCACCGGCATCATCGGCAAGGCGGTCGCCTTCCTCGTCGACTCCGGCTTCCTGCAGCGCACCGGCGACGACGCGGGCGGCACCTACCGCACCACAGCCCGCTACCAGTTGCAGGTCCGCGACATGGCGGGCAGCGCCGCCATGGCCGAGCTGCTGGAGCTCGGCGTCGTCCCCGTCGCCGACGCCTCCGCGACGCTGCTCGCGCCGGACGGCACCGAGGACCTGGACCTCGTCGCCGACGCGGGCCTTCCCTTCCACTCCTGAACCTCTCCGCTCCTGAACCTCCCGAACCACTACGAGAGTCCGCCGCCATGTACGAGCTGTCCCGGGTCCGTCTCTACTCGATCGGGCCCGCCGGTGCGCGCTACGCCGACACCGTCCTGGACCTGCGCGGGGTCGGCGAACCCGTACCGCAGCCCGCACCCGCCCAGGCCGAGTTCTTCGAGGACGAACCCACCGGCCCGCCACGCCGCCCCGCACCCGCCGGAGTGCTCTTCCTGGAGAACGGCGGCGGCAAGTCCGTCCTGCTCAAGCTGATCTTCTCGGTGATGCTGCCGGGCCACCGCAACACCCTCGGCGGCGCCAGCTCCGGCGTGCTCCGCAAATTCCTGCTGGCCGACGACTGCGGCCATGTCGCCCTGGAATGGCAGCACACCATCACCGGCGAGCTCGTCGTGGTCGGCAAGGTCAGTGAGTGGCGGGGCCGCCAGGTCTCCTCCGATCCGCGCAAGTTCGCCGAGGCCTGGTACTCCTTCCGGCCCGGCCCGGGGCTGAGCCTGGACTCCCTCCCGGTCGCCGAGTCCACCGCCGTACGGCCATCGGCCGAAGGAGCCTCCGGAGCCCGCGGCCGCCGCCGCACGATGAAGGGCTTCCGGGACGCGATCACCGACGCCGGGAAGTACTACCCCCACCTCGACGTGGTGTGGGTGGAGATCCACGACCGCTGGAACGAACACCTCGGCGAACTGGGCCTGGACCCCGAACTCTTCCGCTACCAGCGGGAGATGAACGCGGACGAGGGTGAGGCAGCCGGCCTCTTCGCGGTCAAGAAGGACTCCGACTTCACCGACCTGCTGCTGCGCGCGGTCACCGACACCCGCGACACGGACGGGCTCGCCGATCTCGTGCACGGCTTCGCCGGAAAGCTCGGCCGCCGCGCCGAGCTCACCGCCGAGCGGGACTTCACCGCGGGCTCCCTGGAACTCCTCGAGCGCATCGTGGACACCACCGCCGCCCGTGAACAGGCACGCGGCATCCACACCCAGTCCGAACGCCGCACCCGGGGCCTCGCCCGCAGGCTCTCCGCCCGCGGCCACCAGGAGCGCGGCCGGGCGACAGAGCTTGCCAACACCCTGGCCCACGCCGCCCGAGAGGTCACCGACGCCGAGCAGGCCCGCGGCCGCAGCGCCCAGGTCGCCGCCGAACTCGCCTACCGGCACGCCTCTCTCGCTCTCGCCGCCGCGGGCAAGGGCTCCGCCGGGCTCCGCCGGGAGCTTACCGAGGCTCGAACCCTGCAGTCCGCCTGGCAGGCCGCCGAGACCGTGCTGCGCCACCGCGCGGCCGCCGACCGCCTCTCCCGCGTCACCACCGCCATCCGCGAGGCTGAACGAGACGCCGCCCCGGCACTGGCCGCCCGTACGAAGGCCGCAGGTGATCTCGTACGAGCCCTGCACTCCGCCGCCGACAACGCCGACCAGCAGGCCGACGCCGAAGAAGAGCGCTCCGCCGGGCTCCAGGCCCAGTCGGAAGCCGCGCACCGCGATGCCACCGCCGCCGCCACCGAAGCCCAGCGCGCCCGCAGCGAAACCGGCCACCTTGGCCAGCGCCTCGCCGAGGTCGAGCAGGAAACCGCTGAAGCCGTCCGCGCCGGCTGGCTCGACGACTCCGCCCCCGACGCGGACCCTGCCCGTGCCGCCCTCGAAGCCTCCGACGCCGAAAGGACCGCCACTGCCGCTGTCCACACCGCCCGTGAAGCCGCCCGGCGTGCTGCCGATACCGCCCGTGAGGCCGCCGCCGCCGACAGCCGGGCCGAACTCGCCGCCGCCCGCGCCTCCGATGCCTTGGCCGCCGCGGAAACCGCCCACTCCGCCGAATCCCGCGTGGCCGACGCCCTCGCGGCCGAGCCGCGCCTCGCCGGACTCCTCAGCCTCCCGGCCCCCCCAACATCCCCCTCCGACCCCATCCCGGCCCCCCGAGGCGCCTCCGCCGCGGACCACCCGCGCCGCGCCCGCCTGACGGTACGCATCGGCGACGAGCCCCCCGGCCCCCCGCGGGCCGTCCCCGCCGAGCAGTACCGTCCGGACCGGGTCTCGGCCTCCACCACCGGCGATGCCGCCGCCGGACCGGCGTCTCCGGACGGCGTCGGCATCGCCCCGGACAGCGGCACTCCCGTCCCGGACGACGAGGCCTGCGGCCCTGACGGCTTCGACGGCCCGGCGGCCCCCGCCGCGGCTGACCGGCACGACAGCGAGCGCGCACCTGGCGGGCCGGGCCGGCGTATCCCCCCTCCACCGCAGTCCGGGGTCAAGGCGCTCGCCGACGACGCCGGCGAGGCCCCGCTGCCCGCCCGCCGGCAGCCCGCTCCGCCGGATTCCCCCGCCCCTGCGCAGCCGGCAGAAGCCCGACGGCGCAGCGCGGCGGTAGCGCACTCGGCGCAACCGGCAGGCGCCGGCGCCCCGGACGCAGGCGGCGCCACCGACGCCGTGCGGCGTGGCCCGGTGCCGCCGGACCGGAGCCGATCCGCTCCCCCCGCCGAGATCCCCGGCGGGGGCGCGACCGGCGCAGTCGTCACGTCGCCGGACACCTCCCCTCTTTCGCCGCCGGCCGACGCCGGAGGACGCGGCCGGGCGGTGCCGGACCGCCCTCGGGCGTCCGCAGGCGCAGGCGCCCCTGGTGGGGACACGGCTGACGGGGCGGCGCCGGCGGGCATCGGCCACTCCCCGGAGTCGGAGGATGCCGGAGGAGGTGCCTCGGCGGTACCAAGCTCGCCGCGGGGTCGCGTGACCCCTCCGCAGCAGCCGGTGACTGCTGCGGTGCCACGTGATCCGGCGACTCCCGACGGATCACCGTCCGCCACAGGAACTGCCGGGCGGGCAAGCTACCGACAGCTGCCCGGAGAGAACCGGCAGAAGAGCGCGGGGAGCGTTGGTGGCCCGCTGACGGCGGCGGAGCTCGACGCTTTCGCGGAGCCGTTGCGGGAGTTGCTGGAGGGAGCGGTGGCGTCGGCCGAGCGGCAGCTGTTCGACCTGCGCACCGCCGCGGCCGACGACGCCCGCATCCTGGCCGCGCTCGGCGACGGCGGTCTGCTGCCGCCGGGCCCGGATGTGCTGGCCACCGTGGAGTACTTGGGCGAGCACGGCATCCCGGCGCTGCCCGGATGGCGGTATCTCGCGCAGGCCGTCGACCCGGCGGACCATGCCGCAGTGTTGGCGGCGCGGCCGGAACTGGTGGACGGCGTGGTCGTCACGGACCCGGGGACGCACCGCCGGGCCCGTGAAGTGCTGGCGCAGGCCGCGCTGCTGCCCCGGTCGACCGTGGCCGTGGGCACGGCGGCGGCGCTGCTGGCACCTGCCCCGGCGGCGGGGGCGGAGCCAGAGGTCTTCCTCGTACCGCCGAACCCGGCGATGCACGACGAGCAGGCGGCGGACGGCGAGCGGCAGGGGCTGAGGGCGCGGGCGACCGCGCGGGAGGAGGAGATCCGGGCGCTGGCGGCCCGGCTCGCGCACGACCGGACGCTGGCAGCCCGGCTGGAGTCATGGCGCGCGGGGTGCCCGCAGGGGCGGCTGCGGGAGCTCGCGGAGGCGGTGGAGGCCGCCCGAGAGGCGGCGGGTGCGGCGCGCGAGGAGCTCACCGCGGCCCGTACCGCCCGCGTGGAGGCGGACGATCTGGCCGCTGAGGCCGCCCGGCTACGTGACCAGCGGCAGGAAGCGGCACAGCTGGCCCGCCGGGCCGCTGACGCGCTGGCCGGGCTGGCGTTCCGGCTGCGCGAGCGCGCCAACTGGCAGCGCAGGCTGCGTGAGCTGGCGGAGGACGCGGCGGAGGCCGAGGCCCGGGCCGAGATGTGCCTGGCGCTGGCGAGGGCGGCCGACGAGGACCGCCGTGCCGCGCAGCGCGGCGCGGACGACGCCCGCCGCACTGCCAGGGTGCTGCGGGCCGAGCGGTCCGAGATCGCGGGCGCCCCCGACGGCGCTGCGGACGCCGTGGCCGACCCCGGGGCCGGCTCCCTGCCCGCGCTGCGCGAGGCGTACCGCGCGGCGTCACAGGTGTACGAGAAGGTCGGCGTCGGTGCCGATCTCCGTGCCGAGCAGGCCAGGGCCGAGAGCACGGAGCACTCCGCGCTGGCGGAGCTGGAGCGGCTCACCAACAAGGTGCGTACCCGTGCGGCCCTGCTGCTGGAGGGAACGGATGGTGCCGACGGGCCGTCCCGGCAGGCTGCGGCGGGCCGCGCGGAGCAGCTGGTGCAGACCATCGAGTCCCGGGCCTCGGCTGCCAGCGAGCGGCTCGGCCGGCTGCGCGCCGAAGTCGAGCGCCACGCACCGGCCCACGGTGAAGCCCATACCGAGCTTCCCGACGATCTGTTGCCGCGAGACGCGGAGCACGCCCAGGAGCTGCTGCGCGGCGCCAACGCCGAACTCGCCGTCCGCACCGAAGCGTTGGAGCAGGCCCGCAGCGAGCACGCCGGCCTGGTGCGCGCCCACCACATGGCCGCGGACGCCGCGGGCGGCTTCGACGAAACCGCCGCCCTGCTGCGCGACCTGCTCCGCGACCGCGACCGGCAGCCGGAGGAGGCCGAGCCGGACCCGGAACCGTACTCGGGTTCGCTGGAGGAAGCCCGTACCGCAGCGGCCGAGGCACGCCGCAGCCTGCGCGGCTGCGCCGCGGATCTCTCCTCGGCGGAGACGCGGCTGCGCGAGGCGTCCGACGTCCTCGTACGGCACGCGAACTCCGCGCGCTACGAGCAGGTGAAGACCCCGGCCCGGCAGCAGATCCGCGAGCTGCCGGCCGCCGCGCTGCCCGAGCACGCGGCAGCCTGGGCGGCGGCCTTCGCGCCCCGGCTGCGGGTGCTCACCGACGAGCTGGCCCAGCTGGAGCGCAACCGTGACAGCATCGTGGACCGGCTGCGCGGCCTGGTGGAGTCCTCGCTGACAACGCTGCGCTCCGCCCAGCGGCTCTCCCGTCTTCCGGAGGGGCTCGGGGAGTGGTCGGGGCAGGAGTTCCTGCGGATCCGTTTCGACGACCCGGACCACGCGATGCTCACCGATCGGCTCGGCGAGGTGATCGACGAGGCGACCCGAGCCGCCGTCCGGAAGAATTCCGACCTGCGCCGTGACGGCATGTCACTGCTTCTGCGCGCGGTCGGGGCGGCCCTCCAGCCGAAGGGAATCGCGGTCGAGATCCTCAAGCCTGACGCGGTGCTGCGTGCCGAGCGGGTGCCGGTCGGCCAGATGGGTGATGTGTTCTCCGGTGGCCAGCTGCTCACCGCGGCCATCGCGCTGTACTGCACGATGGCCGCGCTGCGCAGCAATGACCGTGGCCGGGACCGCCACCGGCACGCGGGCACGCTCTTCCTCGACAATCCGATCGGCCGGGCCAACGCCACCTATCTGCTGGAGCTCCAGCGAGCGGTGGCAGACGCCCTGGGCGTCCAGCTGATCTACACGACCGGTCTCTTCGACACGACCGCCCTGGCCGAGTTCCCGCTGGTCGTACGGCTCCGCAATGACGCGGACCTGCGTGCCGGGCTGAAGTACATCAGCGTCGAGGAGCACTTGCGGCCGGGCCTGCCCGCCCAGGACCCGGAGGGCGAGCAGGTGCACGGCGAGATCACCGCCACGCGGATGTTCAAACGCCCCGCGGAGCAGCCGTTGTAGGGCTGCCGGCGGGGGTGGTGGCCTGCCGCGGTGGCCGGGCCCGCGCCGCGGCCCGGGCTGCCCGGTGTTCGCGGCGCTTTTCCCGGCGCAGGGCGCGGGCCGCGCTGCTCGGGCTGGACACTACGCCGTTGCGCTGGTTCCACACCTGACGGGTGACCCAGACGTCCAGCACGGACCACGTGGCGACCACGGTGCTCGCTATCGTGAAGAGCATCGCGGGGGCGGCGACCCAGGACTGGCCTGCCGCCCCGAGTATCGCGATAACCGCCTGAATCATGGTCACCGAGACGATGAGTACGGCACGGACCGCGGCATTGCGCACGGGATCGGGCATCCTCGGTGTGCCGACTGGTTCCTCGGCCCACAACGAGTGGCGTCGGCGCGCTGGAATGTCGCGATCCAGTGCCTGTTCGACCGGATCGCCGCGGTCGGGTGATGACAGACGCTGCTCGGTGTCCATACTGCTCCCCTGCGGGATACGGGTTGTGCGCCTGGACGACTGATGTCCGGCTACAGGGTTGCTGCCCGGTTTCACCGGATGCATTCCGGTCGGGGCTCCCTGAAGATGCACGATCGGAAGTGGCCAAAGGTTCCCGGTGGCATGGCATTCCGGCCAGAACCGCTGGTGGAACGCCCTGTCAGAAATGGGACTTATCTGACGTGCTTCCCCCAAACGCCGGACACCCTTTCGGGTTACGCGGGTTCCAGTAGTAGGCTCGCGCCGTTTGTTGGATCAAACACGACCGCCCTTGACCGGGTTTGACCTTGGGGAGGCCATGCGCTTTCGCGGAACAACGATCCGGCGGAAGATCGTGGCGCTGTTGCTCATTCCGCTGGTGTCTCTCACAGCGGTCTGGGCCTACGCGGCGACAGTCACCGGCCAGGAAGTCTGGCAGCTGGTCCAGGCGGAACGGGCCATCACCCTTGTGGGCCATCCTGTCGAGGATTCCATCCACGCCATCCAGCAGGAGCGCCGTGCCGCCCTGCTCTTCCTGTCCGACCCGAGCCGCTCGGATGCCAGGACCAACCTGCACCAGCTGCAGAAAATCACGGACAAGGACCTCAAGCAGCTCCGCACCAACGCCTCTTCCTCGGACAACCGCAGCACCATGACCGACGACAGCCTCCGTCGGCTCGACCTGCTCCTCGCGGAATTCGACGGTCTGGACGCTCTGCGCCGCACTGTCGACGACGACGGCATCAGCCGCAGCGTCGCCTACGACTCGTACAACTCGATGGTCGACCCGGGTTATGACTTCCTGGACTCGCTCAATCGGCTCGACGACTCGCAGATCGACAAGCAGAGCCGTGCCCTGATCGCGGTCTCCCGGGGCCGGGAGGCGATCAGCCGCGAGGACTCCCTGATGACCGGGGCCATCGTCTCCGGTCATATGAGCGACTCCGAGATGCTCTCCTTCACGTTCGCCGTCGCCGAACAGCGTGCGTACTACCAGGACAGCCTCAAGCTCGTCACCCCCGATGAGCGTGCCCTCTACGACGCTTTCTGGGTCAGCGACGACGGCCGCGCACTGCGCAGCGCGGAGAACGACCTCATCGCCAGCGGCGCCACCGGGTCGCCCCGGGTCGCCGACGGAGCCCACTGGCAGACCACGGTGACCGGGGGCCTGAACGACCTCCTCCAGCTCGACAACAAAGCCGCTGATCTGCACGACAAGCAGGACCGTTCCTACGACATCAGGGTGCTGAGCACCGCCGGCGCGGTGGGGGGCCTCGGCCTGCTCGCGGTCATCGCCACCCTGGTCATCTCGGTACGCATCGGCCGCAGTCTCATCCGGGACCTGTCCCGGCTCCGTACCGAGGCCCAGGAGGTCTCCGGCACCCGGCTGCCCCGGGTCATGCGCCGCCTCGCGGCCGGCGAGGAAGTGGACGTCGAGACCGAGGCGCCCCGCCTCGACTACTCGGGGGACGAGGTCGGCCAGGTCGGCCAGGCCCTCAACACCCTGCAACGGGCTGCCGTCGAGGCTGCCGTCCGTCAGGCCCGGATGCGCCGCGGCGTCTCCGAGGTGTTCGTCAACCTCGCACGCCGCAGCCAGGTCCTGCTGCACCGTCAGCTGACCCTCCTCGACGACATGGAGCGGCGCACCGAGGAGCCCCAGGAGCTCGCCGACCTCTTCCGGCTCGACCACATGACCACCCGCATGCGGCGGCACGCCGAGGGACTGGTCATCCTCTCCGGAGCCGTGCCCTCACGGCAGTGGCGCAATCCGGTCCAGCTCATGGACGTAGTGCGCGCGGCGGTTGCCGAGGTCGAGGACTACGAGCGGGTCGAGGTCCGCCGGTTGGCGCGGGTCGCGGTGGCCGGGCCGGCCGTCGCGGACGTCACCCACCTGGTCGCCGAACTCATCGAGAACGCGACCGTCTTCTCACCCCCGCACACCATGGTGCAGGTGCACGGCGAGACGGTCGCCAACGGCTTCGCTCTGGAGATCGACGACCGCGGCCTCGGGCTCACCCCCGACGCCATGCTCGAAGCCAATCTCCGGCTCGCGGAGACCCCCGAGTTCGAGCTCTCCGACACTGACCGGCTCGGCCTCTTCGTGGTCAGCCGGCTCGCCCAGCGGCAGGGCGTACGGGTCTCCCTGAAGCCCTCCCCGTACGGCGGCACCACCGCCGTCGTCCTCATCCCGTCCAACTTGCTCACCGACGGCGCCGACGACAGCAGCGGACCGCGCACCGGCGAATTCGAGCTCGACGGACTCGTCGAGGATCCGCCCGGCTCCGAGCACAGCTTCCGTCAGTGGGGGCTGGCCCCGGGCCATGGCGAGGAGCCGCGAGAGCACCGCCCGTTCCCGGCGGAACCCGTGACCGCCGCGGCTGCCGCTGCTGACGCCCCCGACGCCCTGCCGCGCCGCCGCCGTGCCCCGGAGCTCGTCGCCGACAACGGCCGCCAGGTAACCGGCCAGCAGCGGACGCCCTCGTCCACCGGAGGACTGCCACGCCGGGTCCGTCAGGCGAGCCTGGCGCCACAGCTTCGCGCGGACACCCCGACCGGCGAGACCGCACGGCCGGGAGCGCCCACCGGGGCGGTGCCGATGCGCGAACGCTCGCCCGACGAGGTACGGGCCCGGATGGCCTCGCTGCAGCGCGGCTGGGAGCGCGGGCGGACCACCGGGGATGGGGATACAGACGACGCCCACCAGGCAGAATTGGGCGAAAGCGCATCGAGAACGACCACGGAGGGGAACGGTCCATGACCGCACCATCGAGCCCGACACGCGAGCTGAGCTGGCTCCTTGACGATCTGGTCACCCGCGTGGCCAGCATCCGCAAGGCCCTCGTGCTCTCGGGCGACGGACTCGCGACCGGAGCATCGGACGGCCTGACCCGCGAGGACGCCGAGCACCTGGCCGCAGTGGCCTCCGGCTTCCACAGCCTCGCCAAGGGCGTCGGCCGGCACTTCGAGGCCGGCCAGGTCCGGCAGACCATGGTCGAGTTGGACGACGCCTTCCTGTTCGTCACCGCGGCCGGTGACGGCAGCTGCCTCGCCGTGCTCAGCGACGCCGACTCCGACGTCGGGCAGGTGGCCTACGAGATGGCACTGCTGGTCAAGCGGGTCGGGGTGCACCTCGCCACAGCTCCCCGGACCGATGGCGGCACCGCCAAAGTCGGCTGACGGGGTGCCATGAGTTCAGAAGCGGACCGCTGGTACGACGACGCGGCCGGGCCGGTGGTGCGGCCGTATGCGATGACGCGCGGCCGCACCAGCCACGCCGCCGAGGGCAGGCTCGATCTGATCGCTCTGGTGATCGCCGAGTCCCGCTCGGAAGACGCCGAGGCACACGCCGACCGCACTCTCTCGCCCGAGCACCTCGACATCGTCGGGTACTGCCGGGTCCAACCGATGTCCATCGCGGAACTCGCCGCCGACCTCGATCTGCCCGTCGGTGTCGTACGTGTGCTCGTGGGTGACCTCCTGGATGCCGAACTGGTCCATGTCAGCAGGCCTGTACCGCCGGCGGAACTGCCGGACGCGGGCATCCTCCGTGAGGTGATCAGCCGTCTCCGGGCGCTGTGACCGACGGCCGTGACCGGGGCTCACCCGCTCCGCCGACGGCGTTGGCACCGGCGGTCCGGAAGCGGACACCCGCATCTCATCTCCGCCCAGCCGTAAGCCCGTTGAGCCCATGCCCTGGGCAAATGCTGTCGTGACCGTGTAGTACTGTTCTTTTCCTGAGGCTGACCGTCTGCTGACCCCCGAGGACCAAGGATGTCTCTGACCTGCATAAACGGTGAATCGGGAGAAGAGACCAATGGTCTTCGGACGCTCTGACCGCCGAGGATCCTTCGTCGAGCCGGTCGCGCTGAAACTCCTGGTCGCCGGCGGTTTCGGGGTGGGCAAGACCACCCTGGTCGGCGCAGTGAGCGAGATCCGGCCGCTGCGCACCGAGGAGACGCTCAGCGAGGCGGGCCGGCCGGTGGACGACATCGATGGTGTGGAGGCCAAGACCACCACCACCGTCGCCATGGACTTCGGCCGCATCACCCTCCGTGAGGACCTGGTCCTTTACCTCTTCGGCACGCCCGGCCAGGACCGTTTCTGGTTCCTGTGGGACGAGTTGGCCCAGGGGGCGCTCGGTGCGGTCGTTCTGGCCGACACGCGCCGGCTGGAGGACTGCTTCGCCGCCGTCGACTACTTCGAGCGGCGCGGCATCCCCTTCACCGTCGCCGTCAACTGCTTCGAGGGCGCCGACCGCCACCCGACCGATACCGTCCGCGACGCGCTCGATCTCGACCCGCACGTACCTGTGGTGCTCTGTGACGCCCGCGATCGCGAATCGGCCAAGGAAGTCCTGATCACCGTCGTCGAGAACGCGGCCAAGGTGGCGGCCGAACACAGCCGGGTCGCCACCACGTAGCCTCGCCCGTCGCCCCGGTACCACCGATCGAGGGAACCGGCCAGGTGGAAGAACCAGAAGTGGCGGCTCCGCGTCACAGTGGGAAGGACCGGTGATCCGGAGCCCACGGGGGTGGTTCCGGTCGCCGGTCCGGTACATACAGCCCGCTGAGCGGCGGAGGAGGGCACAGGCGGCTCACCCGGGACGTAAGGATGGGTCGGCCGCGCCGGGAGTCTCATGATCGTGAGACCCGCCGGCGGGCTCGCGGCCCCTACACCACCCCCCGCACCCGTACGGGATAGCCGACCTTCTGGGAACCTTCCCGCTCCACCACGACCTCCCCGTCCTCCACCCGTGTCGTGAACCGCTCGACCCGCGGCTCCGCCCATCCGTCCCCCTCGTCCGTGACCAGTAGCCCGCCACCGGTCCGGCCCGTGGCAGGCGCCCACACCTCCAGCTCGGTCCCGCCGCCCGCACCGGCCACCGGAAGCACCGCCCCCGCCCGCGCCAGCACCGGGATCCGGCCCAGCGGCGCGTCGAGCAGCACCTGGCCCGGACCCAGGTGCGCCTTGCCGGTGGAGGTGTCGTACCACCGGCCGCGCGGAAGCCGCAGGCTACGCAGGTTCGACCCCTGCTCCAGCACCGGAGCCACCAACAGCGCATCACCCACCTGGAAGGCGTCTTCACAGCCGCGCAGCTTCCGGTCCCCGGGATGGTTCCACCACAAAGGCCGCACATATGGGGCGCCCGTACGGCGTGCCATATGTGCCAGCGTGTACAGATACGGCAGGAGCCGCTCCCGCTCCCGCAGCGCGGCCCCGGCGTGCTCCAGCACCTCGGGTCCGAACTCCCAGGGCTCGCGCCGTCCGGCCGTGATCGACGAATGCGTACGGAAGAACGGGAAGTACGCCGCCATCTGGAACCACCGCAGATACAGCTCGGCGGACGGCTCACCGTCGAAGCCGCCGACATCCGGACCGGAGTACGGCACCCCGCACAGCCCCAGTCCGAGCACCAGGGACAGCGAGGCGCGCAATCCGGGCCAGCCCGACGACACATCGCCCGACCAGGTGCCGCCGTACCGCTGCATGCCCGCCCAGCCCGAGCGGGAGAAGAGGAACGGCCGGACATCCGGGCGCAGTTCGCGCAGCCCTTCGTAGCCCGCCCGTGCCATCGACAGCGCATACACATTGTGGGCCTCACGGTGGTCCCCGCCGCGCCCCTCCAGAGAGTGCCGGGCCGAGCGGGGGAGTGTTGTCTCGCCGAACGGGGTGAAGGACACGGGTTCGTTCATGTCGTGCCAGACCCCGGAGAAACCCTGCGCCAACCGCTCCGCGTAGAACCCGCCCCACCACTTGCGCACCCGCGGTTCGGTGAAGTCCGGGTAGACCGCCTCACCCGGCCAGACCACCCCCTGCACCTTCCGGCCGCGTGCGTCCCGTACGAAGGCATCCGCGGCGGTACCGCTGTCATAGACAGGGTCGCCCGGCTCCTCCTTCACCGCGGGGTCGATGATCGACACCAGCCGCACCCCGTCCTGGCCCAACTCCCGGGCGAGCCCCGGCAGATCCGGGAAGCGCTCCTTGTCCACGCTGAACACCCGGTGGCCGTCGAGGTGGTCGATGTCCAGATGCAGCGCGGACAGCGGCAGGCCCCGGTCGCGGTACCCGGCCGCCACCCGCCGCACCTCGTCGGCGGTACCGAAGCCCCATCGCGAGTGCTGGTAGCCCAGCGCCCAGCGCGGCGGCAGCGCGGGCCGCCCGGTCAGCGCCGTCCAGCCGGCCAGGATCCGCGCCGGGGTGCCGGTGAGCACCCAGTAGCGCAGCGGCCCGCCGTCCACCCGCAGTTCGCAGCCGCCCGGCCGGTCGTGCCCGGACCCGGCACCCTCCTCGCCATCGCGCAAGGCCACCCGGCCGTCCCACGGGTTGTCGTGGAAGACCAGATGGCTCCCTGCGTCCGCAACCACCAGCTGTACCGGCATCGTGATGTACAGCGGGTCGTCGTCCGGACCGAACGCCTCGCCCGGATCGGTGTTCCACAGCCGGTAGACGCCCTCCCGCAGCAACGGCCCCGACGCGCGCCCACCGAGACCGAACACCGCACCATCCGCGGCCGTCTCCGACCGCTGCACCCAGCGCGAGCCACCCGCCGGCGAGCCACCCTCCGCCCGGTCGGTCTCCAGGGGGTCCCACCAGCGCGGGGGCAGATCACGCCGCAGCAGCAGCCCGCCCGGCGTACGGAACTCCACCGCCCCGTGCCTCGACACCAGCACCGTGACCCGCTCCGAGACCACCCGCCAGCCGTCCTTGTCCGGCTCGATGACCGCCCGGCCATCCGCCTCGGGGCAGCCGGCGAGTGCGTACGAGGGCTCAGGCCCGGCACCGCCCCAACCGCAGAACACCGCCCCGCCCACCGCCACCCGCACCCGCAGGTCCGACCGGGCGAAACGCACCACACCGCCGCCGGGCAGCGGCTCAGTGCCCTGCGCCGAGCCGGGCACCCGCGCCCGCTCCGCGCGCTGCCGCGGCAGGCCCCGGGAGTCCGTACGGTGCCGCCGCCAGCCCGCGCGGACGGATCTCAGCCCGTTCGCCGACCCGACCGCCCGCAGCGACCGCACCAGGTCCTGACCATCCATAGCCCCTACCTTCCACCGTTCCCACCGTCGCAACCGATCCGGCGCGGCTCAACACCGGTTCCCCCACTGGCCCGCGCGGAGCGCTCTGGCGCCCCGGACGATCACGTGGCATCGTCCTGCCCAGGCCGCACCCGGCCTATCCGCGCCCACGCCATTCCGTGTCCGTCCGGGAGCCGCCCCGTGAACAACCCAGCCGAGCCCGCTGCCACCCCGGAGCCCCTCTGGCGGCCCGGCCCCGACCGTACCGCCCGCGCCCAGGTCACCCGCTTCCAGGCCTGGGCAGCCGGTCACCACGGCGCCCCGGCCGGTGACCCCTCCGACCCCGTCGCGAGCTACCACGCGCTCCAGGCGTGGTCCGTGCGTGAGCCCGAGGCCTTTTGGCAGGCCGTCGCCGCATGGTTCGACGTGCGCTTCTCAGCCCCGTACGAGAGCGTGCTGGCCGACCCCGCCATGCCCGGCGCGCGCTGGTTCCCCGGCGCCACCCTCAACTACGCCGAGCATGCCCTGCGCTCCGCCCGGGACCCCGCCCGCGCCGACAAGCCCGCCCTGCTCCACCTCGATGAGCGCCCGACGCTCGGGCAGATCAGCTGGGCCGAGCTGAGCCGCCAGGTCGCCTCGCTCGCCGATGAACTGCGCAGCCTCGGTGTGACCCCGGGCGACCGCGTCAGCGGCTACCTGCCCAACATCCCGCATGCCGTCATCGCACTGCTCGCCACTGCCGCCGTCGGCGCTGTGTGGACCTCCTGCGCCCCCGACTTCGGCGCCCGCGGCGTCCTGGACCGCTTCCAGCAGGTCGAGCCGGTCGTGCTGTTCGCCGTCGACGGCTACCGCTACGCAGGCAAGGTGCACGACCGCGTTTCCGCCGTTGCCGAACTCCGCGCCGGACTTCCCTCACTCCGCGCCGTGGTGCACATCCCGCTGCTCGGCACGGAGGCTCCGGAAGGCGCCCTGGAGTGGACGGATCTCATCTCCGGCTCCCCGGAGCCCTCCTACGAGCAGGTCCCCTTCGACCACCCCCTGTGGGTGCTCTACTCCTCCGGAACCACCGGCCTGCCCAAGGCCATCGTCCACTCGCAGGGCGGCATCCTGCTGGAACACCTCAAGCAGACCGGCCTGCATATGGACCTGGGCCCGGACGACCGTTTCTTCTGGTACACCTCCACCGGCTGGATGATGTGGAACTTCCTGACGTCGGGCCTGCTGGCCGGCTCCACCGTCGTCCTCTACGACGGCAGCCCCGGCTACCCCGACACCGGTGCCCAGTGGCGCGTCGTCGAACAGACCGGCGCCACCGTCTTCGGCACCTCGGCCGCGTACGTCATCGCCTGCCGTAAAGCCGGTGTCCGCCCCGCCCGCGACTACGACCTGTCGGCCGTCAGCTGCGTCGCCTCCACCGGCTCCCCCTTGCCCCCCGACGGCTTCCGCTGGCTCCATGACGAGGTCAAGGAGGACCTCTGGATCGCCTCCGTCAGCGGTGGCACCGACGTCTGCAGCTGCTTCGCGGGCGGCGTCCCCACCCTCCCCGTCTACGTCGGCGAGCTCCAGGCCCCCTGCCTCGGCACCGCCCTGCAGGCCTGGGACCCGTACGGCAAGTCCGTCACCGACGAGGTCGGCGAGCTGGTCGTCACCAGTCCCATGCCCTCCATGCCCATCCGTTTCTGGAACGACCCCGACGGCGCCCGATACCGTGAGAGCTACTTCGAGATGTTCCCGGGTGTCTGGCGGCACGGCGACTGGATCACCCTCACTTCCCGGGGCACAGTGATCATCCACGGCCGCTCCGACTCGACCCTCAACCGCCAGGGCGTCCGAATGGGTTCCGCCGACATCTACGAAGTGGTGGAGCGGCTCCCCGAGATCAGCGAATCCCTCGTCGTCGGTGTCGAGGAGCCGGACGGCGGCTACTGGATGCCGCTCTTCGTCGTCCTCGCCGAGGGCGCCACACTCGACGACGCCCTCCGCGACAAGGTCAAGCACGCCATCCGCCAACAGCTCTCTCCGCGCCATGTCCCCGACGAACTCATTCCGGTTCCCGGCGTCCCCCACACCCTCACCGGCAAGCGCATCGAGGTACCGGTCAAGAAGCTTCTCCAGGGCACCCCGCTGGACAGGGCCGTCAACCTCGGTTCCGTCGACAATCCCGGCCTGTTGCACTTCTACGAGGAGCTCGCCCGCCGGCGCCGCTGACCTCCGGACGTGGCCGGGGGCGGCACTCATTGGGCTCGGCCGGACAAGGACAAGGCCTAGCACGGTCTCTCAGCCCGCCTGGTCCAACTCGGCCACCGGGTCGCCGTGAGCGGGGATGATCTCCGCCGTGTACGGCACCTGCGCCGTCACCGGCCCGGTGACGGTGTGATCCTCGGTGCGAATGATGACTGGTTGTCCGATATTCACCCGCTCTGATAAAAGATCGGTCATTCCAGAATTCTGAGCGCCTGTTCAACGGCGTCGCGGACCCGCCCGGCTCGGGACGCGTCCGTCCCAGCACCCGCAATCCCTGGATCACCACCAGTAGGAAGCGGGCCAGCGCCACCGGATCCCGTTCACCGCCCAGCTCGCCCTGCGCCTGAGCCCGCATCAGCGCCGAGGTCAGTCCGGTCTCCAGGCTCGCCCAACCGGCCTCGACCCGCCTGGCCGCGCGGGGATCGATCGGGCCGAGCTCCACCGCCGTGTTGACCGCGAAGCAGCCCCGCCGTACCTCGTTCGCCAGCACCTCGGCCGCACACCGCTCGACGAGCTCCCGCACCGCCGCGAGCGCCGGTCCCGGCCGGGAGAGCAGCCGCAGCTGCTCCATGGCGACCCGCTCCCGATACCGGTCCAAAGCCCTCAGATACAGGTCGCGCTTGCTACCGAACGTTCCGTAGATACTGGCCCTCGCGACCCCCACGTGCTCCACCAGGTCGGCCATCGAAGTCGCCTCGTATCCATGCCTCCAGAACAGCTCAAGCGCCGCGTCCAGGGCCGCGTCGGGGTCGAACTCCTTGATCCGTGCCATGCCATGACGTTACAGCTATCCAGAACGAACGATCACGAAAAAAACAGCCGGATCCAGGCTATCGTCACACAGCGTTGTCAGACCCCGCCATTACGGTGAGCAACACTGGCCGTCGCACTGAGGGGGAGTCATGGCGCACACGAAGAACACCAAGCACAGCAAGAACACCCACCGGACGGGGCGGCGGCGCAGCCTGCGCCGCGAAGTACCGAGCACCGTCGCACTCATCACCGACCCGCAGGATTTCGCGGCCATGCGTGGCTACCGCAGTTTCACCTTTGACAACCACACGCACTATCTCCAGCAGATGGAGGCGCTGCTGCGCTCCCTCGCCTCCCAGGGCATCCACGTCTCGGTGGCCCTCTTCGACGCCGAGGAGTACACCGCCTACTGCACCGAGACGGGCCAGAACCCCGACACCCCCACCAGCCGCACCCGCTACACCGCCGAGGTCGCCTCCGGCGGACCCACCATCCCGTACACCGGGCAACCTCTGGAACACCTCATCACCCAGCTAGAGTTCAAAACCGACCGGCAGTCCGCCTGGGAGTACGCCACCAGCCTGCTCTCCCGCACCGGAGACTGCGCCGACTGCGGCCAGGACATCGCCCGGTCCTCCTTCGACCGGGCCTCCCAGGCTCTGCGAAGGCTCATCGAAGCCGCCGGACCCGGCAGCCACCACATCGTGTGCAGCGTGCCGGCCGACAGCGCACCTCTCCTCGCAGCACTCCACGCCCGCTGCGACGAAGACGCGATGGTCCACCTCGACGAGGCCGAAGCACTCATCTTCTGCACCGTCCTCGCGGTGGGCATCGCGACTGACAGCTCCGGCGGCGTCGTCATGCGGACCAGCACCCCCGACGGCGGCACAGCCCAGGTCCGCGGCTGGTCCCTGCACGACGGCTGGCTGCACCCGCTCACCGAGGCCGAGGTCTTCAACGCCTACTGCACCGACGCTGAGACCGGCGACCCCGTTCCTCCGGAGCCGGGAGTCGTCCACTGCCCCGGCACCCCGCTCCCGCCACCCACTGACGACTGACCGGCCACTGCGCGGAAGGGCGCCCCGCCACCACAGCGGGACGCCCTTCCCAAAACCCCGAGAGAGATCCGTTCGTCTGTTACTCGCCGGACAACACCGCCTGCGCCGCGCGCCGCGCGTCGTCCGCCGTGTCGGTCGCCCGTGCTGCGGCCGCGGCGCGCTCGCACTGCGCGAGTGTGTGCTTGGCCAGCGTCGCCCGCACATAGGGAATCGACGCCGCCCCCATCGACAGGCTGGTAACCCCGAGACCTGTCAGTACACAGGCCAGCAGCGGGTCCGAAGCAGCCTCCCCGCACACGCCACAGCTCTTGCCCTCAGCCCTCGCCGCCTCCGCGGACGTCGCGACCAGGTCGAGCAGCGCGGGCTGCCATGGGTCCTGCAGCCGCGAAACCGCACCCACCTGCCGGTCGGCCGCGAAGGTGTACTGCGCCAGGTCATTGGTGCCCAACGAAAGGAACTCGACCTCCTGGAGGATGGAACGCGCCCGGAGAGCCGCCGACGGGATTTCCACCATCGCCCCGAATTTCGCCCGCAACCCGGCCTCGCGGCACGCATCGGCGAACGCTTTGGCGTCAATGCGGTCTGCCACCATCGGCGCCATGACCTCGAGGTACACCGGCAGTCCCTCGGCTGCGGTCGCCAGCGCCCGCAGCTGTGTCCGCAGCACGTCAGGGTGCTCCAACAGGATCCGCAGCCCCCGCACGCCCAACGCCGGGTTCGGCTCGTCCGCCGGAGTCAGGAAGTCCAGCGGCTTGTCCGCACCCGCGTCCAGCACCCGCACGACCACCCGGCCCTCGGGAAACGCCTCCAGCACCTGCCGGTACGCCGCTACCTGCTTCTCTTCCGTCGGAGCCTTCTCGGAACTGTCGAGGAAGAGGAATTCCGTACGGAACAGGCCGACGCCCTCGGCGCCGGCTTCGAGCGCCGCCGGCAGATCCGCCGGACCCCCCACATTGGCCAGCAGCGGCACCTTGTGCCCGTCCGACGTCGCACCGGGACCGGCGGATGCGGCGAGCGCGGACGCACGCACCGCGGCAGCCTCGGTCAGCTCGGCCCGCTTCTCCGGGCTCGGGTCGATGAAGATGTCACCGGTGCTGCCGTCCACCGCGATCACGGTGCCCTCCGCGATCTCGGTCGCACCCGGCAGCGCCACAACAGCGGGCACACCGAGAGCCCGCGCCAGGATTGCGCTGTGACTCGTCGGCCCGCCCTCCTCGGTCACAAAACCCAGGACCAGCGTCGGGTCCAGCAGCGCCGTATCCGCCGGCGCGAGGTCCCGTGCGATCAGCACATACGGCTCTTCGCTGTCTGGCACACCCGGCATCGGCACGCCAAGGAGCCGGGCCACGATCCGGTTCCTGACGTCGTCCAGGTCAGCGACGCGTCCGGCCAGATACTCCCCGGCATTGGCCAGCAGCGCCCGGTAAGCCGCGAAGGCGTCGTACACGGCACGCTCGGCGGAACTGCCGACCGCGATCCGACGATCGACGTCTGCGATCAGTTCCGGGTCCTGCGCCATCATGGCCTGGGCCTCAAGCACGGCCTGCGCTTCGCCGCCCGCCAGATTGCCCCGCGCGATGAGATCGTTGGCCACGGCCTCAACCGCCTGCCGGGCGCGTCCCTGCTCCCGCGGTGCCTCATCTGCCGGGATCTGTTTGGCCGGCGGTTCCAGAACCGCAGTGCCCATGTGCCGTACTTCGCCGATCGCCACACCGTGGCTCACACCGACGCCTCGCAGCGTTGTCTCCATCTCAGCCTTCTCCGGTCACTTCGTTGTCTCTAGCCGCGAGGCTACTTCCAAAGGAAAAGCTGGGCTCCGGCCTCGACGTCGCCGTCCTCGACCAGCCCGCCCAACGCCTCCGTCGTGGCTTCCAGCGCCACAACCGGGCATATCGGCGACTTACCTGCCGCCTCCACCGCAGCCGGATCCCACCGCACGATCGGTTGTCCACGCCGCACGGTGTCCCCCTTGCACACCAGCAGTTCAAATCCCTGTCCGTTGAGCTGCACCGTGTCGATGCCCAAGTGCGTCAGTACCCCGCGGCCCTTGTCGTCCACTACGACGAACGCGTGCGGATGCAGCGAAACGATCACTCCATCGAACGGCGATACCGCCGCAGTGGCCTCCCGTACCGGGTCGACGGCAGTCCCTGGTCCCACCATCGCACCGGAGAACACGGGGTCCGGCACGGCAGCCAGTCCGACGGCCCTGCCCGCCACGGGTGACGTCACGGTGGTCATACAAAGCCTCTCAGCAGCGCAGAATCGGGCGAGAGCAGCCTAACCCGGCATCCTCGATTTGCTTGGGCCCCGTCCGTCCAGTAGGTTGGTACGACCCCTTGGACGAGAGCTGCGGAAACGTGCGCCCTCGAACAGCTTGGTGGTGAATCCGACCGGAAAGCATCTGCTAAAGTCGGGGAGCGCGAAGGCCGAAAGGCAGAAACGCTAATAAGAATGAAAGCAGGAATCCCGCCAGCGGGAATCGGGCCTGAAAGGGTCTGGTAGGCTGGGAAACACGAAGGGAAAGCCCGGAGGGGCCGGTGAGACGGTCTCGAAGGAAGCTTCCGTTCCTTGAGAACTCAACAGCGT
>NZ_SUMC01000270.1 GCF_005047355.1 Actinacidiphila oryziradicis
GTCCCGGATGCCTCGCTACGGTGTAGCCGGGGCGGTGCGCTTGCCGAGGTGGCGGTAGATTGGGGGGCGGGTGACGCCGAACTCCTCGGCGATCTGCTGGACGGTGTAGTCACCGGAGTCCGCTCGCGGAAGCGGCACTCACCGCCCCGTGCGCCTGGACCAGCGCACGCCGACCAGGACCAGGTCGGCCACGAGGAGCACGGCGCCGATGACGAGCAGGTAGAGCAGTCCCTTGGCGACGGCGCCGATGATGCCCAGCACGATCGCGACGATGACCACAAGCAGGAACAGGACCATGGTGGTACCTCCTTGGGACAGGGTGGTCAGCGGCGGGCGAGCTGCCGCTCGCCGCCGGGTTGATAGGGCAGGCCGTAGTGCTGGAAGACCGCTTCCTCACTGGTGGCGGGGAGCACGTCGTCGGTGCCGGTCGGAGGGCAGTTCTTCACCAGCGACGTGGCGTAGTTGATCTTGACGTAGCCGGGTCCCACGATCACGCCGTCCAGGGGGACGAAGACCAGGCGGTGCCGGGTGGGGTCGACCACGTCGTGGGTGCGCCACTCCCGCAGATCCGCTGCCTCGATCACCGCATCTCCCATCCACCGTGCCGGCGACCTGAGACAAGCCCTCGATCGCCTGGCTGTCTACCGCTGTGACCTGTGCACTTCCAGTCTGCGCCTTGCGCGGCGACACCCGGGCACACACGCCGGGCGGTGGTCAGTCCGGCCAGGAGGATGTCGAGGCCGCGTTCGAGTTCGGTGGCGCCGTTGTAGGAGGCCACGCCCGCTGGCCCCGCGGTGCCGCGGTGCCGCGGTGCCCGGGCATCGCCTCCCGAGCGGGTAGTAGGTGGTGTTCCCGGCCTTCGCATACCGGGCGACCAGCGCCAGCGCGTCGATGACGGGCCGGTGGCCGGTGTTGTTGGAGCGGAAGTCCAGCACGGACAACAGCTCGATCAGTCCCTCGCGGTAGTGGTTGGTGTAGGACGCCCGAAGGGTGGTCTGCACGTGCGCCGGTAGACGGGACCCTTCGTCTTGTACTCGTGCACCAGCTCCCGCAGCGTCTGCTCGCCTCCGGGCACCGCCGGGAACACCACCTGCCGGACCTCGTGGTCCGGCTTGGCCAGGGACGCCTCGGCGATCTGGAACAGGAGGTTCTCCTTGCCCGAGACCCGCTTGAAGGCGTTGATCAGCTCGTTGGTCACCTTCTGTTCGGCCCGGGCCCTGATCCGGTGCACCGTGGCAATCAGCAGGTCGACCAGGCAGTCCGTCACCTCGCTCCCGCTCCACCAGCAACGCCGACAGCAGCGTCACCCTCGCCTCCGGCGCGCGGCGGCGGACCATCCCACTGATGCCCGGCCGACCGCAGCTGCCACGAGCCGTCCGGACGAGCGCACGGTGCCCGGTGGCATGCCGGACAGGTCAGCCGCCCTCGCAGAGCAGACGGTCCTCGATGAGCTGTACGGGCTGTGGCCGGACCAGTTCACCGCTGCCCGCACCCAGTGCGCTGCCCGGGCCCGACAAAGTGGCGACCGCGTGCTCGCGGCCCGGATGCGCCATTCGGGTGTCGGTGTTGCACTGGAAGCAGACGCATCTTGCGGGCTGGCACCGTAGTTGAATCATCCGGGGCTGGTACACCCGCTTCCATGCTCGGCGCCCACGCCAACCGGCCCGGGGGCCCTGCACGCCATCGAGCGGTCGTCGGCAACCAGCCGTGGCCCGGCTGCGACACCACCATGACCCCCGACCAGGTCCACGCCTGGCTGCAGACCGCCTACCGCGGTGGCCCGCCAGATCCTGGAATACCCACATCACCACTGCCAGAGCGAGGCTGCCGCCACCGGCGATGACAGCTGACACCGGCGTGCGCCTCCACAGCTGCCCGCACCGTTCTTGCCCGGCTACCCCACACACGCAGGAGGGATCGCCATGGCCACCAGCACCGGAACCGGCGAGGTCACCGGCACGAAGGACAAGGACTACAACCTGATCTGGTACGTCGAGGCGTGCCTGAGCAACGCTCTGCGCATCGAAACCTACATCCAGGACGCGGAACGCGAGAACGACACCGAACTCACGGAACTGTTCCGCAAAGCACAAGCCGACAGCCGCAAGGGCGCCGAAATGGGCAAGCAGCTGCTGCGCACCCGGCTCGGCGGCTGACACGCGCCTGAGGATGGCCAGCCAGCGCGGGGGACGGCTCCGCCTCTCAGCCAGTTCGGATTGCCCAGCCGGTGCCTGGCGGGCTGGTCGGTCCGTGATTCGGCGTGGTGCCACAGCCAGGGCTCCTCACGCAAGCACGCCGCCATCACGCCCCGCCACCTCGGACTGCGCCTGGACATCGCAAGGTCCTACGCCCACTCACTGGCAGATCCTCACCGACTGCGGGGTCCTCCCGCTGGCATGCACCGACGAGGCCGACTACGAGCGGCGGGGGCCCCATCGCTACCGGCCGGTCCGGCAACATCAGCGCCGGTGGGCGGTCGCCGCTGCCAGGTGCTCAGCCGGCCGGGGCAGCGTGGCGTGGGCCGGGAGGGGGACGGCCGGCATCACCCTGGTCGTAGCGGTCGGGCCACGGGCAGTGCCCGGCCAGAGTCGCCCACTCCCGGTCGTCCTGGCCGGGCACGAGCCGCCCCGCGGTCGCCCACCGGCGCGCCAGCGCTTCGAAAATCGGAGCGTCCACCGGGCGCGGGACCGTTTCGCCGCCGTGCCATGCGACCCGCACCCATCGTGCCGTCATCGTCGTCATGCACACCTAACGCCCAGCCGTCCCCTTGAGTTACCCCGCCCGGACAACCACCGCAAGGCCCCGCGAGGCGCTTGCCAAACGCCGCGGACCTTCCCCGGCCGGGCCCGCCGCCACTTCGCCCTCACCAGATCATTCAGGAGGAGTACCCGATGACAACCACCACGGAATTGGTCATCCCGGCGTTGCATGACGCCCGCGACGCCCAAGCTGCGGTCATCGAGAAGTTCCAGGCGCACATAGCCGTCACCCCCGCCGGGAGCTACCGGCGGATCCTGGAGCACCACGTCGCCGACGCCGAGGACCACGTCAGCAGCATCGACGAACACATGAACCAGTTGCGGCCCCACGGTCTGCTGCAGGATGCCCTTGAGGGGGCTCGTCACCTCGCCGGGCAGGCCATCCGGGTTGCCCGGCTGCCCCT
>NZ_SUMC01000271.1 GCF_005047355.1 Actinacidiphila oryziradicis
AGAGACCGCCCGGCCTGGGCCAACGGGCCGTGCAGCATCCGGACGGCGAGGGGGGAGAATCCGACGACATAGCCGACGAGCAGCAGCCATTGCGTGTTGTAGACCGGCAGGGCGTTGTAGACCGCCGGCAGGTTGTAGAAGAACACGAACCCCGCCGCGAGGACGATAGAGGGAAGCCCGATCACCGCCACCAAGCCGATGTCGATCAGCGCCGCGGCGCGAGCCCTGCCCCGGTACTGGTTCCACAGATTGATGACGAGCCCGACGGCCACCGCCAACGTCGCCCCCGCGAGGCCGAGTTGAAGGGACAGCCACACGGGACTGAGCAGGCCTGGGGTGTCGAACAGCGCCCTGTAGGCCGCAAAGGTGAGCCCCGATGAGTTGGCGGCTGCGACGGCTCCGCCCGACGACGCCGTTCCGCCGAGCAGCGAGGACCCGACGATGCCGAGGACAGGTCCGATCAGTGCGACCGTGAAGAACGCACCCGTGGCGAGTGCCGCGACCTGCCGTCCCCGCGCCGACACGGTCCGCCCCGACGACGAGCTGGAGCTGCCGACTCGTGCGGAGAAGTTCCGGTTGCCGAGGATGTACCGCTGCAACACCAGCACCGCGGCGAATACCCCTATCAAGCTCCACGAGATCGCTGCGGCCGCGGGGAAGTCGATCGGGATGGCGGCGGTGAACGTGAAGATCGTGTAGGTGATGACGGGGAAGTGAGCGTCGGCGGCCAGCGTGGAGGCGACACCGAAGTCACTCACGGCCTCGGCGAACACCAGCACGAAGGCGGCCAGCAGCGCCGGCGTGAGGCTGCCCACCTGAACCATCACGGTCCGCCAACGCGGCAGCCCGTGCACCCGCGCCGCGTCCGCGAGGTCGCTCCCCATGGAGCGCACGACGTCGGCAACGGCGAAATAGGCAAAGGCGACGCCTCGCAGGCTCAGCACGAGCACCACCCCGGCAGGGCCCACGAACAGATGGTCCAAAGTGGCCGGGTACCAGCCCGTCGCCTCAGCGATGACACCCCGGGGCGCGAGAAGGTATTCGATGCCGAGCGCGGAGAGGTAGGTCGGCAGGAGGAGCAGCAGCCACACTCCCAGCCGCCACACCCCCGCACCGGCGATCCGGACCCGCTCGCACAGCCAGGCAAGCCCGACGGCGATCACCAGTGCGGCCGCACTCGCGGCCAACCCGACCCACATCGAGTTCACGAGAGCCGTGAGCACATAGCCCTGGTAGGCGGTGCGGAACGGAGCGAAGCCGATGCCTCCCGTGCCCTGCCCGAAGGCGGAGGGAATGAAGGGCAGGAGCAGGAAGCAGGCCGTCGGGACCAGCAGCAGCGCGATCAGCAACACATACGGACTGGAGGCGATAAGGCGCCAGACCTGCCGGCCTCCGGGGAGGGACCGACGTGCCTTCAACCGGCGGATCACCGGGCGATGGTGGAGGTGAACCACTGGTTGATCGCGTTCTCCTGGGATCCCCAGGTGTAGGCGTCGAGAATCTTGGTCGGAATCGCCGCCGGTGACGGGACCTCGGGCCGGGGTGCCACTCCATTGAGGACAGGCCAGTACAACGAGTCGCCGTGGGGATCGCCGGCCTGCATCGCCTTCTGTCCCGCGGGGCTCAGCACGAACTGGACGAACTGCTTCGCTTCGGCCTGGACGGCCGCCGATGCCTTGGCGTTGATACCGAGGACGCTGGGCACCGGTGTGACGGACTGCGGGTAGGAGACCTTCATACTGGCCTGCGTCTGGCCGACCCCCATCCCGTAACTGCTCTGAGCGACCGCCACGTCGATGGTGCCCTGCTTGATGGCGTTGAGTTCGTCGTCGGGCGCGGCGTACACCTTGGCGCCATTTTTCACCAGCGCGGACACGTAGGCTTCCATCTGGGGGACACCGCCGAACTGGGCGGCCCATCCAGCCATCAGCGGGTATGCGGGCCCGTCGATCGCGGGGTTCAGGATTCCGAGCTTGCCTCGGTACGAAGGGCCGAGCAGGTCCTTCCAGGACTTCGGCGGGTTCGGCATCACGGCGCTGTTGTAGAGGGTCGTGGCCGCGATGGTGTAGCCGGTCGGGATGTAGCTCTGGTCCTTGGGCACGAACTGAAGACCTCGTGAGTTCCACGACACCTTGGGCTCCCAGCCCTTGAGAAGAAGCCCTTGCTGGTCGAACGAGGCCATCGCCATATCACCGTCGAACCAACTCACCCCCCACTGAGGGTTGTTCTTCTCCTGCTCGATCTTTGACACGACGATCCCGGTGTGGGCGTCGTAGACCGACGTCGGTATTCCCGTCGCCTGCTGGAAGGCCTTCGCCACCGTGGTGTCGTAGCCCTCCGCGCCATACACGACGAGAGGAACCTTGCTGGTACCCGACGCACTCCCGGTGGATGCGGACGAGCCGCACGCGTTGGCAAGCAGGGCCAGCGCGACGACGGCAATCGGAGTAGCCCACCGGATCCGGTAGGGCATCCTCGGGGCGGCGGGATCGAGCACGGCGTCCCCCTGCTTCTCACGGACACGGAGCATGGATCTTCCTTTCGCACGTGGCTCACCACAGGAGTTAGCCTGGTTACATGTATACACATCTGGAAGTCCGGTCCAGGAGACGACAGAATGAACAACCTGAGGGCGAGCGTTGAACTTCGTGGAGGGGATATCCGTGAGTGACTCCATCGTGAACCGGCCGCCAAGCGCGGTACTCGGGCCGGTCCACCCCATACGCCGAGTCGCCGGGATGGCGGTGTGGCAGCAACTCCGTGCCGATATCTTCGGCCGTATCGAGGGCGGCGCACTGTCCCCGGGGGACGCCCTGCCGTCGGAGACGGCTCTGGCTGAGGCGTACAAGGTCAACCGGTTGACCGTTCGACGAGCACTCGCCGACCTGGCCCGTGCCGGTGTCGTCCGAACCGAGCACGGCGTCGGGAGTTTCGTGGCGTCCCAGCCACTGCGCCACCGCATCGACGACGGACAGGCCAGCCTCCTGGAGTCCATGGCGAGGGGCGGCCACGCGGTACGGCAGACGGTCCTCGACGCCCGCCGGGTCGACCCCGCGACCGCCGAAGCGCCTCCTCCGGACCCGTCAAACGGCCGACCATCCTTGGCGCGATC
>NZ_SUMC01000272.1 GCF_005047355.1 Actinacidiphila oryziradicis
CACCACCTGTACGCCACCGGAGTCCACACCCTCACCCCGAGGTTCGGACCCCACCGCGACGACAGACGGCCACGCCGCGCCCGAAAAGCCTGAATCACTCAGGCACACACAGAGTTCCAGAGACGCTCGAAACGGCAGTCCGTCTACGCCCTCACAGGCTCGCGAGGAGGCCGTCGAGCGGGGGCGGTGTCCGGTCCGGTGCGAGGGCCTCCACAAGGAGACGGCCGTAGCGGATCTTGCGGCCCTTCTTTGTGCCGAGGAAGCGCCTCACCTGTTGATGCCGGCGCCGGTCGTGTTGTGCGGGCTGGCGCTGGAAGGTCTGCCAGGCGCGGAAGTCGCCCTCGGCGCGGAGGATCTCCTCGACTCCTGCCGTGCCGAGCGCGCGGATGAGCTCGTCCTCCAGATCCGCAGCGCATACGTAGATGTCCTGGAGCGGTGCCTGTGCCCGCGTCAGGCCGCGCTCGTAGAAGCCCTGTTCGCCCTCGTCGCAAAGTCCTGTCAGGCGCAGACCGAGGCCGGGCGGCCCGAGGAGGCCGGCATAGCGGCCGACGCTCATCGCCCCGCCCATCGGCACGACACACACTCCCTCGGCAGCCAGGTCCCGGCCACGCCGGGCGGCCAGCGCCTCGACGGCCGCGAGATCGCTCAGCCCTTCCAGGAGCACCGTGGTCCGCGCCGCCAGGCTTTCCGCCAGATCGCGCGCCGGCCCGTCGGGGCCGCCCTTCGCCCAGCTGGTGACCGCATCCTGGAACGCCCTCATGTCCGCCATGGGGCGAGTCTGCACGTCCACCGGTGGCACGGCACGGGATTATTCGACGGCCTCAGCAGCTGCGACGGTCCTCAGGCCCGGTTAGCACCACCCCAAAGCGGGGTGTGATCCGCTACACCACTGGGCCGGACACGACCTGCGCCACTGACAACTGGGCACCAAGCCACGTCGGCTGCTGGTTCCGCTTGACATGGTGCAGAGAAGGTCCCTGTGGGCGATCGGCGTGCACTGGGAGCGGGCGGGCCGGAGGGAGGCCCGGGACTTTTGGTCTTCGAACGGCTCAGGTACATACAACCCTACGACGAAACCGTCGCCTTCCCCACTCCGTCACCGCAGCCGGAAGCGGCTGCCGCTTGACAGATCAACCGCATCGGATGTCTCGACTCCGGCTACCCGAGCGCCGAGCTGATCACCGGGTCCCTGGCCCGCTACGGCGTCGCCCTGATCACCCCGGTCCTGCTGGACACCTCCCGCCAGGCCAAGGCCAAGCAGGGCTTCGCCGCCCACGACTTCACCATCGACTGGCAGACCCCCGCAGGATGTGCCGCAGGCCCTGGAGCATGTCGACGCGGGGGGTTCCGCCCTCGGGCAGGATGTCGAGGATGTTGGCACGGGTAACGGACCGCAGCGAATCCTTGCTGGTCCGCGTACCCGGCCCGTCAGGCGTATACCGGGTAGCAACTGGATGTCGGGGGAGGTGTCGGCACAGATTCGCCCCCTTGGCCGGCGTCCTTCACGCTGGCATGTCGACGGTGAGTCCGGCTCCCGTGGCTGCATCGGCCAGTCGTTTGTCGTAGGTGACGAACGAAGCGAGTCGTGAACGGATGTCCAAGGCCGTGCCGAGATGGATGGCGTCGAGGCTCCTCACCGTCACCGGTTTCAGTGTCTGAGCGAGGATGCGAATGCTCGGATTCAGATCCACCAGATCGATGAGGTCCAGGACCAGGTGGAGCCGCGCGACAGCTTCCGGCGCGTGTCGTGCCAGTGCTCGAAACGACTCGACCTCGACCAGAGCGGAACTGATCCACCCGGTGTCGGCGCGCTCATCCAGCCAGTCGCGCAAGGCCTGCGATTCGGACTCGGCGTGGACGAGTTTCACGACGGCGGCCAAGTCTAGATAGATCATCAGCGTTCATCCCCCCGGCTGCGAGAGATCTCCTCGGAGATGTTGACGCCATCAGGCTCGCCCAGCGGCATGCTCAGAACTGCACGGCGCATCGCGGCGGCGCGCTCCTTGCGCATGGCGCTCTCCAGCACGGCCTGCCGAATGGCGGCCGAACGCGAGCTGCCGTCGTGGGTGAGAATGTCCAGGGCGTGCTCTGTCTCTATGTCACTGCGGATGGTGATGGTGTCGGCCATACCGGAAGCGTAAGACATGTCGTCTTACGGCGCAAGCGCTCGCCCTCGCCCTCGGCATGGCCCTGGTCGGCGGCGGCTTCGTCTTCGTCGCGCTCGGTATGGGCATCCTCGGCAGCGTCCCGGAGGAGTTCTCCGGCGCGGCCTCCGGACAGCTCCAGGCCATGCGGCAGATCGCCGAAAACCCCATCCATGGCCTGTGACGTGCAGGTTTTCGCGAACGGCCGGTGATCGCGGGTAGGCGTGTCAGGCTGGTCGACCGTGCTGTTGCGACTTCGCCGTGTCGAGTCTGTTCGCCCTCATACGGCTGCTGCCGATCAGCGACGTCGACAAGGACATCGAGATATTGACACTGCGCCACCAGCTGGCCGTCCTGCAGCGGCAGATCGACAGGCCGCGCGTCACTGCGGTGGGCCGTGCTTTCCTTGCCGCGCTCCTTCACCGGCTCCCCAGGCCCACGCTGCGGCGGCTGCACCTGATCGTCTCCCCGGACACGGTCCTGAGGTGGCATCGTGATCTCATGCGCCGTCGCCACGCCGTCGCCACGCCGACGCTTCCCGTCGCAAGCGGCCCGGCAGACCGCCGACCCTTCGCTCCATCCAGGCTCTCGTCCTGCGCTTGGGCTGGGAGAACGGCGGGTGGGGCTACAGAAGGATCCACGGGAACTTGCCGCGCTGGGTATCAAGGTCGCGCCCTCCACGGTGTGGGAGATCCTGAAGCAGCACGGGATCGAGCCTGCTCCCGAACGCGACCGTCAGACGTGGGCCGCGTTCCTGAGCGGCCAGGCCCACGCGATCTTGGCGTGCGACTTCTTCACCGCCACTACCCTGAACGGTGCGAGCGTGTGCGTTTTCGCCGTCATCGAGCACG
>NZ_SUMC01000273.1 GCF_005047355.1 Actinacidiphila oryziradicis
TCGGCATACACGGACTGTAACCACGGATGCTCTGCCCGGCTGCGCTCGACTCGCCGCTGTGCGGCCACCACTGCCGTGTCCTGATCAGACCGAATCCTCGACGGTGCCGCCCGACCCCGTGTCGGCGCGGTCAGGACGGCCCGGCGTTGTCGATCACGTCGGTACCCAGAACCGCGACCAGGCCGTGGTGGTCGCTGGCGCCCTCCAGCTCGGCCAGCAGCTGGCAGGACATCACCGCATCGGCCAGGCTGCGCTATCAGGAGTCAGAGTGCTGCGCTGGGGCAACGGGGCATCGCCGTCAGACGCCCGAATGCCTCAAGGCGGTGCCGTATGCCACCCATTTCAGGTAACCGTCGGATGCACTGACGATGAGCCGAACGCCAACGATCGCGTCGGCTCCCTGGTCCGCCGCCTTCTGCTTGAGGCCGGCGAAGACACTAGCCGTCTCCCCGCCCGCCGCCTCTTCCCACACGAGCCACGCCTTCGTGAGGGGCCTGTGGTCCGGGATGGGGAGCCCGTCGGTTGTGTGCATCTCCATGGCATCAGCTTCGGCCACGGTCCGCGATATCGCGCGTGGTGCTGGGCCGCACGGACGCGCCGATTGTCCGTTCCCCGGATGCTCGAGTACATCCGGCCCGTCGACAAGTGGCGTGACGACCCCATACGGGGGATCGGGCTGTGGCCGGCACGCGGATACTACCGGGACATTTCATGCGGCGGCCGTTCTCCCGGCGGCCTGCGGTCCGGCGGCAAGAGGACTCTACGTGTCAGCGAGGCCCAGGCACCTGGGCCACATGCGCGTCAGCTAGAAAACGCAACGGAAGCCGTGCTGGCCTGCGACAACGCCTAAGTGTCCCCATCGCCGACACGCTGCGAGCGCGACCGTCGGCCCTGCACCCCGGCGGGGCTGGCGTTCGAACTTCGGTGCGGCCGGTGGCCGGATTGACAGGGGTCCAGCAGTAACAGATACGGAGAGCTACATAACCGATACGTTTTGTATATGACTAGCTGCCCAGGTCACCCTGGGCACTGGTGGATCCAGTCCGCACGGGCCTGTGCGATGTCCTCGTTGGACCGTCCGACGAAGTTCCACCACATCTCACTCGGCGCGTTCGTCGCCGCCGACGCGGCGCAGCGCCCAGACGCATGCGCGCGGTGTTTCCTGCAGGACCACCGGCGAGTGGGTGGCGATCAGCGCGATGCCGTTGCGGTCCATGAGCAGTTCGGACAGGGCCTGCAGGAACGCGGACAGCAGGGGCGTCGCCCGCGGCCTGACCTCACCGGCTGCCGTCTCATCCGCGTCATGATGAATCGGTGCATGCGCGCCGGTCAGCGGAACACCCGTCCCGCCCCGCCGGGCGGCGACGATCTCCGCCGCGATGGACAGGGCGGTCTCCTCGGGTGTGCGGGCACCGAGGTCGAGGCCGATCGAATGCAGCCTGGCCAGTTCGAGCTCGGTGACACCGGCGTCGCGCAGCCTGCGGTTGCGGTCCTCGTGGGTGCGGCGCGAGCCCATCGCGCCGACGAACGCGACCGGCAGCCGGAGGGCGACTTCCAGGAGGGGGATATCGAACTTGGCGTCGTGAGTGAGAACGCACAGGGCTGTACGGCCGTCGGTACCGGTACGCTCAAGGTAGCGGTGCGGCCAGTCGACCGCGATCTCGTCGGCCGCCGGGAAGCGGGCCCGTGTGGTGAAGCCGGGGCGAGCGTTGTGCTCGGGAAACTGCCGCCCGGGCGACATCGGGTCTGAGTCCCGGTTCCCGGCGACGGCTTCCGCACGCCGGGACCGGCCGCACTGCGGGTGAGGCGGGTCAGCGCCGCGGTGGCGCGGTGGCCTGGTGTGGGATCTGGGTGGTGTCGAATGTGCCGTTGGCGATCTCGCGGGCCAGCCGGGCAAGCTGGAGGTTGTGGGCGCGGGCGTAGCCGCGGAAGGCGGCGAAGGCGTCGTCGACCGAGACGTGCCAGCGTTCCGCGAGGATGCCCTTGGCTTGTTCCAGGACGATGCGGCTGGTCAGGGCGTACTGGAGTTGGGCGCGCTCGACTTGGCTTTGGTCCAGGGTGCGCTGCTGGAGGATGGCGATGGTGGCCATGTCCGCCAGGGCTTGGGCCAGGGTGATGTCCTCGTCGCTGAGGGGGCCGGGGTCGGTCTGGAACAGGGCGAGGGCTCCGATGACCCGGCCGCGCAGCCGCAGCGGGAGCGCGTTGGTGGCCACGAACCCGGTCTCCGCGGCGCGGGCGGCGAACGCGGGCCAGGCGGCGGTGACCTTCGGGTCGGTGAGGTTGATGTTGGTGCGGGCCTGGCCGCTCTTGTAGCAGTCCACGCAGGGGCCCTGGTCGTGTTGCAGGGCGAAGAGTTCCAGCAGCCGGGTGTGCTCGTCGGAGGCCGCCATGGTCTGCAGGAGGTCGTGCTGGTCGGCCAGCAGGATGCCGACCGCCGCCACGTTCAGCAGTTCCATGCAGCGCACCGAGAGCTGCTGGAGGAAGTCGATGAGGTCGAAGTCGTCGATCAGGGAATCGGCGACTTCCACGAAGACTTCGGTCATGCGCTGTTCGCGGGTCATGTCGATCAGTCCTTGTCTACGACGGTCGGAGGCGTGCCATTGCGGCCTGGGTCCAGGCGAAGGCGCCGGTCCACCACGTCCTGGGAGACGTCGGTGATGGAACGCCCGCTGCCGTAAGCATGCGCGCGTAGCCGCAGCAGGGCTTGGGGCAGGGGCAGGGCGAGCTGGACGCTCACCATGCCCGTCGCCTGGTGGATCACCGCGTGCTGCAGGGTGTGCGGGGAGTCGGCGGGAAAAGACCCGTCCAGGCGTGGTTCACCGCTGCCCAGGCAGCGGTGAGTGAGCGAGTCGGCCAGCATCACAGCGTCGTCGGCCTGCTGGGCGCTCAGCGCACCCGGGGTGCGGCGCACCGCGGTCATCACGCCGACCCTGATGGCGCCGATGCCCATCGGGAAGCA
>NZ_SUMC01000274.1 GCF_005047355.1 Actinacidiphila oryziradicis
ACAACCACGTCACTACCAGGAGGCCCGTTCCTTCATGCCCCCGACCACGTCGGCACCTCTGTCCGAATGATCACCCGCACTACCCGCCTCGAACGAGCTTCGGTTTGCCACAACGCACTAACTCAGCCTCGCCCACGCCCTGGCGGCCTGACCATCACACCGAGGGCGTCCGTCAAAAAAAGTGAGTTCAGCGGGAACCTTCGGCCGGGTGCCGGACACATACAGTGCATGGAACTGAACGACGCTGGTCCCACCGCACCTATGGGAGGGATATCCGACCGGGAGTTGTGGGCACGGGCAGTCGACGGCGACCGGGAGGCGTTCGTCGGATCTTCGACCGTCATGCGAAGACCGTCTACAACCACCTGTTCCGGCGGACGGCCGACTGGTCCGAGGCCGAGGATCTCACGGGTGCGTTTCTTCCTGAGTGACCACGGCGATGACCTGCGCAAATGTCTGCGCAACGAGGTTGAGTCGGCCGGCCTCGTGGGTGGCTGCAGGTCGATGAGCTGCACCGCGATGTAGATGTAGGCAGCAACCGGCCCCTCAAGGAGAAACGCACCCGTCGGCCAGCTCACGCAGACGGGAGCCCACCAGGCCAGCGCCGTCGTGTCGGGGGACCTCGGACCACACGGTCATCACCATCGACCTGGCACGGGGTGCATCAGTGGATGGACCTGCGGCTGAGCCGACCCGAGCTGTCAGGGGACGGGAAGCTCCCCAGCCTTGATCGCGGTCACGAACGCACCCCAATCAACTTGACAACGCCCGTCTGACATTATGACGATCCGATAACTGAGGAAGACCTGTGGAGGGTTCAGTGCGCGACGGAACGCCAGGATTCGGCCGTTATGCCGCCGCTTCTGATCCCGGCGACCCTGGGGAGGGCCACGATCCTTTCTCCGGCTCGGACAGCACATACACCTCGGAGCGGGAGGCGATACCGGGGCAGCGTCGCCGCCGTACGGACGAGTCCGGCGGGTCGGAGACGGTGCCGCCGTCCCACCGGCGGGGCGGTATGAGCGGGCAGGTCGCTACCGGCAGCGGTCACCGCGGCGGCGGCCGGAGCAAGGCCCGGAGCCGTAAGAGCAAGATTCTCCGCTGGGTGGCGATCGTCACGTCGGTCGGGGTCTTGGGGGCCTCTGGTGTCGCGTACGGCTACTACGAGTACCTGTCCGGCAAGATCCGCAAAGGTGAACGCAGCAGCGGTACGACGAATGTGGCGAAGACGAAGGCCAATGCGGCCGGCAAGACCGCGATGAACATCTTGATCCTGGGGTCGGACACACGCAACGGCTCCGGCGACGCAGCGCTCGGCGGGGCGGCGGACAGCGCCGGAGCCCGCGCCGACGTGATCATGATCGCTCACCTGTCGGCAGACCGCAGCAACATGTCAGTGGTCAGCATCCCGCGTGATACCCGGGTCGACATACCCGCCTGCACCGATCCCAACACTCACCAGCAATACGCGGCCACCAACGACATCATCAATGCCTCGCTCGGGCGGGGCGGCCCAGGCTGCACGCTCGCCACCGTACAAAACCTCACCGGCGTCTACATCGACCACTGGCTGATGATCGACTTTGCCGGTGTGGTGAAAATGGCAGACGTCCTCGGTGGCGTCGCGGTCTGCCTCCAGCACAGTGTCTGGGACCGGCCCACCGCCTATATCAAACATGGCGGCTCGGGCTTGAAGCTCACCACGGGCACGCACATCATCCAGGGGAAGCAGGCGCTCCAGTGGTTGCGCACCCGCGATGCTTTCGGCAGCGACGCAGGGCGAGCCCAGGCCCAGCACATGTACATGAATTCTCTGATCCGCACGCTGCGGAGCAAGAACTACTTCAGCAATCCGACGGAGCTCAACAGCATCGCGACCGCGGCGATGTCCGCCTTCGAGGTCTCCTCGGAGATCGGTTCACCGACGAAGCTGTACGACCTGGGAATGCAGCTCAAAACCATTCCGCCGGATCGGATCACGACGCTCACCATGCCTCACATCGCCGACCCGAAGGCCCCGGACGCCCACTACCTTCCGGACCCCACGGACGCGCCCGCGGTGTGGACGCTGCTGCGCAACGACGTGGCGATGGATCCCAACGGCAAGGCAAAGCCCACCACTTCACCGTCGGCGAAACCGGCTACGCCTGCCCCGCAGGGGCCGCCGGCCGCGGCGCCGGGCTCCATCACGGTCACGGTTGTCAACGGTACGGCAGGCACCGACGCCGGAGTCGCGACTCCGGGCCGCGCCCGTGCTATTGCGGTGACGCTGCAGACAGCCGGTTTCACCCAGGCCGCTGAAAGCCGGGAGGCCAAGCCCAGCCCCGGCACCACCCTCGTCTATCCGACCAGCAGCGGGGAACAGGGCAAGTCCAACGCACTTGCGGTGGCCAAGGCGCTGAAGATCCCTGCTGCCACTGTCAAGGCGTCCGCGGATATGCAGGCGATCACGCTGACCGTCGGGGCTGACTGGAAGACCGGCACGGACTTCAGCGCGACGCTGCCCAAGGCCGGTGCGGTACCGGCCTCCGCGCAGGCAAGCAACGGCGCGGAAAAGGGCTGCATGCCCGTCGAGCCCATCTACCGCTGGGCAGGCTGAAGGCAGCGGGGCTGCGATGTACAGGGGGTGGGCTCTCCCTCGGGGGTGCGTTTGTTCCTGAGTGACCACGGCGATGACCTGCGCAAATGTCTGCGCAACGAGGTTGAGTCGGCCGGCCTGGCCTGACCATCACACCGAGGGCGTCCGTCAAAAAAAGTGAGTTCAGCGGGAACCTTCGGCCCGGTGCCGGACACATACAGTGCATGGAACTGAACGACGCTGGTCCCACCGCACCTATGGGAGGGATATCCGACCGGGAGTTGTGGGCACGGGCAGTCGACGGCGACCGGGAGGCGTTCGG
>NZ_SUMC01000275.1 GCF_005047355.1 Actinacidiphila oryziradicis
GCGGTGTCCGGCATCTGGTGCTGGCGTCGAGGCGAGGTCTTGAAGCGCCGGGTGCGGGCGAGTTGGTGGCCGAGCTGGAAGCGGTCGGCTGCCGGGTGCGGGTCGCGGCGTGCGATGTCGCCGACCGAGAGCAAATGACCGCGCTACTGGGGTCGTTGGAGGTCCCGCTCGCGGGGGTGGTGCACGCGGCCGGTGTCCTCGACGACGGTTTGCTCGCGTCGATGACGCCGGAGCAGTTGGACCGGGTGATGCGGCCGAAGGTCGACGCGGCCTTGCTGCTCGACGAGTTGACGGCAGGCACGGACCTCCAGTCGTTCGTGCTGTTCTCCTCCGTCGCGGCGCTCATCGGCAACCCCGGGCAGGGCAACTACGCGGCGGCCAACGCCGTACTGGATGCTCTCGCCGCGCGGCGCCGGGCGCAGGGCCGCCCGGCGGTGTCGCTGGCCTGGGGCCTGTGGGAGACCCGCACCGGGATGACCGGCGCCCTGGGTGACACCGACCTGACCCGGCTGAACCGGCTGGGCCTCCAGCCGCTGCCGTCGAAACTGGGCCTCGAACTGCTGGACGCGGCTCAGCGGGTGGACGCCGCGCTGGTCGCGCCGGTGCAACTCGACCTGGCCTCGATCCGCGCCCAGGCCCGGGAGGGGATGGCGGCTCCCCTGCTGGCCGGACTCGTACGGGTCCAGGTGCGGCAGGCCCGGGCGGCGAGCAGCAACGGGTCGCTGGCCTCCCGGCTGGCCCAGGTGGGCCGGGAGGACTGGGAACAGGTGACGCTGGACCTGGTCACCGCGCAGGTCGCGGCGGTGCTCGGGCACGCGTCGGGGTCGACGGTCGACCCCGGACGGGCGTTCAAGGAGCTCGGCTTCGACTCGCTGTCCGCGGTCGAACTGCGCAACCGGCTCACCCAGGCGACCGGACTCAAGCTGCCGACCACGCTCGTCTTCGACCACCCGACCGCGATCGCCGTCACCCGGTACATGATCCCGGTCGCCATGCCCGGCGCCGTGCCGAGCAGCCGCCGCTCGTCGGAAGAGGACGAGATCAGGGACGTGCTGACCTCGATACCGATCGGCCGGCTGCGGGCGGCGGGCTTGCTGGACGCGCTCCTGGAGCTGGTGAACAAGGCCCCGGACAAAGGCTCGCCGGCGGAGGACAGCGCCGAGTCGATCGACGACATGGACGCCGCGGCCCTGATCCGCATGACCGAAGAATCCGCGGCTTAAGTCCTCAGCCTGAGCGGAAGAGTTGCGCCTGATCCGCGCTAAGCGCCTGAACCCGGAGGAACTTGCATGACTGGGGACCAGAAAGAACTCGTCGAGGCCCTTCGGCGCTCGGTCAAGGAAGCGGAGCGCCTTCGGCAGCAGAACCGGCGGCTCATGGCCCAGGCCACCGAGCCGCTGGCGATCGTGGGGATGAGTTGCCGGTACCCGGGCGGCGCGTCGTCGCCCGAGCAGTTGTGGGATCTGGTGGCCACCGGCCGGGACGCGATGTCGGGGCTGCCCGAGGACCGCGGCTGGGACCTGGAGCGGGTGTACGACCCGGACCCGGAGCAGGTCGGGACCTTCTACGCGCAGCGCGGCGGATTCGCCGACGGCGTGGGCGACTTCGACGCCGGGTTCTTCGGGATCAGCCCGCGCGAGGCCCTCGCCATGGACCCGCAGCAGCGCCTGCTGCTGGAGGGTGCGTGGGAGGCGCTGGAGGACGCGGGGATCGACCCGGAGTCGCTGCGCGGCAGCGACACCGGCGTGTTCTGCGGCGTCGGCCTCTCGGACTACCCCGGTTCGGGGTCGGCGACGGGCGCCCGGTCGGACCTGGAGGGGTTCCGGCTGACCGGCGGAACCACGAGCGTGGTCTCCGGCCGGGTCGCCTACACCCTGGGCCTGGAGGGCGCGGCGGTGTCGGTGGATACCGCGTGCTCGTCCTCCCTGGTGGCGATGCACCTGGCGGCGCAGGCGCTGCGGTCCGGTGAGTGCTCGCTCGCGCTGGCCGGCGGCGTCACGGTGCTGTCCAGCCCCTTCCTGCTGGTGGAGTTCTCCCGGCAGCGCGGGCTCGCCGCCGACGGCCGCTGCAAGTCGTACGCGGAAGGCGCCGACGGGACCGGCTTCTCCGACGGCGTCGGCCTGATCGTGATGGAGCGCCTCTCGGACGCCAAGCGCCGTGGCCACCGGGTGCTGGCGGTGGTCCGGGGCAGCGCGGTGAACCAGGACGGCGCGTCCAACGGGCTGACCGCGCCCAGCGGTCCGTCGCAGGAACGCGTGATCCGCGCCGCGCTGGCGTCCGCCGGGCTGCGGCCCGACGAGGTCGACGCGGTCGAGGGCCACGGCACCGGCACCCGGCTGGGTGACCCGATCGAGGCCCAGGCGCTGCTGGCGACGTACGGGCAGGGCCGTGAGAGCACGGATCCGTTGTGGCTGGGCTCGATCAAGTCGAACATCGGCCACTCCTCGATGGCGGCCGGCGTGGCCGGAGTGATCAAGATGGTGCAGGCCATGCGGCACGAGGTGCTGCCGGCGACACTGCACGTGGACGCGCCGACCCCGCACGTGGACTGGGAGTCCGGCGCGGTCAAGCTGCTGACCGACGCGCGGCCCTGGCCGGCCGGGGAGCGGGTCCGCCGCGCGGGCGTGTCGTCCTTCGGGATCTCCGGGACCAACGCTCACCTGATCCTTGAGGAGGCTCCGGCGGAGCCTCCGGCGGAGGGCGCGGGCGAGGCCGGGGGTCCGGTCGCGCAGGGTTCCGCCCAGGTGGATGGGGAGTTGCTGCCGGTGGTGCCGGTGGTGGTGTCGGCGCGGGATGAGGTGGCGTTGCGGGCGCAGGCGGGGCGGTTGCGTGAGTTTTTGGTGGCGCGGCCGGAGTTGGGTGTGCTGGATGTGGGGTGGTCGGCGGCGGTGA
>NZ_SUMC01000276.1 GCF_005047355.1 Actinacidiphila oryziradicis
CGTCGGAGTCGACCGGCCTTCACCAGGTCGGCGCGGCTGACGGTCACGGCGGCGTGCCGCTGGGTGGGCTGGTGGTTGTCCAGATTGATGTGCTCGCCTTCGTAGATGCCGATGGTGATCTCGGCGCCCCCGATGTTCAAGGTGACCAGCGGGGACGGTTCCTCGGCGCGGATGCCGATCGCGATCGGGCCGGTGTACGTGCCCAGGTGCCTGGGCAACCTGGGCCGGCACGCGGGCAGGCACCAGGACGGCCTCGGTCGGCTCGGCGGCTTCGGTGTCGGTCTCCCGCGGCTGGGCGGGGACGTCGGCCACGGTGAGGCGGTAGCGGTCGGACGTGGCCATGCGCAGGGATCTGCCGGACAGTGTGAGGCTCACCATGGTGAGGACGGGCAGGGTGTTGTCCTTCCCGGCGGCGGGCAGCACGCGGGCCAGGTGGCGGAAGAACTCCGGGCCGTCGACGGTGACCACCGGCGGCGCGGCGGGCGGCAGGCTCGGGTACTCCTCCAGCGGGTGCACCGTGACTGGGACCGACACCTGAGACGTCGACGGCTGGTCGCCGTCGACGGTGACGACGGTCTCGGCGGTGGCAGCTCACCCGCGACGGCGGCGGCAAGCGTCTTGGTGAGTTCGTCGTAGAGCCACGGCTGATGCGGGGAACGTCAGCCCGCAGCCTTTGCCTCAGCCTCCACTCGCGCGTCCCAGTCGATCCGGTACCGCTGTTCCCACCCGAGCGACTTCTCGAAGTTCAGCAGACGGAAGAACACCGGCATCGTCACCTGCATCACCTTGCGGCCGATCGGTCCCGGCGTCTTGGTGCGGTTGGTCCTCGCGCCGCGCTTCGTGATCTTCTCGACTCGCTCGCGCCGCACCTGTTCGTACGCCGCGAACGCCGACGTGGCGTCCGGCAGGTCCCGTAGGCAGCGGGCTAGCTGGATCCCGCTCTCGATCGCCAACGACGCGCCTTGGCCGGTGCTGTTGGACGGCGCGTGGACCGCGTCGCCGATCAGCACCATGCGGCCGCGGTGCCAGTGCGGGATCGGCGGCATGATGTGGATCGCGCCGTTGACGGCGAACGTCTCCGGGTCCGTGTTCCGCGCCAGCAGCTCGCCTGGCGTGTCGTCGGCGTAGGTCTCGCGCAGCTGCCGCAGCCATTCCTCGGTCGGGGTCTGGCGCGCTTCGGTCAGCGACAGGTACTGCTTGGACGGCAAGTTGGCGCCCCAGGTGATGCGGCCGTCGGCCTGCTTCCAGTACAGGTAGTACGCCTGGGCGCCGAACGCGAAGGTCATGATGCCCGGTTCGAGGTCGGGCAGGAGGTCGCCGGGGACGTAGCCCTGGAAGCTGAGCAGGCCGGTGTAGCCCGCGCTGGGCGCGTCCGCGTCGATCAGGGTTCTGACGGTGGAGCGGACACCGTCGGCGCCGATCAGGACGTGCGCCGTGGCGGTGGTGCCGTCGGTGAAGTGCGCGGTGACGCCGTCTGGTCCCTCCTGCGCGTCGACCAGGCGCTTGCCGTACTCGAACACGACGCCCGCGTCGGCGGCGCGATCGTGCAGGACGCGGTGCAGGTCGCCGCGTCGGATGAGTTGGAGGGGCTCGACGCCTTCGAGCCCCGGCAGGGCGACCGTCTTGGCCCCGACCGACATGACCGCGCGGGCGATCGGCAGGGAGATGGCTCGGACCGCGTCGCCGGCGCCGATCACGTCGAGGGCGGCCACGCCGTTGGGCGCCAGGGCCAGACTGCCGCCGATGCCTTCGTCCAGCTGCGGGTAGGCCTCGTGGACGACGGCTTCGATGCCCGCCTTGAGCAGGGCCGTCGCGACGACGGGCCCTGCGATGCCGCCGCCGATGACCAGGGCGGTGCGGACGGCGCGCCCGGTGGGCTTTCCGTCGGCGGATGCGTTCGAGGAACTGTTCGTGGACATGCTGGTCTCCTTGTGTGAGTTCTGCGTCGGTTCCTGCGGTGATCGCTTCACCGAAGCCATGCACAAGGGCCCAGCTATCCTTGGGTTGCCACCTCGCGGCCGGGTTCGCCTCGTACGGACTTCGGTTTCGAGAGTGTTCGCGGGGTGGGCTGCCCAACAGCCCCGCCCCGAACGTCGGCGGCGGTGTTGGCGCACCGCCGCCGACGGCGGATCTACTCGGTCTCGCTCTGGTGCGCGGGCGTCGCCCCCTTCTCCGCGAGGTCCACGAGCTCCTGAGGGAGCTCTCCGGTGTCATGGAACGCCTGCCAGGTCGCCAGACCGGGGAACGTCCCCGTCTCGAGCTCGTCGAGCAGCGCGCGCACCCAGGCCGCCTCCGCCTCGACGAGCGCGAGCGTGTACTCGTTCTCGACGAGGAACAGCCGTGGGATGTCCCGCGCATAGGCGGCCATGGAGGCCCGCTGGTCCTCGACGGAGGCCTCCAGCGCGCCCAGACGGGTCCGCAGCAGGGCGATGACCTCGCCGGGCGGCAGGGTCATCTGGACCGACAGCCCGGCGGCGAACCGCGGGCTCTCGGGCTCCGGGGTGGACAGCAGTTCGCGCGTCCAGTCGAGCATCTCCTGGCGGCCTGCCTCGGTGATCCGGTAGATCGTCCGCTCCGGACGCGCGCCTTGGCGGTCCGTGCCGACGATCTCAAGGAAGCCGTGCTTGGCCAGGTTCTGGACGACCGTGTAGAGCGAGCCCCACTTGACACCCATGTCCTGGTCCTTGCCATGGGCCCGGATCAGGGAGGCGATCTCGTAGCGGTGCATCGGCCGCTGCATGACCGTGGCGAGCACCGACAGGGCCATCAGGTTGTCGACCTTGCGCTTCGCGGCCATCGGCGGTCGCCTCCTTCCCGAG
>NZ_SUMC01000277.1 GCF_005047355.1 Actinacidiphila oryziradicis
ACTCTGCCAAGGTGGAGAACGCCGCCCGGGACAAGATCTACGAGGCGCAAAGGGCACACCGGTTCAAGTACCCGGTGTACGGTATCGGGCTGTCCCCTGTCGGCGACGGCATCCAGGCCGCCGTAGAGGCCAAAGCGGCCGCCGACCTGAAGTTCGTCAAGGCGCTGCAGAATGCAGCAGGAAATGTCCACGCGAAGATCGTGCCAGGCGGCAAGGGCATTCCCGAGGTGGCGATTGGACCCTGACGGGTCCCGTACGGACTTCTTCAGCATAGGTGGGCCGAGGAGGGCCAGATGAGGCAAAGAACCGTTCATCGCTCTGGTTCGGCCTCGGCGTTCGGGTCACGCAGGGGCCGCAGATCCTGGTTGCGATCTGCCGTCCTCGTGTCAGTGATGAAGACAGCAATCTGCCGCCCTGTGACAGTGCGGGTGCCGCTTCGTGTCAGTGGACCGAGTCACGGCCACTCCACGATCACCACCGTGAGCAGCACAAACCCTCAGATGTGTCTCCAAGCTGAAGCGCCCCTCACTGACAGCACCTCACTGATACGGAACCGGCAGATCGCACTGCCGGTCGCAGAAGGGCGCGAACCATGCTTCAGCGCAGCGCCGATGCGAATGCGGACCGGTTCGCGGCCGTGTAGGAGCGTTCGCGTTCGGACCATGCGATGCGGGAGGTGATCTGCTCGCTGGTGGCGGACACGGGGACCGGGGTCGGCGAACAGCGGGCATTTGCGGGCTTGCCGCTCGAGCATCGCGTCGACCAGGCCCCTGCGGGCGGAGACGCCCAGTCCGTACGCGTCGGCGAGGATCCGCGCCTGGGCAGCTTGCGCACCGGCGGACGGAGCGTCGGCTTTGGAGGAAACGCACCAGGTCCAGGCCGCCATGTATCCAAGGTCTTCGAGGGGGTCGCCGGGGGGGCGGCAGTGTCGAAGTCGATGAACGCCACCGACCGACCGCCGACGAAGACAGTGTTGTTCGGGCCGGGGTCGTGGTGGCAGACGACCGGACACGGTCCGGCGAGTCCGCTGCCGCGGGTGGCGTCATGCAGCGAGCGGAGCGAGCACCGGCAGCGACCACCTGAGGCGGTCCAGCGCTGGAACTTGGCCGACACCCAGCCAGGCAGGTAACTGAACATGTCACGGCCGGTCTCATCCAGGCCCAGATAACGCGGTGCGGCCAGTAGTGAAGCCGTACTCCTGAAGGTGGCCGAGCAGCTCCGCGACGAAAGCCGACGACATGGTGGCAGAGCGGCGGACAGTGTCGCCGACCCGGACCACACCAGGGGTGATGCGCCCGCCGGACAGCTGCACTTCGCATTCCATGTGCTGAGTCTCACCTCGACGTCCTGTGGCTTCTCACCTGCTGTCCGACGGCACGTCCCTCAATCCCCACAAACCTGCACGTCAGGCAGCACCGCCCAAAACGACAGCGACAGGCACCGAGACGAGAACCCAGGCAGACACCCAAACAAGACTCAGCACCGGGCCGACGCGGTCATGACCGCCCGTGCCGCGCCCGAGCGCCGGGACAAGTGAGGAACCACCACACCCAACGATCCGTTCGCGGGCTGACCGCAGACCGCAGACTCGCTCGCGGTTCCGACTACTACGTCGCGATGAGTAACACGCCGGGCAAACACGTGGAGCGTGCTTGAATGAACGATCGACACGGCCAGAGGGAGTGAGAGGTCCATGACCGCAGAGCTGATTCACTCGTACCCTCCGCTGCCGCGCGTGCCGCACACCATCGGCGGCATCTCCGAGGCAATGCGTGGAAGCGCACGTCGGGCTCAGTTCTTCGCCGAGGTCCTGGCCGCCGAGCAGGGGCCGGATGTTGATCGCGCCATGACCGAGTGGTGGGGCCGGGCGATGCTCGACAGCGATCCGGACCGGGACCGGATTCACTCCGCCGCACAGGCCGGCACGCTGCCGACCACCACTTTCGAGGACATCGCGCGTCTCCGCCGTGCGCGGGGCGGAGCGATGCCCGGTGAGTGACATCCCCGACGACGATCTCTGGCCGGTTCTCCCCTCGGACGCAGTCGGGGCGACACTCGCGGATCCAGCCTTGCCCGGCGAGCTGTTCGGCGCCGTGGTGGCCTTGACCGTGGCCATCGCCGAAGATCCGTGGCTGAAGGGCAGCACCCCGCTGGAAGGCGATCCCAGATAGCCCCGTCATCCCGGTCGTCTCCGGCAACATCGCCTACTGGCTGCGACAAGCCGGGGGCCCGGCCGACGCGGCCGCCACGTACGCGAACCGACTGCGCGCCCAGCACCCCGACAGCCCCTACAGCCCCACCGCTTTCAAGGACGTCAACAGCCGGACGGATCCGGTGAAGGACGGGCGCGAGGCGTAGCAGCAGGGGCTGGTCCCAACCGCCAGGGTGAAGGTGTCGCGCTGGCCCGCACGGTCCGCAGAGCACACCGGCCTGGAAGCGTCTGCAACTGGCAGAGCACAGGCCGGGGCTCAGCTTGGCATTTATCCTCGGCGGGCTTGGTGTTCCTTGATCGACTCGGCGCGTTTGACCGTCTTGCCGACGTCGTGGCGCTTGGCCCGGTGCTTGTTCTTCGAGCCGGGAGGCCGTCCCGGGCCCGGCTTGGACGGTTTCGGTGCGGCCGCGGGACGGGCCGCCGTCGCGCGGACGTTGCGAAACCCCCGGCGGACGCGGGCGGGAGTGAGGCGGCGGGGCTCGGCGGGTCGCTCCCAGGGACGGCGCAGGT
>NZ_SUMC01000278.1 GCF_005047355.1 Actinacidiphila oryziradicis
CCGAGGAGCCGCAAGAAGATCAGGTAGAGCACGCGCAACGCCATAAGATCCGACCCTGCCATGATCGACGGGTGCTGCAAAATACCTGATCAGAGGCAGTGCGTGACTTTCGGCACCCTACAGGCCTCGAAGGCGACCGGCGCGCCGATCGGCAGATCCCCGATCACGCCGAGCACCGTGCCGACCCCGTTGGGTACGTTGCGGTTGACCCGCACCGCGCCGTCCTCCTCGACCACAGCGATCTGCGACCGCTTGCGGTGGACGTCGATTCCGACGTAGACAGACATTGAGGGCCTCCTTCGTGAGCTCGTACATACCCGGACGATAGGCACCGCCAGGCTGAGCAGGCAAAGGGGCCCGGCCCCGCCGCTATCACCGTGGACTGCAACGCGTCTTCTACACCTCGGCACTCATCAGCATCCGCACCTGCGACGTCTCCCGCCGCTTCTATGAACGCAAGCGCGCCGAGGGCAAGCGGCACACCCAGGCAGTGCTCGCCCTGGCCCGGCGACGGGTGAACGTCCTGTGGGCCCTGATCCGTGACGTCGGCACCCCATTGCTGTACGCCACCCTGACAGGGCCTAACCTGCCCAACAGGTCGCCTGACACCCCATCAGAACGAGCGTCAAATGAGCGTCACGAGCGTCATTTCAGCGTCAAGATATCGCCCGTAACGCTCACACCGCACATAATGCGCACACACAAAACCGCAGGTCAGGAGCCCTTTGCGGCAGGTTCAAGGATGGCAACGCACTCCACATGATGCGTAAACGGGAACACATCGATGACGCGCCGGGAGGCCAGGCCGACGCCGACCGGAACAAGGAGCGCGAAGGATGGGCGAGGGCAGCCGACTTCGAGGCGAATCGCGGACGACATCGCACCCCGCCGGCGAAATCCCTCAAGACCACTTGGAATCGCAAACCCGCCACAACGGCACCCACAAGATTGTGCGTATGGTGTGCCAGGCGCCGGCGCCGAACCTATCGCCACAGGGAATGAGCAGGTCAGAGCTCAACTCGCGACCGGTATCACCGCTCACGCCATGTGGTTCCACCGCCCCTTCCGGGCCGACGAGTGGTTCCTGTACCAGCAGGAGTCCCCCATCGCGACCGGCGCTCGCGGCCTGGCCCGCGGCCAGATCTACGACCGGGAAGGAAAGCTGCTGGTCTCGGTGATGCAGGAGGGGCTGTTCCGGAAAATCGGCAGCTGACCTGGGCCCTTGCCGACGACCGACGGCCCGCGTCAAGCCGTTCCGCGCGACGCGGACCGGGCCGCGCACGGCCCGTCACCGAGGGAAAAAGCAGGAGCCCGAATCAAATACCCGTTCCCACTGCGTCCCCCTGCGTTTCGTTGCATCCCACAGCTGGTGTGCCAATAGTGTGCCAACAATGATTTGCGCACCATTGGTTTTGTCGGCACCCGATCATCACACCGGCTCGACGCCTCGACCACGGGCTCGACTGGACCCGCTGGCGACGACGCCACCAACACCGCCACCGCGCCCGCACCAGCCACTACCACCTCCGACCAGCAACATGATCACGATCTACAGCTGGAGAACTAAGAGGCCGCGCGAATAGGTGGGGTGGAGGAAGGTGGGGGCACCTCCTGGGGGCACCTCCCGGCCGAAGGCTGGGGGCGAGGCCACGCGATGGGGGTGCCCCCTGCTCGAGCGGAGCCGAGAGCTTGGTGGGGGCACCTCCCGGACGGAGTCTGGGGGAGAGTCGTCGACCGACACCGACGGCAACACTTCCAGGCGCCGCCCACCGGCACGCGACGCCGCCCCACCTATTCGCGCGGCCTCTAAGGAGCCTCATGGAGACCCACCGCCAAGACCCGATCGTGTGCCACGAGAGGTCCAGGACCGCCAGGTTGGGAGGGACTTCAAGAGTCACCCGAACGGCCGAACCACCACGGGAGAGGCCTTGTCCCCATTGGGTCCTCCCACGGCGGAGTTGCGCGGCCACGGGGCCCATGAGTTGGTAGGAGTCATCTCCCACCGGATCCCACCATCAGGAGAAAACATGGGCACCGCGCACAGCGGCCCGTCGGCCGACAAGCTTTCCGTGGTCTTCGCGGTCCACGTAATCGAGGGCGGCGAGCAAGGGTTTTTGGAGATGTACGACCGGATCCGGAAGTCCGTCGCCCGCACTCCCGGGCACATCATCGACAGGCTGGGAGAACCCGCCGACGGCTCCCGTCAGTGGGTGATCACCAGTGAGTGGGAGACGCCCGAGCATTTCTTCGCCTGGCAGCAGAGCGAGGAGCACCGCTCGCTGGTGGCTCCGCTCCGCAAGTGGGTTGACTCCACCCAGTCGTTGCGGTTCAGGGTCGTCAAGGAGACCGTGCGGGTGAAGTCATGACGTGCACCAGTGGCCCCGTCGCCGTCCTCGGACTTGGCATGATGGGCACCAGCCTGGCCGGCCGCCTTCTCGACCAGGGCGTACAGGTGCGGGTCTGGAATCGCACCGCGGAGCGAACCGAGCCGCTCGCCAAGGCCGGCGCCTTCGCCGCGGCCCGTCCGATCGAGGCCGTCGAGGGCACGGCCGCTGCCATCTGCACGGTGGCCGACGGCGACGCCCTCAGCGCGGTGCTGCGAGGGCCGGACGGTGTCCTCAGCGGCGGGTCCTATCCCGGCGCCCTGATCTGCGCCAGCACCGTCTCCCCCGACGAGGTCGTCCGCCTCGCCGGGAACGA
>NZ_SUMC01000279.1 GCF_005047355.1 Actinacidiphila oryziradicis
TGGGTGTCGTAACCGCGTCACTACCAAGGGGCCTGTTCTTTCATGCCCGCGGCCGCACCCGAACCTCCGTCCAGATGATCACCCACGCCGCACACCTCGAACGAGATCCGGTTTGCCACAACGCACTGAATCAGGCATGAGATTCAGCTGAGAAATTCTCATCTGGCGATGCGTCACCGAAGGGTCACAGGCGGACGGCCTGCCGCTGCTCGGTGACGGTGACGAGGCCCTGCTTGATGGTGGCCAGGCGCGGGGCGTTCTTGGCGATCGCGGAGTCGTGGGTGACCAGGATGAACGTCAGGCCGTATTCCTGCCAGAGCCCCTCCAGCAGCGCCATGATCTCGTCCCGGGTGCCCTCGTCCAGGTTGCCGGTCGGCTCGTCCGCGAGCAGCACCTTCGGCTTCTTCACCAGGGCGCGGGCGATGGCGACGCGCTGCTGCTGGCCGCCGGACAGCTCGCTGGGCAGGTGCCCCAGCCGTTCGCCCAGGCCTACGGCGGTGAGCGCCTCGGCGGCGAGACGGCGCCGCTCGGCGGTCTTGGTGCCCATCGGGACCAGGGCGGTCTCGACATTCTCCTGGGCGGTCAGGGTCGGGATGAGGTTGAAGCTCTGGAAGATGATCCCGATGTTCTCGCTGCGCACCTTCGTGAGCTTGGCCTCGCTCAGACGGCCCAGGTCCACCCCGTCCAGTTCGACCGAGCCGGAGGTCGGCCGGTCGAGGCCGCCGATCATCTGCAGCAGGGTGGACTTGCCGCCGCCGGTCGGGCCCTGGATGACGAGCTGGTCGCCGTCCTCGATGACGAGATCGATGCCGCGCAGCGCGTCCACCGTCTCCTTGCCCCGCGAGTAGCGCTTGGTCACGCCGCTCAGCTTGTACATGGTGAACTCCTGTGAGTGGTGGGCCCGCCGGCCCCCTCCAGGGGGAGTGAGGGGGCCGGCGGCCGATTCGGGGTGGCGTTACGGGCTGCGTACGGGGCTACGCGACGCTGCGCAGGGCGTCGGCCGGGCGGAGCCGGGAGGCACGCCAGCCGCCGAAGGTGCCGGCGATCAGACCGCCGCCGATGGCGAGAACGACCGCGAGGGCGATGGTGTTGACGCTGACCGGCGCAGTGAGGGCGATCTCGATCGCCTTGGCGGCCGACTGCCGGCCGGGCCCGCCGCCACCGGGGCCGCCGCCGCCACCGCTGGTGGAGCCGAGGGAGGCCTGGAGCTTGGGACTGATCGCGCTGACGGTGTAGGCGCCGGCGAGGCCGATCGCGATACCGAAGGCGCCGCCGAGGAGACCGTTGACGATGGACTCGCCCATGACCTGGCGGGTGACCCGGCCGCTCGTCCAGCCCAGGGCCTTCAGGGTGCCGAACTCACGGGTCCGGCGGCTGACAGCGGAGGAGGTGAGCAGCGCGGCGACCAGGAAGGCCGCGATCAGGACGGCGATGGACAGCCACTTGCCGACACTCGTGGCGAGGTTGGAGGCCGTGGAGAGCGAGCCGGAAACCGTTGACGCCAGGTCGGCGGAGGTGGTGACCGTCGTGCCGGAGATGTTCTTCTGGATCGTCTGCTTGACGGCCGAGATCTGCTTGGAGTCCGCGGCCTGAACGTAGATCGTGGTGACCTTGTTCTTGGAGGCCGCCATGGTCTGGGCCCGCGTCAGCGGAATGTAGACGTTGGCCGCGGCGTCACCGCTGTCGGCGGTCGCGATGCCGATGACCGTGAACTTCGTACCGCTGATGGTGAGGGTCTTGCCGACGGTCAGCTTGTTCGTCTTGGCGTAGGCACTGTCGACGACCGCGGTCTTGTCGTTGTTCTGCGAAGCCGTGAAGGTCTTGCCGCTGGTGATCTTCGACGAGGTCAGCGGGCCGACCGCGAGATTGCCGGTGTCGACGCCGTAGACGGTGTAGCTGTTCACGCCGAACGACGCGCCGCCGCCCTGCACCTTCGTCGTACCGCCGCCGCCCCCGCCGGGTTTTCCGCTGCCCCCGGAGGTCTGGGCCTTACCCTGGGTGAAACTGCCGTCGACCTTGATGACGGACAGGCTCAGGCCGCCGACCGCGCTTTTGACCCCGGTCTGGTCCGCGACCTTGGTGACGGTGCTGGACGCCAGCGTCTCGAAGCCCTGGATCCTCACCTGGTCGGAACTCTGCGTCGAGCTGCTGCTGTCGCTCTTGGCGTTGAACTTGAAGTTCGGCCGGCTGTTGCTGGTGGTCGTCGGCTGGGCCTTGGTCACGGTCATGTCCGTACCGAGGCCGTAGAGCGACTGAAGCACCTTCCCCTGGGCCTGTGTCATACCGGCCGAGACCGAGTTGACGGTGATCACCAGCGCGATGCCCAGAGCGAGCCCCATGGCGATCACCAGGGCGGCTTTCTTGCGCCGTCGGAGCTCACGTCTGAGATAGATGAGAAACATACGAATCCTCGCCGTATCGCCCCAAGGGGACCATGGTTGCAGTGCTTGCAGGGGACCCGTGCGGGGCCATGGCCAAAAACTATGGAGAGATCTTTACGGAACTCTGAGCTGTACCTGTGGGTCAGATGAGAACGTTCACCATCTGTATGAGAACCACCCTTAGACGCAATGCCGCTGACTTTGGGTTGATCTTGTTTGTAGTGTGTGCCTCGGGAGGGTTGCTGAGTGCCACGAGCTGGACAGGTCAAGCCGCCGGTTGAGGAGCGGTTGTCGGATCGCATCGCGTTGGGTG
>NZ_SUMC01000028.1 GCF_005047355.1 Actinacidiphila oryziradicis
ACGGGAGTGGCCCGCCCGGCACCTGCCGCTTCTCAGCGGCCAGCCCTACTGCCCAACTCAAACAACCCATCGAAAGGCATCCTCAGTCACGAGACATCATCCAAGGGTTCAGTCACCTTCACCCGTCCGGTCTTCCCCTCGCCCGTAACTCCCGAATGGAACGGGAGCCCTTTGGCTTTCCCCCGAGCTCCGCACCCTGCCGTTACCAGCAGCGCACGTCGGGGCGGGGACTGATCACATGGACACTGATCAGGATCTACACCATCGACATCGTCGAACCTCCAAAGGTGTACTCACTCACAAACGTGCGACCTCGCGTCGCACCCCCGCCCTGGGGTATACCCGCGAGGATTACGCCGAGCATCTCCGCACCGAGTACAGCACCTTCCGCTGGCTGCTGGAGCCGATGCTCGACGCGGCCGGTTTCGAGATCGTCGAGGCCGATTACACCGGCTCCCTCTACGGTGCCTACACGTGCGTGAAACGCGGGCAGGCCGGTTGACGTGCTCCCCGGTCTGCCAGACCGGGGATTCCTGCCACGGTCTTGTGACCGTCTTGGTGGCTTCCTGCTTCAACGCGCTGTGCCGGGATTTTCGTCCTGGTCTTACCTGCGCTCTGCGAGGCGTTTAGCCTGTCCGCCCGTCCGGCGGCCAGAGTCACGTACGGCGGTCCGGTCGCCTGTGCTTCCCTGCGGGCCCGCAGGCAGTCGTTCCACACCACCCGGGCACACCCGAACGCAGCTGCCAGCGCGCGGCACTGGAGGGCGTCCGGGTACACAAAGTAGTTGTACCGTAGCTGTATGTGAGCAACCGTACTAGGCTTGGTCTCATGGACACAAATGACGGGCTTCGGCATGGCAGGCATGTGGTTTCGGCCCCAACACCGACGGCCGCTACATCAACTACCCGGACCGGGACCTGGGCGGCCACGACTCCCCCGGATCCGAACAGCAGCCCCACCCCTGGCACAGCCTCTACTACGGCGACAACTACGCTCGCCTGGAACACGCCAAGAGCCTGTGGGACCCACGTCAGGTCTTCCGCCACGCCCAATCGGTCAGTCCACAGCTGTGACATCGGCGTGAACGGTGCCCGGAGCCCGTATCCAGCCATAATCGGTGCAGTCTAAACTCCGCGCATCAATGTATGCTTGCGCGTTCAACAGCCATTCTTGGTCGCGGTTGCCCCACCCTGAAGGGTATTGCTCGCTTTGATACGTTTTGACGCTGTTACGAAGCGCTATCCTGACGGCACCGAGGCGGTCGACCGACTGTCGCTGGAGATTCCGGACCGTTCGATCACGGTGCTTGTCGGGCCGTCGGGCTGCGGAAAGACGACCACGCTGCGGATGATCAACCGGATGATCGAGCCCAGCAGCGGCACGATCCTGCTGGACGGGAGGGACATCCAGCAGCAGCCGGTCAACGCCCTGCGCCGCTCCATGGGCTATGTCATCCAGAACGCCGGCCTCTTCCAGCACCGCACCATCGTGGACAACATCGCGACCGTGCCCCGGTTGCTGGGCTGGGACCGGCAGCGCTCGCGTACCCGCGCGATGGAGCTGATGGAACGGGTGGGCCTGGACCCGTCGATGGCCAAGCGCTATCCCTACCAGCTCTCGGGCGGCCAGCAGCAGCGGGTCGGGGTGGCCAGAGCGCTGGCCGCCGACCCTCCCGTGCTGCTGATGGACGAGCCGTTCTCGGCCGTCGACCCCGTCGTCCGCAAGGGGCTCCAGGAGGAGTTGCTGCGCATTCAGGCCGAACTCGGCAAGACCATCGTCTTCGTCACCCATGACATCGACGAGGCGATCAGGATCGGCGACATGATCGCGGTACTGCGCACCGGCGGCAGACTCGCCCAGTTCGCGCCGCCGGACCAGCTGCTCGCGGCGCCCGCCGACGCTTTCGTCGAGGACTTCCTGGGCGCCGACCGGGGCATCCGGCGGCTGTCGTTCTTCACCTCCGCCGGGCTGGAGATCAACCCCGAACCGGTGGTCGCGGCCGACTCGACCGCGGACCAGGTGACGGCCCGCGCCACTCCGGGCATCCCGTATGTCATGGTCACCGACACCGAAGGCCGCCCACTGGGCTGGGCCGACCCGGTGGAGCGGGCGGCCGGCGATGAAACGCTCGTCCCGTACGGGCGTCCGTTCGCGCCCGGCCGGGACTCGCTGCGCGCCGCGCTGGACTCCGCGGTGCTCTCCCCCACGGGCTGGGCGGTGGCCGTGGACAAGGAAGGGCGGGTCATGGGCGTCGCCTCGCAGGAGACGATCGCCGACGCGATCCGCCGGGCACACGCCGAGCATGAGCAGGGCGGACACAAGCAGAGCGCGGACGCGGCCGCCCACGAAGACGAGCAGTCTGCCGGAGTCACCGGATGAACGGTTTCTTCGACATGCCCAGCGACCTTCAGCACAGCTATGCCGGGCTGGTCGCCTGGCACTTGGAGATGGCGCTGATCCCGGTGCTGGCCGGGCTCCTCATCGCGCTGCCGGTCGGGCAGCTCTGCATGCGCTTCCGGTGGCTCTACCAGCCCGTGCTGTGGGTCACCACTGTGCTGTACGCGATCCCCTCGCTGGCCTTCTTCGTCATCCTGATCGACTACACCGGTCAGAGCGAGATCACCGTGATGATCCCGCTGACCCTCTACAGCCTGGTGGTCCTCGTCCCCGCCATCGTCGACGGAGTCCGGTCCGTGCCGGCCGAGACCCAGGCCGCCGCCACCGCGATGGGGTTCGGGCCCATCCGCCGGTACGCCCAGGTGGAGCTGCCGATCGCGGTCCCGGCGATCTTCGCCGGGCTGCGGGTGGCGACGGTCTCCAGCATCAGCCTGGTCAGCGTCGGCGCGCTGATCGGCAACCAGGGCGCACTGGGCAATCTGCTCGCGGACGCGATGTTCTACCACCGCCCGATCCTCGCGGTCAGTTCGGTGGTCACCACGGCGGTCCTGGCGATCGCCGCGGACGCCCTGCTCGTCCTGTGCGGGAAGCTGCTGACGCCCTGGCTCCCCTCGGGCCGCCGTACCCGGCGGACCCGTACGGTCCAGGCGGTCCCGGAGGGCGCCCAGTGAACATCATCAACTTCATCCAGTCGTTCTTCAGCCACAGCGCCAACTGGCACGGCTATGACGGGATACCCACCCGGGTGTGGGAGCACATCCAGTACTGCCTGCTGGCGATGTCCATCGCCGCCGGGATCGCACTGCCGGTCGGCCTGGTCACCGGGCACACCGGCCGTGGCGGCAACGCGCTGGCCCTCATCGCGACCGCCGGCCGGGCGCTGCCCAGCTTCGGCCTGCTGGTGCTGATGTTCGTCCTGCTGGGCCTGGGGCTGACGCCCGTGATGATCCCGTTGGTCGTGCTGGCCATCCCACCGATCCTGGTGACCACCTATGAGGCCGTGCGCACCGTGGACCCCTCGCCGGTCGACGCCGCACGTGGCATGGGCATGCGCCCGGCGAAGATCCTTTTCCAGGTCGAGCTCCCCGTCGCCCTGCCGCTGATCCTCAGCGGTCTGCGGTCCGCGGCGATCCAGGTCGTCTCCACCGCCACCATCGCCGCGTACGTGAGCTTCGGCGGGGTCGGGCGGTTCATCGTCGACGGTCTCTACCAGCGCAACTACGAGAAGGTCGTGGGCGGCGCCACACTTGTCGTCGCCCTCGCGCTGGCCACGTTGGCGCTGTTCGCGCTGGTCGGCCGGTTGGCCGTGTCACCGGGAGTACGCAGGCGCTGACCGCCCGCCCGGGGCGCCTGCGGCGCTGAGGACGGCGGAGGCGGCCGCGGAGCGCGCCCTGCCGACCTGGCTCACGGCCGCATACGCGAGCATCACGGCGATGACCGTGATGGGCACGATGACCAGCACATCGCGCTTTCGCCGGAACGTCCAGCGGTATCGCTGTGCTCGTGGCAGACACTCGGCAACACTTCCGAAACATTCGAACGAAAGCGGTCGCAACCGCTCCGGATGCCCGACTTTCCGGGAGACTACCGGGTGCCGGACCGTTCGAACTGATCACCGAGTCAAGAATTCATTACAAGGTGCGGCATACCCTGTCACCGGCCTGGCGTGATCGTTCAGTATCGGTTGAAGAAAGAAGTCATGGCGGCCGGTCCCTGCGGAGTGCGCGGGGGCGCCGACGAGCCGACAGCTCCGCCTTGTCCATCAAAACCCCGGAATGGGAATCGTGACTGACACCCGAACCAGCAGTCGGCGTAGCCGCATCGCCACCGCCGCTCTCGCCGCCAGCGCCGCCGCCTCGCTGGTCGCGGGCTGCTCCTCTTCGTCCTCCTCCGGCAAGTCGGACCCGCTCTCTCCCACCAAGGCCAAGGGCGGGACAATCGTCGTCGGATCGAACAACTTCGCCGAGAGCATCCTGCTCGGCGACATCTACGGCGAGGCGCTCAAGGCCAAGGGGCTCAAGGTCAGTTACAAGCCCAACATCGGCAGCCGTGAGACCACCTACGGCTTGATCAAGAACGGCAGCCTGACCGTCCTGCCGGAGTACAACGGCGCGCTCCTCGCCTACCTCGACGCCAAGGCCACCCCGACGACGGTGGAGACCACCGACGCCGCCATCACCGCCAAGCTGGACTCCAAGCTCACGGTCCTCAAGCCGGCCGCCGCCCAGGACAAGGACTCCGTCACTCTCAACGCGGCCACCGCCAAGAAGTACAACCTCACCGCCAGCTCCTCGATCGCGGACCTCGCCACGGTCGCCCCGAAGCTGGTCATGGGGGCCTCGCCGGAGTTCCAGACCCGGCACCAGGGCCTGGTGGGCCTCAAGTCGGTCTACGGCGTGACCTTCAAGTCCTTCAAGGCGCTGGACGCGGGCGGCTCGCTGACCCTGGCGGCGCTGAAGAACAACAGCACGCAGGCGGGCGACATCTTCACGACCGACCCCGCCATCTCGGCGAACAAGTTCATCACCCTGCAGGACCCGAAGGACCTCTTCGGATTCGAGAACGTGATCCCGCTGGTCTACAAGTCCGGACTGCCCCAGACCGGAGTGGACGCCCTCAACACCCTCTCGGCGAAGCTGGACACCACCGCCCTGCTCTCCCTCGCCACCCAGGTCCAGGCCGAGGGCAAGGACCCGCTCGCGGTCGCACAGGCCTGGCTGAAGTCGGTCGGTCTGGCCTGACCCCATACGGGTGGCCCGTTGCCGGCCGGCCGCGGCCGGCCGGCAACGGGCCACCCGTCTCAAGGCGGCGGTCGGCTTCGTGCTCTCCGTCACCGCCGCGCTCAGCGCAGTCGTCGCGGTCTTCCAGTGGGGCCGGCCTAGCCGGCCTGCTCGGCGTCCAGCAGACCGGCCCGGTCATGAACCTGGCACCGCCCCGATGTCACCAGCTTCCGGCCTCCTCGGCGACCTGGCCGAGCAGTGCGACCGATGCCCGCGGGTCGCGGACATCGGCGAGGGAGTGGATCACCTGGTCGAAGCCCAGCTCCGCCAACTGCCCGAGGCCGTCGACGATCTCGCCGACGGAGGAGTCGAGCGACAGCCGGGAGGTCGAGGTCTTCTCGATCTCCTCGAACGGCCGGTCCTCCCGGGCACAGTGCTCACGCAATACATCGAGCTTGTGGAGAAGCTCGGCGGGACCGCCGAGGAAGTTACAGGCGTCGGCGTATTTGGCGACCAGGCGCAGGGTCTTCTTCTCCCCCGAGCCGCCGATCAGGATGGGCGGGTGCGGGCGGCGCAGCGGGGGCAGGGAGTTGAGAGGGCGCTCCAGCCGGTAGTGGGTACCCTCGTACGGACTCTGGTCGCCGGACCACATGCGGTGAGTGATCTGCAGGGTCTCCTCCAGGCGCTCGAACCGCTCCGCCAGCAGCGGGAAGGGGATCCCCAGCGCCCGGCACTCTTCCTCGTTCCAGGCCGCGCCGATGCCCAGCCAGGCCCGTCCACCGGACAGCACGTCCAGCGTGGTGACCGTCTTGACCAGGACAGCCGGGTACCGGTGGACCACGCCGCTCACCAAGACGCCCAGGGTGATGCGTTCGGTGAGGGCGGCGGCGTAGGAAAGGGCCGAGTAGGCCTCCAGCATAGGCTCCTCCGGCTCGCCGACCCCGCGGATCTGGAAGAAGTGGTCCATGACCCACAGGCTGTGCAGCCCGGCCTGGTCGGCGTCCCGGGCGATCTGGCCGAAGACCGGGCCGATCGCCTGCGGGCCGTCGGGGTAACTGAAGCTGGGCACTTGGAGACCGATACGCATGGCAATCCTCTGGGAGCGGACGGACGGGATGCCTTCCACGCTAGCGCCTCCGGCGGATCATGAACCGGCGCCGGGCCGACCGCGTGCCCCGCACCGCGTTGCAGACGGTTCGTTCGGTGACGCCTGCCCGCGTCGCCCCGTCCAGCATGGTCACCACCGGATGACACCATCCTCATTTGACCGGTAAAAACCCTTGCGGCGCTGGACGCTAACAGCGGCCACGAACCGCGTCAAGGGGGCCTGTCAGGCTCTGGCCCCGCGTGTCCCGCCGGTCCGGAAAGTCATTCGTGCACACCCTCTTGACCCAACCGACACACGTGATTAACGTCCAGCCTCGCAGCTTTGACCGGTCAAAAGCCGTGCTGCGCTTACGTCTGACGGCCCGACACCCGATCCCCTGCGCCCCCGCGCTCCTTCTGCGATGAGCCCTGCCCGCTCCGCGGGACGTCGGGGACGGCCGGCGTGTCCGCCGGTTCACCAGCAGGTTCCTCGCTGCGCAACTGGCGACACCGTGTACGCACACCGACTTGACGAAGGGACATCCAATGAACATCCCTGACCCACGACTGTCGCGCCGGACACTGCTGTACGCCGCCGGCGTCACAGCCGCCACCAGCTACGCGTCCAGCCTGGCGAGCCCCGCGCAGGCGGCTGCCGCCAAGGCATCGGCCGACCCCGCCGACCAGTTGGTGACGTACGCCATCCCGGACGGCATCGCGCAGAACACCAGCTTCGCCGTGAAAGCGCGGACGCCCGGGGGCAAATGGAAGGCGGTCTCCACCTATCTGGCGAAGTTCATGACCATCGATCCGAGAACGGGCAGCGGTACCAACCAGAACTCGTCCATGGCCTACTTCGACTTCTCGGGCGAGGTTGAGGTTTCGGTCACCTACACCACCGACCGGATCACCTCGGCGAGAATCCGCCCGCTCTCGTACGGCATCGAGCACAAGGTGCACAAGCACAACACCGTGACCTTCACCCTGACCGAACCGCGGAACCTGTCCGTCGAGGTCAACGGAGATCTCTTCGACAATCTCCAGCTGTTCGCGGGGGCGATCGACACGAACCCGCCGAGCGCGGACGACCCCGATGTCATCTACTTCGGCCCCGGCGTGCACACCACCTCGGACGGTACGGTCACCGTTCCCAGCGGCAAGACGGTCTATCTGGCGGGCGGCGCGGTGCTCAAGTCCCGGGTGATCTTCCAGGATGTCGAGAACGCCGAGCTGGTCGGCCGGGGCCTGATCTACAACTCGCAAGGCGGCGGCTGCACCGTCAACTCCTCGAAGAACATCGTGATCGACGGGGTCACGATGATGTTCCCCTATGGGTACGCGGTCACCGCGGGAGAGGCGCAGAACCTCACCATCCGGAACATGCGCGGGCTCAGCGCGACGACCTGGGGCGACGGGATCGACCTCTTCTGCTGCAAGGACGTCGTGATCGACGGCGTGTTCATGCGGAACTCCGACGACTGCATCGCCATCTACAACCACCGCTGGGACTACTACGGCGATACCCGCAACATCGTCGTCAAGAATTCCAGCCTCTGGGCGGACGTGGCGCACCCGGTCAACGTCGGTACCCACGGCAACACCGACAATCCCGAGACGATCGAGAACCTCACCTTCTCCAACCTCGACATCCTCGACCACCGCGAACCGCAGCTGGACTACCAGGGCTGCATCGCGCTGAACCCGGGAGACAGCAACCTGGTCCGCAATGTGCGGATCGAGGACGTCCGGGTGGAGGACTTCCGGTGGGGCCAGCTGATCAACATGCGGGTCATGTTCAACACGTCGTACAACACCTCGGCCGGTCGTGGCATCGAGATGGTCTACGTCAAGAACCTCAGCTATACCGGCACCCACGCCTCCACCGCGCACATGGTGGGCTACGACGCGGACCACGGCATCAAGGACGTGACCTTCGAGAATCTCGTCATCAACGGGACCCTGGTCTCGGACACCGACGGGCACGCCCCCTGGTACAAGACCTCGGACTTCGTCCCGATGTACACCAACGAGCACGTCACGAATCTGAAGTTCGTGGATTCCGGCGCCTCGCTCGCCTCCGTGCTGCCCGCGATCAGCAGCGCGGACTCCACGACGGGCAGCACCGGTTCGGACTTCGGCTACACCATCACGGCCGCCAACGTACCGTACGCCTTCGACGCCACCGGGCTGCCCGACGGCCTGACCGTGGACAAAGCCACCGGTGTGATATCCGGGCAGCCGGCCGGCTCCGGCACCTCCTCCGTCATCCTCAGCGCCACCAACGCCGTGGGCACCGGCACCCGGACCCTCACGCTGGTGGTGAGCTGAGCCGTGACGAACTCACTGAGCCGCCGCACCTTCCTGGGCACCACCGCGGTGGTACTCGCGGCCACCGGCACCCGCTCGCTGCTGGCCCCGGGCACGGCATACGCCGGCCAGCCCGTAGAGCAGTCGGTCGCGGGCTTCGCCTTCGCCCACCCGGGAATCCTGCACACCCAGGAGGACCTGGACCGCATGAGATCGGCGGTGGCGGCCAAGCAGGACCCGGTCTACGCGGGCTACCAGGCACTGGCCGCCGACGGCCGCTCCTCCTACGACTACACGGCACAGAACACCGGCCAGATCACCACCTGGGGACGCGGCCCGTACAACTACCAGGACCAGGCGCCGAGCGACGCCGCCGCCGCGTACCAGAACGCCCTGATGTGGTACATCACCCAGGACGTCCGGTACGCGGACAAGGCTCGCGACATCATCAACATCTGGTCGAGGACGCTTCAGGGCCTCACCGGCGCGGACGGCGAACTGGGTGCGTCCCTCCAGGGGTTCAAGTTCGTCAACGCGGCGGAGATCCTGCGGTACAGCGGCTACACCGGCTGGGCGGCCGAGGACATCGCGCGCTGCCGGGACTCGCTGCGGGACGTCTGGTACAAGGCGCAGTCCGGCTATGCCCTCTTCGCCAACGGCGGCTGGGACACCGGGATCATCCAGACCGTCATGGCCATCGGCATCTTCTGCGACGACCGGGTGATGTTCGAGGACGCGGTGCGTTACGCCGCCGCGGGCGCGGGCAACGGCGCCATCAGGAACCGGATCATCAACGCCACCGGGCAGGGCCAGGAGAGCGGCCGCGACCAGACCCACGAGCAGCTGGCCCTCGGGCTGCTCGCCAACGCCGCCCAAGTGGCGTGGAACCAGGGCGTCGACCTCTACGGCTTCGCGGGCAACCGCATCCTCGCCGGCTACGAGTACGACGCCAAGTACAACCTGGGCCATGACGATGTGCCCTTCGTGGCGGACCTGGACAAGACCGGGAAGTACATCAAGACGGCCGTCACCACGCTGGTACGCGGGGTCTCCCGGCCCATCTTCGAGATCGCCTACGCGCATTACGTGACCGTGCTCGGGCTGTCGGCGCCGTACACCGAGCAGGCGGTCTTCCGGGGCACCGCCGGAGCCCGGTTCATCGAGGGCTACGACCAGGACCACCCGTCCTGGGGCACCCTCGCCTACGCCCGCGACGCCCCGGCCGGGACGGTGCCCGCCGTGCCGCCCGGCGCCCCGGCCGGGCTGACCGCGGGCAACGGCGCCGACGGCGTCGAGCTGGCCTGGGTGGGTTCGGTGGACCCGGCCAGCGCCGCCGCCGCCAAGACGTACACACTGCGCCGGGCGACCAGCCTCGACGGGACGTACAAGACGATCGCCGCCGGGCTCACCTCCACGACGTACGAGGACCTGGAGGTGAGCATCGACAAGACGTACTACTACACGGTCTCGGCGTCGAACGACATGGGCACCAGCCCGGCGTCGATGGTGGCCTGCGCGACGGCCGGATTGCCGGTCAAGTGGTCGTCGCGGAACGTGGGTTCCGTCCAGGCGGCGGGGCTTACCACCTTCGACGGCGAGCGGTTCGTGATCGAGGCGAGCGGCGCGGACATCGCGGGGACGAGCGACAGCTTCCGCTTCGCTTCGGTGTCCCTCAAGGGCGACGGGGTGATCACCACGCGGGTGGTCCATCCGCTCAGCTCGCAGTACTCCAAGGTCGGCGTGATGATGCGCGACTCGCTGACGGCGGGCTCGGCACACGCGGCGATGCTGATCCAGGGCCTGACGCTGACCGCCTGGAGCGGGGTGTGGACCACCCGGGCGACCTCCGGCGCGAGCACCTCGGCGACGGGCAGCACTCCGGTGCCGCCCGCGCAGCAGACGGCGATCTCGACGGCGGCCGCGTACCCGATCTCCAATCTGGGGACGCTGCCGGACTCGGCGACCCCGCTCACGGCCCCGTACGTCGAGGCGGCGGGCGACGGCTACCGGATGCGCATGCCGTACTGGGTGCGGCTGGAGCGGAAGAAGAACGTGTTCACCGGCTCGATCTCGTCGGACGGCGTCACCTGGACCGAGGTGGGCTCCACGGAACTCGCGCTCGGCACGACCATTTACGCCGGTCTGGCGCACTGCTCGTGCCTGGGTGTCCCGCAGTCGTACGCGGAGACCGGTACGGCCACCTTCGACAATGTCACCGTGACCCGGAAGTCCAGCACGCTGTGGGCGGTACCGGCGCCCGAGGGCACCGTGACGTCCCTGGCGGCGACCGCCGGGACCGGCGCGATCGAGCTGACCTGGAGCGATCCGGACCTGTCCGGCCGCTACACCGTCAAGCGCGCCGCCGCCGGCGGCTCCTACGAGGTGATCGCGACCGACGTGGGCCCGGTGGGCTTCGGCGTCCACACCCGCTACGCGGACGCGACCGGGGTGCCGGGCACGACGTACTCCTACGTGGTCGCGAAGACCAACGTGGGCGGGGCGGGCCCCGACTCGGCGCAGGTCAGCGCGACGATGCCGACGCCGCCCGCGCCCGCGGTCAAGAGCGCGCCGACCGCCTTCGCCAACGCGGGCCTACCGTTCGCCTACCTGATCGGTGCGTCGAACGCCCCGGCGTCCTTCGATGCCACCGGTCTGCCGGACGGCCTGGCCGTCGATGCCGCGACCGGCCTGATCTCCGGAACCCCCACCGCCACCGGGGACTTCGACGTCCGGATCGCGGCGTCCAACGCCACTGGCACCGACACCGCCACGCTGGGGCTCACCGTCGGCACGCCGCCGCCCGCCCCCTGGTCGTACCAGGACATCGGCGACTACGTCCTGGACGAGAGGCAGTTGGGCATCCACGGCGTGGTCTCCGTACGCACCCCCGGCAGCACCAGCTACGACGCCACGGACAAGAGCTTCACCGTGCGCGGCGCCGGGACCGACCTGAATGTCAACGGCCAGGGCATGACGGCGCAGTACGCCTACCTGCCGGCCACCGGTGACATCACCTTCACAGCCAGGGTCGCGAGCCGGGCCAACGCGGGCACCAACGACCAGGTGGGTCTGCTGATGGCCCAGTCGCTGTCGCCGTTCGGCCAGATGGCCGGGGCGATCCTCACCAGCAACAGCAGCGGCGACACCGGCGTCAAGCAGTTCGTACGGCGCCAGGTGGTGGCCGGGGGCACCTCAACGACCAGCGGCAGCGGCACCAGTGTGGCGACCCCCACCTGGCTGCGGCTGGAGCGCAGCGGCAACAAGTTCACCGCCTCCACCTCCGCCGACGGCACCACCTGGTCGGTGATCGGCCGGGACACGATCGCCGCCTTCGGCAAGGCCTCCTACTACGTGGGGCTCGCCGTCACCTCTCGCAGCCCCTTCGCCCTCAACACCACGGTCTTCGACAACATCACCGTCACCCAGGGCGCGACCACGGTACTCGGCCAGCCGGTCAAGGACCCGTACAAGACCTTCAGCTCCGCGACCTCACCCACCCCGGTCTACGGCCAGTCGGGCACCGACCTCGCCATCCTGGGCGCCGGGGCGGACATCTGGGTCACCGACGACGAGTACAGCTCCATCTACCTGCCCGGTGCGGTCACCGACGGCTCGACCGTCACGGTGGCGGTGACCTCACAGGACAGCACCAACGTCTGGACGAAGTCCGGAATCATGGTCCGCAACGACATCACCGGCACCGGTACCTCGGCCGGGTACCTCATCCTCGCGGTCACCCCCGGCCACGGCGTCGCCCTCCAGTGGGACAGCAACGGCAACGGCGCCGTGGACAGCAACATAGAGACGGACGGCACCACGGCCTACCCGACCTGGCTCAAACTCGTCCGGACCGGCACCTCCTACGCCGCTTCCTACTCCACCAACGGCAGCACCTGGACCGCCGTCGGCACCGCCACCGTGAACTCCGCCGCCACGGCCCAGGACGCGGGCGTCTTCACCTCCTCCCATTCCTCCAGCACCGCGGGAGAGGTCGACTACAGCGACTTCACCGTCAGCTGAGGCACTCCGCGGAAAAGACCGCCGCCGCCCGTGGTTCACGGGCGGCGGCGGTCTTTCCGGTGGGGCTCAGGCCCAGGAGGTGACGGGTATGAACGAGCTGTCGTCCCGGAAACCGGCGTGGCGCAGCATGGCGATCAGCATGCTGCCGACGACCACGGCGTCGGTGGCGGTGTAGCGGTCCTCGATCAGCCGGGGGGACCGCTGCCAGGGCTCGATGTCCCCGAAGATCTCGTTGGTACGGAAGGTGACGTTCCACTCGTCGAGGGAGAGGTTGATCCGCTTGGTGTGGCGGCCCTTGGCGTGGACCGCGTCGGCGGTCGCCACGACCCCTTCTATGAGTGACTCCAGGTCGACGCCGCCGGCCAGGAAGGACGCCAGGTCATCGGGGGTCTCGGCGTAGTACTGGTGGCAGGAGATGTGGCTGACGTGCTCGTATGCCTCCTCCAGGACGGTGGACTCCCAGCTGCCGAAGGTGGGCATGGCGCTGTGGGCGCTGCCGCACGCCACCAGTTCGAGGTCCGGGTCGTACATCTTCATGACGCGGGCGGTCTCGGCGGCCAGCCGGGCGTACTCGTGCGCGGTCTTGTGGCCGGGCTGCCAGCCGCCGTCCATTTCGTTGCCGAGGCACCACATGCGGATGTCGTGCGGCTCCGGTGAGCCGTTGGCCGCGCGCTGCTCGGAACGGTAGGTGCCGGAGGGGTGGTTGGCGTAAACGAGCAGGTCCAGGGCCTCCTCGACACCCCGGGTGCCGAGGTTGACGGCCATCATCGGCTCCACGCCGGCCTTGCGGGCGAAGCGGATGAACTCGTCCAGGCCGAACTCGTTGGTCTCGATGGACCGCCAGGCGACGTCGAAGCGCTTCTTGCGCTGTTCGCGCGGCCCGACGCCGTCCTCCCAGCGGGCGGTGGAGAGATAGTTGCCGCCGGGGTAGCGGATCATGGTGACGCCGAGTTCGCGGATCAGGTCGAGGACGTCGCGGCGCAGCCCGTCCTCATCGGCCTCGGGATGGCCGGGTTCGTAGATTCCGGTGTAGACGCAGCGGCCCATGTGCTCGACGAAGGATCCGTAGAGCCTGGGATTGACCTGGGCCACGGTCAGGGCGGGGTCGATGGTGAGGGTGGCGCGGTGCACGGGCGGCCTTCAGTCACTCGGGGAACGCGGCCGCGACGGCGGCGCCTTCGCGGCCGAATACGGGAAGGTGTTCCAGCGGGGCTGACGCGTCGAAGGTGGTGCCGCCCTGGTGGACAGTGCCGGTGACGGCGTCGGTCCAGCGGGCTGCGGACGGCAGGTAGACGGAGCGGCTACGGGCGCCCGCCTCGGTTACCGGTGCGACAAGGATGTCCGGACCGAGCAGGAACTGGTCGTCGACGCTCCAGGCGTGGTCGTCGCCCGGGAAGCCGAAGAACAACGGCCGCATGACCGGCGCGCCGGTGCGGTGTGCCGCCTCGGACAGTTCCAGCAGGTACGGGCGGAGGCGCTCGCGCAGCCGCAGGTGTCCGGCCAGGATCGGGTACGCCTCCTGTCCGTACGACCAGACCTCGTTCGGCCCGCCGGTCATGTCTGTGGAGAAGGTGGGGTAGTTGGGCTTACGGTCGCCGTGCAGTCGCATGATCGGGCTGAAGGTGCCGTACTGGAACCAGCGGACCAGCAGCTCCTGGTAGGCGGGGTCACTGGGGTCGCCGCCCTGGAAGCCGCCGATGTCGGTGTTCCACCACGGGATGCCGCTCATCGCGACGTTCAGCCCGGCCCGTACCTGCTGGGCCAGCGACTCGAAAGTGGTCGGGATGTCCCCGGACCACAGGGCGGCGCCGTGGCGCTGGCTGCCGGCCCAGGCCGAGCGGACCAGGCTGAGCGGCCGGTCCCGGCCCGCCTCGCGCAGCCCTTCGGCGACGCCGCGCGCGTGCAGCGCCCCGTAGAGGTTGCCGACCTGGGTGCCGGGGCCCGTGGAGTATGCCGCGCGGGCGGACAGCTCCGGCGTCAGCGCCGTTCGAGGCCGCGCGGATGGTTCACGTACATGTCGGGTGTCTTCCTTTCACTTCAGCCCGGAGGTGGCGACCCCGGAGACGAAGCCGCGCTGGAGGATCAGGAAGAGCACCAGGACCGGGATGATGTACAGGACCGAGCCGGCCGCGATGACTTCGTTGACCGGGGTGTCGTTCGCCGGGTTGGTGTACTGGGTGGCCACCGCGACGGCCAGCGTGGTGCGGTCCGTGCTGAGCAGCAGCGACGGCGCGATGTAGTCGCCCCAACTCCAGGAGAACGACAACACCATGCTGGTGGCGAGCACCGGCCAGGACTGCGGCAGGAAGATGCGCCAGAAGATCCTGCCGTAACCGCACCCGTCGACGATCGCAGCCTCTTCCAGCTCCTGCGGCATGTTCGAGAAGAACTGCCGGAACAGGAAGATCAGGTAGGGGGCGCCGGCAAGTCCCCAGAGCACCCAGGGCCAGTAGGTGTCGATCATCCCGAGCTTGGCGAAGATGATGTACGTCGGGATGAGCGTGATCATCGCGGGCATCATCATCGTTGACAGCAGTACGCCGAAGAGCACCTTCTTGCCCGGCGCGGTGAGCCGGGCGAACCCGAAGCCGGCCCAGGCCGAGCTGATGGTGATCAGCACCGAGTAAATGGTGGCGATGATCAGGGAGTTCCTGGCGTAGCCGAGGAAGGGGATGAAGTTGAGCGCCCTGGAGAAGTTTCCGAACTGCCAAGAGGCGGGCAGCCAGTGCACCGGATAGGCGGTCAGCTCGGAGCTGCTCTTGAGGGCGGTGATAATCAGCCAGCCGAAGGGGCCGATGAACAGGGTGGCCAGCGCCACCAGGATCAGGTAGATGGCGCTGCGGCGAGCGAAGATCATTTCTTGGCCTCCGGCTCGAAGCTGTAGAACACCGCGCCCGAGCTCAGTTTGAAGATCACTGCGGTGATGGCGAGGATGATGAGGAACAGCACCCACAGCAGCGCGGAGGCGTAGCCGAAGCGTCCGTAGGCGAGGTACTGCGCGAATACGTTGATCATGTACAGGTAGTCCCCCTGCGGCACCGAAGTGACCCCGGCCGTACTGGGGTTGGCCGCCAGGAGCAGCGGCGTGATGCTCTGCAGGGCGGAGATGACGCCGGTGACGACCTGGAAGAAGAGCACCGGCGACAGCAGCGGGACGGTGATCCGCCGGAACACCTGCCAGGCGTTGGCGCCGTCGAGACGGGCGGCCTCGTGCAGCTCCTTGGGTACGTCCTGCAGACCGGCCAGCGAGATGATCATCGAGTTTCCGCAGCCCCAGATGGTGAGCATGAACAGCACGTACCGGGCGTACGGGTCGGCCAGCCAGGTGACGGGGTTGATGCCGACGAATCCGAGGGCGCCGTTGGCGGCGCCGGAGTCACGGTTGAAGAGCATCTTGAAAGCCATCGCCGCACCGATCGGCGGGAAGACCGCCGGGAGGTAGAACAGCGTACGGAAGACGCCCCGGGCCCGGATCGGGCGGTTGAGCAGCACCGCGAGCGCGAGTCCTGCGATGAGGCTGAGCGGCACGACAGCCCCGACGAACACACCGGTCCGCAGCAGCGAGTCGCGGGTCACCGGGTCCGAAAGCAATTCCTTGTAGTTGCCCAGACCGATGAAGTTGGAGTGCGGCGAGATGCCGTCGGAGTCCGTCATGCTCAGCCACAGCGCGTATCCCAGCGGATACAGCGTCAGGCCCAGGAACCCGAGAAACCACGGCGCGACGCACAGATAGAAGACCCGGGACTGCTGGCGGGCGCGGGCCCCTCGGCGGCCGGCCCGCCGACCGGTGCGACGGCCGGTGGTCACCCGCGCGGGCCTGGCGGACGCGGTGGTGCCTGCGGGATTGGCGGAAGCCCCGGCGAGCTGGCCGGTGCTCACTTGATCAACTTCTTGTTGTTCGAGAGCTGCTTGTTGATCCCCGTGTTGAGCTGGTCCGCCAGCTTCCCCGCCGAGACGGTCCCGTTGATCGCCGCGGGCAGGTATTGGTTGACCACGGCGTCGAGTGCGTCCCACTTGGCGTACGGGGTGAAGGAGATCACCGAGAAGTACGGCAGTTCCCGCTGCTGCACCGCGTACGCCTGCTTCTGGAAGGGCTCGGCCTGCGGCAGCAGCGGGCGCAGCGACTTCAGCCCGGGGATGCCGGTGCCGTTTTTCGCCCGGGTCTTGGCGCCTACGCCGCCGAGGAAGTACTCGAAGGCCTGCCAGGCCAACTCCTTGTTCTTGCCCGCCTTGGGCATCCACAGGCCGGTCGCGCTGTAGCAGCTGCTGGTCCGCTTGGTGCCGAACTGCGGGGCGGGGGCGAAGCGCGAGATCGCGGCGATCTTCTTGTCGGAGTTGACGCTGCCGCCGAACCAGTAACCGTCGGTGGCGACCGCTATCCGGTTGGCGTCGAAGTTGGGCCAGTCCCAGCCGTTGGGGTCCGGGTTCACGACGGTCGGGGTCATACCGGACTTGGCCAGCTTCAGATACCAGGTGAGGATCTTGATCCCCTCCGGACTGGAGTAGTCGACGGCGGAGAAGTCATCGGTGAAGAGGCTGCCTCCGAGGGAGGCGAACATGGACATGAAGTTCTGCGTGTTGCCGGCGTAACTCCACCCGTACACCTTGGTCTTCTTGCCGCTCTGCGTGAGGCGCTTGCCCTTTTCGAACAGCTCGTCGTAGGTGAGCGGGATGGTGTCGCTGGGGTAGGACTCGTTCGCCTGGTCGAACAGTGCGGTGTTGTACCAGATCATGGAGTCCTGGGAGTAGTCCTTCACCATGCCGTAGCGCGGTCCGGTGCCCTGCTTCTTGCCGTCGTAACGCCAGACGTCGTTGACCGGGTCCAGATCGCTGACCTTGATGACGCTGCTCTTGGCGAAGTAGTCGTCCAGGTCCTGAGCGATACCGTGCGCCGCGAGGTACGGGGTGTCCACTGCGCCCATGCCGCGTACGAGGTCCGGCGGGCTGCCGGCGGTGATCATGGCGGTGAGCCGAGTGATGTCGTACTTCACGATGTTGATGTTGAACCCGAGCGCCTTCTCGGCCGCCTTGATCTCGGCGGGCAGGCCCAGTTCGGTGGTGCCGATCATGATGGTCAGCGTCTTGTTGCCGCCGCCCGAACTGCCGCCGGAGACCGAGCCGGCGCAGCCGGACAGCAGACCGCCCCCGGTGACCGCCGCAGCGGCACCTGCGGAGGTCACGAGGAACCGACGACGAGTCATCGGGGCACCAGATGTGGACCACATGTTTTTGCCTGCCTTCCAGGGCTGTTTCAGGACTGCCAGGACTGCTTCGCTATTCGGGGGGGTTCTCGGGGAGCGAGGGCACCGGCGACCGGAACGGCGGCGGGGAATCGGTGCTCAGGAGGGCGGCCGTGGCGTGGCGCCGTCATCAGAGCGGCCGGCATGCCGGCATGCATCCGGGCTCGTCGTTCGCCGCCGGGCGTCTGCCGTCGCCGGGCGTTCACATCGTCGAGGCCGTGCGTCTCCGGGCAGTGCGCCTGCCGACACGGCGGGCCGCCCGGAGTGATGTCGGTTGGATCGTCCCGTCGGGCCGGACGGGAACATGCTTCATCGTGCGTAGGGGAGTAGGAACAGCCCGGCTTTTGACCGGTAAAAGCTGCGATGCTGGACGTTAACTACGTGTGTCGGGTGCGTCAAGAGGGCGTGCGTACCTTGCTTCCCTCACCGGCGGTACATGGCAGGTCGGAGATCCCTGCGGCGCCCCTTGACTGCACACAAAAGCCCTGTTAGCGTCCGGCGCCGCAAGGGATTTTTACCGGTCAAATGAATGAAGGGTGGTGGCGACCGATGGTGACGATGCTCGACGTCGCGAGACGGGCCGGAGTCACCAAGCAGACGGTCTCCAATGTCGTCCGGGGACGCGCGATCGTCAGCGCCGAGACCAAGGCCAAGGTCGAGGCGGCCATCGCCGAGCTCGGCTACACCCCGAATCTGGTCGCCCGGAGCCTGGCCACCGGCACGACCATGACCATCGGCTTCATCGTGCCCACCATCGCCAACCCGTTCTACTCGGAGGTGGTGGAAGTGGTGGAGACCTTGCTGGAGGAGCACGGCTACCACCTGCTCCTTGCCACTACCCGGGGCGACGGCGAGCGCGCCCGGCGCCACCTGGCCACCCTCTCCAACCGCTCGGTGGACGCGCTCCTGGTGGCCGGTGATTTCGACCTGAGCGAGCATGTGCCGCTGCTTGGCGAGTACGGACTGCCGGTCGCCCTGTGCGCCTGGGAGATCGACCCGCCGGACACGCTGCCCGTGGTCACCATCGACTACGAGAAAGCCGGCTATCTGGCGGGCCGCCACCTGCGGGAACTCGGCCACCAACGCCTGGTGTCGATCGCCGAGCTGCCCGCACACCGCGTACGGGTCGGCGGCGCCCACCGGGCCTTCGCCGAGGACGGCATCGTTGTCACCGACGACTCGGTGTTCGCGATCCCCGATTCGACTCCCGAGTCCGGTTACGAAGCGGCTCTGCTGGCGCTTTCGGCCGACCGCACCGCCGACCGCACGACTGCCGTTTTCGCGTCCACCGACGCCATCGCGCTGGGAGTGATGGAGGCGGTCCGGCACAACGGCCTGCGGGTGCCAGAGGATGTCTCGGTCGTCGGAATCGACGACATTCCGCAGGCCGCGCACGCCCATCCGCCGCTGACCACTGTGGCCCTCCCGAAGCGGCGGATGGCCCAGGAGGCCACCGGACTGCTGCTGCGCGGGATCGCCGAGAACCAGCCCCCCTCCCCCTCCCTGACTCTCCTCAGCCCCGAAGTCCTGGTCCGCGCGAGTTCCGCGCCGCCGGCCGGATGACGGCGGCTGCGCCGAAAGCCTGACCCTGTTTCAACGTTTCAACGTTTCAACGTTTCAACGCTGCCCGATCACGGTCCGGCCACGGCGCGGGGCGGGCCCGCACCCGTACGGCCCACCACCCCCAGAGGAAGAACTGCATGAGCGAGCCCATCGCGCACGACTACCTGGAAAGCTTCTCCCCCGGTCGCGGCCGCGAGGCCCCCCGCGCCGCCTTCACCTCGGACGCCCCCGTGCTGGACCTGAGCGGCCAGTGGCGCTTCCATCTGGCCGCCGGCCTGCCGCAGGCCGCCGAGGGGTTCCAGGCCGCCGGTTTCGACGACAGCGGCTGGGAGACGATCGCGGTGCCCGCCAACTGGCAGCTGGACGGACTGCCCGGCGAACCGCGGTTCGGTGCGCCCGCCTACACCAACCAGATCTACCCCTTCCCCCTGGACCCGCCGCACGTACCGGACGCCAACCCGACCGGTGAGTACCGCCGGGAGTTCACCCTCCCCGGGCAGTGGCCGGGCGGGCGCACCCTGCTGCGCTTCGAGGGCGTCGACTCCTGCTTCGCCGTCTGGCTCAACGGCAGCCTCCTCGGCGACGGCAAAGGCAGCAGGCTGCCCACCGAGTTCGACGTCACCGACGCCCTCAGGCCCGGCCGCAACATCCTCGCGGTCCGGGTGCACCAGTGGTCGGCCGGCAGCTACCTGGAGGACCAGGACATGTGGTGGCTGTCGGGGATCTTCCGCCCCGTCGCCCTGGTCTCCCGGCCGGCCGGCACGCTCGCCGACTTCTTCGTCCACGCCGACTACGACCACCTCACCGGGCAGGGCACACTCTCCGTACACACCGAAGCCCCGGCCCGGCTGACCGTCCCCGAGCTGGGTATCACCGACGCCGATCCGGCGGGACCGCACCGCCTACGCAGGCTCGACCCCTGGTCCGCCGAGCAGCCACGGCTCTACGACGGCGAGCTGGTGACCGACGGCGAGCGGATCCCGCTGCGGATCGGCTTCCGCCGGATCGAGGTCAGGGACGGCCTCATCCTGGCCAACGGGCGGCCGCTGCTCTTCCGCGGCGTCAACCGCCACGAGTGGAACCCCGACACCGGGCGGACCCTCAGCCACGAGGACATGCTCACCGACGTGCTGCTGATGAAGCGTCACAACATCAACGCGGTACGCACGAGCCACTACCCGCCCGACTCCGCTTTCCTCGATCTGTGCGACGAGTACGGGCTGTGGGTCGTCGACGAGTGCGACCTGGAGACCCACGGCTTCGGGCTGGTCGGCTGGGAGGGCAATCCGAGCGACGACCGGCGCTGGCGCGAGGCGTGCCTGGACCGGATGCGCCGCATGGTCGAACGCGACAAGAACCACGCGTGCGTCATCATGTGGTCCCTCGGCAACGAGGCCGGCCACGGCTCCAACCTGGAGGCCATGGCGCAGTGGGCGAAGGGCCGCGACCCGGACCGGCTCCTCCACTACGAGGGCGACGACAACTGCAGTTACACGGACGTCTACAGCCTGATGTATGTCGAGTACGGCGAGCTGGGCCTGATCGGCCGCCGGCAGGACGTCGTCACCCGCGACCCGGCCCAGGACGCCAGGCGACGGGCGATGCCCTTCATCCTGTGCGAGTACGCGCACGCCATGGGCAACGGCCCCGGCGGCCTCAGCGAGTACCAGGACCTCTTCGAGAGCCACCCCCGGCTGCACGGCGGCTTCGTCTGGGAGTGGATCGACCACGGCATCCGGCGCCGCACCCCGGACGGCCGCGAGCACTTCGCGTACGGCGGCGACTTCGGCGAGCCGGTGCACGACGACAACTTCGTCTGCGACGGCCTGGTCTTCCCCGACCGCACCCCCTCGCCCGGTCTCACGGAGTACAAGAAAGCCGTCGAGCCGGTCAGGATCACCGTCGACACCACCGCCCGGACCGTACGGGTCCGCAGCCACCTGCACACCCTCGACACCGCGCATCTGCGGTTCTGCTGGAGGGTCGAGGACGACGGGCAGCTCCAGGGGGACGCGGAGTTCGCCGTACCGCCGGTCGCCGCGGGCACCGCTGCGGAGCTGCCCTGGCCCGAGGCGCTCACCACGCTGTGCGACGCCGCCCGGAAGGAGGGCGAGGAGCGGTGGGTCACGGTCACCGCCGAGCTCGCCCGGGACGAGCCCTGGGCGCCGGCCGGGCATGAGATCGCCTGGGCCCAGGCCGCGCTCGCCGGCCCCGAGGCCGCCGCCCCGCCGACGGGCCGGCCGCTGGCGCCGGTCCGCACGGGTGACAAGTACGCCCTCGGACCCGCGGTATTCGACGCCGTCTCCGGAACGCTGCTCAGCCTCGCCGGCCTCCGGACGGACGGCCCCCGCCTCGACCTGTGGCGCGCCCCCACCGACAACGACCTGCGCACCTGGGGCGGCCCGGTCGCCGAGGCGTGGCGCAAGGCGGGCCTCGACCGCCTGGAACACCGGGTCCTCGGCGTCCGGCCCCACGACACGGGCCTGGAGGTCGTCACCCGTACCGCCCCGGCCGGCGCCGACTTCGCCATGCGGACCGAATACCGCTGGGAGACCGACGCCGAGGACCCCGGGCAGCTCCGGCTCACCCTCACCGCGAAGCCGGTGGGCAGCTGGCCGTGCCCACTCGGGCGCATCGGCATCCGGATGGCCCTGCCGCAGAGCATCGAGACGGTCGACTGGTTCGGGCTCGGTCCGGGCGAGGCCTACTCCGACACCACCTCGGCCGTCCGGGTCGGCCGCTTCAGCGCCGACGTCGACGAGCTGCAGACGCCGTACGTGCTTCCCCAGGAGAACGGCAACCGGCGCGAGGTGCGCCGGGCCCATCTGACGGACCGCGCGGGCGGCGGGCTGATCATCACCGCGAGCCCGTACGTAGACCTGACCGTGCGGCGCTGGACCAGCGCGGATCTCGACAACGCCCGGCACACCACCGATCTGCGCCCGCACCCCCGCGTGTACGTCAACCTGGACGCCGCGCACCAGGGCATCGGCAGCGGCGCCTGCGGGCCACGGGTCCAGCCCCAGTACGAGCTGATCGCCCGCCCCGTCACCCTGACGATCGGATTCCGCCCATGCTGACCGTCCACGACGCCGGCGGGTAGCACGTCCCGCCACGGCCCGGCCGACCCGCCCGGAGGGCGCCCCCCGCGGCGGCTGGTGCGTGCGATCGCAAGGCGGTGGGGGCACCCCCGGACGAAGTCTGGGGGAAATCGGCGTCGTCCTCGTAGCCGGGCTAATCGGGCGATTCGACAACGCAGCGAGCGTGCGTGCCTGGGTGCACCTCCCAGCCGCCAGGCCGGGGGAGCATCGCGGGGCGGACGGGATCTGTCAGACGGGGCCTACGGCCCGCCGGGCAGCCGTTCGGCGCCTTCGCCCGGGTGCACGGCGGCGGGGTCCGGCTGCAGCGTCCCGGGCACCTCGTCGGCAAGTACGGAGGACGCCACGGAACGCCTGGCCCGCCGGAAGTCAGCCGCCTGGCCCCGGCGGCGGTGGAACCGGTGCGCCAGGAAGGCCACCGTTGCGACCGCGGCCACGCCCACCACCGCAGCCATACCGGCGTTGTCCAGCAGGGCGCCGGCGGAGGCGCCGAGGGAGTAGCCGATCGCGACGCTCCCGGTGCCCCAGATGAGCGAGGCGGCGATGGTGTACGGGAGGAACCTCCGGTAGGGCATGCCCGCCGCCCCCGCCGCGAAGGGGAGGAAGGACCGTACGAAGCCCACGAAGCGCCCGGTGAAGACGGCACTGCCGCCATGGCGCCGCAGGAAGTCGTGCGCCCGCTCGTTACCGCTCCGCAGCGGAAAGCGGTCCCGCAGCCGTCCGGGCAGGCGACGGCGCCCGGCCCACTGGCGCAGCCGCTCGGCGGCCGGGGTGCGCACATACCAGCGGCCGACCCAGTAGCCGACCGAGTCGCCGACCATGGCGCCGGTGACCACGACAAAGGCCAGGCCGAACGGGTTGAGGTGGCCGCCGCCGGCCAGGGCCGCGGCGAAGAGGACGAGCGTCTCGCCCGGGAGGACGAGTCCGATGAAGACACTGGTCTCGCCCATGGTGAGGACGAACACCAGCACGTAGGCCCACACACCGATCGAATCCACGAACCCCGTGGGTATCACGCACTCACCCGGCCGACTCCGACGTCCGGGTGGCCGTGCCGGGCGGCAGGACGTCTTCGCTGCACACGTCGCCTCCTGTCACAGGTGGAGGGCCCTCCTGGTAAGGGCGGCGGACCGTCCGGCCCAAGGCTCCGCAGCTCATACGGACAACGACCTCCGTTTAGTTCCCGGCTCCGCCGGACGCGCTTCCTGACTTCCCGTGTTTCAGATCACAGCACCTGTCGCCGGGACCGGGACCGGGGAGTCCTCATTCTCGCAATCATCCGGTTCGACCTGCTCGGGCCGCGAGGCCTGTGCCTTGTAGGCCATCATGGCCCGTCTCATCTGTATGGCGGTCGGCGGCGCCGGCAACGGTCCTGACCGGTCCCCCTGGACCTGGAACGACTCCAGCAGATAGGCGATCAGACGCCGCCAGGCGTGCGGCGCTGCGTCCCTGGTGGCCCGCAGGACGCCCGCGTTGGCCAACAGCAGGAGGGTGATGTCCTCCGCGACGAAGTCCTCACGCAGGACGCCCTCTTCCTGCGCCCTGTGCACCACCGCGTCGATGGCGCCCTTCGTCCGGTCCTTCAGTGCCTTCATTTCCTCCGAGGACGGCAGTCCCATGGTGACCGCGTTGGTGAAGCCGCGATTCTCGGCCTGCATGGCACAGATCCGCTCGATGCAACCAGTGAATCCGGTCCAGGCGTCGGGAGCATCCAGCGCTTCCTCGGCGGCCTTCGCGTATTCGTTCATCTTGGCCTCATAGGTGGCCGCGATCAGTTCCTCGCGGCTCGGGAAGCGGCGGTACAGCGTCGCGATCCCGACTCCGGCACGCTCAGCGATGTCCTCCAGCGGGGCATCCAGACCCGACTCCGCGAAGACGGCCTGAGCGGCCTCCACCAGACGGCTGCGATTGCGCTCGGCGTCTGCCCGCAGTGTGCGGCAGGGGCGCACTCCGGTGCGGCCGGATTCCGGAGACTGATGGCTCATGTCTCCATCTTACTCGTTTCGGAGTAAAACCTCCGTTTACCTGCACCACTGGGCTCTTCAAATCAACGCATGCACGCGATGGACGAGAAAGGCGGCGAGTGGCAGCTCGATGAACACCGCCAAAGCGGCCGAAACCCAGATGCCCGGCGTACCGAAGGCGAGCGATACGTCGAACCAAGCATCGCAGATCAACAGTACAGCTGTCGCGAGGGCGGACATGGCGGCGGGGCGGCCGCGACGCCGCAAGCCGAAGATCGCCGTGGCCGCCATGGCCACGACCATCAGGATGTCGAACCCGACCCACGTCACCCGCCACTCGTGCACCTGGTACTGGGCCGGCAGGGTCAGCGCCAGCAGGGCCGTCCACGGCACCAGGCCGATGGCACAGACCAGCAGCAGTTCGAGGGTCAGCCGTCGCCGCCGTTCGATTGACGTGGCCACTTCACCGTCTTCACGGTTTTCGCCGACTTCCGTCATCGGCCCGACGCGCGCGTGACCGGTGGGATCGGCCGGGAGAGGCCGTCACCGTCGGTCACCGGGGTTTCGCGGCGGGGAAGGTGCTCCGCGGCCACCCAGCCCAGGCCCGCCAGGCCGGCGCCGGCTATGGCGGCGGGCAGATGACGGCTGGCGATGAGGGCGACAGCGGCGCCGTCCACGCACACGGTGAGAGCCACGGCGAGCGCACGAGCCCGGCGGTGTGGGCGGGGGTGGCTGGGGTGGGGGCCGCCGGACATCAGGGTGGTCATCCGGCTTCCTCCGCCCCGCCCTGCTCCAGCAAGGGTGCTTCCCTCATGTCGCCCTCCGCTTCGGCCCCACCTGTGGACTGATTTTCCCAGAGGAACCGGATGCCGTACTCCGAATATTCCCGGTCAGCCGCAGCTCGGAACAGCAGAATGGCCTCACCAGCACCACTCCAAGGTCATACCTTACACGCGTATCGGAGGACTACCTCCGGATATCCGCGCGGATGGCCGTCGAACGTCGCCGGCATCGGCATGGCCCCGCCCATCGCCCCGCCCATCGCCCTGGACGGCGCCAGCCGTATCCGCTGCGCTGAGCTGCCGGCCGACCTCGGTGCGGATGTCGTCCGCGTCGAACGGCCCGCCGCCGACCTCAAGGAGCCGGCCGGCCGGGACCGCGCGCTGCGGCTGATCGACCGGGCCGAGGTACTGATCGAGGGCATCCGGCCGGGTGTGACCGAACGGCTCGGCGTCGGCCCCGACGGCTGCCTCGCCCGCGATCTCGCTCACCGGAGTGCTGCACGCCATCGGCACGCCTAGGCCGGCGACTTCGGCGGCACCGCCCGTGGCACCCTCGCCGCCCGCACCGGCGGCCGACACCGCCGCCGTCCTCCGCGACTGGAGCGTCGCCCCTTGACGGACGGCCGCCCCCGCTGCCGGACTCGGCCGGCAGCGGGGGCGGGGAGCGTTCGGCGTCCGGCCGGTCAGCTCTTCTCGACGGTCTGCGGCGTGGAGGCGGACGCTCCGTTCAGGCTCGGCAGCGTTGTCCGCTTCTTCAGGGTGTCCAGGATCGCCATGCCCTGTCCGACGATGCCGGCCGCCACCTCGTTGATGCCCTCGGTGCCGTTGAGCACGGTCAGGGTGGAACCGTTGATCCCACGGGCGGCCGCGTCGGCCAGGGCGGGCAGGTTCTCCACGATGCGGTTGGCCGCGATGAGCTCCTGGTTGCCGTCCCTCAGCGAGGCGGCGCGGGCGTTGTTGGCGTCGGCCTGGGCCTGGGCCAGCGTCCGCTCGGCGTAGGCGTTGCCGTCCGCCTCGAACTTGGCCTGGTCGCGACGGGCCTCGGCCAGGGTGCGCTGGCGGTACGCCTCGGCGTCCGCGGGGCGCCGGACCTCCGCCTCCAGCCGCTGCGCGGCCAGCGCCGCCCGGCGCTGGGCCAGCGCGGTCTGCTCCTCGATGACCTCCTGCGAGGCCCTGGCCTCGGCGAGCGGGCCCGCCTGGGCGGCGCGGGCGTTGGCCTGCTCGGTCTCGGCCTGGAAGCCGGCCCGCTTGATCGCTGTGTCCCGCTCGTACTCGGCCTTCAGCGCCGCGGCCTGCTGCTCGCGCTCGGCGGCTTCCTGATCGGCCCTCGCCTGGGCGATCCGGGCCTGGCTGGCGACAGCGGCGGCGTGCGGGGCCGCCAGGTTGTTGATGTACCCGGTGGCGTCCTCGATCTCCTGGATCTGCAGGGCGTCAACGACGATGCCCAGCTTCTCCATCTCGCTGTGGCTGCCCTCCTTCACCTCCTGGGAGACCCGGTCGCGCTCCCGGATGATCTGCTCCACTGTCAGGCCGCCGATGATGGAACGCAGGTGACCGGCGAAGATGCGGCCCACGAGCTCTTCCATGCGGTTCTGTTCCGACAGGAAACGACGGGCCGCGTTCGCGATGGACACCGGGTCGTCACCGACCTTGAACACCGCGACGGCGCGGACGTTGAGGCGGATGCCCTGCTGGGTCACGCAGTCCTCGGTGATCTCCGACTCCCGCAGTGCCAGGGACAGCATGCGGGCCTTCTGCTTGACCGGAAGCACGAAGCTGCCGTGTCCGGTCACGATCCGGAACTGGGTGTCCTGCACCTGCCGCTTTGAGCCGGAGATCAACATCGCTTCGTTGGGGGCGGGAACGTGCCAGAACAACATGAGAGAGCTCCTGTGGTGTCACATAACGTCTACGGAGAAGGGAACGGCTCAACGACAACGGAGCGGGCCGATGTGCGGTCCACGACGATGACACGAACATGTCTGGCGATCGGCACCTCGGCCCAGGCCGCGAAGGCCTCGGTCCCGCCACGTATCGCCAGGAGCACCTCGCCCGGACCATTCGGCGGAATCGATACGGTCACCCGGCCGATCGCCCCGACCGGGCTCTGCTCTGCGTCATCTGCGGCGTCCATTCCTTCTTTCCTGCCCGTTGAGCAGCGGTGCCGCTGGCTCTGGGGCTGCCTCCGCCCACCGGGTAGGCGGAACCGGGAGGTTGGCAGAACAAGACGCCCACGACGTCTCCACACTACTCCGGATCATGTGCCGCGGAGCCTTCTCCGACGGCAGGCGATCAACAGCTGGGTCAGGTGATTTCTCCGGCGGGCGCGGGGAGGTACTCCGTCGCGGCATCGAGCAGCCATTCGGCCAGATATCCGGCGAACGAGGAGCGCACCAGTACCCAGAATCCGGGCTCCGGTTCCTCCGACGCCACCAGTACCACCTGTGCGCGGGCCAACGTGGTCTGGGCGCAGCGGCCGGGGCCGAAGGCGCGGGGGTGGAGGTCGAGTGAGCAGCCGTGGGCCAGCAGGTCGCGGGCCCGGTCACCGGCGACGAGGAGGGTGGTGCGCTGGGCCGAGACATCGGTGACGGCGGCGTGCTGCTCCCCGACGGCGCTGCGCAGCCGGGCCTCCAGGTCGGCCTGGGTGCCGGCGGGGCCGACGATGAGCCATTCCTCGGGGCCCAGCCACAGGGCGGTGAGGCCGCCGCCGCGCACGCTGGTGTTGGGGGTGAGCGGCAGCGGGATGCCCAGGGCGAGTTCGACGGCGTCCGCCGGCCCCTTGGGGTCGAGGCGGACGTTGACCTGGGCGAGGAAGGGCAGTTCCGCCAGGATCAGCGCTCCGTCGCAGTCGTGGGTGGCGGCGGCGAGCCGCTGCGCGGCGTGCGCCAACGGACTGCGGCGGGTTGTGGTGGTGTCAGCCATCGCGGCGTGCCCCCTCGGGGTCGTAGAGAACCGGGCTCGCTACCGTGACCGGGACCAGCCGGTCACCCACGGGTGCGTACAGCCGCTCGCCGATGCGGTCCTGGCCGCCCCGGACGAGGGCGAGCGCGAAGGTCCGGCCGAGCGCGGCGCTGCGGTAGCTGGAGGTGACATGTCCGAGCATCGGCACGGGTGGCGCGGGCAGCGGGTCCTCCGCGACCAGGTGGGTGCCTTCGGGCAGGAAGAAGGCGGGGTCCTCGGGAAGCAGCCCGACCAGGTGCTTGCGGTCGGCGCGGCTGCCGCCGGCGCGGGCGTAGGAGCGCTTGCCGATGAAGTCGGGCTTCTTCTTCGACACCACCCAACTCATGCCGAGGTCCTGCGGGGTCACGGTCCCGTCGGTGTCCTGGCCGACGATCGGGTAGCCCTTCTCCGCGCGCAGGACGTGCATCGTCTCGGTGCCGTATGGGGTGATGCCCAGGGGGCGCCCGGCCTCGTACAGGGCGTCCCAGAGCTCCGGAGCGTCCCAGGGGAGCACATTGATCTCGTAGGCGAGCTCGCCGGAGAAGCTGATCCGGCACACCCGGGCCGGGATTCCGGCGACGGTCGTGTCGCGCCAGGCCATGAACGGGAAGCTGTCCTTGTCCACGGCGAGCTCCGGGGCGAGGCCGCCGAGGACCTCGCGGGAGCCCGGCCCGACGAGGGCGACGGTGGCCCACTGCTCGGTGACCGACGCGCAGTGCACGCGCAGTTCGGGCCACTCGGTCTGGAGCCACTCCTCCATCCAGTCGAGTACGGCGGCGGCGTTGCCCGTCGTGGTCGTGACCAGGAAGCGGTCGGTGGCGAGACGGATGACGGTGCCGTCGTCGAAGACCATGCCGTCCGGGCGGCACATGACGCCGTAGCGGATCATGCCGACCTTCAGGGTGCTCATCATGTTGGTGTAGAGCCGGTCCAGGAAGACGCCCGCGTCCGCTCCCTGTACGTCGATCTTGCCAAGGGTCGAGGCGTCCATGAGGGCGACGCCCTCGCGGGCGGCCCGGCACTCGCGCAGGACGGCGGCCTCCAGGTTCTCGCCCTCCCGTGGGTAGTACCAGGGGCGCTTCCACTGGCCGACGTTCTCGAACAGGGCCCCGTGGGCGACATGCCAGTCGTGCAGCGCGGTCACCCGGACGGGGTCGTGGAGCGCTCCCCGGTAGCGGCCGGCGAGGGTGGCGAAGCCGACGGGGGTGTACGGGGCCCGGAAGGTCGTCGTCCCCAGGTCGGCGATGTCCAGGCCGAGGAGGTGGGCGACGACGCCGCCGGCGAGTACGCCCGAGGTCTTGCCCTGGTCGTTGGCGGTGCCCGCGGTGGTGTAGCGCTTGAGGTGCTCCATGGAGCGCATGCCTGCGCCGGTGCCCTTGGCGAGGTCGGCGACGGTGACATCGCGCTGGAGGTCGACGAAGGAACGGGTGGTGTCAGCTGCGGGGACCACGAACAGGTGCGCGGCCGGGGTCCGGGGCTCCTCGGCGGTCTCGGGCAGCGGGAGCGGTTCCGGGGCGGTGAAGCCCTCCGCCTCGGTCGCGCGGGCTCCGGCGGCGGCGCCGTCGGCGAGGCAGCCGGGCAGGTCGAGGACGCCGCGGGCGGCGCCGGCGGCCTCCACCGACTGGCGGGCGGTGTCCGGGACGAACGAGCCGAGCTCCTCGTCGTACCGCAGCTTCCCGCCGGACTGGCTGAAGAGGTGGACGACGGGATTCCAGCCACCCGAGACCAGTAGCAGGTCGGCGGGGATCACCCGGGGCGTCCCGGCAGGTCCGGCCACGGTCACCGACGAGATCCGCGGATCGCCCGTGGTGCCCAGCGCGGCATGCCCCGCCAGCACCTCGATGCCCGCCTGGGCGGCGCGGCGCGCCCACTCCCCCGGTTCCGGCCGGGTGTCGACGACGGCGGCGATGTCCACGCCCGCGGCAGCGAGGCCGAGGGCGGCGGCATAGGCGCTGTCGTTCGTGGTGAAGACCACCGCGCGCCGGCCCGGCAGGACGCCGTACCGGCCGGCATACGTACGGGCGGCACCGGCGAGCATGACGCCGGGGCGGTCGTTGTCGGCGAAGGCGAGCGAGCGCTCGTGGGCGCCGGTGGCCAGGACGACCCGGCGGGCGCGGATCCGCCAGACGCGTTCGCGGGAGACGTGCGCCGGGGCCCGGCCGCCGAGGTGGCTGGTGCGGCGTTCGACGGCGACGAGATGGTTGTCGTCGTAGTAGCCGAAGACCGTGGTGCGGCGCAGCACCCGCACCTCGGGCGCCGCCTCCAGCTCGTCACCGACGGAGGCGGCCCAGTCGGGGAGGTCGCCCGTTCCGAGGAGGCTGCCGCCGAGCTCCGGCTGCTCGTCGGCGAGGATGACGCGGGCGCCGCTGCGGGCGGCGGCTGCCGCCGCGGCGAGCCCGGCCGGTCCGGCGCCGACGACGAGCAGGTCGCAGTGGGCGTGCACGGCGTCGTAGCGGGCCGGGTCGGGTTCGGTGGCGAGGCGTCCCTGGCCGGGGAGGCTGCTCGCGACAAGGCCGTCGTACAGCTCGACGGTCGTCGCGGGCAGCATCGGCTCCGGGAAGGGTGCCTCGATCTGGACGACGGCGTTCGGCTCCTCGCTGCCCGCCGAGAAGATGCCACGCGGGCGGCCGAGCTTGATGCTGGTGGCGGCCTGGTGGACGCCGTTCGCGAGCAGCGCGGAGGCGAGGGTGTCGCCGCGGTAGCCCTGGTACTCGACGCCGTCGAAGCGGAAGCTCAGCGGCTCCCCGCGCGATACCCGGCCGCCGTGCGGCAGCCGGAAGGACTGAGAGCTCGTGCCGCTTACCGCGCCCTCGCCTCCGGCCGCTCGCTGTGTCCGATCATGCGCCTCCGGCGCGTGGCCCTGTCGGCGCTTCTCGACGCTGCGCTCGCTCGTTCCTCGCACGCTCGTTCCCGGCGCTTTCGGCAGGGGCGCGGCCTTTGACTCGGCGGCCGTCACCGGCCTTGGTTCGCCGGTCCGGTAGACGGCGAGGATCTCGTTGGTCGCCGTGTTCCGGACGGCGTTGAACCAGCGGCGGCAGCCGTCCCCGTGGTTCCATCGCTCGGCATACGGCCCCTTGGCGTTGTCGCGGAAGAAGAGGAAGCGGGCCCACTCGTCGTCGGTCAGCGCCGAGGGGTCCTGGGGGTAGGCCACGTGTGCCTGACCGCCGTAGTGGAATTCGGCCTCGTCGCGAGGCCCGCACCAGGGGCATGGGATGAGCAGCATGGGTTCGGCTCCGCAGTGTTGTTTTCGTTCGCCTCCGGGCGCTTGACCCGCTGCCGAGGCTCCTCGGCAGCGGCGCGCCCTTTGGCTCACTTCAGTGGGCCACCGCGGCCGCGCCGTGCTCGTCGACGAGCGCGCCGGTGGTGAAGCGTTCGAGCGAGAAGGGGGCGTTGAGCGGATGGGGTTCGTCGTGGGCGATGGTGTGGGCGAAGACGGAGCCGACTCCCGGCGTGGCCTTGAAGCCGCCGGTTCCCCAGCCGCAGTTGAGGTAGAGGCTGTCGACGGGGGTGAGTCCGACGATCGGCGACGCGTCCGGGCTGACGTCCACGATTCCGCCCCAGGTGCGCAGGATGTGCGCGCGGGCGAAGACCGGGAAGAGTTCCAGGGCGGCTGCCATCTGGGCTTCGATGATGTGGAAGGCACCGCGCTGGGTGTACGAGTTGTACGCGTCGATACCCGCGCCCATGACCAGCTCGCCCTTGTGCGCCTGGCTGACGTACACATGCACCGCGTTGGACATCACGACGGTGGGGTGCACCGGCTCCAGCAGCTCGGAGACCAGGGCCTGCAGCGGGTGGCTCTGCAGCGGCAGCTCGAACCCGGCCATGTCCGCCAGCACCGAGGAGTGTCCGGCCGCGCACAGCGCCACCTTGCCGGCGGCGATCGGGCCGAGCGAGGTCCGCACTCCGGTCACCCGGCCGTCCCGGATGTCGATGCCGGTGACCTCGCAGTTCTGGATGAGGTCGATGCCCGCCGCGTCGGCGGCGCGGGCCAGGCCCCAGGCGACGTGGTCGTGCTTGGCGATGCCCCCGCGCGGCTGGTAGGTGCCGCCCATGACCGGGTAGCGCACATCCGGGGAGATGTTGACGATCGGGCAGACTTCCTTGACCTGCTGGGGGTCGAGCCACTCCGCGTCCACGCCGTTGAGCCGGTTGGCCTCCACCCGGCGGACGCTGTCGCGTATGTCCTGGAAGCTGTGCGCGAGGTTCAGCACACCGCGCTGGGAGAAGAGGACCGGGTAGTCGAGGTCCTCCTCCAGCCCCTCCCACAGTTTGAGCGCGTGCTCGTAGATTCCGGCGCTCTCGTCCCACAGGTAGTTGGACCGGATGATGGTGGTGTTACGGGCCATGTTGCCGCCCGCGAGCCAGCCCCGCTCCAGCACCGCGACATTGGTGATGCCGTGGTTCTTGGCCAGGTAGTGCGCGGTGGCGAGGCCGTGTCCGCCGCCGCCCACGATGATCACGTCGTACGAGCGTTTGGGCTCGGGTGAGCGCCACAGCCAGTCGGGATGCTCGGGGAGCTCCGCTCCGGGGGTACGGGGAGTCATCACGCGTCTCCTGAATGGTGCGGTGCGAGCAAATCCAGCCCGTCCGGCGTTTGAGGACTGGGGGTCCCCCCAGGCCCGCAGGGCGTAGGGGGCGGTTCTGGGGCGGAGCCCCAGGACATGGGCCTAGCCACGGAGTCGGGTCATCATCGGGTCGAACAGCGGCTCGTCCGCGACCACCGCGCGCACCCGCTGGTCGAAGTAGCCGATCTCCACGGACCGGCCAGGCACGGCCAGTTCCGCCGGCAGCCACGCGTACGCGATGCCCTTGCCGATCGTGTAGCCGTACGCGGCGCTGGTGACATAGCCGGCCGGCCGCTCGCCGTCGTACACCGGCTCCTTGCCCATCACCACGGCCTGCGGGTCGTCGATGGTCAGGCAGGCGAGGCGGCGGCGGACATCGCCGGCCCGTCGCTCCAGCGCTTCGCGGCCGAGGAAGTCGCCCTTGTCCATCTTGACGGCGAAGCCGAGCCCGGCCTCGTACGGGTCGTGTTCGTAGGTCATGTCGGTGCCGAAGGAGCGGTAGCCCTTCTCCAGGCGGAGGCTGTTGAAGGCGCCGCGCCCGGCCGCGATGCCGCCGAGGGGCCGGGCCGCCGCCCAGAGGGTGTCCCAGAGTTTCAGGCCGTGGTCGGCGGTGGTGTAGATCTCCCAGCCGAGTTCGCCGACGTAACTCAACCGCATCGCGGTGACGGGTACGGAGCCGATGTTGGCGCGCCTGGCGCGGAAGTACTTCAGGCCCGCGTTCGAGAAGTCCTCGTCGGCCAGCGGCTGGAGGACCTCGCGGGCTTTGGGACCCCACAGGCCGATGCAGCAGGTGCCGGCGGTGATGTCCCGTACGGCCACCGACCCGTCCCCGGGCAGGTGCCGGGTGAACCAGTCGAGGTCCAGGTTGCCGTTGGCGCCGACCTGGAAGTGGTCCCGGCCGAGGCGGGCGATGGTGACGTCGCTGCGGATGCCGCCGTCCGCGTCCAGCAGCAGCGCATACGTCACCGAGCCGACGGACTTGTCGACGTTGCCGGTGGAGAGCCGCTGCAGGAAGGCGGCGGCCCCGCGGCCGGTGACCGCCAGCCGCTTCAGGGCTGTCATGTCGTACATGGCGACGCTCTCGCGGGTGGTCCGGGCCTCGGCGGCGACGATCGGCGACCAGTACTTCGCGGCCCAGTCGTTGGGCCGCGGGATGTCGCGCCCGGCCAGCAGGGGCTCATTGGCCTCGTACCAGTGGGGCCGCTCCCACCCGGTCGCCTCCTGGAAGAAGGCGCCGAGCTCCTGCTGGCGGGGGTAGAAGGGGCTGGTGCGGATCGGGCGCGGGGCACCGGCGGGCTGGAGCGGGTGGAGGATGTCGTAGACCTCGACGAAGTTCTGGCAGTCGCGGGCCATGACGTAATCCGTCGCGAGCTGGTGCGGCTCGAAGCGGTTGACGTCGCACTCGTGCAGGTCGAAGGACGAACAATGGCCGTCGACGAGCCATTCGGACATGGCGCGGGCGACTCCGGCGGAGTGGGTGACCCAGACCGCCTCGGCGACCCAGAAGCCCTTGACGTCGGGCGATTCGCCGAGCAGCGGCATCCCGTCGGTGGTGAAGGAGAAGAGGCCGTTGATGCCCTCCTCGATCTTCGACTCGCGGGTCGCGGGGAGCAGCGCCTGGGTCTCGGTCCAGGCGTCGGCGAAGTCGTCCTCGGTGAACTTCAGTACCGAGGGCATGGACTCGGCGTCGTCCACCGAGAGGATGTCGTCGGCGGAGACCGGCATGGGGCGGTGGCCGTAGTAGCCGATGGTGACCCGGTCGAAGCGGTCGCGGTAGTACAGGTCGGCGTCCTGGTGCCGCAGGATCGGGCGGACGGCCTCGGCGCTCTGGCCGGCCAGGGCGGGTACCGGGCCGGTGGATGCCAGCTGGTGCGCCAACGGGGTGAGCGGAAGGGTCATCCCGGCCATGCGGGCCACCTTGGGCCCCCAGATGCCTGCGCAGCACACGACGATGTCGGCGGGGATCTCGCCCTGGTCGGTGCGGACCGCGGTGACCCGGCCGTCGTCCTGGGTGATGTCCAGCACTTCGTGGCGGGCGAGGAAGCGTACGCCGCGGGCGGTGGCGAGCCGGATCTGCGCCTCGATCGCGAGTACCGCCTTGGCCAGGCCGTCGGTGGGGACCAGCAGCCCGCCGAGCACCCGTTCGCGGTCCAGGAGCGGGTACAGCTCCAGGCACTCGTCGGGGCGCACCAGCCGGCCCTCGACGCCCCAGGAGGTGATCCAGCCGTGCCGGCGCCGGAGTTCGGCCAGGCGCTCGGGTGTGGTGGCGATCTCGAGGCCGCCCACCTGCAGGAAGCAGGGCTGTCCGTCCACGTCGAGGGAGCAGAGTTTCTCCACTGTGTAGCGGGCCAGCTCGGTCATGGTCTTGGAGGGGTTCGTCTGGAAGACGAGGCCGGGGGCGTGGCTGGACGAACCGCCGGCGGCGGGGAGCGGTCCCTGGTCGACGACCGTCACATCGGTCCAGCCGGCGGCGGACAGTTCGTCGGCCAGTGCCGCTCCCACCACGCCTGCTCCGATGATGACCACACGGGGTCCCGCCATCGCCGCACCTCCAGTCCTCAAAGCAGTCCAGTTGCTGTCAGCGCAACATGCTTCAGGTTGCGCAACTCACATTGCCTGCCACCGAGGGCGGGTGTCAAGAGGTCCCTGCCGCCCGCCCGGACGGGTTCGCACAGACACGCAAAAGCCGTGCCCGGCGGGCTGACAACCACCCCGCCAGGCACGGCGATTACTTTCCGCGAGCGTCGGCTCAGCTCTTCCCGAGCCAGGCCTTGACCTTGGCCTGGTTGGCGTCGACCCACTTCTTCGCCGCGGCATCGTCCGTCAGCTTGTCCTGCGCGATGTACTTCGCGACGAGGTTCTGATCGGCGTTCGTCCAGTTGAAGTTCTTCACCAGGTCGTAGGCCGGGCTGCCGGAGTCCGCGAACGTCTTACTGACGATCTTGTCCAGGTTGTACACCGGGTAGTCACAGGCGACCTTCTGCGGGTCGGCGTCGCAGCCGGTTGTGTACTTCGGCAGGTTCACCTTGACCAGCGGGACCTCCGAGAGGAACCACTGCGGCTCGTAGAAGTACCCGAGGACAAAGGTCTTCTTGGCCTCCGCCTGGCGGAACGCCGTGATCAGAGCGGCCTCACTGCCCGCGTACACGACCTTGTAGTTCAGCTTGAGATTCTTCACAAGAGCGGCGTCATTGGTGACATACGACGGGTCGCCGTCCAGCAGCTGGCCCTTGCCGCCCGACTCGGAAGTCTTGAACTGGGCGGCGTACTTGTCGAGGTTCTTCCAATCGGTGATGTCCGGGTACTTCTTCGCCAGCCACGGCGGTACGTACCAGCCGATGACGCCCTTATTGCCGGTCTGGCCGGCCGAGACGGCCGTCTTCTGCTGCGTTATGTACTTCTTCTTGAGGTCGTCATGGCCCCAGTTCTCCAGGACCGCGTCCACCTCGCCGGTTCCGAAGCCCTGCCAGGCGACCTCCTCCTTGAGGTCCTTCTTCGTCACCGTACAGCCGAGTTCGGTCTTGGCGACGTACGCGACGACAGCCGCGTCGGCCTCGTATCCGACCCAGGGGTTGACGGCCAGGTTGAACGCTCCGCACTTGCCGGAACTGCTGCCGCTCGACGGACTCGACGCACCTATCTTGGCGCCGCTGCAGGCGGTGAGCGCGAGGCCCAGCGCCGCCAGTCCAGCCATCCCGGCCCGCCATCTGGCGGGGCGGGACCCGGTGATGAGGTTTCCTGTCATATGTGGTGCCTCCAGTGCTTGTTGCTGTGCCCGCAGAGCCTTGCCGTTGCCGCGCATCACTGCCTTCCGGACACGTTCCCGCTGCGCCGCGCCGCCGCTTGCGTGATCCGGTCGAACATGACTCCGAGCAGAACGATCGCGAGGCCGGCGGCGAGGCCCTTGCCGTACAGATCGCCCTGCGAGAAACCGGCTACCACGTCGTAGCCGAGAGCGCCCGCGCCCACCAGCCCTCCCATGACGACCATGGACAGGACGTAGATAAGGCCCTGATTCGTCGCGAGAGTCAGGGCACTGCGTGACATCGGCAGCTGCACCTTGGTGATGATCTGCCAGGTGTCCGAGCCGGCCGCCGTCGCCGCCTCGACCGTGGTCTCCGGCACCGCCCGTATCCCGTCTGCGATGATCTTGATCGTCACGGGAGCGGCGTAGACGACGGCGGCGACGATCGCCGTGAACCGGCTCGCGGCGAACAGCGCCAGGAACGGCACGAGGTAGACGAACGAGGGCATGGTCTGGCCCGCGTCGAGGACAGGGCGGATCAGCCGGTCGGCCACGGTACTGCGTCCCATCCAGACACCCACCACGATGCCGAGCAGCACCACGATCAGCGTAGCCAGCACCGTCGACGCCAGCGTCGCCATGCTGTCGGACCACACACCCGTCCCGAACAGCAGGCCCACACAGCCCGCCGCCGTGACGCCCGCGCGCCACCCGCCGAGCACCGCACCGAGGGCGACCAGGACCGCGCCCACCAGCCACCAGGGGGACTCGGTCAGCAGCGTCTGGAAGGGGTTGAGCAGCGCGGTGGTGACCGAGTTCTTGATGCCGTTGGTCACTCCGCTGAGGTCGTTCTGAGCCCAGGTGGTCACCGAGTCCGCCGCTTTGGCGATCGAACCGCCGATGCCGCCGCTGCCGGGGAACTCCGCCGCCCATACGTAGGTGTAGGACACGTACGCGCATACGGCGACGGCCACGCCACCGGCCAACAGCAGCGGACGGCGCAGCTTCTGGAACCGGTTGCCCCGTCGTTTGGCGTCCTCGGTGCGGTTGCCGGCCGCGGTCGTGACCCGGTCGAGCACGATGGCCATGACGACGATGGCGAGACCGGCGTTGAAGGCGGTACCGACGTCGAGCGATTCCAGCGCCTGCATGACGACCTTGCCCAGACCGGGCGCGTCGATCAGAGCCGCGATGGTGACCATGGAAAGCGCGGACATGATGGTCTGGTTCACGCCCATCACGACTGTGCGCTTGGACATCGGCAGCAGCACCTTGATGAGCGTCTGCCATCGGGTCGACCCCAGCGACTCGGCCGCCTCGACCGTGGTGGCCGGCACCGCGCGGATGGCGTGCGCGGTGATACGTATGGCGGGAGGCGCGGCGTAGATCAGAGTGGCGATCACGGCGGACGCCGAGCCGATGAGGAAGAACAGCGTCAGCGGGGCCAGGTAGACGAAGGTCGGCATCGTCTGCATGACGTCCAGGACTGGCGTCAGGATCCGGTTCACCCGGTCGGACACCCCCGCCCACACGCCGAGCGGGATGCCGACGAGAAGGGAGATGAGGACCGCCGACAGGGTGAGCGCAAGGGTGTCCATGCTCTCCTGCCAGAGCCCCTGCAGCCCGAAGAAGGCGAACCCGGCGACGGCCAGCAGAGCGACCCGCCAGTTCCCGAAGGCCCACGAGACGTAACCGGCGATGGCCACGACGCCCAGCCAGCCGATCGTGGGCACCGGGCGGCCGCCCGACGGCTGGGAGATCAGCGACTGGATGAAGGTGACGAAATTGCTGATGGCCAGCTGGATCTCGTTGAAGAAGTAGAGGAAGAGCGGGTTGCTGTTGCGGTTGGCACCGATGGAGTCGTTGAGCGAGTTGAACCAGCGGTGCAGGCCCGTCAGGCTGGACTGGTCCAGCGCGAGCGTCTGGTGGCCGCGCAGGACGGCGAACAGCACGAGCCAGCCGACCAGGACCCCGGCCACCACGGTCCGGCGGCGGACCTTGAGCACCGGCGCGAGTCGCGCGGTCGTCCCGGCGAGAACCGCCATCACGCGCCCACTTCCGCACCGGCGACAACCGCGAGGATCTCGTCGTCGCCGACGATGCCGAGCAGTTGTCCGTCCTGGACGACCTTCACCGGCTTGTCGGCGGCGAGCACGGCCCGCGTCGCCTCGCGGATCACGACATCCGGGCCGAGCTCAGGGCCGTCGAGAGCGTCGTCCGGCTGCACCGGCCGCATGATCCACCGCAGGGTGAGGACGTCGGCGCGCGGCACGTCCCGGACGAATTCACGTACGTAGTCGTCCGCGGGAGCGCCGACCAACTCGTCGCCGGTGCCGCACTGGACCATCTTGCCGTCGCGCATGATCAGGATGCGGTCGCCGAGCTTGAGCGCCTCGGACAGGTCGTGGGTGATGAACACCATCGTCTTGCCGAGGTCGTGGTGCAGCCGGATGACCTCGTTCTGCATGTCCCGGCGGATCAGCGGGTCGAGCGCGGAGAAGGGCTCGTCGAAGAGGAGGACATCCGGCTCGCCCGCGAGCGCCCGGGCCAGCCCGACGCGCTGCTGCATCCCGCCGGAGAGCTGGTCGGGGTAGGAGTTCTCGTAGCCGGCGAGGCCGACCAGTTCGATGACCTCCATGGCCCGCCTGGCCCGCTCGGCCCTGCCCACGCCGCGGATCTCCAGGCCGTAACTGACGTTGTCCAGCACTTTGCGGTGCGGCAGCAGGCCGAAGTGCTGGAAGACCATCGAGAACTTGTTCCGGCGCAGCTCGCGCAGCCGCTTCTCGTCCGCGCCCCGGATGTCCTCGCCCTCGAAGACGATCTCGCCGGTGGTCGGTTCGATCAGCCGGGTCAGACATCGCACCAGCGTCGACTTCCCCGAGCCCGACAGGCCCATGACGACGAACACCTCGCCGGGCGACACATCGAAGCTGACGTCCCGTACGGCCGCCGTGCAGCCGGCCTTGTCCATGAGCTCACGGCGGGACAGACCGCACAGCTCCGGCGAGTCCGGCACCTGATCGGCCTTCGGCCCGAAGACCTTCCACAGTCCGCGTACGGAGATGACCGGGGGCGGCCCCCCGGAGGGCTTCGGCTTCTCCACCGCGTCGGCGACCTGCTGGGGAGCGAGGTCGACCGGTGTCTTCTCGGTTCCTGCGGTCACTATCGACCTCTCTTCGGATGGCACGGCAGCGCCTGACGTCGGTGGCAGGAACGCTCAGCCGCGGAACCAGTACTGCGCACTGGGTCGGATGTTCTGCCAGATGTGCTTGGGTTCGCGGTACTCCTCCAGGCCGGTGGGCCCCAGCTCCCGGCCCACGCCCGAATGACCAAACCCACCCCATTCCGCCTGTGGCACATAGGGGTGGTAGTCGTTGATCCATACGGTGCCGTGCCGCAGCCGTCGCGCGACCCGCTGGGCCTTGCCCGCGTCCTGCGTCCATACCGCGCCCGCGAGCCCGTACTCCGTGTCGTTGGCGATGCGTACGGCATCGTCCTCGCCGGTGAAGCGCTCGACGGTGAGCACCGGGCCGAAGGACTCCTCGTGCACCACCCGCATGTCCTGGCGGCACTCGTCGAGCACGGTCGGCAGATAGTAGAAACCGCCGGCCAGAGCCTCGTCGTCGGGCCGCTGCCCTCCGCAGCGCAGCACAGCGCCCTCCGCCAGGCCCTGCGCCACGTACTCCTCGACCTTTCCCAGGTGCTGGGCGGAGATCAGCGCCCCCGTCTCGGCGTCGGGGTCAAAGGGGCCGCCCAGCCGGATCCGCCGGGCGCGCCGCACCACCTCGTCGACGAACGCGTCATGCAGCGAATCCTCGACAATCAGCCGCGCACCGGCCGAGCAGACCTGGCCGGAGTGGAGGAAGACGGCCGTCAGCGCGAAGTCCACCGCCGCCTCGAAATCGGCGTCGGCGAACACTACGTTCGGGTTCTTGCCGCCCAGTTCCAGCGCGACCTTCTTCACCGAGGCGGCGGCCGTGGCCATGATCTGCTTGCCCGTGCCGAGCCCGCCGGTGAACGAGACCATGTCCACCCCGGGATGCTCGGAGAGCGGCGCGCCGACCTCGGGCCCCGCGCCGAGTACGAGATTGGCCGCTCCGGCCGGCAGCCCGGCCTCCTCCAGCGCGCGCATCAGCAGGACCGAGGTGGAGGGGGTGAGCTCGCTGGGCTTGAGGACCACCGTGTTGCCGGCCACGAGGGCGGGCGCGACCTTCCACGAGGCCTGGAGCAGCGGATAGTTCCACGGGGTGATGAGCCCGCACACCCCGACCGGCTCATAGACCACCCGGCTGATGGCGTCGTCACGCCCGGTGTCGATGACCCGTCCGGCGCTGGTGCCGGCGATCCCGCCGTAGTACCGGAAGCACGAGACGACATCGGCGATGTCGTACTCGCTCTCCACCAGGCGCTTGCCCGTGTCGAGCGACTCGGCGCGGGCGAATTCCTTGGCGTCGCGCTCGATCACATCGGCGGCGCGCAGCAGCAGGGCGCCGCGTTCCCGTTCCGGGGTCAGCGGCCAGGGCCCGTCGTCGAAGGCGCGCCGGGCCGCGGCGATCGCGATCTCCGTGTCGGCCCGGGTCCCCTCCGACACGGTCGCGACAAGAATGCCGTCGGCGGGGCAGCGGATCTCGCGGTGGCCACCCGCCACCGCCTCGCACCAAACGCCGTCGAGATACAGATCTGCCACGCGCGGAGCCCTTCAGGCTGGCTGTAACACTCATTGCGTCTTTGGTTCGTTGCGTATCACGCATCGAATTCCTTGTGGGGGAACACGATCGTGCACAGAGCGTCATACGTCAAGTAGTCAGCGGATATGGGTTCACAAAGGTGAGCACTGCGACGGCACTCCTTGACCCCGTGCTACACGGGACTGGATGATGTTGCGTATCAGACACCGTGTTGTGCGATACGCACCAACGGAGGATCCAGATGTCTCCTCGACCGCAGCCCGGCCATGAGTTCGTCCTCACTCTCTCCTGTCCCGACCGGGCCGGACTGGTCCACGCGGTGACCGGCTTCCTCGTGCGGCACTCCGGCAACATTCTGGAGAGCCAGCAGTTCGACGACCGGCTGCAGGACCGCTTTTTCATGAGAGTCCACTTCGAGGTGCCGGATCCGGGCACACAGCTGGAAACATTGCGTTACGGTTTCGCCGCTGTGGCCGAGGAGTATCGGATCACCTGGCAAATACGTGACGTGTTGACCCCCACCCGCACACTGATCATGGTGTCCAAGTTCGGCCACTGCCTCAACGATCTGCTCTTCCGCCGCCGAACCGGAGCGCTCAACATCGAGATCCCGGCAATTGTCTCCAATCACCGGGACTTCGAGCCACTGGCGGAGACCTACGGCATCCCCTTCCACCACATCCCTGTGACGGCCCAGACCAAAGCCGCCGCGGAGGCGCGGCTGCTGGAGCTCGTGGATGAGCTCGACATCGACCTCATCGTCCTCGCCCGCTATATGCAGGTCCTCTCCGACGACCTCTGCAAACGGCTCGACGGCCGCACCATCAACATCCACCACTCCTTCCTCCCCAGCTTCAAGGGCGCCCGCCCCTACGTCCAGGCCCACGAGCGCGGCGTCAAGCTCGTCGGTGCCACGGCCCACTACGTCACCCCGGACCTGGACGAGGGCCAGATCATCGAGCAGGACGTTGTACGCGTCGACCACTCCCTCGGCCCCGAGGCCCTGGTCACGGTCGGCCGGGACGTCGAGGCCCAGGTGCTCGCGCACGCGGTGAAGTGGCACAGCGAAAGCCGCGTCATGCTGAACGGCAGCAGCACGGTCGTCTTCCGCTGACCGGCTCCGCCGGGAGCCGGAGGCCATGCGCTCAGGGTCAGGCAGCCCGCCCCTCAAACGCCCGAGCCGAGCACGACGGAGTCGTACCCGTAACCCCACTGGTCGAGCCGGTACAAGGCGGCGGGCGAGACGCGCACCGCGCGGCGTGAAGGTGAACCGCATGGCCAACTCGCGGGCCGGAACGAGAGGCGGGGGCGCACCCGCCAAGGTACGTCGCCGACCAGGTCGGCGACGAACCGGGCCAGGTGGTCCTGGGGCAGCCAGTCGTCCAGCGACGGGGGCAGCAGCAGGACCTGGTGCGGGTCGAACGCCCTGAACCGCTTGTCCACCGCCGCCGCACGGCCATCCGGCCGATTCCCCTCGACCGGCTCGACCTCGAACAGCCCATCCCCACCGCGCATACCGCGATCCTTCCGTACCTACGATCGCCAACTGGAGGCGGGGCGCTGTCCGGTCGGATAATCCAAGTGCGGTCTGGTCGTCCCGCGTGATACTCCTCCCTGCTATGGGCGATCTTGTGACAGCGCGGCTCGTGCTTCATCCGATGACGGTCAGCGAGGCTGAGCGAGTGGTGGCGGGCGAGTCGGACAGCGGTGCCCGATGGGCGCCCGGATACCCCACCGATGGGGACGTGTCCGCAGCCAGGCGCTTCCTGGGCACCTGCGCGAACACCGGAGATCCCCAGCCGTTCGGCAACTATGAGATCCGTCGCCTCGAGAACGGTCAGGCGATCGGCGGCCTGGGCTTCCACGGACCTGCGGACGAGAACGGCAGCGTCACGATCGGCTACGGCCTCATCCCGTCAGCGCGAGGCAAGGGATACGCCTCCGAAGCCCTCCGCGGACTGCTGCTGTTCGCGCGGGCACGCGGCGTCACCTGCGTGAAAGGCGACGCCGACCACGACAACATCGCGTCTCAGCACGTCATGATGGCAGCTGGCATGAGGCCGGCCGGAGAAGACGAACGCGTCAGGTACTTCGAGATTCACCGCCCGGTTCAGGCCTGCTGGGCGTTGCGGGGGGTGTGGACGTAGAACTGCGCCTTGGAGGGGGGCAGCGGGGTCTTGCCCAGGATCAGGTCGGCGGACTTCTCGGCGATCATCATCACCGGGGCGTAGATGTTGCCGTTGGTGACGTAGGGCATCACCGAGGCGTCCACCACCCGCAGCCCCTCCACACCGTGGACCCTCATGCTCTCCGGGTCCACGACCGCCATCTCGTCGGCGCCCATCTTGCAGGTGCAGGACGGGTGGAGGGCCGTCTCGCCCTCCTTGGCGACCCAGTCGAGGATCTGCTCGTCCGTCTCGACCGAGGGGCCCGGGGAGACCTCTCCGGCGTTGTACGGCTCCATCGCGGGCTGGTTGAGCAGTTTGCGCGCGACGCGGATCGCCTCGACCCACTCGCGCCGGTCCTGCTCGGTGGAGAGGTAGTTGAAGCGCAGCGCGGGGTGCTCGCGCGGGTCCTTGCTCTTGATCTTCACGGAGCCGAGCGCGTCGGAGTACATGGGCCCGACGTGCACCTGGTAGCCGTGGCCGCCGGCCGGCGAGGAGCCGTCGTAGCGAACGGCTATCGGCAGGAAGTGGAACATCAGGTTGGGGTAGGCGACGTCCTCGTTGCTGCGGGCGAAGCCGCCGGCCTCGAAGTGGTTGGTGGAGGCGGGGCCCTTGCGGAAGAGCCACTGGAAGCCGATGAAGGGGGCACGCCACTTCGCCATGTACGGCTGCATGGAGACGGGCTGCTTGCAGGCGTACTGGACGTAGACCTCGAGATGGTCCTGCATGTTCTCACCGACGCCCGGGAGGTCGTGGACGACGTCGATGCCCAGCTGCTGAAGCTCCTGCGCGTTGCCGACGCCGGAGAGCTGGAGGAGCTGAGGGGAGTTGATGGCGCCGCCGCAGAGGATGACCTCGCCGGCGCGGACCTGCTGGGGCTTGCCACGGCCGCGTTGGTACTCGACGCCCACCGCGCGCTTGCCCTCGAAGAGGACCCGGGTGACCAGGGCCCGGGTCTTGATCTCCAGGTTGGGGCGCTTCTTGACCGGGCGGAGGTAGGCCTTGGAGGCGGACAGCCGCCGTCCCCGGTGGACGTTGCGGTCGAAGGGCGCGAAGCCCTCCTGGCGGTAGCCGTTGACGTCGTCGGTGAGCGGGTAGCCGGCTTCCTGGACGGACTTGAGGAAGGCGGGGAAGAGCGGCGAGGTGGCGGGGCCGCGCTCCAGCACCAGCGGGCCCTCATGGCCACGGAACTCGTCGTCCTCGTCCGCGGCGAGACAGTTCTCCATGCGCCGGAAGTAGGGCAGACAGTGGGAGTAGTCCCACTTCTCCATGCCGGGGCCGGCGGCCCAGCGCTCGTAGTCCAGCGGGTTGCCGCGCTGGAAGATCATGCCGTTGATGCTGCTGGAACCGCCGAGGACCTTGCCGCGGGCGTGGTAGACGCGGCGGCCGCCCATGTGGGGCTCGGGCTCGGACTCGTACTTCCAGTCGTAGAAGCGGCTGCCGATCGGGAAGGTGAGGGCGGCGGGCATGTGGATGAAGACGTCCCACGGATAGTCGGGGCGGCCGGCTTCGAGCACCAGCACGCGAGTGTCCGGATCCGCGGAGAGCCGGTTCGCCAGTGCGCTGCCGGCCGAGCCGCCGCCGACGATGACGAAGTCGTAACTCTTGGGGGCCATTGCTGCCTCGTCTCGCTCGCGCGGTCGATACGCCTCGCATGCTAATACGAGTACCGCTATACGCACTAGGTTGCGCCGGACGCAACTTTTGACGCCCCTGGGACGTCGCGCTCCTTTATCACCGTGTTGTTTCCTGCACGTATAGTTTCGTCATGAGCAACTACAGTGCAGACGCGGATTCGGAGCACTCGGGGCCGCCGTCGGGCGGCGTACAGTCCGTCGACCGCGCCGTCAGCGTCCTGGAGATCCTGGCTCAGCGTGGCGAGGCGGGCGTCAGCGAGGTGGCCGCGGAGATCGAGGTTCACAAGTCGACCGCTTTCCGCCTGCTGGGCGCCCTGGAAGCACGCGGGCTCGTGGAGCAGGCGGGCGAGCGCGGCAAGTACCGGCTCGGTTTCGGCATCGTACGCCTGGCCGGTGCGGTCACCGGCCGCCTCGACGTGACCCAGCAGGGCCACGTGGTCTGCGAACGGCTGGCCGACGAGATCGAGGAAACCATCAACATCGCGGTGCTGGAGTCCCACTACGCCATCAATCTGCACCAGGTGCGCGGACCGGGCGCCATCACCGCGCACAACTGGGTCGGGCAGCTGACGCCGCTGCACGCGACGTCCAGCGGCAAGGTCCTGCTGACCCACCTCACGCCCAAGCGCCGCGCGGAAGTGCTGGCGGAATCCGGGCTGGAGAAGGTGACGACGGAGACCATCACCTCCAAAGCAAAGCTGGAGAAGAACCTCGCCGAGGCCCGTGAACGCGGCTACGCCGTCACGCTGGGCGAGCTCGAGATCGGTCTGCACGCCATGGCCGCCCCGATCCGCGCCCAGGCCGGCGACGTCGTCGCCGCCGTCAGCGCGTCGGGCCCGGGGTACCGGTTCACGGAGGAGCGGATGCACGAGCTCGCACCCGTGCTGATCAAGGGCGCGGACGAGATCAGCCACCGCATGGGCTACCTGGGCTGAGTGTGCCGCCGCCCGGAGAGCGGCGGCGACTCTCCGGGGGACTACTGCGGCTGCCGGGTGCCCAGACGGTCGTGGATCCAGTCGTGGAAGGCACCGATGTGGTGCTCGCTCGGCACCAGCACCCCGCCCTTGGCGTACAGGCGTGAGCTCATCGCGGGCTGGCAGCGCTCGCAGGCGTCGAAGTCCTGCCGGTTGACGCGGTCGAAGAGCTCGACGGAGCGGCTGACATCCTTGCCGCTCGCCACCACGTCCTTCAGGTACAGCCAGTCGCATTCGACGATCGTGCGGTCGGCGGCGACGGGGTACATCCGGTGGAAGATCACATGGTCCGGCACGAGGTTGATGAAGACCTGCGGCTTGATGGTGATCGCGTAGTACCGGCGGTCCTGGTCCTCGGAGACCGTCGGGATGCGGTCGACGCCCTCCGAGCCGTCGACGGTGAATCCCTGGATGCCCTCGCCGAACTCCGCGCCATGGCCGACGAAGTACTGGGCCGCATAGCCGTCGGCGAACTCGGGCAGCACCTCGGTGAGTTCGGGGTGGATGGTCGCGCAGTGGTAGCACTCCATGAAGTTCTCGATGATGAGCTTCCAGTTCGCCCTGACGTCATAGACGATCCGTCTGCCGACCTCGAGCTCGGCGATGTCGTACCGCTCGATCGATTCGACGTCGCCGAGCCGGGTGATGACCTCACCGAGGGTCTGCTCCTCGAAGGAGGGCGGCTCCTCCGCGAGGCAGACCCAGACGTAGCCGAGCCACTCGCGTACGTGCACATTGACCAGCCCGTACTCGGTACGGCCGATGTCCGGCATCTTGGTGAGGTTCGGAGCCGCGACGAGCTTGCCCTGCAGGTCGTACGTCCACGCGTGGTACGGACACTGGAATGCCCGCTTGACCTCTCCGGACTCCTCGGTGCGCAGCTTGGCACCACGGTGCCGGCAGACATTGAAGAAGGCACGGATCGAGTTGTCCCGCGCCCGGGTCACCAGGATGCTCTCGCGTCCCACGTCCACGGTCCGGAACGCACCGGGCTTGTCCAGTTCGGAGGAGCGTGCCACACAGAACCACATCGACTCGAAGATGCGCTCCTGCTCCAGGGCGAAGATCTCCGGGTCGGTGTAGTAGTCGCCGGGGAGGGTGCTGATGAGGCTCTCCGGCAGGCTGGTGTTTGTCACGGGGCACTCCTCGCAGGAGACGTGTGGTGTTGTGCAAGCTGCTTGCGCCAGCGGGTGAACAGCCGCGGCTGGTTCATGCCGAGCACCGCGACCGGCCGGCCGGCGCTCCGGTAGACGGCGAGGAAGCTGCGGTCGGCAGCGGCGCCCTCCTCGACGGTGACGCTGTCGGCGCCGGCGGCGTACCCGGCGAACTGGATGCGTACGCCGTACTGGTCCGACCAGAAGTACGGCGGCCGGAGCGGCTCGGGGGTTGCCGTCCCCCCGGACAGCAGGGCGGCGACGGCCGCCGCCGGGCGTTCCCGGGCGCCGGTCCAGTGCTCGACCCGGCGATGGGCCCCGGCGGCAGGGTCGTACCAGGCCGCGCAGTCACCGACCGCGACGACGCCCGGGACATTCGTGCTGCCGTCGGCGTCGCACCGCACGCCGTTCTCCAGCGCGATACCGGACCCCTCCAGCCACTCGACGCACGGCCGCGCGCCCACCCCGACGACCACGACATCGGCCGGCAGACTACGGCCGTCCTCCAGCAACACCGCCTCCACGCTTCCCCGGCTACCGCCGGGAGGTGCCCCCAGTCCCCCGATGAGCCCCCGGACGCCGACGCCGCAGAGCAGCCCGACGCCGTGGTCCAGGTGCAGCGAGGAGACCACGCCGCCCATCGCCGCCCCGAGCGGACCGGCCAGCGGCGTCGGCGCAACCTCGACCACGGTTACCTCGAGGCCGAGTGCGTACGCCGTCGACGCGACCTCGGCGCCGATGAATCCGCCCCCGATGACCACCAACCGCCCGCCCCGGGCCAGGTCCTCGCGCAGGGCGATGGCATCGTCGACCGTACGCAGCACATGCACCCCGGCGAGGCCGTCGCTTCCCGGAAGCGTTCGCGCCGCCGCTCCGGTGGCGACCACGATCCCGTCCGCCCGCACCGACCGGCCGTCCGCGAGCCGCACCGAGCGGTCTGCGAGGTCGAGCCCGACAGCGGTCGCGCCGAGCACCCACTCGGCGCCCAGGTCCTCACCTTCCGCCTCGAGCGTCAGCGCCGTTTCGTCGATCTCGCCGGCGAGGAATTCCTTCGACAACGGCGGCCTGTCGTAGGGGCGGTGCCGCTCGGCACCGATGACGACCAGCCGTCCGTCGTAGCCCTGCTTGCGCAGCGACCGAGCCACCGACAGGCCGGCCAACGACGCACCGACGACGGCCACGGTCCTCACGCGTTTTCCCCCACGGTGCGTCCGGCGGCGCCGGGCGGGAGGTTCGGCGCGGCATCGGACAGCCGCAGACGGATCATGCCGTCCTCGACGACGACCTGGTGCGTGCGCACCGGCAGTTTGGCCGGCGGTGCGTCGACGCTCCCCGTGCGCAGGTCGAACCGCGACGCGTGCAGCGGGCATTCGACCTCGCAGCCCTCCAGCCAGCCGTCGGCGAGCGAGGCGTCCTGGTGAGTGCAGGTGTCATCGATGGCGAACACCTCGCCGTCGTCGGTGTGGAACACCGCGACGGGCGGGTCGGACTCGAGCCGGTAGGCCTCGCCTCGCGGCAGATCGGCGAGACGGCACACGGGAATCAGCATGACACCTCGGTGCGTATGACGGAACGGATTGCGGTTGACGCAACGTAAGTCTGAAGGCGCCCCCAGGGCTTGTCAAGGCACCTTTTGGACGGCTAAAGGCTGCCCAATGTTGCCCGTCACGCAACCCTGCGCACAATAGGAAACCAACCGCCGCGCAGACCCCGCCCAGCGGTATGCCGAAGAGGCGGCACCCTTATCGGGTACCGCCTCTTCGGTGTGCCGTCCCTGGGGCCGGTCTAGCCGGCGACGACGGCGACCGGCGCGTCCCAGGCGCTGCGGTCCACGGTGAGGGTGACGCCGCCGTGCGACTCCTTGCTGTTGACCAGGTACTGGTGGCCCCGCTGGTGGTGGACCCACCACGTGGCCTTGTACGGCCAGTCGGTGGTCGTGGTGTTGACCTTGTCGTAGTACGCGTACCAGACGGCGTCGGGCAGGTTCGTACGGTCCGTGTCGTTGACGACGGCGGCGGCGCTGGTGCTCTTGAAGCCGTAGAACCCGGCGTAGTAGTTCTTCGCCTTCACGGCCTTGTTCCAGGCGTGGATGTAGGTCAGGACGGATTTGACGCAGGAGGTGTTGGTGATGTCGTACGCCTCCATGTCCAGGTAGACGGCGCTGCCGGCCTTCATACCGAGCCCGGATGCCTTCGCCACCGCGTCCGCGCCGTCCGTCGCGCCCAGTGAGGCCGCGTTCGTCGCCGAGATCCGCTCCGTGTTACTGCTGGTCTGGCACGGCGGCTGCGCACCCACGTACAACGGGATCAGCTTCCAGCCGGCCGCGCTCACCTTCGTCACCCACGTCGAGGTCAGCGCCGGCTGCTTACACCCCCGGTTCGTGCCGCCCACATACACGGCCGCCGCCCCGTAGAAGTTCGACGCCTTCCATGCCGTCATCGTCGACAGCGACGGAGCCGTGCACGTGTCGAACGCGCGCCCCGAATACACCTTCGCCGCCGGCCTCGACGTCGACGTCGTTGCGGCCTCGGCCGTCAGCGCGCCCCCCACCAGCACGGCCGCGCCCGCGACCGACCACGCGACATACCGCTGCCGCTTCGACATCCGATGCCTGGACACCTCAACCCCCAAGAAACAAGAAACGAGCCCCCAACGCTTGCTTGGTGCACCCTAGCCTCTCAGGCCACACGCGTGACAAACGTACGTACGGATCCGGGTGCTTGTGCGGGTGCCGGGACTCCAGAGCGGCCCGTCGGGCGACAGGACCGGCCTAGACAAACCCCACGGCTCCACCTCATCGGCCATCCAGTACCCGCGCACCGTCTGCTCGGAGGCGGGATCGTTGTTGGTCTGTTTTGGCTTCAACGGGACCGTTTTCAGCGTGCGACATCGAGGAGGGGGCCCGGGGTCCCCCACCGGGAGGGTTAGGGTGTCTTTATCGTGACAGATCATGTTTTACCCGCTCCTCGCCTCCCCCGGCGCCGGGGGAGGCGGATGCCCGGACCGCAGCAGACGAAGGAACGGATGTGATCAACCGAGTCGGCGGAAGCCCGCGCACACCGATGAGTCGGCCGCAGGCCGAGCGGCTGCGGCTGCTGGCGTCCGTGAGCGGCGGCATGTCGGACACCGAGGTGCTGCGACTGGGCCTCCAGCAGGCAGTGGCCGAGCTAGGGGGGATGGGGGGCATGGCGCATTTCCGCAGGCCCGTGTCCCTCGTCCTGAAGCTGGTGGTGAGCAGCGGGCTGCCCCAGTCGTTCGCCCGGGCTTGGGCGGAGCTCGGGCCGGACGAGGAGGTGGCTCCGGCCCGCGCCGTCCGCGAGGGCCGGAGCGCTTGGGTGCCCGTGCAGAATTCTTCCCTCATAGCTCCCTCACTCGGCACCGGGATGGTGGCCGTTCCGCTGTCGGTTTCTCCCGGTCCGCTCGGCGCGCTGACGGTGCTGACGGCGACGCCCGAGGCGCCCACGCCGGAGCAGTGTGCCTTCCTGGAAGCGGTGGCCCGGTGGGCCGTGGAGCGCCTGCGTACTTCCGCCGACCAGCATCGTCCTCCTCCTTCCCGGTGGCCTGAGCGGAGGCCTGACGCCCACTTCCAGTCGGCCCTGAAGGCGGTCGACGTCGGTTCCTTCGAGTGGAATCTCCGCGCCCGCGAACTGTGCCTCGACGATCGCGCGCTGGCCGTGTTCGGTATCGACGCGGACGATCACCTGGAACGGTTCGAGGCCTGGTCGTCCGCCGTCCACGCCGAGGACCTGCCCCGGGTGCTGGCCGCAGCCGAGGAGGCGGCCCGCACCGGGAGCCTGCTGAGCGTCGAGTACCGGGTGTCCCGTCCGGACGGGACCTTCGGCTGGGCGGAGGCCCGCGGCCAGGTGATCCTGGACGAGGACGGGGAGCCGCTCCACATGATCGGTACGGTCTGGGACACGACGGAGACCCGGGTCGACCGGGACTCCATCGGCCGCGCGCTGAGACACATGAGCGACGGATTCCTCGCCACCGACGCCTCGTGGCGGATCACCTTCGTCAACGCCGAGGCCGAACGCCGCCTCGGCTCCAGCCGGAAACTGCTCGGCCGCCTGCTGTGGGACGCGTTCTCCGACGCCGGAGTGCCCGACCTGCACGAGCGCTACCGGCAGGCCGCCGCCGAGGACACGCCGATCGGATTCGACGTGCAGTGGGCCGCCGACCAGCGGTGGTCCCATATGCGGCTGGTGCCGGTCCCGGACGGAGCGATGGTCTACCTCACCGATGTCACCGAGAGGCGGGCGCTGGACGCCCAGCGCAAGGCGGCGGAACAGAGCGCGGCGGAGCGCTCCGCCAGGATCGGGGAGCTGACCCTGGCGCTTTCCGAGGCGGTCACCGGGCGGGACGTCGTCGCTGTGGTCGCCGACCGGGTGATGCAGCCGTTCGGCGCCACCGGGCTGACCGTCACGGTCGTCGAGGGCGACAAGATGAGCGCGGTCGGAGCGGTCGGGTATCCGCAGGAGTTCCTCGACGCTGTCCCCGCGTTGTCCCTGACCGGGAAGGAGCCGGTGCTGGAAACCCTCCACGAGCGAGCCCCGGTGTTCATACCGTCGGCGGAGGCGTACGTCGAACGCTATCCCTCACTGGCCCATATCCCTGCCCTGGGGGACAAGCAGGCCTGGGCGTTCTTGCCGATGGTCGCCTCCGGGCGCGCCATCGGTGTGACCGTCGTCTCCTTCTCCCAGCCACACCATTTCACCGACGAGGAACGGACCCTGCTCACCGCGGTGAGCGGACTGATGGGCCAGGCGTTGGCGCGGGCGCGGTTGTACGACACGGAGCACTCCCGGGCGCAGGAACTGCAGCGCGGGCTGCTGCCGCGCGAGCTGCCTCCGCTGCCCGCCGTCACCGCCGCCGCCTGCTACCTGCCCGCCGGCGAGGGCATCGAGGTGGGAGGCGACTGGTACGACATCATTCCGCTCTCCGCCGGCCGGGTGGCCCTGGTGATCGGCGACGTCATGGGCCACGGCGTTTCCGAAGCCGCCACCATGGGACGGCTTCGGACGGCTGTCGACACCCTCGCCGACCTCGACCTGCCCCCCGACGAGCTCCTCACCCACCTCAACGACCTCGTCAGCAACCTCGGCGATGACTTCTACGCCACCTGCCTGTACGCCGTCTACGATCCCTCCACCGCGACCTGTGCCTTCGCCAGCGCGGGCCACCCCCCGCCCGCCGTGGTCCATCCCGACGGCACCGTCCACTTCCCCCGCACCGCCCCCAACGCGCCCCTCGGCACCGCCGTCCCGCCCTTCGAGACCGTCGAGCTCGACCTCCCCGACGGCAGCCTCCTCGCCCTCTACACCGATGGCCTCGTGGAGTCCCCCGCCCGAGACATCGACCATGGTATGGACCAGCTGGCCCAGGCCCTCACCAACGCTCTCGGTGCGACACCGCACCGGTCACGGAACGGAACGAGGTCCGGGGCGCAGGACACCGAACGCCTGGCGGGACTCTGCGACGCCGTCACTGCCGCCCTGGTGCCCGCCCAGCAGCTGACCAGCGACGACGCTGCCCTCCTGATCGCCCGCACCCATACGCTGGCCCGCGGCGACGTCGCCTCCTGGTCCCTCCCTGAGGACCCGCAGGCCGCCGGCCAGGCCCGCGAACACATCCGCAGCCAGCTCACCGCATGGGACCTCGACGAGCTCACCATGACCACCGAACTCCTCGCCAGCGAACTCGTCGGCAATGTCGTCCGCCACGCCAAGGGCCCGATCCGGCTCCGTCTGCTCCGCAGCCGCGCCCTCACCTGCGAGGTTTCCGACGGCAGCCTCACCACCCCGCGCATCCGCCACGCCTCCGACACCGACGAGGGCGGTCGCGGACTCCAGCTCGTCGCCGCCGTCGCCCACCGCTGGGGCACCCGCTACACCAGGACCGGCAAATGCATCTGGACCGAACAGCCCCTGCCCCTCACGGCGGACACCTGAGATCACGGCCGCTCACGGGCGGGGCCGGGCCCGATGCCGCAGCGGCAAGGCCCACGCGGTGGACGGAGGCCTACGCCTTGCCGGGTTCGATGAACGTCTGGATGGCGGTCGCCGCGGCGCCGCGTGCCCATTCGTCGAAGGGCAGCGGCCTGGTGAGCAGCTCGCACTCCTTGGCGGCGCCGAAGGCGGCAGCGGCGAAGGCGGTGCGGATCTGCTCCTCGAAGAGGTCGTACGCGGTGAGTCCCTCGCCGGAGATGATGACCCGTTCGGGCCCGAGCAGATTGACCACGGCGGCGATGCCGAGGCCGATGGCGTGCCCTGCCCCGGCGTACGCCTGCCGCGCGCCGGGATGCCCGGAGCGGGCGAGGGCAAGCGCCTCCTCTGCCGTGGTGACCGGCTCGCCGGTCACCTCCCGGATGCGCCGGACGATCGCCGGATCGGCTGCGATCGCCTCGACACAGCCGGAGTTGCCGCAGTGGCAGAGCGGTCCCGCCGGGTCGATCGGCACATGGCCGATCTCGCCGGCCACTCCGTGCGCCCCGGCTACCACACGGCCGCCGACGACCAGTCCGCAGCCGATTCCGGCACCGACCGTCACCAGGGCGAAAGTGTCAGCGCCCACCCCCGCGCCGAACCACTGCTCGGCTACGGTCAGCGCCCGTACGTCGTTGTCCACCACGGTGGGCAGCTCGGTCGCGCCGCTCACCAGCTCGGCCAGCGGGACGTCCCGCCAGCCGAGGAACGGCGAATAGTGCACCATGCCGACCTCCCGGTCCACATCACCGGAGACCGCCACGCCCAGGGACTGGACCGGCACGCCGTACTCCTCGGCGGCCGTGCGCAATTCGGCGGTGAGGGCGGTGATCACTTCCAGGACGACGGCGGGTGCCCGGGAGGTGAACGGGATGTGGCGGGCTTCCCGGATGCGGGCGGTCAGGTCTGTGAGGACCCCGATCACCTCATCGCCGGTCACCTTGATCCCGATGAAGAACGCCCGCCCCGGGTCGACCTGGAGGGGGTTGGCCGGACGGCCGAGCCCTGTCCCCTTCGCACCGTCGGCCGCCTCGAGCAGGTAGCCGGCGTCCAGCAGCGGACGCACCGCCTTGGTGATCGCCGCGGACGACAGCCCGGTGCGGCGACCAACCTCCACCCGGGAGAGCGGGCCCTGGGTGAGGACCGTGGTGAACACGAGCGTGGCGGCGGGTGTGCTCACCGGGAACGGCTCTAGAGGAGGACGGGAGGGCATGGCCGGGAATGTAATGTCTTTATTTTCCTCTGTCAATAAAAGAACCGTAATCCCTTGGACTACCTCCAGGAAGCCACGTCCTCCTTGGATTTGCTTGACTGCCAGGGGGATTGACAAGCCTTCGGAAGGCGAGTTGGCTGCGCTTCGCTGCTGACTCGCCAACCTGAAAGGCACATATGCCCGCGATCGCCCATGCTCCGGGCTCCCGTGTCTGGCTGCTCAGCACGCCCCGCACGTCCTACGCGCTGCGCTTGGACGACACGGACTCCCCCTGCCATGTGCACTGGGGCGAGCGGCTGACGCTGGAGCAGGCCGAAGAGATCGCGACGCGGCGCATACCCGAGCTCAACAGCTTCGAGGGCCGCCCGCCGGCCGGCGAGGAACTCCCCGTGGACGGCGGCGCCCGCTACGGCACCCCGTCGCTCCAGGTCCGCTACGCCGACGGCACCCGGGCCTTCGAATGGCGCCACCTCGGCCACGAGGCGGACCCCGAAGCAGGCACCCTGCGTCTGCGCTTCCGAGACCGGCACTACCCGTTCGAGGTCACCCTGCACTACCGGGTGCACGACGACAGTGACGTCATCGAACGCTGGACCAGCCTGCGCAACACCGGCCAGGACGCGGGATCCACCGAAAACGCGGCAGACACGGCACACAACGCAGCGAACCCGGCAAACGCAGCCGTCACCCTGCTGCGTGCCGATTCCGCCGCCTGGTCCCTCCCGCCCCGCGAGGACTACCGCCACACGCATGTCACCGGCCAGTGGGCGGCGGAGAACCAGCTGCGCCGCGATCGGCTCCCGTACGGCGAGACCGTGCTCACCAGCCGCCGCGGCATCACCGGCCACCACGCCAATCCCTGGCTGATGGTGGACGCGGGCGACGCCGGCGAGGAGCACGGCCAGGTCTGGAGCACCGCCCTGGCCTGGAGCGGCAGCTGGCGGATCACCGTCCAGCGCAGCCCCGACGACCGCGTCGGCCTCACCGGCGGCGCCGGCCACGACGGCACCGCCCTGGTGCTCGCCCCCGGCGAGGAGCACACCACCCCGCGGCTGTGCGGGCTGTACACCGACGGCGGCTTCGGCGCCGCCAGCCGTGCCTGGCACGCGTACATCCTCGGCCACGTCCTGCCGCACCCCGGCGAGGAACGCCCGGTGCTCTACAACTCCTGGGAAGCCACCGGCTTCGACGTCGACGAGGCGGGCCAGCAGGTGCTCGCCGCCCGCGCCGCCGCGATCGGCGCCGAGCTGTTCGTGATGGACGACGGGTGGTTCGGCGCCCGGCGCCACGACCACGCCGGACTCGGCGACTGGACCCCCTCCCCCGCCCGCTTCCCCGACGGCCTGGGCCCGCTGGTGAAGGAGGTCCACCGGCTCGGTATGAAGTTCGGCCTGTGGGTCGAGCCCGAGATGGTGAACCCCGACAGCGACCTGTACCGGGCCCACCCGGACTGGGTGCTGCACTTCCCGCACCGGCAGCGCACCGAGCTGCGGAACCAGCTGGTGCTGAACCTCGCCCGCCCCGACGTCGCCGACTGGGCCTACGGCTGGCTGACCCGGCTGGTCGGCGACAACCACATCGACTTCCTCAAGTGGGACATGAACCGGCCGTTCAGCGAGGCGGGCTGGCCGGACGGCCCGCACGGCGACCCGGACCGGCTGTGGACGGCGTACGTGGCCAATCTCTACGACGTCATCGACCGGCTGCGCCGGGACCATCCGGAGCTGCGGATCGAGGCGTGCAGCGGCGGCGGCGGCCGGGTCGACCTGGGCATTCTGGCCCGTACCGACCAGGCGTGGACCTCGGACAACACCGACGCCGCCGACCGGCTCACCATCCAGCACGGCTACGGGCAGCTGTACCCGGCCCGCACCATGGCCGCCTGGGTGACCGACACCCCCAACCAGCTCACCGGCCGGAGCGTGCCGCTGCGCTACCGCTTCCATGTGGCGATGGCCGGAGTACTCGCCATCGGCGGCGATCTGACGGCCTGGAGCGAGCTGGAACTCGCCGAGGCCGCCACGCTCGTCGCGGAGTACAAGGCGGTCCGGCACCTCGTCCAGCACGGCGCGCTGCACCGGCTGCGCGCCCCCGGTGACGACGGACCGGCCGCCGTCCAGTACACCGCCGCCGATGGCTCCGAGGCGGTCGTACTGACCTGGCAGCGCGCCCCGCACTTCGGCCTGCCGCGGCTCCCGCTGCGGCTCGCCGCGCTCGATCCGGCCGCCCGCTACCGCGACGGACAGGGCACCGTGCACCACGGCGCCGTGCTCCGCGCCCACGGGCTGCCTCTGCGACTGCCCGCCGGTGACTGGGCCAGCACCCTGACGCACCTGGTCCGGGCGGGCTGACGCGGTCCGGACCGGGGCTGCATCCCTGGTCCGGACCGCCGAGCACGTCCAATTTCCGTTCCACAACTCCTGAAGGGACTCAGGATGCAGCGGACAAGACGTACCACCAGACTAGGGGGCGTCCTTGTGACTCTCCTGTGCGCCGCGGCGGGCCTTACCGCCGCCGCGCCGCAGAGTGCGGTCGCCAACCCGGCGTCCGCACACGCCTCCACCTCCGCCGCCTCCGCCGGGCTCGCCGATAAGCCCTACCTGGGGTGGAGCAGCTGGAGCCTGGAGTCGACCAACTACCCGGGGGTGAATCCGACCGGCGGGGCGAGCTGGCTCACCGAGGCACATGTGCTCCAGCAGGCCGATGTGCTGGCCGCCAAGCTCAAGTCGCACGGCTACGAGTACGTCAACATCGACGCCGGCTGGGCCGGCGGTTTCGACGCGTACGGCAGGCCGCTGGCCAATACGAAGACCTTCCCTGACGGCCTCAAGTACGTGGCGGACTACGTACACAACAAGGGCCTCAAGCTCGGCACATACCTGGCGGTGGGCCTGGACCCGGGCGCCTACAACAACGGCGACACCCCCGTCTACGGCACCACCGGCTGCCACACGCGCGACATCGTCTACTCCGACCTGCGCAAGACCAACGGCTGGGACTCGGCGTACAAGATCGACTACTCGAGCGCGTGCGCCCAGGCCTACGTCAACTCCGTCGCCGACGTCCTCGCCGGGTGGGGCGTGGACTTCCTCAAGCTCGACGGGGTCGGACCCGGCTCCTTCCAGGGCGGCGCCAACCACGACAACACCCAGGACGTGGCCGCCTGGTCGACGGCGCTGAAGCAGACCGGCCGGCCCATCCAGTTCGTCATCTCCTGGTCGCTGAGCCACACCAAGGCCGGCGTCTGGAAGCAGAACAGCAACGGCTGGCGCGTCGACACCGATGTCGAGTGCTACTGCGACACCCTGGTGACCTGGAACAACTCGGTCAAGGTGCGCTGGAACGACGTCGTCCAGTGGATCCCGGACGCCGGACCGGGGCACTGGAACAACCTCGACTCGCTGGACGTCGGAAACGGCGTCATGGACGGCCTGACCCAGGCCGAGCGGCAGAGCTACATGACCCTGTGGGCCATCGAGTCGGCACCGCTTTACGCGGGTGACGACCTGACCAAGCTGGACGACTACGGCCTCTCGCTGCTCAGCAACGACGAGGTCCTCGCCGTCGACCAGGCGGGCAACCCGGCGAAGCCGGTCAACCAGAACTCCGACCAGCAGGTCTGGTTCTCCCGTAACTCCGACGGAAGCTATGTCGTCGCCCTGTTCAACCAGAGCGGCAGCCCCACGACCGTCACCGCCGACTGGAGCGACCTGGGCATCACCGGAGCCGCCGGCGTCCGGGACCTGTGGAGCCATACCGAACTGGGCAACTCGACCGGCAGCTTCAGCGCCGACCTGCCGGCGCACGGCTCGCGTCTGCTCCGCATCACGCCGCGCGGCAGCAGCGGGCCGGCCACACCGGTGCTGGTGCACGGCACCGGCTCCACGGCGTCGAGCGTCTCGCTGGCCTGGGACGCCGTCACATACAACGGGGCACCGGCGGCGGCCTACGAGGTCCGCGCCGACGGCGGGAAGGCCACCCGCGTACGGACCCCCTCCGCCACCGTTACCGGGCTCACCTCGGCCACCAGCCACCGCTTCACCGTGGTCGCGGTCGGCGCCGACGGCCGGAAGTCGGCCGCGAGCAAAACGCTCACGGTGACCACCCCGGCCTCCGGCGGCCCCACGGCCTACGAGGCCGAGGCATCGGCGAACACCGTCGCCGGCGGGGCCTCCGTCGCGGACTGCTCCGGGTGCTCCGGCGGCAAGAAGATCGGCAATCTGGGCGGCACCGGCACGCTGACGTTCAACAATGTCACCGCGCCGCAGGCCGGCACGTACCTGATGAACGTCGCCTACGTCGACGGCGACTCCAGCCGCACCGCGGTCGTCACAGTGAACGGGACCGCCTTCAAGCTGCCGTTCGCGGGGACCAACGACAACGACTGGGGCTCCGCGCAGACCGTCACGGTGCCCGTGACGCTGCACGCCGGCGCCAACACCGTCGAATTCGGCAATCCGACGGACTACGTCTCCGACATCGACAAGATCACTCTCTAGGCCGGGACGGCCTCGCCGTCACCGGACCCCCGAAAGACGCTACTCAACCGCTACTCAAAGGAGAGTGCCGTGGTGGTGACCTCGCAGGACAATCATGTGCCGCCAGTGCCGTCGCCGGCCGACCCGACCGGCAAGGCCGCCACCACGGCCGGTCCGCACGGAGGCCGGCTGAAGTCGCGGTGGCACGAGCGGACGGCAAAGCCGTCCCCGGCCCGCCGCAACGACGGGCGGCTGGCCTGGGTGCTGATCGCTCCTGCCGTCGTCGGATTCCTGGTGTTCTACGCCTATCCGACGGTTCGCGGCATCTACCTCAGCTTCACGGACTTCCATGTCCTCACCCCACCGAAATGGGTCGGACTCGCCAACTTCCGCGAACTGCTGCATGACGACGTCTTCTGGCACTCGCTGGGCGTCACCGTGTACTTCGTCATTCTCTCCGTGGTCCTCGGCACCCTCATCTCGCTGATGACCGCGGTGATCATGCACCGGCTGTCGGCATCGACCGTCATCCGCGGGATGATCATGCTGCCGTTCCTGATCTCCAATGTCGTCGCCGCGCTCGTCTGGTCCTGGATGCTCGACCCGCAGCTCGGAATCATCAACATCGTGATCGAGAAGCTGACCGGCCAATCGATCATGTTCTTCGGCAGCGGAGGATGGGCGATACCCTCGCTCGCCGCGATCATGGTGTGGAAGTACCTCGGTTACTACGCCCTGCTCATCTTCGCCGGCCTGCAGACCATCCCGCCAACGATCTACGAGGCCGGCCGGGTGGACGGCGCCAGCGAGCTGCAGATGTTCCGGCGGCTGACCATCCCGTTGCTGCGGCCGATCCTGGTGATGGTCGTGATCCTGACCGTGATCAACGCCTTCCAGGTCTTCGACATCATCGAGGTGACGACCAAGGGCGGCCCGGCGAACGCCTCGAACGTGCTGCAGATGTACATCTACGACAAGGCCTTCAGCCAGTTCGACTTCGGCTACGCCGCGACGATGTCGCTCGCCCTGCTGGCACTGCTCATCGCAGTCACCTTCACCCAGATGCGGCTCGCCCGCGCCGACGAATCCGACCTGAGCTGAAGGAGATCCCATCATGTCGGTCACCACGGCAGTCACAGTGAGGGGGGCCCGCCTCCGGCGGTTCTCCCCGGGCCGCGCCCTTGCCTGGGCCTACCTCGCAATCGTCGTGTTCATCACGCTGTTCCCCTTCTACTGGATCCTTCGCACAGCCCTGTCGAACAACTACAGTCTGGCCACGCACCCGTCCTCCCTGCTGCCGGTGGGCTTCACCTTCGGTGCGTTCAAACGGGTCCTCGGACTCGCCAGCATCGCGGAGGCACAGGCCCAGGGCGGCTCGGGAGCATCGCTGAACATCGCGCTGTATCTGCGCAATTCGATGATCTACGCCGGCGTGCAGACGGTGTGCATCGTCTTCTGCTCCGCCACGGCCGCCTACGCGTTCGCCCGGCTGCGGTGGCGGGGCCGCAACGTGGTGTTCGGCGTCCTGCTCGGCGCACTGATGGTGCCGTCCGTCTTCACCATGCTGCCGAACTTCGTCCTCATCAAGGACCTCGGTCTGACGAACACCTTCGCCGGCATCATTCTGCCCGGGGCGTTCTTCTCGGCCTTCGGCCTCTTCTTCCTGCGGCAATTCATGCTGGGCATCAGCGAGGAGATCGAGGAAGCCGCGATCATCGATGGCGCCGGCCCGCTGCGGGTCTTCTTCCGCATCATCCTGCCGATGTCGGCCGGGCCGCTCGCCACCATTTCGCTGCTGCTGTTCATCAACGCCTGGAACGACTACTTCTGGCCGCTGCTCGTGGCCAACGACGCGAGCGTCCAGCCGCTGACGCTCGCGCTGGGCGTGTTCAAGCAGTCCTCGCCCCAGGCGGCGCCGGACTGGGCCGGGCTGATGGCGGCCACGCTGTTCGCCGCGCTGCCGATGCTCCTGCTGCTCGTCGTCTTCGGCCGACGCATCATCAACTCCATCGGCTTCTCCGGCATCAAGTAACCCCCAGCAACAGAGCACACAGTTGGAAAAGGAAATGACGCACACACATCACCCCGGGGACCTGCTCCTCGCCTGGCCACGGCCGGCCGCGGACTGGATAGAGGCCGCGCCGGTCGGCAACGGCAGGCTCGGCGCCATGGTGTTCGGCGGAGCCGAGCACGCCAGATTCCAGATCAACGACTCCACGGCCTGGTCCGGCACCCCGCACGGACCCGCCGAGGGCCTGGCCGACGTGCTGGCGGCAGGAGCCGGACCCGAGCGCCTCGAAGAGGTACGCGCGGCGATCCGGGCCGGAGACCACCGGCGTGCCGAAGCGCTGCTGATGTCCTTCGAGGGGCCCTACAGCCAGGAGTACCTGCCCTTCGCCGACCTGTGGATGTCCCCGGCCCCCGGCCAGGACACCGAGTACCACGGCCGGACGCTGAACCTCGACAACGGCGTCGTGGAAGAGCGGCTCACCATCGGCGGCCACACCGTCCGCCGCCTGACCTGGGCCAGTCGTCCGGCCGGCACCGTCTGTGTCGCCGTTGTCGTCGAAGGCGGCAGCATCGACCTGCGGCTGGAGCTGTCCTCGCCACTGCGGGTGGCGCACCGGACGGCGGACGCCACCGGACTCGCCCTGGGCGTCGAGCTCCCCGTCGACGGGGCTCCCGAGCACGAGCCGCAGGTCGCCGAGCCGCTGCGCTACGCCGACGGCCCGGTCGGCGGGTACGACCCGTTCGGCGCCGCAGCCGTGAAAATCGACACCGACGGCCAGGTGGCCGCCGACGACGGCGGCACGGCCACCGTGCACGGCATGACCCGGGCACTGTTCACGCTCGCCACCTCGACCAGCGCCGCCGACGCATGGTCCGGCGCGACCGGCCAGGCCCGCTCCCGGCAGCAACAACTGGACGACGCGGCCGCCACCGCCGCGCGGGCACTCGCACTCGGCGCGGACAAGCTGCTGCACACCCATGAAGCGGACCTGCGCGCGCTGCTCGGCGCCACCGCCCTACGGATCGGCCCCCGCCGGGCCGGCGTCTTCGATGTCGCCACGGACGTCCTGTCCGGCACGGACGAACAGCTCACTGCCACGGTGATGTTCCAGCTGGGCCGCTATCTGCTCGCCTCCGCCTCCAGGCCGGATTCCGGCCCGCCGGCCAACCTGCAGGGCATCTGGAACGCCGACCTGCGGCCGCCCTGGTCCTCGAACTACACGATCAACATCAACACCCAGATGAACTACTGGTGCGCCGAGCCCACCGGACTGAGCGAGTGCCACCTTCCGCTGTTCGACCTGCTGGAGAAGCTCGCGGACACCGGCGGCCCGGTGGCACGGCAGCTCTACGGCGCGCGTGGCTGGGTGGCCCATCACAACACCGACATGTGGGGCTGGGCGCTCCCGGTCGGCATGGGGCACAGCAGCCCCTCCTGGGCGATCTGGATGATGGGGGGCGTCTGGCTCACCCAACACGTCTGGGACCACTACGACTTCACCGGCGACACCGTATTCCTGCGCGAGCGGGGCTGGCCTCTGCTGCGAGGCTGCGCCGAATTCTGCCTGGACTGGCTGGTCGACGGCCCGGACGGCCGGCTGGACACCATCCCCTCCACCTCGCCGGAGAACCTCTTCCTCTCCCCCGAGGGCACGCCCCAATCAGTGACCTACTCGTCGGCCATGGACATCGCTCTGATCCGGGCCCTGTTCGACCGCTGTCTCGGCGCGGCCGAGGCACTCGGGGTGGACGACCCGGTCTGCGCCGAGATCCGGGCCGCGCTGCCACGGCTGCGCCCGCCGGTCGTCACCTCCGGCGGCTGGCTGCAGGAGTGGGCCGAGGACCTGCCGGAGCAGGACCCGGCGCACCGGCACGTGTCGCAGACGGTCATGGTGTACCCGCTCGGGCAGATCGATCCGGAGCGGACACCGGAACTGGCCGCGGCCGCGGCACAGTTGCTCGACCGGCGCGGTCCCGGCGCCATGGGCTGGTCCTGGGCTTGGAAGATCGCGCTGCGGGCCCGGCTCGGCGACGGGGAGACCGCCCGCTCGCTCCTCCTGGAGGCGACCCGTCCCTTCACCGACGATCCGGCCACGAACGCGCCGGTGGACGGCTCGGAGTGGGGCGGGCTGCTGCCGAACCTCTTCAGCACCCATCCGCCGTTCCAGATCGACGGCAACTACGGCTTCGCCGCGGCGCTGGCCTAGATGGTGGTGCAGAGCCACGGCGGCGTCATCCGCGCGCTGCCCGCCCTGCCCGCGGCCTGGCCGGACGGCTCGGTCCGCGGCATCCGCTGCCGGGGCGGGCTCGCGGTCGACCTCAACTGGCGGGCCGGCGCGCTCGACACGCTCACCGTACGGCGGCTCGGCGGCGATCCGGACCGCACAGTGCGCGTCCGGTACCGCGAGCACGAGGCGGAGCTGACTCTGAACATGGGACAGCGGATCCGTCTGGGTGCGTCACTCGAAGCGACCACCGACGCGGAGAAGGCGACGCCGCCGTGCTGACCGACCTGGACCGGCCCGCGCTGGAGGACTACCGCAGCGCCTACCGGGAACCGGCGGACTTCGACGCGTTCTGGCACACCACCCTCGCTGAGGCCCGGGAACACGACCTGGCGCTCGAAGTGGCCCCGGTGAAGACGGACCTGGAGACCGTTGACGTCTATGACGTGACCTTCGCGGGATTCGGGGGCCACCCGATCCGGGCCTGGTTGCGCCTGCCCCGGCAGCGCGGCGGCCCGCTGCCGGCCGTGGTGCAGAGCCACGGGTACTCCAGCGGACGCGGGGCCCCCGTCGAGGACCTGCTGTGGGCCTCCGCGGGCTATGCCCATCTGGTGATGGACGCGCGCGGCCAGGGTGGCAACCACGCGGGCGGGGACACCGCCGACCCGGTGGGCAGCGGCCCCTCCTACCCCGGTTTCCTCACCCGCGGCATCGAGGACAAGGAGACATACGTCTACCGCCGCGTCTTCACCGACGCGGTGCGGGCCGTCGAGGCCGTCCGCAGCATCGACGCCGTGGACTCCGCGCGGGTCGCGGTGGTCGGCGCCAGCCAGGGCGGCGGCATCGCCCTGGCGATGGCGGGGCTGGTCCCCGACCTCACCGCCGTCCATGTGCAGGCGCCGTTCCTGTGCGACATCCGACGCGCCACGACGATCACCTCGACCATGCCGTACGCGGAGATCACAGGCTATCTGGCCGCACACCGGAACTCGGTGCAACAGGTCTTCCGGACGCTCGCGTACTTCGACGGCATCGCGTTCGCCCGCCGGGCGAACGCCCCGGCCTGGTTCTCGGCCGGGCTGATGGACGACCTCTGCCCACCGTCCACGGCCTTTGGCGCCTTCCACGCCTACCAGGGCCCCAAACAGATACGGACGTGGGACTACAACGGCCACGAAGCCGGCGGCGCCGAGGACCTGGCGATCGCGCTGGCGGAATTCCGGCCGCTGCTCGCCCCCGCGACACAGCGCACCCCGCACAGAAAAGGAAACGAGGAACAATGAAGATCCGAAAGTTTTCCACCCTTGCCATGGCAGCGGTGATGGCGGCGGTGGTCTCGGGCTGCGGGAGCGGCAGCAGCTCCGCTTCCGGCTCCAAGACAGTCAACTGGTGGACCTGGGACGACAAGCAGGCCGCGGCCTACGGCCAGTGCGCGACGGCCTTCGAGAAGGCCAACCCCGGCGTCACCGTGAAGATCTCGCAGTACGCCGTCACCGACTACTTCACCAAGCTGACCGCGGGCTTCGTCGCGGGCAACGCCCCGGACGCCTTCCAGAACAGCGTCCAGTTCTTCCAGGCGTACACCGCGCAGCATCAGTTGCTGCCGCTGGACGACTACATAAAGAAGAGCAACTTCGACATGTCCAGGTTCTCGGTCGGCGTCGACTCGTGGAAGTTCACCGACGGCAAGCAGTACGGGTTGCCCTTGGACTGGGCGGCGACCGGCCTGTACTACAACACGACCGCCATCACCAAGGCCGGGTACACCAAGCACGACGTCGAGAACCTGAACTGGAACCCGGACAACGGCGGGACCGTCGGCAAGATGATCGCCCACCTGACGATCGACAAGAAGGGCGTGCGCGGCGACCAGCCCGGGTTCGACAAGAACCATGTAGCCACGTACGGCTTCGGCGCCATGGCCGCCAAGGACTTCAGCGGGCAGACCACCTGGAACCCCTTCGTCTCTACCCTGGGCTGGCGGCAGGGCGACCAGCAGTCCTGGCCGACCACGCTCGAGTACACCGACCCGCGGTTCGTCAAGACCATGGACTGGATACGCTCGCTGACCGACCGGGGCTTCGCCCCGAAGATCGGCTCCTTCACGACGGTCAGCGACGTCGACCAGCTCGGCTCCGGCAAGGTGGCCATGGAGACGGCCGGTTCGTGGGAGGCCTCGACCTTCGCCAAACTGCCCGGTGTCAAGGTGGGGATCGCCCCCACCGTACTGGGTCCGGACGGCAAGACCCGGTCCATGGAGAGCAACTCCAATGGCAACAACATCTGGGCCGGCACGAAGAACCCGGACCTGGCGTGGAAGTGGATCTCCTACATGGGCTCGCCGGAATGCCAGACGATGGCGTCCAGCACCGGCACGTTCTTCCCGTCCATCCCCTCCGCCATGAACGCCTCCGCCAAGAAGATGGCCGCCCAGGGCGTGGATCTGTCGGTCTTCACGAACGCGATGCAGAACAAGGTGCTCTACCCGGCGATGGTCTACGGGAACGGAGCGGCACTCCAGGCCGCCCTTGAGCCGCTGTTCGAGGCGTACTTCGCCGGCTCCCGCAACGACGACGTGTTCAAGGAGATGAAAACGCAGAGCGAGACCATCCTCGCCAAGAAGTAGCCGTCGGGTCGGCCCGGGGTCAAGCCGAAGCTCGGCGAACCCCGGGCCCGCAGAACAGCGCGGCCGAGCCGCAATCTCCACCCGGCCGCCCAGGCATCCCGTTACTCTGCATCCTCAAGCGTTTCTTCGCCGCGGCACCGACCAACCGCGGCTCTCGCACGGCCGCTCGGGGACCGAGGACGATCGAAAGGCGATCATGCGGGTACGGCTTTTGGGGCCGGTTGAGTTGACGAACGGCGATGGCGCGCCCGTAGCCATCGCCGCGGGCAAGCGCCGGGCGGTGTTAGCGGTGCTGGCCCTGGAGCTGAACCAGGTGGTGCCGATAGACCGTCTGCTGGACCTCATCTGGGACGGCGACCCGCCGCCACGGGCCCGTACCGCGGTGCAGGGGCATGTGTCCGCGCTGCGGCGGCTGCTGAGCGACGGCGGCTCGGGGCTCGAACTGGCCACCAGGGAACCCGGGTACGCCCTGCTCGGCACGGCCGACGACGTCGACCTCTACCTCTTCCGGTCGCTGGCCGAGCAGGCCTCCGGCGCGGTGGACGACCGGGCCGCCGCCGGGCTGCTCGGCCGGGCTCTCGCCCTGTGGCGTGGCACGCCCCTCTCGGACCTGCCAAGCGCCACGCTGCGCGACGAGGTGGCGGCCCGGCTCGGCCAGGCCCGGCTCGCCGCGCTGGAGGGGTGGGCGGAGCGCAAAGTGCGGCTCACCGAAGGCCGGGACACGGTGCCGGAGCTGGAGGAGGCGGTGCGGGCGGAGCCGTTCCGCGAACCGCTGGTCCGGCTGCTCTTACTCGCCCTCCATCAGGCGGACCGCAGACCCGCCGCGCTGGACCTCTACCACCGCACCCGGAAGCTGCTCGACACCGAGCTGGGCGTCGACCCCGGTACGCCGCTGCGCGCCGCGTACGAGACCGTGCTGCGCGCCGGTCCGCCCACTCCCCCACCGCCTCCTCCGCTCCCGGTGCCCCGCCGCCCGGCACCCGCCCAACTGCCCCGGGAAGCCGCCGGTTTCGTCGGCCGGGCCACTGAGTTGGGGGCGCTCGGCGCGGCACAGGGGCTGGTTCTCGTCGTGGGGCCCGCCGGGGTCGGCAAGACCGCCCTGACCCTGCGCTGGGCGTACCGCTCCGTCGCCGCCTTCCCCGACGGCCAGCTCTTCGCCGACCTGCGGGGCTTCTCGGCGGGCTCCCCCGTCTCGGCCGCCTCCGTCCTGTCGGGGTTCCTGCGGGCCCTCGGCGCGGCGGACGGAAGTATCCCGGCCGACCTGGACGAGCGGGTCGCGCTGTACCGCTCCCTCCTCGCCGGCCGCCGCGTCCTGGTGGTGCTGGACAATGTCCGCACCGTCGGCGACGTGCTTCCGCTGCTGCCGTCCGGTCCGGGCTGCTCGACCGTGGTGACCAGCCGCAACCTGCTGGGCGGCCTGGTCGCCCGGGAGGGGGCGGCGGTGGTGCGGGTGGAGGCGCTGCCGCCGGAGGAGTCCCGCGCGCTGCTGGCGCGCACGGTGGGCCCGGAGCGGATAGCCGCCGAGGCGGCGGCCTCCGCCGAACTCGTCCGACTCTGCGAAGGACTGCCGCTCGCCCTCCGGGTGGCCGGGGCCAGGCTGGCGATGCGCGCTGGCTGGACGGTGTCCGAGCTGGTCACGGACCTCTCCGACGAGCAGGCTCGGCTGTCGGTGCTGACCACGGATGACGCGGATTCCGGTGTCGAGGCCGCGCTGCGGCTGTCGTACCGCGTGCTGCCGGAACCCGCTGCCGAGCTCTTCCGGCTCCTGGGCCTGCACCCCGGGGCGGATGTGGACGCCTGGACCGCGGCGGCGCTGTCCGGACAGTCGCTCGCCGATGCCAGGCGGTCGCTCACCGACCTGGTCTCGGCGCATCTGCTCCAGGAGACCTCGACCGGCCGGTTCGCCCGGCACGACCTGGTTCGCCTGTACACCGTGCGGCTGGCCGAGCAGGACCTGTCCGCGCAGGAGCGGGACCGCGCGCTGGACCGTCTGCTGGACTACTACCTCGACGTCACCGCCACCGCGGCCGAGCCCCTCATCGCCCAGAAGCACCTGCTTCACCGGCCGCCGGTACCCCCGGCCGCCGGGACCCCGCCGCTGGCGGGCGGCGCCGACGCCTCCGCGGCCTGGTTCCGTACCGAGGTGGCGGCGGCGCAGGCGCTGGTGACCTCCTCCGCGGACGGCCCACGGGCGGACCGGGCCTGGCGCGTGCTCTCCCGCGCGTACGGCAATTCGGCCTACGAGGCGCTGGCACTGCGGCTCATCGGGCAGTTCCAGCGGGAACTCGGCCAGGAGGCGGAGGCCGCACAGTCGCTCCGGCAGTCGCTGAGCATCTACGCCCAGCTGGGTGACCGTACGGAGGCCGCCGCGGTCGCGACGCTCCTCGGCGTGGAGGAGCGCGACGGCGGTCAAGCGGCCTCTCCAGGGGCGGACACCTCGGGCTGACCGGCCGCCTCGGAGGCCGACTGCTGCGGCGATGGCGCACACCTCGGGCAGGGCCGGCAGCGGGGCCCTCCGGACCCGGCCACCAGCCGGCCGTCGGCGAGCTGGATCACCTCTCCCCAGCCACGGCAGACCGGGCAACTGTGATAACCGAGGCAATCGCGTCGTCAGCACATGATGACACCTCAGCATCCCGTTCCGGGCCTAGCACTCGGCTGGAACGGGTACCGTGCGCCGACCACCCTGCCGGAGGCCTGCCATTAGCTCCGATATCGCCATCATCGCGATCGCCGCCTCTCGGTTCGGTGAACTCGCTGAGAGGATCGGCGGCCGGGCATCGTGGGGGGAAGAGGTGCCCGGCCGCCGAACTCCCCTGCGAACAGACTGCCGCGCTCCGCTAACGCGCCGCCGACGCCGCGCTAACGCCCGTGCCCGCCCTCGTGGTCACCGTGACCGGTTCCGGGCGATCCGCCCATCATGCGGAGCATGGCCGGGCCGCCGGTACGGGCGAAGCGGATCAGCAGGGCGGCGGCCAGGAGCAGGAAAACGATGTTGAGCCAGGTCGTGTAGTTCCAGGACACGCCTTCCATGGGGATCTTCGCGTCGCCCTGGTCAGGGATGAGACCAAGGCCCCCGAAGGCGAACTCCACGACGTAGCCCGCGACGACGATGGCGGCGTAGAAGGTGCCCAGGAGGTAGAGGGCCATCTTCGTCCCGTAGTACTTCCGGTAGATATTGAGGATCGGCAGGATCAGCAGGTCGGCGAAGATGAACGCGACCACGCCCCCGAAGCTGATGCCGCCCTTCCACAGCACCACCGCGAGCGGCACATTGCCGATGGAACACACGAATGAGGCGATCGCCACGAGCGGGCCGATCAGCGGTCCCCAGATCTTGGCAGCCAGCGGATGACCGGCGAAGAAGAACGTCTGCCAGAAGGAGTCCGGGACCCAGGCCGCGATGGCGCCGGCGATCAGCAGGCCGAGCACGATGTCCCTGAGGATCGCGGCCCACTCCATGACAAAGACATGCGCGACCGCGGTGAGGCCCTCCCCCGACAGCAGACGCCGGGCGAACGAACCCTCCTTCCGCACCGACATGTCCATCGCGGCGTGCCCCTCCATGGACCCGGCCAGGCCCCGCTCGGCCTGTGCGCGCGCGGCGTCCAGCAGCCGCTCGCGCAGGGTGAGGCGGAACAGCAGCGCCAGCACCACGATCATGATGGGGCCGCCGACGAATTCGGCGGCGGTGAACTGCCAGCCCATCAGCAGCGCGAGAATCACACCGAGTTCCACGACCAGATTGGTCGAGGCGATCTCGAAGGCCATGGCGGCCGTGAAGTCGGCGCCCTTACGGAAAAGCGAACGGGCCATCGCGACGGCGGCGTAGGAACAGGACGAGGACGCCGCCCCCAGCGCGGAGGCGATCACCAGGGTACGGGGCCGGTTATCGCCCAGCAGCCGCACGACCGTCGACTTGCGCACGACGGCCTGGACGACCGCCGACAGCGCGAAGCCCAGGATCAGCGCCCACGTGATCTCCCACGTCATGGACCCGGCGATGGACAGCGCGTGCAGTACGGCATGCATGACGTCTGCCCTTCCCCGCATGTGCATACGCCACGCAGGGGCGGCGCCCGGGGTGCGTTCCGCTTCCTCTGTTGGGGTTGCCGATCCTCCCCAGCTGCCGCTGGGAGGTGCCCCCACAAACGCCGGACGGGCTGGGTTTTGGTGCTCTGCGCCGTTTGCGGGTGCGCTTTGTTCGGTGGTTGGGTCGGTGGCGCCTCCGGGGTGACTCTCCCCCAACCTTCGGCCGGGAGGTGCCCCCACGACTGTGTGCCAGGGCCCGGGACGTTATGCGCCATCGCCGGCGGCACTTGGGCGACACAGTCTGCGGGGACACCCCTGCACCGCCCCCTCCGGCCCGGTTCAGCGCCTTGCGGTGCGTGGTTCCCTTGGGTCCAAACCACCGGGTGCGGTGCCTTTGGTTTTACGGTTTCCGCCACGGCGAGGCGGTCACGCGCCCATCCGGCCGGGAGGGGACGCGCCGGGGTGTCCCCGCAGGGGACGAGCACATGCACCCTGGGCAAGCGGGCTGTGGACCCGCACGCGCGAGCCCCGAGGAGATCACCCCACAGCGGCCCCGACCCCGACCACCACATCGCGTGCCGGAACGCACGACAGCAACCCCGGCAGACGGGGCGGAACCGTGCCGGCCCAGCAAGGCAGACCCAGCCCGTCCGGCGTTTGAGGACAAAGCGGCAACCCCGGCAGAGGGGAAGGGCCCGCGCCGGAGGAGCCCGTAGCGAAAGTCGTATCAACGCCCTGGGGCGGCGAACGCGGTCAGCCGGAGTCGCGGTAGCGGAGCAGAAGCATGGCCGCGTCGTCGTGCAGGGGCCCTTGCGTATGGTGCTCCAGGTCCTGGCGGACAGCTTCCAGGGCGGTGTCCGGGTCGGGGTCCTTGAGGAGGAAGGCCCGCTCGTCGAGCGGGTAGAAGCGGCCCCGGGGGTCCCGGGCTTCGGTCACCCCGTCGGTGTACAGGAGCATCTGGTCGCCGGGAGCGAACGGCACCTGGAACGGAACCGGCCCTTTCGGGCCGATGTCGGCGAGCCCGAGGGGTGGTGCGGGCTGGGGCGGTTCCGCGAAGGTCTGCGTGCCGTCTGCGCGGAGGACGAGCGGATCGGGGTGGCCGTAGTTGAGAAGGGTGACGGTGTGGTTGTCATTGACTTCGACCAGGACAGCGGTGACGAATTCCTCGCCGGTCAGGCGGCGGTTCAGGGCCCGTTCGAGGCGGGCGCTGACCGATGCGAGATCGGGTTCGTCATGGGCGGCCTCCCGGAAAGCACCCAGTACGATCGCCGCGGTCTCGACCGCCTCCAGGCCCTTGCCCTGCACATCGCCGACGATCACCCGGACCCCGCCGGGTGAGGTGACCACCTCGTACAGATCGCCGCCGATACGGGCCTCGGCCGCGGCGGAGGTGTACGAGACCGCTATCCGCAGATCCCCGGCTCTGCGCGGCACCGGGCGCAGCAGCACCCGCTGGGCGACCTCGGCGATGGAGCGGACGGTGGCGAGTTCGGCCTCGCGCCGTTGGCGTCCGGCGGTCGCGGCGAGGCCGGCGATGGCGACGCCGGCAACGGAGACGACGGCGGTGTAGCCGTGCAGGGCGTGGAACTGGCCGTCATAGAGGCGGAGCACGACACAGAGGGCGACGGCCAGCAGCCCGATCGCCGCGGAGCGGCGCAGGCCGCCGACCAGGCTGGCGAAGGCGGGCCCCAAAGACAGCAGGGGAAGGAATCCAGCGCCCGGACCTGCTACGAGATCCACCGCGGTGACGACGGCCATGACGGCGTACGGCAGGGTCGACAGCAGTCTGAGGCTCCTCCGGTGCTGCTCGACCAAGACGGACTCCGGCTCTGCTGGGGATAGTTGACAGCTGTTCGTCCCACTGTCGCAGTGGGTGAGGGGTGGAGGACAGATGGCGGTCGTTACGTTTACGTTGCGTGACCAGTATCGCCCCTGATGCCGCATCAAAGTCTCTTGGGGGGCGTCTATGGAGCGGGTAAGGCATCTGGCGGAGCCGATACCGATCGTAACCAATGCCGGAAAGCCGGAGTGCCCGTTGCCGCAGCGGGCACAAGCCCAGCAGGAGTTCCAGTCCAGGGAGGGCAGCTGTGGAGATAGCGGGTGTCATCAGCGCCATCGTGATCGGCCTCATCATCGGCGTGCTGGGACGGCTCGTGGTACCGGGCCGTCAGCACATCGGCGTGATCTGGACGATCCTGATCGGCATCGTGGCGGCGCTGGTCGGGGCGGCCATCGCCCACAAACTCGGGGTGGCGGACACCAAGGGCATCGACTGGATCGAATGGCTCATCCAGATCGGCCTGGCCGCCGTCGGCATCGCCGCACTCGACCGGTCAAGGGCTCGCCGCTGACCGGCCGCCCGCTCCGGGCCGTAACGCCCGGCCTTCAGACCACCTTGCGGCGCACCAGGACGCCGAGCACCAGTGCCGCCGGGAGCAGCGGCAGCCAGACTGTGACGATCCGGTAGCCGAGGACCGCTGAGGTGGCGACGGCGACCGGGGCTCCGGCGGTGACGAGGGCGACGACCAGCGCCGCGTCGACGGATCCGATGCCGCCGGGGGTCGGCACGGCGGCGGCCACGCACGTGGCGGCGAGATAGGCGATCGCGACGTGCACCACGGGTACGGGCACGTCGAGGGCGAGGGCGACCGCGACCAGCCCGGCGGCCTGCAGGGCGGGGAAGGCCAGCGAGCCGCCCCACAGGGCCAGCGCGCGGGCGGGCATGGCGTGCAGGGAGCGCGCGTCGGTCAGCGCGGTGTCCAGGAAGGCGCGGACGATCCTGCGGAGCGGACGTACGGCGGTCACCGCGAGCAGCACCGAGCAGACCAGCCCTGCCGCCACCGAGGCGAGCAGCAGGCCGGTCCCGTTCGGGATGAGGGCGTCCAGCCGCAGTGCGTCGGGGAAGGCAGCCAGCAGTACGAGCAGGAGCACGACCCTCCCCGCGGACTCCGCCAGCGAGTACAGCGCCAGGGCGGCCGAGGACCGGGCCAGCGGGATCCCGCAGCCCCGGAGGAAGCGCAGATTGACCGCACCCGCGCCGAGTCCCGCAGGGAGTAGGTGGTTGGCGGCGCTCGCGGCGAGCTGGGTGGCGAGCAGCCGTCCGGCGGGGAGCGGTTCGAGGACCGCTCCCTGGCGCGTACAGGACACCGCGACCCAGCCCAGACCGGTGACCGTCACCGCCGCCAGCAGCCAGTAGTGGTTGGCGCCGAGGAGATCACGGCCGCCCGAGGCGAAGACCGGCCAGTTCCGGACCACCCAGACGCCGACCGCGGTGATCGGCACGAGGCAGACGATCCCGCGCAGCGGCAACCGCCGTGGAAGGGATGTGCGGGCTATGGCCATCGGTCTCCGTCGTCCGTGCTTCTCACGTTTTCGCGCACCTGGCGGGAGGCGTTCCCGGGGTCAGCTTTCCCAGCGTGCGCGACGTCCCGGCGTCCTACGGCCGACGATCGGCGGGCCGGGCGGTGGCCTGGAGGTGCGCGGCGCGATCCGGTGCGGGGAGTCGCGGCCAGAGCGCCAGCAGCCCCAGACAGATCCATACGTACGCGCTGCCGCCGAGGAAGCCGTCCACGCCGGACGCGTCCTCGCGCCACAGCCACACGACACTGCTGCACAGCACCACATACAGGACAGCGGCGGCCGCACGACGGCCCGCCGCGGCGAGCCACACGACGGCAGGCAGGGCCCACACGAGGTGGTGCACCCATGTCACCGGGCTGACGAGGCACCCCGCGAGGCCTGTCAGTGCCAGTCCGGCCGCGTCGTCACCCGCCGCTGCCGCCTGGCGCACGCGGTACCCCCAGAGGGCGAGCACCGCGAGGACGGCCAGTGCCCAGGCCGGGCGGCCCGCGTCCAGGCGGGCCAGCGTGCCCTGCAGCGACTGGTTGGACACATAGTCCAGGGTGCCGACCCGGTCGGTGTTCCACAGGGCCTGTGTCCAGAACACCCAGGACTCGTGAGGCGCCGCCGCCACGCCGATCAATGTCGCGGCCGCGGCCGTGCCGGCGGCGACTGCGGCGGCCCTGCGCCGGCCAGTGAGCAGCAGGTACCCGATGAAGATCCCCGGCGTGAGTTTGACCGCCGTCGCCAGGCCGATGCCGACGCCCGCGAACCGGCCGCGCCCCCGGTCGGCGTACACCAAGGCCATCAGCGCCAGGTTCACCTGCCCGAGGCTGAAGGTGTCCCGGACCGGCTCCAGCATCACGAACAGACACCCCGCGACCACCCACGCGCCGGGCCCGCGCAGCAGTCCTCCCAGCAGGCGGCGCAACAGCACCGCCGACGCGGCGGCGTTGAGCACCACGCTGCCCATGACGGCGGCGGTGCGGCCGAGCACCAGCATCGGCAGCATGCAGACGGCGGCGAAGGGCGGGTAGGTGAAGCCGTAGCCGGTCCCGGGCCGGACGTAGTCGTAGATCCCGCCACCGTGCCGGATCCAGGTATCGACGGCCCCGTAATAGACGTAAACGTCGAACCAGTCCCGGTACTGCGGCACCGTGGCCATGAACACCGCGGTTCCGACGGCCACCGCGGTCACCGCGACAACGGCCGGCATACGGGACACCCGGCGTCGCCAGCGTGCCAGGCCGCCGCCGGGCAAGCCTGCGGAGCGGACGGGGCGGTCGGGCCGGACGGGGCGGGCAGTACGGTCCGGGGCCGGCCGGGTCATGGCAGGGCCTCCGTCGTCCTCGCCCGTAGCCGGGACGCCGTCCGCCAGGCCAGCAGCGCCAGCGCCGCCAGGCCGCCTCCGCACACCGCGAGGGTCAGCTGCCGCGCGTCCGGCTCGAAGCCGTCCGGCAGGACGGCGAGGGCCAGAACGCAGCTGCCGACGGCGGCCCAGCGGCGCGTCCGCCCGTTCGGCGCGGCCACCGCCAGCGGGAAGAGAGCCCAGAGCGCGTACCAGGGGCGGATCGCGGGGCCGAGGAGTGCGACGGCGGCGAGACTGAGCCCGAGGGCGTACACGGGACCGAGACGGTGGCGGCGGCGCCACACAAGGAGCACGATCACGGCGGTGGCGGCGGCTCCGAGGAGATGCCAGGCGGGTCCGTCGCCGGTGAGGCGGCCAAGGACACTGGTCAGGGCCCAGTTGTGGGCGGAGACGGGCGTGCCGAGGGCGCTGATCCAGCCGTAACCGGTGCCCGCGGCGGCGGTGGCGGCCACCGTGGTCACCGCCGCGACCGCGAGGGTGGCCAGCCCGGCCCGGACCAGCCGGGCACGTCCGCGCAGCCGGTAAGACCAGATCGACGCGACGGCCAGCAGCCCCAGCGCGGCCGGCACCTTCACCAGCGCGGCCAGCGTGACCAGCGCCGCGGCCCCCAGCGGCCACCCGGCGGCCGCCGCGGCCAGCCCCGCGCCGAGCAGCCCCAGCATCACCGCGTCGTTGTGCGCGCCCGCGACGAGATGCAACAAAAGCAGCGGGTTGAGCGCCCCCAGCCAGAGCGCGGTCGGCAGATCGGTGCCGCCGCGCCGGGCCAGCGCCGGCAGGATGGCGATCATCAGGCCGACACCGGCCAGCGCCACCAGCCGCATGCCGGTGACCCCCAGCGGCGCCGCCGCCCTGGCGACAGCGAGGAAGACCGGACCATAGGGCGTCGGCGTGTGCTGCCAGACCTGCGGCACCTCGGCCGCGAGCCGGCCGCCGAGCCGGTCGGCGCCGTACGCGTATACGTCCATGTGCGCGCCGGCCATCGTGCCTTGCACCAGATAGCTGTACACATCCCGGCTGAACAGCGGCGGCCCGAGCACCAGTGGCGCCGCCCACACCCCCAGCGTCACCAGCAGAAACCGCGGCTCCGGCGGCTCCGGACCCCGCACCGCCCGCCCCAGCCGCCACCACGCGGCGACCAGCAGCACCAACCCGAAGTACGAGGCGACCAGCCCCAGCCACCCGTCGTCCGGCCCGGCCGCATCCCGCACCGGCAGTGCCCCCACGCTCATCCCGCCCGCCGCTATCGCCACCGAGCCCGCGAACCCGAGCAACCGGCAGCGGCGCGGATCGACAGCAGCGACAACGTCCCGTACCAACATGCGCGCACCGTAGTCAGGCCCCGGCCACCGGAAAACGACCACCACAAGGCCGGAAACCCCCTGGCCGGTGAACTCGCCGTCAACAAAGCGGAACCCGGACGGTCTGTACGGGTCTGGGGCGGGGTTGTACGGACCGCGGAACGTGTCCGGGATCGGGACGGGCCAGTTGGACAGACACCGCGGGGCTCGACAGTGGGGGGCGTGAGGCGCATGGGTAACAACCAACCGAGGAAACGGGACAACGGCGACGAGCGCCCGGCCATTTGGGTCGGCTACGGCAAGCTGGTCAAGCTGTTCAGGGAACGGGCCGGGCTCACACAGCAGGGGCTGGCCGAGGCAGTGGGCTACTCGTACGAGCAGGTCGCCTCGGTCGAGCAGGGGCGAAGGCCGGCGAAGGCGGCGTTCACGGAGGCGGCTGAGCGGGTGCTGGAAACGGGCGGGGCGCTGCGGGCGGTGCAGGCGGGAGGTGGATCTGGCCCGGCTGCCTGCGTTCTTCCGCGACGTCGCCCTGTTGGAGGGGGAGGCGGTCAGCCGCTTCTCGTACGATCCGCTGCTCGTGCCCGGCTTGCTGCAGGCGGAGGAGTACGCACGAACGCTCCTGGGCGCGCACTTCCCGCCGCTCGACGAGGAGACCGTCGACGAGCGCGTCGCGGCTCGCCTCGCGCGGCAAGCTCTGCTCGTACGCAAGAACCCACCGATTGTGTTCGTCTTCATCGTCGAGGAGGCCGTGCTGCACCGGGCGGTTGGCGGCCCTGAGGTGTTGAGGAGGCAGCTGGGGAGCTGCTGGAGTGCGCGAAGATGCGGAACGTGGAGATCCAGGTGATGCCGACGGCACGGGCGGCGCACAGTGGGCTCAACGGTCCGATGGTGCTGCTGGAGACCGTCGAACGCAGGCAGTTCGTGTACATCGAGGCGCAGGACGTAGTGAGCGTCAAATCCGACCGAGATGACGTCAGCGAGTTCTGGCTGCGGTATGGAATGCTGCGCACGCTGTCCGCGAGGGCCCGCGAAGGGCCGCCCGCATCCGGGTCCACCCGCCAGGACACGGTACTCTCGGAGAGCATCCAGTCCTGCAGGTAGCTGCCGTGGATGAGCTGCCAGGCTCCGAACTCACCCTGGAGGCGGCGGTCGCGGATCTCCCTCACCAGCGGGTGGTAGCGGTAGACGAACGGGACCGCCAGTAGCAGCCCGGCCCGGTCGGCCAGCCGGTCCAGCCGTTCGGCGTCGGCGGCGGACGTGGCCAGCGGCTTCTCGCAGATCACATGCTTGCCGGCGTGCAGCGCGGCCTCGGCCTGCCGGACGTGGTGGGCGTTGGGCGTGCAGATATGCACCACCTCGACACTGTCGTCGGCGAGGACCGCCCCGAAGTCCGGATAACGGGCGGGAACGTCCCACTCCCTGGCGACCCGCGCGCTGCGCTCGGGGGTCGACGCCACCACCCCACGCAGCGCCCCGCCGGCAGCACGAACGGCTGCGGCGTGGACGGCGCCGATCATTCCTGCCCCGACCACCACCACTCGTGGGGAGCGACTCACGAGCACACCTCCGACTCATCCGTCCGGCTACGGCCTGAACGCCGCGTTACGAACCACCATCGTTTAGTTCGAGCAAATGACACAAGAGGACTAATTTAGTTTTCTTTCCGGCATAAAAACGGCGGAAACTTTGCTGTGCCATCCGGTCTCGCAGTCGGTGGGAGATACGTTTCCTCCATGGGCGGCGCGCCGAGCATGTACGCCTCATGGCACCCGGGTCCGCCTGGGCGGACGGCCCTATGAGCCGGTTGACGGGCAGAAGAAAGCGGCATTAGGGTCTTTGGAATGCATAAAAGTGGTGGATATGTTGCCGGGGGGACTACGCCGTCCCCAACGGTGCCCGTTGCGTTGCGCAGGGTCCTGGATCTCGTTGTCTCCGGCGAGGCGACCAGCCGCGCGGAGATCGCCCGGCGCAGCGGCCTCGCGCGCTCGACCGTGGGACAGCAGGTCGACCACCTCCTGCACCGCGGCATCCTGCAGGAGCTCGAAGCCAGGGAGTCGGTCCGGGGACGCCCGCCCCGGATCCTGACGATCAGCCCCCAGGCCGGGACCATCGCGGTTGCCGATATCGACACCCTGTCGACCGAGATCGCGATCGCCGACCTCACCCACCGTGTCCTCGCCCGTGACACCGTCGACATCCCGGTCGACTCCGGACCCCAGGCGGTGCTGGACGGGGTGACCGAGCGCTTGCTCGGGCTGCTGGCGGAACACGGCCGCGATCCGGCCCGGGTGCGGGAAGTGGTGGTCGGCCTCCCCGGGCCGGTCGATTTCCAGCAGGGCTGTGCGGTACGGCCGACGGGCATGCCCGGCTGGGACGGCTACCCCGTCGCCGAGCGTCTGCGGGAAAGCTTCCTGGCCCCGGTCGTGGTGGACAACGACGTGAACCTCATGGCGCTCGGCGAGGCCAGTCAGGACAACGTCGACACACCGCTGCTGTGCATCAAGATCGCCAGCGGTATCGGGGCCGGGATAATCACCGCCGACGGGGACGTCTACCGAGGGGCCGACGGGGCAGCCGGCGACATCGGCCACATCCGGGCGATCGGCGGCGGTGAGGTGCTGTGCAGCTGCGGCAATGTGGGCTGCGTGGGCGCGGTCGCCTCCCACCGGGCGCTCCTGCGCAGCCTCGGCATTCCGGAGGCGACGGGCGAGGACGCGCTGCATGGCGCCCACGCTCTCGCGCAGCTCGTCGCCAACAGCGACCCGCGTGCCCTGCACGCTCTGCGCCAAGCCGCAACCGAGATCGGCGAGGTGGTGGCGATGCTGGTCCACATGTTCAACCCCCGCACCCTTGTCCTTGGCGGTCCGCTGAGCGAGCTGCGCGATGACCTGCTCTCCGGGGTCCGGGCCGTGGTCTACCAGCGCGCGCTGCCGCTGGCCACCCGCAAACTCACCATCACCACCACCCAGCTCGGCACGAGCGCCGGGATCCATGGCGGTATCGCCCTCGCCACCAGGGACATCTTCAGCACGCCGGGCCTGGCGCGGCTGCTGGCCGCAGAACGCGGGCAAGGCGGAGCCTGATCCAAACAGTGACAGGCCATTAGCCGAGCTCAGTGCAATCCGGTATATGCAATTCTCGCCGAGCCGGCCGATCGCGCAACGACAACGCGGCGATCCACCGCAGAGTCCGGTTAGCTTTACTTGCGCGAGATGTCAAGCTGCGTAAATTGGTGACCGTTGTGCGCACCCAGCCCAGCTCGTTCTGAATGGGAGATCCTCGTGACGACTCATCACTCGAATCCCTGATGCGTTCGCACCAAGGACCGCGCCGTCGAGACCTGCTGCCGCGCCAAGGCGATCGAGTTCGAGTGGCATCCAGACGACGGACGGTGGAGACTAGGGGCAGAACGGCAAACGGTTCTATGACCAGATAAGAGCTCACGACCTCGTGGCTTCCGGATTACCCGCACCGGTCATCCCCGGAGCGGGAGGGCACCGGGTGCCGGCCGCACTGGCCGATGGTGTCGAAATTTCCCCAAGGAGCTCGCATGGTGGGAAAGTCTGTCGAGGCCCTGACGCCCGATCCGGACGAATCCTCAACCCTCAACGGCAGCTACGCCGGCCCGACGACCAGAACCGAGACAATCCTCGCGGAGATACTGGCCGGCATCGTGAGCGTCGAGCGAGTCTCGGTCGACAGCCACTTTTTTAATGAACTGGGTGCTGACTCCTTGGTGATGGCCCGTTTCTGTGCGCGGGTCAGGAAGCGGCCGGATCTGCCGTCGGTGTCAATGAAGGACGTCTACCGCTGTCCGACGATCAGAGACCTGGCGACGGCTCTCGCTGACGCCGCGCCCGCCCCTGGTGAGGCATCGGTTCCGGCGTCCGCCCCGGCGTCGAGCGAAATGACAGCACCGGCCGGCACGCTGGAGTACGTCCTCTGCGGAGCACTGCAGTTCCTGGTGTTCCTCGGCTATTCCTATCTGGCCGCAGTTGTCGCCACCCAAGGCTCCGACTGGATCTCCTCCGGCTCAGGTCTGACCGACATCTACCTGAGGTCGGTCCTGTTCGGCGGCGCGCTTTTCCTTGGCCTGTGCACTCTTCCGATCGTGGCGAAGTGGGTGCTCATCGGGCGGTGGAAGCCCCAGGAGATCCGCATCTGGAGTCTGGGGTATTTCCGCTTCTGGTGCGTCAAGACGCTGGTCCGCTCGAGCCCGCTGGTCCTGTTCGTCGGTTCGCCGCTCTACGTGCTCTATCTGAGGGCGCTGGGCGCGAAAGTCGGGCGTGGCGTCGCGATCTTCTCGCGGAACGTCCCCGTGTGCACCGACCTGCTCACCATCGGCGAGGGCACAGTCATCCGCAAGGACTCGTTCTTCGCCTGCTACCGAGCTCACGCCGGCCTGATCCAGACAGGCGCGGTCACTCTCGGGGAGGGCGTGTTCGTCGGCGAGGTGACGGTGCTCGACATCAGGACCTCGCTGGGCGACGGGGCCCAACTCGGCCATTCCTCCTCCCTGCACGCCGGACAGGCTGTGCCCGGCGGCGAACGGTGGCACGGGTCCCCCGCGCAGCCGGCCGGGGTTGACTACCGGATGGTCGGCCCGGCTGGCTGCGGCACCCTGCGCAGGGCCGCGTACGCCGGGGTGCAGTTGCTGAGTGCGCTGATTCTGTGGGTTCCGTTGATGGTCGGCGGCCTGATCATGCTGCTCGCCCAGATCCCGCAGTTCACCGCGCTCCTGGACGGGGGCCCGCTGGCTATCACGAGCCGGACGTTCTACCTCGACGCCCTGGTCGCCTCCTTCGTGCTCTTCTTCGGCTCTCTGGTCGTCGGCCTGCTCTTCGTCGTCACCGTCCCTCGCATGCTCAACCTCGCCATCAAGCCGGACAAGGTCTATCGCTTGTACGGTTTCCATTACGAGGTCCACCGGACGATCGCACGCATAACCAATAGAAAGTCCTTCAAAACCCTCTTCGGTGACAGCTCCTGCATCGTGCACTATCTGCGCCACCTCGGGTACGACCTTTCCCGGGTCGAGCAGACCGGGTCGAACTTCGGCACGGAGGTAAAGCACGAGAACCCGTACCTGAGTTCTATCGGCAGCGGAACAATGGTCGCTGACGGGCTGTCAATCATCAATGCCGACTTCTCGAGCACATCCTTCCGGGTGACCCGCGTTTCGATCGGGCCGCATAACTTCCTCGGAAACCACATCGCCTATCCCTCGCAGGGAAAGACAGGCGACAACTGCCTTCTCGCGACGAAGGTCATGGTTCCTGTCGACGGAGAAGTCCGGGAGGGTGTCGGACTTCTGGGATCCCCCAGCTTCGAGATTCCGCGATCGGTCGAGCGCGACAGCAAGTTCGACCACCTGAAGAACGGGGACGAGCTGCGCTGCCACCTCGGCGCCAAGAACAAGCACAATGCCGGAACCATGGGGTTCCACCTGCTGGTGCGATGGATCTATTTCTTCGGGCTGGTCCTGCTCGCTCAGGGTGCCGCGGACGTCTACGACTCGCTCGGCGCGTCGGTGATCGCGCTGGGCAACGTCTTTGCCCTCCTGTTCAGCGTCGTCTACTTCGTGCTGGTCGAACGTGCCGTCACCGGGTTTCGGGCCTTGAAGCCGCTTTACTGCTCGATCTACGATCCCTGCTTCTGGCGGCATGAACGCTACTGGAAGGTGGCTGCCGGCACGGAGCACATCCAGATCTTCAACGGCACCCCGTTCAAGAACATGATCTGGCGGCTGCTGGGTGTCCGGCTCGGCAGCAAGGTATTCGACGACGGCTGCTTTATGCCGGAGAGGACGCTCGCCACCATCGGGAACGGCTGCACGCTCAACGCGGGGACCGTGATCCAGTGCCACTCGCAGGAGGACGGCACCTTCAAGTCCGACCACAGCACGCTCGGGGCCGGCTGCACCCTCGGGGTCGGCGCCCTCGTCCACTACGGCGTGACGATGGGCGATGGCACGGTGCTCGCCCCCGACTCCTTTCTCATGAAAGGCGAGGAAATGCCGCCGCACGCGCGTTGGGGGGGAAACCCGGCCAGGGAGATGCGGGAGAACGCGGCCGATCCGCAGTTGGCCGAGACGGCGGCCACAACGACGGCACCGCCCTGGTCAGCGACGAGTAGCGCCGTGGCAATGGTGAGCGGAGGGAAGACCCGATGGGGATGCTAGCGGAGGCCGACCGGGAATTCTGGCGCGGTGTGCTCGTTGCCGGCGGGTTCACCGCGATCCCGCGATGGACCCTCAATCCGGTGGCTGGCGTGGTCGAGCACGAGACGGCCATCCCGGACGACCTCGTGGCAGCGTTGTGCCGGCTGGCGGACGAGCTGGCGGTGCCGCTCAGCTCGGTGCTGCTGGCCGCGCATGCGAAGGTGCTCGCCGCCCTGTCCGGCGAGCGCGACGTCGCGACCGGCTACGTCGCCGTGGAGGGCGGCCGTCCACTGCCCTGCCGGCTGACGACCGAACCCGGCTCCTGGCGGGCGTTGTTGCTGGACACCCATCGAACCGAGTCGGAACTGCTGTCGCACAGGGACTTCCCGGTCGGTGATCTCAGGCGCGAGCTGGGCCTGGCGGACCCGTCATTCGAGACCGTGTTCGATCCGAGCGGAAACGGCGGTGAGCCCGCCGAGGACACGGTGCTACAGGTGGGGATCTCGCAACACGGCGGCCGACGCGTGCTGCGGCTGCGGTACCGGACCGACGTGCTGGACGCGGACTGCGCCGCCAGGATCGCCGGCTACCACCTCACCGCGCTCGCGCTGATCGCCGCCGATCCGGATGCCGGGCACGGGCGGCAGAGCCTGCTCTCCGCCGAGGAACTCCACTTCCAGCTCGAAGGGCTCGCCGGACCGTGCCGGGAGCTGCCGGACCGCCGGTTCCACGAGCTGTTCGAGCAGCGGGTGACGGCACACCCGGACACCGTCGCGGCCGTGCACGGAGACCGGCAGTGGACCTACCGGGAGCTCAACGCGCGTGCCAACCGGCTGGGACGAGCCCTGTTGGCGCGGGGACTGCGCCGCGAAGGCGTCGTCGCGGTGGTGACCGAGCGCAATCTGGACTGGATGGCCGCCGTCATCGCCATCCTCAAGGCCGGTGGCGTGTATCTGCCCATCGAGCCGCATTTCCCGGCCGATCGCATAGCGACCACACTCTCCCGGGCCGAGTGCGGGCTCGTACTGACCGAACCCGGCAGCACCACCGCGCTCGACCAGGCCCTCGGCTCGCTGTCCGGGGTCCGGACGCTCTTCGTCGACACGGCCTACGAGGAGGACCACGCCGACGGCGATCTCGGCGTCGGCGTCGCGCCGGACCAGCTCGCCTACATCTACTTCACCTCCGGCTCCACCGGTGAGCCCAAGGGTGCGATGTGCGAGCACGCGGGCATGCTCAACCACCTCTACGCCAAGATCGACGACTTGGAGATCGGCGAGGGCCAGGTGGTCGCCCAGACCGCACCCCAGTGCTTCGACATCTCACTGTGGCAACTGGTCTCCGCGCTCCTGGTCGGTGGGCAGACCCTGCTGGTCGAGCAGGAGGTGATCCTGGACGTCCAACGGTTCGTCGACCGGATCGTTGACGGCCGGGTGGCGGTGCTCCAGGTCGTGCCGTCGTACCTCGAGGTCGTACTGTCCTATCTGGAACAGCAGCCCCGCGAACTGCCGGACCTACGGTGTGTGTCGGTCACCGGCGAGGCGCTGAAGAAGGAGCTCACGCAGCGCTGGTTCGCGGCCGAACCCAAGATCAAGCTGGTCAACGCCTATGGGCTGACCGAGACTTCGGACGACACCAATCACGAGGTCATGGACCTGGTGCCGGGCGGGGAACGGGTCCCTCTCGGCCCTCCCGTCAACAATGTGCACGTCTACGTCGTCGACGAGCACCTGTCCCCGGTGCCGCTCGGCGCCCCCGGTGCGATCGTCTTCTCCGGGGTCTGCGTCGGCCGCGGCTACGTCAACGACCCCGAGCGCACCCGGCTGGCCTTCATGGCCGATCCGCATCGCGAGGGCCAGCGGCTCTACCGGGGCGGCGACTACGGCCGCTGGCAGCCGGAGGGCAAGCTGGAGTTCCTCGGCCGGGCCGATACCCAGGTCAAGATCCGTGGCTTCCGGATCGAGACCGGCGAGATCGAGCACACCCTGTTGCGCGTGCCCGGTGTCCGCGACGGTGCGGTGGTGGTCACCGAGCGGCCGGGCCGGAGCAAGCGCCTGGTGGCCTTCTACTCGGGCCCGCAGCCGCTGGAGGCCGACGTCCTGCGGGACCAGCTGGGTGAGTCGCTGCCCGAATACATGGTCCCGTCGGCCTTCCACTGGCGGGAAAGTCTGCCGCTGACCGCCAACAGCAAGACCGACATGAAGACGCTGACGGCACTCGCCGAGGAACTCGACGGCAGTGACGTCACTGAACAGGACTACCACGCACCGAGTACGCCGGCCGAGCAGCGGCTGGCGGCCGCCTGGGCGAAGGTGCTCGGCATCGCGCAGGACCGGATCGACCGACGGGACCACTTCTTCGACCGGGGCGGCACGTCACTGTCGGCAGTGAAGCTGGCGATCGCCCTGAACCGCGCGGTGTCCCTCAAGGACGTCACCCGTCACCCGGTCCTCGCCGATCAGGCCCGGCTGGTCGACGGCAGGTCCGAGCAGTCCTCCGGGCTGCTGCAGCCACTGTCGGAACCGGACGGTGCGCGTGCCGGTGCCCTGGTGTGCTTCCCCTACGCCGGCGGCAACGCGGTGAACTTCAAGCCGATGGCCAGGGCACTGCGGGGCAGCGGGCCGGCGGTCCACGCCGTCGAGCTGCCCGGTCACGACCTGGCCGCCGTGAACGAGCCGTTCGCGTCGATGGCACAGGTGGTCGAGCAGGTCGTCGCCGAGATCACCCGGCGTGGCCTGACCAGGGTCCTGCTGTGGGGTCACTCCTCGGGCACCGCGTACGCCGTCGAGACGGCCAGGAAGCTGCAGGAGCGCGGGGTGGAGGTCCAGCGGGTGTTCCTCGGCGCGCAGCTGCTGGGTGACGCCACCGGCCGGCGCGCCGCCATCGCCGGGCTGACCGGGCGGAGCGATGCCGAGATCGCCGCGGAGCTGAGCGCGGACGGCGGCTACACCGAGCTCGGTGAGCTGGACCCGCAGCATGCCGAGCATGTCGGTGCCGCCTACCGGCACGACTGCGTGTCCGCGCACCGCTATTTCGCCGAGGCCCTGGACAACCCGCCGGCCGTCAAGCTCTCCGCACCGGTCACCGTGGTCGTTGCCGCCGACGACCCGCGCACGGCGCAGTACCCGCGCCGGCACCGCGACTGGCAGCTCCTGGCCGAGCACGTCGAGCTGCACGAGCTCGCCGACGGCGGCCACTACTTCCCGCGCACCCGTCCGGCCGGGGCGGCACAGGCCGTGCTGCGCGCCGCCCAATTGCCGGCTTTTCCCTGAGTGGCAACTGAAAGGAGATCGAGATGTCATCCTCTTCATCCCCGGCATCGTTGCTCGATATGGACCTGCGACCCGGCGCGCCCCCGGTGCTGCGCGCCGAGGCCACCGGCGACGCGCCGAGCTGGGCGGCCGAGCACCGGGACGCGCTGCGCGCCCTCGTCGCCGAGCACGGCTGCGTCCTGGTCCGCGGCCTCGGGCTGCGCGACGCGGCCGGGACCGGTGCCGTCTTCTCGGAGCTGGCCACCGGTCTGATGACCGAGAAGGAGGCCTTCGCGCCCCGGCGGACCTACTCCGACGGCGTGTACTCCTCAACGAAGTGGCCGCCGAACCAGCCGATGTGCATGCACCACGAACTGAGCTACACGCTGGAGTTCCCCGGCCTGATGCTGTTCGCGTGCATCAGCGCGCCCACCGACGGCGGGGCGACCGCGGTGGCCGACTCGCCGGCCGTGCTCGACGCGCTGCCCACCGAGCTGGTCCAGCGGTTCGAGCGCGAGGGCTGGCTGCTCACCCGCAACTACAACGACGAGATCGGAGCGTCCTTCGCCGAGGCGTTCGGCACCGAGGACCGTGGCGCCGTCGAGAGCTACTGTCGCGCCAACGCGATCGAGTTCGAGTGGCAACCGGACGGGGCCTTGCGCACCAGGCAGCGCCGCAGCGCCGTGGTACGTCACCTGGGCACCGGCCGGCGCTGCTGGTTCAACCAGATCGCGTTCCTCAACGAGTGGACGCTGGCCCCCGAGGTGCACGAGTACCTGGTGGACGTCTACGGCGCCGAGGGGCTGCCGTTCAACACCCGCTTCGGCGACGGCGACCCGATCGGCGAGGAGGTCGTGCAGCTCCTCAACAGCGTCTACGAGTCCAACACCGCCCGCGAGCCATGGCAGACCGGCGACCTGATGCTGGTCGACAACATACGCACCGCGCACAGCAGGGAGCCCTTCGAGGGGCCGCGCGAAGTGCTCGTCGCGATGGCCGACGGGGTGCGCCTGGCCGACTGCTCGCCGACCGTCGAGGTGACCGCCGGATGACCACCGTCCGTTCCACCGCAACAGAGCCCGCGATGTCCGGGCCGATCACCGTGCCACCGTTCGCGGTGATCTCCGGTGCCCAGGTCCAGCAAGCGCTGCAGGGCCGCGAGAAAGAGATCGTGGAGCTGGTCAAGGCCACCTACCGGCTGCACAGCGCCGGTGATTCGGTGAACCCGCCGTCCTACTTCCTGCGTTTCCCCGACCGCCCGTCCGCCCGGATCATCGCGTTGCCGGCCTCGATCGGCGGCCAGGTGCGGGTGGACGGCCTGAAGTGGATCTCCAGTTTCCCGGAGAATGTGGCGGCCGGCATCCCGCGGGCCTCGGCCGTGCTGATCCTCAACGACCATGACACCGGCTACCCGTTCGCCTGCCTGGAGAGCTCGATCATCAGCGCCACCAGGACGGCCGCGATGGCGGCTCTGGCCGCCGACCGGCTCAGCCGCGGCCGGCGGCGCCCGCCGCGCGTCGGGTTCTTCGGGGTGGGCCTGATCGCCCGTTACATCCACACCTTCCTGGCCGGCACCGGCTGGTCGTTCGACGAGATCGGCGTGCACGACCTGTCCGCCGGCAACGCGGCCGGCTTCCGCGGCTACCTGGAGGAGTCGGACACCGCCGCCCGGATCACCGTGTACGACAGCGCCGAGCAGCTGATCCGCTCCAGCGACCTGGTGGTCTTCGCCACCGTCGCCGGTCAGCCGCATGTCAGCGACCTGTCGTGGTTCGAACACAACCCATTGGTGCTGCATGTGTCGCTGCGCGACCTCGCGCCGGAGATCCTGCTCGCCTCGAGCAACATCGTCGACGACATCGAGCACTGCCTGAAGGCCAACACCTCACCGCATCTGGCCGAACAGCTCACGGGCAACCGGGACTTCCTGCACGGCACGTTGGACGACGTGATAGCCGGGCGGGTGACGGTACCGGCGGACCGGCCGCTGGTGTTCTCGCCCTTCGGCCTCGGAGTGCTCGACCTCGCGGCCGGCAAGTACGTCTACGACGAGGTCGTCCGCTCCGGAGAATTGCACGTCGTCGACGACTTCTTCCATGAGCTGAGCCGCTACGGATGAGCGGCTTGAACCCCGATGCCCGATGCAAGGAGGCTTATGCAGCAATGCTCCCGGGAAAGATCACAAGTGAAGTCGCCGCAGGTCAGCAGTGCACGACACCGCAACCACTGACGCAGGGATCCTCCGTCCGGCCTGGTTGGACACAGGGCCTCACCCAGAAAAGCGTGAAGCCCATCACGACCGGATGGAAAAGCTCCGAACTTGCTCTGCTGCAGACAAGGAGGCCATCGTGCCGGTCATATCTGTTCCCCATGCCTTCAACGAGGAGCAGCTCTACGTCGACCTTCGGTCGATCTTCGGGCACTCACTCTTCCTGAAGTGTGAAGGCTTCAACTTCGCCGGCTCGGTGAAGCTGAAAGCCGCGACCGAGATGGTGGAGGCCGCCGAGCGGGACGGAGTCCTGACGCCGGGGTCGGTCCTGGTCGAGTCCTCGTCCGGAAACCTGGGCGTGGCACTGAGCGTGATCGCTGCGAGCAAGGGCTACCGGTTCCTGTGCGTGACGGACGCCCGCTGCAACCTGTCGACCAGGCTGCTGATGGGGGCGTTGGGCAGCCAGGTGCACATCATCTCCGAGCTCGATACGAGCGGCAGCTCCCTCGGGGCGCGGATCGACTACGTCCGCGCACTGTGTGCCTCCGACGACCGGTACGTGTGGCTCGGCCAGTACACCAATCCAGGCAACTGGAAGGCGCACTACCGCAAGACGGCGCCGGAGATCGCCCGCCAGTTCCCGCGCGTGGACGTACTGTTCGTCGGCGCGGGCACCACCGGGACCCTGATGGGCTGCGCCCGCTACTTCCGGGAGTGGCACCGGCCGGTACGGATCGTCGCGGTGGACAGCGTCGGCTCCGTGACCTTCGGCGGTGCGCCGGGCCGTCGGATGATTCCCGGACTCGGCATGAGCGTCCATCCGCCGCTGCTCGACGAGTCCTATGTGGACGAGGTGATCCACGTCGAGGAGGCGGACACCATCCGTGCCTGCCATCGTCTGGCCAGACGCGGATTCCTGTTCGGCGGCTCCACCGGCACGGTGGTCAGCGGCGCGATGGGCTGGCTGGCCCGGCATGAAACGCGTGACCTCACCTCGGTGGCCATCGCCCCGGACCTCGGCGAGCGCTACCTCGAGACCATCTACCAGACCAACTGGCTGCAGGATCTCTACGGCGAAGAAGTGCTCAGCCCCAACGCACCGACCGCCGGTCCCTGGGCAGCCCGCCCCGCCGCACCGACACGGTCACCAGGCCGGCGAAACGGCAACCGCGGTGGTGAGCAGCGCCCCCAGCACCAGGATCGCGAAGCCTAGGGCCGCGTTGATCGCTTTGCCGGAAGTCACGCCGGCATGCCCCTCGCCCTGTTCAGGGGCGAGGGGTAGGGGCGCGAAGATCAAGCATCGGCGATGTCTGCCTTCGCCGCGCTGAGCATGTTCCCGGGGATGACGACCAGCCGCTCGTCCGGGGCGAGAGCCACGCCCTCCGGCAGTTGAGGGCGGTAGGCGGCCGTGAGATCCCTGCCGATCACCGCGATGTCGCCGTTGTCGAGCTGCCAGATGTCCGGGTCGGCCTCCCAGGCACGGGCCATGTTCTGCCTCCACTCGACTTGATCGCACGCACGTGCGGCGGCTACACAGTGTACGCGCGGCGGCACCTGGAGCAATGGGACGGACGGGTCCGTCGCGATCGACGCCGGGAGGACCGGGCGGCTGCGGGGCGGCGCCGGCGAACTCACTACCGGTAGGCGGCGGGCAGACGCTGTTGCAACGGGCGCCGAGCGCCTCGGCGTAGCCGGCCGCCCGAGTCCGCCGGCCCGCGCCGGTGCGCTCACGGTGGTACGGGGCGAAAGTGGCGCACAGTGCGAGCAGCCCGGCGATGCTGTCGGCCAGTGCCGGCACCGCGTCGGGCGTAGCCTCGGCGCCCTCGGCCGTCTGCGCTCGGGACGGCTCATGCGGTCCGTGCCCCCGCCATTTGACGCGCACGCGCCAGGGCTTCGGCGGGGGTGTGGGCGAGGCGGGCGGTGGGCCAGTGCGCGATCCAGGTGTCGCGGAGGTCGGTGAGCTTGCCGTGCCAGTCGGGTAGGGCGACGTGCGGGAGTCCGAGCAGGAGGCTGAGCAGGTGGCCGTGGAGTCGGTCGGTGACGACCGCGCGGCCGGCGGCGAGCAGGCGGCAGCCACGGGCCAGTTGGAGCCCGGCCAGCCGGTCATAGGTGGCGGTGCGGGCGCGGGGATCATGGACGGACAGTTTGTACGACCGCTCGGCGGCGGCCCGGTCGGCGTGCCAACGGGGGTCGGCGCCCTCCTCGGCCGTCCAGTCGGTGACCAGTACGCCGGGGCCCGTAACTGCCCAGCGGGAAACCGTCCTCGGGGAAGTCGCGCCGCACGGCCGGCTCGGGCGCCTGCACCATCGTCCCGTCGGCCCGGCCGACGATGGTGTGCCGAAGGGGGTCCCAGCCATTCCATGAATTGACCCGCACCGTCAAGGTTCACGCCTTTCATCCGGTCCCAGGGCGATCATCGTCGGTCGCCGCCCTTCGGGGGAAGCACCCGCGAGGGGCGCGGCGACGCACTGCGGGCGCACGTCAGGGCACCTGGAAGCGGATGACGGAGGAGGCAGGCGGCCCCGGTCGGCCCCGGGACCGCGCGGGCGCCACCGCGCTCCCGGCCGGATGGAGTGCGCGGTGAGCCGTTCGCTCGATCACCTCGATGGCGCCGACCCGGTCATGTGCGTCTCAAACTCATTCGCCCGCGTCGTCCAAGTGCGGCAGGTGGTGGCCCAGTCGCTCCCGCTTGGTCCGCAGGTAGCGAATGTTCTCCTCGTGTGGCGGTATCAGCAGCGGAACCTGTTCCGTGATTTTGATGCCGTGCCGCAGCAGCGCCTCACGCTTGCGCGGGTTGTTCGACAGCAGTCGCACTGATTGCACATCGAGGTCGTGGAGGATCTCCGCAGCCACCCCGTAGTCGCGGGCGTCCGCCGGGAGTCCGAGGGCGAGATTCGCCTCGACGGTATCCAGTCCCTCCGTCTGGAGCTTCATCGCCTGAAGCTTGGCCAGCAGACCGATCCCCCGCCCCTCGTGCCCCCGGAGGTAGACGAGAATGCCGCGCCCTTCCTCCGCGATGGCGCCCAGGGCCGCGGACAGTTGATCGCCGCACTCGCAATGCATGGACCCGAAGGCATCTCCCGTCAGGCACTCCGAATGCACGCGGGCAAGCGCCCCTTCTCCTGTGATATCGCCGTATACCAGCGCTATTTGTTCATGCCCGCTATTGAGATCCAAGTAGCCGACGGCGAGGAAAACGCCGTACACGGTGGGTAGCCGGACATTCACCACTCGCTCGACACCTGCCAGACGAGTATCACCGTCGAACATGCCGTCACGTTCTTTCATGAGCCGACCCTATCCGCTCTACTCAGGCATGGTGCCCGGAATGACGAAGGAGCGTCAACTGGCGGACGGTTGATCAGGTTGGGTGGGTGCGCCCGCCGTTGCCGCGTACCCTGCTCCTATGCGCACCCACCCACGTAATGTCCGTCTGCGTGCTCCCGCATTCAGTCCGTGCCGCGGACTCATCCCGAAGAACGAAAGGCCGGAATCATGAACGGTTCGGGAACGCGACAGACGGCCTCCGGCCTGCTGCCGCTGGACACCACCGAGGATGTGAGGGCTGGTCGGGCCGGTGTCGCCGTGCTTCCCATCGGCAGCTTCGAGCAACACGGCGCGTTTCTTCCGCTGGTGACCGACACGGTCATCGCCTGCGCCATCGCCCGGGAGGTCGCCGCCGCGTATCCGGTCCACCACCTCCCTCCGATAACGATCTCTTGCTCGCACGAGCACGCGGCTTGGCCGGGAACCGTCAGCATTTCCGCCGCAACCCTCAATGCGGTCGTGCGGGACATCGCCGACTCGCTGCGCCGGTCCGGTATAGGTGCCCTGGTTCTGGTCAACGGGCACGGCGGCAATTACGTGCTGCGCAACGTGGTTCAGGAGTCCGCCGGCAGCGGTACCCGCATGGCACTATTCCCGGGCTCGGCGGACTGGGACGCGGCGCGGAACAGGGCCGGTGTGCAGACCCGGTCGCACAGCGACATGCACGCGGGAGAAGTGGAGACATCCATCCTGCTGCATGCGCATCCGGAACTGGTCCGCCCCGGTTATGAAACCTCCGATTGCACCGCCGACGACCGGAAGCATCTGCTCACCCTCGGTATGCATGCCTACACGGAGTCCGGCGTCATCGGCCGCCCGTCAATGGCATCCGCGGTAAAGGGAAAGGAACTGCTGGCCGGCCTGGTGGATTCCTTCGGTGAGTACCTCTCACTCCTCGCTCCGGAAACGTGAACTCTCCCTGCCTGTCAGTTTCGAGTGAGCCTTGTGCGGCCACCCGGTGACAGAATCCGTGCGGTAGACAGAGGCGAGTAATCCGACGGCTCCCGGCCGTCGGCAACGACCATGACGAAAGGTACCCATGACCCAATGGACCGGCTCCGGCGTACTGGATGCGGCGGAGGCATGGGAGCGGCTGCGCGGCATCCGGTCCGCCACGGACGCGGAAGCCGCCGGGCTGGTCCGGGGCGCGGACGGCGGACGGCGATGGGGGCAGGACGCCTCGCCCGAGGCGGTGCTGCTCGCGGACCGCTATCTGCCGCTGTGCCTGGCCGGCCCGCGCCTGGCGTTCGCCCAGCTCGGGCAGAGCCTGGACGGTTTCATCGCGACCCGTACCGGCGACGCCGACTACGTCACCGGCGAGGAGGACCGCCGCCATCTGCATCGCCTGCGCGCGCTCGCCGACGCGGTGGTTGTCGGGGCCGGCACCGCCGTCGCGGACGACCCCCAGCTGACGGTGCGCGCCTGCGCGGGGACCAACCCGGTGCGCGTCGTCCTCGATCCGCGCGGCCGGGTACCGCTTCGGCACCGGGTGTTCACGGATGGGTCAGCACCCACTCTGTGGGTGGTGGGCGCTGCCGGTGAGCGTGGGCTGCCGGTCGTTCCCGACGGCCTCGGGCACGGCGTCGGCGGCAGCGGCGGCGTGGACGTACTGGTCCTGCCGGACGACGGGGCGTTCGCCCCCCGGCCGCTGCTGCGGGCGCTCGCGCGCCGTGGCCTGGGCCGGGTGCTGATCGAGGGCGGCGGCATAACCGTGTCGCGTTTTCTCCATGAGCGGGCGCTGCACCGGCTCTACGTCACCGTGGCACCGGTCCTGCTCGGCGACGGTGTCCCCGGGCTGCGCTTCACCGGTCCGCAGGTGATGCGGGACGCTCTGCGTCCGCCGATGCGACGCGCCGCCCTCGGAGAGGACACGCTCTTCGACATCGATCTGGGAACGCCGCAGCCCGGCGAACCACTGGCCGGCGAGCGGCCCGATACCGGGCAGGCCGGCGGCGAAGGCGAGCACCCCGTACACCACGGCGACGGTCAGTCCCTGGGCCGCCCCTAGCCCCGCCGCGCCGAAGGCCCACGCGGTGACGCCTTCCCTGGGCCCCCAGCCGCCGACGTTCAGCGGCAGCCCCATCGCGAGCAGCGCCAGCACCGCCAGGGGCATCAACTGGGCCATCGGTGCGGAGGATCCGGCCACCCGGGCGGCGAGCAGGAACGTGGCGAGATGCCCCGCCAGCACCGCTACGGACGAGATCAGCACCCCCGGCAGACTCCGGCGGGTGAGCAGCCCGGCCCGCGCCTCGGCCAGCGCGGCGCGGGCCGCTCGGCGCCACCGCGATGCGCCGGGCCGGCCGCGGAGCCGGACGGCGGCCGCGGCCACGAGAGCGCAGACCGCGGCGGAGGCCAGTGCGGCGCCTGGTGTCGCGGGGAGGCGATGGGCCAGGTGCCCGGCCTCCGCCAGGGCCGGGGACGGCTCGGCGAGCAGGACGACCGCGCCGACCGCGATGAGGACCACCTGACCCGCTGTCCGTTCCAGGAACACCGCGCGCACGCCCCGGCCGATGTCACCGGCGTGCTGCCCGTGCCGTACCGCGCGGTGCACGTCGCCGAGGACGCCGCCGGGCAGCACGGCGTTCAGGAACAGTGCGCGGTAGTAGTCGGCGACGGCCCGGCGCAGTGGCAGCCGGATGTTCAGGGCCCGGGCCACCAGGCACCAGCGCCAGGCGCTGAACACGGTCGTCAGCAGGCCGAGACCGACAGCGGCCAGGAGGGAGGTGCCGTCGATCCTGCGCAGCCCGTCCAGGAAGGCGCCGGAGCCCATCCGCCACAGCAGCAGCACGAGGATGCCCGCTCCGGCGAGCGTGCCGAGGCGGGACCGGATCGCCCGGCCGGTCACGGGGTCCCGCCCGTCGGCAGCGGCAGCGCCAGCAGATCGCTGTGGTGCACCACCGCCCGCAACTCGTTCCCCGCGCAAGCCGCCAGGCGGCGCCGCAGATACGCCTCGGCGCGCGGTGCGAGGTCCGGCCGCTGCTCGCAGGCCGCGCCGACCCAGCCGCCTAGCCACTCCGCCGTCAACGCGGACTCCGCGGCGCCGAGCCGCCACGGGCTGGCGTACGTCCGTACCGTCATGCCATGCCACCTGAAGGCTTCGGAGGCCATCCGCGCCGCGTCGGGGCCCAGCAGGCGACGGCCGTGATCGCTGCGGCCCTGGTGGGCGTTGAAGGCGTCGGCGATCTCGGTGTCCAGCGGGTCGGCCGGGGTCAGTTCGACCCGTCCCACCACGGAGAGTGCCAGCAGCGCCGGGCATCCGGCTCCGGCGCAGGCCATGGCGAGCCGCTCCAGCTCGTCGCGGGTGAGCAGGTCCAGCAGGGCGGAGGCGGTCACCAGAGAAGTGCCGGCAAGGCTGCCCTCGGTCAGCCGGGTGATGTCACCGTGTTCCGTCGCGACTGTGACGGGGCTGCCGTCGGCGGCCGACCTGGGCGCCCGCGCGGCGGCCAGGTCGAGCAGACCGGGATCGCGGTCGTGGAGGATCCAGCGCTGCGGGCCGTTCAGCCGGGGTGCGAGCCAGCGCGCCATGGAGCCGGTGCCGCAGCCGAGATCGCGGATCACCAGCGGGTTCGCGGTCAGGAAACCGCTGAGCGGCTCCAGGACCTCGGGCGCCCGGGCGGCGGCGTCGGCGCCCTCTCTCAGTTCCAGCCACTCCGGGGCGTACCGGGGCATTTCTGTCGCATCTGCGGTGCTCACGCGGCCCTCCGGAGTTGTTCCCGCCGGAGTTGCTCCAGCGCGCCGGCCAGGTTCAGCGATGTCGTCTCCCAGCCGTCCAGCACGGCGCGTCGTCGGCTTGCGGCTGCCTTCAACCGACGGCGCAGGTCCGGCTCGTCGAGCCAGCGGCGGAGCGCCGCCGTGAGGGCCGCCGGGTCGTCCGGCGGTACGAGGAGGCCCGGCACGGTGCCGTCGGGCGCCCGCCCGGCCGCCTCCGGGAGTCCGCCCACCGCCGTCACCAGCACCGGTATGCCCCGCGCGAGCGCCTCGGTCACGGCCATGCCATATGTCTCGGCGTACGAAGGGAGCACCATGAGATCGGCGCCGGCATAGCTCGCGTCCAGCTCCGCACCGGCCTGCGGGCCGAGCAGGCGTACCCGGTCGCCGAGCCCGTACTCCTCGATCAGCTCCCGGACCCGGCCGACGTAGTCGGGGGCCTGGCGCAGCCCGCCGGCGAAAGTGCAGCTCCAATTCAGGTCGGTGACGGCTGCCAGCGCCTCCACCAGCCGGTGCTGGCCTTTGCGCGGGGTGACGGCGGCGACGCACAGCAGTCGTGAGGCGCCGTCGGTGCCGGGCGTCTCGGGCACGATGTCGGCGCCCGGGGCGGCGACGTGGATCCTGCCTGGAGCGAGCCCGTGGTGCGCCGCGAGCCTGAGGGCAGCCCAGCGGCTGGTCGCCACGACCGCCGGCACGGCGCGCAGGGTCTTGCGTTCCAGGACGTCCAGATCCGCCGCCCGGCCGGGGGCGAGCCCCATCTCCTCGCCCAGCGGCAGATGCACCAGCACCGCCAGGCGCAGCCGTTCGGCTTCGGGGACGACGATGTAGGGGACGGCGCAGGCGACGAGTCCGTCGAGAAGGACGACGCTGCCGTCCGCCAAGCCGGCCAGTATCCGGCTCAGTTCAGCGCGAGCGGCGGCCCCGGGCTGCGGCCAGGTGCCCGCGACGGCGTGTTCGTGGACCTGCCAGCCGACGTCGGGCAGTTCGCGGCAGACCCGGCGGTCGTAGGTGTTGCCGCCGCTGGGGGCGGCGGGGTCATGGACGTCACCGGGCATGATGAAGTGCACCGGGTGCCCGGCCGTCACAGGCTACGCTCGTAACTCGCCCAGGCGACGTGCGACTCGTGCAGGGTGACCGTGATGCCGGCCAGGCCGCGTGCGCCTTCGCCCAGTGTCCCGGCCCGGACCCGGTCGGCGAGCCGGTCCGCGATGACCTTGGCGAGGAACTCCGTCGAGGTGTTGATGCCGGCGAAGTCGGGTTCGTCGTCGAGATTACGGTAGTTGAGCTCGCTGACGAGAGCGCCGAGTTCCTGGGTGGCCAGTCCGATGTCGACAACGATGTTGTCAGCGTCCAGTTCGGCCCGGCGGAAGGTGGCGTCCACGATGAATGTCGCTCCATGCAACCGCTGCGCGGGGCCGAAGACCTCGCCGCGGAAGCTGTGAGCGACCATCAGGTGATCGCGGACGGTGATGCTGAACAACGGATGACCCTCCTGGCGTGGCACGTCTGTCCTGGGACGGAGCGACATCGGGTAGTACGGCCGGGCCGTCGCCCTTGTTCATTTTTTGTTCAAGCCCCGTACAGGACACGGTGGCACAGGCCCGGGAGGTCGCCGGCGGCGATCCTGGGCAGCACCTCCGGCAGCTCCTCGAAGGCGCAGGTGCCGGTGACCAGCGCGTCGAAGGCGGGATCGGCGAGCAGACCGAGCGCCAGCGCGAGCCGGTCGGCGAAGGTCCGGCGGGAGCGCCGGGCCGGGGACACCGCCCCCACCTGGCTGCTGCGCAGGATCAGCCGGCGGGAGTGGAACGCCTCCCCCAGCGGCAGACTGATCCGCCGGTCGCCGTACCAGCTCATTTCCAGCACCGTCCCCTCCGGGGCGAGGAGTTCCAGTGAGCGCGCGAGTCCGTCCTCGGTGGCGCTGGCGTGGACGACAAGGTCGCAGTCGTCGGCCGCGTCCCCCGGGAGGGTGAAGTCGACGCCGAGCGCCCTGGCGATGCCGGCGCGCGCGGGATCCGCGTCGACCAGCTGGACCCGGACAGCGGGATACCGGGCCAGCAGGGCAGCGACGCAGGCGCCGACCATACCGCCGCCGACCACGGCGATCCGGTCGCCGATCATCGGTGCGGCGTCCCACAGGGCGTTCACCGCGGTCTCCACCGTCCCGGCGAGCACGGCCCGCTCGGCGGGGACGGTGTCCGGCACCGGTGTCACGGCGCTCGCCGGGACGATGTACCGGGTCTGGTGCGGGTAGAGGCAGAAGACCGTACGGCCGAGGAGGTGCGGTGGTCCTTCCTCGACGAGTCCGACGTTGAGATAGCCGTACTTGACGGGCCCGGGGAAGTCGCCATCCTGGAACGGCGCCCGCATCGAGCTGTGCTGGCTCTCCGGTACGCCGCCACGGAAGACGAGGGTCTCCGTGCCACGGCTCACCCCGGAGCAGAGTGTGCGCACCATGACCTCGCCGTCGGCGGGCTCCGGCAGGAGAAGGTCCCGTATCTCGCCGTGGCCGGGAGAGCGGAGCCAGAAGGCGCGGGCGGCGCGCTTCATCGGCGTCCTCCTGAAAAGTCGGGCTGAACGGTCGGGCGGCGCTTCACGTTCTCTTCATCACGAAGCCGTGCACACCGTACGCGGCTCAACATCGACTCTGCCACCCAGCCGAAAGGGTGCACTGTGGCCCTGAGCAACACGTACGACACGAGGCTGCTGAGACTGCGGCAGGAGACAGCCGCGGGAGCAGGCGCCCAGATCCTCCTGGTGGTCCTGCTCGGCACGGCGATCGGTCTTGGGCCGGCCGGGTGGCTGACCGGCCTGGCGTTCGCGCTCGCCACCTGGGCCATCCTCACCCACGCCCTGTCCCGGTCGTGGCCCCGGCCTCCGTCCTTCGGACCGGCCAACCGGGTCACGCTGGCCCGGGCCATCCTCGTCGGGGGCGTTACCACCCTGGTCGCGGACTCCTTCGAGAGCCCGCCATCGGTCGCGGTCCTGGTGGCCCTCGCCACGGTCGCGCTGATCCTCGACGCGGTCGACGGCCAGGTCGCCCGGCGTACCGGGACAGCGACCCTCCTGGGGGCGCGCTTCGACATGGAGGTCGATGCCGTCCTCATCCTGGTGCTCAGCGTCTACGTCGCCGTACCGCTGGGCGCGTGGGTGCTGTTGATCGGCGTCATGCGGTACGTCTTCGTGGCGGCGGCCCGGGTACTGCCGTGGCTGCGCGGCCCGCTGCCTCCGAGCACGGCTCGCAAGGCGGTGGCCGCGCTGCAGGGGATCGTGCTGCTCGTGGCCGGCGCCGGGATCATCCCGCGCCCGGCGGCGTTCGCGGCGGTCCTCCTGGCGCTGGCCCTGCTCGTCTGGTCCTTCGGGCGCGACATCAGGTGGCTCTGGCGCGTCAGGGCGCATGTCGCGCAGAATCCGCCATCCGGTTCATCCCACCGGGGTACTTTTCCCGTGCCGGTGAACCTGGGGATTGAACTGACGCCGTCGCAGAGCCGTACAGATAACGGTGGCCCGACCTCCCGAGTCTGATCCACCATCCCACCACCATGCTTCGCACGGAAGGACCGTCGGGTTGTCGCTCTCCAGGAGTTCCGATCAGCTGCCGAAAACGGACGAGACAAACACACAGGAGGGCCCGACGGCGGACGCTCTCCCGCAGTACACGCCGGACGACACCGCCGAGGGCCAGAACACCGTCACAAGTGATGGCAGCGGAGTTCCCCAGGACGCCACCGCGGGTGCCACCACCGGCGACCACCCGGACGACACCGACGGCGTGCGCGACGACGACGCCGGCGAGGAACCAGGCAATCACCTGCCCGGCAACCACCTGGAGGCGGACGTCGAAGGCGGCGCCACGGCAAGTGATGGCAAGGCCGCCCGTGCGGACACCGCCGCAGGTGACGCCACCAGTGACGCCACCAGTGACGAACCACCGGGCCAGCCAGCCACCGGCGGTGGCTGGCGGGACAAACACCCGGGTGCCGCGCGGGCCGTGTCATCGGGGACCACCACGCTGGCCACTGTGCTGGTGCTCTTCGCCCTCCTCATGCCGAACCGGCTCGAGCTCCTCACACTCAGCAGGTTCATCCGCATCCCGGTGGAGGGGATCCTCGTCGCCGCCCTGCTGCTGATCCTGCCGCCGAGGCCGCGGCGGGTGGTGGCGGTGGTCTCCGGCCTGATCCTTGGTCTGCTGACCATCCTCAACTGCGTGGACATGGGCTTCTACTCGGTCCTCAGCCGTCCGTTCGACCCGGTGCTCGACTGGACTCTGTTCGGCGACGGCGAGTCGTTCCTGAAGGACTCGATCGGACAGGCGGGCACGATCGGTGCCGTGATCGGGCTCGCGGTCCTCGTCATCGCCGTGCTCGTCCTCATGGTGCTGACGGTCGTCCGGCTGAGCAACCTCATGGTCCGGCACCGGGCCACGGCGACCCGTACCACCGTGATGTTCGGCACCGTCTGGATGACCTGCGCGACGCTCGGTGTGCAGTTCTTCGCCGGCATGCCGATCGCTTCCAGAAGCGCCACCCAGCGCGTCCAGGACCGTGCGGACCGGGTGAGCACGACCCTGAAGGACGAGAAAGTGTTCGCCAAGCAGGCCGCCCACGACGCCTTCGCCAAGACCCCGGCCAGCCAGCTGCTGACCGGGCTGCGTGGCAAGGACGTCATCTTCACCTTCATCGAGAGCTACGGCCGCAGCGCGGTCGAGGACCCGGCGATGGCGCCGGGGGTCGACGCGGTGCTCACGAAGCAGACCACAGCACTGAAGAAGGCCGGGTTCGCCACCCGCAGCGGCTGGCTCACCTCGCCGGTGACGGGCGCGGGCAGCTGGCTGGCGCACACCACCTTCCTGTCCGGGCTGTGGGTGCAGAACCAGCAGCGCTACCGCAACGTCACCTCCAGCAACCGCCTGACCCTCACCAGTGCCTTCAAGCAGACCGGCGCCTGGCAGACGGTCGGCATGATGCCGGGCGTCACGCGGGCCTGGCCGGAGGGGAAGTTCTTCGGCCTCAACAAGGTCTACGACTCAAGGAACATGGGCTACACGGGCCCGAAGTTCAGCTGGTCGCCGGTGCCGGACCAGTACACCCTGAAGGCCTTCGAGCAGCTGTCGTACGGCAAGAAGAACCGAGGGCCGCTGATGGCCGAGATCGTCCTCGCCACCAGCCACAACCCCTGGTCGCCGCTGCCCTACACAATCGGCTGGAACCAGGTCGGTAACGGTTCGGTCTACACCGCGCAGAAGAAGCAGGGCACAGACCCCGAGCAGGTCTGGAAGAGCGCGGCCAGCGTGCGCCACGAGTACGGGAAGGCCATCCAGTACTCGGTGACCAACCTGACCGACTTCATGATGAAATACGCCAACAAGAACACCGTGCTCGTCTTCCTCGGCGACCACCAGCCCGTCACGACCGTAACCGGCAGCATCACCGCCAGTCGTGACGTGCCGGTCGCGATCGTCGCCCACGACAAGTCCGTGCTCGACAAGATCTCCAGCTGGGGCTGGACGGACAGCCTCCAGCCCGCCCATAACGCCCCGGTCTGGCGGATGGACACCTTCCGCAACCGCTTCCTGACCGCGTACGGTCCGCAGGCGGCCTCCACGCCGTCCGCGTCCCCGTCAACGTCCGCGTCCGTGTCACCGTCAACGTCCTCGTCGGTCAAGTCCAAGTAACCGCTCGCCGGGCATAGCACGGTCCGTCAGCCGCGGTCCGTGCTACGCCCGGCGGAAGATCGTGATCGAGCGGCCGACCTCGTCGACCGGCCGGCTGCCGTCGAGCAGCGCCGCCAACCGGCCCTCGGCAACGGTGACTGAACGGCCCTCGGACTTGGCGATCGAGGAGTCCGACACGACGAGCAGCCCGTGGACCTCGCTCGCAGGCACCGTGAGCGGGTCGGCCGCGTCGATGCCGTAGTAGGACGGCACCCCGCTGCCCCTGTAGACCAGCCACACCTTCTGGCCCTGGTACCGCTCCCGGAGGCGGTCGGCCAGCCGCCCCAGGTCCTGGCCCCAGTCGACGTTCGAGTCGTGCAGGCGCAGATGGGTCTTCGACGGCCCGCCGAAGGCCTCGTTGGAGTACGGCAGGTAGTACGGGTACGTACTCAGCGAGCTGACCGCGACGAACAGAACCAGCACCGCCGTCACGACGTGTACCCACCGCCGTCGGACCGCGACCACACCGGCCGCCACGACCGCCAGGAACATCGGCACGAAGAGGGCGTACCGCACACCGAGGTTGCGGGACCCGGTCATCGCCGAGGCCAGCAGCACTGCCGTGGGGACGAGTACATACGGTGCCGCGGGCCGCAGCCGGGGAACCTTCACCATCGTGACGGCACCGGCCAGCCACAGCGCGAGCATGCCGAGCGGCGTCTTCACCAGCAGCGCGGCCGGCAGGTAATACCACAGCGAACCGACGTAGTGGCGGCCGAACAGGAAGCTTTCCCACCTCCCGCCCTCGAAGCCGAACTGGATGCGCATCCCGTCCAGGTAGGGCTGCGGGAACGGCAGCCAGCCGACGGCAAGCCCGCGCAGCCCGTGAGCGGCCGGCAGGTCCGCGGGCGGCGCCCAGCGCAGCCGCGGGTCGACGGCGAAGTAGGCGGCCCACACGACGACGACCACGACCAGCGCCATGACGGCGGCGCCCACCACGCCGAGCGCGAGCAGCCGCGCCTTCCCGCGCGTGCCGGTCTCGTCCGTCCGGCGGGCGTGCCAGACCGACAGGACGGCCAGGAGCATCAGCACCGGAACCGCCGGCAGCGCGCTCATCTTCGTGGCCACGGCCGCGCCGAGCGCCAGCCCGGCGAGCGGGAGATAGAGGAACGGCCGCAGCCGCGCCCGCCACAGCAGCCAGACCGACGTCAGCAGGAAGCCGGCCTCCGGCACGTCGAGCGTGGCCAGCGACCCGTGGGTGATGAGGTCGGGCGAGAACGCGTACAGGGCGAGTGCCACCAAGGCGCGTCCGGGCCCGACGAGATCACCGGCGAACGCCAGGACGACCAGCCCGAACAGCAGCGTCAGCACGATCACCGGCAGCCGTGCCAGCAGCATCAGCAGCCACGGATCGTTGCCCGATTCGTACAGCACATGCTGCCCGAGCGCCGTCTGGTCGCCGACGAAGGTGCGGTCGAGATACGGGTGTGCGAACACCAGCCCGGTCGCGATGATCAGTTTGCCCAGCGGCGGATGCTCAGGGTTGTAGCGCAGGCTGTGCTGCTGCACGTAGACCACCGCCGTGCCCACGTACACGGGCTCGTCGATGGTCGGGGTCTGTTCCACGGCCGTCGTGACCATGGCGACCGCCATCTCGGCGAGGAGCGCGACCACGACGAGCACAAACAGCCACTGCCGGTGCCGCCGCAGCACTTCGAATCGTCCCGACGGCTTCCCGACAGACTCGGTAAGACTGTTGATGACGCCCGCCGACCGCACAGCAACAGACCCTACTCAGGTTGAACCGGCGGTGTCCCTCGGTCGGTGACATTGCGGCGCGCGCGGCAAGCGAGCGCCTAGGGCCTGTCCGGCGGATCATGGCCGGGCCCGCGGCGTCCGGCACGGCACCTCGCTGCGTTGCCGGCTGCGCCCCATGGGCCCCCGGCGCGGCCGGGCCCGGACAGCTCCGCTATCAGGACGCTCCGGCGCCTTGCGCTGCACCGCACCGGACGCCGCGGCCTATCCGACCCTGATCCGCCGGACAGGCCCTGGCCCGGCACAGCGTCGCCCGGCTCGCCCGCGCCCTTGGCGACCCGCACATCCCCAGCCCCTCCGCCGGCGGCATTCCGGGCGGCAAGTTGCTCCAGCCGCTCGATCGTGCCGTGGCGGCGCGCCTGCCGCATCCCGTATTGGGCGAACAGTCCGTTCATCACCATCATCAGGTTCTTGAAGGGCGGCGCGGTGAAGCCCCTGGACGTGTGCCGGGCGTAGACCGGCGCGCCAGATCCCGGTGTCGGGGTCGACGCTGAAGTCGAGCCGGGCGGCGGCGGTGGCCGGCTCGGTGATCCGGAAGGTGACCGTGGCCTGCACGGTGACGTCCTGGAAGTCGACGGTGCGGGCGTGGAAGAGCATGGCCAGCTCGCGGTCGTCGACGGGCACCTCGGAGAGGGCAGCGACGAGCGGCCGGAACCAGAAGGCGAGCCCGGCGCCGTCGCGGGCGACCTGGCCGCGGCGCAGGTGGCGGATGTGCGAGGTAGGTGCCGCGCGCAGGTGCCGCAGCCCGAAGCGTTTGCTGATGTCGGCCACGGAGGCCCCCTTGTCGTCAGGAAGACAATAAGGGGGCCGATGGTTATCGTCGAGATGACGATATTTGCCGGCCGGCCGCCGGCCTCGTCCGTCAGCCGCCGTGGTTGCTCGTGGCCGTCTTGGAATAGGCGTCGTGCCAGGCGGCCTTGGCGCCCGAGTCTCCGATCCGGTAGACGTCCACCACCGCGCCGATCGCGACGGCGAGCGAAAGGACCGTGATCACACCCCGGACCAGTACCGAGGGCGACCATGCGGCGCCCGACGAGCCGCCCGGGGCGGGCGCCGAGCGGCGGGCCGTCCACCACACGACGGCCGAGATCACGAAGAGGCCGAGGGCCCACGGCAGCAGGCCGTCGCCGAGTTGCGCGTGCGCGCGCACCAGCGGGTCGCGCCCTACGTGTGATTCCAGCCATTCACCCGCGTGCGTGGCCACCGGCACACTCGCCAATGTCACGAACGCCAGGATCGGCAGCAGGAGACCCAGCCGCCGGGCGCTCCCGGGCCAGATGGCGCACGCCACGAGCGCCAAAGCGGTCAGGGGGACGAGCACAATCACGAAGTGCACGAACAGGACGTGCGCGGGCAGTCCGTTGATGACGGTGAGGTTCATGAAGGGCTTCTCTGTTTGGGGGGGCTGGCCCACCGCGTCCGCGCGGAAAAGACGCGATCTCCTGGAGGCGCGGACGGCAGCGTGGGGCGGTGCGCGTCCGGGCCCGTGGGGGCACCAAGTGATCCGTCATCCGGAGGCACGAACTACGGAAGGCGAGAACCTATTCAGCGTCTCACACGAACCTCTCAGTTACGTCTGAGCCTCACGAGCACCACTGGCTCCGGGGTCAGCTATCGGCCGGATGGGCCGCGGTCGGCTCATTCTTGAGCCAGGCCAGGGGTTCGGCGTGAAAAGCGTCGACCTTGGCGGGCTGGTCGTCTCCGAGGAGGTTGCTGCCGACCGGGCATCCGCGGCGGGATCCTGCGGGCCGGCGCGGAACGCGGTGAGGCCGGCCCTGCGACGGTCACCGCCCGGATCGCGGCCGTGGGCCTACCGGCTGCTGGTCTCCCAGCACATGGCAGGCGGCACCATCCCCGAACACGAGATCGCGGCAGTCGTGCGCGAAGTTCTGCTGCCCCTCACCGCCCCGCGCCGGGGGACGCACCACTGAGCCGGCGCGCTCTACGCCGCTGCCGGCGCCCAGCCTGGGCGATGCCGAGCAGGGGGACCATGACGCGGACGGGACGGGGAGCGGCGTGGCCGCTCCCCGTCCCGCGTGTCAGGTGGGGGTCAACAGGTCATCAGTAGGAGAACTGCTGGATCTGCGTGCCGTCCGGGCCGTAGGTCCAGCCAGTGCGGGTGGCCGGGTCGAGCTGGATCGAGGGGTCCTGTACGCCGTGCAGCATGATGCCGCTCCGGCCTTTGACGATGACGGCGTTCAAGGTGCGGACCGGCTGTCCTGTGGTGAGGTCGACGACCTCTATCTGGCTGGTCGCGTTGTTGTCGGATACGACGCCCTGCTGGGAGCCGAAGTACACGGTGCCTTCCGGGGCCGCGAACGACACCAGGGCGAGGTGATGGACGCCGTCCACGGCGAGCGATACGGGCGTGCCCTTGCGCAGTGCGAACCCGGCACCGGTGGTCTGGGTGCCCTCGTCGTAAGGCGTGAGGGTGGCGGTCGGTGCGATCTTGGTGCTGAGCGTGCCGGCGGACAGGTTGTAGAGGGTGCCCGAGCCGTCCGAGGCGATGCCATGGCCGCAGGCGGACACCGACCCGGAGGCGGTCACGGTCCTGGTGTCGAGGTCCACCCGGGCCGGGGCGACACCACCGAGGCAGAGGAACGCGGTGGCGATCTTGCCCAGGAACACATCGCCGGTGGACTGGTCGATGTCCAGCAGGCTGTACGTCCCGACCGGGATCGCGCCGGTGTCGGCGGGGATCGGGTCGCCGGTGGTGCCGGTGGCCAGGTCGACGGGGAGCACCGAGTCGGCGTTGCCCACCTTGGCGCGCAGCAGTACGGCGGCCCGGTCGCGCTTGGCGTCGACCCGTCCGGCGACCACCCAGTAGTCGGCGGCCCGCAGTGTCGAGCTGCCGACCAGGGTGTCGGTCGCGGTGTTCCAGGTCTCCAGCTGGACGTCGCCGGCCTGGGTCGCGTGCCCGAGCAGTACCCGGTGCGCGTCCGTGGCGACGCCGATCACCTGGTAGTCCGAACCGCTGCCGGAGTCCGAGGTCAGCACGGCGCCGTAGGCACCGGTCGCGGTGGAGTAGTGCCGTACCTCGGTGCCGCCGTCGGTGGTGCGCAGTGCGGCGATCGAGTCCTTGCCCGCGGCGGTGAAGCTCAGCAGCGTGCTGCCGTCGGGGGCCAGGCCGTCGTCAACGGACAGGTTGGAGACGGGTGATGCCTGGCCGATGACGTGCTGGTGGCTGTCGAGGGCGAGCACCCGCACGCTGTAGGTCGCGGAGGTGGCCAGGCCCAGGGACAGCGCGTCGAGACGGACGGTGCCGGAGGCGGCGGACAGCGTCTTGCTCGCGGTGGAGGGGGTGTCCACTGCGTCGTTGTCCAGCGCCGAGCCGTTGGCGTTGCTGAAGGTGTTCAGCGAGCCGTAGAGCGTCGGTGCCGGGGCGGAGAACTCGGCGATCGCGGACTTCGCGCCCGGGATGCCCCGTACGTCATAGCGCAGGCCGAAGCCGGGGGCGGTGCGGGTGACCTCGGCGGTGTGCGCGTAAGTGCCGTTCTTCAGTCCGTTCTCAAGGCCGGTGGTCCCGGCGATGGTCGGTGCGTCCGGTCGGGTGGCGGCGGTGCTGCCGGAGATCCGGATCGGGGCGAACTCGCCGTACTTGATGTAGCTGGGGTTGCCGCCGAAGCCGGACAGAGCGATGCCGATGCCGTAGATCCCGCCGCCGCCCTTGAAGGCGTCCGCGGGGATGGTGACGGTGCCGGTGGTCGCGGTCAGGGTCTGGTGCCAGGCAGCGGAGAAGATCGGGCCGAGGACCGGGCTCCAGTGGCCGACGGTGGACACGACCAGCTCGGGGGCGGTCGCGGTGCTGACGCCGGTGAGGTCGTAGGAGACGGTGACCGTCTTCCCGGCCTGGGCGGTAGCGGGGGCCAGCGGCGCGGTGGACTCGACGTAGCGGCCGTCGCTCGGGCCGATGGCCAGGGTGCGGTGCACGGTGGCCTGTGCCTTGCCGCCGATGAGCACCTGGAAGGTGAGATCGACGCTGCGGTCGGTGGTGGAGACGACCGGGAGCCCTGCCGCCGACAGCAGCTGACTGGGTGTCACCCGGATCGCCGGTGTGCCGGAGGAGAAGGTGACCGGATGCCCGGCGGCGACGGTGAGTGTGTACCGGGGCTTGGCGCCCTGCGGCAGTCCGGTGACGTCGGCTGCGAAGGTCACCGGGCCGACCAGGCCCTCGCCGTTGCCGCCGGAGGCCATGTCACCGAGGTCGATACGGTTCTGGTCGGTGGTCTCCAGGAAGGTGCCGCCGAGCCCGCCTTGGGTGACCCGGTGGGCGACGGAGAGCCGTACGACCGAGGGGCCGTGGCTCTTCAGCTTGCCGCCCAGCGCCTTCTCGGTGGCGGCGGTCACGTCGATCTGTGGTCCGACGTGCAGCGTCCGGTCGATCTGCGGCGGGGTCTGGACCGCGCGGCCGGTCTGCTCCAGCAGGTCCCGGACCTGCTTGGGGCTCAGTTGGTGCCCGGCCAGCCGGCCGGCCTGGAGCACGACGGCCGCGGCGGCTGCTATCTCGGGCGCGGACGCCGACGTACCGCCGTTGAACACCGGGGTGACGGCCTGCGCGCTGCCGCCTCCTTTGTGCTCGAAGGCGATGATGTTGTCGCTGGGGGCGGACAGGTCCACCCGGCTGCCGAATCCGGAGGAGAAGACCCCGAAGCCGCTGATCCGGGTCTCCGCGAAGGTGCCGGTGCCGGCCTGCGCGCTGCTGGAGTTCGCCGGTACGGCGAGTGTGTCGTCCAGGGTGGTGCCGCCCGCGGCGATGGCGCCGCTGTCGGGCACCTTGGACGGGGTGGTGGTCTGCGCGTCGTCATCGATGGTGGTGGCGGAGGCGGAGTTCACGGCCGTGTCGGTGGGGGTACTGCCGCCGTCGGGGCCGACCGCGGCGGGGGTGTAGAGCCGGGTGCCGTCGTTGGAGGAGATCGACACCACGATGCCGTCCTTCTGGACGATCGAGGCGACCACGGACCGGACGAACGGGTCGTCCTCCAGGTAGCGGCCCGGGAAGCCCTCCGAGTCGGTGCCGAAGCCGAGGCTCGCGGTGATGACGTCGGGGCGCGGCGACTGGTTGGCGGCGGCCAGCAGCGCGCCGGCTATCTGCTCGATCGTCGGCTCCTGGGGGACGACCAGGCGGTAGTCGGCCCCCGGGGCTATGCCGAGCAGGTCGGTGTAGGCACTGCCGGTGGCGCCCTGGCGCTGCTGGTCGTGCGGGAGCGGGGACATCACACCGAAGTCAAGGAGCACTTCGCCGAGCGAGGGGTCCTGGTTCTCGGTCGAGCCGGACGGGTCGAGGGTGCCGTCGGTACCGGCCACGTAGGTGGGGATCAGCGGCATCGACGGCAGGTCGAGGTAGCGCTTGCCGTCCTTCAGCACCGTGGTCGGGCCGTTGCCCTTGACGTAGTTGTCCCCGGCGTCCGCCATCGACTGGTCGGTGAGGTCGCCGATGGACACATTGGTGATGGTCTCGCCGGTGCCGGGCTGCTGGCCGTAGCCGCCCTGAAGGGTGGAGAAGGCGCCCACCGCATTGACTCCCCCGGCGTTGAGGAACGTCTGGGCGGAGGAGGACAGGGCGTAGTTCGACGGCACGTCAGCGGGGCTGGTCCCGGCGGCGGGCGTGGTCGCGGGGGCCTTCGCGGCGCGGGCGGCGGGGGCCGCCGCGGATCGCACGGCGGCGGCGGGCAGCGGCTGCGCTCCGGCGTTCATGGTGTTCACGTAGCGGTCCGGCTCGACGTGCGCGACTCCGGAGGTGCCCTGGAGGGTACTGGCGACGGCCGTGGAGTCCTGCTGCTTCACCTTGACCACGTAGGTACGTGACAGGTCGGGCGCGCCGGCGCCCAGTTGGCCGCGTGCCGCCTCGGTCAGCGAGCCGGTGGCGGCTGTGGACAGTGAGGGGAACAGCGGGTGCAGGGAGGTGGCGCCCACCGCGCGCAGCTTGGCGTCCAGCGCTGTGTCGCTGGTCTGCGGGGCGCGGGCGGCCAGTTGGTGCTGGGCCTTTCCGGACAGCGCGGGCCCGGTGACCGAGGTGTTCGGGTCCAGGGTGACCAGCACCTGGCCCGGCACCACGCCCTGGCGCTGGGCGGGCGGCTCGGCGGTGCCCTTCGAGGTGCCGTCCAGCGGCGTTTCGCCGGTGGGCAGTTGCCCGGAACCGGCGGGCGCGAATGAGGCGGCGGCGGCCGACGGAGCCGCGGACGCGGTGCCGGAGACCACGGCTGCGGCCAGGGCCGCCAGCGCGAGGGCTGCGGCGCCGTGCCGTCTGTATCGGGGATGCGCATGGAGCATGGGCAAGCCTTTCCGGTGGAACACGGCAGGCTGCCTGTAGGGAGGCACTGCCACTTGCAGGGGTAGGCAAGGCGCTGCCTTCCTACTGGTGGAAGATGTCAACCGAGACGGAAGTGACGCAAGGCAATGATGGTGACTGAAGTACGCCGGATGGCGGAGAGTCGCCACAAGCACGGCGGAGGGGCCATGGAACTTAACGTGCTGGGACTTACGGAGGAAATAGAGCACGTCTACACCTCCCTGGTAGGGCATCCGCGCTGCACCGCCTCCGAGTTGGCCGAGGCCTGCGGACTGTCCCCGGCCGGCGTCGGGCGGCTACTGTCCGTGCTGATCAGGGATGGCCTCGCGACCCGGACCGCCGGACGGCCGCCCCGCTTCTCCGCCACCGCCCCCGACGTCGCGGTGACCGCTCTGATCGACGAGCAGCAACACCGCCTCGGCGAAGCGCGTTCCCTGGTGCACCGGTTGATGGAGACCTACCGGGAGGCGGCCCGGATCGCGCATCCGGAGATGGCCGTGGAACTGCTCACCGACCGGGACGACATCAGCTCGGCGGTGGGCCGGTTGACAGCCGAGGCCCGACGCGAAGTGCGCGCGTTCGACCGGCCGCCGTATATCGACCGCCCGGGAAGCAACCTCGACCTGCAGATCCAGCGGCAACGGCACGGCGTGGTCCACCGGGTGATCTACGACCGGGAAGCGGTGGCCTGGCCGGGCAGGATGCACAACGACATCGCACCCAGCATCAGGGCGGGGGAAAAGGCCCGGGTACGCCCGGAGTTGCCGCTGAAGCTGGTGATCAGCGACAGCCGGGCGGCCATCATCCCCTTCAGCCTCGCGGCCGGCGGTCAGTCGGCGGCCTATCTCATCCACCCGTCACCCATGCTCGTCGCCCTGGAGTCCCTGTTCGAAGCCGAATGGGAGCGCGCCGTCGCGCTGTCCGACGCCGGACCGCCTCCTGCCGGCAACGGGACGCAATGGCCCGGGGCCGTTCCCGTCCAGCCGGATCCGGATACCCGCTCCCTGCTGGCTCTGCTCGCCTCCGGCCTCACCGACGCGGCCATCGCCCGCTCACAGGGCTGGAGCGAGCGGACCACCCAGCGGCGGATCCACCGGCTGATGAGTCAACTCGGCGCCACAACACGCTTCCAGGCCAGTCTCACAGCGGCCCGCCGCGGCTGGCTGTGACCCTCCCGGCCTACCGCCACCAGCCGGCCACCGGGCAGGGACAAGACTGAGCCGGTCACAGCTTCGTCCCACCCGCACACGCCCGAGACAGGACAGTCCTCTTCCGGATAATCCGCCACAGATCGAATTGCTACGCTGGTGGACATGACTGCCATGACACCGGCGCGCACCGCACCGGACCTGTCGTACCTACTGGATCACACCAGCCATGTCCTGCGAACCCGGATGTCGGCGGAGCTCGCCGAGATCGGGCTGACCGCGCGCATGCACTGCGTACTGGTCCACGCCCTGGAGGAAGAGCGCACCCAGGCCCAGCTCGCCGAACTCGGGGACATGGACAAGACCACGATGGTGGTGACGGTCGACGCCCTGGAGAAGGCCGGTCTCGCCGAGCGGCAGCCCTCCAGCCAGGACCGGAGAGCCCGGATCATCGCGGTCACCGAGGAGGGGGCCCGCATCGCCAGTCGGAGCCAGGAGATCGTCGACGGCATACACCGGAGGGCACTGACCACACTCCCCGACGGCGACCGGGAGGCCCTGCTTCGCGCACTGAACCACCTGGTCGACGGACATCTGGCCACCCCCGCCGAGAGCCCCCGGCCGACCCGGCGGGCGCGTCAGCGCGAGCAGTAGGGGAAGCCCAGCGACCGCCTCAAAGCGCGCCGGCTGCGCCGCATCCGCATGCCGCCCTGCACGTCAGCGGCCCGAACGCCTGGTCGTTCGCCGTCGCCGAGGGCGACGCTGAGGTCTCGGAGGCGACGACCGTGCCGGGCGACGCGAACGGCCCGGGTGTTCCGCCTGAGGATGAGGAGCGCCCGGAAGGTGCACCACCATCGAACATTGACAGACAGGGACCAACGTTGTCTATTGGCACGGTTGAAGCATCAACCGGCTGCCCACCTCGGGTACCTGGAGCACTGCCAAAACACCAAGAGATCTCCTTAAGCATCCTGCAACGATGAGACACCGGATGGACTCTCATGACCTCTCTCAAGGTCCTCTTTATCGGCGGAACGGGCGTCATCAGCGCCGCCTGCTCGCAACGGGCCGTCGACACCGGCATCGATCTGTACCTGCTCAACCGGGGCAACTCGTCGCTGCGGCCCGTCCCGCCAGGGGTACCGGTCCTCCGTGCGGACATCCGTGACGCCGAATCGGTGCGCGCCGCCCTCGGCGCCCACGAGTTTGACGTTGTCGTCAACTTCGTCAACTTCACCCCGGAGCAGGTCCAGGCTGACATCGACCTCTTTACCGGGCGCACGAGCCAGTACGTCTTCATCAGCTCGGCGTCGGCATACCAGACGCCCCCGAGCCGCCTCCCCGTCATCGAGTCGACTCCCCTGCGCAACCCCTTCTGGGCGTACTCACGGGACAAGATCGCCTGTGAGGACCTTCTGGTCAAGGCCTACCGGGATCAGGGCTTCCCCGTCACCATCGTTCGCCCCTCCCATACGTACGACTCGACGCTCGTTCCGTTCGACGGGGGATGGACGATCATCGACCGTATGCGCCGGGGCAAGGAGGTGCTGGTCCACGGTGACGGCACGTCTCTGTGGACGATCACTCATCACCACGACTTCGCCCGGGGCTTCGTAGGGCTCCTCGGCAAGCAGGCCGCCATCGGTGATGCCTTCCACATCACCTCCCACGAAGCCCCGGCCTGGAACGAGATCTACAACACGATGGCCGAAGCCGCCGGTGTTCCGGCGCGGCTGGTCCACGTCCCCTCTGATGCGGTCGCGGCCATGGACGAAGCCTGGGGGGCGGCGCTGCTCGGTGACAAGGCGCACTCGATGGTCTTCGACAACTCGAAGATCCGGAGCATCGTGCCCGACTTCGTGGCACAGGTTCCGTTCTCCGAGGGCGCCAGGGAGATCATCGCCTGGCACGATGAGGACTCCGGCCGACGGCAGGTTGACCCGCGCGTCAATGCGCTCAGCGACAAGCTGATTGAGGTGTACCGAGCACGAACGCTGTGACCGCTCCGGAGCGCGCAACCGACCAGGGCATGTCCGCGACACGCCGACCGGATGGCGCTCACTGTCAGTGGCTGTGCCCCAGGGAGAGGTCGAAGCCCTCCAGATTGCTCCCGGCGACCGTCACCCGGGCCGACACCGGCGGGTAGCCGGTGGCGATCATCGTGTACTCCTCGCCTGCCAGATCGGTGAAGGCGTAGGCGCCGTCGGTACCGGTGGTGCGCGTCCCGACCACGCTTCCCGCCGAGTCCAGCAGGGACACCAGGGCGTCCTCGACCGGCTGCCCGGCGCGGTTGCGCACCGTGCCGTGGATCGCGGCGGCGGAGCGCAGCTCGGCGTCGTACCGTGTGGGCGCGGCGCCCGCGACGAGCACCGGGCCGGAGAAGGGCCGGTGGCCAGTCGCGTTGACCGTCAGGGTGTAGCCGCCCGGCACCAGTTCGGCCAGTAGGTATCCTCCGTCGGCATCGCTGGTGGTCGAGCCGACCACCTCGCCACGCTCGTCGGTGACCACCACCAGCGCGCCGGGGAGCGGGGTGCCCGCCGCGCGGACCGTCCCGGCCAGACCCCCGACCCCGGCCAGTACCAGGTCGAAGTCGACCGGGGCGGATCCCACGGCCAGCGTGGCGACCTGTGGCTGGTGGCCGGAGGCCGAGGCGACCAGGACATAGCTTCCGCGCCGCGGGGCGTCCACGGAGTAGCGCCCGTCCTCTGCGGCGATGGTGCGGGCGAGCTGACGACCGCTCGCGTCGATCAGGGTCACCGCAGTGCGCGGCACCGGGACACCGCCGGCGGCCAGCACGCGGCCCCGGATGCCCGTGAAGGGCCTGGCCGGCAGGTCGCCGGGCACGGCCGCAGTGGCCACGAGCGGGGCAACGGGGTTGGTTCCCGGCCCGGCGGCCTCTGCTGCCGGCGCTTCAACCCGGGGGGCGGCATCCTGGGCCATCGGACGGCCCCGCCGGTACAGCAGCAGCGAGATGACCAGACCGGCCGCGAAGAACCCGGCCGCCACCCAGTAGGCGACCGCGTAGCTGTGCAAGCTGGCATGCGCGGCAAGGTTCGGGGTGCCGAGGTGGCTCGTGGCGTAGCTGGTCGCCGCGGTGGCCGCGATGGTGTTGAACAGCGCGGTGCCGATCGAACCGCCCACTTGCTGCATGGTGTTGACCATGGCCGACGCCACGCCTTGGTCGGCGGGTGCGACGCCGAGCGTGGCCAGGCTCATGGCCGGAGGCATCACCAGGCCGATGCCGAGGCCGATCATCAGCAGCGGCGGCAGGATATGCGCGACGTACCCGCTGTTCAGGCCGAGCGCGGTGAGCCAGGCCATGCCGCCCGCCGCGAGTCCCATACCGACCGGCACGACCGTCTTGGGGCCGATCCGTGGGATCAGCACGTTGATGGCGAGCTGCGCGGTGACCATCAGCGCGCCGACCATCGGCAGAAAGGCCAGACCTGTCTGCACCGGCGAGTAGGCGAGGGTCACCTCCAGGTAGTAGGTGAGGAAGAGGAACACGCCGAACATGCCCGCGCCGGAGACGAAGATGCTGACGTAGGCCGCTGCCCGGTTCCGGTCGCGCAGCACGCGCAGTGGCAGCAGTGGGTGCTGGGCCCGGGTCTCCCAGAACACGAAGGACGCCAGCAGGACCCCGCCAGCGGCCAGGAACGCCCAGCACATCCAGTTGCCCCAGCTGTGCGTCTCGGCGTTGGAGAAGCCGTAGACCAGGCCGAAGAGCCCGGCCGCCACCAGCACGACGCCCAGGAGGTCGAGCTTGGGCCGCTCGGCGGGCACCTGACGGCGGACGAAGACGATAGCGCCGGCCACCGCGAAGACGGCGATCCCGACGTTGACGTACAGCGTCCAGCGCCAGTTGAGGTGTTCGGTGAGCAGACCGCCGAGCAGCAGCCCTATGGCGCCGCCGGAACCGGCGATCGCACCGAAGATGCCGAACGCCTTGGCGCGCTCCTTGACGTCGGTGAATGTGGTGGTCAGCAGGGACATCGCGGACGGCGCCAGCATCGCGCCGAACACGCCCTGCAACGCACGGGCGATCACCAGCATGACGAAGCCGTTGGACGCGCCACCCAGTGCCGAGGCCGTGCCGAAGCCGATCAGGCCGATCAGGAAGGTCGTCCGGCGGCCGATCAGGTCGGCCAGGCGGCCGCCGAGCAGCAGCAGGCTGCCGAAGGCGAGCGCGTACGCGGTGACGATCCACTGCCGGCCGTTGTTGGAGAAGCCCAGGTCCTGCTGCGCGGACGGCAGGGCGATGTTCACGATGGTCGCGTCCAGCACCACCATGAGCTGGGCAAGGCCGATGACGGCCAGTACCCACCAGCGGTGCGGAACGTGATGCTCCGCCTCCTTGGGGGGCTTTGCGTGCGCCCGCCCGGGGGCTGTGGCGCGCGCCTCGACAGAGGTGGATGACATGTGGGGTCCTCCGGGGTGACTCTGGTCAGTTCTGCTGTCAGTTCCGCAACAGCGCCGGAAGGACTACCGCGTCCAGATAGCGCTTGAGGTAGGTGGCGTCCGCCTCGCACCACTCGATCAGCGGGCGGGCGATCAGGACACCGGTCACCAGGTGCGGGAAGAATTCGTGAGCCGGCGCGTCCGCCTCGGCCTCGCCCCGGGCCACCGCCCGGTCGAGCATCGCCTGGAGCACGTCCAGCTCGGGTTGGATCAGGGCCTCGTGAAGGGCCTCGGCAAGGTCCTTGTTCTTGTGGGCGGCCGGGGCGACGGCCTGCAGCACGGCGACGTCTTTCTTCGCCTCACCCAATCGCCCGGCCAGCTCGTGCAGGTCTCCGCGGAGCGAGCCGGTATCGAGCCGGTCCAGGGGCGGCCGCTGATGCCGCAATGCTGCGGCGACCAGTCGGGGCTTGCCCTGCCACTGCCGGTAGAGGGTAGCTTTGCTCGACCGGGAGCGGGCCGCGACGGCGTCCATGGTCAGTGCGTCGTAGCCGGCCTCGCGGAGCAGGTCGAGTACGGCCGTGTAGAGCTCGCCCTCGCGCTCCGGGGTGAGGCGGGTACGGCGGGCACCTTCGGCCTGGGCCGCGGTGGCGGACATCTCCCACCTCCCTCTCCCATCGAATCGAAACTGTTTCGTACTAATTCCGAATATAGATCGCATACGGACGAAACGCAAACGTTTCGCTCGGTGTGCGTGGTTCATACGGCATGCGTCACCGGCCCCGCCAGGCCGGTGACGCGTCCTCGGCGACCAACTCCTCTGACCCCCGCTCCCGGCCGCAGTCCACCGATGTCTACCGAGTCGCGGAGAAGGACAACGAGTAACACCATTCAAATCACACCCGCATCGGTAGTCAGCGGCACGCCGTCGACACGAGGCGGACCGGCACCAGGCCGTACGCAGCGACCAATCAAGGAGTAACCGTCATGCCCGCTCTCCCGCTCCCCCCGCACGTGATCGACATGCTCTCGCGTCCCAACCCGGCGGTCATCGCGACGCTACGCCCGGATGGCTCACCGGTGACCGTGGCCACCTGGTACGCATGGGACGACGGACGCATCCTGGTCAACATGGACGCCGAACGGCGCCGTCTGGCGTATATGAAGGCAGACCCGCGTGTCTCGCTCACGGCACTCGACTCCGACAACTGGTACACCCACGTGAGTGTCCAGGGCCGGGTGACGCGCTTCGAGGACGACACCGACCGCAAAGGCATCGACCGGCTCTCCCAGCTCTACACCGGAAAGCCCTATCCCGACCGGGTACGGCCCCGTGTGAACGCCTGGATCGAGATCGAGACCTGGCACGCCTGGGGCGAGACCCTCAAGGAGGCGTAGCCGCCGAAACGGTCCGCCGACGGCCGCCAGGCCCGTGAGTGCGGCGCCACGACAGTCAGGTGCAGACAGCCAGGTGAGGAGTGAGGGTGAAGGGCGTCCCTTCCGGCCCACAGCCCGACCGCCGGTCCAGGCCCCGCGGCACGGCGGAACAGACGTGGCCGATGGTCGCGGCGGCCTGCGCCTTCGCGGTCGCCATGTGCGGCACGACCTTGCCCACTCCCCTCTACGACCTGTACCAGCAGCGGCTGGGCTTTTCCGAGCTCATGATCACAGTGATCTTCGCCGTCTACGCCGTGGGCGTTATCGCGGCCCTGCTGCTGTTCGGCCAGCTGTCCGACCACGTCGGCAGGCGCCCGGTCCTGTTGGCCGGGCTGGCACTGTCAGCGCTCAGCGCAGTGTGCTTCCTCCTTACGCACGGGCTCCCTGAACTGTTCGCCGGCCGAGCGCTCTCGGGGCTCTCCGCCGGACTGTTCACCGGTGCCGGCACGGTGGCTGTGGTGGAACTCGCTCCGCCGCGACGCCGCGACGCCGCCGTGCTGATCGCCACCATCGCCAACCTGGGCGGTCTGGGCAGCGGCCCGCTGCTCGCCGGCCTGCTGGCCCAGTTTGCCCCGGCCCCGCTTCACCTGGTGTTCCTGGTGGACCTGGCGCTGGTCGCGGCGGCCATCGTCGCGGTGCTGCTGATCCCGGAGACCGTCCAGGTACGACGCGGGATGCAGTTGCGTCCGAGGGGACTGCGGGTGCCGCGGCAGATGCGGTCGACATTCGTCCCGGCGGCCATGGCCGGGTTCGCGGGCTTCGCCACTCTCGGACTCTTCACTTCGGTGGCGCCGAGCTTCCTGAGCAAGGTGGAGGGGGTTCAGAATCACGCCGTCTCGGGCGCGGTGGTCTGCGCCCTGTTCGTGGGGTCCACCGCCGGACAGCTGCTGATGAGCCGCATCGGCATGCGCAGGGCCCTGCCCCTGGGGTGCACGGTGCTCGTGCTGGGTATGGCCGTGATCGCCGGCTCACTGGCCGTCGCCTCGCTGCCGCTGCTGGTGCTGGGAGCGGTGGTCGCCGGGGCCGGGCAAGGGCTGTCGTTCCGGGCCGCAGTGACCGCGGTGGCACACGACAGTCCGCCCGAGCAGCGCGCGGAGGTCACCTCCGCGCTGTTCGTCGTGCTGTACGTCGCCATCTCCATCCCGGTGGTCGGGGTCGGGGCGCTGGCCACCGCGGTGGGACTGCGAGCGGCGGGGCTCGTCTTCAGCGGCTGCGTGGCGCTGCTGGCGGCAGCCACCGCGATGCTGCTGCTGCGCCCGGGAGGACATGACGGCGAGCAGCCGGCCTCCACCCGTACCTGACGCTCCGGCGGCGCACTCGACTCCGTATGTCGCGGACAGCCAAAGCGGCCCGGCAACGTCCTGTGACCTCGATCCGGGAGCGGGAGCCCAAGCTCCGGCTGTCAGAATGCGCCTTGCCGGCCCGAGGGGCCGGCCGCTCCGGAGCGGCATCGCCGCCCGGCGTCGCGCCGCACGACATACCGACCCCGGCCAGCCGGTTGCGGACAAGAGGAGCAGCACGAGTGAACGCCGACAGTACTTCCAACTTCTTCGATCACCCCGCGCTCCCCGCTCCTCGCATCAGCACAGAACAGGCCCGGGACGTGGCGCGCGACCTGTTCGGCGTTGACGGCCCGATACGGTCCCTCGGCAGCCAGCAGGACGCCAACTTCCTGGTCACCGCGGAAGACGGCACCCGGTACGTCCTCAAGGTCTCCAACCCCGCGTTCGCCCGGCCGGAACTGCTGGCCCAGGACGCGGCAGTGGCCCACATCGCATCCGGGGAGACCTCCGTACGGGTGCCGCAGGCACGCAGGGGTACCGACGGCCATACGGTCCAGCGCATTGTCATCGACGGCCAGGAACTGCGGGTCCGACTGCTCGACTACCTGGACGGGCACCCCCTGACCGGCGGTGCCTATCTCTCGCCGGACGTGGTCGCGGCGCTCGGAGCGACGGCCGGACGCATCAGCCTCGCGCTGCGCGACTTCAGCCACCCGGGCGCCGAGCGGGTTCTGCAGTGGGATGTGCGGCACGCTCTGCCCGTCGTCGAGCAGCTGGCCGAACACGTGCGCGGCGCCGGCCGCGCCGACCAGGTCCGCGCCGCGGCCCGCCGTGCCCGCCGCATCGTCAGCGGCTACGCCGACCGGTTGCCGATGCAGGTCATTCACGGGGACATCACCGACGACAATGTCGTCTGCCGTCCCGGGCCCGACGGCCGTGCGCGTCCCGAGGGCGTGATCGACTTCGGCGACCTCATGCGCAGCTGGGCGGTGGGGGACCTCGCAGTGACCTGCTCTTCACTGCTCCACCACTACGGAGCTTCCCCCGCATCGACGGTGCCTGCCGTCAGGGCGTTCCACCGGGTCCGCCCGCTGGCCGAGGCCGAGGTCGACGTGGTGTGGCCGCTGGTGGTGCTGCGCGCCGCGGTCCTCGTCGTCAGCGGCCACCATTCGGCATCCATCGACGCCGGGAACGACTACGCGGTGGGGAACCTGGATCACGAGTGGACGATCTTCCAACAGGCGGTGTCCGTCCCCATGGAGGTGATGACCGCTGTGCTGCGCCGGGCACTCGGCCTGCCCCTCCCCCGGGCGGCGGCGTGTCCCGAGCCGCAATCCGCCTTGTTGCCGCTGGTGGGCGGGCCGACCGCGACCCTGGATCTGTCGGTCACCAGCGAGCAGTTGGACGGCGGCCGCTGGACGGACCCCGATGCCGAGCGCGCGATCGCGGAGGCCGCGCTGCGGGACGGCGCGGGCGCGGCGGTGACCCGGTACGGCGAGCGGCGGCTGACGCGCTCGCGTCGCGACAGCGTGTCCGTGCCGCCGACTGTCGCCCTGGCGGTGGAGGTCCACCTCAGCGGCCCCACCCCGGTCCACGCGCCCTGGTCCGGCGAGATCGACGCGGGCCGGGACGGCGCGCTGGTGGTGCGGTCGGACGGGGCGGAGCTGCTGCTGGGCGGTCTGCTGCCGGCGGTTTCGGCGGGAGAGCCGGTGATGGCCGGCCAGCTGCTGGGCGAGGTCGCGGGCGCGGACGGCGCGCCCGTGCTGCGGGTGCAGCTCAGTACGCTGCGGGGCCTGCCGGTCCCGGGCTTCACGACCCCGGAACTGGCGGCCGGATGGGAGGCGGTCTGCCCCGACCCCACCACGCTGCTCGGCACCGCACCCGCCCTCACCGACGACACCGGCGAGGTTGAGGGCCTGCTGCGGCGCCGGAGCGAGGCCTTCGCCACCGTCCAGGAGCACTACTACAGGGAGCCTCCCCGTATTGAGCGCGGCTGGCGGCACCACCTGCTGGACACCGACGGCCGCGCCTATCTGGACATGATCAACAATGTGGCGGTGCTCGGCCACGGCCACCCGCGGCTGGCCGCGGCGGTCGCGCGGCAGTTGCACCGGCTCAACACCAACTCCCGATTCCACTACGGCGCGGTCGTCGAACTCTCGGAGCGGCTCGCGGCCGCGCTGCCCGCCCCGCTGGACACGGTGTTCCTGGTCAACAGTGGCACCGAGGCCAACGACCTGGCCCTGCGCCTGGCCTGGGCCTGGGCGGGGCGCCGTGAGGTGGTCGCTGTCCGTGAGGCGTACCACGGATGGTCCGACGCGACCGACGCGATCTCCACCTCGGTGGCCGACAACCCGGACGCGCTCGGTACCCGTCCCGGCTGGGTCCACACCGTGCCTGCCCCCAACTCATACCGCGGGGCGTACCGCAGAGCGGACACGGCCCGCTACGGGCAGGAGGCGGCCGCCTCGATCCGGGACCTGACCGCCCAGGGCCTTCCTCCGGCCGCCTTCATCGCCGAGCCGTACTACGGAAACGCCGGTGGCATGGCACTTCCCGACGGCTATCTCGCGGGTGTCTACGAAGCCGTCCGGGAAGCCGGCGGCCTGTGCGTCGCCGACGAGGTCCAGGTCGGATTCGGTCGCCTGGGCGAATACTTCTGGGGCTTCGAGCAGCAAGGCGTCGTACCGGACGTCGTCACCGTGGCCAAGGCCATGGGCAACGGCCACCCGCTGGGCGCCGTCATCACCCGCCGCGACATAGCCGAGCACTACCGTTCCGAGGGCTATTTCTTCTCCTCCGCGGGTGGCAGCCCGGTCAGCTCCGTGGTCGGCCTGACCGTCATGGACATCCTGCGCGACGAGAAGCTGCAGGAGAACGCCCGCACCGTGGGCGCCCACCTGCGCTCCCGGCTGCTCGAACTCGCGGACCGGCATCCGCTGATCGGTGCCGTGCACGGCACCGGCCTGTACGTCGGGGTCGAACTCGTCCGTGACCACCAGGAGCGCACCCCCGCCCCGGAGGAAACCGCCGCCATCTGCGAGCGGATGCGCGAACTCGGGGTCATCGTCCAGCCGACCTCCGACCGCATGTGCGTGCTCAAGATCAAGCCGCCGCTGTGCCTGACCCGGGAGAGCGCCGACTTCTTCGTCGACACCCTGGACTCCGTGCTCCGCGAAGGCTGGTGACCGATTCCCGGTGTGGGTTCCGCAACGCGATCTCGGCCCGGGGCGCGCTACCTCTCCGGCCCCAGGGATCGTTCCTCGGCGAGCGAGTTCGCCCCGTCGACGACCAGCACCTGGCCGGTTATGTAGCTCGCCGAGGGCGAGGCCAGGTGGGCGACGAGACTCGCGACCTCCTCAGGACGCCCTGGGCGGCCGACCGGTGTTGCCCGGCCCATGGCGATCTCGTGCGGAGTCGAGGAGTCGGTGGCGATCCATCCGGGGGCGACGGCGTTGGCTGTAATGCCCTGGCCGGCGACTTCGAGGGCGACGGACTTGGTGAGGCCTACCATCCCCGCTTTGGCGGCATGGTAGGCGGTATCGCCCCGGTAAGCCTGTAGGACCCCGGAGACCGACGCGACATTCACGATCCGCCCATAGCGTGCGCGCAGCATGGGCCGCAGGCCGGCTCGGGTGACGAAGAAAGCGGTGTCGAGATTCCGGGCCACCGACTTGTGCCACTGCTCGTCACTGAGTTCGGTGATCGCGGCAGTCTCGACCAGGTCGGTCACAGCGGTCATACCCGCGTTGTTGACGAGGATGCCCAGCCCGCCGAATCGGGTCAGGGCATGGTCGATCAGCCGCTCAGCCTCTGCCACCACAGTCAGATCGGCGACGACCCCCGATGCCTCGACACCCCGCGTCGCAAGCTCCTTCACGCGCTGGTGGATGCGATCGCTCGTCGAGGTCACCACGACGCGCGCGCCCATCGCTCCCAGGCGCGCGGCGCACGCGAATCCGATACCCGAAGCGCTTCCGGCCCCGGTCACCACCGCCACCTGTCCGCTCAGCTCCGCATCGTGGGGCATCAGCCGACCCGTCCCTTCATCGTTGTGACAGTGCCGGTGCGAAAGTAGGCCGCTTGGGTCCAGAGATCAACAGGTGGGATCGACGGCGACCTCCACCGAGCCGGACCTCGATGTTCGCTTATATCCGATATTGTCGGATATCCTGATTGAATGGCGAACTCCGATCAGTGCCATGGATGAGAGCCGCGACGCAGCAGGGGGGCCGACGGGTGCGCGGGTAAGCCCGCATGAACAGGTTGACGCCCTGAGTGGCGCTGTCGAGGATTTGGCGGGGCAGTTCGCGCTACGGCCGCTCCTTCAACGGATCTTGCGCAGGGCGGTGAGCCTCCTGGGCGCGGGAGCGGGATCGATCTGCACGGTCGACGAGAAGTCGGGCACCTATCGCAAGGAGGCCGACCTCGGCGTCGGGTGCCAGGAGGGTGAGGTGTTCCCACTGGCCGAGGGGGTCACGGGAGCGGTGGTCGCACACCGCGGACCACGAGTATTCGACAGCTACAGCGAAGTTCCCGGCGGGCACGTAGACGCGGAGGACCGCGATCGGCTCTGTGCCACGGTCGCCGTTCCCATCGAGTGGCGAAGCGGGATCATTGGGGTTTGCGTGGTTTTCAGTACCGACCCCAGAACCAGGTTCAGCAGCGAAGATGTGGAGCTGCTCGAACTCTTCGCCAAGCACGCCGCTATCGCGATAACCAATTCCCGTCTGCATCTGGAAGCGGAACAACGGGCTCGCTGGCTCGCTGTGAGCGCTGAGCGGGAACGTGTCGCGCGTGACGTCCATGACACCGTCGCGCGTGCGCTCGGCTCGATCCTGGTGCACATGGACGGGCTGGACGCCGGGGACCAGGCTCCGCGCCTCGAGGCGGCCCGTACGGCAGCCCGCGCCGCCCTGGCGGAGACACGCCGAACGGTGCTCGGCCTGGGCCCGTCCTTGCTGGATCTGCAGCCCTTGGACCACGCTGTCGCCGTCGAGCTGGCCTGGGTGCGGTCCACCACCGGCATCCGAACGGATCTGGTGGTCACCGGCGATCGTCCGGAGCTTGAATCCGAGGTCGGGTCGCATGCCCTCCGTGTGGTGCAGGAGGCACTGACCAACGTTGTCGCCCACGCCGGAGCGGCTCTGGTCCGGGTCGGCGTGATGTACGGGACAGATGATCTCGCGGTGGTCGTCGAGGACGACGGTTGCGGATTCGACCCCGCGGACGCCGCAGTACGACGCACCGGGCTGGGCCTGACCGGGGTCGTTGCCCGTGCCCACCAGATCGGCGCTGATCTCCAGATCGAGTCCACCCCGGGCTGGGGCACCCGGATTCGCGTGCGGATCCCGTATGCACCCTCCGGAATGGCCGGCCGGGCACGAGCGATGACGCCTTGGCGGGTCCTCGTCGGCGATCGAAGGCCGGTGATCCGGGCTGGGCTCGTACGGCTGCTGGCCCAGGCCGAACCGGAGATACAGGTGGTGGGAGAGATCGCCGACGCTCGTGAGGTCGTCGACGCCGTACGTGTCCTCGAACCCGACGTCGCTCTGCTGGACCTCCATATGCCCGGACTGGACGGCGCCCGGCTGACCTCGTACATTCGGTCCGCCAGCCCCGGTGTCTCCGTCCTGGTGATGACTGATGACCTGAGCGACGAGCTGCTGCAGGAAGCCGTACGCGCGGGTGCCCGAGGGTGCGTGGGGTCCGATCTCGACGGTCCCGCGCTGGTCCGTGCAGTGTTGGCTGCCGCGCGCGGAGACGTCCTGCTCACCGGAAGCGTCCTTCGGCGGTTCGCCGATCGCGACCGGCCCAGGCCGGATGGTCTCACCGAGCGGGAACGGGAAGTGCGGTCCTTGGTGGAGCGGGGCCTGCCGGACAAGAAGATCGCCACCGCGCTGGGCATCTCCGTCAAGACCATCGAGAAGCACGTTGGCGCCATTCTCCGGAAAACCGGGGCACCGAATCGCACCGCGCTGGCGCACCGCGCGGCAATCCACTGACGACGGCGGGGGCCTCTCCGCGTTCGTGTGCCCAGGTGGGGGATTCCCTACCGGGAGATGGGGAGAACCCCGGCTGAGTAATGAGGATTCGAGGGCTAGCGTCATGAGGGCAACGTGAGCCTCAACCGTATGGAGTCCACGTGTCTGTCGTGCCGCTGGCCGAAATCCTGTCCGATGCCTTCGACAAACGCTACGGCGTGCCTGCCATCAACGTCTTCAACGACCTCACCCTGGAGGCGGTTCTCGCCGCGGCGGTTGAGCGTTCGTCTCCGGTGATCGTGCAGACGTCCGTCAAGACCGTGAAGTCGATCGGCAGCGATGTCCTGTACGCGATGTGGACGTCGATGACCGCTGGGATCGAAGTGCCGGTCACCCTGCACCTGGATCACTGCCCGGACCGGGCGGTGATCAGCGAGTGCTTGGAGCGCGGCTGGAATTCCGTTCTTTTCGATGCCTCGCGTCTTCCTGTCCAGGAGAACATGCGGCAGACGATCGAGGTCGTCGCGGAGGCCCGTCGGTTCGGTGCTCATGTCGAGGGTGAAATCGAGTCCATCACCGGCGTGGAGGACGGGATCGGCTCGGATGAAAAGGCACAACAGCAGGAACTCGAAGTGACGCTGGACTTCCTCAGGAACACCAAGGTCGATGTCTTCGCCCCCGCGATAGGGAACGCGCACGGTTCCTACAAGACGGAACCGGTTCTGGACTTCGATCGTGTCTCCGAAATTGTCGAGGCATATCCTCTGCCGATCGCGCTGCATGGAGGTAGCGGTCTCTCCGACGAGCAGTTCCACAATTTGATCGCCCGCGGGTGCGCGAAGGTGAATATCTCCACTGCTCTCAAGGAGAAATACATGAAGTCGAACCTGGTGTTCCTCGAATCGGCCGCATCGAAACAGAAGTGGGATCCCCCGTCCCTGTTCACCTCTGTCCGTCAGGATGTCATCGACCTGGCCGGTTCATTTATGACTCTGTTCGGCAGCGCCGGCCGGGCCGGGTGAGAATGTGCCCGCGCTTATCTTCGACTGCGACGGAGTCCTCGCCGACACGGAGCGTTACGGGCATCTGCCGGCCTTCAACCAGACCTTCCGAGAGTTCGGTCTCCCCGTTCAATGGAGCGACGATGAATATGCTCAGAAGGTGAAGGTCGGCGGAGGAAAGGAGCGCATGAGGACGCTCCTCACCCCCGAGTTCATCGCCGAGGCCGGACTGCCGACCGCTGCTGAAGAGCTGGATGCGCAAGTCGCCCGTTGGCACCGTCGCAAGACCGAAATCTATACCGGGATCATCGCGAGCGGGGTTGTACCGCCACGCCCGGGCGTGCGGAGGATCGCCGAGGAGGCCGCCGCTGCCGGTTGGACACTCGCCGTCGCATCGACATCGGCGGAGCCGTCCGTTCGCAGCGTGCTGGAACACGCGGTCGGCCCCGGCCTTGCCGCCGGATTCAGTGTTTTCGCGGGGGACATTGTCCCGAACAAGAAGCCGGCTCCGGACATCTATGAATTCGCCCTGGCCCGGCTCGGCCTCGCCGTGACGGCTGCTGTCGTCATCGAGGACAGCAGCAACGGCATGCGTGCGGCGCTGGACGCCGGTCTCTGTTGCGTTATCACGACCAGTGGCTATACGCGGCATGAGGACTTCACCGGCGCCTCACTCGTGGTCTCTTCGCTGGGAGACCCCGGCCCGGGGGACACCGCCGCCGAGGTATTGAACGACCCGTTCGGGTTGGCCCCCCATCCATGCGTCCGCCTTGACGATCTCGAGACCCTCCTCGCCCGCACCGCCCACGGCGCGAGCTGAGCCGCAGCCAGCTAGGAGAGACATGCCATCGACAGCAGTCACCGACCTCGAGTTCGTGGTCAAGACCATTGCGCAGACCGCGGTCGACAACGAACGTGAATTCTGCGAGCTGGACGCCGTGGTCGGTGACGGGGACTTCGGTTATTCACTTGCGCGTGGATTCGAGGTGGTCCTCGCCGAATGGGATTCCTTCGACCGGAGCTCGCCCGCAGCATTCCTGAAGAAGATTGCCCTGGTAATCTCCAAGAAGGTAGGCGGTACCTCTGGCCCTCTCTGGGGCACTGCATTCCTGCGAGCCTCCGGAGCTGTCAGCGACGCGGCCGGACTGGGTGGCGAGGAAGTCATATCAATGCTGCGCTCGGCCGCCGAGGGAATCAAGACCCGCGGCAAATCCGATCTGGGTGATAAAACGCTGCTGGATGCCCTTATCCCCATGACCGATGCGCTGGAAGAGAACCTGCTCACTACCGCGGGCCCGGCAAAGAGTCCCGCCGAACTGGCGAAGGTTGCCGCATTGGCGGCCCGCGCCGCCGCCGACGCGACCAGCGGCATGCAGGCCAGGCGGGGTCGGCCGAGTTATACCGGGGAGCGCAGCATCGGGTCCCCGGACGCGGGTGCCGTAGCCGTCGCGGTAATCGCTGAACGTATCGCCGACGAATGGAAGCTACGCGTCTGATCCTGAACCATTTCCACCCCCACCCCCACCCCCATCCCCACCCCCGAGCGTCGAGAGCAAGGAGCAACCACCGTGAAGAAGTTCGTCAACGACCCGAAGAACTTTGTCCGGGAGATGCTGGAAGGGGTGGCCCTGGCAAACCCCGAAACTCTGCGATATGTGCCCGAGTACAACCTGATCATGCGCGCTGATGGTCCGCGGCAGGACAAGGTCTCCATCGTCCAGGGATCGGGATCCGGGCACGAGCCGGCACACGTCATGTGCGTCGGCAAGGGCATGCTCGACGCCGCATGCCCCGGCGACATCTTCGCTGCGCCGCCCACCGACTACGTGTACGAGACCATCAAACTCCTCGCTTCGCCCAAGGGTGTACTTCTGCTGGTCAACAATTACACGGGCGATCGAATGGCCTTCGAGATGGCCCAGGAACTGGCCGAGGCCGAGGAGATCACGGTCCGTACGCTCTTCATCGACGATGATGTGTCCGTAGAGGATTCCACGTACACGGTCGGCCGCCGGGGTGTGGCCGGGAACTTCTTTGTGATGAAAGCCGTCGGTGCGGCCGCGGAGCGCGGGGCCGACCTGGACGACGTGTTCCGGATCGGGGAGAAGGTCAATGCGGTGACCCGCACGATGGGCATCGCGCTTACTGCCTGCACACCGCCGGCCAAGGGATCCCCGCTGTTCGACCTGCCGGCGGACGAGATCGAGGTGGGTGTGGGAATCCACGGCGAACCGGGCCGGCGCAGGGAGAAAATGCTGCCCGCGAACGCGATAGTCGACCAATTGCTGGACCCCGTTGTGAAGGATTTGCCCTACACCTCCGGCGACAGCGTCGCACTCATGGTCAACGGGCTCGGCGGAACCCCGCTCGGCGAGTTGTACCTGCTGTACGGGCGGGCGCACAAGCGCCTTGCCGAGCAGGGCATTGAGATCCGCCGCAGTTACGTGGGCGAGTACTGCACCTCGTTGGACATGGCCGGCGCTTCCCTCACCCTGGTCCGCCTGGACGGGGAGATCACCGAACTGCTCGCGGAGCCCGCAGAGATCGCGATCCGCGTCTTCTGAGAGGCAGCGCGAACAGGTGGGGCACGCGACGCCGCCCCACCTGTTCGCGCTGCTTCTCGAACCCCCGCCGACCGAGAAGATGAGCACGAAGATGTGGGCGGGGCGCGCGGACCAGCTCCGACGCCGGTCGCAATGGCGCTGTCCGCCGACGCCGGGCCGGTGACAATTGCCGATCCGGCCGGAAACGCTGGGATATCGCGCAGGAACTGCCGGAGGCCGTTCTCGTTTCTGCTGAGAACGGCCCCTGGCCTGCGATGACACCGTCGAGACGGCGGGATTTGAACTATGCGAGGGTGAAGTCGTCCGCGTACACGCTGCCCTGGGCGTACCAGCCGTGGACGTAGATGGTGACTGTGCCGGAGGAGCCGGTGGTGAACGACACGGTCAGCTGCGACCAACTGCTGGAGGAGGTCCAGTTGCTGGCCGAGGCGTCACCGCTGACGCCGATGTACGCGTAGTTCCCCTGCACCCAGCCCTTGAGGGTGTAAGTGGTGTTGGCCTTGAGACTGATCGTCTGGTCGCACTCACCGGTCTGGCTGCTGGTCGGCGCCAGCTTGGCGGCGTAGCTGCCGGAGTGCACAGGGCTGGTCGCGACCGCACCGCCGGACTGGCAGGTCCATGGGCTCAGACTGCCGGTCTCGAAGCCGGCGTTGCTGAGCGAGCCACTGCCGCCGCCGCCGGAGCTGGTGACCGTGAGGCTGTACGTGGTGCTGTGGCTGCCGGAGGCCGCCGTACCGGTGATCTGGATCGGGTACGTACCGGCTGCCACCGATGAGCCGACGGTCACCGACAGCGTCGAAGTGCCGCCCGCGGTGACCGACGTCGGGCTGAGCGACACCGTCACGCCGGACGGCGCGCCGCTCGTGGTCAGGCTGACGGTCTGTGCCGAGCCTGAGGAGACCGCGGTGCTCACCGTGGCGCTCGCCGACCCGCCGGGAGCCACCGAGGCCGAGGCCGGCGACGCGCTGACGGAGAAGTCGTTGGTGGAGGTGGAGCCGCCCGAGGTGAAGGGTTCGAAGGCCTTGCTGAAGTACCAGGTGGACTGGCTGATCCCGGAGCAGGAGCCGGAGCCCGCGGTGCCTGGGCAGTTGCCGTTGTCACGCTGGAGTGCCCAGAAGGAGAGGGTGTTGATGCCCGTGGCGGCGGCCCAGTTCTCGACCGTGGTCGCGTCCGCCGTGGTGAAGGTCTCGGCAGCGCCGTAGTCGTCGATGCCGGGCATCTCGGTGACGCCGATCATGGCCCATAGCTGCGCCGAGGTCTTCGACGGGTACAAGGAGGCGAGTTGGCTGTGCAGGCCGTTCGCGGCGGTCTGCGTGGAGGTGGCCATCTCGTGGGTGGCGCCGTCGTAATAATCGAACGTCATGATGTTGGCGACGTCGACGCGGGCGCCGTTGGAGACAGCGTTCTGCAGGACGGCCAAGGCGTTGGAGGCCAGACCGCTGGCGGTCGTCGGCAGGGTGTAGGAGAACTGCACGGTGTGGCCGGTGCTCGCGGCCCAACTCTCCACCTGGGCGACGGCCTTGTTGCGGCGGTCGATCCCGGCGCTGTTGCTGAGCGAGTTCGCCTCGATGTCGAGGTCGATCCGGGTCACGTTGTACGTCGTGACGAGGCTTTCGTACACCGAGGCTATGGAGCTGACGGTCGTACAGCTGTCCGCGATGTCGGTGTTCGTCGTGTCGGCGGTGTAACCGCCGAAGGACGGAATGACGTTGCCGCCGTTCGCCTGGATCGTGGCGATGTCGCTGCCGAAGACCGACGAGGAGACGGGCTGGCTCGTGCTGCCGTTCCAGTAGGCGCTGCACGAGCCGGATGACGCGGTCTGGAGGAACGCCATCGTGAGGTATTTGTTGCCTGACTGCGAGGCCAGTGTCGCCGGACTGTCTCCGGTCCAGGCCTCGAAGTACGGTGCTGCGACGTGTGCCGGCATCGCTGTTGCGGCCTGGGCCGCGCCTGCTCCGAACGTGACGAGCCCAATGGATGCGGTGGCGGTCGTCAGGGCGGCTACAAGGCTGCGGAGGGGTCTGAGTCTTCTCACCAAAGCTCCCGCGGCGTGAACGTGCACGAAAAGACGAGGGGGGAGTGCACTGCCATGTTTGGACTAGACCAATCATCCTGTCAAGGTCTAGTCCAATACCCGCTGCGGCCGGAGAGAGCGGAATCGGGCGGTCGTGAGTGAAAGAGTCCTTCGGCCGGTGTTCCGGCCGGGGGACTCCTGGCTCCGCAGCGGCCGACCCGCGCAGGACGCGACGCCCCGCACCGGCGTAGGGTCCGCGATCGCGAGGGGGCCCGGCTGCTCTGTTCTCGGCGCGCGTGATCGGGCCGGAGCTGGTCTGCTGGTTCCGGGGGCCGTCGTGCCAGTACCCGGGAGAGATCGAGATGAGCACCTATCGAGTCGCGCAGGTCGCCGCCGCCGGCGGTTCGTTCGAGATCGTCGAGCGCGAGGTGCAGCAGCCGGGCCCCGGCCACGTACGGGTGGCCGTGGACGCCTGTGGGATCTGCCACAGCGACGCTGTTTTCGTGAACGCCGAGTTCCCGGGCGTACGGTTTCCGCTGGTCCCCGGGCACGAGATCGCCGGGCGCATCGAAGAGCTCGGTGAGGGAGCGCGAGACAAGGGGTGGCAGGCGGGTGACCGGGTGGCGGTGGGCTGGTTCGGCGGCAGCTGCGGCCACTGCACGCCCTGCAGGCAGGGCGACTTCATCGTGTGCGAGAACCTGAAGGTCCCCGGATGGTCCTACGACGGGGGTTACGCCGAGGAGGTGATCGCGCCGGCGGACGCCCTGGCCCGGATCCCCGACGCGCTGGCGGCGCCCGATGCGGCGCCCCTGGCCTGCGCGGGAGTGACCACGTACAACGGGCTGCGGCGCAGCTCCGCCAGGGCCGGCGACCTGGTCGCCGTACTCGGCATCGGCGGGCTCGGTCACCTCGGGGTGAAGTACGCGGCCGCGATGGGCTTCGAGACCGTGGCCATCGCCCGCGGAGCCGCCAAGGCCGACTTCGCCAAGCAGCTCGGCGCGCACCACTACATCGACAGCACGGCGGACACCCCAGTCGCGGACGCGCTGCGGTCCCTCGGCGGCGCCAAGGTCGTCCTGGCCACCGCCGCCAGCTCGGACGCCATCACGGCAACCGTGGAAGGACTCGCCCCCCGTGGTGAGCTGGTGGTCATCGGCGCGGATGCCGACCCGCTGGGAATCAGCCCGAACCAGCTGCTCATAAGCGGCAAGATCGTCCGCGGCCACCCGTCCGGCACCGCGCAGGACGTCCAGGACACCATGGCGTTCAGCGCCCTGCACGGGATCCGCCCGATGACCGAGATCGTGCCACTGGACCAGGCCGCTGAGGCGTACCAAAGGATGCTCTCCGGCGCCGCTCGCTTCCGGATGGTGCTCACCACCCGCTGACGCACCCGCCGAGCGCTTCGGGACCGGTGGGGCGTGGGACAGGCCGTCATTGGTTCGGCGGCCTGTCCCGACCGGGCCTGTTACGCGTGGTGCCCGTGGGTGAAGTGACTCTTGTCGATCACCCCATGTACGCCGACGGTGCGGTCCACCACCTGGGACACCTCGAAATTGGCCGCCGCCGACAGGTACGCGTACGCCACCGCGCGGTCCATGCCGAGGTCGTGCTCAAGGAAGTCCAGCGCGTTGACCACGGCGCGCCGCATGGCGATGTTCAGGTCGTTGCCCTGGCCGTTCTGGATGCCGTCGGGGTCCGACAGGCCCACGGCCACCCACACGTCGGGGGTCTCGGCGAAGGGATAGTGGAAGGCGACGGACGGGGCGTCACCGGAGCCCTTCTTGCACACGGTGAGACGGAAGGTCGTGCGCAGGGAGCCCTCCATGGCCGTGAGCGCCACTTCGCCGTTGCCCATGGCCAGGTGCGGGTCGCCGGTGTAGAACAGCGCGCCCTCGGCGAAGACCGGGAGGTAGAAGGTCGAGCCCTGGCCGAGCAGATTGATGTCGATATTGCCGCCCCCGAGGGTCGGCGGTATGGAGTTGAGCGTCGTCGCGGTGAGGGCGTCCCCGGACGCGAAGGCGACACCCATCATGCCCATATGAGGCTTGAGCGGGAACGCCACTTCACCCGAAGTTCCTTGCGGCAAAATGCCGTTGAGGACCCCCTGGTTACCGCGGCGGATCGGCGTGAAGAGCGAGACGTTTCCGTACTGGAGCGGGTCTCCGGTGGACCGTCCGTCCGTCGACACCGGCGGCATGACCTCGTCGAGCGTGATCCCCGCCGGGGCCGAGCCGCCGGTCTGGCGGGCGAGGGCGCCCTTGCCGTGGCGGCTCGACACGATGCCGTAGGGCACGCGCGGCAGGAGCGAGAGCATCTCGATCTTCAGTACGTCGCCGGGCTGCGCCCCCTCGACATGGATCGGGCCGGTGACCACGTGCGGGCCGTCGACATCGAAGTTCCGGGTGGTCCGGGTGTAGTCGCGGGCGATGGCGACCGCGTCCTGGAGCACCTGATCGGCAGGCACACCATGGCGTTCGAAGTAGGCGACGGGGTCGCGCCCCTGGTCCTCCAGGAGGCCCTCGTGGGAGACCGAGTCGACGGTCACGGTCTCCCCGGAGCGCATCCGCAGCACGGGCTCGCCGGTGAGCGAGGGGACATACCCCCAGCGGACCTGCTCCGGCAGCGAGGGCAGATAGTGCCGGCCGTGGATCTGTCCCTTGCCGGGCTGGAGGATCTTCTCCGGGAATGTGGTCACGGGCGCCGCCGCCTGAGCCCCGCCGCCCGTGAGCAGTGCCGCCGCGGTGCCCGCCGTGCTCACCGCGGTGGCCGCGCGCAGGAAACCACGCCGCCCGAGGCCGGCGATGAGCAACTCCCGGGTGTCGCCCGGGTCCATGGCGGAGGTGTTCATGGGTACTCCTGTCGTCGTGTGGTGTGATCAGGTCCCGACATGACTTCGTGTACATGAGCAGCGCCGTATCGGCGGACAGGCGCGTGCCAAGGGGACTGCCGGGGATCGCGCCGCCGTGCGGAGGTCGTCGCGGGTGAGACGGTCAGGTTCGGTCGGCTGGGAACCCGCCGTCGTGGCGGGTGCGCCGGATCAGCTGGTCGACGTCGGCGAGATGCGTGATCATAGCGTCTCTAGGACTCTGTGTGTGCCTGTGGTTTCCAGGCTTTTCGGGCGCGGCGTGGCCGTGTGCGGTTGCCGTCCGGTGGTCCGAACCTCGGGGTGAGGGGGTGGGCCTCGGTGGCGTGCAGGTGGTGGAAGCCGGTCCGCTTGGCGGCGCGGGTGCGCTGCCGGCAGGTTCTGTGTGAGAGCCGCCTCCGGCCGGGTGCGGGTACTCCATGACCTGGCACCGGCCCGGATACGGCGGCTGGTGTCGTGGTGTCATGCCCCGCCGGACGCTGGACTGCCCCCGTGGTGGGGGTGGTGGCGGGGACCGTACGCACATCGGGCATACGGCGGGAAGTCTTGTGGCCCGGGGCCTGTGCCGGGGCGGCGCGCCGGGCACCTCGGTGCCGGGTGCCGCTCGGCCTGCTGGGGGTGGGGTGTCCCTTGCCCTCGGTGGCCTTCGGCCTGCGCGGCCGGGGCGGGGCCATCTCCGCGCGGCGCTGTCGGCGCAGACGGCGGGTGGTCTTCTTCGGACGCCTCACCAGGCGCACGGTGCCGTCCACCGTGGTGCGGATGGTCCGGGCACTGGTGGCGCGGTCGGTGGTGGTGTGGGCCTGGGCGAGCAGGCCGCGGGAGAGGATCCGGCGGGCGGCGGCATGGTCCCGGTCCATGGACAGTCCGCAGCCCGCGCAGTGCGCCCATTTCCAGCCGCGCTCGTGAAGCCGGTCGGGGGCGGGGTGGTGGGTGAGCTTGCCGAGGCAGCCGGGGCACAGCTTGGAGGTGCCCCGGGCCGGGACGGTGACCACCGCGATCCCGGCCTTCGCGGCCA
>NZ_SUMC01000280.1 GCF_005047355.1 Actinacidiphila oryziradicis
TCATGGCCGCCGCCAGCTCCTTCCGTCTCGTGCGAGCATTTCGTCGGCCTCGACCGGGCCCCAGGTGCCGGAGGGGTACTGCGCCGGCTTGCCGTGCTTCTCCCAGTAGGCCTCGATGGGGTCGAGGATCTCCCAGGAGAGTTCGACTTCCTGGTGGCGGGGGAAGAGGTTGGCGTCGCCGAGCAGCACATCGAGGATGAGCCGTTCGTACGCTTCCGGGCTGGATTCCGTGAAGGACTCGCCGTAGGCGAAGTCCATGGTCACGTCCCGGATTTCCATCGCGGTGCCGGGGACTTTGGAGCCGAACCGGATGGTGATGCCTTCGTCCGGCTGTACCCGGATGACCAGGGCGTTTTGGCCGAGTTCTTCGGTGGCTCCGGATTCGAAGGGCAGGAAGGGGGCGCGTTTGAAGATCACGGCGATCTCGGTGACGCGGCGGCCGAGGCGTTTGCCGGTGCGCAGGTAGAAGGGGACGCCTGCCCAGCGGCGGTTGGTGATCTCGAGTTTGATGGCGGCGTAGGTGTCGGTTTTGGAGTGGGGGTCGATGCCCTCTTCCTCCAGGTAGCCGAGCACTTCCTCGCCGCCTTGCCAGGCGTGTGCGTACTGGCCGCGCACGGTGTGCTTGCCGAGGTCGTCGGGGAGTTCGACGGCGGAGAGCACTTTGAGCTTCTCGGTGACCAGTGCCTTGGGGTGGAAGGAGCCGGGCTCTTCCATGGCGGTGAGTGCGAGCAGTTGGAGCAGGTGGTTCTGGATGACGTCGCGGGCGGCGCCGATGCCGTCGTAGTAGCCGGCGCGGCCGCCGATGCCGATGTCCTCGGCCATGGTGATCTGGACGTGGTCGACGTAGGACCGGTTCCAGATCGGTTCGAACATCGTGTTGGCGAAGCGCAGGGCCAGGATGTTCTGGACGGTTTCCTTGCCGAGGTAGTGGTCGATCCGGAAGACCTCGTTGGGCGGGAAGACGTCGTGCACGATCCGGTTGAGTTCCTGGGCGCTGGCCAGGTCGTGCCCGAAGGGCTTCTCGATGACCGCGCGCCGCCAGGAGTCACCCGGGCCCTCGGACAGGCCGTGCTTCTTGAGCTGCTGCACGACGACCGGGAACGAGCTCGGCGGCACCGAGAGGTAGAAGGCGAAGTTGCCGCCGGTACCCCGGGCCTTGTCGAGCTCGTCGATGGTGGCCTTGAGCTTCTGGAAGGACGCGTCGTCGTCGAAGGTGCCGGGGACGAAGCGGAAGCCTTCGGCGAGCTGTTGCCAGACCTCCTCGCGGAAGGGAGTGCGGGCGTGTTCCTTGACGGCGTCGTGCACGACTTGGGTGAAGTCCTCGTGTTCCCAGTCGCGGCGGGCGAAGCCGACGAGTGAGAAGCCCGGCGGCAGCAGGCCGCGGTTGGCGAGGTCGTAGACGGCGGGCATCAGTTTCTTGCGGGACAGGTCGCCCGTGACACCGAAGATGACCAGGCCCGACGGTCCCGCGATCCGCGGCAGCCGTCGGTCCTGCGGGTTTCGCAGCGGGTTCACCCAACTGCCGGTTTCCGGCGCGGACATTACGCCTCCTTCGGTGCGAGGCGCTTGAGTTCGGTCTCGGTGGAGGCGAGCAGGTCCTTCCAGGACTGCTCGAACTTCGCCACGCCCTCGTCCTCCAGGACCTGGACGACGTCGTCGTAGGAGATCCCGAGCTCGCCGAGAGCGTCGAGGTCGGCGCGGGCCTGCTCGTAGGTGCCGGTGATGGTGTCGCCGGTGATCTGGCCGTGGTCGGCGGTGGCGTCCAGGGTGGCCTCGGGCATGGTGTTGACCGTGTTCGGGGCGACCAGTTCGGTCACGTAGAGCGTGTCGGGGTAGGCGGGGTCCTTGACGCCGGTGGAGGCCCACAGGGGGCGCTGCTTGTTGGCGCCGGCGCTGGCCAGGGGGGCCCAGCGGTCGGAGCCGAAGACCTCTTCGTAGGCCTGGTAGGCGAGGCGGGCGTTGGCGAGGGCGGCCTTGCCCTTGAGTGCCTTGGCCTCGGCGGTGCCGATCTTCTCCAGGCGCTTGTCGATCTCGGTGTCCACGCGGGAGACGAAGAAGGAGGCGACGGAGTAGATCTTGGAGAGGTCGAGTCCGGCGGTCTTGGCCTTCTCCAGGCCGGTCAGGTAGGCGTCCATGACGGCCTTGTACCGGTCGAGGGAGAAGATCAGTGTGACGTTGACGCTGATGCCCCGGCCGATGGTCTCGGTGATGGCGGGGAGGCCGGCCTGGGTGGCGGGGATCTTGATGAGGGCGTTGGGGCGGTCCACGAGCCAGGCCAGTTGTTTGGCCTCGGCGATGGTGGCCGCGGTGTTGTGGGCCAGGCGGGGGTCGACCTCGATGGAGACCCGGCCGTCCTGGCCGCCGGTCGCCTCGAACACCGGGTGCAGGATGTCGGCGGCGTCGCGGACATCGGCGGTGGTGATCATCCGGAGGGCTTCCTCGACGGTGACCTTGCGGACGGCCAGGTCGGCCAGCTGCTGGTCGTAGCCGTCGCCCTCGGAGATCGCCTTCTGGAAGATCGAGGGGTTGGTGGTGACGCCCACGACGTGGCTGGAGTCGATCAGCTCGGCGAGGTTACCGGACGTGATCCGCTTGCGGGACAGGTCGTCGAGCCAGATCGCGACGCCTTCGTCGGAGAGGCGCTTGAGTGCGTCTGTCATGGGTTCTGCATCTCCTC
>NZ_SUMC01000281.1 GCF_005047355.1 Actinacidiphila oryziradicis
CGCGGAAGAGGGCTGCGCTCGTCGTCGATCTGGGCCGGACGGTCAAACCGGTCACCACGCCCGACGAGCCGGCCCGGCTGGTGGCGGAGCTCGCCGCCCGCGGAGTCACGGTGTCGGGGAACAACCCTGCGCCTGCCGAAAACCCCATCCACGCTGGTCAATCGCCGTGCGCCGGTCCTGCGGGGGCCAGCATCGATCACACGGGGTTCCCTGCCCGCGGGGGTGGACGGGTCTGCGGCATGATGATCGGCTGTGCTGCTTCGCCTGGCCTATCTGGCTGTGTCCAACACCTTCGCCGCGCTGCGCCTGCTGCCGATGAGTGACCGCGACAAGGATGCGGAGATCCTTGCCCTCCGCCACCAGGTCACAGTTTTGCAGCGGCAACTCGGCCCGGACAAAGTGAGGTTCACGGCCGAGGACCGGGTCTTCGTCGCCGCACTGCTGCAGCCACTGCCCCGCGAGGCCCTGCGCCGGCTGCGGCTGATCGTCCGGCCGGACACCATCCTGCGCTGGCACCGCGACCTGATGAAACAACGGCACGCGAGCGCCTCCCGACCGAAGCGGCCCGGACGGCCGCCCACCGTGCGCTCCGTCCGCCGCCTGATCCTGCGCCTGGTCCGCGAGAACCCGTCGTGGGGCTACCGGCGCATCCACGGCGAACTGGCCACCCTCGGGATCAAAATCGCCGCCTCCACCGTCTGGGAAATCCTCAAGCAGGAGGACATCGACCCCGCACCCGACCGAGCCTCCACCACCTGGGCCGACTTCCTGCGCTCCCAGGCCGACGCACTACTGGCCATCGACTTTATCGAAACCGTGACCCTGACCGGACAACGCCAGTACATCCTCGCCGCCATCGAACACACCACCCGCCGCATCCGCGTCCTTGGCACCACCGCGCATCCGACCACGGCCTGGGTCACCCAGGCCGCGAAGAACCTCACGATGGATCTGGAGGACGCGGGCGCCACGGTCAAGCACCTGATCCGCGACCGGGACGCGAAGTTCCCCGCCCTGTTCGACCAGATCCTCGCTGACTCCGGCATCACGGTCGCGCTCAGCGGCGTGCGAATACCGCGGATGAACTCGATCACGGAACGGTGAGTGCAGACCTGCCGCCACGAACTCCTGGACCGCACCCTGATCTGGAACGAAAACCACCTACGCCACGCCCTGCGCGAGTTCGAAACCCACCACAACGGGCACCGGCCCCATCAAGCCATGGATCAGGCCACTCCGCTCCGCGCGGTCCCCGAACCAATCACCGATCCGGACCAGATCGCCCACCTCGACATACGCCGACGCGACCGCCTCGGCGGCACCATCCACGAATACCAACATGCCGCCTGACCGGCATGGACATGGTTTTCGGCAGGCGCAGGCCACAAGGTCGGCTTCATTGACGGCATCGGTGCCGACGCTGGCTGCCCCGCTCGCGTCGGCCGCAAACTCGGGTTCTGCCGCGGCGCAACGCCTCAGCTGACGCCCCCGCCACCGGGCCCAACGCTTCCTGCACCGGCGCCAGCGCCAACCCCAGATCGTCTGCGGTACTTCAAAGCGCCACGCTTCCGCTACTCGATTATTTAGGAAACCCAGCCATTTCAGCTCAATAGGTCAGAAGTCAAATCCTTCTGGAGGCCTCGACAAATCTACAGCGAGATCCGGGTTCCGACTCCACACTTCCCTATAAACACCCCATTGAACCTGCGGGAGGGCGGATTTATAGATTTCGAAATTTACCTTCCCCGCCCTTCCCCACAGTACGGCCAGAGACACTCCAATCTCCATCGCCGAGACATCCACCAACTCAGCATCCCGGCTGGCATCTAGCAAGGCCCCATAGACACGATCATCCTGCCATCCAGCCAAGTCGATGGCAGCATCGACTCGCCATCCTGGGGAAAGCGAATCATCCAGCAGGACGCGACACAAATGCTCCGAGGTTGCGTTCCAGGAATAAGGAAGATCACCCAACAAGCCGTCGACGAACTCCGCGGGGGGGACATAACCGTGATCTTCAATATAGTGAAGGATCAGCCAAGGCGCGCAGTAAATGATTCCATCGGGAGTGATTACATGCACTTCACCATTTCCAGCAATGCGCGCCCCAGAAGGACAGATTTCACAATAATGCTCTCCAAGAGACAGACTTCGTACCCCTGGAGCATTCACGCCGAAGTCGATCTACTGCCAGGGCGGGTAGCCGGCCGGATATCCCATGGGGGATCTCTCGGCCCAACCAGCCTACAGACAACATGCGTACAGGGTAATCGGCGTACAAGTACTCTGACAGGTCCGGATATTCAGCCATTTCCAATACCTGGCCTTCTGCATGCAACCCAGTGACAAACACCCATGTTCGGCTGAAGAATATCACTCAGAAGAGTGTCCTCATCCACCACGATCGAGCCTTGACGATAGGTGAATGGAAGACCGTTATCCCGCCTCGTCCCCAGTGGAGAAAGCGTGTAATTTGGAACACTGTCACCGGGCCCAAAGGTTTCCACGACCAACTGGGTGGCCGACGGCATCTGGACCCAGCACACGATGTCCGGTTTCTGGGCGTCGGGTACCGGCGGGAAGGTGCAGAACAGCCGGCTGACCTCGATCTGGGCAGACGGGATCAACGTCAACA
>NZ_SUMC01000282.1 GCF_005047355.1 Actinacidiphila oryziradicis
GATGGCCGCCAGCGGTCAACTGCTGGAACTGCCAGCGGTAGGAATCTTCGCCTGCTCCCACCTATCAACGTCGTTGCGGCCCCCGACGATGCCAGCGCCGGATCCACGCCGCGGCCGCCCTTTGTCGCTCAACCGCCTTGCACGCAACCGCAGAACGCCGCCACCGCCCGTGCCCCCGGACGGATCGGGTGAGCGTGACAAAGCCGCGAGTCGCATTCCCCTCTCCCGCATCGACGGGAAGGTCATGAGATCGTCCCGGGACCGTCACCAGCAGCCGGTGCCCCACCGTGCCCGGTACCCCGGACGAATGGACCACAGCCGTCGTCCGGACCGGAAGTCCAGCGGCCCTGCCGCAATAGCGGCAGCTGTGCGCCTCAATTGGCTGCGCCGACAGAAAAAAATCTTCCGGACAAGCAATAAGGAAGGGATAAGTCTGACAAACCAGGTGAATATACCTATTAGTTCGTGAATGGCACCCGGGTAGACGATGCCCATGCGTCTTCCCACCTGCCAGTAAGGGAAGGAGGTGAACCATGAGCGACATCGCGCAGCAGCCCCCTTCGGCTGACGAGGCCGAGACCGCACCTGCCGAAGGTGAGCGGCCTGCAGCCGAGACGGCTGAAGCGGCTGAGACGGAGGCCCCTGAAACCCCTTCGGCGGACGAGGCCGAGACCGCACCTGCCGAAGGTGAGGAGCCTGCAGCCGAGACGACCGAGGCGGAGGCCCCCCCAACCGTCGAGAGCGGTGACGAGGAGAGCCCCGAAGAAGCTGGAACCGAGGAATCAGAAGCTACAGCAACCGACAGTGGGCAATCCTCAGATGAGGAGTGATTTCCTGTGCGGCACGAACCGTCGCACAGAACTCGCGGAGATATTCATCGCATGACAACTGGAGCCGCCGCCGGTATCGCCCAGCGGCGGCTCCCCGCAAGGCAGAGCTCGGTCCGCAGCAAAGCAACGCACCGGGCGGCCGAGCCGGTCGCCGGCCGGACGGTCTCTATACCGCCGGCCGACCCGTAAAGGACCGAGCGCGGCCGCGATGACGGCACCGGCGGTGCTTTGACTCATCCCGTGGCTGGCTCACGAAAGCCGTGCTGGATGGGCAGGACAGGGCAGCTGTTGCCCCAGTGGTGACTGTGGTCGATCGCATGCTGTGGCTGGGCCATGAGCCGGAGCATTCCCCGTGTGCCTTCACGGGGTCGCTGGAAGTCCGTGACGGAGTCCGTACTTTCACCCGTTTGGGTCAACGCCCTGGCGCCGGTTGACACGCGCGGCTGCACGGTGGCGGATGGGCAACCGGTCAGGTTCGCGGCCGGGCCCGCTGATCGCGGCGGCTTCGCCCACCGGGAAGTACCGGCAAATCCTGGAGCGCCACGTCGCCGACGCCCAAGACCATGTCAGCAGCATCGATGAACACGTGGAGCAGCTGCGGCCGCACGACCCGCTCCGGGATGCCCTCGACCGGGTGCGTGACTTCGCCGGGCAGGCCACCCGGGTTGCCCGGCCGTGGCTACCTGCCGGGCCGGCGAAAACATCGCCCGGGAGGCCGACGATGCCGTCGGCGCGGAGCTGCTCGGCTCGATCCGCCGCCACGACAAGGAACTGCTCCAAGCGTTCGGCGGCAGCCTTGCAGAGCACGCCACGGCGGTGGCAGCCTCGAACGGCGGCCGCTCCGCGGAGCGGGTCGGCTCCACCGGGGCCACCCAGGCGGTCCGTGCCGGTTGGCCTGCGGGAGACGGTCGCGGGTGCGATCCGGCGGTTGCCCGGCGTGACCCGGATGTGGAGCGAGTTGAAGGGAGCCGCGGTAGCGGAGAACGAGCTGCCGATTCCCGGCTACGGCGAACTGACCGCCATCGAGGTCACCGACCGGCTGCCCCGCCTGTCCCAGGCCGACCTGGCCACGATCGACGGCTACGAGCGGGCCCATGCGGGCCGTTCCACGGTCCTGAACAAGATCGCGGACCTGCGCGGGGACGAGCCCTGGCCCGGTTACGACTCCATGAAGGCCGACCGCCGGCCCGGCGCGGGGCGAGCCGGCGGCTTGAAGCGTATGTACAGCCCCGTCACAGGGGCGCCGGGGCCGATGCGGTCGGCCGGCCTTGCTTCTCCCGGTTTGCGCTGGCCGCCGGCGGCAGGAGGATGTACCAGGGGCCCTGTTCACGAATCTGTCTGTTCGGGCTGCCCACCATGGGGCGTGAACGGACGACCCCGCTGCCCCGGTCCGCGCGCCTTCGACCGTGACAGCGCCGGTCCCCTACGGGTCGTCGTCCGGGATCGCCGGCCCGTCCGCCCTTGCATCTGCGGCGCGGTGCAGATGGGGGACTACCACGGGAGGTCACGTTGATCGCCACAGCCTGGTGCGGCCGTCGGCTGGCGAGGGCAGCCGAGTGGCTGACCACGCCCCTGCTGCCCGAGGACTACCTCGGACTTGTCAATCCCCTGTGGTCTGCTTCCGAGCCGCGCGGATGCGTCGAAAGCGTCAGGCGCGAGACCGCGGATACCACCACGCTGCTGATCCGGCCCGGCCGCGGTTGGGCCGGCCACCAACCCGGACATCACCTCCGCGTGGGAGTGGAGATCCAGGGAGTGCTCCACTGGCGGGTCTACTCGATCACTTCC
>NZ_SUMC01000283.1 GCF_005047355.1 Actinacidiphila oryziradicis
AGGTACACAGCACAGCTCTCCTGAATCGCCCCGTGGGGCTTGCATGAGCCGTGTGCCGCGATGAGTGGCTCGCACGGTTCTGAGGGGGGAGCGGCGGGGTGACCCGCCGCTCCTACCCGGCAATGCCTGCAGGCTCATGCTGGTGTTTCCCCGATGCGGGCCTCGGTCCAGGCGCGGGCAAGGATCTCGTCCACAGTCTCGGCGGGAGTCTGGAACGAGGTGTCGATCCAGAGCCCGAGGCGTGCGGTCTCCTCGCGAAGGACCTTGTCGAGCATCTGAACGGTCAGCGTGTCGTAGGCATTCTTGGCTCTGACGGCCTCGCGGGCCAGGACGGTGTCGGGGCCCGGCGCGAGGACGACGACCAGCAGCGGTGTGCTGCGGATCTGCGAGATGGTATGGGCGAGGTGCTCGCCGAGGATGACGTCTTGTGCGACCACGGTGAAGCCGGCTTGGAAGTAGTCGTCGCTGACGTGGGCGGTCAACTGGTGACGGAGCCGCAACTGGCGGACGGCCTCATCGCCGGCGGCGGAGGTCATGTCGGCGCGGCCGTTGACCACCATGCGGCGGAACTGGTCGCCGCGCACGTGCACGGAACGCGGCAACCGCTCGGCCAGTGCCTGCGCGACCATCGACTTTCCAGAAGCCTGGATGCCGGTGATGAGGATGATCGCTTGTTCGAGCTGCGGGAATTCGGGACTGCCGTGTTCGTCTGTGGTCGACGATGCCTTCGGACTGCTGGTCATCATGGCCCTTCTGGGCGGGGTGGTTGCGGGCTGCGGTTGGCGACGTCGGCGGCGTAGGCGGCCCAGTCGCCGGCGGATGCCTTCTGCCACTGGACGGCGACTTGGATGTGGATGCCGAGCATGCGGGCCAGGATCGCAGCCGGGACTTCTTCGGCGAGGGCGAACAAAGCCGTGGACCGGGCATTGTAGGTGCCGAGAACCACATCCGTGCTGCTCACGCTGCATGTTGGTACTCGTGCAGGATGCCGCCGAGGCGGTCGCGTCGGTGGACGTCGAGGTGGACGAGCCGGTCGGGTTCGGTGATCGGTTCAGGCAGCGGGCGGAGGGGTGCGGCGCCGGCGAGGGTGCGGTGCGGGCGGTGCGCGTTGTAGTACGCCTCGTACTCGCGCAGGGCGTGCAGCAGGTGGGTATGGTCCCAGATCAGGGTGCGGTCGAGGAGTTCGGTCCGGCACGAGCGGATCCAGCGCTCCATGATCGCGTTCATGCGGGGCATTCTCACCCCGGTTTGCACGACCTTGATTCTTTCCTCGGCCAGGACGCCGTCGAAGCCGGCCGGGTAGCGCACGTCGCGGTCCCGGATCAGGTATTTGATCTTCGTTCCGGCGTCCTGGATGTCCATGGCCAGGTTCCTCGCGAGTTGGGTGACCCATGCCGCGGTCGGGTGGGCGGTGACGCCGAGGACCCGCACGCGGCGGGTGGCGTGTTCGATCACCGCGAGGACGGTCAGGGTCGTTCTGGTGAAGGTCTTGGTCTCGAAGAAGTCGGCGGCCCAGATGGCGTCGGCCTGGGAACGCAGGAAGTCGGCCCAGGTGGTGTGCCCCCGTTCGGGTGCGGGCGGGATGCCGTGTTCCTTGAGGATGGTCCACACGGTGGAAGCGGCGACCTTGATGCCGAGCGCGGCGAGTTCCCCGTGCACGCGCCTGTAGCCCCATTCTGGGTTCTCTCGCACGAGGCGCAGGACCAGGGCGCGGATGGAGCGGACGGTGCGGGGCCGGCCCCGGCGCTCGGGGCGGGAGGCCTTGGCGTGGCGTCGGCGCAGGAGCTCGCGGTGCCAGCGCAGCACAGTGTCAGCGGAGACGATCAAATGGATTTGACGAAGCCGCACCCGGGGGAGGCGGTGCAGCAGTGCGGCGAGCAGCGCCCGGGCGGGCCAGGTCAGTTGTGGCTTGTCTACTTGCCGCTGCAGCACGACGAGTTGGTGGCGCAGCGCCAGGATCTCCAGATCCTTCTCCCGATCGCCCATCGGCAACAGCCGTATGAAGCTGAAGGCGGTCGACAGGGCGAGGTACGGCAGTCGCAACAGCACAGTCGAGCATCCCCGCAGTCGGCCCAGGCGTGCTCCAAGAAGCCCCTCCCCCCGCGAGAGGCTGACGCATCAGCTGAACACCACTGACCCCGGATCAGGCCTGTGACCAGCACGGATGCATTATTCGGCACGTACAGTGTTGCTCGTTGTAGATCAGCAGCCGGTCGGCGCACTCAGCCCTGCCCGTGCGTATGACCCTCTCGGCGTGGGCGTTCATCCGTGGCGTCTGCGGCGCACTTTTGAGGATCTGGATGTCGTCGGCGGTGAAGACGGCGTCGAAGGCTTTGGTGTAGCGGCTGTCGCGGTCACGCAGCAGGTAGCGGAAGCCTTGGGACCGTTGGCCGAGGTCGGTCAGGAGGATGCGGGCGAGTTGGGTGGCCCAGGCCGCGGTGGGGTGGGCGGTGACGCCGAGGATGTGCACGGTTCGGGTGCCGACCTCCATTGCGTAGAACACGTACAACCGTCTCAGGGTCACGGTGTCGACGTGGAAGAAGTCGGCGGCGAGCAGGCCGGAGGCCTGGGCGCGTAGGAACTCGCGCCAGGTCGGGGTGC
>NZ_SUMC01000284.1 GCF_005047355.1 Actinacidiphila oryziradicis
GCCGGCACGTCGCGACTGTTCACCAACTCCCGCAACTCAGCGGTCTGTTCCACAGAGAGCTCCATGCCAGAACCAACGAGCCCCATCGATCAAAGTAACGACTGCAGGATCACGAGACACTAGGAGTATTTGGCTATGGCGGACGGGCGATTAGCACGACGCATAGTGCAGCCTTCCATTCAGGTATAGAGTCCAGCAAGCTGTTTGCTGCTCCTGGTCCATATGTACAGACCCTCTTTGAGGCATATGGCGGGTTCTTTGGTCCTCTTGGAGCCACAATGGATTCTGGCCCGGATACGTTCATCGCACATCTTGACGTCCATAAGATGGATGGTGGGCGCGACAAGCGGGCTGCTAGGTATTACGCTCGCGTCTTTAACGGCAACGACACTCCTGCCATCAACGGCTTGTTGGTGGGCTTTCAGGGGATGATGAACTTTGCCGATACGATCGTCTCCGCTGGCTCTGACGTCCGCAACCTTGAGTACACGGCCTTTAAGATCCGGTATTTGGCGCTGTATGCGGTGTTGGGCAGCCTTCGGAAGCTTCATGGTGACCCGAATTACCCGCTCAGTAATCGTTCAACAGGGTTCGTCAAGGACATCATTGACTCCCCGGGGGCTCAGGCCATTACGGATCGTTCGGCAAAGCCTTTCCGTAACACCCTTATGCACTACAATCTACACCCCCGCTTGGACGTCTCAAAGGTGAAGCTCCACGAACCGTTTTTTGGTTTGGTGCCGGAATACTTCCCCGCTCGCGACGTGCAGACGTTTGGCACGCTTGTGGACACGTGCATCCGTGAAACCGCCGCCACTCTCAATGAGTGGGCCGGCTCATGACGGCTTACTTATCGGCGCTCTTGAGTGGATGTCGAGTTCGGTGCTCTTTGTTTGCGCGGGTGAGGTTGCAAGTGCTGGAAATTTTCCATTTTTGCGCTGTATTTGCACCGTCCGGCCACTTCCAGGCCAATGCCGCCTGGCTCGCCCTGGCCGCCCTGGCACACAACCTGACCCGCGCCGCCGGCGCCCTGGCCGGAACATTCCATGCCAGAGCGACCACCGCCACCATCCGTGATCACCTGATCAACGTGCCCGCCCGCCTGGCCCGCTCCGCCCGCCGCCTCACCCTGCACCTGCCCGAACACTGGCCCTGGAGCCAGGACTTCACCCAACTCTTCAGCACCGTGCACACACCACCAGCCCTCTGACGGTCCCTAACCGACCTGCCCGAAAGGGCCCGAGACCTGTGGACAAGTGGAAAAGCTGGGCAGACCAGCGGCCACCCCATGCCCGAATCCGCAGCCCAGCCCCGACACGGCCTGCACGACCCCGAAACGATCACACCGGAATCAAGCCGGTGGATCCGGGCTGATGAGCGACGACAGGCCAACGTGGGCACGGCGCGTCGCGGCTGAGCGGACAGCGCGCGAGTGGTCACAGCTCGATGCGGTCAAAGCACTACGGCTACACGCGCCAACGGAGCTGCCCGCGGACGAAAGCATGGTCCGGCAGTGGAAGCGGTGGGAGTCGGGACAGATGCCGGGGGATTTCTACCGGCCGGTTATCGCGGCGCTTTTCGGAACGGTCACGCATGCGATATTCCCGGCACCCGCCCGGCGGGATGGCAATGCGGAGATTTTCGCGGCCAGCGGCATGGAGACTCTGGAAATCGTCAGTCGGCTCAACCGATCCGATGTGGATAACAGCACCCTTGATGCGCTGCGCATCACCACGGATCGCCTCTGCTCGGAATACCCGTACATGCCGAGCGAACAGCTCCTCGTTGAGGGGCGGCAGTGGCTGAGGCGAGTGGTGGAGCTCCACTCGAAGAGCCTCACACTTGCCCAGCACCGCGAGGTACTGGCGCTTTCTGGTTGGCTCGCGCTTTTGGTGGGCTGTGTGGAGTACGACTCTGGTGACCGCCATGCGGCAGAGTCCACCCGCCGGGCGGCGCTCTCGCTCGCGGCGGAGTCCGACAATGCCGAGGTGACTGGCTGGGCTCACGAGATGCGCGCGTGGTTCTCGCTGACGACCGGTGACTACCGGGGCGTCATCGCTGCAGCGCAGGCGGGCAGCGAGCGGGCTTCCAAACATAGCGTGGCCGTGCAGCTCGCAGCACAGGAGGCAAAGGCGTGGGCACGGATCGGCGACCGCCGACAGACTGAGGTGGCCCTGGACCGTGGCCGGCGGCTTCTCGAAGGGATGCCGCACCCGGACAACCTTGACCACCACTTCGTGGTGGACTCCGCCAAATTCGATTTCTACGCGATGGACTGCTATCGACTCGTTGGCGAGGACAGGCTTGCCCGGACGCTCGCCGAAGAGGTGCTTCGGGTCGGTACGGACTTCGACGGAACTGAGCATTCGCCGATGCGAAATGCCGAAGCGCGGGTCACGCTGGGAGTCGTCGCGGCACGCGAGGGCGACCTTGAACAAGCCCTCATCCATGGCGGACGAGCGCTGCAGGGGGGTAAGCATTCAGAAGGTCGGTCGTGCGTCCGTCTCCTGATGATGTGACAGGTGCGGGGTGGGTGCGGCAGGATCCGGGGTCATGTCGTCCGCTCTGGAGTCTGCGTCGCGTGAGGATCTCCTCGC
>NZ_SUMC01000285.1 GCF_005047355.1 Actinacidiphila oryziradicis
ACCAACTGGGTGGCCGACGGCATCTGGACCCAGCACACGATGTCCGGTTTCTGGGCGTCGGGTACCGGCGGGAAGGTGCAGAACAGCCGGCTGACCTCGATCTGGGCAGACGGGATCAACGTCAACAACGTGGCCCTGAACGGCAACAGCGGCAACAACCTGACCGTGACGAACAATTTCGTACGCGGTACCGGCGACGACGCGATCGCGATCAACTCGGTGAACTACAACACCAACCCCGACGGCTCGAAGACGTACTACAACCCGATGACGAATGTCACGGTGAGCAACAACACCTCGATCGCGCCGTGGGGCGGCAAGGGCGTGGCGATCTACGGCGGCAGCGGCCACCAGATCACCAACAACTACGTCAGTGACACGGCCCGCTACATCGGCCTGGGTGCCGGCCGGTTCGGCGTCAACGGCAACGACCTGCTGTCGGCGACGGTCACGGGCAATGTGGTGGTCCGCTCCGGCGGCAACGCCTACAGCCAGGGCCAGCCGGCGATGCACATCGGCAACGGCGGCGACGGGCAGAACACCGGCATCGTCGACAAGGTCACCGCCAGCGGGAACACTGTCTCGGACTCCCTCTACGATGCGATCGGCTTCTCCACTTCCACCAACACCGTGCTGCAGAACAACACCGTCACTAACCCCGGCCGCAACGGCATTGTGATCGCGCCCCCCTACTACCCCGCGCCCACCGGCTCCGCCACGATCACCGGCAACACGGTGACCGGGCTGAAGTCGGGCAGTGCGGCGTACATCAACAACTCCAGTGGTTTCACCGCCTCGGTCAGCAACAACAGCTGGCAGGGCGCGACTCCGGAGGGGCCGTACGGGGGTACCGCGGCGGCGGTGCCGGGTACGGTGCAGGCGGAGAACTACGACACCGGCGGGCAGGGCGTAGCGTACAGCGTGTCCTCGGTCAACGGGACCGGCAACGCCTACCGTGCCGACGGGGTGGACCTTGAGGCCACGTCGGATACCGGTGGCGGTTACGACCTGGGCTGGACCGGTAGCGGCCAGTGGTTCCGCTACACCGTCAACGTGGCCACCGCCGGCACGTACACCGTCAGCCTGCGGGTCGCCGCCCCTTCCGCGGTCACCGGCGCGCTGCACCTGTCGAACTCGGCGGGGACCAACCTCAGCGGATCGGTGAGCATCCCGGCCGCTGGCGGGTGGCAGACCTGGACCACCGTCACCGCCACCGTGACCCTGCCGGCCGGTCAGCAGGTTCTGACCGTCAACCAGGACACCGGCGGCTGGAACCTCAACTACCTCACCTTCGACGCCTCCAGCGGGACGCCTTCGGCGACCTTGTCGGTCTCGCCGTCCTCGCTGAGCTTCGCCAGCCAGGCGGTGAACACCACCAGCGCCACGCAGACGGTGACGGTGACCAACTCCGGCACGGCGGCCGCGTCGGTCTCCTCGATCGCCACCAGCGGTGACTTCGCGCAGACCAACACGTGCGGCTCGTCCATCGCCGCCGGGGCCTCCTGCTCGGTCAGCGTGACCTTCACGCCGACCGCGTCCGGCACCCGCACCGGCAACCTCACCATCAACAGCAACGCCTCCAACGGCGTCGTCACGGTCGCGCTGTCCGGCACCGGTGCCAGCACCAGCACCAACCTGGCCGCCGGCAAGCCCACCAGCGAGTCCAGCCACGCCCAGACGTACGTCTCGTCGAGCGTGACGGACGGCAACCAGTCCACCTACTGGGAGAGCACCAACAACGTCTTCCCGCAGTGGGTGCAGGTGGACCTCGGCTCCGCGCAGAGCGTCAGCCGGGTCGTCCTGCAGCTCCCCGCCAGCTGGGGCGCCCGCACCCAGACGCTGTCCCTGCTCGCGAGCACCGACAACTCCACCTTCACCACGGTGAAGGCGTCGGCGAGCTACACCTTCGACCCGACCACCAACAACACCGTCACCATCACCTTCCCGGCCACCACTCAGCGCTACTTCCGGGTGAACATCACGGCCAACACCGGCTGGCCGGCCGGCCAGGTCTCGGAGTTCCAGATCTGGAACTCATGAGCCGAACGGCTCCGGCAACCCGACCGGAAGGTGCCGCCGGGGGCGTGCCACGCGCCCCCGGCGGCACCTTCGCCTCCCTCTCCCCGCGGCACAGCCCCGGAGCGTGCACGGGGACGCCTCCCCGGCGGCTGCCTCGCTGGCACCAGCCTGAAACTCACGGATTGACCGACCTCACGAATGCACGTTCGGTCACCGTTGCCCGGCTGCGAGGTTCCCAGGCCCAGGCCGTGGGCGACGCGCCTACCGAGGTCGGGGTCCACTTTCGTCCAGTAGTCGTTGACCGCGCGTTCCTGGATGGACCGCTCCACCCCTGGCTCATGTGCCCGACGATGTTGCCGACCAGATGGTCCCGGTCGGTCTGCGTCATCACCTGCGTGGGTCGGCCGAAACGTGCAGTAGTCACCCCTAGCTACTCCGGCCAGGAGCTGTTGAGGATGACCTCGACGAAGTCGATGCGCTGAAAGCCCGGTACGAAGTGGGCCAGCACATCGGCGTTCACGGTGCCGAAGGTTGTGTCGGGCCGGCCTTT
>NZ_SUMC01000286.1 GCF_005047355.1 Actinacidiphila oryziradicis
CCCCACATCCAGCACACCCAACTCCGGCCGCGCCACCAAAAACTCACGCAACCGCCCCGCCTGCGCCCGCAACGCCACCTCATCCCGCGCCGACACCACCACCGGCACCACCGGCAGCAACTCCCCAGCGGACAGGACCGGTTCCTGGGAGACCGTTGCCGTTCCCGTTCCCGCTCCCGTTCCCGTTCCCGATGCCGACGTGACGTTCTGCGCGGGTGCTTCCTCCAGGATCAGGTGCGCGTTCGTACCGGAGACACCGAAGGACGACACGCCCGCACGGCGCGGACGGCCGGGGTCGGTCCAAGGCCGCCCGGCGGTCAGCAACTTGACCGCGCCGGACTCCCAGTCCACGTGCGGGCTGGGCTCGTCGGCGTGCAGCGTGGCGGGGAGCTGCTGGTGCCGCAGTGCCTGCACCATCTTGATCACTCCGGCGACGCCGGAAGCAGCCGAGGAGTGGCCGATGTTCGACTTGATCGAGCCGAGCCACAGCGGCCGGTCGGCGTCGCGGTCCTGCCCGTAGGTCGCCAGTAGCGCCTGGGCCTCGATCGGGTCGCCGAGCCGGGTGCCGGTGCCGTGGCCCTCGACCGCGTCGACCTCGTCGGGCCGCAGTCCGGCCGCGGCCAGCGCGTTCCGGATCACGCGCTCCTGGGCCGGTCCGCTCGGCGCGGTCAGCCCGTTGGACGCGCCGTCCTGGTTGACGGCACTGCCCCGGATCACCGCGAGCACGTGGTGCCCCAGGCGCTTGGCGTCCGAGAGGCGCTCCATCACCACCAGGCCGACGCCGTCGGAGAAGCCGGTCCCGTCGGCCCCGTCGGCGTACGAGCGGCAGCGGCCGTCGGGCGACAGGCCGCGCTGCCGGGAGAACTCCACCAGCAGGAACGGCCCGGACATCACGGTCACGCCGCCGGCCAGCGCGAGCGAGCACTCACCGTTGCGCAGCGCCTGCGCCGCCAGGTGCATCGCCACCAGCGACGAGGAGCAGGCCGTGTCCACGGACACCGCCGGGCCCTGCAACCCGAACGTGTAGCTCAGCCGTCCCGAGATCACGCTGGTCGTGGTGCCGGTCAGCCGGAACCCTTCCAGGTCCGGGGTGGCCCCGCCGGCGTACTCGGAGGCGACCGCGCCGCAGTACACGCCGGTGTCGCTGCCGCGCAGCGAGCCCGGGTCGATCCCCGCGTCCTCCAGCGCCTCCCACGCACCCTCCAGCAGCAGGCGCTGCTGCGGGTCCATCGCCAGCGCCTCGCGCGGGCTGATCCCGAAGAACCCGGCGTCGAAGTCCCCGGCGCCGTCCAGGTATCCGCCGCCGCGCGTGTACACGGTGCCGGCCTGCTCCGGGTCCGGGTCGTACAGCCGCTCCAGGTCCCAGCCGCGGTCACCGGGCAGCCCCGAGATCGCGTCCCGGCCGGCAGCGACCAGATCCCACAACTGCTCGGGCGATGCCGCGCCGCCCGGGTAGCGGCAGCTCATACCGACGATCGCCAGCGGCTCGTCCGCGTCGGCCCGGCGCCGGGCCGGCACCCGTACGGCGGGAGCGGCGCCGGTCCCGGATGCGGTCGCCCCGGGAACCTGGGTCACCAGGAACCGCGCCACCGCGATCGCGGTCGGGTGGTCGAAGACGAGCGTGGCGGGCAGCTTCAGTCCGGTCGCCTGGGCCAGCCGGTTCCGCAGCTCGACCGCCGCCAGCGAGTCGAAGCCGAGGTCCTTGAAGGCCCGAGCGGAATCCACCGCCGAGGCCGACGCGTGGCCGAGCACCGCCGCGACCTGCGTGGTAACCAGATCCAGGGCGACCTGCTCCCACTGCTCGCGGTCCACGCCCGCGAGCCGTTTCGCGAGCGACCCGCCCCCGCCGGAGCGCGTCGCACGACCCGGGGTGCGGACCAGCCCGGCCAGCAACGGCACCGCCGTACCGGCCTGCGCCTGTTCCCGCAGTGCGGCCAGGTCGAGTTGCACCGGCGCGACCAGCGCGGCGTCCACCCGCTGAGCCGCGTCCAGCAGTTCAAGTCCGAACTCCGAGGAGAGCGGCTGGACACCCATCCGGTTGAGCCTGGTCAGCTGAGCGGCGTCCAGCACGCCGGTCATGCCGGTCTCCGCCGCCCACAGGCCCCACGCCAGCGACACCGCCGGACGCCCTTGCGCCCGGCGCCGCGCTGCCAGCGCGTCCAACCCGGCATTCGCGGCAGCGTAGTTGCCCTGGCCCGCACTTCCGATCAGCGCCGCGACGGAGGAGAACAGCACGAACGACTGGAGGTCCATCCCGGCCGTCAACTCGTCCAGCAGCAAGGCCGCGTCGACCTTCGGCCGCATCACCCGGTCCAGCTGCTCCGGCGTCATCGACGCGAGCAAACCGTCGTCGAGGACACCGGCCGCGTGCACCACCCCCGCGAGCGGGACCTGCAACGACCCCAGTAGCGCGGTCAGTTGCTCCCGGTCGGCGACATCGCACGCCGCGACCCGCACCCGGCAGCCGACCGCTTCCAGCTCGGCCACCAACTCGCCCGCACCCGGCGCTTCAAGACCTCGCCTCGACGCCAGCACCAGATGCCGGACACCGC
>NZ_SUMC01000287.1 GCF_005047355.1 Actinacidiphila oryziradicis
TCGGGCGCGGAAGTGATCGAGTAGACCCGCCAGTGGAGCACTCCCTGGATCTCCACTCCCACGCGGAGGTGATGTCCGGGTTGGTGGCCGGCCCAACCGCGGCCGGGCCGGATCAGCAGCGTGGTGGCATCCGCGGTCTCGCGCCTGACGCTTTCGACGCATCCGCGCGGCTCGGAAGCAGACCACAGGGGATTGACAAGTCCGAGGTAGTCCTCGGGCAGCAGAGGCGTGGTCAGCCACTCGGCTGCCCGGGCCAGCCGACGGCCGCACCAGGCTGTGGCGATCAACGTGACCTCCTCTCGCGATCCCGTCTGCAGCGCACCACGCCGCAGACGCAAGGGCGGACGGGCCGGCGATCCCGGACGGCGGGCCCCCTGGTGCATCCTCCTGCCGCCGGCGGCCACCGCAAACCGGGAGGAGCAGGCCCGGCCGACCGCATCGGCCCCGCCCCGCGCCGGAACGAGTGCCCGGCCACGGCGTCGGCCAGCTCGGACTGCGTGGCCCACAGCGTGTCGATCACCTGCTGCTCGCCCGCACGCCACGGCGCCATCGCACGAACTCGCGCCGCACCGCATCCAGCTCACGCTGCAGCTGCAGGAGATCGGCCGGGAAGTCGACAGCGCCTTCCACGTCCGTGTCGTCCACTTGGGTGTTCTCCGCTCGGGTGTCGTCCACCTTCCGATCGTAGGGACGGCTCACCTGGCGGCAGAGCAGCGACACCACGGCGAACCGCAGTGCGCGCCCCCGGTCGCATCAAGTGACTTGCGCCGCGCCGCCGGTGGGCAGGAAGCATCCGCGCCCCGCTGACGGGGGCCGGACGGCTCATCCGGTCAGATGGTTATGCGTTCGGCGGCCGTGGTGATGGTGGTGCGTTCTTGGTGGCGGCGCTCGTAGTCGAGTACCTGCTGGGCGAGGTCGGCGTCGGCCACGTGCATCAGGGTGCGGATTTCGTCGGCCTTCATGGAGTCGTAACCGGGCCAGGGCTCGCTCTCGCGCAGGTCCGCGATCTTGTTCAGGATCGTGGTACGGCCCGCATGGGCCCGCTCGTAGCCCTCGATCGTGGCCAGGTCGGCCTGGGCCAGGCGCGGCAGCCGGTCGGTGACCTCGATGGCGGTCAGCTCGCCGTAGCCGGGAATCGGCAGCTCGTCCTCCGCTACCGCGGCTCCCTTCAGCTCGCTCCACATCCGGGTCACGCCGGGCAGCCGCCCGATCGCGCCCGCGACCGTCTCCTGCAGGCGGCTCCAACCGGCACGGACCGCCTGTGCGCCCCCGGTGGAGCCGACCCGCTCCGCACGGCGGCCGCCGTTCGCGGCGGCCACCACCGCCCCGGCGCTCTCCTCAAGGCTGTCGCCGAGCTTTTGCAGCAGTTCCTCGTCGTGGCGGCGGATCGAGCCGAGCAGGTCCGCGCCGGCGGCGTCGTCGGCCTCCCGGGCGATGCTTTCGCCGGCCCGGCAGGTAGCCACGGCCAAGGCGGTGATCGCGTACTCGTCCTCGGCGTTCTTCAGCAGCTGGCGCTCCGCGGCCCTTCTCCGGCCCCGCAACACGCCGATCGGTACCGCCATGGCGACGTCGAGGGGCAGCCGGGCAACCCGGGTGGCCTGCCCTGCAAGGTGACGAGCCCCCTCGAAGGCATCCCGGAGCGGGTCGTGCGGCTGCAGCTGCTCCACATGTTGATCGATGCTGCTGACATGGTCTTGGGCGTCGGCAATATGGCGCTCCAGGATCCGCCGGTACGTCCCGGTGGGGGTGACGGCGATATGAGCCTGGAACCTGTCGACGACTGCGGCTTGGGCGTTACGGACATCGCGCAACGCCGGTACGAGCAAATCCGTGGTCGCTGCCATCACGTGTCTCCTGGCTGGTCGGGTGCGTACGAAGCCGCCGCGATCAGCGGGCCCGGCCGCAAGCCGGCCTTGGACCGCCCGGCGTGCATCATGGATGGGCCTCTTGTGCATCCTCCGTGCACCCACCCCAAGCTGCTCGGCGAGAGCGTGACCGGCGCACCGCCTCCCTGGGCTCGGACGGCCGCGAACCTGACCGGTTGCCCTTCCGCCGACCCGTGCAGCCGAGCGGGTCGACCCGCGCGCGGGCGTTGACCCAAACGGGTGAAGGTATGGACTCCGCCACGGACTTCCAGTGACTGCCGTGAAAGCGCACCGCTCGATACCCAGCTCATCCCCCCTGTCCTGTAGGCCACCCCTCCCGCCGGTCCCTCCGTTGCGTGGACGGGGTCTTCGTCCGCGAGGGTGCCGATCTTGGACTTTGCTGCCCAACCGCCGGCGGCCGAGGGGTCGTCCGGCGCGTCGGGTGCACGGGCTGTCGCTGGCCGGGAGCCACCGCGGGGCAGCCTTCCCCGGCGGTTCATGTCCGCTCCGCGGCCCTTAGAAGCTGTTGTCTTTCCGGACTTGAGGGATGCGTTTTCGCTGGTCGGGCGTAGGGTCGGCGGTCCCGTGGGAGTAGTGGCCTGTCGTGCCATCGCTCTTGTGGAGGTCGTGGATGCCGTCGGTGGT
>NZ_SUMC01000288.1 GCF_005047355.1 Actinacidiphila oryziradicis
CCATGGCCCAGAATGCGGCACTGACAGTTTTCGCAGATCGGCGCCAGCCTTTGGGCCGCGCACTCAAGACTGTCAAAGGTGTGCACCCCTCCGGCGGTGCGCACCTCGAACGTCATCTCATAGTCGTTGCTGCAAACCTCGCACACGGCCATAAACAATCACACCTCGCTACACCGATGGGCGGGACGCCCGTTCACTGCCCGACACCCCGCCGCAAGAATGCGGGAAACCAGGCCCCGCCCTTCGGCAGCGCGAGGGGCTCCGCCCCCAAGTGGCTCACCGCAATCACTCAATCGGCTGCGAACTGCCGGCCGTGTTCACGGCGGCTGGCCATGGGAGCGCGGCCCGTGGAAAATCGCCAGGCACCGTTCACCTGAGCGACATGTCTCGAACCCTGCTTGGGCCCATGTCCGGAAACTTCGGGGCACCTCAGTGAGTGCACCGACCGGGTGCTCATCATGGGAGACGGCACCTGCGCTCCGTCCTGGACAAGGTGGCCCGGACCGAGATCCCGCTGTCCAGGCCGATCTTCGCCGCGTACCAGTCCGCCAGGTGCTCCACCGCCCTCGGGGTCCTCCGCGACGAAGTAGAAGTAGTTGAACAGGAACAAGCCGGGACGGCTCTTGTCGACGTCGCCGATGGATCTGGCGCAGCGGGCGGTCATCACATGGGTGTCGAAGGCCGCGCGGCTCAGTGCGTCGAGGAGCGAGCGGTACGCCCCGGCATCCGCCACTTCGGCGGCCGTCTCGGGTAGCGGGCGCTGGCCTACGAGCGCCGCCACCGGGCACGCGCCACCGTCATCGCGGCCGCCCAGCGACCCCGCACCTGACCCGCCCCGATCCAGGGAGACCGCCGGCAGCTCATAGGCCCAGGCCAGGCGTCCCTGGCTCGGGCTTGTGGGCGCCCACTTGACCCCGCCCCCCTATTTCTTGCCTGAACCAAGCCGGGTGCCGGGAGCGATGCGGGGTGGCAGGGCGGCCCCTGCCTTCCCCTGACGTTCAGGGCCGGCGGGATGTCCGGGCGCTGCCGGCGGTCCGAGCGGGGCTGGGGCGCCGCTGTTCGTAGGTCCATAGTTGGTCGATGAAGGCGAAGCCGAAGGAGTTGAAGAGCTGCGGGGCGGCCTGGCTGTCGGGGACCGTCTCCGGGAGGTCATTGACGACGAGGGCAACCTCGGTGGCGCCCTGCTCGGCCAGCAGGGCCAGGGCCTGGCTGAGCAGCTGCTGGGCCAGGCCGCGACGGCGCCGCGCAGTCAGGGTCTCGATCCACCACACGGTCGCGGTGTGGCCGGGCCCGACGCCGACCAGGGTCTCGGCGACCGGCTCGTCCGCCTCACGGATGATCAGCCGGTAGCCCGGAGGGAATTCGCAGGGGAAAACGTCGGCGACCAGCTTGGCGGGCAGTCCCTCGACGGGCAGCGGGCGATGCAGGTAGCAGCCCTGGCGGCGACCGGTGAAGCCGGTCTCCAAGAGCGCGTCGTGGGTGGCGGCGCGGCAGGTGCGGGACAGCCCGCCCGGGCCCAGGGGGTCCGGCGGGGCACCGACGAACGCCTCGACCAGCGGGCAGCCGGCGAGCACGGCCAGGGCATGACGGAGTAGGGCACGCAGGGCGGCGGGGTCCTCTCGGGCGTGCAGCCAGCAGATCAGGCCGACCGGTACATCGGGCCAGGCCAAGAACACAATGACGCCGTGGGGCCGGTCCTGGGCGTCGGCCAGCACACTGATGCACGGCTGGGCAGGTGCCACCCAACCAGCGAGGCGGGACGGCCCGCGCGTGGCGTCGGCCAGCATGTCCCGGGTGCAGCATGGCTGTCCCGGTAGCCGGTCGGCGTTGATCAACTCGCGCACCACCGGCTCGTCCTTGGGGTGATACGGGCGCACCGCCGACCCGCTCGCGGGGCGGGGGGAAAAGGTTCCTTTGTCCTTTCTCATGCTGCTGGTCTTCTTCCGACAGCTGCAGGACTTATGTCTTTCAGAGTGCCGCGTTCTGCCTGTTCTGAAACGGGGGCCCGCCCGGCAATCTGCGGGGTTCGTCGGGCCCGGGGTTGTCATGCGGCGGGCGTGACCTGCTGGGTCTGGGTCAGCACTGCGCGGATCTCGTCGCTGACCGGTTTGTGGATGGGCAGTGTCAGGTGGCCGACGCCGTGGACGAGGACGTTGCGGGCTTGGAGGTCGGGGTGGTCGATGCGGGCCCGGCCGGCGGGGATGACGGCCTCGTCCAGGTCGCTGTAGAAGGCGACGAAGCGGGTTCGGCAGCCCGCGGCCGGCTCGGCGAGCTCGGCCAGCAGTTCGCTTCCCGGCCTGAGCTGGCGCAGCAGCGGGTGGGGTGGGGCCAGCAGGGCCGTCGCGGTGCCGCTGTGCGGCGTCCCGAGGGTGATCACCAGCGGCACGTACGCGTCTCCGCCGAGCCGCTGCACGTAGTAGCGGGCGATGAGCCCGCCCAGGCTGTACCCGAT
>NZ_SUMC01000289.1 GCF_005047355.1 Actinacidiphila oryziradicis
TCGTCCACGACGGGAAGCCCCCGCAGGTGGCCGTCAAGGAACTGATGTCGCGCTCGGCGAAGCCCGAGCGCCGCTGAATCGCGACGTCCGAACGCATCCGAGTAAAAGCGTTTCACGAGCCCATAGTGGTCATCCAGTAGCTCGGGCTCGCACCCGCATAGCGCTACGACGGCGCATGAGAAGCGACCCCTGACCTCTTTCGTCACCCGGTCCTCCCCGCTCAACCATCGGGGGCACCCACACCAACCTCCGGTGACATCACTCAACCTTCGATGAGGACTACAGGATGAGTGCGACGAAGATCAGGCAGGCGGTTGGCCACCCAGCCGCGGGAGTTCACCCATTCCCGGCCGCTCCGCGCGTTTGCGGAAGAGGAGGTATACCAGCAGCGGCAGCCCCGCGATCAGGACGATGGCTCCGATGAACGGCAGCGCCGCGCCCAGACCCGCATGGTGCTGTTCCAGGTGTGCTCCCACGGTCAGCGTGACCACGATGTCGGAGGGGCATCGGCAGGGATCGCCAGCAGGCCGGTCGCCTCCATCAGCGTCCGAGCCACTTCGGCGGCTCGGCCGTCTCCCGTTTTCTTCACCGCGGCGATCAGGAGCAGGCCGACCAGCACGATCTGGAGGATGGTGCCCGCTGCCGCCTTGTCGGACAGGTGCCCGGCGAGACGGCGTTGGCCAGCAGCGCGAAGATCCCCCGCGTGATGGCGACTCCCACCGTCGTGGCCACCGCCCCGCCGAGGAGGAACGCCACGGACACGCGCACCGCCCGCGTCATCGACGTGCCTCCATCCGCGGGAACGCCGCACGCCCCCAGCCGTATCCTGATGGCCCGTCATGGGCACTGGGTCATCCTGCCCGGCCGGCGGCCTGTCCCGGCCGCCGCCGCAGGCGCTCGCGGAATGACCCCGATGGCCGCCTGGGCAATCGGCCGCCCGCCGGCGGGGCCGCGAAAGCCGTGTCCGGATCGCGGCCTGGCACAGCCGCCGGGCACTGCCGCGGAAGCCTGCGCGCGGGTGCACATCATCGTCGATGCCCCCCCGGGGGAATAGCCGGCCACCCACGTCCTGCGGGCGTGCACAGCGGGAAGATGCGGGAGGAGCCCATTACGGGCACGGTGGGAGGAGAGGGGCGAGAGCCGGTTATCGTCCGGCCACGCCGTTTCGGGGTGTCTTGTCCGCATCGGACCAGCCGGAGGAAACGTGATGACCGCAACCACAGACGTGCTCATCCCGGCACTGCGCGAGGTCCGCGAGGCCGAAGCCGCGATCGCCGACCGGCTCAGGGCGCATGCCACGGGCACGCCCGCCGAGGAGTACCGCGAGACCTTGGAGCGCCGCATCGCCGGCGCCAGAGGCCATGTGCGTCGTATCGACGAACGCCTGAAGACGTTGCAGTTGCAGCCCCGAGGACTGGCGCAGACCGTCTTCGGAGGTGCCGTGCGCCTGACCGGGATGGCCGTCCGGCTGCCCTTGGAGGTGGCGATGGGCATACCGGCCGCCTTGCTGCGGGGAAGGGCCACGCAGCGGCAACTGCTGAAGAACACCGAGCGGGAATACGGGATCACCGCCTTCGCCGTGGCGACCTGCCGGGCCGGCGAACACATCGCACAGGAGATTGGCGACACCGACAGCTTGGACCTGCTCGACTCCATCCGCCGCGACGACGAGGACCTCCTCGAACGCCTCGGCCCCACCCTCGAGCAGCGCGCCGAGGCGGTAGTGGCCGCCACGACCAAGGGAGCCGTGATAGCGGAGGACCGTCGAGGAGTATGAGCGTTCCCATGCGGGCCGCTCCCAGATCCTGAGCAAGATCGGGGACCTGCTGGAGCCGCCCTGGCCGTAACGGCCCGGGCCCTGGCCCGGTTTCAAGAGCGCGGCTCTGGCGGCTCCGCGACGCCGACCCCGGCCTCGGCCCAGCGGGCGCTGGCCTACGAGCGCCGCCACGGGGCACGCGCCACCGTCATCGCGGCCGCCCAGCGAATTACCTGACCGGCCCCGATCCAGCGAGACCGCCGGCAGTTCATAGCCCAGGGCCAGGCGTCCCTGGTTCCGCTTGTTGGCGCCCGCTTGAACCCGGCCCGTACTTCAAGGCGGCCTTGGTCAGCGGGCTGATCGGCCCGAGCGGGAGTGCCAAGATCAGCAGAAGCCGCGAACGCGTCCCGCGCGCGCCGCGAACGCACCCGCGCCGGCAGCACCTTGCCGCGGCACGTCGTACTCCTCCAGGTACAGCCCGCGCGTGGCGCGCCGGTACTCGGCGGTCGTGCCCGGCCAGGCGGTGGTGTCGCTGCCCTCGGCGTCGAGGTATCAGCTGGTGCAGCCGCCGGTGGTCCACACCGTACGGGCCATGCGGCGCTGCAACTTCGCGGTCCGGGCGCGTACGGCGGCGGGCCTGGCGTCGAGGGCGGCGGCGCCGGCTCGGCGTACACGGGTTCCAGGAACGACAGTC